>NZ_JAHWCI010000015.1 GCF_019550915.1 Mumia sp. zg.B17
CCTCAAGAGAGCAGTGCCGCGCAGCGGCTCTGATGTTGTCGTGGCTTGTCACCGCGCGGAGCGTGGTGCCAGGCGGTCACGAAGTGACAGACTCCCAAACTCCCGCACTCACAGACTCACGAACTCGGTGGTGCCACGTCGCGGCCGTGCGGGTTGCGGCGGGTGCGGCGAGCCGCGGCCGTGGTGGCGCTGTCTGCCAGTGGTCGGAGAGCGGAGACGAGCGGTTGATAGGGCGCCGGATCGGACTCGTGCCAGCCGACCCAGCGGCCGGCTGCTTGCTCAGCCAGGTCGGACCGGGCGCCGGCGAGCTCCTGTAGGGCCTGGACCACAGGGGCGGGGTCTGTGGTGAAGGCGTGGCGGCCCAGGAGCGCGTCGAGCTTCACCGAGAGAGCGGTTTCCGGGCTGAGGCGACGCGAAGGCACGCGTCGATTCTCCCTCTCGCCATGCGAGCGGTCTGGAGTACCAGACTCTGTTACTTCCGTACTCACAGAGAGCCGGCGGTGTGACCGCTGTAGGCCCCCGGATTGCCGGCGTGGATCTCGACAAGGGCTTTCGAGCAGGGTCGAAGCGGTGCGTACGCGCCCGTATCGCTCCGACGACGCCATCGAGCGCTGCCGGCGCTGGGCGTGAAGGAGGGCCCGACCTACCCAGAAGGTCGGGCCCTCAGTGGCGGCTCAGAGCCGCCAGTCGGTGAGGTTACAGTCCGAGCGAGGCGCGGAGCTCGGCCTCCGTGGTGCCGCGCAGCTCGGCGCGGCGCTCGAGGAGAAGGTCGATCGCGACGCGGATGAGGGTGTTGTCGGTGATCCGCTCGCCGCTGGCTTGGCGCGCCCTGTTGAGTTGGCGAACGAGCACGGTGAGTTCGTCGGCCTGCTCGGGTCGGATGCGAGCCTCCTTGCGGAGCATCCTCAGATAGCGCGGTCCTGTGTCGCCTTCGGGAGCGACCGCGGCGAGGGATGGGCGCGAGGTCGGGACTGCGGGAGTCTGTGACTCTGTCACTACCGGGCTCTGCATGTTTGTGCTCTCGAGCAGGCTGTTGAGCTTCTTGCGCGCCATCTCACTTCACCTCCGTCAGTGCGGCCGGGGCACTGTTCATCGTCCAGCCGGCGAACATCTCGACGGCGATCCTTCGGTAGTCGTCGGCGGCGCGTGCACTCCGCAGGTCGCTGTCGTACTGGGTGACGACCTTGCCCTCGATCGGCGCCCGCTCGTGCACGCTATACATGCGGACGTGGTTGGAGAAGCGGGCGACGCCGGCGCCGTCGAGGAGCTCGCGGGCCTCCTCGATCTTGCCGGGGATTCGCGGGTCGACCCTGTTGATGAGGACCTTGTAGTCGACGCCGCGGGGGACGACGACCTGCTTGATGGTGCGCATGAGCGGCCCGATGGCGAGCGCGGCGGGATCTGTCGGGAGGACGGCGAAGTCGGCGTCTCGGAGCACGGCGTCGATGACGGCGTGCCCCTCGAGGCTGCCCGGTGTGTCGACGAAGACGAAGTCGTAGGGGAGTGACCGCAGTCGGGACAGGTTGCTCGGGTCGGTGTCATCGGCGACGTCGAACGGCAGGTCGTCCTCGGCTTGGTCGGCCCACCAGGTCGCGGACTGCTGGGGGTCGACGTCGACCAGCAGCACGCGAGCGCCTTCGGCGGCGACAGCGGCCAGGTTCATGGCGGTGGTGGTCTTGCCGACCCCGCCCTTCTGGCCGGCTACAGCGATGATCCTCATGCGTGTCTCCGGGTGTCTGTGAGTTTGTGACTCTGTTAGTTCGGCAGTACCGGACTGTATTGGTTTCGGTTGCGCGGTTGGGGGAGGCGCGGGGTGTGTCGGCCTGGCTTTGCGTTGAGCGCGTGTGAACGAGGGTGATGCCCGGTGTCGACCGCGGGCGTGGCCAGCCATCGTTCGGCGTGCTCGCGGCGGTCTGCTGGGTTGCGGTGGATCGGCGCGGCGATCCGGGCTGTGGGGGCGAGTAGGTCCCGCCCCCACAAGCCTCTGGCTAGGCCGTCTGGTTGGAGGCCGCGTATTCCTCGACCTCGCTGAGGGTGTAGCCGAGGGTGGCGAGGAAGCGAAGGTAGCGGCCGGTGGGGGAGTGGTCGCCGTCTTCGCGCCAGGCGCTGTCGCTGCTGCGCGCCTCGTAGCCTGCGAGGACCTGGCCGAGCGCCAGGACGTGTGCCCGTTTGTCGTTGACGTTCTCGACGGTCGCGACAAGTGCGGCGCTGCGGCCGTATGACGCGGCCTTCTCGACGCCGAACCACTCGGCGGCGATGTCGTTCGTCGAGGAGTCGGTGAGCAGGTCGGCGTCTTTGGCGAGGGCGTAGGCGATGAACGTGCCTGCTCCTTCGGGTACGGCCTTTCGCATGAGGTACGTGGTGACCCATCTGCGGCGGACCGCCCTGGCTGACTTCCATGCCTTGTTGTTGTCGATCACGAGTCTGCGTGCCAGCCGCGCTTCCTCGCGGGCTTCGGGACTCATCTCGTCTGCACGTGGCTTGTTGTTGCCCTGCGGGCGACTCCACCACTGCTGCTCGGTGATGTGGCCGTGCTCGGCGTACCCGGAGCAGGCGTAGACCGGCTCCCAGGTCTCCACGGCGATCGCCGCCTCCCAGCGGGCCTCGGCATCGTCCTCGTCGACGTCGTCACCGAAGTCTGGGCGTCCCCACCGGTCGGTGGGGATCGGCGTCCCGTCCGGATCGATGTAGGTGGTGATCTCGCGCAGGTAGGCGGCGTGGCCTGGGCAGGCGGCGTGGTCTTCGACGGTGATCGTGGCGCCGTCGGGTGTGCGGAGGTCTCCCAACGCCCGAGCGATGCTGTTGTACGCGGGGCGCTGCTCGAGGAGGATGACGCCTTCCTCGGTGAGCCGTGCGAGGACGGGGGCCTGCTGCTCAGCACGGCGTCGCTCGTCGCGTGCCTGCTGTGCGACGTGGGCGAACTGGCCGGTCTTGGCGGCGGCGACCAGTGCCTTGACGGTCTCGACGTCTCCGTCGAACTCGGCCAGGGCGGCGGCTTGGTCGAGGGTCAGGTCGTAGCGGTCGGCGGCGGCCGCAGCCAGGTCGCTCTTTCCTACCTGGAGAACGACCTCGACGTGCTCGCGGCGGGTGTGGGTCTTCTTGGCGATCTGCGCGGCGCTGAGGCCGAAGGCCGCCAGCTGCTTGGCGGTCTTTGCCTCGTCGGCGACGGTCAGTCCTGCGCGGTGGTGGTTCTCGGCGTGCTGGGTGAGGATCCGCTCGATCTCAGCGGCGTCGCCGTCGCCTGCCGTGAGGGGGATGACGACGACTGGCACGGTGTCGAGGGCTGCTTCGACGGCAGCGGCCGTGCGGCGGTGGCCGTAGCGGACCCGCAGGCCCTGGTCGGTCTCAGCGGCGACGATGGGCTGCAGTACGCCGTAGGTCTTGATCGAGGCGACGAAGTTGGCGTCGAGACGGAGGTCGGTACGCACGTTGAGGTCGACCAGCAGTGTTCTGGGGTCGACCGCGCGGGGCGTGGGGGTGTGAGCCATGGGTGGCTCCTTCCTGCCCGGGCGTGGGTGCGCCGTCTGGGTCGGCGACAGTTGTTCGCCCCTCCCGGGCAAGAGAAATGTCGAGCCGCTGTGGAGGGCGGAGGGCAACCTCGGGGA
>NZ_JAHWCI010000016.1 GCF_019550915.1 Mumia sp. zg.B17
TCACCCCCGACACACCCGCCGTCGGACCCGTCGCCGACAACGTCCAGTCCGTCGCCTCAGCCGTCCCACCAGCGTCGTTCACCACGTCTTTCACCAAGGTCAAGGTGGGCTGCTGCGCAGTGTTCACAATCGTGCAGGTGACGTCGGCACCGTTGGCCAACGTGAGCGACGCCCCCTCCAACGTCCCTCCGGCCCCTTCACAGCTCCAGTCCCCTGCGTCATAGCCACCCGGACCGGCCTCGGTGAGCTCGTAGGTTCCGGCGTTCACCGCCGCGCCGCTCACCGCGGGTGACCCGGACGCACCAGAGATCGGCGTCGGCCCGTCGGCGGTCAGCGTCCAGTCCGCAGGCACGTCGGTGGCGCCAGTTGCCCCGGTCTCCACCTGCTTGCGCAACGTCAATGTGCCCGGCTGGTCGTCGTTGGTGATCGTGCAGGTCACGTCTGCGCCGTTGGGGACGGCCACGGTGGCACCGGTCACCGTCGCGCCGGTACAGGTCCAGTCCGAAGCGGCGTAACCGGCCGGCCCGTCAACCTCCGACAGGTCGTACTCACCCGCCTCCACCGTCGCACCGGTCACCGCGTCACTGCCGGTAGCACCACTGATCGGCGTCGGCCCGTCAGCAGACAGCGTCCACTCCGTCGCCACCGCCGACCCACCGTCATCGTTGACGACCTCCTTCACCAACGTCAACGTCGCCGGCTGATCGTCATTGGTGATCGTGCACGTCACGTCCCCACCGTTCGGAACCGTGACGGTGATTCCCTCAAGCTCTCCACCCGTACAGGTCCAATCACCGGGAACGTAACCACCCGGGCCTCCGGCCTCCGAGAGCTCGTAGCCTCCGGCGTCCACCGTCGCGCCAGTCACCGCCTCAGAACCGGTCGCACCAGTGATGAGCGTCGGCCCCTCGGCGGTCAGCGTCCAGTCGGTCGCCTCCGCCGTGCCGCCGTTGTCGTTGACCACGTCCTTGACCAGCGTCAACGTGCCCGGCTGATCGTCGTTGGTGATCGTGCAGGTCACGTCGCCACCGTTGGCGACCGAGACGGTCGCACCCTCGATCGTCG
>NZ_JAHWCI010000017.1 GCF_019550915.1 Mumia sp. zg.B17
GGAGACCTACGACAAGGCGACCCTCGCCGAGAAGTCCGCACGACTCTTCCGACAGAAGGGCCGCCCGCGTCTCCTCCTCATCACGTGCGAGGACTGGGACGGCACGGGCTACCGCTCCAACACCGTCGTCTTCGCCACGCCGGTGCCGCGCCGCTGAGACACCCCGCCGTCAGTCCTCCAGTCCCTCCTCCTCGCGACGACGCCGCGCGATCAGGAACGAGCCGGCAGCGACCAGCAGGAGCGCCACCGCCCCGATCCAACCAGCAGGACCACCCGTGCCGGGGAGATCCGGGAACCCCGGACCGGCAGGTGTGCTCGGACCACCAGGCCCACCAGGACCACCAGGACCACCAGGCCCATCGGGACCACCGGGACCCGGTGGCGACGGCTCGGTCGGCGTCTCGTGGGTCGTCGTCCGACAGTCGTCCTCGTCCGCCGGCGCCGCCGCACGGGCGGCAGGCAGATCCGGACCCTCAGGCGGACACGGCTCAGCCCCGTCGCCGGACACGACGTTGACGAGGGTCACCCCCGACGCGTCGTCGTCGACCCTGACCTTGTACGTCAGGGTCTGCGTACCGGTAAGCGTCCCGATCTCCCAGCGCAGCGTCGTCCCCGTGACCTCTGCCGTACCGGACGTCGCCTCGACGCTCCCCGGGACCAGCGACGCCCGTGAGAGCACCCGCGACAGGTTGTCGGTCACGACCACCCCATCGACGCTCGTCCCGGTCACCACCCCCGCACGGACCGTGTACGTGATCACATCACCAGGATCGACCGTGGAACCCGACGGCGGATCACTCGTCTTCAGCACCGTCCACGTGCTCGCCGGCGGCACAGCATTGTCGTCGTTGGTGATCGTGCACGTCACGTCCGCGCCGTTGGGGA
>NZ_JAHWCI010000018.1 GCF_019550915.1 Mumia sp. zg.B17
GCCTGAGCCGTCCGGTTCCTCAGGAGCCTCGTCGGATGGTGATGGGGGTGTTGGTGGTGTCCCAGAGGTTGTTGGTGATGGTGGCGATCTGGGTGGTGGTGGGTGGGGCGATGATGGGGCAGTTGGTGATGCGTGAGGTGCCGAAGCGGTTGTCGCGGATGGTGAGGCCGGTGATGGGGCCGCGGGCTTTCTCGGCGATGTTGAGGGTGCAGGATCCGCCGGAGAGCCAGTTTCCGGCGATGGTGATGTTGGTGGAGCGGTAGCGGTCCTGGGTGATCATGATCCCGGTGTGGAAGGCGCCTTCGAGGACGTTGTGGCGGATGGTGATGTTGTTGCCGCCTTGGATCTGGAGGCTGTCGTCGTGGCTCTTGCCGTCGGTGGAGATCCAGTCGGGGTCGAAGTGGGTGTTGTCGTGGAGCCAGGAGTCTTCGAGGCGGACGTTGTCGCCGAAGACGAGGACGGCGTCGACGACGTTGGAGACGTTGATGCGGCGGGCGGTGAAGTTGCGGCCCTTGAGGCCGTCGCGGTTGGGGTGGGGGTAGGCGGCGCGCAGGGTGGTGTCCTCGATGAGGAGGTTCTTGTGGTCGCCGTAGGCCGAGATCAGTGATTTCTTGACGGTGTCGACGGGTCGGCCGCGCACGATGGTGTTGCGGATCGTGACGTTGTCGGCTTTGACGCTGATGTCTCCGCGGACGTCGAGGCCGTCGACCACCGTGCCGGCCCTGCTGATCGTCAGATCTCCGTCATGGACGGTCAGCTTCGTACCGGCAGGCACACCCGTGTTAGACGAGC
>NZ_JAHWCI010000001.1 GCF_019550915.1 Mumia sp. zg.B17
GCTCGCAGCGGGCCATCGACGACCTGAAGTAGAACAATCCTCCTCGCGGGGCTGCGCCAGACTGGGCACGTGCAGCTCCGCGAGGCAGGACCCGAGGACGCCGATGCGCTGACCGACTGTGAGGAGGTGGCGTACGGCACCGGGCTGGCGCACGTGTTCGGTGACCTGCCGTGGCCGCGCGAGGGGATCTGGCGGCGATGGGTCGCCGAGCTGGCTGATCCGGGCGTGACGACGCTCGTCGTGGACGACTCCGGCGGCCGCATCCTCGGGTTCGCGACGTACGACGACCAGGTGCTCCGGCACCTCGGCGTGGTGCCGGAACGGTGGGGGAGCGGCCTCGCCGGCCGCCTGCACGACGAGGTGCTGCGGCGCCGCGGCGCTCAACCGATCCGGCTCTGGGTGCTGGAGGAGAACACCCGCGCCCGCCGGTTCTATGCGCGGCGTGGCTGGATCGAGGACGGGCGGCGGTCGATCAGCGAGTGGCCCCCGCACCCGGTCGAGGTCGGCTACTCGAAGCGATGAATCGATCCGCCGTACTGCGCCGCTGAACGACGACGGACCCGGCTCGCATCGTGCACGAGCCGGGTCCGCCGCGAGTTCACCGGGTGGGGTGACTCACTTGCTGGGTTCGATGTCGCAGTCGACCTTCGGGTTGGCGCCCACGTAGTTGAGCGGGCCGGCGACGATGGTGACGGCGATCGTGCTGACCTTGGTGCAGTCGGCATCGGTGCCGCGGAAGTAGCCGCGCTGCGCTGCTGCCAGCGCACCGATCACGAGCCACACCACCACGAGGACGGTGACGATCTGACTAACGGAGGTCTTGCGAGACGAACGGACCATGGATGGCCTCCTGGGAGACGGTCCGCCGCGGGGTCGGCGGACGCCCATCAAGGTAGTGATAACAGGCGTCCGCCGCAGATTGCGGGGTCAGCGACGCGCCTGGGACGCCGGTCCTCCGGCGACACGGGCGCCGCGCGCGGTCGGGTCGACGAGCGTGCGGTACGTCGCCGTCACGCGCAGCCACTTCACGTCGTACCGTCCGCCCTCGAAGGTGGCGATGCCGAACGTGATGAACCCGTCGCTGTCGACGAAGCGCTGGAGGCTGCGGCCGGAGGCGGAGAAGACCGTACGGGTGCCGTACGCGGGCTTGAGGCGACGCACGCGGCTGATGTCGCTCCAGTCGCTGGTGATCCCAAAGCCGACGGCAGCGTTCTTGCGTGCCTTCGTGTGGCCGGCCCCGACCGCCTTGAACGTGATCGCGCTGTAGTCGTACGCGCCGCGCATGCCGACGCTGAAGCGCGCCTCGGTGCCCGAGCGCGAGGGCTTGCTCTTGCAGCGGTGGTTGCTGGAGACCGAGATCGACTTCTTCCACGCCTTGCCCTTGCGGGCAGGCTTCACGATCTTGCCGCACCTACCGACGTACGGGCGGTACAGGAAGGCCTTGGGCGAGATCCGCTCGGTGACCTTCCGGGTCACCAGGCGCTTGGCCGACACGGTGACGGCGCGGGGAGCGCTGTAGCCGACGAGGCCGTCGGCGTCGACGTACCGCGAGCGGACGCGGTAGGTGCCGGCGGGCACGATGGCGCCCACGCTGGAGCGGCCCGTCCAGCGCGCGGTACGGCCGACAGCCGACCAGACCACGGCACCCGAGGCGTTGAGCACCTGCACGGCGGCGGACGCAGGCGTCTCGGTCGTCGGCGTGACGCCGGTGAGCGTGATCGCGTCGCGGTAGCCGTCGTTCCACGGGAACACGCTCGTGGCCGAGAACGCCGGGGCCGCGGCGGACTTCGGCGCGACGAGGTTCACTCGGACGGTCGACTCGTCGGCGAGCGGGGTCGCGGCGTCGGAGGCGCGCAGCGTGGCGACGTACGACCCGTCGGCGACCGCAGTGCCCGAGGTCGTGCGCGCGTCCCACGTGGCGCTGGTCGTGCCGGCGGCCAGGTCGCCCAGGTCGGTCGAGGCGACGACGGCGGACGAGCCGACCCGACGGATCTCGAGGAGCACGGCGGTCATCGCCTCCGGCACCTCGAACGAGAAGGCGGCCGGTCCGCTGGTCGGCGTGACGACGCCCGGTGTCGCCGGGCCGGCGACCGCGGGAGCCGGCAACGAGGCCAGGGGGACGAGAGCAAGGGCGAGAGCTGGGACAAGGGCGCGACGCATGGCCACCTCGGGTGGTAGGGCCCGCCGGAGTTGGCGGGCGGACACACACTAGGGGACCCGGACGGCGTTCCAACGGGTTCGTTCTCCGATCGTGACCACGCGATCCGGCGGGAGCCGCCGATCGACGCGTCCCTCGGTGTTTCTCCCGCGGCGAGCGCAACCCTGCCGGTGACGCGAAGTCCTCGCAAGACTGGCCGCCGTCGCTTCGTCGAGACCTCCGAGGACCCTCATGCGCAGAACCACCGCCACCCTGACCGCCGCCGTCGCGCTGCTGATGTCGAGCTGGCTGAGCGCGTGCGGCGGCGGGGACGACGCCGACGCCGACGAGCCGCTCCAGGTCGGCTACCAACGCTTCGGCGGTCTGAGCCTCGTGAAGGCGCGCAACGCCGCTCGTGGTGCGGAGTGGTCGCTCTTCGAGAGCGGCCCGGCGCTGACCGAGGCGCTGAAGGCCGGGGCGGTCGACATCGGGCAGACCGGCGAGGCGCCGCCCATCTTCGCCGCCGCCGGCAAGACCGACTTCACCATCATCGCGACCTCCGCACCCGTCCCGAAGGGCGAAGCGGTGCTCGTGAAGGAGAAGAGCGGCTTCACGTCGTTCGAGGATCTCAAGGGCAAGACCGTCGCCCTCAACAAGGGCTCCAACGTCCACTGGCTCCTCGTGAAGCTCCTCGAGGCGCACGACATGACGATCGACGACATCGACGTGAAGTACCTCAAGCCCGCTGAGGCGCGACCCGCGTTCGACAACGACCAGGTCGACGCCTGGATCATCTGGGACCCGTACTTCGCGCTCGCAGAGCAGCCCGGCGTGAAGGTGCTCGCGGACGCGACGGGCCTGGCGAACAACCGCGAGTACGTGCTCGTCTCCCCGGAGGCGCTCGAGGAGAAGCCGGAGCAGATCGAGGAGTTCCTCCGGACGTACCGCGAGGTCACCGACTGGGGCATCGCGAACCCCGAGGAGCGGGCCGACCTGCTCGCTCCGGAGCTCAAGATCCCGCGGGAGACGGCGGCACGTGCGCTCGCCCGCAGCGCCCAGCCGTTGGCGGCGCTCACCCCGGAGATCGGTGCCGAGATCCAGACGATCGCCGACGGTTTCGCGGACCTCGACCTGATCCCTGGCCCCGTCGATGTCGCCGGCCGCGTGGACGACAGGTACTCGGAGATCCTCGAGTGACCGAGGCGCCGACCGCCGTGACCGGCGGGGTGACCCTGCCCGAAGCCGCCAGGTCGGTCTCCGCGGGGTCCACGGGCCAGGCCCCGGGGGGACGACCGACCGCGGCCCGTCGACGTGCCCGCACGGAGGCGTGGTTGCGCCGACTGCGGCTGGTCACCCCGCTGGTCCTGGCGGGCGCCTGGGAGCTGCTGGCACAGACCCGCATCGTGTCGCCCGACAAGCTGCCTCCGCCGAGCGAGGTCCTGGCGGCGGGTTGGCGTCTGACGCAGGACGGCAGCCTGCCCGCGCACGTGTACGAGTCCCTCACCCGCGCGCTCGTCGGACTGTTGATCGGCGGCGGACTGGCGCTCGTGCTCGGGGCATTCGCAGGGCTGGTCCGCGTCGGCGACGCGCTCGTCGACCCGACCGTGCAGATGGCCCGGATGCTTCCTCACCTGGGCCTCGTCCCGCTGCTCATCATCTGGCTCGGCATCGGGGAGCCGCTCAAGATCACGCTGGTGGCGCTCGGCGCCTTCTTCCCGATCTACCTGAATCTCTACGCCGGGATACGCAACATCGACGAGCGACTGGTGGAGGCGGCACGCACCTGTGGGTTGTCGGCAGCGGAGCGGATCCGGCACGTGGTGATCCCGGGCACGATGCCGTCGCTGTTCCTGGGTCTGCGGCTCGCGTTCGCCGCCGGGTGGCTGAGCCTGGTGGTCGGCGAGCAGGTCAACACCGACTCGGGGCTCGGTTTCATGATGATGGAGGCGCGCGAGTTCTCCCAGACGGAGATCGTGCTTCTCGGCCTTCTGGCGTACGCCGTCCTCGGGCTGCTGTCCGACCTCGTGCTGCGGGTCGCGGAGAGGAGGGCGCTGTCGTGGCGACGGGGACTGCAGGCTTCGTGACAGCACGAGACGTACGCCGGAGCTTCGGCGACGTGGTCGTGCTGGACGGAGTCGACCTCGACCTGGAGCGCGGCGAGGTCGTCGTGCTGCTCGGCGCGAGCGGTTCCGGAAAGAGCACACTGTTGCGCATCCTCGCGGGACTCGACCGCGAGGCGACCGGGACGCTCGACGTACCGCCGTCGCACGCTGTCGTCTTCCAGGAGCACCGCCTCCTGCCCTGGAAGCGGGTCTCGGCCAACGTCGCGCTGGGGGTCCGCGGTCCGAACGTGGCCCAGCGGGTCTCAGGGGCACTGTCCGAGGTCGGGCTCGTCGACCGCGGTGAGGCGTGGCCGGGGGAGCTCTCAGGCGGCCAGTCGCAACGCGTCGCGATCGCACGAGCGCTCGTCCGACGCCCCGACCTGCTGTTGTTGGACGAGCCGTTCGGAGCACTCGACGCCCTGAACCGCCTCAAGATGCAGCGGCTGTTCCGCGAACTGCAGTCGGCGCACGAATTCGCCGCGCTGCTGGTCACGCACGACGTCGACGAGGCGGTCCTGCTGGCGGACCGTCTGCTGGTGCTGGAAGACGGTCGGATCATCGAGGAGATCGACGTCCCCCTCGCGCACCCGCGCACGGTGGACGACCCGCGGTTCGGCGCACTGAGGCGGCGCCTGCTGACCTTGCTCAACGTGCCGCTGGACGTCTAGGCGCGCCCGGCGTCAGTCGAGACCGGCGAGCTTCGCCAGCAGGTACGGCTCGGTGCCGGCGAGGCCGACCGAGTAGAAGAGGCAGATCTGGTCGCGCGAGCTGCGTCCCGTCGCGGCTCCGTCGAGGACCGCGCCGAGCTCGACCAGGTGGTCCTCGACCCGTGTCCCGACGACGGTGCTCGGCGGGTCGTAGCCGACAGCCTGCGCCCGTGAGTCGGTCACCACCACGTCGGCCGACTCCAGCAGGCCGGTCTCGATCTCGTGACGGCCCATCTGCTTGGGACCGAGCGTCGCGACGTACGCACCGGGGACGAGCCACTCGGCGGCGATCACCGGAGTCGGGCTCGTGGTCGCGCAGACGACGAGGTCGGCGCCGTCCACGGCGTCGCGGGCGGAGGTGGCGGGGACGCAGGCGACGCCGTGCTCTTCTCGCACCCGTCGGGCGAACGCGGCACGGTGGCCCTGGTCGCGGGCGAACACCCGCACCTCCGCCAGGTCGCGGACCGCGGCGATCGCCCACAGCTGCGTCCACGCCTGCGTGCCCGCCCCGATCAACGCGAGGCGGGACGCGTCGGGGTTTGCGAGGACGTCGGCGGCAGCACCGCCGAGGGCACCCGTACGACGCGGGCCGAGCTCGGCGCCGATCGCGACCGCGTGGACCCGGCCGGTCTCCGCGTCGTGCACGACCACGACCTGCTCGCCGGTGACCAGTCCGAACGTGTCGTAGGCCCGGTAGCCGTACCAGGACCCGTCGAGGTGGCCCGCGGTGACCACGAGGGCCCCGCCTCCGAGGTCGGCTCGTACCCGAGCCGGTGCGTGGAGATCGCCGCGGTGCGCTGCCACCGCCGCGTCCTTCATCCAGGTCACGGCGTCCCGGGCGCGCACGGTCGCGAGCACCGTGGAGTCGGTCATCAGCTGGGCCATGCGACATCCTCTCGGGAGGCGCGTGGGAATGTCCCGCCCCCCGGATAGACTTGTGTGTTCTGTCCCCAGGTGTGTGACGTTATCGAGGAGCTCCGTGTCGGACCAACCCAACTCGTCGTCGGCCGAGCAGCGCGAGATCGCTGACGAGCAGGCGTACGTCGACGTCGTCTACGGCCGGCTCGAGGAGTCGACGAAGGCTGCGCAGGCACTCGCTCGGGAGGGGTACGCCCGTGGCCACGTCGGCCACGAGGGCGGGCTGGTCGAGCGCGACGCGATGGTCTACCAGGCGTCCAAGCGGATTGCGGCGCTCAACGCCGCCCACGAGGGCCTGGTCTTCGGCCGGCTCGACCTGGTCGACGGCGTCAAGCGCTACATCGGCCGCATCGGCGTCCGGGACGCCGAGCGTGAGGTGTTGCTCATCGACTGGCGAGCACCGGCGGCATCGGTCTTCTACCAGGCGACGGCGCAGGACCCTGCCGGTGTCGTACGCCGCCGCGTCCTCCGCAGCCGGGGTGCGACCGTGGTGGGTGTCGAGGACGAGCTGCTCGACGGCGACAACGCACCCGCTGACATGGTCGTCGTGGGGGAGGGCGCGCTGCTCGCGAGCCTGAGCCGGGCTCGCGACGCGTCGATGCACTCCGTCGTCGCGACCATCCAGAAGGAGCAGGACGAGGCGATCCGCGCACCCAGCCGTGGCGCGACCACCATCGGTGGTGGCCCTGGCACGGGCAAGACGGTCGTGGCGCTGCACCGCGCGGCCTACCTCCTCTACGTCGACCGCCGTCGCTTCGAGTCCGGTGGCGTCCTTGTCGTCGGGCCGTCCGGCGTCTTCATGGGCTACATCGAGCGCGTCCTCCCCAGCCTTGGCGAGACCTCGGTGACGCTGCGATCGCTGGGTGAGGTGGTCGACGGCGTCTCGGGTCGGCGCCACGACGCCCCCGCCGTGGCCGCGGTCAAGGGATCCGCACGGATGCTCCAGGTGCTGTCCCGGGTGGCCCGCAGCGCCCAGCCGGGTGAGCCGACCGCGTTCCGCTACTTCTACCGCGACGACGTGCTGCGCCTCGACGCGCAGGCGCTCGACCGCCTGCGGCGCCAGCTCCTCTCGGGCCAGCAGCGCAACCGGGCGTACGGCAAGGTCCAGCAGACCCTGCTCGACGCGCTCTGGTCGCAGGTGGAGGGCGAGCGGGCGCTCGAGAAGGAGCGGGACGAGTTCGACAAGGTGCTCACCACCGACGACGCGTTCCTCGACTTCGCCACCGCGTGGTGGCCGCCGCTCGACGCCGTCGACGTGTGGGAGACCCTCGGTGATCCCGAGACGCTGCGGCGCTCCGCCGAGGGCATCCTCAAGCGCAGCGAGATCGACCTGCTCGCCACGTCGTGGCGCAGCGCCGACGGCACCCCGTCCGTCGAGGACGTGCCCTTGATCGACGAGCTGCGCTACCTGCTCGGCGAGGTCTCGGCCGCCGACGGCGACGACGACCCGTACGACGTCAAGCAGCTCATGTCGTTCGAGCGTGAGGAGGCTGCGGTCCGCAAACAGCGGTCGACGCAGTCCATCGAGGACGACTCGTACGCGCACGTGCTCGTCGACGAGGCGCAGGACCTGTCGCCGATGCAGTGGCGGATGCTCGGCCGTCGTGGGAAGTACGCCAGCTGGACCATCGTCGGCGATGCCGCGCAGTCGTCCTGGCCATACCCCGACGAGGCCGCCCGGGCGCGGACCGCGGCCCTGGACGGCAAGGAGGAGCACCACTTCCGGCTCTCCACGAACTACCGCAACTCCGCCGAGATCTACGACCTCGCCGCCCAGGTGGCGCGGGTCGCGATCCCGGGGGCCGACACCCCCGACGCCGTGCGCCGTACGGGCGAGGAGCCCCGGCACGAGGTCGTCGAGGCTGCCGCGGTGTGGTCGGCCGTCCGCAGAGGCGTGCGCGACCTCGCCGAGCGGGTGGAGGGCACGATCGCCGTCGTCGTCCCGACCGGCCGCCGTGAGGAGGGCACCGCCGAGCTCGCCGAGGAGCTGCACGACCTGGACCGGCTGCGGGTGCTCGACGGTCTGGACACCAAGGGTCTGGAGTTCGACGCGGTGGTCCTGGTCGAGCCGGACGAGGTCGTCGCCGAGTCGGAGGCCGGGTGGCGCACGCTGTACGTCGTGCTGACCCGTGCGACCCAGCTCCTGCTCACCGTCGGGTCCACCCGCCACTGGTTGGACCGCGTCGAGGCCTGACCGCACCGAGCTCACCGCACGACGGCGGCGAGCTCGGTGCCCCACGCTCGGGCGCTGTCGAGCTCTCCGTCGGCGAGCGGCCCCTCGTACCCGTGGACGCCGAACGTCCGCGCCTTCGCGGCCGGTTCGAAACCGCGTGCCACCAACCGCTTGAGCGCCTTCTTGGCGGCCGACCCGGGCAGTCGGGGCGAGACCGTACGGGTGTCGAAGGCCGCGACGCGAACGGCTCTGCCGGGTGACGGGAGTGCGTCGATCCACTCTCTGATTCCCCAGTCAGGGAGGTGTGGCGCGCCACGCTCGCGCCCGGACTCACGGGTGGCCCCACTCGACATGCCGAACGCGTGGGTCGGACCGCCGACCACGAGGAGGGCGAGATCTGGGTCGAGACCGACGTCCGGCCCGGCTTCGGCGACCGTGACCGCGTCGTCGCCGAACGTGGAGGCGATGCCGTCGGCGATCGCGCGTGCGACCGACTCGGTGTTGCCCCAGAGAGACTCGTAGACCACCAGCGCCAGCACCATGACGACCTCCCGGAGCCCAGCGTAGGGTGCCGCCGAGGATCTGCACCACAGATCAGGACGGACACCGCCGCCCCTGCGCGTGGTGCGGTGCGAGAGACTTGAGGCGATGCCTGAGCAGAACGACCGACCCGCTCCCGCCGGCTCCCCGTCGATGCCCGCGCGCCGTCGCCGACGCGCGTGGCTGCCCATCCTCGCCCTGGTGCTCGTCGGCCTCGTGGTCTCCGGCGGTGTGGCACTGACGACCTTCACCAACGCCCACCGCACCGTGGTCGTGGGTGCGCACACCGGTGTCGTCACGCCGACGTTCGACGGGCACGCGACGCTCGACTTCGGGTCGGTGCTCCCGCAGATCCGGATGCCGATCGACACACCGCTGTCGGTCGGCGTGACCATCGACATCGGCGACACCCAGGCCAACGACCTCAACGAGCTCGTCGCCCGCGACGCCGTCATCGCCTCCCAGCCCGAGGCCGAGATCGACCAGATCAGCGGGGTGGTCCGCGACATCGCGGTCGCCTCGGCGCTGCGCGGGCTCGGGGCCGGTCTCGCCGTCGCGCTCCTCCTCGTCGCCGGATGGGTGCTGCTCGGGCGTCGTCGCCGCCACGAGGTCGCCGAGCGCGTCCGGGGCTTCGTCGCTCGCCGTACGGTTCCGCACGCGCCGCTGCGGACCATGGTCGCGTTCGGTCTCGTGACCGTCCTGGCCGTGGTCCTGCTGACCTGGCCCGAGCCGGCCGACGAGTCGGTGACGCAGACCCGCTGGCGTCCGCTGACGGAGGTCTATCCGCAGATCCCCGACGACCTCGCGCTCGACAGGCTCCAGATCTCCTCCGGGAGCGCGACCGACGCCAGCCGGGCGATCGTCGAGTCGGCGATCACGACGTACGAGACGTCGGTGACCTTCTACGGCGCCCTCGCGGACCGCGTGCCGGAGGTCGCCGAGCAGCTCCGCAAGCCCGCGGACGGGGAGATCGTGGCGGTCCTCGTCGCCGACCGGCACGACAACATCGGCATGGACAAGGTCGTCCGGGCGGTTGCCGACGAGGTCGACGCCTCCTTGCTCATCGACGCCGGCGACGACACGTCGACCGGGGGGTCGTGGGAGGGCTTCAGCATCCGCTCGCTCGCTCAGCAGTTCCGCGACGTGCCCACCGTGGCCGTCGCCGGCAACCATGACGAGGGCGACTTCGTCGCCGAGCAGATGAAGAAGGACGGCTTCGAGGTCCTCGACGGCAAGCCGGTCGACGTCGAGGGCATCCGGTTCCTCGGATACAGCGACCCGCGCAGCTCGGGATTCACCGCGGGATGGTCCCAGGGCTCGTCCTCGATCATCGAGCAGGGACGCGAGCTCACCGAGACGGCGTGCGAGGACGGCTCCATCAGCACGGTCGTCGTCCACAGCCCTACCACCGGCGAGGAGGTCGCGCGCTCAGGGTGCGTCGACCTGGTGCTGTCCGGCCACCTCCACGTCCAGCGCGGGCCTACCGTTCTCACGGCTGAGGACGGTCGGCGCACCGTGACGTTCACCAATGCCAGCACTGGTGGCGCTGCGTTCGCCTTCGCCCTCGGGAGCAAGCTCAGGCGACAGGCGCAGGCCACGCTGATCACCTACCGGGATGGACGGCCCGTGGGGCTGCAGCCGGTGAACTTCATCCCCGACGGCACCATCCAGGTCACGCCGTACGTGCCGGTCGACGTCACTTCCGACGCGCCGGCTCCGACGACGTCGACGACGCCGGCTCCGACGCCGACCTCGGCGCCCACACCCGCTCCTGCCGGGTAGCCCGGCCCGGGGCGGCTCCGGGTCGTCTCCGGGGCTTCACCGGTGGTGCCTGCGCACGGCGCGGACCGACCGTGGACAGATGACACCGTTCGTGGCACCCCGCCCCCGCCAGCCGCTCGTCGTCGGCCCGGCGATCGTCGCACCGCTGCTCCTCGTGCTGTCGGGGCTCCTGCGGGTCGTCGACGGCCTCGACGGGTCGTACGGCGGCGCGGTGCGCGAGGTCGGCCTCGCGATGCTGCTCTTCGCGTTCGTGCTGCTCGGTCTGGTCGCGATCGGGCTCGCGCGGGTCCTCGCCGGACGACGGTCGCCCGTACCGTCCGGGCTGCGTACCGCGGCGCTGGTGTCGGGGACCAGCGGCGCCGCCGCGTCTGCGTGGACGGTGCTGGGACACCTCTATCCCGCCATCGCCGACGTGACACCGCCGGCGGTGCCCGTGGGCGTCGTCGGCCCGGGGCTTCTCGGACTCGGAGCGGTGGGCATGCTCGTGCTCCTGACCGCCGTCCCAAGAGGCGGGCAGGACGCCAGGACGGAGCCAGGCGTGCGCTACGCTCTCGCCTATGAACGCACGGACCACACTCGGTTGGTGGCGCCACCTCTAGGTGGCGTCTCGTGCACATCCCAGACCCCGCCTCCTCGGCCGTGTCTGGTGAGCCCGTCGGCCGACGAACCCTAGGACCGACGATGCCCTCTCCTCACGACTCGGCTGCCGAGACCGCTGCGGCGCTCGAGCAGCTGATGGCTCTGCCGTCGTACGCGATCATCCGTGTCCGCGACTCCGACCGGGTCGTCCTGATCGGCGGAGCCCGTACCGATGTCGACTCGTTGATGGACGTCCCGCTGAGCGACCCGGTCGACGGCGCACCCGCTTCGTACGACAGCCTCGTGCTCGTTCCCTACCGGCAGGTCCGCGAGCGCGGGTTCGAGGCTCACGACGACGGCACCCCGTTGTCGGTGATCGCGGCCGAGACGTCGACCGACGTGGCGCTGGACGAGCTCCTCGCCGTCCTCCCCGACGGAGAGCTCGCTCCCGCCGACAAGGGCGGCTTCGAGACCGACGACGCGACGTACGCCGAGATGGTCCGGACCGTGATCGACGCCGAGATCGGTCAGGGCGAGGGCGCCAACCTGGTGATCGGCCGACACTACCGGGCGCGGCTCGCCGACTGGGGCCCGGCCGCCGCTCTGACGGTCCTGCGCCGTCTGCTGGAGCGGGAGCGGGGCGCCCACTGGACGTTCCTGGTGTTCACCGGCGACCGCTACCTGATCGGTGCGAGCCCCGAGCGTCACGTCAGTGTCGACGCCGGGCAGGTCAGGATGAACCCGATCTCGGGCACGTTCCGGCTGCGCGGGCTGGAGAGCCAGGCCGACCGCAAGCGCGAGCTGCTGCGGTTCCTCGGCGACGAGAAGGAGATCTACGAGCTCTTCATGGTCGTCGACGAGGAGCTCAAGATGATGTGCGACATCTGCTCGGAGGGCGGCCTGGTGCTGGGCCCGTACCTGAAGCCGATGACCCACCTCGTCCACACCGAGTACCTGCTCGCCGGGCGGACCCACCGTGACGTCCGTGAGGTGCTTCGCGATTCGATGTTCGCGGCGACCGTCACTGGCAGCCCGGTCGAGAACGCCTGCCGGCTCATCACCAAGTACGAGCAGGAGGGCCGCGGCTACTACGCGGCGGCGGCGGCGCTGCTCGGACGCGACGCGCAGGGGCGTCCGACAGCCGACTCTCCGATCCTCATCCGGACCGCCGACGTGGACCTCGAGGGCAACCTCACCGTGACCGCGGGGGCGACGCTGGTCCGCGACTCCGACCCGGACCACGAGACGGCGGAGACGCACGCCAAGGCCGCAGGGGTGCTGAGCGCCTTCGGCCTCGTGCCCGCGGCCCCGGCGCCGATCGAGGGCTTCGACGCGTTCGCCCACGACGACGAGGTCCTGATCGCGCTCGGATCGCGCAACCAGCGGTTGAGCCAGTTCTGGCTGTCGGACCAGTCGGACACTGCGCCGGCCGACTCCCTGGCGGGCACCCGGGCGGTCGTCCTCGACAACGAGGACGACTTCGTCAACATGCTGTCGCACCTGCTCGGCGTGCTGGGGATCAGCACCGACGTCGTCCGCCACGAGGACTACGACGGCCCGGAGACCTTCGACGGGTACGACTTGGTCGTCATCGGACCCGGTCCCGGTGACCCCCGCGACCTCGACGATCCCAAGATCGCGACCGTACGACGCGCCGTCGACGACCTGCTGGAGACAGGTCGTCGGTTCCTCGCGGTCTGCCTCGGCCACCAGGTGCTGTGCGGCGCGCTCGGTCTGGACCTCGCCTACAAGGACATCGTGTTCCAGGGGACGCAGTCGGCGCTGCCGCTCCGCGGTCGTACGGAGACCGTCGGCTTCTACAACACGTTCGTGGCGCGTGAGCCGGGCGACGGGCTGCCCGACCGCGTCACCGTGGAGGTCGACCCGGTGTCCGGCGACGTCCACACGGTGGCTGGGCCGACGTTCCGCGGGATCCAGTTCCACGCGGAGTCGATCCTCACCCAGCACGGCGACCGGGTCATCGGTGAGCTGGTGTCCGAGCTGCTCGGCTGAGCACCCCAGGTTGACAGAAGGGCCGTACGCATCTTGTGCGTACGGCCCTTCTGAGCGTTCTGGATCAGGAGCCCAGCGACCCACCGTCGCTGTCGAGCGTGATCTCGGTCTTCTCCTGCTGCCCGCCGCGGGTGTAGGTCACCTGGACCTTCTCGCCCGGCTGGTAGCCGCGGATCGTCGCGACCAGCGCGTCGGAGGAGGCGATCGGCTGGTCACCGAGGCGGACGATCACGTCGCCTGCCTTGAGGCCGGCCTTGGCCGCGGCGCTGTTGTCGCTGACCGACTTCACCTCGGCACCGATGGTCGTCATGCCGTCGGACTCGACCGCGTCGGACACGGTGACGCCGATGCGGGCGTGCTCGACGGTCTTGCCCTCGACGAGCTGCGCGGCGACGTTCTTGGCGACGTCGATCGGGATCGCGAACCCGAGGCCGATGGAGCCCGACTCGCCGCTGCCGCTGGTGCGGATCGCGCTGTTGACGCCGATCACCGCGCCGTTGGCGTCGACGAGGGGACCACCGGAGTTGCCCGGGTTGATCGCCGCGTCGGTCTGGATCGCCGGGAAGACGTGGCTCGTCTCGGCGGTCTGACCGGCCTGCACCGGACGGTTCAGCGCGGAGATGATGCCGGAGGTGACCGTGCTCTCCAGTCCGTACGGCGAGCCGATCGCGATGACATCCTGGCCCACGCGCAGGTCCGCAGAGTTGCCCAGCCTGGCGGGCTTGAGGCCGCTCTTGCCCTCCGCCTTGACGACCGCGAGGTCGGTGACCGGATCCCTGCCGACGATCTGGGCACGGGCGATCGAGCCGTCGCTGAACGAGACGGTGATCTCACCGGAGTCGGCGGCGGCCTCGATGACGTGGTTGTTCGTCAGGATCTCGCCGTCGCTGCTGATGATGATGCCGGTGCCGCTCCCGCTGGCCTGGCCGCCCTTCACGTTGAGCTGGACCGTGGAGGGGAGGACCGTCTGGGCGACCTTCTCGACCTGCCCCTCGGGCAGCGACGCGGTGGACGCGTTCGAGGCGGTGTCCAGCGAGGACTGTGCGGTCGTCGGATTGGAGTCGTCGTTCAGCGCGTGGTAGCCGGCGGCTCCGCCGATCCCGCCGACGAGACCGGCCACGAGCGCGCCCGCGACCACCGCAGCGGCGAACCCGCCGCGTCGCTGGTTCTTCTCCGGCGGCGTGACGGACTGCGGCGTGAACCCGAAGGGGTACGCCTGCGTGTGCTCGCCGGGGCGGTCCTGCGTGCCGGTGGCCGAGTCGTAGCGGTGCGTGTACGAGGAGCTGCCGGGAAGTCCCGTGCTGCTCGGCGCCGCGTAGGAAGGGGTGGGCTGCGACGCCGGCTGCGGAGCCGGCCCCACAGGCTCTGTTGGTCGGGACTCATCGTTCATGCCTCTAGCATGACCGCCGCGACTAAGAGCGTGCTGAGATCACCCTGGGAGCTGCAGAATAGTCACCGCTCGGCGCTCGTGGAGCGGTCCTGGTCGCCGTCGCCGCGGCGGCCGGGGATGTGCAGGGTCATGAGCGCGCCTCCGCCGGGTCCGCGCGACGCGGTGACCGTCCCGCCGTGCCGGTGGGCCGCCTGGGCGACGATCGCGAGGCCCAGTCCCGAGCCGGGCAGGCGTCGAGCCTCCCGCGAGCGGTAGAAGCGGTCGAAGACGTGCGGGAGGTCCTCGTCGCTGATGCCGGGACCCGCGTCCTGCACCGTGAGCACACCGTCCTTCAGTCGCACCTGCACCTCCCCGAGCGGCGGGCTCCACTTGGCCGCGTTGTCGAGCAGGTTGGTGACCGCGCGCTCGAGCGTGCGGGACTCGCCGATCACGATCCAGGGCTCGGTCGAGACCTCGAACGCCACGCCGGGAGCCCGCCGCTGCACGCGGTCGACCGCCGTCTCGACGACCTCCGCGAGGTCGATCGGCTCGGGGTCGGGGTCGCCGGGGTCGCGGGCGAGCTCGACGAGGTCGCCGACGAGCGTGGTGAGCTCGTCGAGCTGGGCACGGACGTCGTCGATCAGCTCCTGGCGGGCCCGGCGGGACATCCCCCCGCGCTGTTCGGCCTGGCCGAGCAGCTCGATGTTGGTCCGGAGCGAGGTCAGGGGAGTCCGCAGCTCGTGTCCCGCGTCGGCCACCAGCTGCCGCTGCCGCTCCTGGGAACCCTTGAGCGCGACCATCATCTGGTTGTAGGCGACGGTGAGGCGCGCGAGGTCGTCGTGCCCGTACACCGCGATGGGACGAAGGTCCTCGGTGCGCGCGACCTGCTCGACGGCGGTCGTGAGGCGGCGCACCGGGCGCAGTCCGCCGGTGGCCACGACCGAGCCGAGCAGGCCGGCGACGAGCACGCCGAAGCCGCTCACCGCCCACAGCACGACCTGGAGCCGGGAGAGCGCCGTCTCCATGTTGGCCATCGACTGACCCACCACGAGCGCCGTGCCCGGTGCGGCTCCGACGGCGACGACGCGGTAGTGGACGCCACCGATGGTGGCCGTGCGCAGCGAGTGCGACACCCGCCCCTCGGCGACCGCCTCCTCGTCCGGCCCGATGAAGTCCCCGAAATCGCGAGACGGCGCGCCAGCGTAGATCAGCGCCATCTGGACGTCTGCGGCGGCAAGGGCCGCCTTGGGGAAGCTTCCGGAGTTGAGCTGGTCGGCGATCCCGGCACGTACGGCCGCGGCCGCCCGGAGCTTGAGGTTCTCGTCGACGCTGGACGTGAACTCGGACTCGACGCTGACGTAGATGATGGCGCTGACGAACGCGAGGGTCACGCCGACCGCGGCGGTCGTGAGGAGCGAGACGCGGGTGGCCAAGGAGACGCGCTGGGCGCGGTCGCCGACCCAACGGCGCCACGAGCGGGTGTGGGCTGCGGCCTCCATCAGCGGGATCCTCCGGTCACGGTGCTGTCTCGCGCAGGACGTAGCCGACACCGCGCACCGTGTGGAGGAGGCGAGGCTCGCCGTCGGCCTCGAGCTTGCGGCGGACATAGCCGACGTAGACCTCCAGCGAGTTGGCGGTGGTCGGGAAGTCGAACCCCCACACCTCCTCGAGGATGAACGAGCGTTCGAGCACCCGCTTGGGGCGCTCCATGAAGAGCTCCAGCAGGGCGAACTCGGTCCGGGTCAGCGAGATGGGCCGCTCGCCCCGCATCACCTCCCGGGTGGCGGTGTTCATGGTGAGGTCGGCGAACTCGAGGACCACCTCCTCCTCGTCGGAGTCACCGGTGCGCCTCGAGCGGCGCAGCAGCGCCCGGACCCTCGCGAGGAGCTCGGCCAGCGCGAACGGCTTGGTGAGGTAGTCGTCCGCTCCGGCGTCCAGCCCGTCGACGCGCTCGTCCACGGCGTCCTTGGCCGTGAGGACGAGGATCGGGACCTCGTTGCCCGCTGCCCGCAGGGCGCGCGTCGCCTCGAGCCCGTCGAGCCGCGGCATCATCACGTCCATCACGATCGCGTCGGGGTCGATCATCGGGACGCGTGCCAGCGCCTCTGCACCGTCGGCGGCGACATCGACGTCGTAGCCGTTGAACTCCAACGACCGGCGCAGCGAGTCACGGACCGCCCGGTCGTCGTCCACCACGAGGATGCGCATGGGGCCAGGGTGCCAGGTCTGGCCCAGCAGCACCCGACCTCGTGCAGCCGGCCGGCACTCAGCGGCAGCCCTCGGTTGCCGTGCTCGGCCCCACCAGCGCTCAGCCCGTGGCCCTCGGCGCCTCGCCGTCCAGGAGCTGCTCGGCCGCGGCCCGTGCCCTGGCGCCGTACCCACCACCGAACAGGGCGGCGTGCACGAGCAGGGGATGGAGCTGGTGGAGCGGCACCCGCTCGTGCCACCCGTCGGCGAGCGGGAACGTCTCGATGTAGGCATCGAGGATCCGCTGGAGGTGCTGGATGCCGAACAGGGCGAGCATCGCCAGGTCGGTCTCGCGGTGGCAGCCGTGCGCGGCGGGGTCGATGAGGAAGGCGCGGTCCTCGGTCGACCACACCACGTTGCCGGACCAGAGGTCACCATGGATCCGCGCGGGCGGCTCGGGTGGGCCGGCGAAGTCGTCGATGCGACGCACGACCTCCTCGACCGGTGCCGCGTCCTCCGTGGTCATCGCGCCGCGGTCGACGGCCACCTTGAGGTAGGGCAGGATGCGCCGGGTCGTGTAGAACTCCGTCCACGTGGGCGCCGGCTTGTTGGGCAGCGGAGCCAGCCCGATGTATCCGTCACGGGGATAGCCGAACTCGTCGGCACCGGCGCGGTGGGTGGCGGCGAGTGCGCGACCGAGGCTCTCCGCCGCGTCGGCGGTCGCCTTGCCCGGCTCGATCCACGAGACGACGAGGCAGTCCGCGGACACCCCCAGCACCTGCGGCACGGGCGCCCCGGCCTCGCCGAGCCACTGCAGGCCCTCGGCCTCCGCCGTGTAGAAGTCGTGCGGCACCTGCGGACGGGTCTTCAGGACGGCGCTGCGGCCGTCGGTCAGACGCAGCCGGGTCGCGGTGTTGGTGTCCCCGCCGGCCACGGGCGTCGTCGCGACGACGGCCACACCCAGCAGTGCCTCAGCCTTCGCTGCGATGCCCCCCATGCGCGCCATGTGCTGACGCTACACACGGTCGGGCTCGCCTGCCCCTTATCTGGCAAGCTCCTCGACGAGCCTCGGAGCGCTGGCGACGATCGCGTCCGACGTCCGCTCGATCAGCCTGAGGACGTGCTCGAACCCTGAGGGACCTCCGTACCAGGGGTCGGGGACCTCGTCGTCGCCCGGCGTCGCCACGGGATCGTACGAGCGGAACATCTGGACCTTGCTGCGGTCGCGCGGCGTCCGGGCGAGGGCGCGCACGGCGTCGAAGTTGGACCCGTCCATGGTGAGGACCAGGTCGTGGTCGTCGAACCAGCGGCTGGTGATCTGCTGCGCACGGTGCCGGGTCGGGTCGTAGCCGTGCTCCTCGAGGATCGCGGCGGCACGGGGGTCCATCGGCTCGCCGCGGTGCCAGTCGCCGGTGCCGGCGGAGTCGACGTGCACCTCGTCGGCCAGACCCGCGTCGGCGAGCTTCTTCTCCAGCACGACGTCGGCCATCGGGGAGCGGCAGATGTTGCCGAGGCAGACGAGGGCGATGCGGAGCGGGTGCCCGGAGCCGGTGGTCATGGCTTCACGGTAGCGGTGCGGACTCTAGTCGGCGTCGACGAAGATGCGCAGCACCATGTTGACGAGCGAGATCACGATGGAGCCTCCCACCGCGACCCAGAACCCGTCGATGTTGAACTCGACCGGCAGCGCGTCGGTCACCCAGGCGGTGAACCGCAGGAGCAACGCGTTGAGCACCAGGAGCAGGAGCCCCAGCGTCAGGACGATGAAGGGGATCGAGAGGAGCTTGAGGAGGCGTCCGACGGTCAGGTTGATGACCGTGAAGACGGCCGCGATGACCAGGAGGGTGCCGGCCTTCTCCCACCAGTCCTGCCCCGACTCGCCGATGCTGATCCCGGCGAAGATCCCGGCGGCGACCGCGATGGCCGCAGCGTTGCACAACCACGTCAGCACGAGCTTCATGCGCCCCATCCAACCAGATCGGGGTCCCCTGATCAGCCCGCCACCTCGGGCACCGCAGGTGGCGGTACGGCGCGTGACGCCTGCGCGAGGACGATGCCCGCGACCACGAGAAGCCCGCCGACCACCTGCAGCGCGTCGAGCGACTCGCCGAACCACGCCCACCCGAGGGCCGCGGCTCCCACCGGCTCGAGGGTCGCCACCATCGTGACGACCGTGGCGGGGAGGTGCTGCAGCGCACTGAGCTCCATGAAGAACGGCGTGAGGGTGCCGAGGACGACCACCCAGCCGATCGCGAGCCACAGCGGGACCTCGTACGCGTCGAGCGCGCCGAGGAGGTTGGCCGAGCCGTCCAGGTCGGGCGACGTCCAGAGCGGACGCACGACGTTCATGGCGATCGCGGCGAAGACGAACGCCCAGACGACGACCCGGATCGGGTCTGCCTCGCTCACTCCCTGCTCGCCCACGAGGAAGTAGGTGGCCAGGCACGCCGCTGCGGCGAGCCCGGCGAGCATGCCGAGCCCGTCGAACGCCAGGCCGCTCGCGATCTGCGCCACGAGCGCCAGACCGACCAGCGTCAGCGCGACGGCCAGCCACATCGTGCGTCGGACGTGCTGCCGCTGCACGAACCGCGCCCAGAGCACCACCAGGACGGGCGCGAGGTACTCGAGGAGCAGCGCCATGCCGACCGGGATGCGGTCGATCGCGATGTTGTACGTCCACTGCACGCTCGCGATCCCCACGACGCCGAGCAGCAGCAGGAGGGCGAGCTCGCGTCCTCGGGGCAGGCGCAGCGCGCTGCGGTCGGCGACGACGGCGAAGAGGACGAAGAGGAGCGCCGAGCCCGTGGTCCGGAACGTCGTCAGGAGGGCCGGGTCGATCCCTGCCCGCAGGACGACCCGGGAGACACCGGCGTTGAGGACGAAGAAGCAGGCCCCGCCGACGACGAGGGCGTAGCCGAGGCTTGGCCTGGACTGTGTGCGCGCCACGTCGGGATGCTCTCACGCGTGTGGCGCGGCCCGCAGATGCTAGGCGGGCGCCGCCGGGGAGGTCCAGACGGTCCCTCGTCGGGAGTCGGTGGTGGACGTCAGGGCGCCGGTCTCCGTCTCGTGCGTCGTGACTCCCGCCTTCCGCGCGGCCTTCGCGACCCGGTCGCGGAAGTCGAGCCACGCCGAGCCGTCCGGAGCGCCGTCCCGGTCGGGCGCGGTGAGGGCCGCGAGCGCGATCTCTCCCGACGCGGTGCGTATCCACCCCGCGGAGGCGGCGTGCTCCTCGAAGCCGGTGAGGAGCGCCCACCGTCGCGGGCCGACGGGCTTGCTCATCGTCGCGGTCACGACCCGGTCGACGATCGCGTCCGCGGTGTCCGGGTCGGTCTCGAGCACGAGCCCGGTGGCCAGCCACTCGCGATGGGTCGCGGAGCGGCGCTCGCGGTCGCGCTGCCCGGCCCGACCGCGGTCGCGCAGGAGGCCGTGACGGCGCCACCGCTCGAGGGCGACGATCACGACGAAGAGCGCCACGCCGGCGAGGAGGGTCGAGACGGGCACGGAGACACCTTCCTCGGGACGGAGCTGGCTGGCCGCAGCACGGTAGCACCGGGGGCCTGCCGCGACCCGGCTCGGCTGGCTAGGGTGCGGCCATGGGAGAACCCCGCATCAGACAAGCCCTCGACGGAGTGCCGGACTACCGTCCCGGCCGCCCGCCGACCACGACCGACGACCGTGTGCCGTACAAGCTGTCGAGCAACGAGAACCCGTACCCTCCGCTGCCGAGCGTCCTGGACGCGATCGACGACGCCGCCCGCCGGGTGAACCGTTATCCCGACATGGGTGCGGTGGGGCTGTACGCCGCGCTGGCACAGCACCACGCTGTCCCGACCACCGACCTTGCGGCGGCGACGGGATCCGTGGCCGTGCTCTACCACCTGCTGCAGGCGACGTGCGAGGCCGGCGACGAGGTGGTCTATGCGTGGCGGTCGTTCGAGGCCTACCCGATCGCGGTTCGGCTCGTCGGCGCCACCCCTGTCGAGGTGCCGCTCACGGCGGCCGCCGAGCACGACCTGGAGGCGATGCTCGCGGCGATCACGCCGCGCACGCGGGTCGTGATCGTGTGCACTCCGAACAACCCCACCGGGCCCGCCGTGGAGCCCGACGCTCTCGCGGCGTTCGTGGACGCGGTCCCCGACAACGTGCTGGTCGTCGTCGACGAGGCGTACGCCGAGTTCGTCCGGCGCGCGGGGGACTCCTCCGGCCCCGAGGCGCTCGAGCACTATCGCGCCCGGGACAACGTGGTCGTCCTGCGGACCTTCTCCAAGGCGTACGGGCTGGCGGGTCTGCGGGTCGGCTATGCGGTGGCGCCCGCCCGGATCGCCTCCGCGGTGCGCAAGGTGGCGCTCCCGTTCGGCGTCTCCGACGTGGCTCAGGCGGCCGCGGTCGCCTCCTTGGCGGCAGAGAAGGAGCTGTTCGAACGCGTCGACGCCATCGTTGCCGAGCGCGACCGGACGGTCGACGCGGCGCGGGCGGCCGGGTGGCCTGTGCCAGACACCCAGGCGAACTTCTTCTGGCTGCCGACCGGCGCGAGGACGCTCGAGGTCGCGGAGGCCTTCGGGCGCGACGGGCTTGCCGTGCGTCCGTTCGCCGGCGACGGCATGCGGATCACGATCGGGGAGCCCGGCGCGAACGACCGCGTGCTCGACGTGCTGCGCCGGCAGTCGGCCGGCAGCTAGACCTGCGTCCGTCCGGTCCGGCCCCTCAGCTCATGTCGAGGGGCTGGGCCGTCGACTCCAGGACGCTGAGCCACAGGTCGCCGTCGGGGGCCACCGAGTGCCGTCGCTCGATCACCAGGGGGATCGGGACGTGCACGAAGCGGTGGCGGCGGCGTCCGACGACCATGTCGGTGCGCCCGGACATCGCCGCGTGCACGGCGATCTGGGCGAGCCGCGCGCAGTAGACGGAGTCGGCGGCGTCGGCGGGGACCGCCCGGATGCCGTAGCCGGGATCGAGGTACTTCAGGGTCAACGGCTCGCCTCGGTCGTGGAAGTCCTTCTCGATGGCGGCGCGGACGACGGCCGCGATGTCGCCGAGGCGCCTGTTGCCGGACGCGTCCGACTTCCCGGTGGCGGGCATGAGCTCCTGGCCGGCGCCCTCCGCGAGCACGACGACGGCGCTGCCGTGGGCGCGGACCCGGCGGGCGAGGGTGCGCAGCAGCCCGTTCTCGCCGTCGAGGGCGAACGGCACCTCGGGGATGAGGACGAAGTCGGCGTCGTGGTTGGCGAGCGCGGCGTAGCACGCGATGAACCCTGCGTGGCGTCCCATCACCTTGACGAGTCCGACACCGTTGTAGGCCGACTCGGCCTCGACGTGGGCGGCGGTGATCGCCTTCGACGCCTCGGAGAAGGCGGTGGCGAACCCGAAGCTCTGGCCGATGTGGGGGATGTCGTTGTCGATGGTCTTCGGGATCCCGACCACGCCGATGGCGAGGCCCCGGCGCCCGATCTCCTCGACGATCTTGTGGGCGCCGTGCATCGAGCCGTCGCCGCCGATCACGATCAGCGCGTCGATCTCGAGCTCGACGAGGCGGTCGACGATGACGGAGGGGTCCTGGGCGCCACGGGAGGTCCCGAGGACGGTGCCGCCGCGCTTGTTGATGGACCCGACCAGCCCGGGGGTGAGAGAGACGGGTTCGAAGCCCAGCTGAGGGACGAGTCCGGCGTAGCCGTTTTGGAAGCCGGTGACCTGCGTGACGCCGTAGTGGGTGTAGAGCTCGAGCGTCACGGCGCGGATCACGTCGTTGAGACCGGGGCACAGCCCGCCGCAGGTGACGACCCCGACGTGCGTCGTGGCGGGATCGTGGAAGATCCGGGCGCGGGGGCCTCCCGGTTCGAAGGAGGGCGACCGCTCGACCGGCTCCGCGCGCCGCTCGAGGAGGTCGATCGTGTCGTCGTAGAGGACGCGGTCACCCTCGGAGACGTAGTACTCGTTGGTCTGGCGGTCGGCGACGTAGGACGCGAGGGGGGAGTCGTACCGGCAGGGCCCGAGTGAGGAGACCTGGAGGTCGGCGAGGGTGATCACGTGTCGAGGGTAGGCAACGGCGACGCCGAGGCGGCGGTCCGGGTGCCGGCGCTCGGGTATTCACGCTGGCAAGTGACCTGCGTCATATCGCGAATAATTGCCTACTGACCGGGGGCTTAGATTGTGCATCCTGTTAGGCTGTAAGCCGATCAGCCAGTCACTCTGCCAATGATGTTGGTTCTCAGGAAAAAAATGGATCCCTCCCTTCTCGTGGCCTTTGCCGGGCTGTGCCTTCTCTTGGCGCTGACCCCTGGGCCCGACACCTTCCTTGTCCTCCGCTTCAGCCTGGGCGGGACCCGCGCGGGCCTTGCTGCCGCCGCCGGCTCGTCCACCGGGTCGTTGCTCTGGGCGCTCGCGGTCGCCGCCGGTCTCGCGACGCTCCTGGAGCAGTCGGCCGAGGCGTTCCGTGCCGTGAAGATCGCCGGCGGGCTCTACCTGCTCTGGCTCGGCCTGCGGGCGCTGCTGCGGCGAGGGAAGGGACTCGGTGAGATCGAGGGTGCGTACGGCGTGCGCGCCGGCGCGGCGATGCGCGCCGGTCTGCTCTCCAACGTGCTCAACCCCAAGGTCGGGCTCTTCTTCATCGCTGTCGTCCCGCAGTTCCTCCCCGGCCACGACGCGACGCTCGGAGCGACCCTGCTCCTGGGGGTCATCTTCGCCGCGATCGGACTGGTCTACTTCGCCCTCATCGCCGTCGTCGCGGGGCGTGCCGTCGACTGGTTGCGTCGTCCGCGGGTGGAGCAGGCCATCGACCGCGGGACGGCCGGGATCATCGCCACTCTGGGTGTCTCGACCCTCGTGTCCGCCACGCGCTGACCGTGTGAACGAGTCGGTCCCCTGTCACCAGGCGGCAGCTCACGAGCGAAGACAAGACCTTCCGGCCTGGCACGATGCTCGCCATGACAGAACCACAGCGCAAAGACGTCGGCGCGCAGTGGCGCTGGTGGGCCGGCAAGCTCGTCATGGCACCCGTCTTGGCTGCCGCCGCCGCAGGCTTGTACGTCGTCGGCGAAGACACTGCGACCGGGCTGTGCCTCCTCCTCGCCGCCGTCACCGTCGTCAACGCCATCACCAACAAGGTCACCTTCCAAGCCGGGGTCGCGCGCGGGCATGCGGCGACCCTCTACGCGCTCTCGCGAGACCCCGCCCTCGAGGACGACACCCTCACCACGACGATGGCAGGCATCCAGCCCTGGACCACCGACGACGACATCCGGGACACCGTGGACCGCGTCACGCGCCCATGAGGGCCTCCGGCGGTGCTCGCAGCGGGTTGCTCGGCCAGGCGCTGACCGTCGCAGTCACGGGCCGATCGGGTGCGGCTCCTCGCGGACGACCTCTCGCGGGTCCTTGTCGTCGCGCAGCCCCTGGTAGCGCGGGTGGCGGAGCCGGCCCGCTCCCGTCCACTCGCTGAAGCCGATCTGCACGACGAGGCGGGGCTCCACCCAGTGCGTCTGCGCCGCCGCCGTCCGACTGGTCCTGCGGATCTCGTCGGCGGAGTCGGCGAACGGGTTGGTGGAGCGGGACAGCGGTGCGAGCAGGGAGCCCAGGTGGGCCAACGTCTTCTCGTCGAACCCCGTCCCGACCTTGCCGGCGTAGCGGAGGTCGTCGCCCTCGTAGTAGCCCAGCAGCAGCGCGCCGAGGCCGCTGCGGGCGCCCTGCGGGTCGGTCCATCCGCCGACCACGAGCTCCTGCCCGCGCACCACCTTGAGCTTCAGCCAGTCGGGTGAGCGTCGTCCCGCCTGGTACGTCGAAGCGGCCCGCTTGGCCATCACCCCTTCCCACCCGACGCTCTCCGCGTGGTGGAACATCGCCGTCCCGGCGCCCGCCTGGTGCTCGCTGAAGCGGAGCGTCGGGGAGAACGTGTACGCGTCACGGAGCGCGTCCTTGCGGGTGGTGAGCGGCAGGCGCTGGAGGTCGTGCCCGTCGTAGCGGGGGAGGTCGAAGACGACGTAGGCGAGCGTGACATGGGCCGAGGCGATCGCTCGCGCGTCGGTGACGTGCATCCGCTTCTGCAGGTCCTCGAAGCTGGTCTGGTCTCCTCGCATCGCGCACAGCTCGCCGTCGAGCACCCAGTCCGAGGCGGAGTCGAAGGGCCGAAGAGCCTCGATGATCTCGGGATAGCTGACGCTGACGTCGATCCGGTTGCGCGTCCACAGGCGCACCTCGCCATCCTCGCGGATCGCCATCAGGCGCTCGCCGTCCAGCTTCCGCTCGAACACCCACGCCGGGTCGTCGAAGCGTCGCGACGTGAGCGTGGCGAGCATCGGGGCGATCCAGATCGGTGGCACGGTCCGACCGTACGCCGGAGCGGGTTCCCACCCCGGCGCCTGTGCCTCTTGACGGTGGGCGCGAGGGGGGCCACGGTGGGCACCACCCGCTGGAACGTCGTTCCACACCCTTGGAGGATTCGTGCCCCTGAAGCGTGCCGCCCACCTCGCCCTGACCGCCGCCCTGACCGGGGGAATCCTGTCGGTCGTCCCGACGACCTCCGCCGCCGCTGCCCCCCCGCCCGCCGTCGCCCACTACTCGAGCGAGATCGTCAACGACGGCACCGACGTCTACTACCCCGCCGGTGCACAGGGCGAGCTCCCCGTCGCCCTGCTAATGCAGGGTGCGCAGGTCCACCGCATGCACTACGCGGCCTACGCGCGCGCCGTCGCCGCGTACGGCTTCGTGGTCGTCGTCCCCAACCACAAGCGTCTCGTCTTCTTCGACAGCGACTACTACCCGTCGCAGAAGATGCCGGCGCAGGCGATCGACTGGATGGCTGCGGAGAACGCCACGGCGTCGTCGCCGCTCGCCGGACGGATCGACACCGACACTCTCGTCCTGCTCGGGCACTCCTTCGGCGGCGCTGCTGCCCTCGGGGTCGCCGAGGAGTCCTGCGGGATCCCGTTCTGCACCACTCTCGGCTACTCCCTCCCCGACGAGGTGAAGGCTGCCTCGCTGTTCGGCACCAACAACAAGTCCCCGCTGCTCGGCTCGTCGGCGAGCATGGACAACCAGATCCCCGTGCAGCTCGTCCAGGGGACGGTCGACGGCGTGGCGCTGCCCGCCGACGCGGAGACCTCGTACACCAAGCTCGAGAACGGCCCGAAGCAGATCGTCCGGGTGGCCGGTGCCAACCACTACGGCATCACCGACACGCAGAACCCGGCAGGTGCCGACCCCGACGCGAGCGTGCAGCCGATCAGCCAGGCGGCGAGCATCGCGACGTCGGCACGCTGGGCCGCGACGTTCCTCAAGGCGCAGCTCGGCGACGGTGCGGCCGCCGACTACGTGTACTCCACCGGCGACGCCGCCGATCCGGGCGTGACGGTGACCAGCACACGGTGACCCGCGCACGATGACCGGCGTCCGCCCCGCAGGGCCTGGAGGACGTGGAGGCACCCCCCGGGCCCTGCGGGCCGGTGCTAGCCTGGCTCCACGTGTGAGCCCGCTCACACCCCGTCGACAGCCTGCCCGGCTACCGTCCGGTTGGCGTTCGACGACTCACATCCGCCGGCCGCGGAGACCCCGAGGTCGCCGAACGCGAGGAGTGCCTCATGGCCGATCCTGTCGACCCTCCGCTCGTCCAGCTGCTCAGCCCTGAGGGCGAGCGCGTCGAGCACCCCGACTACCACTTCGACGGTGACGACGACACCATCGCGAGTCTCTACCGCGACCTCGTCCTCACCCGCCGGATCGACACCGAGGCCACCGCGCTCCAGCGTCACGGGGAGCTCGGCATCTGGGCCTCGCTCCTCGGGCAGGAAGCCGCACAGATCGGGTCCGGTCGAGCCCTCGCCCCGCAGGACTACGCGTTCCCGACCTACCGCGAGCACGGCGTCGCCTGGTGCCGCGAGGTCGACCCGATCGCGCTGCTGCGACTCTTCCGCGGCACCGACCAGGGCACCTGGGATCCCGACGAGCACAACTTCGGCCTCTACACGATCGTGATCGGCGCTCAGACGCTGCACGCCACGGGCTACGCGATGGGCATCCAGCGTGACGGTGCGGTCGGCACCGGCGAGCCCGGCCGCGACGCCGCCGTCGTCGCCTACTTCGGCGACGGCGCGACGAGCCAGGGCGACGTCAACGAGGCCTTCATCTACGCCGCGGTGATGAACGCGCCCGTCGTGTTCTTCTGCCAGAACAACCAGTGGGCCATCTCCGAACCCACGAGCCGGCAGACCCGCGTGCCGCTCTACCAGCGTGCGGCCGGTTTCGGCTTCCCCGGCGTCCGCGTCGACGGCAACGACGTCCTCGCCGTGCACGCGGTCACCCAGGAAGCCCTTCAGCGCGCTCGCGAGGGCAGCGGACCGACCTTGATCGAGGCGTTCACCTACCGGATGGGTGCGCACACGACGACCGACGACCCGACGCGCTACCGCCTCTCGGACGAGGTCGAGCGGTGGAGGCTGCGCGACCCGCTCGAGCGGGTCCGCGCCTACCTGCGTCGTGTCAATGCGGTCGACGACCAGTTCTTCAGCGACATCGAGGAGGAGGCCGACGCCCTCGGCGAACGCCTGCGCGCCGACGTACGCGCGCTGCCCGACCCCGACCCCGTAGACCTGTTCGCCAACGTGTTCGTCGAGCAGACCGCCGAGATCGCGGCCGAGCAGGAGGAGTTCCGCTCCTGGACGGAGACGTTCGAGACGGAGGTGGCCCGGTGAGCACGACGATGACGATGGCCAAGGCGCTGAACGCCGGCCTGCGGCACGCGATGGACGACGACGCCAAGGTCATCCTCATGGGCGAGGACATCGGCCGCCTCGGTGGCGTCTTCCGCATCACGGACGGCCTGCAGAAGGACTTCGGCGAGGACCGGGTGATGGACACGCCGCTCGCAGAGGCCGGCATCCTCGGGACGGCCGTGGGCCTCGCGCTGCGTGGATACCGACCGGTGGTGGAGATCCAGTTCGACGGTTTCGTCTATCCGGCCTACGACCAGATCGTCAGCCAGGTCGCCAAGTACCGCTACCGCTCCGGCGGGCGGGTGGTGATGCCGCTGGTGATCCGGATCCCGTTCGGCGGCGGCATCGGCGCGGTGGAGCACCACTCCGAGAGTCCCGAGGCGCAGTTCGCGCACACGCCGGGCCTCAAGGTGGTGGCGTGCTCCAACCCGCGTGACGCCTACTGGATGATCCAGCAGGCCGTCGCCGCGCCGGACCCGGTGGTGTTCCTCGAGCCCAAGCGGCTCTACCACTCGACGAAGGCCGAGATCGACCTCGACGTGGCGCCGCCCCCGCTGTTCTCCTCGCAGGTCGTCAGGTCCGGCACGTCGGCGACCGTCCTCGCGTACGGGCCGTCGGTCGCGGTCGCCATGGGTGCCGCCGAGGCCGGCATCGCCGACGGTCTCGACCTCGAGGTCATCGACCTGCGGACGCTGTCGCCGCTCGACATGGCGCCGGTCCACGCGTCGGTCCGCAAGACCGGGCGCGCCGTCGTCGTGCACGAGGCGCACCGCAACCTGGGCATGGGCGCGGAGCTGGCGGCGCGGATCGCCGAGGAGTGCTTCTACTCGCTCGAGGCCCCGGTGCTGAGGGTCGGCGGGTTCGACACGCCGTACCCGCCGAGCCGCGTCGAGGAGACGTGGCTGCCAGACCTGGACCAGGTCCTGGACGCCGTCGACCGCAGCCTGGCGTGGTGAGGGCGGTGGCGACGAACGAGTACAAGCTGCCCGATCCCGGCGAGGGGCTGACCGAGGCCGAGATCGTCTCGTGGCACGTCGCGGTCGGAGACACGCTCAAGGTCAACGACATCGTCTGCGAGATCGAGACCGCCAAGTCCATCGTCGAGCTGCCCACCCCGTACGCGGGGACGGTCGCCGCTCTCCTGGTCGCCGAGGGTGACACCGTCGCCGTCGGCACCCCGATCATCGCGGTCTCCGACGGCGCCGACGAGCCTGTTGCGCCGCCCTCGGGGACGGCGGAGCCGCCTCCGGTCGAGGAGCGGGCGGAGACGGGGGCCGAGCTGCCACCGGAGGCGGAGGCTGCGCCGGTCGCGACCCTCGTCGGGTACGGCCCGCGCGAGCGTCACTCCGTACGCCGGCGCCGCCGCGGCACCGTCTCCTCGCCGGCACCGGCACCGGCAGCCGCACCGGCTCCCGCGGCTGCACCGGCTCCGGCAGCGGCGCCGCCCGCCGCGGTCCGGACCCTCGCGAAGCCCCCTGTCCGCAAGCTGGCCAAGGACCTCGGCGTCGACCTCCGCCAGGTGCCGCCCGGCGACGGCGGAGTGGTACGCCGTCCGGACGTGGAGGCCTACGCGCGCCAGATCTCGACGCCGACCGCACCTGGGTCAGCCGCCCCGACCGTCGTCGCCGCGGCGACCGCATCCGGCGGTGGCGACCGGGAGACCCGCATCCCCATGAAGGGGGTGCGCAAGGCCACCGCGGAGGCGATGGTCGCCTCGGCGTTCACGGCACCCCACGTCACCGAATGGCTGACGGTCGACGTCACACGCTCGATGGAGCTGCTGGAGCGCATGCGCTCCGATCGCGCGCTGTCGGAGGTCAAGCTGTCGCCGCTCCTGCTCGTGGTCCGCGCGGTGTGCCTCGCGCTGCGACGCACGCCAGAGATGAACGCGTCGTTCGACAGCGAGCGGCAGGAGGTCGTGCTCAAGCACGACGTCAACCTCGGTATCGCCGCGGCCACTCCGCGCGGTCTGCTCGTCCCGGTCGTGCGTGACGCCGACCGCCGCTCGATGCCCGACCTCGCCGCCGAGATCGGAGACGTCGTCCGGACGGCACGCGACGGCAAGACACAACCGTCGGACCTTGCAGGAGGGACGTTCAGCATCACCAACGTCGGCGTCTTCGGGGTCGACGCCGGCACGCCCATCCTGGTGCCCGGTCAGACGGGGATCCTTGCCGTCGGGGCGATCAACCGCCGCCCCTGGGTGGTCGACGACGACATCGTGGCGCGGTGGGTGACGACCCTCGCGGTGTCGTTCGACCACCGGGTCGTCGACGGTGAACAGGGCTCGCGATTCCTCGCCGACGTCGGTCGGCTGCTGGAGGATCCCGCGAGCGCACTCGCCCTCTGAGAGTGACCCGCGGCGTCTGAGCCGTGGCGCATCGGTTCCGGAGCCGATGCGCTGCGGCATGTCGGAAATGCGCCAAATTCTCAGAACCCGTCCACTCAGACCCTCCGGGTCGTTACGTTCGCGTGATGACCGCTGCCGGGGGAAGGGGTGATCCGGTGACAGGCGAGTCGCGGGAGATCAGCGCCTACGAACGCGTGGGATGGCTCCTGCGCCAATGGCGGCTGATGTCGGCAGACACTGATCTGCGCAAGCTCCAGCCGTACGCCGAGGAGCTCGCGCGGCACGGCCACCGGGCCGACGCCTCGCGGGTCAGCAGGTGGGAGTCGGGACGCCTGCGGGTCCCCGAAGCCGTCCTGCGGTCGTACGAGGAGATCCTCGGTCTGCCGCGAGCCGGCCTCGCAGCGACCTGCGAGGGACTGGCGCGGTCGTGGGGTGCGCGGCCTCCCGCCCGCAGCGTCGACGTCTCCGGTGCCCGGCTCGACGAGGCCTTCGCCACCGTCCAGGGGCCGGTCGTCGAGGGTGTCGACTGGTTCGAGTGGGCGGGGTGCGTCGCCGCGTCGGACCCGTTCGACGACCCCTACCTGAGCGCCCTCGACCCCCTCCTCTGTCGACTGGTCAGCGAGGCGTCGCGTGCCAACGGCCTGGCACTCGTGACCCGCTACGAGGCGCTCCGCCGCCTGATCGAGGCGCCGCTGCACCAGCCGCGCGTCATGCGCGCGGTGGGTGCCCAGGTGATCGAGCCGCGCGCCCAGGCCACTCTCGTCCCCGTCCTCCTCATCGCCGACGTCCGCGCGGAGAAGGCGGTCAACACCCTCATCTCGCTGCTCACGCAGCCGTCGGCCCAGCTCCAGCTCGGTGCCACCTGGGGATTGCACCGCAAGCTCGTCCGTCACGAGGTCACGCCGTCCTCGATGGCGGCTCTGGAGGCGCAGCTGGCCCACATGCTCTTCGACGGGGCCAGCGAGACCTCGTTGCACAGGATCGTGCCGCTGCTGGAGGTGCTTCCCGTCCAGACCGCCGACCGGCTCCGACGCCTCCGGCCGCAGCTCTTCCCGTCGCGTCCGCGCGCGCTCTCCAACTCGGCGACCAGTCGCGCCACGATGCTCGCGACCGCGGTCCGGGGTGCGACGGCGCGGATCGAGTCGTTCACCGGGCGGGAGGTCGACCCCGTCGGTCGCACGATCGTCGAGGACGCCTACAGCGCGACGAGCCACGACGTGCGCCACCAGTCCGCCCTGGTGCTGTCGCGCAGCCCGTACGCCGCCGCGCTGGGGGAGGTGCTGATCGAGCAGACCCAGCCCAACCGGTGCTTCGAGGGAGCGCCGGGTGTGCTGCCGTACGTCGTCGGCAAGGCCGAGCGGGACGCCTTGATCAACCGTCTGAGCCTGAGCGGCGCCGACGTCCGCCAGACTCTCATCGCCCTCGCCCACGTGCCGGGAGGTCCCGTGCCCAGCGTCGCCGACCTGCTCGGCCATGCCGACCTGAGCGTCGCGCACGCGGCGTTGTACACGGCCGGGATGCAGCGCGACCCGATCCTCGAACGGGTCAGCAAGGACCGCCGGCGCTCGTCGGCGATGCGCCACGGTGCCCAGTGGTGGCTGGACCACGGCGGACGGGTCGACGACGTCCGGGTGAGGTGACGCCGTAGGGCTCCGGTCGGAGCCTGTCGCAGGCGCGTGCCATCATGTATGCAACATGTGTGCAAGCCGCCTCCCTGACGCTGCCCCCACCGTTCCTGCTCGTCCCTCCGCGACGGAGCGGGCGTACGCGACCCTGAAGCGAGAGATCCTCGTCGGCGACCTTCCCGGTGGGGAGGAGCTCGGAGAGGTCGCGCTCGCGGAGCGTCTTGGATGCTCGCGGACGCCGGTGCGTGAGGCGCTGCTGCGCCTGCAGACGGAGGGACTCGTACGCATCTATCCCAAGCGCGGTGCGATCGTCCTGACGGTGACCAGTGCCGAGGCGGAGTCGGTCTGGGAGGCGCGCGCTCTCGTCGAGCAGTGGGCCGCCCCGCGTGCGTTCGCCGCAGGGGGCCGGATCCGTGCCGAGCTCGACGCGCTCGTCGACTCCGCCGAGGAGCACCGTGTGCAGCGCGACCTGGCCGCCTTCACCGAGGCCGACCGCCGCTTCCACGAGGTCGTCGTCGCTGCGGCCGGCAACCCGCACGTCTGCCGCTTCTACCGCAGCCTCCGTGAGCGGCAGATGATGGTCAACGCCACCGCGATGGGTCTGTCTCCTGAGCGCATGGAGGCCGCCGTACGCGACCACCGCGAGCTCGCGCGCCTGATCGCCGGCGACGATCTCGACGCATTCCTGACCGCGACCGACGCCCACCTCTCAGCGAGCCGCCACGCGGTCCTGGGTCTTGGCGGAGCGTCGGCGTGATCGCCCGGGTCTCGCGCCGGCTCGGCCTGCGCCGCAACGCCTACGTGGTGTGGCTCGTCGCCCTCTCGGTCTACGTGCTCGCGGTGTTCCACCGATCGTCGCTCGCGGTCGCCGGGCTCGAGGCCACCGAACGGTTCGACATCGGCGCGGCCCAGCTCTCGACGTTCACCGTCCTCCAGCTGGTCGTCTACGCGGGGATGCAGATCCCGGTCGGCCTCGCGCTGGACCGGTTCGGACCTCGTGCGGTGATCCTCACCGGTGTCCTCACCCTGAGCGCCGCGCAGGTCGTGTTCGCCCTCGCCACGTCCTACCCCGTGGCCCTGGTCGCGCGCATCGCCGTCGGCGCCGGTGACGCGATGGTGTTCGTCTGCGTGCTGCGGCTCGTCGCCTACTGGTTCGCGCCCCGCACGGTGCCGCTCATGACGCAGCTGACCGGGATCAGCGGCCAGCTCGGGATGATCCTGGCCGCGGTGCCGATGACGTGGGCGCTCCACCGGCTGGGCTGGACCTGGGCCTATCTCACGACCGCCGTGGCCGGGCTCGTTCTCGCCGCCGCGCTCCTCCTCGTCGTGCACGACCGTCCTGGCGTCCGGCGGCACCTCGGTGCGCCGCTCCAGATCCGAGGGCTGGCAAGCCGCATCCGTGACGCGTGGAGCGACGACGGGACTCGGCTCGGGTTCTGGACGCACTTCTCGACCCAGTTCAGCGCCACGGTCCTCGGCATCCTCTGGGGCTACCCGTTCTTCGTCCGCGGCGAGCACACCACTCCGGCGTTCGCGGCGTTCCTGCTGACCCTGCTCACCCTCGCCACGATGGCGAGCGGACCGTTCCTCGCGTGGCTCACCGCCCACCGGCCGTACCACCGGTCGTCGACCACCCTCACCATCGTGGCCGCGATCGCGAGCTCGTGGGCCGCCGTGCTGCTCTGGCCGGGTGACGCGCCGCCGTGGCTGCTGGTCACGATGGTCGTGGTGACGGCCGTCGGGGGGCCTGCATCGATGGTCGGCTTCGACTTCGTGCGCACCTTCGGCAGTGCCGAGCGCGCCGGCCTGGCGACAGCCCTGGTCAACACCGGTGGCTTCATCGCGTCGCTGTGCACGATCCTCGCGATCGGGGTGGTGCTCGACCTGCTCACACCCGCGGGCTCCGACGTCTACGCCTCCAGCGCCTTCCGAGGCGCGATGGCGGTCCAGGTCGTCCCGTGGCTCCTCGGTGCAGCGATGATCGTGCGCCACCGCCGCAGGATCCGGCGCAAGCTCGCCGAGACCGCGCCCGACGTCCTGGCGGCGATGAGGCGCGGCGAGTCCGTCAGCGTCGGTGCCTGAGGCTCAACCGACCTGCTTCGTCATCATCGCGGCCTTCTTGCCGTCGGCCTGGTCGAGCCGCCCCACCTCGGCGTAGCCGCGCGAGCCGTGGAAGGCCAGGGACGCATCGTTGCGCGGCTCCACGTAGACCTCCAGAGCCATCAGCTCACGCGCACGCGCACGCTCCTCGAGCACGTTGTAGAGCATCGTCGCGATGCCACGCCGTCGGAAGCCGGGCGCGACGACAGCCCGGTCGACGTAGGAGAAGTCGTCCAGCTCGTCACAGAACCAGCGGTAGTTGATGCTGTCGTAGGCGGTGCCTGGCGGCAGCGTGAGGGCGAAGCCTCCCAGCGCCCCGTCGGCGTCCTGCGCCACCACGGCCTGCTCGGCGTACCCGAGGATCTCCTCGAGCCGCTCCATGGTCAGGGGCCCGACGCCTTCGAGCGCGCCCTGGTTGAGGGCGAGCACGGCGTCGAGATCGGGGTCGTCGATCCGGCGTACCAGCATGGCGGGAGCCTAACCTGTGCTGAGCCCAGGCGGGAGTTCTTCGCTGGCGCTCAGCCGATGGTGAACCTCACCCCGGCCGCGGTCTCCGAGGCATCCCAGAGCTCGGCGGCGAGCTCGGGATCACGGGCCAGCGCCGTCATCCCGACCGGCTTCGGCCGGCCACGGAGCTGGCGGAAGCCTGACGGCCCGACGTACGCGCCGCCCTCGAGCGTCGGGTCCGTCGCCGCGCGCTCGATCGGCCACGCCCCTGCGGAGGCGGACTGAGCGACCGCTCGGCTGACCTGGTGGACGACGGCCCCCTGGAGGCTGCGGCCGCCGAGCTGGAGGCCCGACCGGGAGAGCTGCGTCAGCGCATAGCCCGGGTGTGCCCCGAGGCTCGTGACGTCGATCCCGGCGGCGCGGACCCGTCGGTCCAGCTCGCGCATGAAGAGAAGATTCGCGAGCTTCGACTGCGCGTACGCCCCCCAGCGGTCGTAGCGGGCGAGCGCCGCACCCGGTTCCAGCGACCTCAGGTCGAGTTTGCGGGCGAACGAGTGCATCAGCGACGAGACCGACACGACCCGCGCACGGCTCGTCGTCAGGGTCGGCCAGAGGTGCGCGGTGAGCGCGAAGTGGCCGAGGTGGTTGGTCGCCATCTGCAGCTCGAACCCCTGCGCGGAGGTGCGGAAGGGCGCCGCCATGATGCCGGCGTTGTTGATCAGCACGTCGATCCGCCCGGCGCGCTCGGCGATCTCGGTGGCAGCCGCGGCGACCGAGTCCAGGTCGGCGAGGTCCAGCCGGACGGCGAGCGCCTGCGCGTCACGCACCCCGTGCCGCAGCGCTGACAGTGCGTCCTCCACCGTGGCGAGATCGCGCCCGGCGGCGACGATCTTCGCGCCGTGGTGCGCGAGCTGAAAGGCCACCTCGGTGCCCAGGCCTCCGGTGACCCCGGTGAGGACGACCGTGGTGCCGTGGAGGTCACCGATGTCGTCAGTGGTCCAGGAACCCGCCGCGGGCGCCGGCCTCACGGCGTGACCGCGATCTCGGCGAGGAGGTCACCTACCAGGCTGGAGTCGCCGGTCCAGGTGACCGAGAGGGGATGGAGCGCCTCGCGCCCCGAGACGAGCATCAGGAACGTCTCGGCGGCCATGCTGACCCGCGCCGTCGGCTGCGGGGACGTGCCGTCGTGGAGCCGTCCCCGTCCGCCGTCGCCGACCTCGACCCAGACCGAGCGCCTCACGCCGCCGGTGAGCTCGACGTCCAGCTCGGTGCCTGGCTCGGCCTTCAGCCGCTTGGCGAGGACATAGGGCAACGCGGTCAGGAAGCTTCCGACCACGAGGGCGCCGGCGCGGCCGTCGTACCCGCCCGGGGCGCCGACGGCGCCGCGCAGGTCCTGCTCGTGCACGAACATGTCGACCATCCGGTTGCGCAGCAGCGTCTCGTTGCTCCAGCCGATGCCTCCGGGCGTGACCCCCGCGGCGGCCGACGGGTCGTCGGGGAGAGACGCGAGGGCCTTCTTGCGGACCTCGACGGCCTCGCGGAGCTCGTCGACCACCTCGCGGGGCGTGGCGTCGTCGCGCTCACGCACCCCGGCCTCGGTGTACGCCGACGTGAACTCGCCGCCGTCGACACGTCCCTGCGCGGGGCCACCGCGGCCGGTGCCCGCGAGCTCCGACTCCAGCGCAGCGAGGTGAGCGACCACGTCACGGACGCGCCAACCCGGGCAGCCGGTCGGCAGCTCCCACGCGTCGTCCACCACGGCGTCGAGGAGCGCCAGGGTCCGGTCGGCGGACTCGGCCCAGGCGTCGACGTACAGCGAGAGATCCATGCGCGAAAGCCTAGGGGAGCCGGGACGGTGCTGGACCCGACCTTCGAGAAATCACCCGCGTCTCGAGCGACGCGACCGCATCTCGGCGTCGAACGTCTCCATCGCCGTCGTCATCTGCTGCTGGTACGCGGGCTCAGCGAGGCGTGCCGCCATCTCGTCCGGTGTGACGTCCTCGACGTGCGACGCGAGCCACCAGACGTTGCCGAAGGGGTCGCGGATGCGGCCCCCTCGGTTGCCGAAGGCGTCGTCGGCCAGTGGAGTCACCTCCTGAGCTCCGGCATTCAGCGCCGAGACGAACGTCGCGTCCACGTCCTCGACGTAGAGGCTGAGCAGGGCGATGCAGTCTGGCCACTCCGGTGCTGCGTCGAACGCCATGACGACACGGTCGCCGATGAGCACCTCGGCGTGCCCGAGCCGTCCGTCGGGGAGCGCGAACCGCCCGCGTTCGACCGCCCCGAAGGCGGCCACCATGAAGTCGACGAACTCTGAAGCACCTCGCACGGAGACGTAGGGGGTCAGCGTGCCGTAGTCGGGAGGAATGGGTGATGTCGTCATGACCCGACGTTAAGGTCGATTGCGGACATTTCCTGTCCTGATTCTGGCGGGCCCCTCCGCGCTGGGGTCGCCGTGCCTACTCTCGGAGCGTGAACGAGAAGCGTCGCGTCCGTGTCAGGGCGCCCGAGCTGGTGGGTCGCGGCTGGCTGAACACGGGGGGCGCGGACCTCGGGCTCGCCGACCTGCGCGGACGGTTCGTCGTCCTCGATTTTTGGACCTCAGGCTGCATCAACTGCCTGCACGTCCTGGACGAGATGCGCCCGCTGGAGGAGAAGTACGCCGACGCGCTGGTGGTCGTGAGCGTGCACTCGCCCAAGTTCGCCCACGAGGCGACCGCCGACGCGCTCGCCGCGGCGGTCCAGCGCAACGGCGTCACCCACCCGGTCCTCGACGACCCCGACCTGACGACGTGGCAGGCGTACGCCGTGCGCGCCTGGCCGACCCTGGTCGTGGTCGACCCGGAGGGCTACGTCGTCGCCCAGTACGCCGGGGAGGGCCACGTGCACGCCATCGACGCGCTGCTCGCGACGCTCGTCCCCGAGTACGAGGAGCGAGGCTCGCTCACGCGAGGCCGGTCGCCGTACGTCGCTCCCGATCCCGAGCCGGGCGACCTCCGCTTTCCCGCGACCGCGATCCGGCTCCCGTCCGGCAACGTCCTCGTCGCGGACGCCGGCAGCGGGAGCGTCGTCGAGCTCGCGGCGGACGCCGCGACCGTCGTCGGCCGCCACGAGGGGTTCCGCGAGCCGAACGGACTCGTGCTCCTCCCCGAGGGCGTACGGGACACCGTCGCGTACGACGTGGTCGTCGCCGACACGGTGGCGCACCAGCTCGTCGGACTCCGGCTCGACGACGGTGCGGCGGAGCCGCTCGCGGGTGACGGTCGGCAGTGGATGCAGGGCGACGGGACCACGTCGCTGTCGTCACCGTGGGACGTGGCCTGGTGGCGCGGCCGGGTCTGGGTCGCGATGGCCGGGATCCATCAGCTCTGGACCTTCGACCCGGCCACCGGAACCGTCGAGGTGGTCGCCGGCACCACCAACGAAGGACTGGTCGACGGGCCGCTGATCGACGCGTGGTTCGCCCAGCCGTCGCGCCTCGCCCCCGACGGGGAGGTGCTGTGGCTGGCCGACCCGGAGGCGAGCGCGCTTCGCCGCATCGTCGAGCGCGACGGTGAGCTCGTCGTGGAGACGGTCGTGGGGCAAGGCCTCTTCGACTTCGGGTTCGTCGACGGCCCGGCCGACGAGGCGCTCCTCCAGCACCCGCTCGGTCTTGCGGTCCTCCCCGACGGCTCGGTGGCGATCGCGGACACCTACAACGGCGCCGTGCGCCGCTACGACCCGGCGACCGACGAGGTGAGCACCCTGGCCACCGGCCTCGCCGAGCCGTCCGGCCTGCTCGTGGACGGTGACACCGTGCTCGTCGTCGAGTCGACGGGGCACCGGCTCACCCGAGTGGCGGTCGGGTCCTCCGCGGCCGCCAGCGGCGCCAGCCACACGACCGGCCGCCCGACCACCGACGTCCGCGGCGGCGAGGTCGAGCTGGTGGTCGCGTTCACGCCGCCACCGGGGCAGCACCTCGACGAGCGGTACGGCCCCGCGACGCGGCTGGTCGTCACGTCGACGCCGCCGGCACTCCTCCGCGAGGGCGAGGGCCGGGAGACCGGACTCGACCGTCGGTTGGTCCTCGATCCCGCGGTCGGTGACGGAGTCCTCCACGTGGCCGCCATGGCGGCGTCCTGCGACGACGACGGCGGAGTCGGCGCCGCCTGCTACATCCATCAGCAGGACTGGGGGGTCCCGGTCCGGGTCACACCAGACGGCGAGGCTCGGATCGTGCTCCCGCTCGGCGGTACGGCCTAGCGGACCGGTCGCGGCTCAGGGCCGCAGCGTCCGCCTCCGCGCGAGCCACACCAGGAGCGCCGCGAGCGTCCCGACGACGACGCCGCCGACGCCGAACGCGAGCGCACCGAGGGACAGCGCGACGACGCCGAGCACCTGCGGCTGCTTGCCCGTGCCCCACGTGGCCGTCGCCAGCCGTGGGTCGGTCGCGTCGCACGACAGCGTGGCCTCCGTGCCGACCCAGCCGGTCGTCGAGTCTCGTGCCGACAGCGCCACGAGGTGCCACCCACCGACCGCCGCGGACTGGTTGCGCAGCGCGGGAACCTCGATGACGGGCCCGCCTTGGGGGATCAGGTCGCACGCGACACCGAGGTCGGCACCCGTGGCTTCCGCGGGGACGTCGGCTCGCACCCACACCGCGAGCCGGTTCTTGGTCACGGTGACGGAGCTGTCGTCGGGCAGCGCCGTCACGGCTGCGTCGCGGGCGACGCCCACGGCGCCGAGACCGAGGACGAGTGCGCCGGCGACCCCGACGAGGGCGATCACCGCGCCGACGGCGTACCAGCCTCGAGAGAGCCGCCGCGGGCGTCGTGGCTCGCGCGAGGTGACTGGCTGGACCATGGCGCGAGCGTATCGGTGCCCTCTCCGGGCCGGAGGCGCTAGGGCGTCAGCGGGATCCAGGTGCCGTGGTCGGCGATGCGCACGACGGCAGCGAGGCCGGCGTCGTCGAACGCGGAGACGATGGCGTCGCGACCCTCGGTGAAGTGCGCCCACCCGTCGTAGTGGACGGGGATGGTGACCGGGTCGGACAGGATCGCAGCTGCCGCAGCCGTGCGGACGCTGTCGAGACTGACCGGGCGCCCCCGGAACTTTCCCGGGACGCGGGCCGCGCCGGCGTGGAGGACCGCCGCGTCGATGCCGGGGACGCGCCGGGCGATCTCGGCGACGGTCCGGACCGACGCGTTGTCACCGCTGACGTAGACGGTCGGCAGACCGGCTCCGGCGAGGACGAATCCGACGACCTGGCAGTTGACGTTGCCCTCCGCGTCCCGCTCGCCGTCCTCGGGGCCGTGCACGGCCGGTACGGCGGTGACAGTCAGCTCACCGTCGTAGGGCCGGGGGAACCTCCGTGTCTCCCAGGCGGCGAGGCCTTGCGCTGGAGAGCCGAGGCGTTCTGCGCCACCGGTCGTGGTGAGCAGCAGCGGAGCCGCCATCGCAAAGGCACGGCCACGGTCGTCGAGGTTGTCGGCGTGGTCGTCGTGGCTCACCAACACCATGTCGACGTCGGCCAGCTGGCCCTCGGTCACGACCGGGCCCGAGGTCTTCGTGAGGTAGCCGTGCGGTCCCGGGTCGTCGAAGGTGGGGTCGCTGACGATGCGCAACCCGCCCAGGTCCATCACCAGCGTCGGGCCTCCGACCACCAGCACCTCGCCGTCATGACGGGGCAGGAGGGACGGCATCATGACCCGGCCGCGCTCGCCCCGAGCAGCCCTCGGGCGCAGACCTGCAGGCGCTCCATCAACGCGCGGATGACGGGGACGGCCTCCGCGCCTCTGCGGTGGACCATCCCGACGTGCCGCTCGCCGAACAGTGTGGACCGCCGTACCTCGACATCGGGGTGTCGGAACGCCGAGAGGGCGAGCTGCGGCAGGACGGTCACTCCGAACCCGTGCGCCACCAGGTTCTGGACCGCGACGTAGTCGTCGCTCTCGTGGAGCAGTCGCGGTTCGAAGCCTGCGCCGTGACAGCAGGCCACGAGGTGCTGACGGCATCGAGCGCAGCCGGCGACCCAGTCCTGCTCGGCGAGCCACGGGGTGTCGAGCTCGGTGGGCGCGGTCCCGGGCGGGATCACGAGGTGGATCGGCTCCACTCCGAGCGGCGCCCAGCTGAGCGAGCCGTCGTCGTCCGGCGGGCCGTCGTAGCCGAAGACCAGGGCTACGTCGGTCTCGCCGGCAAGCACCGACGCCCACGCCTCGGGCGGCTCGGTCTCGACCAGGGAGACCCCCACACCGGGGTGGTCGGCGCGCAGCGAGCGTACGGCCGGTGGCACGAGGGTCGCGACACCCGAGGGGAAGGACGCGAGGCGTACGACCCCGCTGTGCCTCTGCGCCAGCGCACCGAGCTCCTCGCCGGCGAGGTGCAGGGCCCCGTGCATGACGTCGGCGTGCCCCAGCAGGGAGGCGCCGGCCTCGGTGAGCTGTGTCCCCCGCGCGGTCCGCAGCAGGAGCGGGCCGCCGGCCTCGCGCTCCAGCTGTCTCAGCTGCTGGCTGACGGCCGACTGCGTGGTGCCGAGCTCGCGGGCCGCGGCACTGAGCGAGCCCGTACGAGCGACGACACGGAACATGAGCACACGTCGTGGGTCCATCTCGACCCATTAGAGGCGCTAAGAGATGCCCTCGGCAAGTGTGGGCTTCCGGGGACGTCAGGGTCGGAACAGCATGGAGGCATGGAGACCTTAGGACTGATCGGCGGCATGAGCTGGCACTCGACCGCGACCTACTACCGGATCATCAACGAGATCGTGGCCGCCGCGAGAGGCGGTCACGCCTCCGCGCGGATCACGCTCGAGTCGCTCGACTTCGAGGAGATCCGCCAGTGCCAGATCCGCGGTGACTGGGCTTCGGCCGCGGCTCTGCTGACCGAGGCAGGGCAGCGCTGCGTCCGCAGCGGAGCGACCACGGTGGCGATCTGCACGAACCTGATGCACAAGGTCGCCCCCGAGGTCGAAGCCGGCATCGACGTCCCGCTCGCTCACATCGCGGACGCCGTCGCGGCGGAGGCGGCCCGCAACGGGTGGCGGACGCTCGGCATCCTGGGCACCCGGTGGGTGATGGAGGAGGACTTCTACGCCGGGCGGCTGGCTCGGCACGGGATCGACTCTGTCATCCCCGACGAGGCTGACCGCGAGATGTCCGACACCATCATCTTCGACGAGCTGACCAAGGGGATCGTGCAGGTCGCCTCCCGGTCGGCGTACATCGACACCATCCAGCGGTTGGCTGACCAGGGTGCGGATGCGGTCGTGCTCGCCTGCACCGAGATCGGTCTGCTGATCCAGCCCCACGACGTCCCAGTTCCCCTCGTCGACAGTGTCGAGGTGCACGCACGGGAGCTCGGCCGCCTGGCCTTGGGGACGGTGGCCGCGACTCGCTGGTGACGTCCGATATCCGCCAGCCCGGAGTGCTGTGATCCCGGTGTACTAGGGCGATGAACGCGACGAGCAACGACAAGGCCGCCCGCTTCCGCTCACTCCATGAAGGGACGCGGCCGCTGGCCCTGACCAACGTCTGGGACGTGGCGAGCGCGGTCGTCGCCGAGGAGGCCGGTGCGCCGGCGGTCGCGACGACCAGCGCGGGAGTCGCCTGGGCCTTGGGGAGGCCGGACGGCGACCAGCTGGACCGTGCAAGGGGTACGGCCGTCGTGTCCGCGATCGCTGCCGCGGTCGACGTGCCCGTCACCGTCGACGTCGAGGGCGGCTACGCGGCGTCGGCCGACGGCGTCGGCGAGACCGTGGCTGTGATCCTGGACGCGGGGGCCGTGGGCATCAACATCGAGGACGGCGACCGCGGTCCGGAGGAGCTCGTCGCGAGGATCGTCGCGGCGAGACGCGCTGCCGACGCCGCCGGCGTGCCGATGTTCATCAACGCTCGTACGGACGTCTTCCTCGCAGCGGTCGGCTCCCCCGACGAGCAGCTCGCCGAGGCGCTCGCGCGCGCCGACCGCTACATCGAGGCCGGTGCGGACGGCATCTTCGTCCCCGGTGCCTCCACCGCTGAGTGCATCGGTGCCCTCACGGCCGCGCTCCCCGTCCCCGTCAACGTCATGGTCGGACCCGGAGCACTCAGCATCGACGACCTCGGCCGTCTCGGGGTGGCACGGGTGAGTCTGGGGTCGAGCGTGGCGCAGGCCGCCTACGCCGTGGTCCAGCGCGCGGTCGAGGAGATGGCGTCGAGCGGCACCTACGGCGCGACCGCGGGCGCGGTCGACTACGGATGGCTCAACGATCTGATCGCGGGGCGTCGAGGGAACCCGATCGTCGGTGGTGGACTCTCCAGGGTGTGAGCAGCCAGGTGGAGGACCGCATCGACCCGCACGCCGATCACGAGGTGTGGGCGCAGCTGCGGTCGGGGAGCGAGCACGCCTTCGCCGAGCTGTTCACCCGGTACGGCGATGCGGTCTACAACTTCGCGTTCCGCCGGGTGGCGTGCTGGGCGACCGCCGAGGACGTCGCGCAGGCCACGTTCGTCGCCCTGTGGCGGCGGGCCGCTGACGGACGGGTCGACGAGCTCAGGGGCGAGTCCGCTCGCGGCGTCCTGCTCGCGATGGCGTCGCAGGAGTGCGCCAACGCCTTGCGTGGGCGTCGGCGGCTGGCGGCGCTGAGGCGCAAGGTGCCGTTGAACGAGATCGACCACGACCACGCCGACGGGGTAGCGGCCGACGTCGACAGCGAACGACGGATGCGTGAGATCCGCGCCGTCGTGGGTCGACTGCCCGCCGGCCAGCGGGTCGTCGTGGAGCTGGTGTGGTGGTCGGGCTGCTCGATGCAGGAGGCCGCCGAGGCGCTCGGGCTGCCTGTCGGCACGGTGAAGTCCCGGCTCGCTCGCGCCCGTGCGCGCCTCGGCGAGCAGTCAGTCATCCTGCAACGTGAGGAGCGGTCATGAGGATCGAGCTTCCGACCGAGCGAGTGCTCACCGACAAGGACGAGCGCGCCGCGCAGATCGTCGCGACGGCATCCCGGGGCCGCCGCCCGATCACACGTGGCTGGGCGGGCCCGGCCGTGGCGTCCGTGGCGGCGGCGGCGGTCATCGGCCTGAGCCTGGCCTTCGCCGGCGACGACCCTGCGACCTCGCCGCCCGCCGTCCCGGAGTCCGAGGTCGCGGCGTCGCCGACGGCGCGACCGGAGCCCGCCCAGCCTGATGTCGAGCTGTGGCTGCGTGACCTCCCGCGCGAGGAGGCAGCCGCTCTCGCCACCGACTGCGCGAAGGGGATGGGGAGCAGACGCTCGGTGTTCGAGCCGGAGGAGGTGCTGTCCGCCCACGTTCAACGTGGAATGACCGGCCTCGGCCGGACGGCGGTCGTCGTCGCCGAGGACTCCGCGACGGGGCAGCGCATCGGGTGCGAGATCCCGCTGCGCTACCGGGGCACCACCGTCGGGATGGATTCCGCGCTGATGCGTGGGCCGGGGAGCAAGTCGACCAGGAACGCCAACGACACGACGCATCCTGCGGTCCCGGTCGACGGTCCGGGCGGCTACGCCCTCGGGTACGCCGGGGACACCTACCAGGTCGACGAGCGGGTGGCGTCCATGCGCCGGCGCTTCGTCGTCGACGGGCAGGCCGGTCCGTGGCACGTGGCTCGGGCTGTCGACGGCTACGTCTTCCTCCAGGCGCGGATTGCGAAGCGTGATCTCGTCGGGGTGCGCGCGTTGACCCTCGAGACGCAGGTGCTCGACGACGACGGCAACCTGCTGGACGCGCCGGGAGACCAGGAGAACGGTGGCGGGATCAGCAAGAGCCCGGGCACCACTCGTACGGACGACCGCAGCTCGGATCTGTGCGAGCTGGTCCGACCCAAGGACGTGATCAGCTCGCGCACCTGCTCAGGTCCGTCGTCCTGAGACGAGGACCCGACAGAAGGACCCGACGTCCCGCCGTCTCCGGCGGACAGTCGGGTCCTTCTGTCGAGATGTGCGTCAGGTCGTCAGAACGCAGCCTCGTCGAGCTCCATCACGTCGAGGTCGATCGCCTCGGCGATGGCCTTTTCGGCGGCGAGCTTCGGGAGGACCTGGCGCGCGAAGAACTGCGCCGCGGCGATCTTGCCCTCGTAGAAGTGCTTGTCCGCTGGCGAGACGGCGCCCTCGAGCTTCGCGAGGGCGACTTCGGCGCCGCGCAGCAGCAGCCACGCGCAGACCACGTCACCGAGCGCCATGAGCAGGCGGGTGCTGTTGAGCCCCACCTTGTAGACGTTCTTCGGATCGCCACCGTCGGCCGGGTTGGCCGACATCATCTGACCGAAGACCGCACCGAGGATGCCCTGGGCGTCCTCGAGACCCTTGGCGAGGAGCTCGCGCTCAACCTTGAGGCGGCCGTTGCCCGCCTCCGAGCCGATGAACGACTGGATCTCCTGCGCCATGTGGGCGATCGCCTGGCCCTGGTCCTTGACGATCTTGCGGAAGAAGAGGTCCTGCCCCTGGATCGCGGTGGTGCCCTCGTACAGGGTGTCGATCTTGGCGTCACGGACGTACTGCTCGACCGGGTAGTCCTGAAGGAAGCCCGAGCCGCCGAAGGTCTGGAGCGACTCCGTCCCGAGCAGGACCCACGAGCGCTCGGAGCCGTAGCCCTTGACGATCGGCAGCAGCAGGTCGTTGACGCGCTCGGCGAGCGTGTCCTCCTCGCCGGCCGCCTCGGACATCATCACGCGGTCCTGCCAGGTCGCGGTGTAGATGACCAGCGAGCGCAGCGCCTCGGAGTACGACTTCTGAGTCATCAGCGAGCGACGCACGTCCGGGTGGTGGGTGATCGTCACCCGCGGCGCGTCCTTGGCCGGGTCGAGCATGTCGGCACCCTGGATGCGCTCCTTGGCGTACTCGAGGGCGTTGAGGTAGCCGGTCGAGAGCGTCGCGATGGCCTTGGTGCCGACCAGCATGCGGGCGTTCTCGATGACCTGGAACATCTGGGCGATGCCGTTGTGCACCTCACCGAGCAGCCAGCCCTTGGCCGGAGCGCCGTTGCCGACCGACGGATCGCCGAAGGTGACCTCGCAGGTCGTCGAGACCTTGATGCCCATCTTCTTCTCGACGTTGGTGACGTAGGCGCCGTTGCGGGTGCCGTCGAGCTCACCGGTGTCGAGGTCGAAGCCGTACTTGGGGACGATGAAGAGCGACAGCCCCTTGGTGCCGGGGCCGCCGACGCCCTCGATGCCGACCGGGCGCGCGAGCACCAGGTGGATGATGTTCTCGCTCATGTCGTGCTCGGCGGAGGTGATGAAGCGCTTGACACCCTCGATGTTCCAGGTGCCGTCCTCCTGGAGGTACGCCTTCGTGCGGCCGGCGCCGACGTCGGATCCGGCGTCGGGCTCGGTGAGGACCATCGTGGCGCCCCACTTGCGGTCGACCATGTGCTGCGCGATCTTCTTGTCACGGTCGGTGCCGTTGCGGTGCAGGATGGAGCCGAAGTTCGGGCCGGCCGAGTACATCCAGACCGGGGGGTTGGCACCGAGCACCAGCTCCGCGGTGGACCACACGAGCGACGCGGGAGCAGGCTGACCGCCGAGCTCGACCGGGAGCTGGAGGCGGTACCACTCCGAGTCCATCCACGTCTTGTAGCTCTTGGCGAAGCCGGCCGGCATCGTGACGGTGCAGGCCTCGGGATCGTAGACCGGGGGGTTGCGGTCGGCCTCGGCGAAGGACACGGCGAGGTCCTCGCGCGCCATCCGGTCGATCTCGCTCAAGATGCTCTTGGCGGTGTCGACGTCGAGGTCCTCGAACAGGCCCTTCCCCAAGACTTCGTCGCGGCCGAAGACCTCGAAGAGGTTGAACTCGATGTCGCGAAGGTTGCTCTTGTAGTGGCTCACGGCGACAGGTCCTTAGTCTTTCGTGCTGCCTCGCACGCAGCGGATTACTCGCGAGTAATAACAAGTGTCCTACTCGCGGGTAACCGATGCAACCCCGGGGCGCCGAACCGGGGTACGTCGAGGGATCTGGGAGACTTCAGCCATGCGGGTCTCCACCAAGTCCGACTACGCCCTCCGGGGCCTGATCGAGATCACCAGCCGCGACGATGCCTCCCCGGTCTCTGCCGAGGAGATCGGGCGCAAGCAGGAGATCCCCCACGGCTTCCTCCAGGCGATCCTCGCCGACCTCCGCCGTTCGGGGATCGTCGTCAGCCAGCGCGGCCAGTCCGGTGGCTGGCGCCTTGCCCGGGCCGCCACCGAGATCACCGTCGCCGACGTCATCCGTGCGGTCGACGGCCCTCTCGTGAGCGTGTACGGACTACGGCCCGAGTCCGTGGCCTACACCGGGTCGGCAGAGGTGCTGCAGCACGTGTGGATCGCGGCCCGGGCGAGTCTCCGTGAGGTCTTCGAGTCGGTGACGATCCAGCACCTCGCCGACGGGGTCCTCCCGGACGCGGTGGAGGCGATGACCACGGACGAAGACGCGTGGCAGCCGCACTGAGTCGTTGAGACGACGGGCCGAGCGGGCCCGCTCACGGCTCGAGGCGCGCGGGCTCCTCGATCAGCCCGGGGACCGGGACGCGGCGGCGCTCGCGCGCCATCACCGCGCGCGTCACGAGGAGGGACGAGGTGATGAGTCCCATCGCGAGAAGGGCCACCTCCATCGGGATCGCCCGGAAGCCGAGCGCCGAGAGCGCCGCGATCCACACCGCGACGACAGCGGCGTTGGCCGCGAGGATTCGCAGGACGAGCAAGGGGGACCTCCTCAGGGAGAAGTCCCGCCGAGTCTAGCGACGGCGCCCTGCGCGGGGCCTCTGGGGGCGGCTACCGTGCACCCATGCCCCCCGCGAACCCCTGGCGCGACGCGCTCAACACAGTCGGCAGCACCTTCATGACGTCGACCATGATCCGGTCGACCTCCAAGGAGGCCGGCATGCCGGCCTCAGCCCTCTACTTCCGCGGGCGCGTCGGCGTCCTCGGCGACGTCTCGACGGACGCGGCCTTCGACGTCCTGGGGATCTTCTCCCGGCGTGTGGTCGACAGCGTCTGGGAGCGCAGTGCCGAGACGGCGCCACAGGCCGCGGTGGACGCCTACCTCGACGTGTGTCACCGGTGGGGCCGCGAGAACCTCGTGGACGACAAGGCGGCAGCGCGCGCCACGGTCCTGCTCGAGCAGGTGCTCGACGAGGCCGACCTGGCGCCGATGCTGCTGGCTCAGGGCTGGCAGCGGGCCGAGCGCCCGAACGACGTCCCGGCACGGTTGGCGCAAGCGGCGATGGCGGTGCGGGAGATCCGTGGGGGTCAGTACTTCGCCGCCCTCGGCCTGGTCGGGCTCTCCGTCCCGCGCGCGATGCTCGTCGATCCGGGCGCAGGCGCCGAGCGCATGTCCACGCTCGGGTGGAACGACGACGAGATCGCCGAGGCGAGACTGCGCCAGCGGCCCAGCGACTCCGGCCGCTGGCGCGATGCGCAGAGCGCGCTCGAAGGCGCGTTCCTGGGTCTCCTCGGTGACGTCGTCGGCGAGGATGGTGTGAGGGCTCTCGGCGAGGCGCTCCTCGCGGTCCAGCGCGTGCCGAACGACTGAGGACACCGATGCCCCTCCGCCCGAGGGAGCGGAGGGGCATCGGTCAGATGGTGAACCGGTCGGTCGGCTCAGCGCGTCGCCGCGTGACCCTGATGCCGTGCCGGGGCCGGCGCGGACAGGGCCTGGGCCTTCGCCGACGCCGCAGCGTTCGCCTTGCGGCTGCCGTCGGGGAAGAGACCGGACTTCGACTTCGTCAACGTCAAGGTCGCGTGCGCAGCGGCGTCGCCGAGCTCGTTGAGCGCCTTCACGCTGAGGTTGGTGATGTCGTCGCAGGCCTGGTGGTAGCACGGGTCGTACCACTCGCCGGCCGTACCGCCGTAGACGGCTGCCTCCTCCGGCGTCTTCACACCCTCGGCGCCCGAGAAGAGACCGCCCGCCGGGATGCCGGCCGCGATGAACGGCCCGTAGTCGGAGCGTCCGTCGAAGTCGGTCGGCTCGCTCGCCAGACCCTGGCTCTCGAAGTAGTCCGTGAAGATCGTCTCGATGACGTCGGATCCGGGCGGACCGACCGGACCGCCGGAGGAGCCGTCGCCGTCGTAGACGAAGCGGACGTAGTTCGGCGACCCGATCATGTCGAAGTTGAGGTTCGCGTAGATCTTCGAGCGCTGCTGATCGCTCAGCGACGCGACGTAGTGCTCGGCTCCGAGCAGACCGGACTCCTCAGCACCCCAGAACGCGAAGCGCACCGGGCGGGACAGCTTCTTGGTCAGCTTGAGGTCCGACATCGCCTGTGCGATCGCGAGCGTGCCGGCCGAGCCGCTGCCGTTGTCGTTGATGCCGGGGCCCTCGGGGACGGAGTCGAGGTGAGCGCCCACGACGACGACCTGGTCCTTGTTCTTGACCTTCTTGAGGTCCTTCGGCGAGAGGTCCGCGATCACGTTCCACGTGGTGCGGTTGGGATCGGTCTCCACCTCGGTCGAGACCGAGAGCGTCACGGGGCCTGCGGCGGCCTGCTCGAGCAGTGCCACGGCGTCGGCGTAGGACAGCCCGACGACCGGGATGTCCTTGGGATCGCCGAGGGTCCCGATGGACAGCTCGGTACGGCCCGGGTTGCCCTCGTTGAAGATGATCACGGCGTCGTAGCCCGCCGCCGCGGCGTTGTCGACCTTGACGGCGAAGTCGCAGCCGCCGCGTTGGACGAGCGCGATCGCGTCCTCGGCCGGCGCGGGATCGAAGCTGCCCGGGGTGCATCCGGCGGTGCTGCTCGGCTCCTCGGTCGCGGGGATGACGTTGTCGTTCGCGGGCACGACGACGCCGGTCACCTCACCGCCGCCGGAGTAGCTGTAGATGTCGGTCTCGTAGTCGGTGGCCGTCGGCGACACCTGCGAGAGGGTCGGCTCGGAGAGCGACCGGAAGAACGAGAACGTGAAGGCCTGCTTCTTGACCGAGTAGCCCGATCGGCGGAGCTGCTTGGTGACGTAGTCGACGGATGCCTCGTAGCCGGGGAGCCCGGAGGCGCGCGTCCCCTCGTTCTGGTTGGCGATGACCTGCAGTGCACGCGCGTGCTTCAGGATGCCGTTGACGGTGACTGCCTTGCGGAGCTGCGTCGTGTTGACGTCGTCGATTGCCGCCGCGGGTGTCGCAGTGGTCACCAGGGTGGCGGCGACCGCTGCTCCCAGGGCTCCGGTGAGTGCTCTTCGCACCTCGGACCTCCTCGTTGAGTCGTGTCGGACCCGCTTCAACCTAGGCGAGCCGACCAGACAGCGACAGGGGCAGCAGCCGAAAAATCCCGTTCGTGGCAGCAACTCGCCGCGCGAGCCAGGCGGCGCGGGCGAGAACCTGGCGAATCGCTGCCAGCGACGAATGAACTGATCGCGCGGTGGGCACCACGTCTTGCTCGACGAACGACGATGGCCCCGAAGTGGCCCGGCGGTCGGTACGGTCTCCGCATGACCGACGTCGTCGTGATCCCCGGCGCTCGATTCGGACCGGGCGCGCCGCTGCTGATGCATGCCGGTGACGTCGCAGAGCGGCGGGGCGCGACCGTGCACCGGCACTCGTGGTCCCGACAGCCCTCGGCTCTCGATCAGCCGGGGATCGAGCACTGGGTCTGCGGCGAGATCGTTCCTCTCATCGACCACGTGGGCGGCCGACCGCTGCTGATCGGCAAGTCCCTGGGCACGAATGCCGCGGCGATCGCCGCGGAAAGATCGTTGTCCGCCGTGTGGATCACGCCGCTACTCACCCTCCCGTGGGTGGTCGACGCCCTGAGCCGCGCAACCGCGCCGTTCCTGCTCGTGGGCGGCACGGCGGACGCACTGTGGGACGGCGACGCCGCGCGCCGCCTCTCGGCGCGGGTGCTCGAGGTCGAGGGCGCAGATCACGGCATGTACGTCCCCGGCCCGCTGACCGACTCGGTCGCTGTCCTGGGTCGCGTCGTGACCGCGGTGGAGGAGTTCGTCGACGGCCTCGGTTGGTCGAGCTAACTCGCAGCGAAGGCCCTGGCCGGGACTGTTGTCGTCTCGGCCAGGGCCTTCGTGAAGGGAGCGGGCGACGGGAATCGAACCCGCACTATCAGCTTGGGAAGCTGATGTTCTGCCATTGAACTACGCCCGCGGGCGTCGTCGCCGAGGCGACGCCGACCACTATATAGGTGCCGCTCAGCTCACCGTCACGTGGACGTGGTCGTAGTGGTTCGCTGTCGACGAGCCGCGGTCCTCCATCGGGCGCCAGCCCTCGGAGGCACGCTGGGTAGTCCAGATCTTCTGCGCCCAGAGGACCTCTGAGACGCCGAGCTTGGAGGCGTTCGCGCGCACGAAGGCGGCGATCGCGTCACCGGTCGAGCCGCTCACCATGATGTCGAGCGCGCGTCCGGTGCCGTGCTCGCCGCCGTCTCCCGCGCGGACCCCGCCGTACGAGGAGACGCTGGGGAACTCGGCGCACACCGCCCGGTGGACGGCGATCGCGTTCGAGGAGAGACCGCTCTCGACCGAGGAGCCGCTGGCGCACGGCTTGCCCGAGACCGATCCGCTCGGCGTGCTGGCATCGGGGCTTTCGGAGTCTGCGCCCTCGGTCTCGGCCGCGTCCTCCTCCTCCGGCTCTGCGGTGGCCTCGGCGACGCCGGCGACCACCTGCTTGCCGGGGGCGGTGAGGGCCGCACGTCCGCTCGAGCGCGTGACGGCGATCTCACGACGCTCGGCGATGTGCTGCTCGAGGCTAGGTGCGGACCGGATCACGATGCCGCTGGTCGACGCGCCCTCGACGTTGGCAGCGGTCGTGCTGATCGCCTGCGGGGCAGAAGCGGCCACGGTCGCCACTCCTGCGAGCAGAAGACCGGCCAGCGCGGCGGGTCGGCGACGGGCGGAGCGCAGAGGCAGAGCCTCCAGGCGCTCGTGCGGGGTCTCGGGCGTGACCGTCACGGAAGGACGGATCCTGGACGACGTCGGGCTCGTCTTGCGCTTGCGGGGGGCGCGGTGAGCCTTCCTGCGGCCGGGGGTAGCCACAAGTTCACCTTCCGTGGAGAGCAGGGGGGACCTCGGAAGTGAAGCACATCCACCGGGGGTCAGCCAAGGCCTCCGTCCACAGACCTGCGCTACCGTCGGTCTGTGCTGCTCTCCGACCGCGACATCCGAGCCGAGCTCGACGAAGGACGGATCGTCCTCGATCCCTACGACGAGGAGATGATGCAGCCGTCCAGCATCGACGTCCGCCTGGACAAGTTCTTCCGGGTCTTCGAGAACCATCGCTATCCGCACATCGACCCCGCAGAGGACCAGTCCGATCTCACCAAAGAGGTCACGGCGGCCGACGGTGGACCGTTCATCCTGCACCCCGGCGAGTTCGTCCTAGGGTCGACGTACGAGCGGGTCGCCCTCCCTGTCGACGTCGCCGCCCGGGTCGAGGGCAAGTCGTCGCTCGGGCGTCTCGGCCTCCTGACCCACGCCACGGCAGGGTTCGTCGACCCCGGGTTCGACGGGCACGTCACGCTCGAGCTCGCCAACGTGGCGACGCTCCCGATCAAGCTCTACCCCGGCATGAAGATCGGCCAGCTCTGCTTCTTCCGGCTCTCGTCGCCGGCCGAGCACCCGTACGGCTCCGAGAAGTACGGGTCGCGCTACCAGGGCCAACGCGGTCCCACGCCCTCGCGTTCCTTCGCCAACTTCTATCGCGCCACGATCTGAGGAGAGACCGCTCGGATGAGGATCCACCCCGACGTCGCCGCTGCCTGCGAGGCCGGCCGACCTGTCGTCGCGCTCGAGTCGACGATCATCTCCCACGGCCTGCCACGACCCCGCAACCTGCAGGCGGCCCGTGACTTCGAGGAGATCCTGCGCAAGCGCGACGTCGTCCCCGCGACGATCGCCGTGCTCGACGGGGAACCGCACGTGGGGCTCGACGACGCCGCGCTCGAGCGGATCGCCCTCGACGACTCCGTGGTGAAGGTGTCCGTACGCGACCTTCCGGTCGCGATGGCGACCCGGACCTCCGGTGCCACGACGGTCGCGGCCACGGCCTTCCTCGCGGCCCGGGCGGGGATCCGCGTGTTCTCCACCGGCGGCCTGGGTGGGGTGCACCGAGGGGCGAGCGCCACGTTCGACGAGTCGGCCGACCTCACCACGCTCGCCGGCACACGCATCACGGTGGTGTCGGCCGGCGTGAAGTCGATCCTCGACATCCCGGCGACCCTGGAGCGCCTCGAGACTCTCGGCGTCACGGTGCTGGGCTACGGGACGGACCAGTTCCCGAGCTTCTGGCTGACGGAGTCGGGGGAGACTCTGGACTGGGCGGTCCCCGACGCCGCGACGGTCGCTGCGGTGATGGCCGCCAACGACGCCCTCGGTCGTGAGAGCGCGGTGCTGGTGGCCAACCCCCTGCCGTCCGGCAAGCAGCTGGACCCGCGGGTCCACGACGAGGCGCTGCGGCAGGCGCTCGCCGAGGCCGAGCGCGATGCGATCACCGGCAAGGACGTCAGCCCCTACCTGCTCGCCCGGATCGTCGAGCTGACCCACGGCTCGAGCCTCGAGGTCAACCTCGACATCGCGGCCAACAACATCACGGTCGGCGCCGAGATCGCCACTGCCTGGAGCGCACGAGACCGGTGACACCGGTCTCGGTGCCACCGGTCTCGGTGGTGTCGGCTCTGACGGTCGTCGGTCACGACTGGCCGTCGAGGCGGTCAGCGACCCTGTGCAGCGTCCTGGCCGTCCGGTTGCGCAGCGAGGGGCGGTAGGTCGTACCGAGGTGCTCTCGCTGCTCGAGTCGGCGGGTGAGCTCTCGTTCACGCATGTTCGTGAGCAGGAGATGGGTGTACTCGTTCATGTCATTGCCCCTATGCCTGTGCAGGCGTCGTCGACGTGCCCGTACGGGACGTCGATGATGTGTGGTTCGTGCGGTAGACGGGGAGGATTCACCGTCGTGGCGGCGCCGCGTCTGCGGCGCTCGGCGTCACGTCGATCCGGGGCGACCGAGGGTCACATCGGACGAGTGGGCGCGGTCGTCCCCGCTGGGCGGGAGTCGACCGAGTCGGCGAGCCGGCGCACCGCGCCGGCTGCCCGGGCCCGCCAGGAGGCCTGGTGGATCGTCCCGGGCCGGCGGCGCTCCAGCGTGCGGCGTACGTGGGCCTCGCGCTGACGCGTCATGATGTCGTGCGTGCAGTCGTCCATCTCTGCCTCCCTCCGCGGCTCGTTCGTTGGCAACTGGCTCCGACACTAGGGCGAGGGGCAGGTCCGGCGCACCCGATTATCCGGGCGGTAGCGTTCGACGCATGGCACGCATCCTCGTGGTCGGTGACGTGGTCGACGACCTCATCGTCCGGCCCCTCTCGACTGTCACCCCAGCGAGCGACACCCCCGCGGTGATCCGCAGGCGCGATGGCGGTTCCGCGGCGAACGTCGCGGCGTGGCTGGGGTCGCTCGGTGCCGATGTGATGTTCGTCGGACGTGCCGGCAGGGACGGCGCACGCCGGCACACGGAGTCGCTCGAGCGCTTCGGCGTGCAGGCGCGCATCGCCGCCGACGGGGAGCACGACACCGCCACGATCGTCATCACCCTCGACGAGGCGGGAGAGCGGACGATGTTCGTCGACCGCGGCGCGAACAGCGCCCTGTCGACCAAGGACGTCCCCCTGTCCGCCTGGAAGGACGTCCGGTGGGTACACCTCACCGGCTACTCGTTCTTCGATCCCGCGACGCGTCCGGTCGCGCAGGAGATCGTCGCCCGTGCACGCGACCGCGGCGCTGTGGTGTCGGTCGACCCGGGGTCGGTGGCGTTCCTGCGCGAGGCCGGGGTCGAGGAGTTCGTGGACTGGACGTCCGGGGTCGACGTGATTCTGCCCAACGCCGACGAGCTGCGATGCATGACCGGGGAGGACGAACCCGACAGGGCGCTGCTGGCGCTGGGCCGGTGGTATCCGACCGCGGTCGCCACCCTCGGCGCCTCTGGGGCGGTCCAGATGACCCCCGACGGCTTCCTCGTACGCCAGCGGGCCGAGAAGACGGAGGTCGAGGACCTCACCGGCGCGGGTGACGCGTTCGCCGCCGGCTTCCTCTCCGCGAGCGTGGACGGCCTCGACGCGCAGCAGGCGCTGCGCCGGGGGGCGGAGACGGCCGCTCTCGCGGTGTCTCGTACCGGCGCACGCCCCGCGCTGGGGGAGTCACGCCCCGTCATCGGCTGACGCCGTACGACGGCGGTCTCCAGGGTCGGCTCAGGGGACGGCCGGGGTGTTTCCCCGATGCCCCCAGGCGCCACTGCCCGTGACTCTGAGCGCATGGACAGCTCAGACATCGGGGCGGGCGATCGGATGATCCGCGCCCAGGCACTCACCAAGACGTTCGGCGACAAGGTCGCCGTCGACGCCATCGACTTCACGGTCAGACCAGGTCGCGTGACCGGATTCCTCGGCCCCAACGGTGCGGGGAAGTCGACCACCATGAGGATGATCCTCGGTCTGGACGCCCCGACGGCGGGCTCGGTGACGGTCAACGGTCATCGGCACCAGACGTCACCTGCGCCGCTGCGCTCGGTCGGCGCGCTCCTCGACGCCCACGCCTTCCACCCAGGCCGATCAGCGCGTGACCACCTGCGCTGGCTCGCCGCGAGCAACGGCATCCCGGCCACCCGCGTCGGTGAGGTGCTCGAGCTCGTCGGTCTGGAGTCCGTGGCTCGTCAGCGGGCGGGACGCTACTCGCTGGGGATGGGGCAGCGGCTCGGGATCGCCGCTGCGCTGATCGGCGATCCGCCGGTCGTCATCCTCGACGAGCCGGTCAACGGGCTCGACCCCGAGGGCATCAGGTGGGTCCGCGCACTCGCGCGCCGGCTCGCCGACGAAGGCCGTACGGTCTTCATCTCCAGCCACCTCATGTCGGAGATGGCGATGATGGCCGACCACCTGATCGTCATCGGGCGCGGACAGATCCTCGCCGACATGTCGACCGAGGACTTCATCGCCGCGCACGCCACCTCGTACGTCCGGGTCAAGTCACCGGCACGCACGGCCGTGGCCGAGCTGCTGACGAGGAGCGGGCTCGACGTGGAGGGCGTCGGCGACGCGCTCCACGTCCAGGGCCTCGACGCGTCGGCGATCGGCGATCTCCTGCACCACGACAGCCTCCCGCTGCACGAGCTCACGCTGGTGCGGTCCTCGCTCGAGGACGCCTTCATGAGGTTGACCGCCGACAGTGTCGAGTACCGCTCGAAGGTTGGCGCCGTCACGGCAGGAGCAGCGGCATGAGCACCGCGACGCAGACCGTCGCGGTCGGGTCGGAGCAGGCGGTCCACCGGCAAGGGTTCGGCGACGTGCTCAGCGCCGAGTGGATCAAGCTGCGCTCGGTCCGCGCGACGTGGTGGACCCTCGCCGCTCTGGTCGGCCTGGGAGCCGGCCTGACGGTCGTCGTGTGCTGGGGCAATGCCGACTGGCTCGCGAGCCCGGAGGCCGACGAGTCGCCCGGCGCCTTCCTCACCTGGGGCATGATGATCGCCCAGATCACGGCCGTCGTGCTGGGGGTGCTCGCCGTCACCAGCGAGTACGGCACCGGGATGGTCCGGGCGACGTTCGCCGCCGTTCCCCGACGAGGGCGCGTGCTCGCAGCGAAGTCGCTGCTGGTCGCGAGCCTGCTGTTCGTCGTCGGCACGCTGACGGCCCTGATCGGCTACTTCGGCGGCAACTACTTCCTCGACCGCGAGGGCATCGGCATGGCGCTCGAGGGGGACGTTCTGCGGGCGATGTACGGCAGCGGCCTCTTCATGGCGGGTCTGGGGCTGCTCTCGATCGCGATCGGGACCCTGCTGCGCCACACCGCGGCGGCCATCACGATCACCATCGGGCTGTGCTTCGTGGTGAGCAACATGGTCGCGCTGATCCCCGGTGCCATCGGCCTGTTCCTCGAACGGGTCATGCCGGGCAGCGCCGGAACGGTGATCGCGACGCCCGTGTCGTTCAACCCGAACCTGCTGGACGCCTGGCCGAGCTTCGCGATCTTCGCGGCGGAGATCGCCGTGCTGATGACGCTCGCAGCTGTCGCGCTCCGCCGCCGCGACGCGTGACCCCGCCCACCAAGACGGCGATTCGGTGAGGAAATCGGGACTCGGCCGTCGACGGCCCCCGATCTCCTCACCGAATCGCGCGAGGGCGGGCGTCAGGGCTTGGAGTGGCCGTGGCCCTCGTCGTCGACGGGGATGTCGGACTCCTCGGCGATCTTGCGGTTCTCCTCCGGCGTGCCCGCCTCGGGCTCGTCGAGGTCCTCACCGGGGCCCTCGGGCCGCTCGAGGACGGCGGTCGCCGTCGCCGCCATGCCGGCGTCGGCGGCGGTCGCGTCGGGCCCGGGCTCGGTCGCGGGGTCGGCGGCCGCCTTGCGCTTGACACCGGCGAGGAGGAGCTGCGCCACGTCGAGCACCTCGACCTCTTCGCGAGCAGCGCCGTCGGCCTGCTTCGCGGTCAGGCCGTCGGCCAGCATCACCCGGCAGAACGGACAGCCGACCGCGATCTGGTCGGCACCGGTGTCGATGGCCTCCTGGGTGCGGTTGAGGTTGATCCGCTCGCCGAGCGTCTCCTCCATCCACATCCGGGCGCCACCAGCACCGCAGCAGAACGAGCGCTCGGAGTTGCGCGGCATCTCCTTGAGCTCGGCGTTGGGGATCACGTCGAGCAGCTCGCGGGGCGCCTCGTACACCTTGTTGTGGCGGCCGAGGAAGCACGGGTCGTGGTAGGTGATCGTCTTGCCGGCGACCTTCTCGTCGGCCGGTGCGAGCGGTGTGAGCCGGCCCTCGCGCACGAGCCGGTTGAGCAGCTGCGTGTGGTGCACGACCTCGAGCTCGATGCCGAAGTCCTTGTACTCGTTCTTGAGCGTGTTGAAGCAGTGGGCGCAGGTCGAGACGACCTTCTTGACCTTCGTCTCCTTGAAGACCTCGACGTTCTGCGCCGCGAGCTGGGCGAACACGATCTCGTTGCCGGCGCGGCGGGCAGGATCACCCGAGCACGTCTCGCCGTCACCCAGGACGGCGAACGAGACGCCCGCGGTGTCGAGCAGCTCGGCGACCGCCTGCGTGGTCTTCTTGGCGCGGTCCTCGTACGCCCCGGCGCAGCCGACCCAGAACAGCCAGTCGACCTCGTCCAGGTCCTCGATGTCGACGCCGACCTGCTTCACCTCGAAGTCGAGGTCCTTCGCCCAGTCCATCCGGTTCTTGGGCGACATGTTCCAGGGGTTCCCCTTGCGCTCGAGGCCCTTGAAGATGTTGTTGAGCTCGGTGGGGAAGTTGGACTCCACGAGCACCTGGTAGCGGCGCATGTCCATGATGTGGTCGACGTGCTCGATGTCGACCGGGCACTGCTGGACGCAGGCGCCGCAGTTGGTGCAGGACCAGAGGACGTCGGGGTCGATGACGCCGTAGACCGACTCGTCGCCAATCAGCGGACGCTCCGCCTCCGTGGTGACCGCCTCGGAGAGACCGTCGCGACCGTCCTCGCCGGCGAGGACGTACGGCGCCTTGGCGTACGCGTGGTCGCGCAGACCCATCACGAGCAGCTTGGGCGAGAGCGGCTTGTCGGTGTTCCAGGCGGGGCACTGCGACTGGCAGCGGCCGCACTCGGTGCAGGTGGTGAAGTCGAGGATGCCCTTCCAGGAGAAGTCCTCGACCTTGCCGACGCCGAGCTTCTCGAACGCGTCCTCGTCGAGGTCCTCCATCGTCTCGATCGTGACCGGCGTGTCGTCCACGTAGATCGGCTTCAGCCCACCGAGGGCGGGAGCGCCGGAGGCCTCGCGCTTGAACCAGATGTTGACCCAGGCGGTGAAGCGGTGCCAGGCGACACCCATGGTGATGTTGAGCGAGATCGTGATCAACCAGGTCATCGAGATGGCGATCTTCACCATCGCGACGGCGTAGATGGTCGTCTCGAGCGCTCCGGCCGACATCCCGGAGAAGAGATCGCCGAGCCAGAAGGTGCCGGGGAAGTGGGCGAACGTCGCCTGGGCGGGGTCGTCGTGCGAGAACAGCGCGTACTCGAGGCCGCGGAGCAGGAAGCCGCAGACGACGACCGACAGGATGACAGCCTCGACGAAGTAGGCCTGCCAGAACGTGGAGCCGAAGAAGCGGGACTTGCGGCCGAGCTTGTTGGGCTTGTTCCGCTGGCGGACGAAGATCAGGTACAGGATGCCGATCAGGGTCAGCCACGACAGGAGGTCGCTCACCCACTGGTAGACGACCCAGTGCCCGATGATCGGAAGCACCGCGTGGGCGTCGAAGATCTGGAAGTAGGCCGCGGCGACCATCGTGGACAGCAGGATGAATCCCGCGAACACGAACCAGTGCATGATGCCGATCCAGTGCCACTGGAGCATCCGCGTGTGGCCGAGGGTCTCGACCAGCATGTTCTTCCAGCGCGTCCCCGGGTTGTCGGTCCGGTTGTGCGTCTGCCGGCCCATCCTCACCACGCGCACCATCGAGGCGACCGCCCTGGCGGCGAGCGCGACGGCGACGGCGGTGATGGCCAGCGAGACGACGATCGCGACGACCTGCATGCTCTGCTCCTGCCGGTAGTACTGACTAGCGCACCTTAGCCCCAGCGAAGGGCGTTCTCTGGGTAAGGTACGCCAAACACTACCGGTGGGTAACTTCGAGGCGTCTCGTACGCTGTGATCAGCCACCCGGCTCCGGACGAGAAGCGACGTACCCGGTCATGCGAAGACGTCGACACCACGTGGTCAGGAGCCCGTCATGGCATGGCTGGTCCTCGTCGTCTCCGGCGTCCTCGAAGCGGTCTGGGCGACCGCGCTCGGGCGATCGGCCGGTCTCACCCGACTCGTCCCGTCGGTCGTGTTCGGCGTGGCGGTGGTCCTCAGCATGGTCGGGCTGGCGTACGCCATGCGGAGCCTGCCGACCGGCACCGCGTACGCCGTGTGGGTCGGCATCGGCGCCTCGCTCACCGTCGCGTACGCGATGGCGACCGGTGTCGAGCCGGTCTCCGTGGTGCGCCTGCTGTTCCTCGCGATGATCATCGGCGGGGTGGTGGGGCTCAAGGCGGTGGGCTGAGGCGGTCAGCCGCCGAGGACCCCCAGGTAGCCCAGCGCCTGCCGCAGCAGGGCCCCGCGACCGCCCTCCATCTCGGCCGCGACCGCGTCGGTCGACGCCTCGCCCGGGGTGAGCCACGTCAGCTCCAGCGCGTCCTGGCGCGGCTGGCACTCGCCCGAGACCGGCACCACGTACGCGAGCGCGACGGCGTGCTGGCGGGCGTCGAAGAACTGCGACGCCCCCGGGTAGGGGAAGTACTCGGTGACCGCGAACGGCACGGTGCTGACCGGCAACACCGGGAAGGCGGTCGGGCCCAGGTCCTTCTCGAGGTGGCGCATCAGAGCGTCGCGGACGCGCTCGCCGTGCATGACGCGCCCGGAGACGAACGAGCGCGAGATCGCGCCGGTGTGCGCGGAGCCCCGCAGCAGCAGCCCGATCTCGGCGACGAGCCCGTCAGGATCCATGCGGACCGGGATCGCCTCGACGTAGAGGATCGGGACCCGGCCGCGGGTCTCGTCGAGCGCGTGATCGGAGAGCCAGCCGGGGTTGGGGTCGGGCGTGCGTACCGTCATGACGCCAGTCTTCCCCATGAGGCCCCATCGGTGCGTACGGTGTCGCACGTGGACGAGCCCGTCCGTCTCCGCAGCGCCGCAGGCCGCTGGCTCCTGCTCGCCACCGTGCTCGGGTCGAGCATGGCGATGCTCGACGGCACCGTGGTCAACGTCGCCCTCCCCACGATCGGCGACGACCTCGACGCCGACATCGGCGGTCTGCAGTGGGTCGTCAACGGCTACACGCTGAGCCTCGCGTCGCTGATCCTGCTCGGCGGCGCACTCGGTGACCGCTTCGGCCGGCGGCGGGTGTTCGTGATCGGCGTGCTCTGGTTCGCGGTCGCCTCGCTGCTGTGCGGCGTCGCTCCGGACGTCTCCACGCTGATCGCCGCCCGCGTCCTCCAGGGCATCGGCGGGGCTCTGCTGACACCGGGGAGCCTGGCGCTGATCTCCGCGTCGTTCGACCCCGAGGACAGAGGAGCGGCGATCGGGGCGTGGTCGGGACTTGGCGGAGTCGCTGCGGCCGTGGGCCCCCTCCTCGGGGGATGGCTCGTGGAGGCGGTGAGCTGGCGTGCGGTGTTCCTGCTCAACCTGCCGCTCGCGGTGCTGGTGGTCTGGGTGTGCGCCCGGCACGTGCCCGAGAGTCGGGACCCGCGGGCGCCGAAGCATCTCGACCTCCTCGGGGTGGCGCTGGCCGCGGGCGGACTGGCCGTCCTGACCTACGGCCTCATCGCCTCCAGCGACTGGCTGGCCGTCGGCGGTCTCGTCGTCCTGCTGCTCTTCGTCGTGCAGGAGCGTCGCAGTCCTGACCCGCTCGTGCCGCTGGGCCTCTTTCGCGACCGGGTGTTCAGCGGCGCGAACCTGGTGACGTTCGTCGTGTACGGCGCGCTGGGCGCGGTCTTCTTCCTGCTCGTGGTGCAGCTGCAGGTCGTCGCCGGCTACTCGCCGCTGGCGGCGGGGGCGGCGACGCTCCCGGTCACGTTCCTGATGCTTCTCTTCTCCTCCGACGCCGGCGCCGTGGCGACCCGCATCGGGCCGCGGATCCCCATGACCGTGGGGCCGGTCGTCGCGGCGGCTGGGCTGCTGCTGATGCTGCGGATCGGTCCGGACGCGGCGTACCTGAGCGAGGTGGCGCCGGGAGTCGTCGTCTTCGGGATCGGTCTCACGGTGCTGGTGGCGCCGCTGACCACGGCGGTTCTGGCCGCGGCGCCCGACCGCCTCGCCGGGATCGCGTCGGGGGTGAACAACGCGGTGGCGCGTACGGCGCAGCTGCTCGCGGTGGCCGCGCTGCCGCCCCTGGTCGGGATCGTCGGCGGTGCACTGTCGGACCCGGGAGTGTTCGACGCGGGCTTCGACCAGGCGATGGTCATCTGTGCGGCGATGCTGGGACTCGGCGCGATCGTGGCCTGGGCGACGATCCGTACCAGGCCGAGAGCGCACACCATCCCCGTCGAGAGGCAGCCGGGATGCGACCTGGGTGCGCCCCGCGCGTATCCGAGGTCACGGGGACCCGAGGGCTGACCCGCCGGCGCCTCAGACCGAGGCGGTCCGCCTGGACGTGCGCGAGGCTCTCGGACCGGGAGCAGAGAGCTCGCTGAGCGCGGCGTGCACGGCGCAACGGAGGTCGTCACCCTCGTCGGGCCGCGGTGTCTGGCACCACGAGCGCACCTGTGTCGTGTCCGGCTGCGACGGGCTCACCAGCTCGAGAAGATCGGCCCCGTCGAGGACGGTGAGGAGGCCGGCCGCCCGTGGCTCGAGGTCGGTGCCGGGCTCAGGTGCCGAGCCGCCGACAGCCGCGAAGATCGTCTCCAGGTCGGCGCGGACGGAGTCGCTCGTGTCGGGTGACGCGGTGTACCACCGGACGAGGATCTTGAGCACCAGGCTGCGGTGAATCTCGCGCCGCAGCATGCCGCGCTCGGCCATGCTCTCGAGCACCGTGGCCCGCAGCGTGGGCGCGAGGTGCCGGATCGCATCACGCACGCCGACGGGGAGCTGGCCGGTCAGCAAGGAGAGGCCGCCGCCGAGCAGCGGCGACCTCGGTGACGTGTCACCGAGGACGAGCATCGTGTCGTCGTCGAGACGGAGGTGGCCGGCCGCGGCGAGGTCGAGGAGGACGGCACCGGCGAGGGCGTGGTCGACGCACGCCTCACGTCCCCGGAGCATTCCCGTCTCCGGGTCGAGAGCGAGCAGCGTGAGTTCCTCGGCGAGCAGCATGCGGTGAGGCTACTCGTGATGTTGATCACATGCCAAGATCATCGTCGGACGGCAGGCCCCACGACCCCCGGTGGACGACCTCGTCGAGTCCACGGCGCGCACGTCCGCGCGAGGACGGCACGTGGTCCTCGGCGCGGTATCCGACCGTGACCGCGCCGATCGGGTCGTACGCCTCAGGGACGCCGAAGGTGCTGCGGAACGCGGCCGTACGCGTCGGGGGGATCCCGAAGAAGCACGCGCCGAGGCCCTCGTCGACGGCGGTCAGCAGGATGAGCAGCGACGCCATGGCGGTGTCCACGTACCAGTACGGCACCGCCCAGCGTGCCTCGTCGCGGTCGGTCCATCCTTTGTCGGGCTCGGCGTAGCGCTCGAGGTAGGCGTCCTTGTGCGCCAGCGGCACGATCACCACCGGAGCGGTCCGCATGCCGCGCTGCCACCGTGACGGCGCGGCCGCCCGGTCCGGGGGCGTCGTCGCCTCCCAGAACCGGGTGACGTCCTCGGGGGAGTCCAGGACGAGGAAGGCCCATCCCTGGCTGAACCCCGCGCTCGGAGCGTGGGTCGCGTGCTCGAGCATCCGGTCGACGAGTGCCCGCGGCACCGGTCGTCCGTCGTAGGCCCGCACCATCCGTCGCCTCCGGACGACGTCCCCGAACTCCATGTCAATCGCTCTCGTCGCTGTCGATCGCGACGTGCGTGTCGGCGGCCTCTGCCTCCTCGTCGTACCCGTCCTTGGGGCGGCCGAGGCGTGCGCGCAGGTTGCGGCGGGACAGGAGCAGAAGGTCCCAGGTGCTCGTGTCCACCATGTCGGGGTCGAGGTGCTCGAGCGCCCGGATCCCGATGTTGAGCCACCGCTCGGCCGCCAGCGGCTCGCCGGCCTCGTCGTAGAGGTCGGCCATGTAGTGGGCCGACAGTGGCGTGATGCGTCCCGACCGGCGGTAGCGGTCGGCGTACTCCGACGGGTCGAGACCACGTGCGAGCGCAGCGCCGACCCGCACGACGTCGGGGTGGATGGCCGAGGCGCCCGCGGCCGTGTCCGCCATCGCCAGCACCTCCTCCTGCCGGTCCCAAGAGCCGTCGAACCCGAGGAACTCCGAGGCGGCGACCAGGAGCGAGCGCGGTGTGACGTCGTCGGCGAGCTCGTAGCCCGCGCCGGTGGCGAGCTCGACCAGCTTCTCGGCCTTCTGGCGGGCGGTGAGGTCGGACTCCTCGACAGCGTCGGTGTCGTCCCGGGTGATGCGCATGGCGCCAGTATCCCGTGCAGGTGTCGCGCTCCTCGTGCCAGACCCGGCAGGATGGCCGTCATGGACGGTGCGTCGGTGGTGGAGCAGGGGCCTGGGTGGACCTGGTGGCGCACACCCTCGGGCGTCTGGGTCGAGGTCGCCGACGACCTCGCCTGCGTGCTCCCACCCGAGGCCGCGGCGGGGGTCGTCTCAATCGCCTGGCCACGCGGTCGGTGGAGGTTCACCTTCCGCGGCGACCCCGTGCCGTACGAGGCGCCCATGGCGGTACGCGCCGACCCCTCGCTGACCTGTGCGATGACGGTCCTGGCGGCAGCGAAGCAGGCCAAGGTGCACGGAGATGCCGACGTACGCGCCACCTTCGGCGAACTCACGTCCCGCGAGCCCGCCGACGGCCTCACCGCCGGGGAGACCGCCGGCGTCCTCGACGTGCGGGCCCCGACCGAGCCGGAGCGTGACTCGCTCGTGGACGTCGTCGTGGCTCAGGCGCGCGCTCGTGCGACCCGCGACCGCACGCGGGTGGAGGTCGACCGCGACGAGATCCACGGGCCGCTCGTCCTCGATGCCCTCGCCGTACGCACGCTGACCGACGAGGTGGGCGCGGTGGAGATCGGGTCGCCCGGCGCGGACCGGGCCGCCCGAGCGGTCCGACGCGGCGAGCGTGCGGTCACCCTCGTGGTGCGTGAGCGGGACGAACGGCTGATCCGCGCCGCGCTGGCCGCACTCTCCTAGGTGTCGGAACGGGGAGCCGGGACGTCGCTCGCGGGCCCGCGCACGGGCTCGTCAGCGCCTCCGTGGTCGGCGTACTCGCGCAGGATCGCGATGGCGTCGTCGAGGAACGTCGAGATCGTGCGGGCCGACTCGTCATCGAGGTCGGAGGTGAGCTCGCGGATGGCGGAGATCAGCGGAGAGAGAGCACGTCGGGCGTCGGAGTAGGCGGAGCCGGTCGGCTGGAGGCTGGTGCGACGCCGGTCGGTCGGGTGCGGAGTGCGCTCCATGTGACCCGACGAGACCAGGCGGTCGACCGCGACGGTCGCCGAGGCGGACCGGATTCCGAGCCGGTGGGCCAGGTCGCCGACGCCCAGGGGTCGCGGCAGTGCCGCCATGGCGTTGTCGAGCGCCAGGGCGTCGGTGACGCCGATCCCGATCTCGGAGGCGAGGCGGGCGTGCACCGATGGTGCGACGCGCAAGAGCTCTCGCAACTGCATCCCGAGCGTGAACCGGATGTCGGTCTGGTCGACCGGAGGCAGCGAGTCCACAGACCTATGTTATACGCCCGTCAACAGATAGACCTTCTATGCAATCCCCCCGCTTTGCTGAAGTGCCGCCGGTCACACCCCCATGACGGTGCTGTGCCACGGCCTGCGAGCAGTGCCGGTCACGTCCTGCATCACGTGCTTGACCTGGGTGTACTCCTCGAACGAGTACGCGCTCATGTCCTTGCCGTAGCCCGACTGCTTGTAGCCGCCGTGCGGCATCTCGGAGACGATGGAGATGTGGTCGTTGATCCACACGCAGCCGGCCTGGATCTCCGCGGCCGCGCGCTGGGCACGGTAGACGTCACGCGTCCACGCCGACGCCGCCAAGCCGTACGGGGTGTCGTTGGCGAGCCGGACCGCCTCGTCGTCGGACTCGAACGGAAGCGCCACCAGAACCGGCCCGAAGATCTCCTGCTGGACGGCCTCCGCGTCCTGGGGGAGCCCCGTCAGGAGGGTCGGCTCGTAGAAGAAGCCCGAGCGCTCGGGCGAGCTTCCACCGCACACCACCTGGGCGCCGGCGGCCCGGGCGCGGTCGACCATCGCGGCCACCTTGTCGCGGTGCGCCGCCGAGCTGAGCGCCCCGAGGTCGGTCGCGGGGTCAGTGGGGTCTCCGACGACCACCTTGCCCATCAGCTCGGCGACCCCGTCGACGAACGCCTCGAAGAGGCTCGCGTGGACGTACGCCCGGGTGGCCGCCGTGCAGTCCTGCCCGCCGTTGATCAGCGAGCCCGCGACGGCGCCACGGACGGCCGCCTCGAGGTCGGCGTCGTCGAACACGACGAACGGCGCCTTGCCGCCCAGCTCGAGGTGTACGCGCTTCACCGAGGCGGCGGCCGTCGTCGCGATCTGCCGGCCGACCGCCGTCGACCCGGTGAAGGACACCATGCGGACGCCCGGGTGGCCGACGACGGCGCTCCCGGTCGTCGGACCGGGGCCGTTGACGACGTTGACGACACCGTCGGGCAGCCCGGCCTCGGTGGCGGCCTGGGCGAGCATCAGGGAGGTGAACGGTGTGATCTCGGCCGGCTTGAGGACCACGGTGTTGCCAGCGGCGATCGCCGGGAGGACCTTCCAGGCCGCCATCTGGAGCGGGTAGTTCCACGGGGCGACCGAGCCGACCACGCCGATCGGCTCACGCCGGATCGAGGAGGTGTGGTCGGCGGAGTAGCGGGCGCTCGCCCTGCCCTCCAGGTTGCGGGCAGCCCCGGCGAAGAAGGCGGTGTTGTCGATCGTGCCCGGGACGTCGAACTCCGTGGACATCCGGATCGACTTGCCCGTCTGCAACGTCTCGGCGGCGGCGAGGTCGTCCGCGATCTGCTCGAGCCGGCGCGCCAGCGCGTGGAGCGCGGTGCTCCGCTCACCAGGGGTGGCGGCGGACCATCCGGGGTACGCGCGGGCCGCTGCGGCCACCGCGTCGTCGACGTCGGAGTCTGTGGCCGAGGCGAACCTGCGTACGACCTCCCCCGTCGCGGGGTTGCTGACCACGACGTCGTCGGCACCGGAGCCGTCGGCGTACCGACCGCCGATGTGCTGTCCGGCGGGGATGCTGGCGGGGTCGAAGGCGCGGGGTGTGGTCATGGCGCGATTCCAGCACGTCGTCCGCGAGCGGACAACAGCCGGTGTGTCACCACAGGGTCGTCTGCGGTGACGTCGTGTCGCCGCTCAGGCGATCGTCTTCGGCAGTGCGATGACGAGGAGGGCGGCGAAGAAGGCGAGCACCAGGCACGCCGCGGTGGTGCCGACGAGCTTGGCGGACGTCGCGCGGTCGACGACGAGCGGCAGCATGCCGAAACCTGCCACCACGGTGAAGACGGCGATCCAGCCCCAGGTCGTCATGTCGTGCTCCTCGCTCCCGTGGCCGCCGGTGCGGCCTGGGTCACCAACCTATCGGTCGAGGCGGCGTCGACCGCGCGCGGTCACCGCGGCTGGTCGTGCACCAGGAGGGCGACCCCCAGGGCGAGCCGGGAGTCGGCGTCGTCGAGGCGGACGCCGAGGATGCGCTCGAGGTGCGCGAGCTTCTTGTAGAGCGCGGGGCGGCTGCGGTGGCTGACGCGCGCCAGCTCGGTCTTGTTGCCGCCCACGGCGAGGTACTGGCGGAGCAGCTGGAGCATCCCGTCCTCGTGCGTCGCCTCGTGGACGAGCAGCCGGTCGAGCTCTGCCTCGGCGAACGCCTGGACCCGCGGGTCGTCCTGCAAGAGGGCCACGAGTCCGTGGAGACGGACGTCGCTGGCCCGGAAGAACGGTCTGCGGCGTGCCGGTGGCAGGGCGTGGGCCACCTCCGCGACGTGCTGGGCGTGCCGCAGCCCAGCGCCGGCGGTGAGCACCGTCTCGGCAGGGACGCCCACGCCGACCGACACGGGATCGAGGTCGGGCTGGCGGACGCGCTGGGCGTGCAGGGTCTCCGCGAGCTGCGCGACAGCGGCGTCGCCGCCCCGCTCGCCGGTCGCGAGCAGCACCGCCACCTCCACAGGCCCGAGCGAGCCGAGGATGAGGGGGAGCCGGGCGTCGCGCCCGGCCTGGGCGACGCGCTCGACGAGGCGCCGTGCGCCGCGGTGGGCCGCCACCGGATCGGTGCTCGTCCCTCCGGCGCGCGGTGCGGCGCGCACGACGAGGGCCACGTACGGCGCCACCGCGGGGAGCCCGAGCGCTCGGGCGCGCGCCTCGGCCTCGGCGACGTCGACCACGCGACCCGCGGCGAGCTCGGTGAGGAATCCACCCTGAGCCTGGTGGGTGATCCCGAACCGGTCGCTCTCCACCATCCGGCCGAGCTCCAGCGCCTGGGCCGCGCGCTCGAGGACCATCGCGAGGCGCTCCTGGTCGGAGGCGGGATTCACGACGACCAGCCGGCCCCAGCGCTGCTGCTGCACGCCGACCGGGGAGGTCATCCAGCCCTCGGGCCCCGTCACGCCGGTGAGGTCGGTGAAGGCGACCAGCCGCGAGCGTCGCTCCCACGCCTGGAGCAGGCCGGCGGCGGGGCGCCCCAGCGCCGCGTAGGCCACGACGTGACGAGACAGGTCCTCGAGCACGACGGACGAGCCGGCCAGGGCGGCGGTCTCCTCGACGATCACCTGGGCCCCGGCTCCCTCGAGGCTCAGCGAGGTGAAGCGTTCGTGGACCCGCCGCGCGAAGTCGACGTGCTCGTACTGCTCGGCGACGATCGCACGGTGCACCTGCTCGGTGATCTCGACGAAGCGGGTGGGCCTCCGGAGGGCGACCACGGGGAACCGGCGCCGACGGGCGACGGCCAGCGCCGCCGCGGGCACCGCGCTGAAGGACTCGCCGAGCTCGACGAGGAGCCCGGTCGCGCCGGCGTCGACGAGCTCACCGACGTACGCCGCCGCGTCGGCCTCGTCCCCCCGCATCGCCAGGCCGGTGGAGAGGAGCAGCTCGCCGCCGGTGAGCAGCCCGGTGACCTCTCGGACCTCGCTGACGTGGACCCAACGGACCTGCCGGTCGAGCCGGTCGGCGCCCGCCAGCACCTGCGGCTCGGCGACGCGGAGGGCGTCCGAGGCCAAGACGGCGCGGAGCGTCGGGAGCGGCATGGCAGAAGGCTACACTCCGCAATCCTGTGTCGAGCACGGGTGACAATCCGTCCATTGTGGGGGGTGGCCCGCCAGGCGCACGCTCGTGCCCATGAGCACTCCCACCGTGATTCCGCACTGGCTCGACGGCGCGCCGTTCCTCGGCAGCTCCAGGTCCGGCGCCGCCGCTCGTACCGGCGATGTCACCAACCCCGCGACCGGCGCCGTGACCGGGCAGGTCGTCTTCGCCGACCAGGCCGACGCCGAGCGCGTGATCGGTGCGGCCTCGGCCGCGGCGCGCTCCTGGGCCGACACGTCGGTCACCAGGCGCACGCAGACCGTCTTCGCGTTCCGCGAGATCCTCAACGCCCGCAAGGAGGAGCTCGCGGCGATCATCACCGCCGAGCACGGCAAGGTGCTCGACGACGCTCTGGGGGAGGTGACCCGAGGCCTGGAGGTCGTCGAGTTCGCCTGCGGGATCCCGCACCTGCTGAAGGGTGGCTACTCCGAGGGCGTCTCCTCCGGGGTCGACGTGCACTCCAAGCGCCAGCCGCTCGGCGTAGTCGGGATCATCAGCCCGTTCAACTTCCCGGCGATGGTCCCGATGTGGTTCTTCCCGGTCGCGATCGCCGCGGGCAACACGGTGGTCCTCAAGCCGAGCGAGAAGGATCCCTCGGCCGCAATCTGGATCGCCGAGCGGTGGAAGGAGGCTGGGCTGCCCGACGGTGTCTTCAACGTCCTCCAGGGGGACAAGGTCGCTGTCGACGCACTCCTGGACAGCCCCGACGTCAAGGCGATCAGCTTCGTCGGCTCGACGCCCATCGCCCGCTACGTCTACGAGCGGGCGAGCCAGTCGGGCAAGCGGGTGCAGGCGCTGGGTGGTGCCAAGAACCACATGGTCGTGCTGCCCGACGCGGACCTCGACCTGGCCGCGGACCAGGCGGTCAGCGCCGGCTACGGCTCTGCCGGCGAACGCTGCATGGCGATCAGCGTCGTCGTCGCCGTCGGTGGAGTCGGGGACGAGCTCGTCGCCAAGATCGCCGACCGCACGCGCACCCTGCGCACCGGCGACGGGACGAAGGGCGCCGACATGGGGCCGCTCGTCACCCGGGCGCACCGCGACAAGGTCGCGTCGTTCGTCGATGCCGGCGAGGAGGCCGGAGCCAAGCTGGTCGTGGACGGGCGCGAGGTCGCCGCCGACGGTGGAGCGGAGGGCTTCTGGCTCGGCCCCACGTTGTTCGACCAGGTCACGCCCGACATGAGCGTCTACACCGAGGAGATCTTCGGCCCGGTCCTCTCGGTCGTGCGCACCGACACGTACGACGAGGCCGTCGCCCTCGTCAACGCGAACCCGTATGGCAACGGTGTCGCGCTGTTCACCAGCAACGGCGGGGCCGCGCGGAAGTTCGAGTACGAGGTCGAGGTCGGGATGATCGGCATCAACGTCCCGATCCCGGTGCCGATGGCGTACTACTCGTTCGGAGGGTGGAAGAGCTCGCTCTTCGGCGATAGCCACGCGCACGGGACCGAGGGCGTCCACTTCTTCACCCGTGGAAAGGTGGTCACCTCGCGGTGGGGTGATCCCGCCGTGAAGCCCGTCGGCGGCCTCGAGCTCGCCTTCCCGAAGAACAGCTAGAGAGGACGTCATGACGAACCGCACGTACGAGCTCGACCGCGCGCACGTCTTCCACTCGTGGGTCGCGCAGGCCTCCATGAACCCGATGGTGATCGAGAGCGCCGAGGGGAGCTACGTCGTCGACGACCAGGGGCAGCGATACCTCGACTTCTCCTCGCAGCTGGTCTTCACCAACATCGGGCACCAGCACCCGCGCGTGGTCAAGGCGATCCAGGACCAGGCCGCGCGCCTGTGCACGATCGCGCCCCAGCACGCCAACGCCGCCCGCTCGGAGGCCGCGGCCCTCGTCGCCGAGCTCGCGCCCGAGGGGATGGACCGCGTCTTCTTCACCAACGGCGGGGCGGACGCCGTCGAGCACGCCGTGCGCATGGCGCGCCTGCACACCGGACGCCGCAAGGTGCTGAGCCGCTACCGCTCGTACCACGGTGGCACCCAGACCGCGGTCAACCTGACCGGTGACCCGCGGCGCTGGCCCAACGACTACGGGGCGGACGGTGTCGTCCACTTCTTCGGGCCGTTCCTCTATCGCACCGAGTTCCACGCGACGACCGAGGCCGAGGAGTGCGAGCGTGCGCTCACGCACCTCGAGCACACGATCCAGATGGAGGGGCCCGACACGATCGCGGCGATCATCCTCGAGACCATCCCGGGCACCGCGGGCATCATGCCCCCGCCGCCGGGCTACCTCGAGGGGGTTCGGGCGCTGTGCGACCGCTACGGGATCGTCTGGATCGCCGATGAGGTGATGGCCGGGTTCGGCCGGACCGGCACGTGGTTCGCACTCGACCTGTACGACGCGACACCGGACCTCATCACGTTCGCCAAGGGCGTGACGTCGGGATACGTGCCGCTGGGCGGCGTGATCATCTCCGAGCCGATCTACGAGACCTTCGCCGACCGGCCCTATCCCGGCGGCCTCACCTACTCGGGCCACCCGCTCGCCTGCGCCGCCGCGGTCGCCACGATCGAGACGATGAAGGACGAGCGCATCGTCGAGAACGCCGCCACGCTGGGGGAGACGGTCTTCGCACCGGGGCTCGCCGAGCTGGCCGAGCGACACCCCTGTGTCGGTGAGGTCCGTGGGGTGGGGGCGTTCTGGGCGCTCGACCTCGTCGCCGACCGGGAGACCCGGGAGCCGCTGGCACCGTACGGGGGGACGAGCCCGGCGATGAACGAGATCGTCGCGGCGTGCAAGAAGCACGGGCTGCTGCCGTTCGTGAACTACCACCGCCTCCACGTCGTGCCCGCCCTCAACATCACCGCCGACGAGGCGCGTGCCGGTCTGGCGGTCCTGGACGAGGCGCTGTCGGTCGGCGATGCCCATGCCGCACGCTGACGCGCGCGCACGCCGGCACCCGACCGTCTTCGAACGGCAGCCGGCGCCCGCCGCTGCCGTGGAGGCCTCGCTGGAGCAGACGCGCGACGCCTGCTTCTGGCTCGACGACGTCGCGGACGCGGTGACGTACCCGGTGCTGCACGGTGCGTACAGCGCCGACCTGCTGGTGGTCGGCGGTGGTTACACCGGCCTGTGGACCGCGGTGAAGGCCAAGGTCCGCAACCCGGCCGCGCGGGTGGTGCTGATCGAGGCGCAGACCGTCGGCTGGGCCGCGTCGGGGCGCAACGGCGGGTTCTGCGACGCCAGCCTGACCCACGGCGAGGACAACGGCCGCACCCGCTGGCCGGACGACTTCGACACGCTCGAGCGGCTGGGCCAGGACAACCTGGAGGCGATGGCCAAGGCGATCGACGCGCTCGGCATCGACTGCGAGCTCGAGCGCTCCGGCAGCCTCGACGTGGCTGTCGAGCCGTACCAGGTCGACCAGCTCCGCGAGTCCGGCGCCGAGGTGCTCGACGCCGACGCTGTGCGCGCGGAGGTGAACAGCCCGACGTACCTCGCGGGCGTCTGGCACCGTGACTCGACCGCGATGTTGCACCCGGCCAAGCTGGCCAAGGAGCTCGCCCGGGTGGCGGCGGGCCTGGGGGTGGAGATCTTCGAGAACAGTGCGGCCGAGTCGCTGGAGACCCACGGACGCACCGGGCCGGTGGTGGTGCGGACCCCACGCGGGTCGGTCCGCGCCGACCGGGTGGTGCTGGCGACGAACGTGTTCCCGTCGCTGCTGGCCCGCACCCGGCTGATGACCGTGCCCGTCTACGACTACGTGCTGATGACCGAGCCGCTCAGCCCGGCCCAGCGCGACGCGATCGGGTGGCGGCAGCGTCAGGGCGTCAGCGACATGGCGAACCAGTTCCACTACTACCGGATCACGCCGGAGGGCCGGATCCTGTTCGGCGGGTACGACGCGGTCTACCACTACGGGCGCAAGGTGCGTTCGGCCTACGAGCACCGGCCGGCGACGTACCGGGCGCTGGCGTCGCACTTCCTCACCACCTTCCCTCAGCTCGAGGGCATCCGGTTCACCCACCGGTGGGCCGGCGCGATCGACACGTCGACGCAGTTCTGCGCCTTCCACGGACTGGCGAAGCAGGGCCGGGTGGCCTACACCGCCGGCTTCACCGGCCTGGGGGTCGGCGCCACCCACTTCGCCGCCGACGTGATGCTCGACCGGCTCTCCGGCGAGCGGACACCGCGCACCGAGCTGGAGATGGTCCGCAAGAAGCCGCTGCCGTTCCCGCCGGAGCCGGCCGCGGCGCTCGGCATCAACGTCACGCGGTGGGCCCTCGACCGGGCCGACCATCGCGAGGGCCGGCGCAACGCCTGGCTGCGTGCGCTGGACGCGGCAGGGCTCGGGTTCGACTCCTAGATCGCGGCGGGTTCGACCAGCGGGGGCTGACACGGGAACACGGAAGGGTACGCATGACCACCACCACGGTCTCGCTGAGCGGGATCCGCAAGACGTACGGCACGGTGACCGCCGTCGACGGAGTCGACCTCGACATCGCCGAGGGGGAGTTCCTCTCGCTCCTCGGACCGTCGGGCTGTGGCAAGACGACGCTGCTGCGGGTGATCGGCGGGTTCGAGGAGCCGGACGAGGGTGACGTCCTCCTCTCCGGGACGTCGGTCGTCGGCGTGCCCCCGAACCGGCGCGCGGTCAACACCGTCTTCCAGGCGTACGCACTGTTCCCGCACATGACCGTCGCGGAGAACGTCGCGTACGGCCTGCGCCAGCGGCGGGCGGGCCAGCCGCGCCTCGCCAAGGCCGTGATCGCGGAGCGGGTCCGCGAGGCGCTCGCGCTGGTCCGGATGAGCGACTACGCCGAACGGCGCCCGAAGAAGCTGTCCGGCGGCCAGCAGCAACGTGTCGCGCTCGCCCGCGCGATCGTGAACCGACCCGACGTGCTCCTGCTCGACGAGCCGCTGTCGGCGCTGGACCGCAACCTGCGCGAGCAGATGCAGGTGGAGCTCAAGCTGATCCAGCGCCAGGTCGGCATCACCTTCGTGTTCGTCACCCACGACCAGGCCGAGGCGTTGTCGATGAGCGACCGGATCGTGGTGATGAACGCCGGCCGGATCGAGCAGGTCGGGACGCCGGAGGAGGTGTACGGCGCGCCCGCGACGGCGTTCGTCGCGGGGTTCATCGGCACCCAGAACTTCGCCGACGGCATCGTGAAGGACGGTGCCGTGATCGCCGACGGCGTCACCTTCGTGCCCGAGTCGTCCGCGCTCGACGGCATGGACGACGGCGTCGCGGCACGCGTCGCGGTGCGCGCCGAGGCTGTGACGGTGACGGCCGACGAGCCTGTGGTGGGTGCGCCGAACGTCGTCGCCGGCACGCTCGCCAGCACGTCGTTCCTCGGCGACGTCGTGCAGCACGTCGTGCTCGGCGAGGAAGGCCGGGAGGTGCTGGCGAGGACCCCTGCGTCCACGTCGCCTGCGCTCGCCACCGGGTCGACGGTCTGGGCGACGTGGGAGCCGTCCGCCGTCCACGTGTTCGCGGAAGAGCAGGGATGACCCGCCGACGCCCGCCCGCCACGGTGCGGGTTCTCGCACCGCGCGCCGAGGCGGGGCGGATCAGCAGGCGGGCGCTGCTCGGCGGCTTTGCGGCGATCGGCACCGCGACGCTGCTCGGGTGCAGCGGCAGCCGCACGATGGCGACCACCGCCGTGCCCGACGGAACCCTCGAGGACCGGCTCAACGTCTACTCGTGGGGCGACTACGAGAGCCCGGACAACATCCGCGCGTTCCGCAGCTCGCACGACATCACCGTCCAGGTCGACAGCTTCGCCTCCAACGAGGAGATGATCGCCAAGATCGGCGCGAGCCGGGGGACCAGCGGGTACGACGTCCTCGTCCCGTCGGGCCAGTTCGTCCCGATGATGGTCGCGAACGACCTCCTGTCCCCGCTGGACCACCGTCTGATCCCGAACATCGCGAACCTCGAGACGGCGTTCGTCGACCAACCCTGGGACCCGGGCAACACCCATGCCGTCCCGAAGGCGTGGGGGACGACGGGCTTCGCCTACGACACGACGAAGGTGGACGGCAACCCGACCTCGTGGCGCGATTTCCTCGATCTCGCCGCGGGGCAGGCGAGCGGCTCCGTGTCGCTGCTCGACGACCCGTGGGAGGTCGCCTCGATCTACTTCGGCTCCGAGGGGATCGACCCGAACACGACCGATCCGAAGGCGCTCGACGCGGCGGAGGCGTACCTGACGAGCCGGCTCGCCCCGCACGTACGGGCCTTCAACTCGGCACCGACGCAGAGCGTCGTCCAGAACGAGCTCGCGCTGTTGCAGATGTACAACGGCGACGCCCGGCTCGCCTTCTCCGAGTCCGACGACCCCGACCGGTGGCGCTTCGTCTACCCGACGCCGACCGCGAACCTGTGGGTCGACACCTGGGCGATCGCGCGGGGCGCGCAGCACGTCGACGCCGCGCACGCGTTCATCAACTTCATGCTCGACCCCGAGACCGCGATCGGCGAGGTCGACTGGAACGGCTACCCGACCGGGATCACCGGCCAACGGGACCTCGCCGAGGAGTGGGAGCTGGAGATGCTCGACCTGATCTTCCCGTCGGACGCGGTGGTCTCGCGACTCACGCCGGCCACGCTGAGCGATGCCCAGGACCGTCTCACCGCGATCCTCGAGCACGTCCAGGCGAAGGCGGGATGAGGACGATGTCGCGACTCCGTCCCCGCGCGACGAGCGCCTGGCTGTCGTTCCCCGTGTGGGCGTGGCTGGCGTTCTTCGTGTTCACCCCGCTGGCGCTGGTCGTCTGGTACTCGTTCGGCGAGAAGCCCGACCTCTTCACCGCCGTCTCCATGGACAACCTGTCGTTCGACCGGTACGCCGAGGTCCTCGACGGCGTCTTCATGTCGACGTTCTGGGCAACGCTGAGGATCGCCGCCACCGGCACGCTGCTGTGCCTCCTGGTCGGCGTCCCGTTCGCGTACTGGATGGCCGTCAAGGTCGACCCGCGCTGGCGCCCGCTCCTGCTCGCCCTCGTGCTCGTGCCGTTCTGGACGAACTTCCTGGTCCGGACGCTCGGTTGGCAGATCATCCTGTCGCCGAACGGCATGGCGTCGGACGCACTCCAGTGGCTGGGCATCCTGAGCGGCCCGCTCGACGTCCTCTACACGCGTGGGGCCGTCCAGCTCGGCGTCGTCTACAACTACCTGCCGCTGATGATCCTGCCGCTGTACGTCGTGTTCGAGCGGCTCGACCCGAGCCAGCGGGAGGCGAGCCGCGACCTCGGCGCCGGACGGTGGAGGACCTTCTTCTCCGTCACCGTCCCCGACACGCTGCCGGGGATCGCCTCGGGTTGCCTCCTGGTGTTCATCCCGCTGATGGGCGACTTCCTCACCGCGTCGGTGCTCGGCGGCGCTCGCGGCACGATGATCGGCCAGGTCGTGGCACGCCAGTTCACGTCGGCCCAGAACTGGGCGCTCGGGGCGGCGATGGCCGTCACGCTGATGGTGTTCGTGCTGCTGACGGTGGTGCTTGCCGCCGCGGCCTTCCTGCTCGTACGGGCGGTCATACGACGAGCCCGCCACCTGAACCTGGAGGTGACGCCGTGAGCGCCACTCGTCGCCGTACGGATCCGGTGAACCTCGCGCTCGCGGTGCTCGGCGTGCTGGTCTTCGTGTTCCTCTTCCTGCCGATCCTCGTGATCGTCGTCTACTCGTTCAACACCGGCCGACTCCTCGGCGCCTGGGACAGCTTCGGGTTCGACGCGTACACGCGGGCCTGGGAGAACCCGGTCATCGGCAACGCCGTCCGTACGTCGCTGGTCTCCGGGGTGCTCGCGTCGCTCGTGGCCACCGTGCTCGGGACGGTGGGCGGTGTCGCGCTCGCCCGCGCCCGGTCCGGCGCCCGGTGGGCGGGGCTGCTGACCGCGCTGCTCGCGGTCACGCTGATCACGCCGGAGGTCATCGACGGCATCGCGATCCTGCCGTGGCTCGTGACGCTCGGGACCGACGGCGGGCTCTCGGTCGTCAACAACGGGATGGTGCGGCTCGTCATCGTGCACACCTCGCTCGCGCTCGCCGTGGTCACGTTCATCGTCCGGGCGCGCATGCGGGGGATGGACGAGCAGATCGAGGAGGCGGCGGCCGACCTGTACGCGAACCCGTGGAACAGGTTCCGTCAGGTCACGATGCCGCTGGCCTGGCCCGGCATCTTCGCCGGCGCCCTGATGGCGTTCACGCTGAGCCTCGACAACACGATCGTCGCCTCGTTCATCCAGGTCCCCGGCTACACGCCGTGGCCGGTCTATGTGTTCGGGTCGCTCAAGGTCGGGCTGCGGCCGGAGATCGCCGCGGTGTCGACCGTGATGCTGCTCCTCACACTCGCTGCGCTCGCGGTGGTGTGGGCGGTGCTGCGCCGCTCGGGCGACGACAACGCCGCCGTCGCCTCGACGTTCACGGGCGGGTGAGAGACATGGATCCCGTCGACGACCGCGTCGCCTCCGTCGACGTGCGGACGCACGCGCTCACCGGTGACGCGCTCGACCCGAGCGACGTCGTCGCAGGGGTGCCACAGACGGCCTCGGCCGTACTCGCTGCGCTCGGGGACACCGAGGTCGGGATCTGGGAGATGACTGCCGGCACCGTCCGTGACACCGAGGTCGACGAGGTGTTCGTGGTGCTGTCCGGGGACGCGACCGTACGGTTCGAGGACCGTAGCGCCCTCGAGCTGCGACCCGGAGTCGCCGTACGCCTGCACGCCGGCGATCGCACGGTGTGGGAGGTGCGCGAGCGGCTGCGGAAGGTCTACGTGGCCTGATCTGTTCCGCAGGTTCTCACCGTTCGGCGCCGCGGGGAGTGATCATGGGGTGGTGAGAGCACGTCGCGTCGCCCGACCACGTCTGCTGGACGTCTCCTGGCGGGCGCGTCTGGCCGTGGTTCTGCTCCTCCTGACGATCAGCGCGGCGTTCCTCACCGACCTCGGGCAGAGCCGGGCCGACGCCGTGCGGTGCGAGCGGTTCACGTCGCAGTCCGAGGCACGCCGGGTCGTCGGCGCCCCCGCCGGGAAGCGGGTCGTCGTGATCGGCGACTCCTGGTCCGCCGGGCTCGGTCTGGACGATGCCGGCGACGCCTGGACATCCCGGTTGTCGGGGCAGGTCCACGTCGACGCGTTCTCCGGTTCGGGCTTCAGCCGGTCCGCGAGCCCGTGCGACGGCTCGTGGTTCGCCGCCCGTGCTGCCCGTGCCGTGGCCGGCGGAGCGGATCTGGTGGTGATCGCAGGAGGGCTCAACGACGTCGACCAGACGCCGGAGGCGGTCCGGGCCGGCTTCGAGCGCGTGATGAGGTCCGTGCAGGGTCCGCCCGTGGTCGTGGTCGGGCCCGCCGCCGCGCCGGCCCGCGAACGGGGGGCGCGGCGGGTGGACGCCCAGCTCGCGCTGCTCGCGGGCCGGGCCGGGGCGGCGTACGTCTCGACGGTCGGGCTCGACCTGCCCTACCTCGACGACGGGCTCCACCTGACACCTGCGGGTCATCGAGAGCTCGGCGACTTCGTGGCCGAGAGTCTCGTGGACCTCGGCGTCGACTGACGCCTCCGCTCAGTCGACCGGCTCGAGGCTCTCGACGAGTCGTCGGACCCGGGCACGGATCTCGTCCCGGATCGGGCGGACCTCCTCGAGGGTGCGTCCCGCGGGGTCGTCGAGCACCCAGTCCTCGTACCGGGTGCCGGGATAGACGGGGCACGTGTCGCCGCACCCCATGGTGACGACGACGTCGGCGCGCCGGACGTCGGTCGTCTCGAGGAGCCGCGGCTGGTTCTGGGCGATGTCGATGCCGAGCTCGGCCATGGCTGCCACGGCGACAGGGTTGAGCCGGTCAGCAGGCTCGGAGCCGGCAGACAGCACGGTGACGGACTCGCCGGCGAGGTGCCGGACGAAGCCGGCTGCCATCTGAGAACGGCCTGCGTTGTGGACACAGACGAAAAGCACGGTGCGAACGCTCATCGGGGGATCTCCTGAGGTGGGGGTGGCCGGAGGGCGCGGGCGGCGTAGACGAGCGCCAGGAGCGCGGGCACCTCGATGAGAGGGCCGACGACGCCGGCGAGGGCTTCACCCGAGGTGGCGCCGAAGGTGCTGATCGCCACGGCGATCGCGAGCTCGAAGTTGTTGCCGGCAGCCGTGAACGCGACCGTCGTCGTCCGTGCGTCGTCGAGCCCGGCGGCGCGCGAGCCGATCCAGGCGAGGGCGAACATCGCGACGAAGTAGAGGAGCAGCGGCACGGCGATGCGTCCGACGTCCAGAGGTCGGCGGGTGATGGCGTCGCCCTGGAGGGCGAACAGCACCACGATCGTGAACAGCAGCCCCCACAGCGCGAGCGGGCTCACCGTGGGGAGGAAGCGGGTCTCGTACCAGGTGCGGCCCTTGAGGCGCTCGCCCAGGAGCCGGCTGGCGGCGCCGGCGGCGAGCGGGATCCCGAGGAACACCAGCACGCTGATCGCGATCGCTCCCACGCTCAGCTCGGCGCTGGTCGTCGGCAGGCCGAGCCACGCGGGGAGGATCTGGAGGTAGAACCAGCCGAGCGCGGCGAACGCGACGAGCTGGAACACGCTGTTGATCGCCACCAGGACGACGGCGGCCTCCCGGTCACCGCAGGCGAGGTCGTTCCAGATGAGGACCATCGCGATGCACCGGGCCAGGCCGACGATGATCAACCCGGTGCGGTACTCGGGGAGGTCGGGAAGCAGCAGCCAGGCGAGCGCGAACATGAGCGCCGGACCCACGATCCAGTTCAGCGTCAGCGACACCGCGATCAGACGGCGGTCGCCGAGGATCGCGCGTGTCCGGTCGTAGCGGACCTTCGCCAGGACGGGGTACATCATCACGAGCAGGCCCAGCGCGATCGGCGCGGAGACCTCCCCGATCTCCCAGCCGCCCAGCGCGTCGTCGAGTCCGGGGACCAGGCGCCCGACCAGCAGCCCGACCGCCATCGCGGCGACGATCCACACCGGCAGCAGCCGGTCGGTCGCCGACAGCCGCCCGGCGAGAGCGGGGCGGGTGCCGGCGTCGGAGACCGTCATGCAGTCGGCTTGGTGGCACGGATGATCGCACCGTGCATGCCCGGGGCCGCCTCATGGGTCAGCTCGACCGTCGCGTCGGCGAAGCCCGCCGCGGCGAGCCCGTCGAGGTACTCGCTGCGCGACAGCGCGCCGGCGATGCAGGCGACGTACGACCCGCGCTCGGCACGGTCGGCCGGCGTGAGGTGGTCCTCGGCGACGACGTCGGAGATGCCGATGCGCCCGCCCGGAACCAGGACGCGGAACATCTCGGCGAGGACCTGGGGCTTGTCGACCGACAGGTTGATCACGCAGTTGGAGATGACCACGTCGACGGCCGCGTCGGGCAGCGGCACGTCCTCGATCGACCCCTTGAGGAACTCCACGTTCGTGGCCTCGGCCTTCGTGGCGTTGGCCCGGGCCAGGTCGAGCATCTCGTCGGTCATGTCCACGCCGTACGCGAAGCCGTCGGGACCGACGCGCCGGGCGGACAGCAGGACGTCGATCCCACCGCCGGAGCCCAGGTCGAGCACCTTCTCGCCGGGGCTCAAGGCAGCGACGGCGAGCGGGTTGCCGCAGCCGAGCGACGCGGCGAGCGCCTCGGCCGGGAGCTCGGCCGCCTCGGCGCTCGAGTACAGGCCGGCACCGAACGAGGGATCGACCTCCGCGGTGGAGCCGCCGCAGCACGAGTCCGCGGCGTCGGCGGCCGGTGCGCAGCACGACTCGGTCGTCGCGAGAACCAGGTCGTTCGTGGTGCCGGATCGGGCCTGGACGGCGGCGGTGGCGTAGCGCTCGCGGACCTGCTCGACGAGCTCGTCGTTCGTGAGGGTCATGATGTCTCCTGAGATCGAGGAAGTTCGATGCATCGAACACTACCGATTGATCGACGGATGTCAATACGTGTGGCACGATGGGGTGATGGACATGACGCTTCCCGTCCTCGAGACCTCCGCCGGAGCATGCTGCTCGCCGCTGACCGGGGGCGTCCTCGACGACGACCAGGCCGCGGTGCTCGCCCGGATGTTCAAAGCCTTGGGTGATCCGACCAGGGTGCGGCTGATGTCGCTGATCGCCGCGTCCGAAGGAGGCGAGGCCTGCATCTGCGACCTCACCGAGCCGGTCGGGCTGAGTCAGCCGACCGTCTCGCACCACATGAAACAGCTCGTCTCCGCCGGCCTCGTCACCCGCGAGCAGCGAGGCCGATGGGCCTACTACCGCGTCGTCGACTCCGCGCTGACCGATCTGGCGTCCTCGCTGCGGACCGCGCCCTAGCGGGCGCTCGTCACGACGCCGCGGGTGCGGCTAGAGTCGACCTCACGACAGGGGAGCGCAGGTGCCCGAGGGGCACGGTGCGCTGAGAGTGCGGAAAGCCCGCAGACCCTCCGAACCTGCACCGGTTAGCACCGGCGAAGGGAGTCACCGTGGCTGATGCCATTCGTCCTCGCACGTCCTCGACCCGCTACCGCACGATCGACCTCGTCACGGTGGCGATGCTCGGCGTGGCGATCGGCGTGGTGTTCTGGGGATGGAACCAGCTGTTCGCCGTCGTCAGCGGCACGGCGCTGTTCGCCTACCCCCCGAGCTCCGGCCTGATCTCCGGCGTCTGGCTGATCGGCGGTGTCATCGGCGGGCTCGTCGTCCGCAGACCCGGCGCCGCGGTCGGTACCGAGGTGGTCGCAGCCGTCGTCTCCGGCCTGCTGGGCAACCAGTGGGGCATGTCCGTCCTCGTCTCGGGCCTGATCCAGGGCCTGGGGGTCGAGCTGGTGTTCGCCCTCTTCCTGTACCGCCGGTGGGGTGTCGTCGTCGCCGCCGCAGGAGGCGCGCTCGCCGGGGCGTTCGAGGCGGTGTACGAGTGGTACGCGTACTACGCCGACTGGGCCTTCGGCTACCAGCTCGTCTATCTCGTGTTCCTCGCGGTGTCGGGGGCGCTCGTCGCGGGCGTCGGAGGGTGGCTGCTCGTCCGGGCCCTGGCGAAGACGGGTGCTCTCGACGCCTTCGGGGCCGGTCGCGAGCACCACGACCGAGCCGCGGCGTCGTCCACGAGCCCTTCCCCGCGAGCGTGACCGGATCGGTCGCGTTCCGCGGCTTCGGCTGGCGTCCGCTGGGCCGGCGCACGCCGGTCGTCGCCGGCCTCGACCTGCGCGTCGACCCGGGTGAGCGGGTGCTGCTGGCGGGGCCGTCGGGTGCCGGGAAGTCGACGGTGCTCCGGGCCGCCGCAGGGGTGCTCGAGACCACCGGCGACGGCGACGCCCTCGGCGAGGTCACCACCATCGGCCGCGTCGGCATGCTGCTGCAGAACCCCGGCGACGCGGTGGTCGCCGAGCGGCTCGGCCGCGACGTGGCCTTCGGGCTCGAGAACGCCCGCGTCGCCCCGGCTGCGATCTGGCCGCGGGTGCGCGACGCGCTGCGAGCCGTACGCCTGCCGTACGGCATGCAGCACCCGACGTCCGCGCTGTCCGGAGGAGAGCTTCAGCGCTCCGCGCTGGCCGGGGTGCTGGCGTCGCAGGCGGACCTCCTGCTCCTCGACGAGCCGACGTCGATGCTCGACGACGTCAACGCCGACGCCGTACGCCGCTGCGTCGCGGAGGTCGTCGCCGAGACAGGGGCGACCCTCGTCGTGGTCGAGCACCGCATCGCCCCGTGGCTCCCTCACGTCGACCGTGTGGTCGTCCTGGGCCACGACGGATCCGTGGTCGCCGACATCGACCCGGTGAGCTTCGTCGCCACACTGCGCGACGACCTCGCCGGCGTCGGGGTGTGGATGCCGGGGGTCGCCGCGCCGGAGCCGGTCGAGCCGCCGGTCGTGCTGGTCGAGACCGACCGCGCGGTGCCGCGCCTCGATGCGCTCGCGCTGGGCGTCGACCTGCGTCGCACCGACATCCGGGGCGCCACTGTCACCGCGGCGCTGCGCGACGTCGACGCCGCCCTGGAGTCGCGCGCCGTCACCGTTCTCAGCGGGCCGAGCGGGGCGGGCAAGTCCACGTTGCTCGAGGTCGTCGGGGGTCTGCGACGTCCGGGTGCCGGCGAGGTGCGAGGGCTGGGTCGACCGCCGCACCGGATCGGTTCGCGCGATCTCGCCGCGCTGATCGGGTGGGTCCCGCAGAACCCGGAGCACGGCTTTCTCACGACCCGCGTCCGCGACGAGATCGCGGCGACCTCCCGGCGGATCGGCGTCCCGGTCGACGTCGACGCCGTTCTCGTCCATCTCCGGCTGGACCACCTCGCCGACGCGAACCCGTACCGGCTCTCCGGCGGGGAGCAGCGACGGCTGGCCCTCGGTGCTGCCCTGGCTCACCGTCCGCCCGTCCTCCTGCTGGACGAGCCCACCGTCGGTCAGGACCGGGGTACGTGGGCTGCCGTCACGGGGTGGATGCGTGCCGCTGCGGGTGCCGACGCGGTGATCGGCGCGGCCAGCCACGACGCCGATCTCGCAGCGCGGGCCGACCGTGTCGTGCCGCTCGAGGGCGGTCGTAACGTCGCGCCCGGGCCTGCGCCCGCGCCCGCACCGGTGGACGACGCTCGATGAGACGCTTCGTCCGAGATGCCAACCCGTTGGTGCTGCTCGCGATCGGCACGCTGGCGATCGTCGCCTCGCTGGCGGTGCGCGACCTGCAGACCGCGTGCCTCGCTCTCGGCGCGTACGCGGTCGCCGGTGTCGTCCTGCTCCCGTCGCCGAGGTTCGCGCTCGCCCGCTTCGGGGCGATCGCCGTCGCCTCGGTGTCGCTCGTGTGGTCGACGTGGTGGCTTGGTGGGCGTGATCTCGAGGTCGCCCTGACCGCGGGCCTGCGCATCGTCGTGCTCGCGCTGCCCGGGGCGGTGCTCGCGGCGTACGTCGACCCGTCGAAGCTGGCCGACCAGCTCGGCCAGCGGTTGCGGCTGCCGGCGCGGCCGGTGGTGGCGTTCGCCGCGGCGATGCAACGCTTCGGTGCGCTGCGCGAGACGTGGGGCCAGCTCGACCGGACGCGACGAGCGCGTGGGTTCGGGCCGACGCGCAGCCCGTTATCACGGGTGAGGCACGCGGTCTCGCTCGCGTTCGCGCTCCTCGTGTCCGCGCTGCGCGACGCGACCCGGATGTCGGTGGCGATGGACGCACGCGGCTTCGCCTCGGCGCAGCGGCGCACCTGGGCGGAGCCGGCGCCGTGGTCCCGCGCCGACAGCGCGCTGCTGGCTCTCGGCGTCGCGCTCGCCGCCGTACCCTGGCTCGTCCGCTGAGCTCCTCCCCTCTAGGATCGGGGCAGTAAGCGAGCGCTTAGTGCGGAGGAATCGGATGCGCGTCTTCAAGAACCTGGCCGAGCTCACCTCGTGTGTGGGGGAGGAGCTCGGCGTCAGCGAGTGGCACGAGATCACCCAGGAGCAGGTCAACCTGTTCGCGGAGGCGACCGGTGACCACCAGTGGATCCACGTCGACCCCGAGAAGGCAGCCGCGGGGCCCTTCGGTCGTACGATCGCGCACGGCTACCTCACGGTCTCGCTGATCCCGATGCTGGCCGCGGAGACCTACAAGGTCGAGAGCGTGAAGATGGGCGTCAACTACGGGTCGGACAAGGTCCGCTTCCCCGCGCCGCTGCCCGTCGGGTCCAAGGTGCGCGGTCGCGCGAGGCTCGTCGAGGTCGTGCCGGTCGCCCTGGGCCAGCGCGTGAGCGTCGAGTTCACGATCGAGGCCGAGGGCATCGACAAGCCCGTGTGCGTCGCGCGCACGTTGGCGATCTTCGCGGAGTAGCCGCCTCACGCCACAGGACCGTGTCCGGCGACCGCCGTAGGAGTCAGAGGCTTCTGCTCCATGCGCACCCGAGCAGCGCGAGCGCAACCGCCGCGACGAGCACGCCCAGCCCGTACGTGGCGGCGAGGACGTAACGCTTCTCCCGGACCAGCGTGACGGTCTCGAGGCTGGCCGCGCTGAATGTCGTGTAGCCGCCCAGGAAGCCTGCCCCGACCGTCACCGCGATGTCGGACGGGGCCCGGTCGCCGGACGCCAGGCCGAGGAGGCAGCCCAGCAGGAGAGACCCGGTCAGGTTGACGATCATGGTTGCCCAGGGGAAGCCCGAGCGCGACGTCCTGGCTGCGACCGTCCACGTGACCACGTAGCGCACGCCGGCCCCTGCGCCGCCGGCCACGACGAGCATCAGGAACTGGAGGAACGTCACGAATCCGCCCCTCCAGCCTCGTGCCTGTCCGCAGCCCTCCGGTCATGGAGCCCGGACGCGAGCACGATGCCCAGCAGCGTCGCGCCGGCGCCGACCACGACGGTGCCTAACGCGTACGCGAGACCGATGCCGATCCTGGAGTCGTCGAACAGCGCCGCTGTGCCCGTCGCGAGCGCGCTGTAGGTCGTGAGCCCACCGCAGAACCCCGTACCGACGAGCAGCATCGAGCGCCTCGTCCGCTCCGGCGCAGGAGCGGTGCGGGTCAGGGCTTCGAACAGGTAGCCGAGGATGAACGCGCCGATCACGTTCGCCAGCGGCACCACGAACAGGGCCCCGTCCGTGTGCCGACCGGCGAGCACGAGTCCCTCGCGCGCTGCCGCGCCGAGGGTTCCTCCGAAGACGACGAGCCCGATCGATGCTGCGCGAAGGGGCGCGCGTCCCCGTCTCGTCGTGCTCACCGTGATGGGTTCCGATCTCGTCCGGGGTGGCCGGTGCGGCGACTGTCCCTCCGATTGTCCGTCACACGCGCACCCTCGAGATCTTCGCGGAGCTAGCCGCGGCTACAGGGTCTTGCCCCAGACGAATCCGAGGAGCGAGAGCGCGACGCCTCCCCCGAGGATGCCGAAGGCGTAGGCGGCAGCCGCACCATAGCGCATCTCGCGGATCAGCTGAACGGTCTCGAAGCTTGCCATGCTGAACGTCGTGTATCCGCCGACGAACCCCGACCCGACCACGGCGCGTACGTCTGCCGAGGCGAGCCTGCTGACGACGAGGCCGGTGACAAGTCCAAGCACGAAGCAGCCGCTCAGGTTGATGAGTGCGGTAGAGATCGGGAAGGGTGGCTCCGGGTTCCTCGACCTGATCGTCTCGTCGAGGACGAAGCGCACGCACGCGCCGACGCCGCCGGCCACGATCATCAGGAGGAAGAGCGGAAAGGTCATGTCTCGACCTCGGTGTCGCCGGTGCTCCGCGCGCGCAGCCGCGACGCGAGCATGAACCCCGCGAACGTCGCGACGGCACCGAGGATGATCGTCCCTATGGCGTACGACACGCCGATGCCGACCCGTGAGTCGTACAGGAGCACGGCCGTCTCGGTAGCGAGGTAGCTGTACGTCGACAGCCCGCCGCAGAACCCGACCCCGATGAGCTGCATCCACGGCGAGGTGTTTTCGGTGCCAGGCGCCTTGCGGGCGAGCGCCTCGAACAGGTAGCCGAACACGAACGCGCTGAGGATGTTCACGACGGGGACGACGATGGGGATCCCGTCTCTGTTCGGGATGGCGAGCTTGAGGCCCTCGCGAGCCGCGACCCCGACCATCGCACCCACGAAGACGAGCGCGACCGAGCCACCGCGGATCTTCGTCGGTCGGGAGTTCGACGCCATGACAGAAGCCCCCGTCGCATGGTGAGAGTCGCCTCCTGCCGACAGTAGGCCGGACGGTCGATACCCGCGCGCCGGACGTGTCCTGGCAGCTCTGTTCGGCTTGCGGCGGTTCGGGCCGCGGCGAACCATCGAGAAACGACGACACCCAGGTTGGTTGTCTGTCCGGTGTCCAGCCGTGAGCGCTGACGAGGGGTAGGTGCGGACGTGCGTGTCGTACTCGACGACGTCAAGGTGCACGGGCGGCGTGGCCTGCTGCTCGACATCGACCACTTCTCGGTGGACACCGGTGAGTGCGTCCTGATGGCAGGGGAGCCGGGCCAGGGGAACACGGCGATGGCTCTGGTAGCCGCGGGGCGGCTGGCGCCGTTCGAGGGCAAGGCGACGCTCGTCCGCGACGACGGGACGACGACCAACGACAAGGCGGAGCTGCGGAAGCTCGCGGCCGTCGTGGACCTGCCTGCTGTCTCCGAGCCCGACGACGCGGTGCCCGTCGGGACCGTCGCCGCCGAAGGTCTTGCCCTCGCCTGTCGTGGCTCGATGCCCGGCGAACCCACGAAGTGGCTCCGTGCTCACGGCTGGGAGCAGCTCCGGTCGGTCCGGATGGACGCGATCTTAGGAGCCGTGCGTACGGCCCTTCTCAGCGCGCTGGCGGCCGAGCACGAGGATGTCCGGTTCCTCGTGCTCTCGCTCCCGGACCGTCACGGCGGTGAGCCGGTGGACTGGTGGGAGATCGCGCAGTCCTACGCATCCTCCGGGTACGGGGTCCTCGTTCAGTGCGGACGGTCGTCAGCGCGGGACCTCGGCGCCAACCTCCCTGCCGCCCGCGGCGACAGCGCACGTCTGGCGACACCGGTCGAGGCCCTGCGCACCCGCCCGGAACCGGTCGACCCGGAGCGCTCGCCGTCCGACGAGACCGACGATTCCGACTGGCTGTTCGGCGAGAGAGAGAAGGATCAATGATCGCGATCCGGCTGGCCGTCTCGGAGATCCGGCGCATCAGCGCCGGCACGCTGCCCAAGCTGGCGATCCTCGCCATGGTGGTGATCCCTTCGTTGTACGCAGGGCTCTACCTGTTCGCCAACGAGGACCCGTACGGCGAGCTCCACCGCGTACCGGCGGCCCTCGTGGTGCAGGACCGTGGGGCGACGATGACCGACGCGATCAACGGGACGACCGAGAAGGTCGACTACGGGGACCAGGTCGCCGACCGCCTCCTGAGCGGCGACGGTGGATTCGGCTGGGTCGAGACGTCGGAGGGAGAGGCGGAGTCCGGTGTGCGGAACGGACGCTACGACGCCGCGCTCATCATCGGTCCACAGTTCTCCGAGGAGCTGACGTCGTCCGCCCGGTTCGAGCCGGAGCGAGCAGGGCTCACCCTCATCACCAACGACGCCAACAACTACCTCGTCACCCGGGTCGCCGAGACGATCGTGGGAGACGTGCGGGACACGATCGCGACACAGGTGGGCACCTTCGCCGCGGGCACCTTCCTCGACGGGCTCTCCGTGGTGCACACCGATCTGACGAAGGGGGTGGACGGTGCGCAGGAGCTCGTCGCCGGCTCCAGCCGGCTCACCAACGGGACCGTCGAGCTCGTCGACGGGACGGCGACGCTCGCGCGTGGTGCGCAGGAGGCTGCGAACGGGTCCGCCCGGCTCGAGTCGGGTGCCGACGAGCTGGCGAGCGGGACGCGTCGCATCGCCAACGGCGCGAGCACGCTCTCGAACGGGCTCGACGAGCTGAAGCGTCGCACCGGGAGCCTGCCGGCGGACACGCGCAAGCTCGCGCACGGCGCGCAGGAGGTCGCCGACGGGAACGCGAAGGTCGCCGCCGTCGGTGACGACGCGGCCGAGGTGGCGGGAACGGTCGTCGACCAGTTCCGCGCCTCGCGCGCCTCGCTCGACGAAGGCCTCGATGCGCTCGTCGAGCAGGGGAGGATGACCGACGCCGAGAGAGACGCCCTGATGGCGTTGTTCGCCGACGCCGAGGTCCCGGTCGACGCGGTGGCAGCGCAGATCGAGAGCGCCGCAGACCGGCTCGACGCGCTCAGCAGGGGGTCCTCCGAGGTCGCCGCCGGCACCGAGAAGCTCGCGGCCGCTGCCCCGGACCTCACGCAGGGCGTCAGGAGGGCCGCGTCGGGAGGAGCGGAGCTCGCCTCGGGATCGGCACGCGTCGACCGCGGCGCCCAGACGCTGGCGCGTGGTGCCGGCACCCTGGCGGACGGGACGGAGAAGGTGGCGAACGGTGCTGAGCGGCTCGCCACCTCGAGCACCGCGCTGCGCAAGGGCAGCGCGAGGCTCGAGACCGGGACCGGCGAGCTCCGGAACGGGCTGCAGGACGGGCTGCGCAAGGTCCCCGACCTGGACAAGACGACCGCGCGCGATACCGCAGAGACGATCGGTGACCCCGTAGCGGTCAAGGAGGACACCCTCGCGCGTGCGGGGTCGTACGGGGCCGGCCTCGCCCCCTTCTTCCTGCCGCTCGCAGCATGGATCGGGGCGTACGTGCTCTTCCTGCTCGTCCGGCCGTTGTCGTCGCGTGCCCTCGCGGCGAACGGTCCGGCGACCCGGACGGCGCTCGGCGGATGGGCCCCGCCGGCGGTCGTCGGGCTGGTCCAGGTCGCGGTCATGTTCACGATCGTCCGGTTCGCGCTCGACATCGCTCCGGTCTACGAGGTCGCGACGGCCGCTGTGCTCGTGATCGCATCGATGTCCTTCGTCGCGATCCTGCAGGCGCTCAACGCCTGGCTCGGCGAGGTGGGCGAGTTCCTGGGGCTCGTCCTCATGCTCGTCCAGCTCGTCACGGCGGGCGGCACGTTCCCGTGGGAGACGATCCCCGAGCCGCTGCGGTCGCTGCACTGGCTCCTGCCGATGTCCTACGCGGTCAACGGGCTTCGGCAGACCCTCTACGGGGGCGAGGCGTGGATCGTCGTCCGGGACCTCTCGGTGCTGGTCGGCGTGTTCGTCGTGGCGATCATCCTGACCGCGCTGGCCGCGCGACGGCAGAAGGTCTGGACACCGAAGCAGCTGCAGCCCGAGCTCGTCATCTGAGCGCCCACCGCAGGGTCGGTGCCATCTCACCCGTCCGCGCGGTCCGGGATCGGGGCCGCTACGGTGGAATGAAGTCGCGCTCATATAAGTTGATACGATCAGACTCAACTCATTGAACGCAGGCAGTCGGCGGGTCACAAGCCCGCCCCGCGAACCCTCAGGAGGAACACATGGCCCGTGCGGTCGGAATCGATCTCGGCACGACCAACTCTGTCGTCGCCGTGCTGGAAGGTGGAGAACCCACCGTCATCGCGAACGCCGAGGGTGCACGCACGACCCCGTCCGTGGTCGCCTTCGCCAAGAACGGCGAGGTGCTGACCGGTGAGGTCGCCAAGCGCCAGGGCGTCACCAACGTCGACCGGACGATCCGGTCCGTCAAGCGCCACATGGGCACCGACTGGTCGGTCAAGATCGACGACAAGTCCTTCACGCCCCAGCAGATCTCCGCGTTCGTGCTGCAGAAGCTCAAGCGCGATGCCGAGGCCTACCTGGGCGAGCCGGTCACCGACGCGGTGATCACCGTCCCGGCGTACTTCAACGACGCCCAGCGTCAGGCCACCAAGGAGGCGGGCGAGATCGCCGGCCTCACGGTGAGCCGGATCATCAACGAGCCGACTGCCGCCGCGCTGGCGTACGGGCTCGACAAGGGTGACGACCAGACCATCCTCGTCTTCGACCTCGGTGGCGGGACGTTCGACGTGTCCCTGCTCGAGATCGGTGACGGCGTCATCGAGGTCAAGGCGACCAGCGGTGACAACCACCTCGGCGGCGACGACTGGGACCAGAAGATCGTCGACTGGATCGTCGACCGGTTCAAGTCCAGCACCGGCCTCGACCTCACCAAGGACAAGATGGCGATGCCGCGTGTCCGTGAGGCCGCCGAGCGCGCCAAGATCGAGCTCTCGAGCTCGCAGTCGACGTCGATCAACCTGCCGTACATCACCGTCGACGCCGAGAAGAACCCCGTGTTCCTCGACGAGACGCTGACCCGTGCGGAGTTCCAGAAGATCACCGCCGACCTGCTCCAGCGCACCCGTGCGCCCTTCGAGCACGTCATCAAGGACGCGAGCATCAAGGTCGCTGACATCGACCACGTCGTCCTCGTCGGCGGCTCCACCCGCATGCCGGCCGTCTCCGACCTGGTGCGCGAGCTGCTCGGCGGCAAGGAGCCCAACAAGGGCGTCAACCCTGACGAGGTCGTCGCTGTGGGCGCGAGCCTGCAGGCCGGTGTCCTCAAGGGCGAGGTCAAGGACGTGCTGCTCCTGGACGTCACTCCGCTCAGCCTCGGCATCGAGACCAAGGGCGGCGTGATGACCAAGCTCATCGAGCGCAACACCACGATCCCGACCCGGCGCTCGGAGGTCTTCACGACAGCCGACGACAACCAGCCGTCGGTCGCGATCCAGGTCTACCAGGGCGAGCGCGAGATCGCGGCGCACAACCAGATGCTCGGCACGTTCGAGCTGACGGGCATCGCGCCGGCTCCGCGTGGCGTGCCGCAGATCGAGGTCACCTTCGACATCGACGCCAACGGCATCGTCAACGTCTCCGCCAAGGACCGTGGCACCGGCAAGGAGCAGTCGATGACCATCACCGGCGGGTCCGCCCTCTCCAAGGAGGACATCGACCGGATGGTGCGCGACGCCGAGAAGTACGCCGAGGAGGACCGCAAGGCCCGCGAGGCCGTCGAGGTCCGCAACCAGGGCGAGACGCTCGTGCACTCGACCACGACGTTCCTCTCCGAGAACGGCGACAAGGTCTCCGACGACGTGAAGTCCGAGGTCCAGGCCGACGTCGACGCGCTCAAGGAGTCGCTCAACGGCGACGACATCGACGCCATCAAGGCCGCCATCGCCAAGCTGGGTGAGTCGAGCCAGAAGATGGGCACGGCGATGTACGAGGCCGCGGCCGCCCAGGCCAACGCGGCCGGCTCGGGCGAGGGTCAGGCCCAGGCCCAGGCCCAGGCCGAGGACGACGACGTCGTCGAGGCCGAGATCGTCGACGACGAGGGTGAGAACAAGTGACGAACGAGTTCGAGGAGACCGTGGAGCCGGAGCAGGAGACCCCTGCTCCGGCCCCCGGGCCCGCGGACGCGCAGCCGGAGGTGGCCGGCGCAAGCCGGGAGGGTGGCGAGGACGACCTCGCCCGTCAGCTCGCCGAGCGCACGGCCGATCTCCAGCGTCTGCAGGCCGAGTACGTCAACTACAAGCGGCGGGTCGACCGTGACCGTGAGGCGCAGAGACTGAACGCCACCGCGGCGGTCCTCGTCTCGTTCCTCCCGGTCCTCGACGACATCGGGCGTGCCCGTGACCACGGCGAGCTCGAGGGCGGCTTCAAGGCCGTCGCCGACTCGTTGGTCCAGGCCACCAGCGCTCATGGGCTGGAGCCGTTCGGAGCGCCCGGAGACGTGTTCGACCCGATGCTCCACGAGGCGCTCATGCACCGTCTCGACGCCGACGCTCCCGAGGGGGAGCCGACCGTCGACGCGATCATGCAGGTGGGCTACCGGATCGGTGACAAGGTCCTCCGGCCGGCGCGGGTCTCCGTGGTCGAGCACGACGACACCCCGGTGGCCGAGGCCGACGAGGACGCGTCGCAGCCGGCGACCGAGTGATCCGTACGACGAGGTGTGAGGAGGTGGTCTCGTGAACAACGAGTGGTTCGAGAAGGACTTCTACAAGGTCCTGGGAGTCTCGAAGGACGCGAGCGCGTCCGACATCAAGAAGGCGTACCGCAAGCTCGCACGGGACCACCACCCCGACGCCAAGCCCGGTGACAAGGCTGCCGAGGAGAAGTTCAAGGAGATCTCCGAGGCGTACGGCGTGCTCTCCAACGCGGACAAGCGCAAGGAGTACGACGAGCAGCGGGCGATGTTCTCCTCCGGGGTCGGCGGCTTCGGTCGTGCGGGCTCGGAAGGTGGGTTCGGCTATCCCGGCGGTACGACGACGACCGGCGGGTTCGACTTCTCGGACCTGCTGGGCGGGATGTTCGGCGGGGGTGGGACCACCCGCACCCGGTCGGCGCCGGCCCGTCGCGGGGCCGACGTCGAGACCGAGGCGACGCTGTCGTTCGACGACGCGATCGCCGGCGTCACCGTGCCGCTGCGGACGACCAGCGACGAGCCCTGCCCCACGTGTCGTGGCACCGGCGCCAAGGCCGGCACCGTGCCCCGGGTCTGTCCCCGCTGCGAGGGCAGCGGGATGCAGACCAGCGCCTCGGGTGGCCTGTTCGCGATGACCGAGCCGTGCGACGTCTGCCGCGGACGCGGCCTCGTGGTCGAGGATCCGTGCGAGACCTGCCACGGGTCGGGCCGTGCGGCGTCGACACGCACGATGCAGGTCCGCATCCCCGCGGGGGTCAAGGACGGGCAGCGCATCCGACTCAAGGGCAAGGGCGCGAAGGGCGAGAACGGCGGCCCCTCCGGCGACCTCTACGTCTCGGTCCACGTCAAGCCCCACCGTCTGTTCGGCCGCAAGGGCGACAACCTCACCATCACCGTGCCGGTGGCGTTCGACGAGGCCGTGCTGGGTGCCGAGATCGCCGTCCCGACGCTCGGCGGAGCGCCGGTCCGCATCAAGGTGCCGGCGGGGACCCCGAACGGCCGCACGTTCCGTGCGCGTGGCAAGGGCGCTCCTCGCAAGGACGGCACCAAGGCCGACCTGCTGGTGACGGTGGAGGTTCAGGTGCCGTCGTCCCTGACCGACGATGCTCGGACCGCGGTCGAGTCGTTGCGCAACGCTCGTGAAGGAGACGACCCCCGCGCGCAGCTCTTCTCCGGAGGTGTCTGATGAGCCGTTCCCAGGGTGACTTCGTCCCGCCCGGCCCGGAGGCCAAGGTCTTCGTGATCAGCGTGGCGGCGGAGCTCTCGGGGCTCCACCCGCAGACCCTGCGGGCGTACGACCGGCTCGGGCTGGTGAGGCCCGCCCGGACCGGTGGTGGCGGGCGGCGCTACTCGCTGCGCGACATCGAGCTCCTCCGCTCGGTCGCGCGGCTCACGGCCGAGGGTCTCGGGCTCGAGGGCGTCAAGCGCGTCCTCGAGCTCGAGAACCAGGTGCTCGCCCTGCAGGCTCGGGTCGTCGAGCTCGAGACCGAGCTGGAGGAGCGCGACTCCGACGCTCCGCGGGTACGCAATCTTCCTGTGCGCTTCGACGCCCAGCCGTTCCTCATCCGCCGTACGCGACGCTGAGCGACGTCCGGTGCGGACCGGGTTGGACGGTCCCGGACGTGCCTCCCTGGTGAGGGCCGCCGATCGTGGTGTCATGGCGCTATGCGCCGGTCTCAGCCCTTCCTCGTCGCCGCTGCCCTGGCAGCGGTCGCCTGCCTGCCAGGGTGCTCGGGCGGCGGGGCGCAGCCTGTCGCTGCGGACCCGTCCGCCACGGCGTCCTCGTCGGCTCCGACGCCCGCTTCCAAGACGCGGGCAGCCCCCGAGGACCTCCTGTCGCTGCGGTGCGTGGCGACCGCCGACCCGAAGGTGTGGACAGCGCAGGGCGTCATCGTCAACTCGGCGAGCACGGCCGACTACCGGCTGACCGTGATCGTCGCCTCGCCCGGTTCGACCCGGGCGGCGGCGCGGCGGATCGTCATCCCCAAGGTCTCGACCGGGGTGGACACCCCGTTCACCGTCGACCGGCTCCCGGTGAACCCCGGCTCCGCGCCCTCGTGCCGCGTCCAGCTGGTGAGGTTGGGCTGAGGCGAGGTGCTGCATCTCGGGGGTAGGGAAGCGTCACGTCCGCTCGAGCGAGCGAGCGAGGGCTTACGGCGCCCGGAGGCCGCCGGGCGCCGGACCGGGACGAGCGGCCGCAACCTCCCGCGCCGGCCCACGGCGCGCCGGCCGACGGCGCCCGGCCTCGACGGTCTCCGGGCGGTGGCCGTCGTCCTCGTGGTCGCCTATCACGTCGCGCCCTCGCAGATGCCCGGCGGGTACGTCGGGGTCGACGTGTTCTTCGTCCTCAGCGGGTTCCTCATCACGGCCGTGCTGCTCGAGGACGCCGACCGCACCCGCAGGTTCGACCTGCCGTCGTTCTGGGTCCGGCGCGTCCGCCGGCTCGTCCCTGCAGCCACCGTGATGATCGTGGTCGTCGCCGCGCTGACGGTGCTGGTCGGCCGTGACACCGCAGCCGGTCTGAGGTGGCAGGTGCTCGGCGGCCTGACCTGGTCCTCGAACTGGTTCCAGGTCGCGCAGGGGCAGGCGTACGCGGAGCGGGGAGAGCCTCCCGTGCTCAACCACCTGTGGTCGCTCGGGATCGAGGAGCAGTTCTACGTCGTGTGGCCCGTCGTGCTGGCGCTCGGCATCCTCGTCCTCTCGCGGGCCCGGTTCGTCCGTGCGGCGACGATCCTCGCGGTGGCGTCGGCGGTGTGGATGGCCGTCCTCTACACCCCCGACGACCCGACCCGGGCCTACGTCGGGACCGACACCCACGTCTTCGGTCTGCTCGTCGGCGCGGCGCTCGCACTGAGCCGGGCGCCGCACCTGCTGCGGTCCGACCGGGCCTCGGCGACGTTCGAGAGCCGGCTAGGGATCACGGCCTGCGGCGTGTTCGGCCTCGCCATCCTGCTGGCCTACGCGGGGACGGTGTCGTGGTCGAGCGCGGTCCCCTACACCGGTGGCCTGCTCGTCGTCAGCGTGGCGAGCGCCGCGCTGGTGCTGTCCGCGGTCAACCGGACCCCGCTCGCCAGTGCGCTGGCTGTCGCGCCGTTGCGTTGGCTCGGCGCCCGGTCGTACGGGATCTATCTCTGGCACTGGCCGCTGATCGTGCTCGCCACCCGGGTCGCTCCTCCGGAGTGGTCGCCCTTGGCGGGTGGGCTCGCCGCGCTGGTCGCGGTGGGCGTCGCCGCCGTGTCGTACCGGTTCGTCGAGATGCCCATGCGCAGCGACGGCATCGCGTTCACGCTGCGGCGGTGGGCTGCGCCCGCCTACCGCCTTGCGGAGGACCGGCGCCGGCCGCGGCGCCGCTGGGTGCTCGTGACGGCGACGGCTGGCGTCGTCGTCGCGGTCGCTGCCGGCGCGGTCGCCACCGCGCCGGACCGGAGCCCGCTGCAGGCCAGCCTCTCGACGGGAGAGCGGGTTCTCGCCGAGGCGCCGCGGCCCGCGGCGGAGAAGCCCTCACGGACGAAGCCCTCCGCCCCTGCCGCGACGTGCCGGACGGTGGGCAGGTCCGTACGGGTCAGTGCGTTCGGCGACTCGGTCCTCGTCGCCGCCGCGCCGCAGCTGGTGTCGGCGATGCCGAAGCTCGACGCGACGGCGAAGGTCGGCTGGCAGTACGACGACGTCGCTGCTGCCGTACGCCGGGCCGCGGCACGCGGCGTCCTGGGGCCGGTCGTCGTGATCGGGACGGGCACCAACGGGTTCGTCGACCGCCGCGACCTCGACCGCCTGGTCACGCGACGGCTGGCCGGGCGCCAGGTCATCCTGGTGGCTCCGTACGTGCCCGGGCGCCCGTGGCAGCGCAGCGCGCTCTCGGCGGTGCGCCGTGTGGCCGCCGACCATCGGTCCGTGAGGCTCGCGGACTGGCACGGAGCCGTCGCGGGGCGTTATTCGCTCCTCGCCTCGGACCGGGTGCATCCCAACGCGCGAGGCGCCAAGGTCTACACCCGCACCGTGCGTGAGGCCCTCGGCGGCTGCTGAGCCCGCCCCGTCCGCGTTGTGAAGGGTTGCGGTCGCTCTGCGCGCCCAGAACCGACCGCAACCCTTCATCACGCGGACGCGGGCAGGGCATGTTAGAAAGGGACAGAGTTGAGTGGAATCGACTCAACTCTCGACGCGTTGAACCTGGTAACCGTTGAACTGACAGACCAGAGGACCCACATGGACGCTTCCAAGCTCACGACCCGCAGCCAGCAGGCGCTCGCCGCGGCGATCCAGGCTGCGGCCGCCGCCGGCAACCCGGCGGTCGACCCGCTGCACCTGCTCGACGCGCTGCTCGACGCCGACGGCGGCACCGCCGTGCCGCTGCTCCAGGCTGCGGGAGCCGATCCTGCCGTCGCGCGGGCCCGGACCGACGAGGCCGTCAAGACGCTGCCGTCGGCTGCAGGCCAGAGCGTGGCCTCCCCCGGATATGCCCGCGCCACCCTCGAGGTGCTGCAGCGGGCCCAGGACCTCGCCAGCGAGCTCGGTGACGAGTACGTCTCGACGGAGCATCTGATGGTCGGCCTCGCGACCGTCCAGTCGAAGGCCCGCGAGATCCTCGACGGTGTCGGGGCGACCGCCGACGCGCTGCGCGGCGCGTTCCAGACCGTACGAGGCTCCGCGCGGGTGACGAGCCAGGACGCCGAGGACACCTACCAGGCGCTGGAGAAGTACGGCGTCGACCTCACCGCTGCGGCGCGTGAGGGCAAGCTCGACCCCGTCATCGGCCGCGACGCCGAGATCCGGCGCACTGTCCAGGTGCTCACGCGGCGCACCAAGAACAACCCGGTCCTCATCGGCGAGCCCGGCGTCGGCAAGACCGCCGTCGTCGAGGGCCTCGCCCAGCGCATCGTCGCCGGCGACGTCCCGAGCTCGCTTCAGGGACGGCGGCTGGTGTCGCTCGACCTGGGCGCGATGGTCGCCGGCGCGAAGTACCGCGGCGAGTTCGAGGAGCGGCTGAAGGCCGTCTTGCAGGAGATCAAGGACTCCGATGGACAGATCATCACCTTCATCGACGAGCTCCACACCGTCGTCGGTGCCGGCGCGACCGGTGACTCCTCCATGGACGCCGGCAACATGCTCAAGCCGATGCTGGCCCGCGGCGAGCTGCGTCTGGTCGGTGCCACCACCCTCGACGAGTACCGCGAGAACATCGAGAAGGACCCCGCGCTGGAGCGCCGCTTCCAGCCCGTGCTGGTCGACGAGCCGAGTGTCGAGGACACGATCGCGATCCTGCGGGGTCTCAAGGAGACCTACGAGGCGCACCACAAGGTCGAGATCTCCGACGCGGCACTCGTCGCGGCGGCCGCGCTGTCCGACCGCTACATCTCCGGGCGGCAGCTGCCCGACAAGGCGATCGACCTCGTCGACGAGGCCAGCAGCCGGCTGCGGATGGAGATCGACTCCAACCCCGTCGAGATCGACACGCTGCGGCGTTCGGTCGACCGGATGAAGATGGAGGAGCTGCACCTCGCGAAGGAGACCGACGAGGGAAGCCGCGAGCGGCTCGAGAAGCTTCGTGCCGACCTCGCCGACTCCGAGGAGCAGCTGCGGGCGCTCGAGGCCCGGTGGGAGCGTGAGCGCTCGGGTCTCAACGAGGTCGGTGAGATCAAGAAGCAGATCGACGAGAAGCGGCGCGAGGCCGAGCGCGCGCAGAACGCCGGCGACCTCGAGACCGCCGCGCGGCTGAACTACGGCGAGATCCCCGGCCTGGAGAGGCAGCTCGAGGAGGCCGTGGCTGACGAGGAGGCCGAGCCCGAGGACAAGATGGTCAACGACGAGGTCGGCCCCGACGAGATCGCCGAGGTCATCGCGTCGTGGACCGGGATCCCGACGGGCCGCCTGCTCGAGGGGGAGACCGGCAAGCTGCTCCGTATGGAGGAGGAGCTCGGTCACCGGCTGATCGGCCAGTCCGATGCGGTCAAGGCTGTCTCCGACGCCGTGCGCCGTTCACGCGCTGGCATCGCCGATCCGAACCGGCCCACCGGCTCGTTCCTGTTCCTCGGCCCGACCGGCGTCGGCAAGACGGAGCTTGCCAAGGCGCTGGCGGAGTTCTTGTTCGACGACGAGCGGGCGATGGTCCGCATCGACATGAGCGAGTACTCCGAGAAGCACTCGGTCTCGCGTCTGGTCGGTGCGCCTCCGGGCTACGTCGGCTACGACGAGGGCGGTCAGCTGACCGAGGCTGTGCGTCGGCGCCCGTACTCGGTCGTGCTGCTGGACGAGGTCGAGAAGGCTCACCCGGAGGTCTTCGACATCCTGCTCCAGGTGCTCGACGACGGGCGTCTGACCGACGGGCAGGGTCGTACGGTCGACTTCCGCAACGTGATCCTGATCCTCACGTCGAACCTCGGCTCGGTCTACCTGGCAGACCCGGCGCTCGACGAGGCCGCCAAGCGGGACAAGGTCATGGAGATCGTACGAGCGTCGTTCCGTCCGGAGTTCCTCAACCGCCTCGACGAGGTCGTCATGTTCGACGCGCTGTCGGTCGAGGACCTCACGCGGATCGTCGACCTGCAGGTCGAGGCCCTCGCGAAGCGGCTGGAGACCCGGCGGATTCGGCTCACGGTGACCGACGCGGCCAAGGAGTGGCTGGCACTCACCGGGTTCGACCCGACCTACGGCGCTCGTCCGCTTCGTCGCCTGATCCAGCAGGCGATCGGGGACACGCTCGCACGGGAGCTGCTCGCGGGCGATGTCCGCGACGGGGACGAGGTCGTGGTCGACCTCGACCCGTCGCGCGAGGGCCTGCGCGTCGCGGCGGCCTGACACGCCGAGTGAGCCCGCCGTCACCGCCTCAGGTGACGGCGGGCTCACCGCCTGCTGGTGCGCTGACGGCCGCGTGATGGGATAGCCCCATGGCCAACGCGACGACAGCACGTCCCCAGAAGGTGACGATGGCCTGCCTGGCGGCGGGTGTCGCCTCCGCGATCGTGCTGGTCAGCATCGTGTCGACGTTGTCGAACTGGGGCTCGATCGAGGTCCGCGAGCAGATCGAGGACGCGCTCGCGGCAGGACCGGCCGACGGTGCGATCTCGGTCGACCAGGCGCTCGGATGGCTGCGCGGCGTGCTCATGGGCGCCGGAGCGCTGTCCGCGGCGGCGATCGTCTTGGCGATCTGGACGGCCAAGCGTCACCGCGGTGCGCGGATCGGTCTGACCGTCCTCGCCGTGCTCTCGAGCCTCGCCTTCCTCGTCGCCGGGGCAGCGGGCATCGTCCCGGCGCTCCTCGGGGTGATGGTGGTCGTGTTCCTGTGGGGCAGAGAGAGTCGTGCCTGGTTCGCCGGAGAGGCTCCCGCCGAGACCACGTCGCAGCAACATCGGCCTGTGGACCCTCCGGGCCCTCCGACGCCTGTGCTGCCCACGTCGCAGACCCAGGCGCCGCCGCCCTCCGTGCGCGCGCCCGACCCGGCGGCGTCGGGCGGTCAGCCGGCACCTGCTGCGCGTCCGTACGCGTCTGGTCCCGAGGCGGTCTCGCAGCCGTTCTCGCCGCAGTCGTCGCAGTACGGACCGGGCGCCAACCCTGCGCCGTACGGTCGGATGCCGGTCCCGGGTCGACCGCGCCCGCTGGTGACGGCCGTGGTCGTCGCCGCGGCACTGTCTGGTGTGGCTGCCGCGGTGTTCGGCCTCAACGTCCTGCTCTATCTCGCGTCGCCGGGGCAGTACGCCGACCTCATCGCCGAGCAGCCCATGATCGCCGACTCCGACATCCTCGGCCAGCTCGGCATGACGGCCGCCGAGCTGGCCCGGACGATGTTCTGGCTCTCCCTCGCTCTGGCGCTCCTCGCGGTCGCCGGAGCGGTGTCCGCACTGGCGATGCTGTCGCGCAGCCCCGCCACGCGGATCGTCTTCACCGTGGTCGCCGCCCTCGGCATGGTCGCGTCCGTGCTGACCGCGCCGTTGGGGCTCGTGTGGCTGCTGGCCGAGGTCGCCTGCGTCGTCCTGGTCTGGCGCCGCGAGGTGTCGGACTGGTTTCGGGCGGCCCGTCGCTAGCCGGCGTCAGGCGACCTGGTCGAGCAGCACCTGCATCCGTGCGATCTCCGCGCCCTGCCCTGACGCGACATCGGCGGCGATCTCGCTGACGACCAGGTCGGATCCCTCGGCCTGGGCCGTCTCGGCCATCGCCACCGCGCCCGAGTGGTGCTCGATCATGCCGCGCAGGAAGAGCTGGTCGAACGCGTTGCCGTCGGCGCCTGCCAAGGCCTTCATCTCGTCGTCGGTCAGCATCCCGTAGGCCATGTCGGGAGCCTGGGTCGTCGGTCCGTGGTCACCGTGGCCTCCGTGGCCCTCGGCACCCTCGGGCACCGGAAGTCCTCGAGCCTCCAGCCACGCCACCATCGCATGGATCTCCGGGCCCTGGGACGCCGAGATGCGGTCGGAGAGGCTGCGCACGCTCGCGTGCTCCGCCCGGGTCTTCGCCAGCTCGGTCATCTCCAGTGCCTGGAGGTGGTGGGTGATCATCATCGTGATGAAGTCGACGTCCGCCTCGTTCTGCTTCGCGGCCTTCGGGTAGTCCTCGGGGGCGACGGAGGCGTTGGGCTCGCCAGGGCGACCCGGCTGCAGCACGGTGCCCTGGGCCGGCGGTGGGCTCGTCTCCTGGCCTCCCGCCTCGCCGTCCTCCGAGCAGGCGGTGAGCGCTCCAGCGGTCAGGACGAGACCGACGAGCGTGAGAGCGACCGGGCGGCGTGAGCGTGAGGTCAACGGACGAACGTCCCTTCGGAAGTGGTGATGTCTGAAGCGTTGCGGAATTCTGCTAATGGCGCAATGCTGCTGGGAACCTCACGAGAAGGGGTTCTCACCATGAACCCATTGAAACGATCACGTCTCACCCGCGCAATTACCGTCTCCGCGGGCGCAAGCGCGCTCGTCCTCGCCTCCCTCGCTGGTGCCGGCCCTTCGGCCGGCGTCCCCGACGACGGCAGCTCGCCGGCTCCCGTGGCCGCCCAGCGGCTGGCCGCCGTCGACGACAGCTCCACCGAGCTCGGCGTCGGCGAGACCGCCTCCAGCCCCAACATGAGGCTGCTCGCGAACATCCCCAAGAACGGGGCCTTCGCGCCGGAGGAAGCCTTCCAGACCGACCTGGCGTTCCAGGGCAACTACGCCTTCGCCGGCAACTACAACGGCTTCACGGTCTATGACATCAAGAAGGGCAGCAGGCCCAAGCAGGTCACCCAGGTGCTCTGCCCCGGCTCCCAGAACGACATCTCGGTGAGCGGCAACCTGCTGATCCTCAGCACCGACTCCAGCCGCAGCAACGACTCGTGCGACAACACGACCCAGCCCGCGACGGTGAAGGAGTCGTGGGAGGGCCTGAAGATCTTCGACATCAGCCGGCCCACGGCCCCGAAGTACGTCGCTTCGGTCGAGACCAAGTGTGGTTCTCACACGCACACGCTGGCGCCGTCGAAGAACAAGAGGGACCTCTTCGTCTACGTCTCGTCCTACTCGCCAAACGTGGCGTTCCCCGACTGCCAGCCGCCCCACGACCTGGTCTCGGTCGTCAAGATCCCGGTGAAGAACCCGGCCGCCGCGGCGGTCGTGTCCGAGCCGGTCGTCTTCCCTGACGGCGGCAACCCGCCGGGCAACTACTCGTCGACCACGTCGGGCTGCCACGACATCACGGCATACCCGTCGAAGGACATCGCCGCAGGCGCCTGCATGGGTGACGGCGTCCTCTTCGACATCAAGGACCGTGCGAACCCGAAGGTGATCGAGCAGGTCCGCGACACCACCAACTTCGCGTTCTGGCACTCGGCGACGTTCAACAACGAGGGCAGCAAGGTCGTCTTCACCGACGAGCTCGGCGGCGGTGGCGGCCCGACCTGCAACCCGACCGTCGGCCAGACCAAGGGCGCGGACGCGATCTACGACATCGAGCGCGGCAACCAGCTGGTGTTCAAGAGCTACTTCAAGATCCCGCGGACCCAGGCCAACACCGAGAACTGCGTGGCGCACAACGGGTCCCTGATCCCGATCAAGGGCAAGGACATCATGGTCCAGGCCTGGTACCAGGGCGGCATCTCGGTGTGGGACTTCACCGACTCGGCCAACCCGAAGGAGCTGGCGTGGTTCGACCGCGGCCCGCTCTCCGCTGATCGTCTGATCCTTGGTGGATCGTGGTCGGCGTACTACTACAACGGCTACATCTACTCCAGCGACATCCAGAAGGGCTTCGACGTCTTCCAGGTGAAGGATCGTCGCCTGGCGGGTGCCAAGGGCTACAAGTACGACGAGTTCAACCCGCAGTCGCAGCCTTCGTACTCGCGAGGCCACGGCAACGGGCACGGCAACGGGCACGGCCACGGCCACGGCAAGCACTGACAGCTCGGTCTGAACGCCGAAGCCCCCTCCCGCACCAGCGGGAGGGGGCTTCGGCGCTCTGGCGTCGAGGTCAGAGGTTGATCATGTGCCCCGCTGCGCCGTGGACGGCCTCCTGCACCGCCTCGGACAGCGTGGGGTGGGCGTGGACGTTGCGTGCCACCTCGTCCGCGGTCAGGTCCCAGCGCTGGGCCAGCGTCAGCTCGCCCAGCATCTCCGTGACCTCAGGGCCGACGAGGTGTGCCCCGAGCAGCTCCTTGTAGGTCGTGTCGGTCACCAGCTTCACGAAGCCCGCCGTGTCGGCCAGGCCGGGCGCCTTCCCGTTGGCGGTGAACGGGAACTTGTCGACCTTGACGTCGAAGCCGAGCTCCTTGGCCTGGGCCTCGGTGTAGCCGAACGACGCGATCTGCGGGTGGCAGAACGTCGCGCGCGGCATCATCGCGTAGTCGAGCGGGAACGTCTCGACGCCGCCGATCGTCTCCGCCGCCACGATGCCCTGGGCCTCGGCGACGTGGGCCAGCATCAGCTTGGCGGTGACGTCGCCGATCGCGTAGATGCCGTCGACGTTCGTCCGCATGTAGTCGTCGATCTCGATCGCGCCACGGTCGGAGACCTTGACGCCGGCCTTGTCGAGGCCGATGCCCTCGCTGCGGGGGGCGAAGCCGATGGCCTGGAGGACCTTGTCGGCCTCGAGGACCTCCTCCTTGGCGTTGCCCTCGGGGTTGCGGGTGACGGTCACCTTGACCTTGTCGCCCGAGTCGTCGATCGCGTCGACGCGGGTGGAGGTGAGGATCTCGATCCCGAGCTTCTTGTAGCCGCGGGCGAGCTCCTTGGACACGTCGGCGTCCTCGTTGGGGACGGCCCGGTCGAGGAACTCGACGATCGTCACCTTCACGCCGTACGAGTTGAGGACGTACGCGAACTCGACACCGATCGCGCCGGCACCGGCGATGATGATCGATCCCGGCAGGTCGTCGGCCAGGATCTGCTCCTCGTACGTCACCACGCGCTCGGAGAGCTGGGTGCCGGGGAGCAGGCGGGTCGTCGAGCCGGTGGCGATGATGCACGCGTCGAAGGTGACCTCCTGCGAGCCACCGTCGTTGAGCGCCACCTCGATCGCCTTGGGGCCGGTGAAGGTGCCCGTGCCGTGGATCTCGGCGATCTTGTTCTTCTTCATGAGGAAGTGGACGCCCTTGACGCGCCCGTCGGCGACCTCGCGGCTGCGGGAGTACGCCTTGCCGTAGTCGAGCGTGACGTCACCGACGCCGATACCGAAGACGGACTCGGCCTCGTGCTGGATGATGTGCGCGAGCTCGGCGTTGCGCAGGAGGGACTTGCTGGGGATGCACCCGACGTTGAGGCAGACACCTCCCCAGTACTTGGGTTCGATGACAGCCACGGACTTGCCGAGCTGTGCGGCGCGGATCGCGGCGACGTAACCGCCCGGTCCGGCGCCGAGGACGACGACGTCGTAGTGATCACTCATGTGCCAATCGTAGGGAGGTGAGACACGTCACGCCCCGCCGGTCGCCGCTTCGACCTCATATACGGGTCTCACATCCGCGGCGTACGCTGAAAGTCATGGGAGACTCGCAGATCATGCCCCGGAACCGGCCGCACGTGGTGGTCGTGGGCGGTGGCTTCGGCGGAGTGTCTGCAGTGCGGGCGCTCAAGCGCGCCGACGTCGACGTGACGCTCGTCGACCGGCACACCTACAACACGTTCCAGCCCCTGCTCTACCAGGTCGCGACCTCGACCCTGAACCCCGGCGACATCACGTGGTTCCTGCGTTCGATCCGCTCCAAGCAGGACAACGTGCGCTTCTTGAAGGGCACCGTCACGTCGATGGAGCACTCGACGCGCACCATCAACCTCGACGGCGGCCTGACGCTGTCGTACGACTACCTGATCATCGCCTCCGGCACGACCGCCAACTTCTTCGGCATCCCGGGTGCCGAGGAGTACTCGCTGCCGCTCTACCGCCGTTCGCACGCTCTCGCCGTGCGTGACCGGATGTTCGCGATCCTCGAGGACGCGGCGGTCAACGGCCGCGACACCGAGTTCCGGGCCGTCGTCGTCGGCGGCGGTCCGACCGGCGTCGAGACGGCCGGGGCGCTGGCGGAGATGCGCAACCACGACATGCCGGTCACCTATCCCGAGATCGACACGGAGCGCGTCCACATCACGCTGGTGGAGATGGCGCCCCACGTGCTCGGGCCGTTCGCGCCCAAGCTGCGCAACTACGCTCGCCGGTCGCTGGAGAAGCGCGGGGTCGACCTGCGGCTCGAGACCTCGGTGAAGGAGGTCAGGCCCGACGGCGTGATCGTGAACGACGGGGAGTTCATCCCCGCCGACATGGTCATCTGGGGCTCCGGCATCACCACCCACCCCGTCATCGCGAACTGGGGCGTCCCGCTCGGCCGCGGACGTCGGATCATGGTCGACGACCACCTGCGCGTGCAGGGCCTGGAGAACGTCTACGCCGTGGGCGACATCGCGGTGGAGGACGGGGACCGCGCGCTGCCGCAGCTCGCCCAGCCGGCGCTGCAGGGCGGCAAGTACGCCGCGAAGGACATCCGTGCGCGTCTGAAGGGCAAGGAGCACAAGCCCTTCTCGTACCTCGACAAGGGCACGATGGCGACGATCGGCCGCAGCTCGGCCGTCGCGGAGCTGCGGCCCTTCGGCAAGCTGACCGGCTTCTTCGCGTGGGTGACCTGGATCGTCGTCCACCTGTACTTCCTGCTCGGCGGGCGCAACCGCCTGGCGACGATGATCAACCTGGGGTCCCGCTACATCTTCTGGCGCGGTGGCCACAACGCCATCGTCGGCGAGACCCCGCCGGTCATCGCTCGCGTCGCTCCGCCCGGAGCGGTCCTGAGCACGCCGGCGGGCGCCCTGACCGAGACGCAGGCCTCTGAGACGCAGTCCTCTGAGGAGACGGCGCCCGAAGGGGATGCGTCCGAGCAGGTGCTCAAGGAGACGGCCCAGGCCGACGCCGAGGCCGACCAGCAGGTGGAGTCTTCCGCCGGCTCCGTCGACCCTCGCTCGTGACGGGTGCGGCGACCGAGCTGCGCGTCGCGCTCGGTGACGGTTATCTGCTCCGGTCGGTGACGCCCGACGACGCTCCGGCACTGGCGGCGGCCTACCTGCGCAACCGTGCGCACCTGGCTCCGTGGGAGCCGGTGAGAGGCGACGGGTTCTTCGCCGTGGACGAGCAGGCGCGACGACTCCACTCCCGCGTGGCGTCCGACGCCAGGGGCGAGAGCATCACCGCGGTCGTCGTGGACGGGGCGGACGCCGTGGTGGCGTCGGTCAACGTCAACGACATCGTGCGCGCGGTCTTCGGCAACGGTCACCTCGGCTACTGGACCGACGGCGAGCACACCGGTCGAGGGTTGATGACCCGGGCGGTCGCGGCGGTCTGCGACCATGCGCGCGCCGAGGGGCTGCACCGCCTCCAGGCCGCGACGCTGCTGCACAACGCCGGCTCGCAGCAGGTGCTCCGCCGCAACGGCTTCTCGGCGATCGGCGTGGCGCCGGACTACCTCTTCATCGCCGGGGCGTGGCAGGACCACGTCCTGTTCCAGCGGATCCTCAGCGACGCCGACCCTGTCTGACGCCGACGCCTGAGCGGTCCGGTGGCGGCTAGGGTGCGGCCATGCCCAAGATCACCGTGATGGGACGTGCCGTCCAGACCATCGCCGCCGAGCGTGGGACCGTCCGGCTCACCGTGTCGTTCGCCGGACCGCGCCGCGACGACGTCGTGGCCGCCGCTGCGCGCACTCACAGCACTCTCGTCGGACAGGCCAAGCAGCACGTCACCTCGGGTTCGGCGACGTGGTGGGGGGCCGACCAGGTCTCGGCGTGGATCTACGACGAGTGGATCAAGCCGAGCGCGCAGGAGGACGAGACGAAGGTCCGACGCTTCCGCGCGAGCGCTGGCGTACGGGTGACGTTCCGTGACTTCGACGCCCTCTCGCGATGGGTGGGCGAGGTCGCGCTGCTCGACGGCGTCGCCGTCGACGGAGTGGAGTGGGCACTCACCGAGGTGCGTCGCGACGCCGCCGTCGCGACGGTCCGTGCGGACGCGGCGCGCGACGCGGTGGTCCGCGCTCAGGCCTACGCCGGCGCTCTCGGCCTCGGGCCCGTCCACCTCGTCGCGCTGTACGAGCACGGACTGCGTCCACACGTCGGGCCGGTGTCGGCCTTCGGCGAGGCGACAGCGATGCGAACGGCTGCCGGGCCGGAGTCGTACGGCGGCATGGAGCTGCGTCCGGACGACATCGAGGTCGGCGCCGAGGTCAGCGCCGACTTCGAGGCCTCGTCGGGCTCTGCCTAGCGCAGCATCTCGACGTCGAGGAGGTTCTCCGGGATCCCGAACGCATCGACCAGGTCGGCGGCGTGGGGCCGCAGCCGCTCGCAGAGCGCGTTGACCGAGGCCGTCACGTTCTTTGCGCGCCCGACCGACAGCCTCCGGTGCTCCAGGAACCATGCCTTGTCGGCCTCCACCACGCTCAGTGCGTAGAGGTCGCAGACGGCGTCGAGGACCGACCGGAGCTCGTCGTCCTCGACCTCGCACACGGCAGCCACGAACGACTCGAGCACCACCCGCTCGACGTGGGCGCGGCCGAGGTGGACCAGGTGGTCCTGCGCCCGGTTGACGGCGGCGAAAGCCTCCGCGCCGGACAGCTTGCGGGCGGCCTGCATGCGGCGGGCGAGCGTGTCGAGCAGGTGCTCCTCGCGGTCGGTGAGCAGCGAGATCTGGGTGCCGCGGTCGAGCAGGTCGGGCTCGTCGCCCTCACGGCGCGTCGCGTCGCGCAGCCGCGCCACCAGCGGTGCCACCGGGGTGCGCTCGAGCACGACCTCGGCGGCGTTGGAGACCGCGAAGCTCGCCATGCCGAGGGGGTCGAGCCCGCGCACGTCGTCGGCGTAGCCGGTGAGCAGCTCCTTGCCGACCAGCTGCATGAGCACGGTGTTGTCACCCTCGAAGGTGGTGAACACGTCGGTGTCGGCCTTGAGGGTGGTGAGGCGGTTCGCGGCCATGTAGCCGGCGCCGCCGCACGCCTCGCGGCACTCTTGGATCGTCTCGGTGGCGTGCCAGGAGGCGTACGCCTTGACCCCGGCGGCGAGTGCCTCGAGGTCGCGCTGCGCGGTGGGGTCGGCCACGGCGCCGCCGCCCTGGATGTTCGAGAGGGTCTCCACGAGGCCGTTCTGAGCGGTCTGGAGGGCGTACGCCCGGGCGAGCGCGGGCAGCAGCCGGCGCTGGTGGGTGCGGTAGTCCATCAGCAGCACCTCCTGCGGCTCGCCCGCAGCGGCGCCCGGTGCGCCGAACTGCCGACGGCGCAGGGCGTAGCGGACCGCGATCGCCAGCGCCTGGCGGGCGGCCGCGCCGCTGGCGCCCGCGATGCTGACACGTCCGCGGATCAGGGTGCCGAGCATCGTGAAGAAGCGGCGGTTGGGGTTCTCGATGGGGGAGGAGTAGGTGCCGTCCTCGGCCACGCTCGCGTAGCGGTCGAGCAGGTTCTCGCGCGGCACTCGGACCTGGTCGAACACGATCCGGCCGTTGTCGACGCCGTTGAGGCCGCCCTTGACCCCGCAGTCGGAGGTGGTGACACCGGGGAGGTCTCGGCCTTCGTCGTCCCGCAGCGGCACGAGAAGGCAGTGGACCCCGCGCGAGTGCGCCTCCTCGCCCGGGCCCGCGGTGACCAGCTGCGCGAAGACCGCGGCCAGCGTCGCGTCGTGGGCGGCGCCGCCGATGTAGTCCTTGCGCGCCGTCGCGGTCGGCGAGTCGATGATGAACTCACCCGTGGCGGCGTCGTACGTCGCTGTCGTCTCGAGGCTCTGGACGTCGCTCCCGTGGCCGGTCTCGGTCATCGCGAAGCAGCCGAGGAGGTCGCCGTCGATGATGCGGGGAAGGTACGTGTCGTGGTGGCGCTGGGTGCCGAGGTTCTCGACGGCGCCGCCGAACAGACCCCACTGGACTCCCGCCTTCACCATCAGCGAGACATCGGCGTACACCAGCATCTCGAACCCGACGATCGAGGCGCCGGGATCTCCCGTGCCGCCGTGGTCCTTGGCGAACCCGGCGGCCGGGATGCCGCTCTTGGCCAGCGCGAGGAGCGCCTCGCGGGTCTGGGTCCGTTGCTCCTCCACGCGGTGGCTCGGGTCGGTGAGGACGCCGGTGCTCGCGAGCAGGTCGCGTGTCGACTCGCGCGCCTGCGCGTACGGGCCGTCGAGGAGGGAGCGGAGGGCCGTGCCGAGGTCTGCCATGCCCCCGACGCTACCTGGGTGCTGGCGGCGACCGACGGGGTGTGAGCGAGCACACCTGTCGGCGATGTTCGTTCTCAGGTGTCGCGGCCTACGATCGATACGAAACGGTTTCGTTTCGCTGTCACGTCATGTCTCGTCCACTGGTCTGCGAGGTCTCTGCATGAGCCGTCTGACGCCCGAACGTACCGACGAGCTGTACGCGGCTGTGCTGCGCCTGCTCGCCGACGTGGGCTACGACAAGCTCACGATGGACGGTGTCGCGGACATGACGCGCTCCAGCAAGGCGACGTTGTATCGCCAGTGGGGCAGCAAGGAGGCGCTGGTCACCAGCGCCATCGGTGCCCTGGCACCGGATGCGTCCGAGCTGCCCGACACCGGCAGTCTGCGCGGGGACCTCCTGGCCCTGGCCTGCGACCACGGTCACGCCGAGGATACCGAGATCGGCCTCGTCGTCGCGGTCATCCACGCCTGCAAGACGCACCCGGAGCTGGCCGAGTCGCTCCGCGAGCGCATCGTCGCCAGCCGGAGCGCCGAGATCGGTGTCCTCCTCGAGCGTGCCGTCGCACGCGGGGAGGTCGCGGCCGACAACCCGGCGCTCCCGTTCGTCGTCGTCACCATGACGGGGCCGGCCCTGCTGCGCGAGGTCATCGACGGAGAGCCGTCCGACCTCGCGTACGTCACCCGGTTCCTCGACGCCGTGCTGCTCCCCGCGCTCGGCGTCACGTCCCCCTCTCCCTGATCCCTCCCACGCGCCCACTGGCGCACGAACCACAGGAGACACCGTGTCCTGGTACCTCTACCGCCTTGGTCGGTGGGCGTTCCGCCACCGCAAGAGTGTCCTCGTCGCGTGGCTGGCCGTCCTGCTGCTCGCGGGGACCGGTGCGGCGACGCTGTCGGGCAAGACCTCGGACAACTTCTCGATGCCGGGTCTGGAGTCGGTCCAGGCGTTCGACCTCATGAAGGAGCGCAACCCCCAGGCCGCCGCCGACGGCGCCACCGCGCGCATCGTCTTCAAGGCCCCCGAGGGCTCGAAGGTCACCGACCCAGAGTTCGCCGGCGTCATCACCGACACGGTGTCGTCGATGGCCGCGGACAAGGGGGTCGTCAACGCCGTCGACCCGTTCCAGGCCAAGCAGGTCTCGCCGGACGAGACGATGGCCTACACGACCGTCACCTACGAGTCGCAGGCCATCGACCTCTCGGAGGCGCAGGTCTCCGCGCTCGAGGAGGCGCCCGAGGCCGGACGCGACGCCGGCATGACCGTCGAGGTGGGCGGTGACGCGCTGACCCAGATCCCCGAGACCGGGAGCTCGGAGATCATCGGCGTCGTCGTCGCGCTGATCGTCCTGATCATCACGTTCGGCTCGCTGATCGCGGCCGGCATGCCGCTGCTGACCGCGCTGATCGGCGTCGGCATCGGCGTCGCGGGGATCACCACCCTGACCGGCTTCATGTCGCTGGGCTCGACCACGCCCATCCTCGCCACCATGCTCGGGCTCGCGGTCGGCATCGACTACGCGCTCTTCATCGTGTCCCGGTACCGGCACGAGGTGATGGTCGGACGCGATCCGGAGGAGGCCTCCGGGCGTGCGGTCGGCACCGCCGGCAGCGCGGTCGTCTTCGCCGGGCTGACGGTCGTCATCGCCCTCGTCGGACTGTCGGTCGTCAACATCTCGATCCTCACCGAGATGGGACTCGCCGCCGCGGCCACGGTCGCGATCGCGGTGCTCATCGCCCTGACCCTGCTGCCGGCCCTCTTCGGCTTCTCCAAGCGCCGCATCATCAAGGGCAAGATCCCGGGTCTGCGGCAGCACGACCCCGAGGCGGACGACCACTCGGGCAAGCCGGCCATGGGCCAGCGCTGGGCCGGACTCGTCACCCGGCGCAAGGCCGTCGTCGCCGTGCTCGGTGTGGCCGTCGCGCTCGTCGCCTCGATCCCCGTCCTCTCGCTGGAGGAGTCCCTGCCCGACGACGGCACCGCCTCGGTCGGGACGACCCAGCGCAAGGCGTACGACCTCATCGCCGAGGGGTTCGGGGCGGGGTCGAACGGACCGCTCCTCGTGGTCGTCGACACCGCGAAGGCCGACGATCCCGAGGCCGCGGTGGCGGAGACGACGAAGGCCGTCGAGGGCATCGACACCGACGTGGCCGCGGTCGTGCCCGGCCAGCCGATGCCGGACACCGACCTCGCCACGATCACCGTCGTCCCCAAGAGCGGCCCCGCAGACCAGGAGACCCAGGACCTGGTCGGCGAGATCCGTGACGCCGTGCAGGACGTGAAGGGCGAGACGGGTGCCGACGTGCTGGTCAGCGGTCAGACGGCCGTCTCGGTGGACGTGTCGGAGAAGCTGGCCGACGCCCTGCCCGTCTATCTGACGCTGGTGGTGGGCCTGGCGTTCGTGCTGCTGATCCTGGTGTTCCGCTCGATCCTGGTGCCGCTGTCGGCGGTCCTGGGCTTCCTCCTCACCATCGGGATGGCGCTGGGCGCGACCGTGGCGGTCTTCCAGTGGGGCTGGCTGGCCGACGTGTTCGGTGTGGACACGCCAGGGCCGATCATCAGCATCCTGCCGCTGCTCATGGTGGGCATCCTGTTCGGGCTCGCCATGGACTACCAGGTGTTCCTGGTGTCGCGGATGCGGGAGGACTACGTCCACAGCAAGGACGCCCAGCGCGCCGTCGTCAACGGGTTCAGCCACAGCGCCCGCGTGGTGACCGCCGCGGCGATCATCATGATCTCGGTCTTCGGCAGCTTCATCATCAGCGACGAGGCGATGATCAAGCCGATCGGCTTCGGGCTCGCCTTCGGCATCCTCGCCGACGCGTTCCTGGTCCGGATGACGCTGATCCCGGCCTTCATGGCGATCGCCGGCCGCTCCGCCTGGTGGCTCCCCGCCTGGCTGGACAAGATCATCCCGGACCTCGACATCGAGGGCGACGCGCTCGCCAAGCGCCTCGGGGAGCGGACTGAGTCGGAGCCCGTCGGCGCTCAGGCGCCGTAGGAGTCGGCCGCGGCCAGCACCGCGGCAACGTAGGCGACGGCGTGGTTGTACGACCTCACCGCGGCGGTCCACCCGGACCCCGTGGTGAGGTCGTCGCCGTTGGCGCACAGATAACGGCCGGCGGCGTACGCGGCGTCGTCGAGGTCCGCACGGTCTGCCACGCCGTCGCCGTCGCCGTCGGAGCCCCACCGTCGCCACGTGCTCCCGATGAACTGCATCGGGCCGACGGCGTGGTCCCAGGCCGGGTTGCCGTGGGCGGCGGTGTCGTCGGCCGAGGCCGCGAGCGCGGAGACGCCGCCGGTGCCGTCGAGCGCCGGACCGTGGATCGGTCGCCGGGTGGTCCCGTCGGCGAGCAGCGTGTTGCCGTCGATGGTGCCGTGCTGCGACTCGACCCAGCCGATGCCGGCCAGCGTCGTCCACCCCAGGCGACAACCGGGATCCTCCTCCTCGAGCCGCAGGGCGGCTCTCGCATAGGCGGTCACCGCCCTGGCCGCGATCCCGGTCCGACCGGCCTCCGCCGACACCCATCCGCGGTCGAGGCCCGATCCGAGCCTCCCGACGCCCGAGTCGAGCGACGAGGTCGCGAGGAGAGGAGCGGCGGTGGAGGCCGTGGCCGCAGCCGTGGACGGTGGGTCGTACGCGCTCACGCTGGCCGCACCCACACGCGCGTCCGCGCCGGCGCCCGCCCACGTCAGCAGCCCGGCCGTCGCGCACAGCACCCCGAGCGCAGCGGGGACCACCACACCCTTGCTCCACGCGACCCGGCTGTTCACGCTGGCCAGCGTAGACGCCGTCGCGTCGCCGGGTCCCTCGTACGCTGGAAGCGTGGACATCGTCACTGAGCAGCCGGCGCTCGACGAGGTGCGTGCCCTGCTCGACGGGCGGCGCGTGGTCGCTTTGACCGGCGCTGGCATCAGCACCGACTCCGGCATCCCGGACTACCGCGGACCGGGCTCGGTGCCGCGTCAGCCGATGACGTACCAGGAGTTCGTGGCCAGCCCGCAGGCGCAGCAGCGCTACTGGGCCCGGGCCCACATCGGCTGGCGGCACATGACCGGTGCCGAGCCGAACGCCGCCCACCACGCGCTGGTCGCCCTGGAGCAGTCCGGCGTGGTCTCAGCGGTGATCACCCAGAACGTCGACGGGCTGCACGAGGCCGCCGGCCAGCGCGAGCTCGTCGCCCTGCACGGGCGGATCGCCGACGTCGTCTGCCTGGGCTGCGGCGCCCGTTCGCCGCGCGCCGAGCTGCACGAACGGCTCGACGTCCTGAACCCCGGCTACGGCGACGGCGCGTACGCGATCGCACCCGACGGCGACGCGGTGCTGGAGGAGACCAGCACGTTCCGGGTCGCCCCGTGCCTGAGGTGCGGCGGCATCCTGAAGCCGGACGTGGTCTTCTTCGGCGAGACCGTCCCGAAGCCGCGCGTGGAGCACTGCCGCGCGCTGGTCGACGCCGCGGACGCGCTGCTCGTCGTCGGGTCGTCGCTGCAGGTGATGTCCGGGCTGCGCTTCGTCCGGCAGGCGGCGAAGGCCGGGAAGCCGGTGGTGATCGTGAACCGGGGGGCGACCCGCGGGGACGACCTGGCCACCCTGAAGCTCGACGCCGGGTGCGCGGAGACGCTCGTCCCGTGGGCGGCCTCGGTCTGCTGACCTCCGTCGGAGCGAGGCGGCCCGGCGATCATCGGAGGTCGCAGGCCTCGGCATGCGAGACCAGCGCGGTCGCCCCGTCAGGCGTCAGCACGAACAGTCGCCCGCGCGCCATCGCCAGGTGTGACACGTGCGGCTGCGGCAGGTCGGTGGCGGCCCAGCGTGCGGTGTCGGCCGAGACCAGCGCCGTACGGGACCCTGCTCCGACCGCGATCGCTGCGCACGAGCCGTCGTACGCGGCGCGCGGCTGTGCGACGTACGGATCGACCCGGACCGCAGGCAGCCGGATGCGGCGGACGTCCTCGGCACCGATGCGCCACCCGGCGAGCCGGTCGCCGACCCATCCCGCGACGAGGCAGGCGTCACCGGCGCACGCGACGTCGACGGCTCCGCTGGAAGGACCGTCGGACGGGCCCAGCGCGAGCCGTCGCCACGTCCGCAGGTCCGGTGTGGTCCACGCGGCCGCGGTCTGACGGGTGCCGGCGTCGTCGGTCACGGTCTCGGTGCCGACGACCACGACCGCGGACCCGGTCGCGCCGACGGCCGTCGGCAGGGCCTGGACGTCGCCGGCGCTGGAGAAGGGGCCGATGTCGGTGCGCCGAACCCATCGGCCGCGGTCCTCGCGCCACACGGCGGGGGACAGGCGCGACGGCGACGTCGCCCAGCTCCCGACGACAGCGTCGACAGGAGCGGCCGTGAGCCCGGTGAGCCCTCCGGCCGACGGACCGCCGAAGGTCTCGAAGACCTGAGGCACCTCCGCGACGCCGTCGAGCGTCCCCGACCACGCCGTCCAGCGCGGCATCAGGTGCGCGCCTCCCGTCGCGTTGCCGAGGGCGACGACGCCACCGTCGGGAGCGACGGCGAGGTGGACCAGGGACGCGATGCGGCCGTACCCCGTGGCAGGCTCCAGCGGGACGTCTGCCCAGACCGATCCCTCGTGCGCCAGCAGGCGCGGACGTGCACCGTCTCCGCTGCCGACCGACCCGCCGACCACGAGGCGGTCACCGGCCGCCTCCACGGACGCCGGTCGTGTCCGGCCCGGAAGCGGCTCGGCGAACCAGCCCCCGGGCAGCGTCGCGCGTGGAGGCGGGGCCAGTGACGTGGGGACCGGGGTGGGGTTTGAGGAGACGTCGTCGACGCGGTCTGCCGCCGAGGAGCATGCGGTGAGCGCGACCACCGTCGTCGCCAGCGAGAGGACCACCCGGTGCATGGGTCGACCGTACGACGGCGGGAGCCCTCGTGGCCTGCGCCGGCCAGGACAGCCGCCACGTGAGACCCGGTGAGGCGGTCGGGCCTGCACCGTGCGAGGCTCGCAGGAGAGCTGGAGCCAGGACGGCCTTCACGGGGTGAGAGGGGCGGACATGAGCCGCAGAGTGCTGGTCACCGGAGGCGTACGCTCCGGCAAGTCGCGGTACGCGGAGTCGCTGCTGGCGCGTCAGCAGCACGTCACCTACATCGCGCCGGGACCCATCCCGGACGGCAGCGACCTCGACTGGCAGGCGCGGATCCTCCAGCACCAGCGGCGTCGGCCCGAGGGCTGGACGACGATCGAGACCGTCGACGTCGCGGGTGCGCTCAGGGGTGCCGAGACGCCCGTCCTGGTCGACTGCATCGGCACCTGGGTGACGGCCGTGCTGGACGAGCTCGGGGCGTGGGAGGTTCCGGAGGACCAGTGGCGCCCCGAGGCCGAGAAGCGGATCGAGAGCCTGGCCCAGGCGTGGCTCGCGCGCGATCGGCTGAGCGTCGCGGTGACGAACGAGGTCGGGTTCGGCGTGGTGCCGGACCACCGGTCGGGCCGCATCTTCCGCGACGTCCTCGGGATGACCAACCAGCGGCTGGCCGAGGCGTCCGCCGAGGTGGCGCTCGTCGTCGCGGGGCGCGTGCTCCACCTCTGACCTACCGCCGCACGCCGGCTCAGGCCGCGGCGACCACGACGCACAGCACGGTGAGCGCGACCTCGACGCAGGCGCCGACGACATCGCCGGTGATGCCGCCGAGCAGCGCGACCGCTCGGCGGACGACGCTCACGACGACCGCTGCGGCGACGACGACGGCCGCCGCTCCCTGCCACCACGGTGCGGCGCCGGCCGCGGACGCGAGGCCGACCGCCGCGGCGGCGACCACGGCGATGCCGACAGCGGCAGGCAGGGGCACCGAGCGGGACACCGCGGCACCGAGCCCGCCGGTCGTCGCGGGCGGTACCGGCGAGGCGCAGGGGGCGACAACCGCCGCGCGAGAGACGCACACCAGGACGCCGACGAGGAGCCACCCGTACGGACGGCTAGCGACGGTGCCCAGACCCGCCGCCTGGATGAGCAGGACGACGACGAGTGCGACCACCCCCGCCGGCCCGACGTCGCCGGACTTCATGATCGCGAGCCGACGGGAACGGTCGTACGGGGCAGCAAGCCCGTCGACGGTGTCGGCGAGACCGTCGAGGTGGAGGGCGTGGGTGCCGAGGGCGATCGCGGTCACCGCGAGCGCGCCGGTGATCAGCGCCGGGAGCCCGGCCACGGAGCCGAGGGCGACGACGACCGCGGCGGCCGCGCCGAGCGGCAGCGCCGCCAGCGGTGCCAGCAGCATCGCGACGCGTGCACGGGGGCGGTCGACGACCGACGGCGCCGCCACCCGGATGGTGGTGAACGTCCCGGCCGCCAGGAGCGCGGCGTCGGTGAGGACACCCCGAGCCGGTCGGTCGCCCATCACGGCGATGTCAGGCGTCCTGCGGGCCGAGCACGTCGGCGAGCAGCGACACCTCGGACAGCAGCGCGGCCGCAGAACGGAGGACGGGGAGTGCGGCGACGGCGCCGCTGCCCTCGCCCAGCCGCATGCCGAGGTCGAGCAGAGGCTCCAGCCCGAGCTTGGACAGCGCCGACGCCTGTGCGGGCTCCGGCGAACGGTGACCGGCCGCGAACCACGCCGCCGACCCATGGGCGAGGTCCTCGGCCACCAGGGCGCACGCCACCGAGATCACCCCGTCGAGGAGGATCGGGACTCCTCGGCGCGCGGCTTCGGTGAGGAACCCGACCTGGGCGGCCAGGTCGGCCGACCCGAGCGCGGTCAGACGGTCGATCGGGTCGGACGTGCGGCCGCCCGCGCGCTCGAGCGCCTGAGCGACCACGGCCTCCTTGCGTGCGAGGGCTTCCCCGTCGACGCCCGAGCCGCGGCCCGTCACCTCGGCCGCGCTCAGGCCCAGAGACGCCGCGACCAGGGCCGCAGAGGGCGTGGTGTTGCCGATCCCCATGTCGCCGGCGACAAGGAGGTCGGCACCGGCCGCGACCTCCTCGACGGCGACGGCGACCCCGGCCGCGAGGGCCGCGGCCGTCTCCGCCGGAGCGAGCGCGTCCTCGACGTGGATGGCGCCCGAGCTCCGGCGCACCTTGTGCGCCGTCACCTCGGCCGGGAACGCGGTCGCGTCGACGTCGACGGCGATGTCGAGCACCCGCAAGGTGGCACCGTTCGCTCGGGCCAGGACCGCCACTCCAGCGCCGCCGGAGAGGAACTGCCGAACCATCAGAGCGGTGATCTCCGACGGGTAGGCCGAGACGCCGTGGCGGGTGACGCCGTGGTCGCCGGCGAACACGACGACGCGGACGTTGCTCGGCGGTCGAGGCGGACACTGCCCTTGCACGGACGCCAGCCACACCGCGCACTCACCCAGCCGCCCGAGTGCTCCCGCGGGCGTCGCGAGACCAGCGAGACGCTCCTCCGCGCGGCGCCGTACGTCCGCCGACGGCGGGGCGACCCGGCCCTGGCCGACCTGCGCGTGAGTCATCGAGAGGCCCTTCCGAGCGGGTGGTGAGAGGTCTCCTCACCCTAATCCTGTGCCGCCGGGCGACCAGTGGCGACCGTCCGTCGCGACATACCGACCGCTCACCGACAGGAGCCGTGTCCCCGTGGACCGGTGCGGACGCCACTGGCAGCGTGTGACCGCGGTCACACGGGGTGACGACGACCTCCCCGCGCGACGCAGACCTCGGGCCCGCCCAGGGCCGTGACGCGAAAGGGTTGCCGATGACCTCCGGACCTCCGCCGACTGCCGACGATCCCACCCTGCACGAGACGACGCCACCGGCCAACAAACCGCTGCTGATCCTGGCCACCGTGCTGCTCGCCATCCCCGTGATCGCCTTGCTGTGGGTCGACTCGTACGCCCGCATCGAGCCGAAGCTCGGACCGTGGCCGTTCTTCTTCTGGTACCAGTTCCTCTGGGTCTTCATCACCGCCGCCCTGACCTACACCTCGTACCGGATCGTGCTGGTCGCGCGGCCGCACCGCCCTATGCACCATCGCGACGAGCACCGTCCCGACGAGCAGACGGACAGCGATCGAGCGGAGGGTGACCGGTGAGCAACGTCAACGGGGTCGGCCTGACCGTCCTGATCCTGCTCTTCGCGCTCGTCACGGTGATGGGGTTCTACGCGTCGCGGTGGCGACGCCCGCCGTCGATGGAGTCGCTCGACGAGTGGGGACTCGGCGGACGCAAGTTCGGCACGTGGGTGACGTGGTTCCTGCTCGGCGGCGACCTCTACACGGCCTACACGTTCGTCGCCGTGCCCGCCGCGATGTTCGCCACCGGAGCCGTCGCCGGCTTCTTCGCCGTGCCGTACACGATCGTGCTCTATCCGATCATCTTCGTGTTCATGGCGCGGCTGTGGTCGGTGAGCCACCGGCACGGATACGTCACGCCGGCCGACTTCGTCCGCGGTCGCTACAGCAGTCGCGAGCTCTCGCTGGCCGTCGCGATCACCGGCTTCCTCGCGACGATGCCCTACATCGCGCTCCAGCTGGTCGGCATCCAGGCGGTCCTCGAGGTGGCCGGCCTCGGCGGCGGCTCCAACTGGGTCGCGAAGGACGCGCCGCTGTTCATCGCGTTCGCCCTGCTCGCGGCGTACACCTACTCCTCGGGTCTGCGGGCGCCGGCGGTGATCGCGTTCGTGAAGGACACGCTCATCTATCTCGTCATCATCGTCGCGATCATCTACCTCCCCACCAAGGTCGGTGGCTGGGACGCGATCTTCGGCGCCGCCCAGGACAAGATGAGCACCCCGAACCCGGCGACGGGCGCGCCGACCGGCTCGTTCATCCCGACCGGGATCGACGCCCACTGGGCCTACGCGACGCTCGCCCTCGGCTCGGCGCTGGCGCTGTTCATGTATCCGCACTCCATCACTGCCACCCTGTCGAGCCAGAGCCGCAACACGATCAGGCGCAACGCGTCGATCCTGCCGGCGTACTCGTTCATCCTCGGTCTGCTCGCGCTGCTGGGGTGGGTCGCGATCGCCGCCGGGACGCAGCCGATCGGACTCGACGGCGAGCCGAACGCCCAGCTGGTGATCCCCCAGCTGTTCGAGGACATGTTCCCGGCGTGGTTCGCCGGCGTCGCCTGGGCGGCGATCGCGATCGGGGCACTGGTGCCGGCGGCGATCATGTCGATCGCGGCGGCGAACACGTTCACCCGCAACGTCTACAAGGAGTTCATCAAGCCGGACGCGACGCCGAAGCAGGAGGCGCAGGTCTCCAAGCTGTCGTCGCTGGTCGTCAAGCTGTTCGCGCTCGTCTTCGTGCTCACGCTCGACCGGCAGAACGCGATCAACTTCCAGCTGCTGGGCGGCATCTGGATCCTGCAGACCCTGCCCGCGATCGTGTTCAGCCTCTACACCAGGTGGTTCCACCGCTGGGGTCTGCTGCTCGGGTGGGCCGTGGGCATGGTGTACGGGACGATCACGGCGTACAACGTGGTCAACCCGACCACGGGCGGCCACTTCGGCGGCTCGCTGGCCGACATCCCCGTGATCGGGACGCTCGGATACATCGCGTTGACCGCCTTCGCGATCAACGTGCTCGTCGCTGCCCTGATCACGGTGGCGCTGCGTGCCGGCAAGGTCGACAACGGGCACGACGAGACCATCGCGGGGGACTACTTCGCCGATGCGGGAGACCCGCGGGTCATGAAGAGGCTCCCTCTCGTCGGCGAGCCGACCGGGAGGGACACGACGTCCTGACGACGGCTAGGTCCTGACGACGGCTCAGGGGAAGCGGGAGTCGGGCTGCAGCGGTGGCAGCCCGGATCCCGCGCCCTCGCGAGCACCGACCACCATGGCCGAGAGCGCGTCCGCCGCGCTGTGCTGCGGCTCCCAGCCGAGCTCGGCCCGGGCCCGTGCCGTCGACATCACCGGGAGGCGCAGCAGGGCGTCGAAGAGGTCGCCCGGAGCGCCGACGAGCCGGGCTCGCCACGCTCCTTCGACGACCGCCCGAGTGAGGCGCGCCGGGACCTCGAACGTCCGTGCGTCGAGGATCCGTCCCAGCTCGTCCTGGCCCAGGACATCGGCGGCCGCGATGTTGAAGGCGCCGTGGACCGGCCGCTCGACCGCCTCCGCGTACGCCCGCGCAAGGTCGCCCGCGTGGACCGCCTGCAGCCGGAGCCCGCGAGGGATCGGGACGACGGGCAGGATGCGGCGCTCGAGCATCCAGGGGCGGAGTGCGGGAGCGCCGAAGATGCGTCGCTGCTCGGACCCTGCCGAGCGCTGGAAGACGAACGCCGGGCGCATCCGTACGACCCGGACGTCGGGCCGCTGAGCCTCGAACGCGTCCAGCAGCCGCTCGACATAGGCCTTCTCCCGGCAGTACGCCGCAGGCGAGGGGCCGTCGGTCGGCCACCCCTCGTCGACCGGGTGGTCGTCGACGGCGGGCGAGTACGTGCCGACCGACGAGGCGACCACCACGACCGGGACCCGGCTCCGTGCGGCGCTCTGGAGGACCCGCCGAGTCCCGACGGCGTTCGCCTCCCACGTCGTGTCGGGATCGTGGGTCGGCTGGAACATCCACGCCAGATGGACGAACGCGTCGCACCCCTCGAGCACGGCGTCGAGGCGGTCGTCGGCGACGTCCGCGGCGTGCCACTCGATCGAGCCCTGCTCGGTCTCGGTGGCCTCGGGAACCCGGCGCGCGACCGCAACGATGTCGTGCCCCCGGCTGCCCAGCTCTCTGAGCAGCGCACTGCCGACGTTGCCACTTGCCCCTGTCACCACCACGCGCACACGCTGCTCCCTTCGTCGCAGACCCGATACCCCGCCGGCGAGGAGGTCAAACGGAGGGAGCGAAGCCCGCGACGCGTCCGACGATCGTGACCGCCGGTGCGCCGATGCCGGCCTCGGCCACCCGCGAGGCGATGGTGGCGACGTCGCCTCGGACGACGCGCTGGGTCGGGAGCGCGGCGTCGGCGATCGTGACCGCCGGCGTCGCCGGGTCCAGCCCTTCGGCGACGAACGTCTGCGTGATCGCGGGAAGGGTCGCGACCGCCATGAGCAGGACGATGTCGGTCCCGGTGCGCGCGAGTGCTCCCCAGTCGACCGTCGAGCGGGGATCACCGGGAGGCACGTGGCCCGAGACCACCGTGAACCCCTGGGTGAGGCCGCGGTGGGTCACCGGGATCCCGGCCAGCGCCGGCCCCGCGATGGCCGACGTCACCCCCGGCACGACGACGACGGGGATGCCGGCCGCCGTGCACGCCTCCATCTCCTCGCCTCCACGCCCGAAGACGAAGCTGTCACCGCCCTTGAGGCGCACCACGCGCCGACCGGCCCGGGCGTGCTCGACGAGGATCCGGTTGATCGCCTCCTGCGGGGTTGAGCGACCCCGAGGGATCTTGCCGACGTCGATCACCTCGACGTCCAGGCCGTGGAGCACCCCCAAAGGGGCGAGGCGGTCGGTCACGACGACGTCGGCGGTGCGGACCGCCTCCAGGCCGGCGACCGTGATAAGCCCTGGATCGCCCGGGCCACCGCCGACGAGGGTCACGGACCCGCCTCCTGCTCGGGGCCGCGCCGCGTCGGTGTCGGAGCCAGTGTCGGAGCCGGGCCCGGGCACCGCGTCGGGGATGGTGCACCACCGGCCGAAAGCCCGTGCGTCCCCGGCGACCCGTGCGTCGAGACCCGGATCGCCCGTGGCGGGGACGACGAGGTCGTGATCGGAGACGTCCGCGGTGTCGTACGCCCGGGAGTCCCAGCGCAGCAGCCCTCGCTCGGCGAGGTCCTGGACGGACTGGACGACCTCGGGGGCGATCACCGTGATCTCGGCGCCCGCGTCGCGCAGCGCCGCGATCCGGCCGAGCGCGGTGGACCCTCCGCCGACCACGAGGACACGGCGACCGGAGACGGGAAGGGTCGTCCGGAAACCTGCGTCGCGTGCCATCGGCCAGACCATCCTCTCGGCGCTGCGAGGGGGTGGCGCCGGCGGCGCCTCCCAGGGCCACGATCGTAGGCGCGGGTCGGCAGGTGCCTCCTGATCCGCCGCATCGCGGACATTCCGGGACGCCGTGGCTGCCGATCCTCCCCGATGCGCGGGGCGGGCTTGGGTCAGGACCCCGATGACGGATAGCGTCTGCGTCCATGCAGCGGATCACGGTCGTAGGCATCGGTGCGGACGGCTGGGACGGGCTCGCGATGGAGTCGCGGCGCCTCGTCCGGGAGGCCGAGGTCGTCATGGGCGACAAGAGGCATCTCGACTCCGTCCCCTGGTCGTGGTGGCAGGCCAGGGTCGAGTGGCCGTGGCCGGTCGAGGAGGCGCTCCCGGGTCTGCTGGAGGAGCACGACGGCAAGCGCATCGTGGTCCTGGCCGCCGGAGACCCGCTCGTCGCGGGCATCGCGACCCCACTGGTGAACCTCGTCGGCGCCGACGACGTCGACGTGATCCCGACCGTCTCGTCGGAGTCTCTCGCCCGGGCGCGGATGCGGTGGTCGTTCGACGAGACCTCGCTGGTGTCGCTGCACGGGCGCGACGTCCGCCGCCTGCTCCCGCACCTCGCCCCGGGCCGCAAGCTCATCGTGCTGTCGTCGGACGGCGGCACCCCCGCGTCGGTCGCGGCGCTGCTCGTCACGCAGGGGTACGGCGAGACCGCCATGACCGTCCTCAGCGACCTGGGGGGCCTCGCGGAGTCCCGTACCGAGGCCACGGCCGCCGCGTGGCGCGACCGGGTCTCGGCGGAGGTCAACGTCATCTGCCTGGAGTGCGTCGCGGACGGGTCGCGCCGTTCTGCGATGTCGAGCGTGCCGGGGCTTCCCGAGGCCGCGTTCGGATCGGAGATCGCCCCGATCGGCCGCGATGCGCGTGCTGCGGCCCTGTCGCGCCTGGCTCCTGCGGGTGGTGACCTCCTGTGGGCGCTGGGTGCCGGTGCCGCCTCGGTCGCGATCGAGTGGCTGCGCAGCGAGCCCCTCGCCGCCGCGGTGGTCGTGGTCGGGGCTGACGTGGCCGTCGCGGTCAAGGAGAGCGCGGCCGATCTCGGCGTTCCTGAGCTGCGGATCGTCGAGGGCGCGGCACCTGCCGCGCTCGACGGTCTCGACGCCCCCGACGCGGTGTTCGTCGGCGGTGGGGCCGCCGACGCCCCGATCCTCGACGCGGTGCGAAGTGCCGTACGCCCCGGGGGTCGGCTGGTCGTCCAGGCGGCGTCCCTCGATGAGGAGGCGGCGCTGCTCGAGCTCTTCCGGGCGCACGACGGCGAGCTCGTGCGGATCGGCGTCGAGGAGGTCCTCCCCGCAGACTCGCTCGCGTGGACGCCGCGGCGGGCCGTCGTGCAGTGGAGCCTGGTGCGCTGACCCGGCTTGCCCTGGCGCCGCCGCCCTGCCGCTAGGGCAGGAGGCGGTCGACCACCCGGCGGGAGACCTCCAACGTCAGCCCGAACACGACATGGCTCGCGGCCTCCCAGAGGACCGCGGAGCGCGGGAGGTCCCACGGGGGCTCCTGGATCTCGAGCACCGGGAGCGCGGTGCCGTGGGTCAGCGCGTAGAGCGCGAGCCCAGCCGGAGCCCCTCCGCCGCGGGCGACCCATGGCAGCGACGCCGCGGCCGCTCCGTACGCCGTGCCCGTCGCAGCGCCGAACGCGTAGTGGATCGTCCGGCTGGCCCGGATCTTCTCGTCGGTATCGAGGCCCGGGCCACCCCGCAGCTCGTCGACCTCCGCGGCGACCACAGCCGGGGGCATGTTCTCGGGTCGCCCCGCGGGGTCTGCACCGACCAGCCGCTTCTGCCACGGCTCAGGCGGGAGCAGCCGCTCGGCGGCCCGTTGTAGGCCGGGTTCCGTCACCGCTGTGACGTACGACGCGGGCACCGATGCGAGGGCGCCGACCACCGCTCCGCGCAGGACTCCTCGAGCGCTCATCCGGTCACCGTACGCCCGGTGTGCCGATGGTGTCCGACGGTGAGACGGTCACGAGGACGGGGCGGTGGTCGGACGCCTGGCTCGTCCCCACGGCGGGGTCGGTGGCTGTCAGGTCCCCGGTGACGAGGAGATGGTCGATCCGCGCGGTCGGTCGGTCTGCCGGCGAGGTCGGCCCGGCGCCGCCGAGCCCGTCTACGAGGCCGACGTCGAGGAGCATCTCGTACGCGGCGCTGCCGGGCTGGGTGTTGAGATCGCCGCCGAGGACCAGCGAGAAGCCGTCGTCCAGACGGTCCCGGAGAGCGTCGGCCAGATCGCCGGTCTGCTCACGGACACCCTCGTCGCCGTCGTGAGGTTGGAGGTGCGTGGAGACGAACCACGTCGGCACGCCGGAGACGTCGAGCCGGACCGAGAGCGCCTGGGCGCCGGTGACCGCACCGTACGACGGCAGCGGCGTGCCTACGGCCTCGTCGATCGGGAAGCGGCTGAGCACGGCGTCGCCCCACACCGGGTCGGCGGCGGGGGCGAAGACGCTGTCCCGGTCGAGGAGCCTGGCGAGGATCGCCAGCTGGTCCTGGCCGCCGTTGAGGTACCAGCCACGGTCGACCTCGCTGAGGAGTGCCACGTCGGCCTCCTTCAGCACCTCGGCGACGCGGTCCGGACGGAAGGTCCCGTCCATGCCGTACCCCATGCGCAGGTTGTACGCCGTGACACGTGCGGCACCGGGCGCACCGTCGGTCGGACCGCCGCCCTCCAGCGGACGCACGGTGACCGCCGGGCCGAGCGCCGCGGCCAGCACGGAGGCCACGGCGGCGAGGACGAGGACCGGAGTGCGCGGTCGCCGGTCGCGGGCGTCCGGGGCGCGCGAGGCGCTGGTCGTCGCCGCGGCGACACCGACCGCTGCCGCCGTGGCGACCACCACCAGATCGGCGCGATAGCCGAGGTCGTAGCCGGCGTAGTAGATGAACAACAGCACGACCCAGACCAGCGCGCCCCACCCGACCGCCGACGGCGACGCCGGCGTGCCCTGGGACGACGCGGCCCAGAGCGTCGCGAGCGCCGGCAGCCCGACGGCGTACGCGACGACCACCCACGGTGGACTTGTGGCCGGGACGCCATGCCGCTCGACGGTGACGAGGAGGACGAGCGCCACGGAGGCGACCAGCGCCGCTGCCGCGACCCATGTCGCCGCCGGGGAAGGGCGGGTGCCGGCGAGGGCCACGGCCAGCACCCCCGCCGCCGCGAGCACCGCCAGCCCGACCGTGCCGGCGACCGCGCTCGCTCGGCCGGCGTCGGCGACGACGATCCCCGCGAGCAGCACACCGGGCATCAGCAACCAGGCGAACCGACGCCCGGCGGGGGGCGACGGCTCACGGTTGCGAGCGCCGTACGTGCCGAGGCAGGTCAGCGCCACCTGCACGACGAGCAGTGCCCATCCCCAGGCGTCGCCCCGCCAGACCGCACCCCACGTGCCGAGCGCCGCATGGGTCGTGACCGAGATCGCCAGGCCGGTCACGGTGCCGACCACGGCCACGTCGCCGTACCGCGCGACCGCGAGCGCGAGCCACACGAGGGAGGCGACGAGTCCCACCGAGGCGAGGACCAGCTGAGCGCGGCCGCCGTCGCCCAGCTGGAGACCGGCCCGGGCGACGACCGCGACGGCGAGCGCGGCCACGAGGGTGACCCCCGCTGCGCGCCGCGCGGTGAGCCTGACGACGACCACCGCGACCACCACGCATCCGAGCGCGTACGCCCCCATGAGCTCGGGAGGTGTGGTGGCGGCCTGACCGAAGATCGTGATCAGCGACGGCGCCCAGACCCGGACGACGTCGACGAGGATCCACACCGCCGCGGCCATCGCGAGCAGGGCGGACGTGCGAGGGCGGACCAGCGACATGAAGGAGTTCTACCGGAGCCGCGGGAGCAGCCGCCAGAGCCGACGTGGCTCGGGGTACCGCTCGATCACCCTTCGGCGCCGAAGAACGCCGCCAGCACGTCGACCAGCTGCTCGGGCGCCTCCTCGGCCATGTGGTGGGACGAGTCGATGACCGCGCCGCCCCGGACGTCGTCGGCCCAGGTCTTCCAGACCTCCACCGGGTCGCCGCCCAGGTCGTCGAGGTCCTCACCGGCGGACCACGCGACGAGCAGCGGGGGACGGAGGCGCCGACCCGCGTCGCGGTCCTCCTCCTCGTCACGGCGGTCGACGGTCAGACCTGCTCGATAGTCCTCGAGCATCGCCCGGACCACGTCCGGGTCGCGGGTCGCCGCGCGGAACTCCGCATAGTTCTCGTCGCCGAGCTCCTCAGGTCCTCCCGCGTACCAGCTGTCGGGGTCGGCGTTGATGACTCGCTCGGGCGTCTCGGGCTGGGCGAAGAAGAACCAGTGGAACCACCGCGTCGCGAAGCCGGGCGTGATCCGTCGCAGGTGCTCGCTGATCGGGATGCAGTCCAGCAGGGCGAGCCGGTCCACCACCCCCGGATCGTCCATCGCCAGCCGGAACGCGACGTAGCTGCCACGGTCGTGCCCCGCGAGGTGGAAACGCTCGATCCCGAGCCGCCGCACTGCTCCCAGGATGTCGGCGGCCATCGCGCGCTTGGAGTGAGCGGCGTGGTCGGGAGTCGGCGCGGGTCCGCGGGAACGACCGTACCCACGGAGGTCCGGACAGACGACGGTGAACCCGCGCTCGACCAGACCTGGCGCCACCCAGTGCCAGGTGGAGGACGTCCGCGGATGCCCGTGCAGGAGGACGACCGCAGGCCCGGAGCCGCCGTGGCGTACGAAGACCTCGCTGTCGTCGAGGTGGACGACACTGGTCTGGAAGCCTTCGAACACGGCAGCATCATCGCGCAGACCGACGGCGGCGGCAGGCCCCCACGGGGTGGGCTACCCTGAGGGCGGCATCAGGGGAAGCCGGTCGAAGTCCGGCGCTGACCCGCAACCGTAGGCCTCATCCGAGGCGAGCCGGAGCACCTGCTGCCACTCCGGGTCCGAACCGTGACCTGGAGCCACCTCCTGACGCTGCCGAGGAAAACGGGCCTGTGCCCGTCGCAGCAGGAAGGATGCGTCATGCGTATGCGCGCTGCCGCCACCGCCCTACTCATCGCCGCGGCCCTGCCGCTCACGGCGACCGCACTCCCCGCCCACGCCGCCGATGGTCCCTGCCCCGATGCCGACGGCACGACCGTCGTCGTCGACTTCACCGATCTCGGGGGCGACGTCGAGGTCGGCTGCGCCGAGGACTCCGACGGGATGACCGGCATGCAGGCCCTGGAGGCCGCCGGCTTCGAGATGACGCCCGTCACCGCCAGCGGGATGACGGGGGCGTGCCGCATCGACGGGCAGCCCGCGGCCGACGACACGCTCGACGTCGGTGGACGGGACTACGTCGAGAAGTGCCAGCAGTTCCCGCCCGGCGGCGCCTACTGGTCCTACTACGTCGCCCCGGCGAACGGTGACTGGACCTATGCGCAGACTGGTGCCGACACCAACAAGGCAGTGCCGGGCGGCTTCGAGGGTTGGCGCTACCAGCTCAACCAGCCGGTCGACTCGGCCCCGATGCCGGACTTCGACCCGGCGAACCCGCCGACGGCCGCGGCGAGCGACACGGCCGACGACGCGGATGACGCCGATTCCGCTGAGGATGGCGGCTCGATCGTCTGGATCGGCCTCGGCGTCGCGGTCCTGCTCGCCGTCGCCGCCGGGTTCGCGCTCGTGCGGCGTCGTCGCAGCGAAGACGCCTGAGCCGTGCCCGAGCGTCGCGCCCGGCGCGACCTGCACCCCGGAGCCTGGTGGGTGTGGGCGCTCGGGCTCGCCGTCGCGGCCAGCCGCACGTTCGACGTCCTCCTCCTCGGGCTGGTCATCGGCGTCGCCGCGCTGATGGTCGCGGCGCGGCGGCCGGTCGCGCCGTGGGCGATGTCGTTCCGGCTCTACCTCTGGCTGGGGGCGGTGGTGGTCGTGATCCGGGTCCTGTTCGGCGTTCTTCTCGGGGGAGCGTCGACCGGGACCGTGGTCCTCGACCTGCCGCAGGTGCCGCTGCCGTCGTGGGCGGACGGGATCCGGCTGCTCGGACCGGTGACCTGGGAGTCGCTGCAGCGGTCGTTCGCGGTCGGGCTGCAGCTGGCGGCGCTCATCATCTGCGTCGGCGCCGCCAACTCGCTGGCCAACCCCCGCCGGCTGCTGAAGTCGCTCCCGCCGGCGCTGTACGAGGTCGGGGCGGCGGTCGTGGTCGCCCTGACGCTCTTCCCTCAGCTGGCGGAGAGCATCGGACGCGTACGGCGAGCGCGCCGCCTGCGCGGTGACACCGGCCGCAACACGCGAGCGCTGCGCGCCGTGGTGATCCCCGTGATGGAGGACGCTCTCGAGCGGTCGATGCGGCTCGCGGCCTCGATGGACGCGCGCGGCTACGGACGCAAGGGCTCCGCGAGCCGCGGCAGCCGTACCCTCAGCGGCGCCCTCCTGCTCGTCGGGCTGATGGGTGTCTGCGTCGGCGTGTACGCGACGGCGGACCTCACGGCGCCGCGGCTGCTCGCGGCGCCGGTGCTGGTGAGCGGCTTCGCGGTCGCCGGGGTCGGGTTCTGGTTGTCGGGGCGCACGGTCGGGCACACCCGCTACCGGCCCGACCCGTGGCACGGGTGGGAGTGGTTCACGGCCGGCTGCGGCGTCGTGGCCGCGGCAGCGTTCTTCGGGTCGTACGAGCTCGACGCGCTCACCCTCGCCGGGCTCGTCGTCGCCGCGCTGCCTGCCCTGGTGACGCCGGAGCCCACCTCGCCGTACGCCGCCCTGCATGCGACGGCGGCCGTGCCTGCAGCCGCGGGGGTGGCGGCGTGATCGCGATCGAGGGCGTGACGTTCTCGTACGACGGCGCGGCCCGGCCGGTCCTCCGCGATGTCGACCTGCACGTCGAGGAGGGTGAGCTGGTCGTCGTCACGGGGCCGACAGGCGCCGGCAAGTCGAGCCTCCTCGGGCTGCTCAACGGGCTCGTGCCGTACTTCACCGGTGGTCACCTCGAGGGCACGGTCACGGTCGGCGGGCTCCGGACGCAGGACCATCAGCCGCGCGAGCTCGCTGCCACCGTGGGCTGGGTCGGACAGGACCCGCTCGCCGGCTTCGTCACCGACACGGTGGAGGAGGAGCTTGCGTACGGGATGGAGCAGCTCGGGGTCGACCCGCAGGCGATGCGGCGGCGTGTCGAGGAGACGCTGGACCTGCTCGGCATCGCCGACCTGCGGGGGCGTTCCCTCCGGTCGCTCTCCGGCGGGCAGCAGCAGCGGGTCGCGATCGGGTCGGTCCTCACGATGCACCCGCCCGTGCTGGTGCTCGACGAGCCGACGTCCGCGCTCGACCCGACGTCGGCGGAGGACGTGCTCGCGACGCTGGCCCGGCTGGTGCACGACCTGGGGACCACGGTCGTCCTCGCCGAGCACCGGCTCGAGCGGGTGGTCCCGTTCGCCGACGTCGTGGCGTACGTCGGGACGGACGGCTCCGTCGTCGCGGGGGCCCCGGCGTCCGTGCTGGCCACGAGCCCTGTCGTCCCCCCGTTGGTGGACCTCGGCCGGTTCGCGGGGTGGGAGCCGCTGCCGTTGACCGTCCGCGAGGCGCGCCGTGCCTCGACGACGCTGCGCAAGGCTCTCTCCGACGCGCCCCCGCCCACGTCGTCCCGTCAACGCGGATGGGACGGAGGGCTGCTGACTGCTCGCGGGGTCGCGGTGCGGTACGGCCCGCTGCACGCCGTACGGAAGGTCGACCTCGACCTCCCCGCCGGGTCGGTCACGGCGCTGATGGGCCGCAACGGATCGGGCAAGTCGACGCTCCTCTGGGCGCTCCAGGGATCGGGCGAGCGGCACGGGGGAGACGTCCGCGTCCTCGGCGACGACCCGGCGACACTCTCCCGCAAGGACGCGCGCCGTCGGGTCGGCCTCGTCCCGCAGACCGCGAGCGACCTCCTCTACCTCGAGTCGGTCACCGCCGAGTGTGCAGCATCCGACGCCGAGGCGGACACCGCCGAAGGCACCTGTGCCGCGTTGCTCACGCGCCTGGCCGGGCCGATCGACCCGGCCACGAACCCGCGCGACCTCTCCGAGGGCCAGAAGCTCGCGCTCGTCCTCGCCGTGCAGCTCACCGCGGCGCCGCAGGTGGTCCTCCTCGACGAGCCGACGCGTGGCCTGGACTACACGGCGAAGACGGCCCTCGCCGAGGTGCTGCGCGGTCTCGCTCGCGAGGGAGGTGCGGTGCTGGTGGCGACCCACGACGTCGAGTTCGTCGCGGAGGTCGCCGACCGGGCGGCGGTGATGGCTCAGGGCGAGCTGATCGCCTCAGGGGACGTACGGCAGGTGCTCGCGACGTCGCCCGCCTTCGCGCCGCAGGTCGCGAAGGTCCTCGGGCAGCCGTGGCTCACGCTCCGCGACGTGCGCGAGGCGTTGGAGGACCGGTCGTGACCGCCGTCGCGCTCCGGCCGCGCTCCACCGCGGTGCTCGTCCTCGTCTCCGTCGCCGGCCTCGCGATGTTCGGCTGGCCGCTGCTGTTCGAGCCGGGGTCGGGTCAGCAGGACGCCCAGAGCCCGATGTACTTCGTCCTGCTCCTGCCCCTGCTCCTCCTCATCGTGCTCGCCGAGCTGTCCGAAGGTGGGATGGACGCCAAGGCGCTGGCGATGCTCGGCGTCCTCTCGGCGATGCAGTGCGGGATGCGAGCGCTGAGTGCAGGGACGGCCGGGCTCGACCTGGTCTTCTTCCTGCTGGTCCTCGCCGGACGGGTCTTCGGGCCAGGTTTCGGCTTCCTGCTCGGGTGCACGTCGTTGTTCGCCTCGGCCCTGCTGACCGCGGGCGTCGGGCCGTGGCTGCCGTTCCAGATGATGTGCGCGGCGTGGCTCGGGATGGGCGCCGGCCTGCTGCCGAGGAGGATCACCGGGCGCTGGGAGATCGCGATGCTCGCCGCGTACGGCGTGTTCTCCGCGTACTTCTACGGGGCGCTGCTCAACCTGTGGTTCTGGCCGTTCCTCGCCGGGGTCGACACGAGCGGGGAGCAGGGCCTCGCGTTCGTCCCCGGCGCGTCGCTGGCCGAGAACCTCGGGCGCTTCTTCTGGTTCACCCTGCTCACGTCGAGCGGCTCGTGGGACACCGGCCGTGCGATCACGAACGCCGTCGCGATCGTGGTGATCGGCCCGGCCGTGCTGCTCACCCTGAGACGGGCGGCGCGGCGTGCGTCGTTCGGCCGTACGCCGACGTTCGGTGCCCGGAGCGCGGACGACCCCGCGGTGAGACCGGTCACGAGTGGGCCGGAGGCGCCTTTTTCGCCCGTACGCTCGGGGAAGTGACAGCAGAGACGACCGTGTCCGGCGCGCCGGTGACCGTGGCGATCACCCGCCGGATCGACCCGTCGACGGTCGACCAGGTCGTCGCGTGGGTGCATGCCGGCTCGGCGCTCGCCGAGCGGTTCGAGGGCTTCCTCGGCACGGGGTGGATGCGGCCCAGCGTGGTGTCCGACGAGTGGCACATGCTCTATCGGTTCGCCGACGCCGACAGCCTCGCGCACTGGGAGGCGTCTCCGCAGCGCCGCTGGTGGCTCGACGCCGGCAAGGACATCGTCGAGGACCAGCACGCGGAGCGCCGCACGGGCATCGAGGGCTGGTTCGACCCGCCTCAGGACTACGACGTCGAGGACCTCAGGCCGCTGCCGGCACCACCGCCCCGATGGAAGCAGGCGACGCTGATCTGGGTCGGTTTCTTCCCGCTGTCGCTGCTGCTGGGCACGGTGCTGCACCTCCTGTGGCCAGACCTCCACATCGTCGCCCGCACCCTGCTGACGACCCTCGTCGCGACCCCGATCATGACCTACGCGGTGCTGCCCGCCGTCACGTCGACGTTCGAGTGGTGGCTGCACGGACGGTCGCCACGCTCCCGCGGCCTGCTCGAGGGTTAGCTCAAGAACCCGCGCAACAACGCCGCGGACCCGGCCAGGTGCTCGTCCATCGCGGCCGCCGCGCGGTCCGCGTCCCCCGCCAGGACGGCGATCACGATGGTCTCGTGCTGTTCGTCGGAGTGGGCGATGTTGCGGGGGAGCAGCGGGATGTCGTCGAGCAGGACGTTGACGCGCGTCCGGGCGTCGGCCACCAGCGGGAGCAGGGACGGCGAGCCGGCGAGCTCCGCGAGGGTGAGGTGCAGCCGCGAGTCGAGGCGCCGGTAGTCCGCGGGCGACGAGCCGCGCACGTCCTGCAGACGTGACCACAAGGCCTCGCGCTCGGCCGAGGTGAGGGTCCGGCCGGCAGCCATCCGTACGGCACCGACCTCGAGGATCTCGCGCAGCCGGAGGACGTCGTCGAGCTCGCCCGCGGAGATGGCCGGCGACTCGCGCCCGGTGCCGCGCGGCAGCTCGTCGACGACGAACGTGCCGCCGTAGCGGCCGCGGCGCCGCACGAGGTAGCCGGCGTCGGTCAACGACCGGATCGCCTCGCGGACCGTGTCGCGGCTGACGCCGAGCCGCAACGCGAGGTCGCGCTCCGCCGGCAGCGAGTCACCCGGCGCGACGACGCCGAGACGCACCGTCTGGAGGAGGCGCGAGACGGTGTCCTCGAACGCGTTGCCGGTGCGCACGGGGCGCAGCAGCGCGTCCTCCACGCCGCCGTCCTCGGCCCCGTCGGACGGTGCGGTGCTCATCGTCGCGACCTTATCCCGGCTCGCTCACGAGGGCGCTGTCAGAGGGGCGTGACGTAGGCCGAGCTGATGCCGCCGTCGACCATGAACGTGGTCGCGGTGACGAAGGACGCGTCGTCGCTGGCCAGGAACGCCACCGCCGCCGCGATCTCCGCCGGCTCGGCGAACCTGCCTGCGGGCACGTGCACGAGTCGGCGGGCCGCGCGCGCGGGGTCGGCGGCGAACAGCTCCTGCAGCAGCGGCGTGTTGACCGGGCCGGGGCAGAGCGCGTTGACCCGGATGCCCTGGCGCGCGTACTGCACGCCCAGCTCGCGGGACAGGGCGAGGACTCCTCCCTTGGAGGCGGTGTAGGAGATCTGCGAGGTGGCCGACCCCATCACGGCGACGAACGAGGCCGTGTTGACGATCGACCCCCGGCCCGCGGGCACCATGTGACGCAGTGCCGCCCGGCACGAGAGGAAGACCGACGTCAGGTTCACGTCTTGGACGCGCTTCCACGCGTCGAGGTCGGTGACCTCGATCAGGTCGTCCTCCGGCGGCGAGATGCCGGCGTTGTTGAACGCGACGTCGACCGCGCCGTACGCGTCGGCCGCCGCGTCGAAGAGCGCGTCCACCTGTGCCTCGTCGGCGACGTCGACGGGGACGAAGAGGCCCCCGACCGACTCGGCCGCCTCCTTGCCCGCGGTGTGGTCCACGTCACCCACGACGACGCGAGCACCCTCGGCGGCCAGCCGGCCGGCGGCGGCGAGACCGATCCCGCTCGCGCCGCCGGTGACGACCGCGACCCTGCCGGCGAGTCTCTGTGTCAGGTCGAGCGGGCTCATGCGGACTCCTCCGGTGCTGGGCCGTCGGCGACGGCGATGAAGACGTTCTTGGTCTCCGTGAACGCGAACGGGGCGTCCGGACCCAGCTCGCGTCCGATCCCCGACTGCTTGAAGCCGCCGAACGGGGTGGTGTAGCGGACCGAGGCGTGCGAGTTGACCGAGAGGTTGCCGGCCTCGACCGCCCGGGCGACCCGTACGCCGCGCGAGAGGTCGCGGGTCCAGAGGGACCCCGACAGGCCGTACGCGGTGGCGTTCGCGAGCGTGATCGCGTCGGCCTCGTCGCGGAACCGTTGCACGGTGACGACCGGACCGAAGATCTCCTCGACGACGGTGGGGTCGGTGCGCGACTCAGGTGTGAGCACCGTCGGGGCGAACCAGTTGCCCGGCCCGTCCGGCGCCGAGCCGCGGAAGGCGACCGGCGCGTCGTCGGGGACGTACGAGGCGACCTTCTCCCAGTGCGGCCGCGACACCAGCGGACCCATCTCGGTCTCCTCGTCGGCAGGATCACCGACGCGGACCGCGGCGACCGCGGGCTCGAGCAGCTCCATGAACCGGTCGTACGCCGACTCCTCGACGAGGATCCGGCTCCGGGCGCAGCAGTCCTGGCCGGCATTGTCGAACACGCCGTACGGGGCGGTGGCCGCGGCGCGTTCGAGATCGGCGTCGGCGAAGACGATGTTGGCGCTCTTGCCGCCGAGCTCCAGCATCACGGCGGTCACGGTCGGCGCGGCGGCGGCCATCACGCGGGCACCCGTCACGGTGGAGCCGGTGAAGACCACCTTGCCGACGCCGGGGTGGGTCACGAGGCGCTCGCCGACGACCGCGCCCGAGCCGGGCAGCACCTGCAGGAGCCCGTCGGGGAGCCCCGACTCGGTCGCGAGCTCACCGAGCCGGATCGTCGTGAGTGGTGTCCACTCCGCCGGCTTGACGAGCACCGCGTTGCCGGCCGCGAGCGCCGGTGCGAACCCCCACGACGCGATCGTCATCGGGAAGTTCCACGGGGTGATCACGGCGACGACACCGATCGGGTCGGCGAAGGTCAGGTCGATGCCGCCGGCGACCGGGATCTGACGCCCGAAGAGCCGCTCGGGCGCGGCGGCATAGTAGGTGAGGACGTCGGCGACGTGCCCCGCCTCCCAGCGTGCCTGTCCGACGGGGTGGCCGCTGTTGGCGACCTCGAGGGCGGCCAGCTCGGTGACGTGGGCGCGTACGACGGTGGCGAACGCACGGAGCCCGTCGGCCCGTGCGGCGGGCGCGAGGCGCGACCACGTCCGCTGCGCCGAGCGGGCGCGAGCGACGGCAGCGTCGACCGCCTCAGCGTCCACCAGCTCGACGGTGGCGAGGACCGAGCCGTCGGCGGGGTTGTGGACCTCGGTGGTGGTCATGTGCGCACGCCGCTCCGGTCGGCGGCCGCGCCGACCAGCGCCGCGAACAGCCGAAGGTCGTCGAGCGTCTCCTCGGGGTGCCACTGGACGGCGACCACGAACGTCGCCGCCGGCATCTCGACGGCTTCCACCGTGCCGTCGTCGGCCCGGGCGGCGGCGACGAGACCGTCACCGAGCCGGTCGAGGCCCTGATGGTGGTAGCACTGGCCGTCGACGGCGTCGCCGACGATGGTCGCCAGCCTCGTGCCTGCCACGACCGTCGCGGAGGTCGTCGAGAAGGTCGCGTCGCCGAGCTGGTGGCGCGGGTGCCCGACGACGTCGGGGAGGTGCTGGTGCAGCGTGCCCCCGAGGGCCACGTTGAGCACCTGCGCGCCTCGGCAGATGCCGAGCACGGGAAGGTCGCGGGCGAGCGCGCCGTCGAGCAGCGCGCGCTCCCACGCGTCGCGGTCGTGCCGGGGCTCGTCGGTGAGCGGGTGCGGCCGCTGTCCGTACGACGCGGGGTCGAGGTCCTTGCCGCCGGTGAGGACGAGCCCGTCGAGGCGGTCGAGCATCTGCTCGGCGCCCTCGGGCGGCTGGGGCGGGAGGAGGGCGGCGACTCCGCCGGCAGCCGTCACACCGTCGACGTAGATCCGAGGGAGGAACGACGCCTGCACGTCCCACACGCCGGTGACCGACTGCTCGAGATAGGTGGTGAGGCCGATGACGGGTCGGACCTCAGAGCCGCTCAAAGCCACGCACCCGCTCCCAGTCGGTGACGGCGGCGTCGAACGCCGTCTGCTCGACCCGCGCGTTGTTGAGGTAGTGGTCGACGACGTCGTCGCCGAACGCGTCGCGCGCCACCTTGGACTCGGCCAGCAGCGCCGCCGCCTCGCGCAGCGTGGTCGGGAGGTGCTCGGCCTCGCTGGTGTAGGCGTTGCCGGTGAGGGGGTCCGCCAGCTCGAGGCCGGCGTCCATGCCGTGGAGGCCACCGGCGATCAGCGCCGCCACGGCGAGGTAGGGGTTGACGTCACCGCCCGGCGCCCGGCACTCCATGCGCATCCCGTGCCCGTGGCCGACCACGCGGAGCGCGCAGGTTCGGTTGTCCAGCCCCCAGGCGACCGCGGTGGGCGCAAAGCTGCCTTCGGCGAAGCGCTTGTAGGAGTTGATGTGGGGCGCGTAGAACATCGTCAGCTCGCGCATCGTCGCGAGCTGACCGGCGAGGAAGTGACGGAACGTCTCCGACATCCCCTCCGGACCGCTGTCGTCGGCGAAGACCGCCGTGCCGTCGTCTCCGCGCAGCGAGAGGTGGATGTGGCACGAGTTGCCCTCGCGCTCGTCGAACTTCGCCATGAAGGTGAGGCTCTTGCCGTGCTGATCGGCGATCTCCTTGGCGCCGTTCTTGTAGATCGTGTGGTTGTCGCAGGTGGTGAGCGCGTCGGCGTAGCGGAAGGCGATCTCCTGCTGGCCGAGGTTGCACTCACCCTTGACGCCCTCCGAGTACATCCCCGCCCCGTCCATGCCGCGACGGATGTCCTGCAGCAGCGGCTCCATCCGGGTCGAGGCGTGCATCGCGTAGTCGACGTTGTAGTCGCTGGCGCGAGCGAGGTCGCGGTAGCCCTTGGCCCACGCGTCGCGGTAGCCGGTGTCGAAGACCATGAACTCGAGCTCGGTGCCGGCGTACGGGACGAGGCCCCGCTCGGCGAGTCGGGCGATCTGCTCCTGGAGGACGGCGCGTGGTGACGGTGCGACGGCGCCGCGGCTGTGGTCCTCGAGGTCCGCGATGACCAGTGCGGTCGAGGCGAGCCACGGGACGCGCCGGAGCGTGGGGAGGTCCGGACGCATCACCATGTCGCCGTAGCCGGTCTCCCAGCTCGACATCGCGTAGCCGTCGACCGTGTTCATGTCGACGTCGACAGCGAGCAGGTAGTTGCAGCACTCGGCGCCGTGCTCGGCGACCTCCTCGAGGAAGAGTCGTGCCGACACCCGTTTGCCGGTGAGCCGTCCCTGCATGTCACCGAACGCGACGATCACCGTGTCGATGTCACCGGTGCGGACGTCGTTGCGCAGCTCCTCCAGCGTCAGGTTTCCCGACGACACACCCATGGTCTCCTCCTCGGCCCGGCGTCTGCTCAGTCAATCACGCCCGGCCGACCATTGGGACCCGTCAAATGCTGCGATCTCGTGATGCTCGACCAGAATTTGGCCAGCCAAAGGTATGTCCAATCGACCATTGACGGGTCTAACCTCGGTCCAAGCAACGGCCCTCCCGACAGGAGACAGCGATGTCCGGTGACAAGCTCTCGGCGTCGGGAGCGACCTACTCCCACGCCCAGGACGGCTACTTCGAGAAGCGTCAGCTCAAGCGCTCGGCCGGCTTCTGGGGGTTGTGGGGCATCGGTGTGGGCGCCGTGGTCTCCGGCGACTTCTCGGGCTGGAACTTCGGCCTCGACGCCGCAGGGTGGGGCGGGCTGCTCGTCGCCAGCATCATCATCGTCGTCATGTACTTCGGGATGCTGTTCTCGATCGGCGAGATGTCGGCCGCGATGCCGCACACCGGGGGCGCCTACTCGTTCTCCCGGGCGGCGATGGGTCCGTGGGGCGGCTTCGTCACCGGGCTGGCGGAGACCATCGAGTACGTCTTCACCACCGGCGTGATCGTGCTCTTCTCGGCCGGCTACGCCAACGCGATCACCGCCGAGCTGATCGGGCTCGACCTGAGCGACACCATGTGGGTCTGGTGGATCTTCCTCTATGCCGTGTTCATCGCGCTCAACTCGGTCGGCGCGGAGATCTCGTTCAGGTTCGCGATCGTGGTCTCGATCATCTCCATCGGTGTCCTCGTCCTGTTCGCCGTCCTCGCGTTCGCCAACGGGGCGGTCGACGTCGGCAACCTCCTCGACATCGCACCGGAGGACGGCAACTCCGACTTCCTGCCGTTCGGCTGGGAGGGCGTCCTCTATGCGTTGCCGTTCGCGATGTGGTTCTTCCTGGGGATCGAGGAGCTGCCGCTGGCGGCGGAGGAGGCCCACGACCCGCAGAAGGACATCCCCCGCGCTGGGATCGGGGGCCTGGTGACGCTCGTCGCGACCGGCGGCCTGGTGCTCTTCCTCAACCCGGCCGTCACCGGGTCGGAAGCGATCCGCGACTCCGACGAGCCGCTGCTCGACGGCTTCCGCGCGTTCCTGTCGGCCGACCTGGCCGCGCTCTTGTCGGCGTTCGCGCTGATCGGCCTGCTGGCGAGCCTGCAGGGCATCATGTTCGCCTACGGCCGCAACATGTTCTCCCTGTCGCGGGCCGGCTACTACCCCAAGTTCCTCTCGCTCACCGGCTCACGTCAGACGCCGTGGGTGGCGCTGGTCGCCGGTGCCGTCATCGGCCTGGTGGCGCTCTTCGTCGTCGACCTCGTGGGCGACGCCGCCGGCGACATCGTGCTCAACATCGCCGTCTGGGGCGCGGTGCTCGCCTACTTCCTCCAGATGGTCGCGTTCCTGCTGCTGCGGCGGAAGTTCCCCAACGCCGTACGCCCGTACGTCAGCCCGGTCGGGCGGACCGGCGCAATCGTCGCCGCCGTGATCGCCGCGGTGACGTTCGTGGGCGTGCTGCTCAACCCGGACTACCGTCCGGCCGTCGTCGCCATCGTCGTCATCTACGTCGTGATGCTGGCGATCTTCGCGGTCTGGGGACGCCACCGCCTCGTCCTCTCGCCGGAGGAGGAGTACGCGGTGACCGGCGGCCTCCACGGCTACGACCCGGCGAGCGAGGGACTCGGAGGGACCATCGAGGACGAGATCCTCAAGGGCCGCACCGAGTGACCCCGCTCGCGGACTAGATGGAGCCGTCTGTCACGGGACGAGGACGACCTTGCCGAGCGCCTCGCGCGCGTCGATCATCTCGAGGGCGCGGGCCGCGTCCTCGAGCGAGAAGCGCCCGCCGATCGGGGGCGCGAGGGCGCCGGACTCGAGGTGCGGCACGAGCTCCTGCCACTGCGCAGCGACGTAGCCGGGGCGCTTCATCACGTACGCCCCCCATCCGACGCCGCGGATGTCGATGTTGTTGAGGAGAAGCCGGTTGACCTTCACCTCAGGGATGTCGCCGGCGGTGAAGCCGATGACGAGGAGGCGGCCGTCGTCCTTGAGGCTGCGCAGGGAGTCGGTGAAGCGGTCGCCGCCGACCGGGTCGATGACGAGGTCCACGCCGTGCCCGCCGGTCAGGTCCTTCACCGCCTCTTTGAAGCCGTCGGCCAGCACGTACGAGTCTGCCCCCGCGGCCACGGCGACCTCCCCCTTGGCATCGGTGGAGGTGACCGCGATGACCTGGCCGGCGCCGTACGCCTTCGCGACCTGGATCGATGCCGTCCCGACGCCGCCGGCCGCGCCCTGCACCAGGACGGACTCGCCGTTGCGCAGGTGCCCGCGCTTGAGCAGCGCGAAGTGCGCGGTGAGGTAGTTGAGCGGGACGCCCGCTCCCTCCTCGTACGAGACGTTGTCCGGGAGGTGGAACGTCATGTCGACGCCGGACACCGCTCGCTCGGCGAAGCCGCCGAGCATCGGGAAGGCGGCGACGCGGTCACCGGTGGAGAAGCCCGAGCCGGACGGTGCCGACACGACTTCCCCGGCGACCTCCGAGCCTGGCACGAAGGGGAGCGGGGGCTTGAGCTGGTAGAGGCCGCGGGTCTGGAGGACCTCGGGGAAGGACACGCCCGACGCCTTGACGTCGATGACGATCTGCTCCGGACCCGGCTCGGGAGCGTCGATGTCGACGACCTCGACGGCGGAGGGGCCTTCCAGGGATGTGATCTGCACTGCACGCATGACCGGAGCCTACCTAAGCGGGCGCTTAGTCGTCAGGAGGAGCGGGCGTGGAGGGTGACGACGGCACCGTGCTCGGGGACGTGGGTGATGTTGCGGACCACGGAGACCTCCTCCGCGTCCACGCTCACGCGGTAGCGCGTCAGGATCTCCTTGAGCACCGCCGTCCCTTCCATCAGCGAGAAGCCGGCTCCGAGGCAGCGTCGCACGCCGCCCCCGAACGGGATCCACGTGCCGGGCGCGATGTCGTCGTCGAGGAACCGGCGCGGCCGGAAGCGTGCAGGCTCGGGGAAGCTGGCGTAGGTGAAGTGGGCGCCCGCGATCGACGGCGAGACGACCGTGCCGGCCGGCAGGTCCCACGGCCCGACCCGCTGCGGTGTGGTCAGACGCCGGGCCACCGAGTCGATCACGGGGTGCCGCCGCATCGCTTCTTTGAGGCAGGCCTCCACGAACGCGTCGTCACCGGTGTCGGCGGCGCGGAGCGCCTCCTCCTGGACGTCGGGGTTGGCGCCCAGCTCGTACAGCGTCCACGAGAGCGCCGACGCGGTCGTCTCGTGGCCGGCGAGGAGGAGGGTGACGAGCTGGTCTCGCAGCTCGGCGTCGGTGAGGGGTGCCAGGTCTCCCTCGACGCCGACCTGGAGGAGGCGCGACAGCACGTCGGTGCGCGCATCGAGGTCCGACACCTGACGGCGCGCGGCGATCTCGGCGTACAGGATGCGGTCGACCGCCGCCTGGTTGTCGAAGTAGCGCTTCCAAGGCCCGAGTGACCTCAGCCTCGGGAAGATCCAGCCGACGAACATCGTCGGTCCGATCTCGACCATCCGGCGGATGCGGGGGCGCAGGGCGCCGAGCGTCTTCTCGTCGGTGACGCCGAAGACCACCTGGAGGATCACCTCGAGCGTGAGGGCGTTCATGCGCTCGTGGGTCACGAGGCGCTCGCCGTCGTGCCAGCGGTCGACCTCCTCCTTGGCGAGCGACTCGACGAGACCGCGGTAGCCCCGCAGGGACGCGCCGTTGAAGGCCGGCATGAGGAGCTTGCGGGCGCGCATGTGCTCGGCCTCGTCGGTGAGCAGGACCGAGTGCTCGCCCATCACCGGACGCAGCACCTGGTTTCCCTCGCCGGCATGGAAGTCGCGGGGGTCGCCGGCGAAGACCTGCTTGATGTGCTCCGGAGCGCTGATCGTCGCGATCGTACGAGGGCCGGGATGGATGCGGATCGTGTACGCCGGCCCGTAGCGCCGTACGAGCATCCGCATGAACGGCGTCCGGAACCCGAGGAAGGCCACCGTCTGGACCGAGGCCGGCCAGCGCGGGCCGGGGGGCAGGCTCATGCCGCGACCGGCTCGTCTCGGCGCGCCCGCGCGAACACGTAGTCCTGCTCGCGGACCGTCCGGGTCTCCCACCAGTACTGGAAGGTGAACTTCGGCCAGATCGTGCGGTTGTTGCCCTGGGAGTCGAGATACCAGCTGGTGCAGCCGCCCTGGGTCCAGATGCCCTTCGTGACTCGGGCCTGGATGTCGGCGTTGTACGCGTCCTGCGCGAGCCGGGTCGGCTCCATGGCGTCGGCCCGCAGCCTGTCCATCGTGCTGAGGGAGCGAACGATGTACTTCGCCTGCTGCTCGATCATGAACACCACGGAGTTGTGACCGAGGGCCGTGTTGGGGCCGAGCATCAGGAACAGGTTGGGGAAGTTGTTGACGTTGATGCCGAGGTAGGTCTCCACGCCACCCTCGGCGAACTGGTCCGACAGCTGTACGCCGCCGCGTCCGCGGATGTCGAGGTGGTCGTAGGCGTCGACGACGTGGAAGCCGGTGCCGTAGACGATCACGTCGGCCTCGTGCAGCGTGCCCGCGAGGTCGACGACACCCTCCGGCACGATCCGGGCGATGCCGGTCGTCTCGAGCGTGACGTCGTCGCGGTTGAAGGTCCGGTAGTAGTCGTTCGACTGGAGGACGCGCTTGCATCCCAGCCGGTAGTCGGGGGTGAGCTTCTCTCGCAGGGCCGGGTCCGGGACCTGCCGGGCGATGTGCGCCGCGACGACACGCTCGGCGATCCGCAAGATGGCGGGCACGTGTCCGTTGAACGTGATCGCGCGGGACTCCAGCGCCCAGTAGAGCGCGTCGCGGTAGGCGCGGTTCGCGCCCGGGACCTTCTGCAGGAACGCCTGCTTGCGCGGGCTGATCGGCTTGTCGCGCTTGGGCAGCACCCACGGAGCGGTGCGCTGGAACAGGGTGAGGTGCGAGGCCTGCTCGGCGATGATGGGCACGAACTGGACGGCGCTCGCCCCGGTGCCGATCACGGCGATCCGCTTGCCACGGAGGTCGAGGTCGTGGTCCCACTCGGCGGAGTGGAAGCGTGCACCGGCGAAGGACTCGGCACCGTCGATGTACGGCACGTTGGGGATGTGGAGCCCGCCCATGCCGGAGACGAGGACGCGCGCGTCGTACACGTCGCCGTCGGCGGTGTGGATCTGCCAGCGGCGGCGGTCGTCGTCCCAGTGCGCTCCGACGACCTCCTTGCCGAAGTGGATGCGCTTGCGGATGCCGCGCTCGTCGGCGACCTTGCGCATGTAGTCCCAGATCTCGGCCTGGCCGGAGAACGACTTCGACCAGCGCGGGTTGAGCTCGTACGAGAACGAGTACATGTGGCTCGGGACGTCGCACTCGCACCCCGGGTAGGTGTTGTCGCGCCAGGTGCCCCCGACCTCGTCGGCCTTCTCGAGGATCACGAAGTCGTCGCGACCGGCCTCCTCGAGCTTCATGGCCATGCCCATACCGGAGAAGCCGGAGCCGACGATGACGATATCTTGGGTGATCACGACTCAGATACTAATGGTATCCGAGAGGGATGCAACACTCTTGATGTCACATTCTTTCCCGGCAGGAGAGGTCGATGCCCACACGAGCAGAACGCCAGGCGCAGACGCGTGAGGCACTGGTCGGCACCGCACGATCCCTCTTCCTCCACGACGGCTTCGCCGCCACGAGCCTCGACCGGGTTGCCGTCGAGGCCGGGTTCTCCAAGGGCGCGGTCTACTCGAACTTCAAGAGCAAGGAGGAGCTCGGGCTCGCCGTCCTCGACGAGATCCACCGCGAGATGGTGGCCGAGGTCGTCGAGGCACTCAGCATCGCCACGGCGTACGAGGACGCGCTGCACGCCCTCGAGGGATGGCTGAAGGTGCGTCTCGGACAACCGCGCTGGACGGCGCTCGAGGTCGAGTTCGCGGCGGTCGTGCGGACCAGCCCGTTCGTCGCCACCGAGCTCGCGACCCGGCACCGGCAGATCCGCGCCGCCATCGCCTCGCTGCTCGTGGAGCTCCAGCACCGCACCGGGATGCGCCTCGCGCTGCCGGCCGACCAGGTCGCGCTCGTCCTCCTGAGCCTCGGCATCGGCCTCGGCGCGCAGCGGTCGCTCGACCCGGGCCTGGACGTGCATGCGTTCACCGCCACGATCCGCTCGCTGCTGCTCCCCCCGGACGCGGACTGAGGTCAACCACCCAGCGCCGCGACGACCGCCGAGCTCAGAACGCGCTGACCGTGTCCGGCATCCGCTCGCGGCGCGTGAGAGCGCTGATGATCGCGGCCTGGCCGTGCCGCTCGGTCGCGAGCTCGGCCAGCAGGTGGAGGACGGGCAGGTAGAGGTCGTCGGGGAACGGCGGCGTCGGCACGTCGATGCTCCGAGCGAGGTCGTCGGCGTGCACGACGATCTCGACCATCCGCGTGAGCAGGAAGTCGGGGCGCCGCAGACTCCAGCCCTGCCACGGGATCGCGACGACCTCCGCCGCGCCGCCGTCCCGCAACAGCCGGCCTACGGCGCTGACGGTGTCGCTGCACCGGTCCCGCATCGCTGCGAACCCCTGCGACGCCTCGTCCGCGTCGGTGCTCCGGTCGTGCGCCGGATCGCTGAGATCCGTCGTGCGCACCCAGGCGGCGCGCCGGTAGTGCTCACCGGCGTCGCGCAGCGGAGCGTCTGGTGAGTCCATCACGAGGACCTCGGCGGCACGCGCACTCTGCCTCCCGAGGTGGCAGGCCAGCATCCCGACCGTCATCTCGGGCAGCGCGCTCCGCGCGTCCCAACGGCTCGCGACCTCGGGCCGCGTCACGAGGTCGAGGGCGAGGTGCGCTGCGGTCACGAAGGCGTCGTCGCAGGAGTCCATGCGACGCGATCCTAGGCGGGACTGCACGGGGACGACCTCCGACGCGGGCACGTCCGTGGTGACGACGGGACTGCGGCGCGCCACCCGCCCTCGCGCTCGTCACACCGGGCGGGGTGGGGTGACGGCGGACACGGCGGCAGGATGAGGGCATGACCTCGACGCCACGCTGGTTCACCGACACCTCCGACGGGCACTCCCAGTGGTACATCGATCGCTTCCGCACCATGGAGCGCGAGGGTGTGGATCTCGGCGGTGAGGCCCGTCTCGTGAACGCGCTGGTCCCGCCGGGTGCTCGGATCCTGGACGCCGGCTGCGGTCCTGGGCGGATCGCGGCGCGTCTGCACACCGCCGGCCACGACGTGGTGGGCGTCGACGTCGACCCCGCACTCATCGCGGCCGCAGAGGAGGACCATCCCGGTCCGGACTGGCGGGTCGCCGACCTCGCCACGCTGGACCTCACCGGCGACCCGTTCGACCTCGCCGTGTGCGCGGGCAACGTGATGATCTTCCTCGCCCCCGGGTCGGAGCGCGCCGTGCTCGAACGCCTGCGGGTGCACGTCCGCCCCGGTGGCCGGATCGTGCTCGGCTTCCGGACCGACCGGCCGTACGGGCCTGCGGACCTGGACGTCGACGTCGCTGCGGTCGGCCTCGTCGTCGAGCAACGGTTCGCGACGTGGGACCTCGTGCCGTACGACGACGACGCCGACTTCGCCGTCACGCTCCTGCGCGTCCCCGAGTGACGGGGGACGATTGGCGTCCGGCGCTGGCCTCGCTCGGGCCGTACTTCTCGCTCGACCCGGCACCCGCCGACCCTGCCGCCGCGGGATGGCGTCCGTTCGAGGATCTGCTGCAGCCGGGGCCGCTGGAGGAGCGGACCGCATACACCCGCGCGTCCCTGGCCGGGCTCGCCGGTGGTGAGGTCGAGGAGCGGGTGGCGGCATCGACGGTGTCGCTCGGGCTGTTCTCCCGGCTGCTGTCCCCGGTCGTCGGCGCGGCGGCACTCGGGGTGGCGGCCCCGCCGCTGGCGCTGGACACGGTGTGGTGGCGGCCGTTCGAGACGGGACCCTGGCCGCTTGCGGTCGAGCGCGCCGGCCAGCCGGGGGGACTCGACGAGGCCCTCTCCTTCCTCGTGGACCGCTTCGCCACCGGCTTCGGACTCTCACGCATGATCCTGTGGGGCAACGTGTCCTCCGCGCTGTTCGGAGCGGTCGCGGGCCTGCGGGCGAGCCGGCCCGACCTCGTGCCCGCGGCCACCGCGTTCGCCCTCGCCACGCTCGGCCGACCTCCGTACGCCGGCACCGGCGACGTCGTCCGCGGCACCTTTGTCCGGCGGTCGTGCTGCCTCTACTACCGCGTGCCGGGCGGCGGCTACTGCGGCGACTGCGTCCTGACGCGATGAGCTCCCGCATTGCGATCTCGGTCGCCGTCCTCGGTGTGGTCGCGGCCGGACTGGCCGCGCGGGCCGTCGCGCCCGCACCGCTTGCCGGGCCGCTCGGGGACACGCTCTACGCGACCGTCGTCGTCCTGGTCGTCGTGGCTGTCCGGCCGCGGACGTCGCCTCTCGTGGCGACGCTCGTCGGCTTCGCGGTGTGCGTCGCCGTCGAGCTCTTCCAGCTCACCGGCGTGCCGGCGGCGATGGCCGAACGCGTGCCCGCGGCACGTCTCGTGCTGGGGACGACGTTCTGGGCACCGGATCTGCTGTGTTACGCCGTCGGCGCGGCGCTGGGTGGCGTGCTCTGTGCGACCTGCTTCTCGTACCGGCGGCACGGCACGGGGAACCGGCCCCCGGCGACCTCTGCCTCGTACGTGAAGCCGCCGGCGTCGACCCACCCGGACCGCTCGTAGAAGCGTCGCGCCCGCAGGTTGCCGGGGGCAACCGCGAGCCACGAGCGGGTGTGACCGGCTGCGGCGACCTGCCGCTCGGCCTCCGCGAGCAGCACAGGGGCGACGGCGCGGCCCCGGTACGCGCGGTCGACGTAGACCTGCTCGACCTCGTCACCGGCCACGATCACGAACCCCGCCACCGTGTCGTCGACCACGGCGACCGTCATGTCGGCGATCCGGGCGAGCGTGCGCTCCTCGAACGACGCCGGGGTCCGTGCGGCCACCAGCGCGTCGGGGACCTGGCCGAGATGGCCGTCGCCCCAACCCTCGTGCCAGATCATCGCCAGCGTCGACGCGTCCTCCACGCGTGCGGGACGCAGCTGCGGACTCATGCTGGTCAGGCTAGGGGTGCCGCGTGTCCGGCGGCGCCGACCTGGCGACGTTGCGCCGGGCCACCCGCACGGCCCCGCACGGGGCGGTAGGTACGTTCGTTCCATGAGTTCTTCCATCTCTCGGACCGCAACACCGATGGACCAGCTCGCCGACTCATGGTTGGACGAGCTCCTCGGTCTCAACCCCGAGCTCCACGTCGAGCTGGGCCGACCCGGTCGCGAAGGCGACTACACCGATCTCTCGCCGGAGGGGGCCGAGGCCCACGTCGATGCGGTGCGCCGCACGCTCGCGCAGGTCCGTACGACGGAAGTGCGCGACGCGACCGACGAGATCACCCGCGACGAGCTCGTCCGCACCCTCGAGCTCGAGGTCGAGCGTCACGACGCCGGGGAGTGGCAGCGCAACCTCAACGTCATCGCCTCCCCCGCGCAGGCCGTCCGCGAGATCTTCGACCTGATGCCGACGGCGACCGAGGCTGACTGGGACCACGTCGCCAAGCGCCTCGCGAACGTCCCCGCGGCGATCGACGGCTACATCGCCTCCCTCCGTGCCGGCATCGCGGCGGGCACCATGCCGGCCGTACGGCAGGCGTGGGCGGTCGCCGAGCAGGCGCGCGGCCACGCGGCGCCGGACGGCTACTTCGCGCGCCTGGTCGAATCGTCGACCGCGCCCGACTCGCTGACGGGCGACCTGGAGCGCGGCGCGCGTGCCGCGGCGGAGGCGTACGCCGGGCTCGCCCGGTTCCTCGACGACGAGCTGGCCCCGGCGGCGCCGACCGCCGACGGCGTAGGACGCGAGCGGTACACCCTCGCCTCCCGCGGCTTCATCGGCGTCGAGGTCGACCTCGAGGAGACCTACGCCTGGGGGGTCGAGGAGCTCGCCCGGATGGTGGCCGAGCAGGAGGCGCTCGCCGACCGGATCCTTCCCGGGGCGAGCGTCATCGAGGCCGTCGCCCACCTCGAGTCCGACACGGACAGACGGCTGAAGGGCACCGACGCCCTCCAGGCCTGGATGCAGACGACCAGCGACCGCGCCGTCGCCGAGCTCGGTGCCACCCACTTCGACATCCCCGAGCCGCTGCGCCGCCTCGAGTGCTGCCTCGCTCCGACGCACGACGGCGGCATCTACTACACCGGCCCGACCGAGGACTTCACACGGCCGGGGCGGATGTGGTGGGCGGTGCCCGAGGGCGTCACCGAGTTCGACGCCTGGCGCGAGCTGACGACCGTCTACCACGAGGGCGTCCCCGGCCATCACCTCCAGGTGGGTCTCGCGACCTACAACAGCGCCGAGCTGAACGGCTGGCGGCGTCTGAACTGGAACAGCGGGCACGGCGAGGGGTGGGCGCTCTACGCCGAGCGGCTGATGGCCGACCTCGGCTATCTCGACGACCCGGCGGACCGGTTCGGGATGCTCGACGGTCAGCGGATGCGCGCGGCGCGGGTCGTCGTCGACATCGGCGTCCACCTCGGCCTGCCGAAGCCCGACAGGAGCGGACGGTGGACCGGCGACGACGCGCTCCCGTTCATGCTCGAGCACGTCAACATGGACGAGGCGTTCGTCCGCTTCGAGGTCGACCGCTATCTGGGCTGGCCGGGGCAGGCGCCGTCCTACAAGGTCGGTCAGCGTCTCTGGGAGCAGCTCCGCGAGGCCTGGGTCGATCAACACGGCGGACCCGGCGCGGCCGACCTCAAGGAGTTCCACTCGAGGGCGCTCGCGATGGGCAGCGTCGGCCTCGGGACGCTGCGCCGCGCTCTCCTCGGCTGACGGCCCGCAGCCCCAGCGCCTAGGGTCGGCGTCCATGACGACCACCGTCCGCCCCGCGGCCGCCGACGACCGCACCGCCGTCCTCGACCTGCTGCGCGCAGGCCTCCCCGACGACGCGGGCGACGACACCGGCGGTCTGGAGCACCTCCTGTGGGGAGCCCTCGACGACCAGCGTCTGGCGTTCGTCGCCGAGCGCGGCGGTGAGGTCGTCGGGGGAGCCTTCGGCAGTGTCGCCGAACACGACGGGACGGTCCGTGCGTACGTGACGGTGGTCGTCGTGGGGGAGGGGCACCGGCGCTCCGGGGTGGGTCGCCTGCTCATGACCGCGCTCGAGGAGGCTGCGGCCGCGCGTGGCGCGACCGGCATCCAGGCGGGCGGGAGCGCCCCCGCGTACTGGTGGCCGGGCGTCGACACCGCGGACGAGGGCACGACCGCGTTCTTCGCCGCGTGCGGCTACGAGCCGCCAGACGGGCCACCGGCGACCAACCTGGAGGTCGATCTCGCCACCCACGTCGACCTCGTCCGTGCGGCCACCCCTGCGTCGGTCCCGCTGCGTCGGCTGAGGCTCGAGGAGTGGCCGGCGTTCGAGGCGTGGATGCGCGAGACCTGGGGCGAGACGTGGGCGGCAGAGGCGGGGGCGGCGCTGCTGCGGCAGCCCGTCAGCTGCTTCGTGGCGGTCGAGGACGGCGCCTACCTCGGCTTCGCCGCGTACGACACCAACCGCGCCGGGTGGTTCGGGCCGATGGGCTCCTCGCCCGCGGCGCGGGGCAGGGGCGTCGGGTCCGCACTCCTGCGTGCGTGCCTGTCGGACTACGTCGACGCCGGACGCACCTCGTGCGAGATCGCCTGGGTGGGGCCGGTCGACTTCTACGCCCGGACGGTCGGCGCCGTGCCGGGGCGCACGTTCCTCGCGCTCCGCAAGCCGCTGGACGCGGGCAGCGACGCGTCAGCGTAACGCGGCAAGGCTGCTGACCAGGCGCCCGAACACCTCACCGTCGACCACGGTGCCGCCGTCGCGGAGGGCGAGGACGGCCGCACCCGCGGTGCCGTCCTCGACCAGGTGGGCGGCGCCCGTACGACCGCGCGCGCGCCATGTCTTCTCGACCGCGGTCGAGACCTCCTCCTGCCGGAGCAGCACGCTGCCACCGAGGACGAGCGGACCGTCGACGTCCGGGACGACCGCGGCGGTGATGGTCCTCGCGAGGGCGCCGACAGCCTCGTCCACGATCTGCCGGGCGATCGGGTCCCGGGGATAGGCGAAGGCCAGCGGGGCGAACTGGGCGAGCCGCACCGGTCGCATCGCGTACACGACGTCGACGAGCTGCTGGAGCGCAGGTGCGCGCGGGACGGTCCTGGTCGTCTCCGTCGGGGTGAGGTCGAGCATCCCGAGCAGCGCCGGCGTCATCGGGGTCGAGGGGCCGCGGCCGTCGACGTCGGCGACGACCGCGCGGGCGACCGCGTGGCCGATCCAGAACCCGGACCCCGAGTCACCGAGCAACCACCCCATGCCGTCGACAGCACGCTCGACCTGTCCACCTCTGACGCGGATCGCGGCGGCGCCGGTGCCGGCGACCATCGCGTAGCCGTCGAGGTCGGGGGTCCCTGCGCAGAACATCGCCAGGAGGTCGGCGCGGAGGGCGAACGGTGCGACCACTCCGCAGGCCCCGAGCGCGTCCCCGATCGCGTCGTTGCTCGGGTCGGCGGGAGGCAGGTGGGTCGCCGCCCCGGCCATCGCGATCGTCACCGACGAGACCGAGGACGCCGCGACACCGGCGGTGCCCAGAGCCCCGCCGACCGCCTCCGCCAGGGACTCAGCGGCCGCGGCGCGGCCGGACGAGACAGGGTTGCCGCCGCCGGACCGGCCATAGCCCAGGGACCGTCCGGACATGTCCACCACGACGGCGCGCGTGGAGGTTCCTCCGGCATCGACAGCGAGCACGACAGACATCGTTATCGATCCGAAACCGCATGTGACATTGACCACACACGCCTGGTGGGAATAGTTTTCAACCGATTTCCAAGTCTCTGAGATGGATTTTCACGGAGAGCAGGCATGGACGCTCGCACAGACACCGCGCCAGGGATGCCGAGCGCGCTCGGGGTGGCCGAGCGGATCCAGGCTAGACGCCCGCAGATGTCGAGCGCCATGGCAAAGATCGCCGCGCTCCTCCTCGAGCAGCCCACCGCGCCGCTCGAGCTCTCCATCACCGAGCTCGCTGCCCGCGCCGGCACCTCGCCCGCGACAGTCACCAGGTTCTGCCGGCTGATCGGCTACTCCGGCTACGTGCCGCTGCGGGTGGGGGTGGCGGCCGACGTGGGACGAGGCGACGTCCAAGCCTCGTGGCACACCGACATCGGGCGGGCGTTCGACCCCGAGGACTCCTCCCACGACATCCTCCACTCCCTCCTGCACGCGCACACCCGCTCGGTCCAGGCGACCGCCAGCTCGGTGGACCTCCCCCAGATCGATCGCATCGCCACCGCGATCGCGGGCTGCCAGCACCTCGACATCTACGGGATCGGTGGCAGCGGGCTGATGGCCGACGAGCTGCAGTCGCGCCTCTACCGGATCGGGATCAACGTCCACGCCTGGTCCGAGGTGCACGCGGGCCTGGCGAGCGCCTCGATCCAGGACGAGCACAGCGTCGCCATCGGGATCTCCAACACCGGACGCACCCTCGAGACCATCCAGATGCTTGCCCAGGCGCACTCGTCGGGCGCGTACGCGGTCGCCCTCACCAACAACCCCGACTCCCCGCTGGCCAGCGTCGCCCACGAGCACGTCGTCGCCGCGGCCCCGGAGGAGTATCTCCAGCCCGATGACCTCTCCGCCAAGCACTCGCAGCTCTTCCTCCTCGACCTGATCTACCTGCTCGTCGCCCAGCAGGACTTCGCGCGGACGACGACCAAGCTCGCAGCCTCCGCGATGGCGGTGCTCCCGCACCGCCGGTCCATCAGGTCCCGAGCCGCCCGATCTGCCCGATCCGCCCGCCCGACCTCCGACAGCACCGGAAGCGAGACGCATGTCTGACACCTCCCAGCAGTTCCTGCACGAGACCACGAGCCGGCTCGAGCAGCTCGCGAGGCTGGCCGACGACGGCGGGCTGGACCCGGCGATCGAGCTGATCACGACCGCGCTCCAGGCCGGCGGGATCGTGCAGGCCTTCGGCACCGGCCACTCGCAGGCGTTCGCGATGGAGATCGCCGGCCGTGCCGGTGGCCTGATCCCCACGGCCAACCTCGCCCTGCGTGACGTCGCCCTGTTCGGCAGCCAGGACGTCTCGGTCCTGAGCGACCCGAAGCTCGAGCGTGACCCGTCGGTCGTCGAGGAGCTGTGGGAGATCACGAAGGCACATCCGAACGACGTCTTCGTCATCGCCTCCAACTCCGGCGTCAACGGGTCGATCGTCGGCCTCGCCCTGCTGGCCAAGGAGCACGGCAACCCTGTCATCGCGGTGACGAGCATCGAGCACACCTCACGCGTCACCCCCAAGCACCCGAGCGGCAAGCGCCTCAGCGAGGTCGCCGACGTCGTGATCGACAACCTCGCCCCGTACGGAGACACCACACTGACGCTCGACGGCGACATCGGCGTCGGCGCGGTCTCGTCCCTGACCGCCGCGTTCATCGCGCAGCTGCTGACGATCGGCGTCTCCGAGCGCCTCGCGGCAGCCGGCTCGGTGCCGCCCATCTACCTCTCCGCCAACATCCCCGGCGGCGACGACCACAACCACCAGCTCGAGGACCAGTACGGCGACCGGCTCCGGCGCCATGCCTGACACCACACCACCACAGGGAAGGCACTCCAGATGAGTATCGAGAAGAAGACGGTCGACCGGCGCACCCTGCTACGGGGCGCGTTGGCCGCGGCGGCGGTGCTGCCGCTGAGCAGCGCGCTGGCCGCCTGCGCCGGGAGCAGCAACGACTCCGACAACGACAGCTCCACCAAGGGCGGCAAGAAGAGCGAGGACAACCCGTTCGGGATGGCCGCCGACTCGACCACCGACGCGGTGATCTTCGACGGCGGCTACGGCACCGACTACGTCGCCTTCGCGGCGACGATCATGCAGAAGAACCACAAGGGATCGACGGTCAAGGTCTCGCCGACCACCGAGATCTCCCAGGAGCTGCAGCCGCGCTTCGTCGCCGGCGACCCGCCCGACCTGATCGACAACTCCGGCGAGAACTCGATCGGCTTCGCCACGATCCTCGACCAGGTGGAGGACCTCTCCGACGTCCTGGACGCGGAGAACCTCGAGGGGACGAAGATCCGGGACACCCTGTACGAGGGCATCGAGGCGCCCGGCACGTTCGACGGCAAGTTCGCCGCGCTCAACTACGTGATGACGGTGTACGCCGTCTGGTACTCCTCGAGCCTGTTCGAGAAGAACGGGTGGACGCCTCCGAAGACGTGGGACGAGGCCATCGCGCTCGGCGCGGAGGCGAAGAAGGCCGGCAAGTACCTCTTCCTGTGGGGCAAGGAGGCGGCGACCTACTACCAGACGATGGCGATCGGGTCGGCGATCAAGCAGGGCGGCGACGAGGTCCGGCTGGCGCTGGAGAACCTCGAGGCCAACTGCTGGTCGAAGCCGGCGGTGCAGGCGGTCTTCGAGGCCATGGGCACGATCGTGGACCGCGGCTACATGAAGCCCGGCGGTGCGGGCACGCAGTTCACGGCCGCCCAGGCGCAGTGGAGCAACAACCAGGACGCGCTGCTCTACCCGTCCGGGTCCTGGATCGAGAACGAGATGAAGGACCAGACGAAGGCCGGCTTCGACATGAAGGGCTTCCCCGAGATGGTCGTCGACGACAGCTCGGCGATGCCGTGGGAGGCCTTGCACGCTGCGGCAGGTGAGCCGTTCCAGGTGCCGTCGAAGGGCAAGAACGTCCCCGGCGGCAAGGAGCTGTTGCGGACGATGCTCTCGAAGGAGGCGGCGACCAACTTCGCCAAGACCAAGCTGGCGCCGACCATCGTCAAGGACACCGTTCCCGCCGACGGCTTCGGGTCGACCGCCCTCGTGTCTCAGACCGACATGCTCAAGGCGGCGGGCCCGAACGTCTTCACCTGGACGTTCGTCGACCTCTACGGCACCAACGTCGACCAGCTCGTCGTCTGGAACAGCTTCCTCGCGGGCAAGTCGAGCGTGAAGGAGCTGACCTCGCGTCTGCAGGACATCACGGACAAGGTCCGTGAGGACGACTCGATCAAGAAGATCCCCGTCACGTGATCGAGTCCCCTCTGGTCCCCATCGCGGACACCGAGAAGCCGCGCAAGAAGAAGCGGCGGCCCTGGACGTTCGACCGCATCAGCTTCGTGCTGGTGTTCCTCGTGCTGCCGCTCGCGATCTTCTCGGTGTTCGTGGTGTGGCCCTTCGTACAGGCGTTCTGGTACTCCCTGACCGACTGGTCCGGCTTCACGCCCGACATGAACTTCATCGGCCTGGAGAACTACCAGAAGCTGCTCGACGACGACATCTTCATGACGTCGCTGCGCAACAACGTCTACCTGGCGATCGTCGTACCGTTCGTGACCGTCGTGCTGGCGTTCGCACTGGCCACGATGATCACGGTCGGCGGCTCGTCGTACGGAGCAACCCGGGGCCTGAGGGGGTCCAGCTTCTACCGCGTCATCTCGTTCTTCCCGTACACGATCCCGGCGATCGTCATCGGGCTCATCTGGCTGCAGATGTTCGACCCGTCCAACGGGTTGCTCAACGGTGTGCTGACCGGGATCGGGCTGGACGGGTTCGCCTCGTACCCCTGGCTCGGTGACGCGCGTACGGCGATGCCCGCGTCGATGTTCGTCATCATCTGGGGCTTCGTCGGGTTCTACATGGTGCTGTTCGTCGCGGCGATCAAGAGCGTGCCCGGCGAGCTGTACGACGCCGCCCGGATCGACGGCGCGGGTCGCCTGCGTACGGCGTTGTCGGTGACGCTGCCCCTGATCCGGGACAACGTCCAGACGGCGTACATCTATCTAGGCATCCTCGCGCTCGACGCCTTCGTCTACATGGCGGCGCTCAACCCGGGCGGTGGCCCGGAGAACTCGACGCTGGTCATGCCGCAGCGACTGCTTCTCACCGCGTTCGAGAAGGGTCAGTTCGGGCTCGCGAGCGCGATGGGTGTGGTCATGGCGATCGCGACCCTCGTCTTCGCGGCGCTCGTCTTCACCGTGAACCGCCTCGCGGGCGGCCGACAGGAAGGGGTACGGCGATGACGACGAGCACCGAGCCGTCACGACAGGAGTCCGTGCGAGAGGTCGCCGCCCCGGCGGGCGGCGCGCCCGGCCGCAAGGCCGATCGCGCGGTCTCGTCGCTCGCCCACATCGTGCTGGGCTTCTGGGCGTTGCTGGTCATCGTCCCGCTGCTGTGGACGCTGCTCTCGTCGTTCAAGACCAGCAACGAGATCTTCTCCTCCCCGTTCTCCTGGCCCGCGACCTGGAGCTTCGACAACTACGTCTCGGCCTGGACGTCGGAGGGCATCGGCCGCTACTTCCTCAACACCGTCGTGGTGGTCGGCACGGCACTGGTGCTCGTCATGCTGCTCGGGTCGATGTGCGCCTACGTGCTCGCGCGCTACACCTTCCCCGGCAACCGCCTGATCTACTACATGATGCTGGCCGGGCTGACGTTCCCGGTGTTCCTGGCGATCGTGCCGCTGTTCTTCGTGCTCAAGGGCTTCGGTGTCCTCAACACGCTGCCGGGGCTGATCATCACCTACGTCGCCTTCGCCCTCCCGTTCACCGTCTTCTTCCTCTACCCGTTCTTCCGGGTGCTGCCCGAGGAGATCGCCGAGGCGGCGGAGATCGACGGTGCGGGGGAGTGGCGGAAGTTCTTCCAGGTCATGCTCCCGATGGCCAAGCCGGGCATCGCGTCGGTGGCGATCTTCAACTTCCTCGGGCTGTGGAACCAGTTCTTGCTGCCGGTCGCGCTCAACACCAACCGGGACAACTACGTCCTGTCGCAGGGGATGGCGGCGTTCGCCTCGCGGGCGGGCTACAACACCGACTACGGCCGGCTGTTCGCGGCGGTGGTGATCACCATCGTCCCGGTGCTGATCGTGTACGTGATCTTCCAGCGCCAGCTCCAGGGGTCGGTGTCCCAGGGGGCAAGCAAGTAGCGGCTTCGTCGTCCGCCGGACCGGCGGAGACCGCTACAGTCACGCCGTGATCGCCCACCTCCCGAGCGCATTGCGCCGTCGCGTCGTCCTCGGTGTCGTCGCCGCGCTCCTCGCCGGGTCGGGTGCCCTCGCCGGGGCGGCCGTCGGCATCCACCACAGCGTCTGGATGCAGGTGCGGGCGGAGGCTCTCGTCGGCTCGGAACCGCACCTGGTCGCTCACTACCGGTCGGAGGACCGCGTCCGCCTCCAGGACGGCCGCGTCCTGCCGCTGTGGCGGACCGAGACAACGATGGAAGCCTCTCCGAACGACGGTGACGAGGTCCGGGTCGTCCGCTTCCCCGGCGACGACCAGGCGTTCCTCGTCTCAGAGGTTTCCCCTGCCGACCACCCCGTCGTTCTCCGTGCGATCGACTGGCTGTGGTTCCTCGCCTTCGACGGCATGCGGTTCTTCGGATTCGTCCTCGCGCTCGCGTACGGCGTGGTGCGGCTCGCGCTCGGATTCACGCCGATGGCGCTGCCCTCGCTCCTGCGCGGCCGCGACGGCGTCGACGCGGTCGTGGTCGGCTGGGCACGGCTGGCGAAGCCGGACGAGGTCCTCGTCACCGTGGCGGTCGGTGACGTGACCTACCAGTGGACGACGAGGGTCGGGTCGGACGCCCCTCCTCGTCTCGGCGACACCCTGAGGATGGTCGGCCGGGTCCGCGACGGCGGGTGGGTCCTGGCCTGGACGGACGAGTCGCGGCTGCTCCCCACCGGGCCGCTGCACACACCGGACGCCGAGGTCGTCCGCACCTAGGCTGAGCCGCATGGTGGACCCACGCGCCGGCTCGCCGGCAGAGCCGAAGGACCTGGTCGATCTCGACGCGCTCGCCACGGCGTACTACGACCGGACCCCCGACCCCGACGATCCGGCGCAGCAGGTGTCGTTCGGCACCAGCGGACATCGGGGCTCGAGTCTCGACGGCGCCTTCAACGAGGCCCACATCCTGGCCACGACGCAGGCGATCGTCGAGCACCGCGCGCACGCGGGCATCGCTGGCCCGATCCTGGTCGGCAGGGACACCCACGCCCTCTCGCACCCGGCGTGGCAGACCGCGCTCGAGGTGCTGATCGGCAACGACGTGGTCACCCTCGTCGACGCCGAGAACGGCTTCACCCCGACGCCGGCGGTGTCGCACGCGATCCTGCGGCTCAACGGTCTCGGAGCTCACGGGCAGGTCGACGGCATCGTCGTCACGCCGTCGCACAACCCGCCGCGCGACGGTGGCTTCAAGTACAACCCGCCCCACGGCGGCCCAGCCGGGTCCGACATCACCGGCTGGATCCAGGACCGTGCCAACGAGCTCCTCCGCGACGGGCTCCGCGGGGTGAGGCGCGCCAGCACCGACGAGACCCGCGACCGGGTCGAGACATACGACTTCCTGACCCACTACGTCAACGACCTCGGATCGATCGTCGACCTGGAGGCGATCGCCTCGGCCGGCGTACGGATCGGAGCCGACCCGCTCGGCGGTGCCTCGGTCGGCTACTGGGGGCGGATCGGCGAGGAGTACGGGCTCGATCTCGTGGTGGTCAACTCCACCGTGGACCCGCAGTGGGGGTTCATGACGCTCGACCACGACGGCAAGATCCGGATGGACTGCTCCTCGCCGCACGCGATGGCGTCACTGGTCGCGCAGCGCGAGCGCTTCGACGTGGCGACCGGCAACGACGCGGACGCCGACCGGCACGGCATCGTCACCCCCGACGCCGGCCTGATGAACCCCAACCACTACCTGGCGGTCGCCGTCGCCTACCTCACCGAGCACCGTGACTGGGACGCCGCGGCCGCGGTCGGCAAGACCGTGGTCTCCTCCCGCATGATCGACCGCGTCGTCGCGGACGCGGGACGGGCGCTGTACGAGGTGCCGGTCGGCTTCAAGTGGTTCGTCGACCCGCTGCTGGCGGGGTCAGCCGTCTTCGGTGGCGAGGAGAGCGCAGGCGCGTCGTTCCTGCGCAAGGACGGCTCGGTGTGGACGACGGACAAGGACGGCATCGTGCTCGCCCTGCTGGCCGCCGAGATCCAGGCCGTGACAGGGCGGAGCGCGAGCCAGCACTACGCCGGACTGACCGCGCGTCACGGTGACCCGGCCTACGCCCGGGTCGACTCTCCGGCGACCCGCGAGGAGAAGAAGCGTCTCGCTGCCCTCGATCCGGACGCGATCACCGCGTCTGAGGTCGCCGGAGACCCGATCACACGCGTGCTCTCCCACGCGCCCGGCAACGATGCGGCAATCGGCGGCATCAAGGTGGAGACGGAGCAGTCGTGGTTCGCGGCCCGACCCTCGGGCACGGAGGACGTCTACAAGATCTATGCAGAGTCCTTCCGGGGACCCGAGCACCTGGCCGAGGTCCAAGATGCAGCAAAAGCCGTGGTGAGCGAGGCTCTGACGTAGAGTGCGCAGCACGGTCGGCATCTGTCGCTGACCTGCGACGACGCTGGTCTGCGAGAACGCATCAGGGGGACGACGTGAGGCTCGGGCACGAGGGACGCGCGGTGTCGCCGAGGCGACTGCGCTGGCGCCGTACGGCGCCGCTGCTCGCCGCCGGCGCCTTGACGCTGACCGGCGTCTCCGCCGTCCACGCCGACGAGGTCCCGAGCGCGGAGGCCGTCGCGCAGGCCCAGCAGAACGTCGTCGCCAAGGGCGACCAGGTGGCGGCGATCCGGGCGCGCATCGCCGCGGCGACCAAGCGGGTCGACGACCTGGCGGTGCGAGCGGCCGAGGCGGCAGAGAAGGACAACGGCGCCCAGTACGCCCTCAGGAAGGCCGAGCACGCCGCCAAGGCCGCGCAGGCTGCCGCCAGGACCGCCGCCGCGGCCGCCGAGCAGGAGCGTCTCGCCGTCGAGCGGCAGGCCGTGGGTGGGATCGCCGCACGCGCGCCGTACAACCGGCTCCGCAGCTTCTTCTCCGACGACGGGCCGAGCTCGCTGCTGCACCAGCTCGCGGCGTACGACTCCGTCGGGGACGCGAGTCGTGCCGCGCTCGCGACGTACGAGTCCAAGCAGGCGGTCGCCATCGCGCTGAAGCGCCGCGCAGACGTCGCCGTCGCCGCGCGCGAGACCGCCGCCGACGCCGCGAGGGCGGCGAAGCAGGAGGCCCAGAAGGCCGTGGCCGCCGCCGCGGCGGCGCGGGCATCGCTCCAGCGCGACCGCGACCAGCTCATCCGCGAGCTCGCACACGCCGAAGGCATCTCCGTCACCGTGGCCAGCAAGCGCCAGCGGGCGCTGGAGAAGCTGGCCCAGGCCGCTCAGGAGCAGGCCAACCGTCCGCCCGCTGCTGCCCCCTCGCTGCCGCCGACCGTCGACGAGCCGCCCGCGGCCGTCCCGGCGCCCGCGCCAGGCCCGGCGCCCGCGCCAGGCCCGGCGCCCGCGCCGCAGCCAGGAGCCACGCCCCCCAAGCGGGCGAAGGGCGTGGAGGCCGCGGTCCAGTTCGCGCTCGCCCAGGTCGGTGAGCCCTACGTGTGGGCGGGCGCCGGCCCGAACGTCTGGGACTGCTCGGGTCTGACGATGCGAGCCTGGCAGGCCGCGGGCAAGAGCCTGCCGCACTTCAGCGGCGCCCAGTACGCGTCGTCGACGCCGATCGCGCTGTCCGACGCGCGCCGCGGCGACCTGCTCTTCTGGAGTCGCGGAGGCCCCGACTCCATCCACCACGTCGCGCTCTACCTCGGCGACGGCTGGATGGTCGAGGCGCCGCGACCGGGCAAGAGCGTGCAGGTCGTGTCGGTCTACTCCTGGACCGGGCCGGACCTCGCCGCCCGCATCCGCTGAGGTCGGGCGGCAGATACTCTCCCTCCGCACCGGTCGCGAGAACGACGAAGGCCGCCGACCCCGTCTGGGATCAGCGGCCTCCGTGCAGTCTCAGCGGACGATCAGTGCTCGCCGTCCTCGTCGTGGGCAGGCTGCTCGTGGACGCGCTTGAACGACGCCTCCACCTCCAGCTCCGCCTCGCGACGGCCGACCCACTCGGCGCCCTCGACGGACTTGCCGGGCTCGAGATCCTTGTAGACCTCGAAGAAGTGCTGGATCTCCAGCCGGTCGAACTCGGGGACGTGACGGATGTCCTGCAGGTGCTCCTGGCGGGGATCGCCGACGGGTACGCAGAGGACCTTGTCGTCGCCACCGGCCTCGTCGGTCATCCGGAACATGCCGATCGCGCGGCAGCGGATTAGGCAGCCGGGGAACGTCGGCGCGGAGAGCAGGACGAGTGCGTCGAGCGGGTCGGTGTCCTGGCCGAGGGTGTTCTCGATGAAGCCGTAGTCGGCCGGATACTGCGTGGAGGTGAACAGGGTGCGGTCCAGCCGGATCCGCCCGGTCTTGTGATCGACCTCGTACTTGTTGCGTACGCCCTTGGGGATCTCGACCGTGACGTCGAATTCCAGCACTGTTCCTCCATTGGTTCTCGGCGACCGGCTCGTGCGCGGGTGTCCGGGCCGGTCCGACCCGACACGCACGGCGTGTCTAGTGTCTCGTACGTGCGCAAGACGGCAGGACACCGGGTGATCGACTGTGACGTGGGCAACACCACGTGCCGGCCGTGACCGCACGTCTCACCGTGGTCGCGACGACCGACCTGCACGGGCAGGTGCGCGATTTCGACTACGGCACCGACGCCCCGTACGCCGACGTCTACGGCAACGGCATCGGACTCGCTCGGGTCGCCTCGGTCGTCGAGCGCATCCGCGCGGACGCCCCTGGCGCCCTGCTCGTGGACGCGGGCGACCTGCTCGAGGGGAGTGCGCTCGCGCACCACTACTCCGGCCGCCTCCGCGACGACGACCCGCCGCTCCACCCGATGGCCGCGGCGATGAACTACCTCCGCTACGACGCCGTGACGCTCGGCAACCACGAGCTCGACTACGGTGTCGCCGCGCTCACCAGGTTGCGCGAGCAGCTCGACGCGCCGCTCCTCGCCGGCAACGTCCGCGACGCCGCGACCGGGGTCCCCGCCTTCGAGGGAGGCCTGGTCCGGGACGTCCCGCTCGCGGGCGGCGCGGTGGTCCGCGTCGGGATCATCGGTCTCACGACTCCCCAGGTGACGACGTGGAACCGCGACGTCGCGGCGCAGCTCCGGTTCGACGACCTCGTGACCGCTGCCGGACCGTTGGTCGACGATGTGCGCGGGCGTGGTGCGGACGTCGTCGTCGCCGTCGTCCACTCCGGCATCGTCGAGCCGGCGACCCGCGAGAACGCCGCCGTCGCGCTGGCCCGCGAGGTCTCGGGGATCGACGTGATCGTGGCGGGGCACGCGCACGTCGAGGTCGCCGAACACCGCGAACGCGGGCCGGACGGCCGCACTGTGGTGCTGACCGAGCCGCTCTGCTGGGGGATGCGCGTCGCCGTCGTCGAGCTCGACCTCACCGTCCGAGGCGGTCGCTGGTGCGTCCTGGACTCGCGGGCACGCCTCGTCGACACCGCGCGATCCCCCGAGGACCCGGCCGTGGTCTCGCTGGTCGAGCCGCAGCACACCCACGTCCGGGCCCTGGGCGCGCAGATCGTCGGGCACGCGGTCACAGCCGTCGATGCCGAGCCGGCGCGCTATCGAGCCACCGACGCACTCGCGCTCGTCGCCCGCGCCCAGGCCGAGGGCGCCCGTCGCCGAGCAGATGCCGACGTGCCCCTCATCAGCCTCGTGAGCCCCACGAGCCGCCACGCATCCATCGCGGTCGGCCCGGTACGCCGCCGTCAGGTGGCGGCGCTCTGCACCTTCGACAGCGGCATCGTGGTGGTCGCCCTGGACGGACGGCGCCTGAGGGCGCACCTCGAGCACGCCGCCGCCTTCTTCCACGGCGTGACGACCGCCGGGGATCACGACCCCGACACGCTCACGAACGCGCCCACCCCTCGTACGCCGCTGGGGACGCCGGACTTCGACTACGACGTCGCCTACGGGATCGACGCACCGGTGACCTACGACATCGACCTCGCGCGGACCGTCGGCCGGCGGATCACGGGGCTGTCGTACGACGGCGCCTCCCTCGCCGACGACCAGCCGCTGCACGTGGTGGTGAGCCGATACCGCGCCTCCGGTGCGGCGGCGTACCCCGACGTCGCCGAGGCGCCGGTCGTCCACGAGGTCTGCGACTCACTGCGGACGCTGGTGGAGCGTTACCTCGCGGCGGGTGCCCCGTACGCCTCGACGCACGCGCACTGGCGGCTGGTGCACGCCGGGACGCCACTGACGTTCGCCCCCGCCGGATAGGCTCGTCCGCATGCGATCGCGCACTTCCGAGGCCGGCCGTGCGTGGCCCTACCTGCTGCTCGCGGTCGTGCTGCTGATCGCCGGCGGCGGAGTCGCGGCGTACGGCCTGGGCTACCTCGACCGGTGGGTCTGCGAGGACGGCACCTGCGAGGCCCGCCAGCCGGAGCGGGCCGCGGTCCCCGACACCCCGCCCGCGCCCGCCCTCCGACCGGTCCTCGCTGCCGCACCGGACCCCGGGCTGGACGCCGCCGCGGTCCAGAAGGCGGTCGGCCCGCTCCTCGGACGCAAGGCACTCGGCTCTCACGTCGGGTTCGCCGTCTCCGACCTGTCGACGGGCAAGCAGGTGTGGTCCTCGGGCACCGGCACCTTCGCGCCCGCGTCGACGCTCAAGCTCTTCACCGCGTTGGCGGCGGTGACGTCGATCGGCGCCGAGCACCGCTTCCGCACGACGGTCCTGCACGACACGACCGGCACCGGCACGGGAGGGTCGGTCACCCCCGGCACCGCCGCCCCGCCGGCGACCGACGCACCGTCGCCCGCACCCGCCCGCATCGTCCTGGTCGGCGGCGGCGACCCCTACCTGACCGCTACGTCCGGCCCCGAGGCCCGTGGGTCGTACCCGCAGCAGGCGTCACTCGCCCAGCTCGCCCGCCGGACCGCCGCCGCGCTGAAGGCCGACGGCGTCACGGAGGTCTCGCTGGGGTATGACCCGTCGCTCTTCACCGGCCCGGCGGTCAGTCCGGCGTGGGAGCCGACCTACATCACCTCGTTCGTCACCACCCCGGTCAGCGCCCTGTGGGTCGATCAGGGCATGGACGGATGGCGACGCAGCGCCAAGCCGGACCGCCAGGCGGCGCAGGTCTTCGCCCGGCAGCTGAGGGCCCGCGGCATCGCCGTCTCGACGGTCGCGAAGGCAGCACGGCCGGTGGAGTCGGAGGAGCTCGCTGCCATCACCAGCGCGACGGTGGCACAGATCGTCCAGTCGGTCATCGAGAACAGCGACAACCAGGCGGCCGAGGTCCTGCTACGCCACATCGCGCTCGCCGAGGACCAGCCGGCGAGCTTCGCGGGAGGCGTGAAGGCGGTCGAGTCCGTGCTGAGCGGTCTGGGGATCCCGTGGCAGGGCAACACCGTCTACGACGGCAGCGGCCTCGCACGCGGCAACCGGGTCACCCTCGCGTCGATGCTCGCGGTGGTCACCTCGGGCTCGGAGCTGTTCGACCGCTATCCCGTCGCCGGTTTCAACGGCTCCCTCGCCGCGCGGTTCACCGCGACCGGGACGGAGCCCGCGCTCGGTGCCGTCCGCGCCAAGACCGGCACGCTGAGCGGCGTCCACAGCCTGGCGGGCACGACGACGACGCGTGACGGCACTCCCGTCGGGTTCGTCCTGATGACCGACCGGGTCCCGGTCCCGAAGACGCTCGACGCGCGCACGACCCTGGACCGGATCACCGCCCGGCTGTCGGCCTGCACCTGCGCTAGCGGCTGACCACCGCGGCGACCGCGTCGGCGACCTCGGTCGTACGCGCCGTCCCGCCGAGGTCCGGTGTCCGGGTCGCGGGCGAGCGGACCGTGGACCGCACCGCGGCCAGGAGGTCGGCCCCGGCTTCCTCGTGACCGAGGTGGTCGAGCATCATCGCCGCGGACCACAGAGCGCCGACCGGGTCGGCGACTCCCCGGCCCGCGATGTCGGGAGCCGAGCCGTGCACCGGCTCGAACATCGAGGGGAACGTCCGGGTCGGGTCGAGGTTCGCCGAGGGCGCGACGCCGATGCTGCCTGCCACCGCGGCCGCGAGGTCGCTGAGGATGTCGCCGAAGAGGTTGGAGCCCACGATCACGTCGAACCGCCCGGGCTCGAGCACGAGCTTCGCGGCGAGCGCGTCGATGTGCTCGGCATCCCAGCGCACGTCGCCGAACCGTTCGGCACGTTCGGCCACCACCTCGTCCCAGAACGGGAGCGTGTGCACGATGCCGTTGCTCTTGGTCGCCGACGTGAGGTAGCCGCTGCGGGCACGGGCAAGCTCGAAGGCATAGTCCACGACGCGCGTCACGCCCGCACGCGTGAACACCGACTCCTGCACCGCCATCTCGTCGGGGAAGCCCCGGTTGAGCCGGCCACCGATCTCGCTGTACTCGCCCTCGACGTTCTCGCGGACCACCACCAGGTCGACGTCACCGGCGCGGACGTCGCGCAGCGGACTGTCGACGCCGTCGAGCACCGCCACCGGGCGCAGGTTCACGTACTGCCGGAAGGTCCGCCGGATCGGGATGAGCAACCCCCACAGCGACACGTGGTCGGGGACACCGGGCCACCCGACGGCGCCCAGCAGGATCGCGTCGTACGGGCGGAGCAGGTCCAGCCCGTCCGCGGGCATCATCGCGCCCTGCTCCAGATGGCGGCGGCACGACCAGTCGAAGGTGTCGTACGCGAGGTCCAGCCCGTGCGACCGTGCGACCGCGTCGAGCGCCGTGCGGGTGGCGCTGACGACCTCCGGCCCGATCCCGTCGCCCGGGATCACCGCGATCTGCTGCGTCATCGTCGGCTCAGGTGCCCAGCCCGAGCACCGAGATCATCAACGGCAGGATGACGATGATGAGGATCGCGCCGATGACGTCGAACGAGATGCCCGAACGGATCATCCGCGTGATCGGGACCACGCCGGAGCCGTAGACGATCGCGTTCTGCGGCGTCGACACCGGGAGCATGAAGCCGAACGACGCCGCGAACGTCGCCGCCAGCGCGGGGACGAACGGGTTCACGTCGGCCGCCATCGCGATCGGGATGATGATCGGGACCACGACCGCCGCCGACGCCGTGTTGCTCGTGGTCTCCGAGACCGCGATCGCGAGCACCACCGCGAAGGCGGTGAGGAGGACCGCGCTGCTCAGACCCAGCCAGTTGTAGGCCCCGTTGCCGATCGTCTCGGCCAGGCCGGTCGAGGCGAGCAGCGATCCGAAGATGATGCCGGTGCCGAAGAGGACGACGGTGCCCCAGTCGATCTTGGTGGCGTCGCTCCAGCGGAGGGTGAACTCACGGTTGGCCCAGTCGGTGGGCAGCAGGAACAGCAGCGAGGCGCCCAGCACCGCGACGACGCCCTCGTCGAGGCGGTCGGAGACTGTCTCGTACGTCCCCGACTCGGTGCCGGCCACCAGCGCCACGATGCCCGGCAGGATCCACAGCGAGACGGTGACGACAAAGGCGAGGAGGGTGTTCTTCTCCGCGCGCGAGAGGGGACCGAGCTCGGCCTTCTCGGCGCGGACCCACTCGTCGACGCCCTCCAGGCGCTTGATCTCGGGCCGGTTCACCAGGAGGAGGACGACGGCCAGCGCGACGAACATCAGGGCGCAGACCGGGATCGCGAGCAGCATCCAGTCGAGGAACGCGATCGTCTCCCCGGTCGCCTCCTCGATCAGGCCGCGGCCGATGAGGTTGGGCGGGGACCCGACCGGGGTCAGCAGCCCACCGACGCTCGCGCCGTAGGCCAGCATCAGCATCAGCGCCGCGCCGACCCGGAGCCGCAGGGGATCGAAGTCGTCCTCGACGATGCCTTGGGACTGCATGAGCTTCGCGATGACGGTCAGGATGCCGATGGCCGTCGGGAGCAGCATCGCCACCGTGGCGGTGTTGGAGACGAAGGCCGAGAGCAGACAGGTGATGGCGCCGAACGCGATGATGACCCGCGTCGTGGACGTCCCCACGCCGGGCAGGTTGAGCACGAACATCGCGAACCGCTTCGCCAGCCCGTGCTTGAGCATCGCCTGGGCGAGGATGAAGGCACCGATGAACGTGAAGACGGTCGACGAACCGAACGGCGCCAGCGCGTCGTCAGCCGGGACGACGCCGATCAGCACGATCGCGGCGATGCCGATGAAGCCACCGACCGGGATCGGGACCGCCTCGGTGACCCACAGGATCACGACGCCGACGAGGACCGCGGCCAGCTTGTGCTGCTGGTCGGGGAGGTCGAACGGGATCAGCAGCATGACGATCGTGGCGAGCGGCGCGAGCGCGAGACCGGAGGTGCGTCGCGCCTTCTCGAACCGCTCCTCCTGCGGTGACAGGCGTTGCTCGCCGAGACTGCGGTAGGTGGCGCTCCCGAGGAATGCCTGGTCCACGTCGGTGGTGTTCGAACCAGGCTCGCGGTCGACGGTGCTCATGGCATCTCTCCTGGGGTCGGCAGGGCGTCGTCGGTACGCAGTCGGTGTTACCTGGATCACACTGTCACAAAACGTCTCCCTTCGTGAGTGAGGACAGCCGCGTAGGCTCGGCGCATGACGCAGAGCATGATCGACTGGGACTTCGCGCTCGCCACGGCCGTACGCATGACGCGTACGGGCCCGGAGGTCGCCGGCGCCGAGGCAGCTGACGCCGTCGCCGAGCTGCGTGAGGGGGCGGCCCGCTCGGAGGGTTCGGTCCGGGAGTTCACAGGGCTGTCCGCGACCGCGGCCAGCGCCCCGATCCTGGTCGTCGACCGGCCGGGATGGATCGCGGCCAACGTCGCGTCCTTCGAGGTCGTGCTCGCTCCGATGCTGACGAAGGCGTCGCGTGCGGCAGCCGACCGCGGGCAGACGCCAGGCCGGATCGGTCGCTCCGTGGGCTCTCGGATCACCGGGGCCGAGCTCGGGGCCGCGCTCGCGTTCCTCTCCACCAAGGTCCTCGGTCAGTTCGACCCGTTCTTCACCGCTCCCGCCGGCGCCGACGGGGTGCCGGTCGGCGGCCGCCTCCTCCTGGTGGCGCCCAACGTCGTCCATGTCGAGCGCGAGCTTGACGTCGACCCGCACGACTTCCGCCTGTGGGTGTGCCTGCACGAGGAGACCCACCGGGTCCAGTTCACCGCCGTGCCGTGGATGCGTGCGCACGTCCAGGGGCTGATCGACCAGCTCGTCGACGCCACCGACATGGACCCCGAGGGTGTCTCGCGGTCGCTCGGCGAGCTCGGCAAGGCGGCCGGCCGGATGGTCAAGGGCGAGCGCGTCTCCTTGATCGAGGTGCTCCAGAACGACCAGCAGCGTGAAGTGGTGGACAAGGTGACCGGCGTCATGTCGCTGCTCGAGGGACACGCCGACGTCGTCATGGACGGCGTCGGCCCGTCGGTGATCCCCTCGGTCGCGCAGATCCGCAAGCGCTTCGAGAAGCGGCGCGGGAGCGGTGGGCCGCTGGACCGCATCGTGCGCCAGGTCCTCGGGCTCGACGCCAAGATGCGTCAGTACCGCGACGGCGCCGCGTTCGTCCGTACGGTCGAGAAGCAGGTCGGGCGCGACGGCTTCGACGCGGTGTGGGCGGCGCCCGAGAACCTCCCGTCCGCGGCCGAGATCGAGAAGCCCGATCTCTGGGTCGCGCGGGTCCACGGCTGAGGGCGTCCCCGTGGAGGGCGCGCCGCGCGGGAAGGGTCGGCTCGACCCGGCGGTCGCCCGCGGACGACGTGCGGTCGCCGGTGCTCTCGACGACCTCGCCCCGGGCACGGGGGTCCTCCTCGGGGTGTCGGGGGGAGCCGACTCGCTCGCGCTGGCGGCGCTGACCGCGTTCGTCGCGCCCCGTCGAGGCCTCTGCGCGCGTGCTCTGGTCGTCGACCACGGGCTTCAGGAGGGTTCGGCGAGCGTGGCTCGCGACGCCGCGGACGTCGTACGGCAGCTCGGGCTGGAGGCGGACGTGGAGGCGGTCGAGGTGGGTCGCTCCGGTGGGCAGGAGTCCGCCGCCCGGTCCGCGCGCCGTGCTGCGCTCGCATCGTCTGCGCACCGGCACGGGTGCGCAGCCGTCCTGCTGGCGCACACGCGTGACGACCAGGCCGAGACCGTGCTGCTCGGGCTCGCCCGAGGGTCCGGCGCTCGGTCGCTGGCGGGCATGGCGCCCCGCAGCGACCCGTGGCGGCGTCCGCTCCTCACGCTCACGCGCGCCGACACCGAGGCGGTCTGCCGTGCCTCGGGGCTGACCTGGTGGGACGACCCGCACAACGAGGACGAGCGGTACGCCCGGGTGCGCGTGCGGCACGACGTGCTGCCGGTCGTCGAGCAGGCCCTCGGCCCCGGCATCAGCGGGGCGCTGGCGCGCAGCGCCGACCTGCTCCGTGACGACGCCGATCTGCTCGACGGTCTGGCCGTCCACGCACGTCAGGAGGTCTCGCGGCCCGACGGCGGTCTGGACGTCGCCGGCCTGGCCGCGCTGCCCCGGGCGATGCGGACTCGCGTCCTGCGCGCTGTCGCCATCGACGCCGGCTGCCCGGCGGGAGACCTCACGGCCGCCCACGTCGCCGACGTCGAGGGTCTCGTCACGCGGTGGCGGGGCCAGGGCGGCCCGGCGCTGCCGGGCGGGGTCGCTGTGATCCGCGCCGCAGGCGCCCTGGAGTTCCGGAGGCCGAGCACCTGCGGCTGAGCCGTCTGTGTCACGCTGGTCACGTGGACGCATCGCAGATCGAGGGCGACCTCGCGCTCGACCAGACCTTCATCTCCGAGGCCGACATCCAGGCCCGGCTTCGTGAGCTCGCCGCCGAGGTGACGCGCGACTACGAGGGGCAGCAGCTGCTCCTCGTCGGCGTCCTCAAGGGCGCAGTGATGGTCATGGCCGACCTCGCGCGGGCTCTCGACCGCGACGTCGAGATGGACTGGATGGCCGTCTCCTCGTACGGCTCGGGCACGACGTCGTCGGGCGTCGTCCGGATCCTCAAGGACCTCGACACCGATCTCACCGACCGCCACGTGCTGATCGTGGAGGACATCATCGACTCCGGTCTGACCCTGTCGTGGCTCACCTCCAACCTGCGCTCGCGCAAGCCGGCGTCGGTGGAGATCTGCACCCTGCTGCGCAAGCCGGAGGCCCTGAAGATGGCCGTCGACGTGAAGTACGTCGGGTTCGACATCCCCAACGCCTTCGTCGTGGGATACGGCCTGGACTACGACGAGCGCTACCGCAACCTGCGCGACATCGCCACCCTGGCGCCGCACGTCTACTCCTCCTGACGCACCTCCTCGCCCCGTGTGCGGGGTAGTCCGGGACACGTGATCGGCCGTTCTGGGAACATGGGCCAGGGTGCCGATCGTTGAAGCACCTGGGGACACGAGTCGTCCGGCCGCCGTGGTCGAGGCGTGTAACGTCGTTCACCGTACGCATTCCTACGCAGGAGGAGCGAGGCGCGGCCTCGGATCATGGACGTCAAACGCATCTTCAAGGGCCCGTGGCTCTGGATCATCATCAGTGTCATCGCGGTGCTCGCGCTGCTCCAGATCGTGTCGTCGAACAACGGCTACCAAGAGGTCAAGACCGCGACCATGGTCCGTTACTTCGAGCAGGGCAAGGTCTCGGAGGCCACGTTCGTCGGGGCCGGTGACAACGAGATCCGTGCCACGCTCGACGACGACAAGAAGGTGCGCGCCAACTGGCTCGGCAACCAGGGCAACCAGCTGCGCAAGCTCGCCGACCAGAGCGTCTCCGACAAGGAGATGAAGACGTACGACGTGCAGATCCCCAAGCCGAGCTTCCTCGGCAACCTGCTGGGCCTCCTGCTCCCGTTCGCGCTGATCTTCCTCCTCTTCATCTTCCTGATGAACTCCATGCAGGGCGGCGGCGGCCGCGTGATGCAGTTCGGCAAGTCCAAGGCCAAGCTCATCGCCAAGGACACGCCTCAGACGACCTTCGCCGACGTCGCCGGGGCCGACGAGGCGGTGGAGGAGCTCGGCGAGATCAAGGAGTTCCTCTCCGACCCGCAGAAGTTCCAGGCGGTCGGCGCCAAGATCCCCAAGGGCGTCCTCCTCTACGGTCCGCCCGGCACCGGCAAGACGCTCCTCGCGCGTGCCGTGGCCGGCGAGGCGGCGGTGCCGTTCTACTCGATCTCCGGCTCCGACTTCGTCGAGATGTTCGTCGGCGTCGGCGCGAGCCGTGTCCGCGACCTGTTCGAGCAGGCCAAGGAGAATGCTCCCGCGATCGTCTTCATCGACGAGATCGACGCCGTCGGTCGTCACCGTGGTGCCGGTCTCGGCGGCGGTCACGACGAGCGCGAGCAGACCCTCAACCAGCTTCTGGTCGAGATGGACGGCTTCGACGTGCGGGGTGGCGTCATCCTCATCGCGGCGACCAACCGTCCCGACGTGCTCGATCCCGCGCTCCTGCGCCCCGGACGCTTCGACCGCCAGATCGCCGTCGAGGCCCCCGACCTCAAGGGCCGTCTGCAGATCCTCACGGTGCACTCCCGCGGCAAGCCGCTGGCTGCCGACGTCGACCTCCAGTCCGTCGCGCGACGCACGCCCGGCTTCTCCGGCGCCGACCTCGCCAACGTGCTCAACGAGGCGGCTCTGCTCACCGCGCGCCAGTCCGACGCCCTGATCGACAACGCGACGCTCGACGAGGCGATCGACCGGGTCGTCGCCGGTCCGCAGAAGCGCACCCGCCTGATGAGCGAGCACGAGCGCAAGATCACCGCCTACCACGAGGGCGGGCACGCTCTCGTCGCCGCGGCACTCCCCGGCAGCGACCCGGTGCACAAGATCACGATCCTTCCGCGTGGCCGTGCCCTGGGTTACACGATGGTGCTGCCGGACGAGGACAAGTACAGCCAGACGCGGGCAGAGATGCTCGACGCGCTCGCGTACATGATGGGCGGCCGTGCCGCCGAGGAGCTCGTCTTCCACAATCCGACCACCGGTGCGGCCAACGACATCGAGAAGGCGACGAACCTCGCCCGCGCGATGGTGACGCAGTACGGCATGACCGAGCGGATCGGCGCGGTCCGTCTCGGCGAGAACAACTCCGAGCCGTTCCTCGGTCGCGACATCGGGCACTCGCGCAACTACTCCGAGGAGCTTGCGGCGATCGTCGACGAAGAGGTGACCAAGTTCATCTCGTTCGCCCACCAGGAGGCGTTCGACATCCTCGCCGACAACCGCGACGTGCTCGACGCCCTGGTCCTCGAGCTCCTCGAGCGCGAGACGCTCGACAAGGAGTCGGTCGCGCGCATCTTCGAGCCGCTGCGACGTCGTCCGCCGCGTCCTCCCTGGACCGGCTCGGAGACGCGCAAGCCCTCCACGCTCCCACCGGTGATCTCGCCCAAGGAGATCAACGGCCACGAGCCGGAGCGTGACTCGGAGGAGGGCACGATCGTGCTCGCCCCGGGTCAGGGTGGGACCGACATCCACGGCCCGGGTGCCGACCCGACGGGAGGCACTCCCGAGCCGCCGTCTCCCGGAGACCGCTGAGGTGGCGGAGTCCGGCGGCGACGAGCCGACGAGGTCGCTCCCGACGTTCGACGCGGCGCGGGCCGAGGCGGCGGTCCGCGAGCTGCTGATCGCGATCGGTGAGGATCCTGGCCGAGACGGGCTCCAGGACACACCCGCGCGGGTCGCCCGGGCGTACGAGGAGATCTTTGCCGGCATGCGGCACGACCCGGCGGAGGTGCTGTCACGCACCTTCGCGGTCGACCACGAGGAGCTCATCCTGGTGAAGGACATCGAGCTGTGGTCGATGTGCGAGCACCACCTGGTTCCGTTCACCGGTGTCGCGCACATCGGCTACATCCCCGCCAGCGACGGGCGCGTGGTCGGGCTGTCCAAGCTCGCGCGCCTGGTCGACATCTTCGCCCGTCGCCCGCAGGTGCAGGAGCGGCTGACCACACAGATCGCCGACGCACTCACCAACACCTTGCGTCCCCTCGGGGTGATCGTGCAGCTCGAGGCGGAGCACCTCTGCATGACGATGCGTGGGGTCCGCAAGCCCGGAGCCAAGACGGTCACCAGCGCGGTGCGCGGTCAGCTGCGTGATCCGGCGACCCGGGCCGAGGCGATGGCGCTCATCAAGGGCGGCTGATGTTCGAGCGACGTGCCGTGCCGTTGCTGCCCGATGCCGGCCGATGCCAGGTGATGGGCGTGGTCAACGTGACGCCCGACTCCTTCTCCGACGGTGGGCGGTGGCTCGACGCCGAGGACGCGGTCCGCCGCGGCATCGCCCTCGTGGAGTCCGGCGCCGACATCGTCGACGTCGGTGGCGAGTCGACCCGCCCCGGAGCACAGCGCGTCGACGCCGCCACCGAGCTGGCCCGTGTCGAGCCGGTCGTGCGGGCGTTGTCCGAGCGCGGTGTGGTGGTCTCCGTCGACACCATGCGCGCCGAGGTCGCCGAGCGTGCGGTCGCTGCCGGCGCGCGCATCATCAACGACGTGTCCGGCGGCCTCGCCGACCCGGACATCCTCCAGGTCGCGGCCCGTACGGGTGTTCCGTACGTCGTCATGCACTGGCGAGGTCACTCGGCGCGGATGCAGGACGAGGACGCGACGGCGTACGCCGACCTCGTCCCCGACGTGGTCGCCGAGCTGCGCCGTTCGGTCGAGGCCGCGCTCGCCGCCGGCGTGCGCCCGGAGCAGGTCGTCGTCGACCCCGGCATCGGCTTCTCCAAGCGGGGGGACCAGAACTGGACCGTCCTGTCCCACCTCGCCGCCTTCGCCGAGCTGGGCTACCCGCTCCTCGTGGCCGCGAGCCGCAAGCGGTTCCTGGGCGAGCTGCTCGCCGAGCCCGACGGCGTCCTGCGAGACCCGCTGCACCGCGAGGCCGCCACCCTGGCTGTCACGGCGCTGACAGCGGCCGCCGGCGCCTGGGCGATCCGTGTCCATGAAGTTCCCGACAACGCCGACGCGGTCCGCGTCGCAGAACGGTGGCGCCGTGGCTGACCAGCCCGACCCCGTGCTCCGCACGCACCAGGCCTTCTACGACGCGATCGAGCACGGCGACCTGGACCTCATGACGTCGCTGTGGCTGCCCGGCGACGAGACCGTGTGCGTCCACCCGGGGGCGGAGGCGATCCTCGGCACACCCACGATCGTGCGTTCGTTCGCGATGCTCATGGCCAACGTGGGCTACATCCAGTTCATCCTCACCGACGTCAGCGTTCTCCGACGCGGCAGCGTGGCCGTCGTCTCCTGCACCGAGAACGTCCTGTCGGAGGCGGCGGGCGAGGCGCCCACGGTCTTCGCGGGAGGGCGCGGCGTCGCGACCGACGTGCTGGTCGAGACACCGGTCGGGTGGAAGCTGTGGTCGCACCACTCGGGCCCGTTGATGGAGGGATGACCATGCCGCCAGACCTGGACCGGATCACCGTCACGGGCATCGAGGCGTACGGCTACCACGGATTGCTGCCGCACGAGCGCGAGCACGGGCAGCGGTTCGTCGTCGACGTCGTGCTCGCGCTCGATCTCTCGCCCGCGGGGGAGACCGGGGACTTAGCCGCGTCGGTTCATTACGGTACGTTGTCGGAACGGGTCGCGGACGCCATCGCGTCGGACCCGGTGGACCTGATCGAGACGCTCGCGCTCCGGATCCTGCGGATCTGCTTCGGCTTCGAGCCGGTGCGGTGGGCGAGCGTCACGGTCCACAAGCCCGATGCACCGATAGCGGTGACGTTCTCCGATGTCGCCGTGACGATAGAGCGGAGCCGTACGTGACCGAGACGCCCAACCCGCACATGCCTGATGCCGACACGATGACCGGAGGCATGCGCCCGATCCGGCAGGCCGTGATCGCTGTCGGGTCAAATCTGGGAGAGCGGCTCAACAGCGTGCAGGGCGCCGTCGCGGCGCTCGCGGACACCCCCGGCGTCACCATCGTCTCCGTGTCGTCGGTGTACGAGACCGAGCCCGTCGACGCGCCCGAGGGCTCGCGCAACTTCCTCAACCTCGTCGTGCTCATCGACACCACCCTCACCGTGCACACGCTGCTCGACCGCTGCCTCGCGATCGAGGACGCGTTCGGCCGCGAGCGCGGTGAGAAGAACGCACCTCGCACGCTCGACGTCGACCTCATCGTGGTCGGTGACCGTGTCGCGAAGGACGAGCGTCTGACGCTCCCGCACCCGCGGGCCCACGAGCGCGCGTTCGTGCTGATGCCGTGGCTCGAGCTCGACCTCGAGGGTGAGATCCCCGGCAAGGGCTTCGTCGTCGACCTCGCCCAGGGCCTCGACACCTCCGGCGTGAGGCGGCGCGAGGACCTCGAGATCCTCCTCTGACGCCGATGCCTTCTCGCCCGCTCCGCCGGTCGTCGCCGGTCCAGCTCGCCGTCCTGGGAGTCGTCGGTCTCGCGGTCGGGCGAGGGTTACGGCCGTTCGTCGAGTGGCGTGGCGAGCCTGCGCCCACGGTGTCGTGGGTCGCCGCCGGCACGATGCTCTTCCTCGCCGGCGCGCTCGCGTTCCTCGCCTGGACGACCTTCCAGTCGCTGCACCGCGAGCGCCGCACGATGCACCCGACACGCGCCCTGCGGCTGCTCGCCCTGGCCAAGGCGTCGGCGATCGTGACCGCGTTGATCGCCGGCTACTACGTCGGTTTCGCGCTGTCCTTCGCCGGCGACATGGAGCTGGCGCTGCCCCGTGAGCGCGTCGTCCACTCCGCCGCAGCCGCCGTGGCGGCACTCCTCGCGCTGGCCGCGGCGCTCACGCTCGAGCGTGCCTGCGAGGTGCCCAAGGACGACGACGACGAGGACGCTCCGGCCCAGGCCTGAGACCGCTCTCGTCGCGGCGGTGTCGGTCGCCTGCGGCGGCGTAGTCGTAGCGTACTGTTCTGCCATGTCCCACGATCGCCGCCGTCAGCGCTCCACGCGCATCCTCGTCGCAAGCATGTTCCTCACGGCCTCTGCCGCGTTCGTTGCGGTTGCGGTGGTGACAGCCTCGCAGGGGACACTGATCGCGGCGGCGATCACGGCGGTCGTCGTCGGAGCGGTGGCCGCGCGCGTGGTCGCCGACGAGGTGATGGAGACGCGCCGCGAGTGGTTCAAGGACCGCGCCGAGCAGGCTCAGGCCTACCGTGACATCACCATCGACCGCACCCGCGAGAACATGGAGTTCGTCGAGGCGGTCAACGAGACCCTCTCGATCACGACCAAGCGGATCGCCGAGCTCAACGGCACCCTTCGGCTCGCCGAGGCGCGCACCGAGGAGACCGACGCTCAGCGCAAGCTCCTGCAGCGTGAGGTGGAGGCGCTGCGCGGAGAGCTCGAGGAGCCGGCGCCCTCGACCATGACGCTGTGGGACGGCGCCGACGTCCCCACCATCGTCGACCTGCTCAGCTGGGAGGCGACTGCCGCCGCTCGCGCGCAGGCGGCCGACGACGCGGAGCACGTCGCTCCGGCGGACGAGGCGACATTGCCCGAGGCCAAGGAAGCCTGACCGGCTCTCGCGGCCTCGTCAGACCGGCTCGGTCACCCGCACCGAGCGGCGCAGCGCCGCGTGCAAGGAGTCGGGGGTGAGCACGCCCAGCAGCCGCCGGTCGTCGTCGAGCACCGCCACCCATCCGGCGTCGTAGCGGAGCATCACCGACCACGCGTCCTTGAGCGTCGCCGAGCGGTGGACCGAAGCCTTCATCGGTCGTACCCGGAGGTCGCTCGAGCCATCGAGGTGGTCCGAGGGCGCCCAGCCGACGAGCCGCTCCGCGTCGTCGACCACGAGCGCCGAGGACACCCCGGCCTCCTCGGCGACCCGCCGCGCGTCGGCGACCGTCGCGTCCTCGCGCACCAACGGGGCGTCCTCGAGGTCAGCGACGTCGATCGGCGTGACCGCGAGCCTGCGTAGCCCGCGGTCCGCGCCGACGAACTCGGCGACGAAGTCGTCGGCGGGCTTGCCGAGCACCGCGGCGGGTGAGTCGTACTGGCGGAGGTCTCCTCCGCCGGCGAGCACCGCGACGCGGTCGCCGAGGCGCACGGCCTCGTCGATGTCGTGGGTGACGAACATGACCGTCTTGCCCAGGTCGTGCTGCAGACGCAGGAACTCGTCCTGCAGCCGCTCGCGGACGATCGGGTCGACCGCGCCGAACGGCTCGTCCATGAGGAGGACCGGCGGATCGGCGGCGAGGGCGCGCGCTACGCCCACCCGCTGACGCTGGCCGCCCGACAGCTGGTGCGGATAGCGGTCGGCGTACGTCGACGGGTCTAGACCGACGAGGTCGAGCAGCTCGTCGGCGCGCGCTCGCGCCCGGCTGCGGTTCCAGCGCAGCAGCGTCGGCACCGTGGCGACGTTCTCGCGGATCGTCTGGTGCGGAAAGAGCCCCACCTGCTGGATGACGTAGCCGATGCCGCGGCGCAGCTCCACGGGGTCCGCCTTCAGCACGTCCTCGCCGTCGACCAGGATGCGGCCCGACGTGGGCTCGATGAGGCGGTTGACCATCTTGAGCGTGGTGGACTTGCCGCACCCCGACGGCCCGACCAGGGCGACGAGCGCCCCTCGGGGGATGGTGAGGGAGAGGTCGCCGACGGCGACCGACCCGTCGGGATACTGCTTGCCGACGTGCTCGAGCACGATCATCGCATCCTCGGTAGGTTGCATGACGTGAGCCTAGTCGCCGACGCGAGCAACGTCGCCGTGCTCGCCGCCGACCCCCCTTGCTACGCACGGACGGTCAACTCGTGGGTCTGCCCCGAGTACGTGACCCGCTACGCGCCGGAGCTGTGGGAGGCGACCGTCCAGCACGTGCTCCTCACGGTCACCTCGGTGGTGCTCGGACTGGTGCTCGCGGTCGCGCTGTCGCTGGCTGCCCGCCACCGTCCGAAGGCACGCTCGCTGCTCCTCGGCAGCACCACGCTCGTCTACACCATCCCGTCGCTGGCGATGTTCTCGATCCTCGCGCAGGCGACCGGTCTGACCCCGACGACGGTCGTGATCGGGCTCGCGCTCTACTCGCTGTCCATCCTCGTGCGCAACGTGCTCGCCGGGCTGGACAGCGTGCCGGACGAGGTGGTGGAGGCGGCGACGGGCCTCGGGTACGGGAGGCTCCGGCTGCTGACGCGGATCGAGGCACCGCTCGCGCTGCCGATCGTGATGGCCGGCCTTCGCGTCGCCACCGTCTCCACCGTCGCCCTGGTGACCCTCGGCACGATCGTGGCCTACGGCGGACTCGGCAACATGCTCGCGAACGGCATCGACGACAGCTTCAAGGCGCAGGTGCTGACGACCAGCGTCCTGTGCGTCGTCCTGGCCGTGCTCCTCGACCTCGTCATCGTCGCCTTCGCCCGTCTGGTGACGCCGTGGACGCGAGGGGCCGCCGCATGAACGAGCTCGCCGGTGCGATCGACCTCCTCCTGGAGCCGGAGAGCTGGAAGGGCAGCGACGGCCTGTGGACCCAGCTGGTCGAGCAGGTCCTGCTCACGGTGACGGCGCTGGTCCTCGTCCTCGTCGTCGGTCTCCCGCTCGCCCTCTGGCTGGGTCACCGCGGCCGGGGCGGCACGTTCGCCATCAACGTGTCCAACGTCGGACGCGCGGTCCCCGTCTTCGCGGTGCTCGGGCTCCTGGCGCTGGGACCGATCGGGACCGCCACGCTCGGGCCGTACGGACGCGCCGGGCTGGCCACGCTGATCGCGCTCGTGCTGTTCGGGTTGCCGCCGGTGATCACCAACTCGTACGTCGGCGTCCGCGAGGTGGACGCCGAGATCGTCGAGGCTGCCCGGGGGACCGGCATGAGCGAGTGGCAGGTCTTCCGTCGCATCGAGCTCCCGCTCGCGTCGCAGATGGTGGCCAACGGGGTGCGTCTCGCGCTCGTGCAGCTGTGGGCGACCGCCACCATCGCGGCCCTCGTGGCAGGGCCGGGCCTGGGCAACGTGATCACCTACGGCTTCAGCAACAACTCCTACGACTACGTCATCGCGGGCGCCATCCTCGTCGCGGGCGGCGCCCTCGTCCTCGAGGGACTCGCCGCCGTCGTCGAGCGGCGCGTCGACCCGATGCGTCGTGTCACCGGTTCCCGCCATGATGGTCTTGTCCAGATGCCGGAGATGACAGCCCGATCCCGAGACAGCACGGCCGCCGAGTCGTGACGGAAGGAACCCCGATGAAGAGCACGACACTGCGGCGCCTCCGACGCTCTGCCGCCGCCCTGGTCTGTGCCGCAGCGCTGGTCTCGCTGTCCGCCTGCGGAGACGACGACAACGGTGGAGGTGACAGCTCCCAGGGATCGGTGACCCTCTCCGGTCAGAACTTCACCGAGATGCAGATCCTCGCCGAGCTCTACACCCAGGTGCTCGAGAACGAGGGCTACGACGTGACTCAAAAGCTCGTCGACACCCGCGACATCTACATGGCGCAGCTGGCCGACAACAAGGTGCAGGTCGTCCCCGAATACCTCTCCGGCATCGGCGACTACCTCAACGACCAGGCCAACGGCGCCGGGTCGACGCCTGTCACCAGCAACAACGTCGAGGACTCCCTCGACAAGGTGAGCGTGCTCGCCGAGGGCGCGGGCGTGACGCTGCTGGAGCCGGCCGAGGCGACCGACCAGAACGCGTACGCCGTCACCAAGGAGTTCGCCGACAAGAACTCGGTCACGACGTTGTCCGACCTCGCTGCCACCAAGCAGCCCATCAAGCTCGCCGCGGCTCGCGACTGCAAGGACCGGCAGGACTGTGCCAAGGGTCTCAAGGAGGTCTACGGGATCGACATCACGGAGGTCCTCCCGCTCGGCTTCGGCACCCGCGAGGGCAAGGACGCCGCCGCCAACGGCGAGGTCCAGCTCGTGCAGGTCGCGACGACCGACGGCTCGCTCGAGGACGACGGTCTCGTCCTCCTGGAGGACGACAAGGGTCTCCAGCCCGCCCAGAACCTGATCCCGGCGGTCAACACCACGTGGCTCGCCGACAACAAGGGTGCCGCCGATGCCCTCAACGAGCTGTCGGCCCAGCTGACGACGGACAAGCTGGCCGACCTGAACACCGCGGTCGACGTCGACCGCGAGAAGCCCGCCGACGTCGCCAAGAAGTTCCTCGAGGACGAGGGCCTGCTCGGCTAGCTGCGAGGTCCGGGGAGATCAGGCTCGTCGAGCCGGACGAGCTGGCACGGACCGCCGAGATAGATCCCGCCGTCGATGTCGAGGACGAGCCCGTCCGCATAGAGCACGGGCTCGTCCTCGGGCGTCACCGGCCCGCCCCGCACCAGCGCGCCGATGGTGTGCCCGTGGACGATGCGTCGGCCACCGAGCGCGCCCAGCATCTGCTCCGCAGCCGCGACGCCGTCCTCTCGAGCGAACGCGTAGCGCGTCGTCAACCTGCGCCACATCTCCCACCAGGTGTCGAGATCGGGCATCTCCAGCTCTGCGCGCACAGCGGCGTTGACCTCGTCGACGGAGTCGCCCCACAGCAGATAGGCCGTCGTGTCGGAGTGCAGGAGCAGGTGGTCGGCGTCGGTGGCGATCACCGGCAGCGTCGTGAGCCAGTCGATCCGGTCCTGGTCGAGACGCTCGAGGTCGCTGACGACACCGCCGTTGCCGATCCAGTTGGCCTCGAAGCTGTAGCGGCCGTCGCTGGGGACCGGCGTCGGCCCGTAGCGGTGCATGCCGAGCATGAGGATCTCGTGGTTGCCGAGGATTGCCGAGGCAGAGCCGCCCGCGTCGGCCGCCTCACCCTCGAGGCGGCGCGCGAGGTCGATCACCCCGATGCCGTCCGGCCCACGGTCGACGTAGTCGCCGAGGAACCACAGCCGAGCGTCGCCGCCCGACCAGTGCTCGTCCTCGTCGATCAGGTCGGCAGACCTCAGGACCTCCACCAGCGCGTCACGGTGCCCGTGGATGTCGCTCACCGCCCACACGTCTCCCACGCACCGACCCTAGAGCGCGCGGCGGGAGTCGGCAGATCGACCCGCCGTGGCGTCGGGCACACCGCCCGGCGTCACTTGTCGATGTCGCCCACCACGAAGAACATGGAGCCGAGGATCGCGATCAGGTCCGCGACGACGCAGCCGCGCACGATCTCGGGCAGCACCGCGATGTTGTTGAAGGACGCCGTCCTCATCTTCAGGCGCCACGGTGTCTTCTCTCCCCGTGAGACCAGGTAGTAGCCGTTGATGCCGAGCGGGTTCTCGGTCCACGTGTAGGTCGAGCCCTCCGGGACCTTGAGGATCTTGGGGAGCTTGACGTTGACGGGCCCCTGCGGCAGTTCGCGCAACCGGGCCACGCAGGCGTCGGCGAGGTCGAGCGACACCCGCACCTGCTCGAGGAGGCATGCGAACCGTGCATAGCTGTCACCCTCGTGACGGGTGACCACCCGCAGCGTCTTGTCGGCGACGAGCTCGTCGTACGCGAGATAGGGCTGGTCACGTCGAAGGTCGAAGTCGACACCCGACGCGCGGGCGATCGGCCCGGAGACGCCGTACGCCTGGACGAGCTCGGGCGACAGCACACCGACCCCTCGGGTGCGGGCGACGAAGATCTCGTTGCCGAGCAACATGTCCTCGATCTGCCCGAGGCGGCTGCGCACGGCCGCGGTCGCAGCGCCGACGCGACCGAGCCAGCCGGCGGGGAGGTCCTCCTTGAGGCCGCCCACGCGGTTGAACATGTAGTGCATGCGCCCGCCCGAGAGCTCCTCCATGACCTCCTGGATCGTCTCTCGCTCGCGGAAGGCGTAGAAGATCGGCGTGATCGCACCGATCTCGAGGGGGTACGAACCGATGAACATGAGGTGGTTGAGGACTCGGTTGAGCTCGGAGAGCAGCATGCGTGCCCAGGTCGCGCGCTCGGGGACCTCGAGGCCCAGCATCCGCTCGACGCCGAGGACGACGCCCACCTCGTTGGAGAAGGCGGAGAGCCAGTCGTGACGGTTGGCCAGGACGATGATCTGCCGGTAGTCCCGGACCTCGAAGAGCTTCTCGGCCCCACGGTGCATGTAGCCGACGATCGGCTCGCAGTGCACGATGCGCTCACCGTCCAGCGTCAGGCGCAGCCGCAGGACACCGTGGGTGGCGGGATGCTGGGGGCCCACGTTGAGGACCATGTCGGTGGTGCCGAGGTCGACGCCGCCGCCGCGCTCGTGCCCGAAGCCCGCCGAGCCCGCACCGACGCCGACGGTCAGCGTGCGGGGAGGGGAGACCTCGTCGCTCGGCATGCCGCTCAGCCTAGCGGCGCCGTGACTGCAGGCGAGAGGAGACGGGTTGACCCGCGCGGTGCAATGATGTGCCCGCGCGCGGCGGCGCGCTACGACACCGAGGAGACCCGTGCCGACCCTTCGCCTGAACGCTCCCAGCCCTTGGAACGGTCGGAGCGGGGGTTCGTTCGACGCGAGGCGCCTGGTCGCGGCCCTCGTCGCCGTCCTGCTCGCCGCCGGAGTCCTGGCGGCTTCGCCGGCCAAGGCCGAGCAGAGCACCCTCAGCTACAACGGCTGGACCGAGGCGTGGGCCGACAGCAGCCTTTGGGTCTCGTTCACCGTGACCGGTGACGTCACCACGGGCACGATGACAGCGGCCTTCGACGGCAAGACGGTCACGCTCGAGCCGGTCGAGGGTTCGGACGCGGTCTACGCCGGCAGCGTGTCAGGCCCGTTGACGGTCGGCACCGGGGTGGTCACCGCGACGTTCACGCCGACCACCGGTGGCCCCGTCACCGGCAGCGGCTCCGTCGTGGTCCGGCAGGAGCTGCGCTATCCCGGCCCGGCGCCGGCAGGGGCGCCGTACGACCGGCCCAACTCCGCCTTCGTGTGGGGCGTCAGCGACACCCTTCGAGCCACGGTGGCAGCCGAGGGCGGCAGCGTCACGCTCTCGGGCGGAGCGGTGCGCGATCCGAGGTTCACCGACCGGTTCCGATTCCCGATCACGGACATGCGCAAGGCGTACCCGGCGAGGATCCAGGCCGGTGGCGTCGTCCGGCTGGCCAGCCCGCGCCGGGAGGTCGTGGTCTCCGACCTCGAGTGGGTGACCCAGGGCATGACCGGTGAGCTGCGCGCTGACGTGACCTACCGTCACCCGGGCCAGACCGCGAGGACAGAGAAGGGCATCGCGTTGGCGTCCGTCGCGGGCCTGTCCGGCGGCGGGGAGCCCACCTGGTCCCAGGCGATCGGCGAGACGCGCGCCACCGTGGCGGGTGCGCGGGTTCTCGGGGTCGCCGCCGGTGCCGACCTCGGCCCGCTGATCTGGACCGTCTACTACTCGGCGACACCCTTCGCGGCTACTGCCCGGATGACGGTCACGCCTGCGGTCACGACGTACGGACGGGCCGCACGGGTGGGGGTGTCGGTCGCTCGTGGCGCGACCTACGCGGCGGGGACCGTGGCGCTGACGGCGGGCAGCCGGTCGCTGGGCACCGTGCGTCTGTCACGGGGTGCGGCGACGGTGGCCGTCCCAGCAGGACTCGCGGTCGGGACGCACCAGATCATCGCGTCGTACCGTGCCGACTTCTCGCCGACGACGGCGGCGGCACGCACCGCCGTGCGGATCACGAAGGCGGGTACGGGCGCGAAGGTCCGACTGTCCAAGAAGAAGGTGACCCGCAAGCAGCGGGCGAAGGTGACGGTGACCGTCACCGGCCGCGGCACGACGATCCGTCCCACCGGCACGGTCACCGTCTTCGACGGCAAGAAGCGGGTCGGCAGAGCGACGCTCACGGCGGCCAGGCGCGGCGCGGTGACCGTGACGCTGTCCCGGCTGAAGAAGCGCGGCAAGCACGCGCTGCGCATCGTGTACGGCGGCTCGTCCGCCTTCACCGGCTCGTCGGCGCGCGCGGTGCTCCGGGTCCGTTGACGCTCCGCCAGACCGTCCGATGACAGAGGACTCGCAGCTGCGACCAGACGGCGGTCGCAGCTGCGAGTCCTGCGGTGGGTGACGGCGTCAGCAGGTCTCGAGCGGCGTCCCCTCGGCGAGGCGGTACTCCGACCGCGTGTCGAACATCAGCGGCACGAGCGCGCGGTTCGCCTGCGCGAGGCTCACCACTCGACCATCGGCGTTGCGGGTGGCCTTCAGGTCGTGCAGACGCAGCGTCCGACGCAGGTCCTGGAAGGTCGCCTCGGTGATCTGGTAGGCGCACATCGGCTCGGGCTCGACCTGGTCGGGATCGGTCGGCAGCATGTCGTCCTGGCCCCCGAAATAGACGACCCCGCCCTGCGTCGCGCCGAGCTCGCGCTGCCGTTCGGCGGCGGCCGCGGTCTCCCGAGCCAGCGTCGCGCGGTTCTCGGCGACCATCTGCGTCGACCCGAGCGCGCTCGCGTAGTTGGTGTCGACCCGGCGGTTGTTGAGGACGCGGACGTCGGCCGCCTCCTCGTCGTTGAGCGGACGGGTCGCGGTCTCGCTGAGCATGCCCACGACGTTCACCAGCCCCGCGTAGTTGCGGAGGATCCGGACCTGCTCGTCTCCGGCCACCTGGAGGAACGGCTCGCCGTCCTTGACGTACTGGCCGTAGATCCCGGCGGTGAAGCCCTCGCTGCGCGCCTGGGCGGCGGAGTACTCCTCGCTCATCTCCTTGCTGAGCGAGTGGACCTGGTCGTCGACGTTGCGGTTGCGCGGCCAGAGGTGGAGCAGGTCGGTCCGGTAGTACTGGTTGGGACCGTACTCGTGGAGGTCGTTGAGGACGTCGGGGTTCCAGTCGCGGATCACCTTCGTGATCGCCCGGCCCTCCGGCGTCGACAGCTCGAGGTAGTCACGGTTGACGTCGACGCCGTCGGCGTTGCCGCGGGTGTTGGCCACCCATCCGTCGGGGTTGGCGTTGACGATGAGCACCGTGGTCCGGGCGAGGAACCGGGTCACCGTGGCGTCGGTGCTCGTAGCGAGGTCGCGGGCGAGCTTCATGCAGGCTTCGCGGCCGGAGGGCTCGTTGCCGTGAACCGAGCAGACGAACATCGCGACCGAGCCACCGGCCGCCTCGGCCTGCGACTTCGGCGCGGGAGAGCCGATCGAGACGAGCTGGAGCGGGCGGCCCCGCGTCGTACGGCCGATGGTGCCGACCGTGACGCGTCGCGAGGAGGCGTCGAGCTGGCGGTAGAACGCCAGGGACTGCGGGTGGGTCGTCCAGGTCGCGCCGCCGGACTGCTCGAACGGCGTCTGCAGCGCGGCCGGGGCGTCCTCGGCCGCCGCGGCGAGGGCCGCCTCCAGACCGTCGTCGCGCTGTCCGGCACCGGCTGACGTGCCGCTGCCGACGAGCGCGGAGGCTGCGAGTGCGATGCCTGCGGCGGTCGCGAGGATCGTGGACCAAGGTCGGGGTGGGGAGGTGGAGCGCAAGGGATCGTCCTTTCGCCTGAGGCCACCGTTCGCCGAAGACGTCGAGCCCCCGCGGCGGCCACGTGTTCCCCCACCGTGAGGGTCCGTCACCGACTCGGCAACTCCAGTCTGTGAAAAGTCCAGACAAGTGGGGCTCGTCCCTGCTAGCCGATGACGAAAACGGGAACCTCCGGCACACTGTGTGAGCCACGCCACACTCGTTCGGAGGCCCCGAATGCGCAGCACCATGCAGGACGTCCCCCTCAGCCTCGGCCGCCTCATGCGGTACGGCACGACCGCGTACGCCGACGCCACCGTCGTCACCGCCACCCCCGACGGCACCCGGACCCGCACGTACGGCGAGATCGGCCGCCGAGCAACGCGCCTGGCGCAGGTGCTGCGAGGGCTCGGGGTGACTGGTGACCAGCGTGTCGGCACCTTCATGTGGAACAACGTCGAGCACCTCGAGTGCTATCTCGCGGTGCCGGCCATGGGCGCGGTCCTGCACACCGTCAACATCCGGTTGTTCCCCGAGCAGGTCGCCTACGTCGTCAACCACGCGGAGGATGCGGTGGTCGTCGTGGACGCCTCGCTCGTCGCGCCGTTCGCGGCGGTGCTCCCGCAGATGAAGACCGTCACCCACGTCCTGGTGGCCGGGCCGGAGGCCGCGGAGGCCGACCTCAGCCCGCTAGAGGCGTCGGGTAGGACGGTCCTGCGCTATGAGGACGAGCTCGCCGCTGCCCCCGACGACGACTTCGCGTGGCCGTCGGTGGACGAGCACGACGCCGCCGCGATGTGCTACACGAGCGGGACCACCGGCCACCCCAAGGGCGTCGTCTACAGCCACCGCTCGGCGTACCTGCACTCGATGTCGATCGCGATGGGCGACAACGCCGGGATGGGCCCGGAGGATCGCGTGCTCCCGATCGTCCCCATGTTCCACGCCAACGCCTGGGGCCTCCCGTACGCGGCCGTGCTGGTCGGCGCGTCGCTGGTGATGCCCGACCGCTGGCTCCAGGCCGAGCCGCTCGTACGCCTCATCGAGGAGACGCGCCCGACCCTCGCGGGCGGCGTGCCGACGGTCTTCAACGACATCCTCGGCCGGATCGACGAGCACCCCTCCGACCTGAGCTCGCTGCGCACCGTCCTCTGCGGCGGCTCCGCCGTCCCGGAGTCGTTGCAGCGCGCGCTCTGGGACCGCCACGGCGTGCGCATCCAGCAAGCGTGGGGCATGACGGAGACCTCTCCCGTCGCCACCTCCGGGAAGCCGCCGCTCGGCGTGGACGAGGAAGAGGCGTGGCGCTTCCGCGCCGGCCAGGGCCGGCTCCTGGGCGGCGTCGAGGCGCGGCTCGTCGGCGACGGTGGAGAGGAGCTGCCGCACGACGGCGAGGCGGTCGGAGAGGTCGAGGTGCGTGGCCCGTGGATCACCGGCTCCTACTACCTTGACGACGACCCCGAGAAGTTTTCCGACGGCTGGCTCCGCACCGGTGACGTCGGGACGATCGATCCACGCGGCTACATCACCTTGACCGACCGCGCGAAGGACGTGATCAAGTCGGGCGGTGAGTGGATCTCGTCGGTCGACCTCGAGAACGCGCTGATGGCCCACCCGGACGTCGTCGAGGCCGCGGTCGTGGGGATCCCCGACGAGAAGTGGCAGGAACGCCCCCTCGCGACGGTCGTGGTCCGCGCGGGCGCCGACGTGACTCCCGAGGCGCTGCGAGACCACCTCGCGGGGTCCTTCGCGGCATGGCAGCTGCCTGAGGCGTGGACGTTCATCGAGGCCGTACCCCGGACCTCGGTCGGCAAGTTCGACAAGAAGGTGCTGCGCAAGGCGTACGCCGACGGAACGCTGGACGTGCGCCGACGCGAGTGACGGGGCTCCGGGGTCGTCCGGTCAGGGGACCTCGGTCACGATCCACCAGAAGTCACCGAGACCGCCGGCCGCCGTGAGCTCGGCGGCCTCGGAGGCCGCCGCCAGCGCGGCGAGATAGGCGTGCGGGTCGGTGGAGGCGAGCGTGAGCGGAGGGCGGGCGCCGACGACACCCAGGTCGCGCAGCACATCTCGCTGACGACGCAGGGTGCCGCCCACGGCGTCCGCGAGGGCATCGACAGCGACGTGTGCCGTCACGTCGCGGGTGCCGTCGGGGACCACGTCGACCTCCGCGCCGCTGCGGTAGGCCCGCAGGCTGCCGAACGGAGGACGGTCGTCGGCGCGGTGGCCGTAGTCGATCGCGATCGCCGCTCCTCGGACCACCCTGCCGACCGCGTCCCGCCACCACGCCTCCCGCGACAGGCCCACCTCGGCGCGCTCACCCGGGTCGGGGCACGGCCACCAACGGTCGAGCCACGCCAGGGTGTCCGGGTCGCGCACGAGCGGGCCGAGCTCCTCCTCGCCGGTCGCCGGGTCGACCATCACCACCCGCAGCGCCCCGTCCTCGTCGCGCTCGACCACGTCGCACGGGAGGTTGTCCAGCAGCTCGTTGGCGATCAGCAGGCCGTCGACGCCGTCGGGGACCTCAGGGCTCCAGCCGATCGTCGGCGGGAGGTCGTCCGGGCGGGGCCGGAGGTCGACGCCGTGAAGGTCCAGCTCACCCGGCGCGGCGGCGTCGAGGGTCCGAAGGAGCTCGCCGCGGCCCGCGCCAGCGTCGACCACCGCCCTCAGGCCGGCACGGCGTACGTAGGTCAGCACCGCTGCGGCAAAGGCGTCGGAGGCGTGCACCGAGGTGCGGAAGTGGTCGACCGGGTGCTCGCGGCGATAGAAGCCGCCGGGCCCGTACAACCCCTCCTGCCAGGCCACGCGCCAGGAGATCACGCCGGAGTTGCGTACCGGGCCCGCAGGATGGCTCGACGGCGGGTGCCCTCCAGGTTGTCGCCCTTCTCGATGATCACCAGGTTGTGGTAGCAGTGGACGGCCACCACATGACGATCGGTGTAGCTGGGCTCGTACGCCTCGTCCACGAACTCCTCGTGGTTGAGGCCGTCGACGAGGGACTTGACGAGCGCCATCGTCGTCGTCGGGTCGTCGAGGTCCTCGCTGCCGCCGCGCTCTGGCCAGTACGAGGTCTGAGTGTCCTCGATCGCGTAGAACCCGCCGTCGGCGAGCCGCGGGAACAGGTAGGCGAAGGAAGCCCGCACGTGTTCGGAGCGGTGGCTTCCGTCGTCGATGATGATCGTCAGCTCGCCGACCTCGTCGATGATGCGCTGGAGCACCTCGGGGTCGGTCTGACTCCCGCGGTAGGTGGTGATCCGCTCGGCGTCGACGAACGACTTGTCCGCGATGTCCAGTCCGACGATCTGCGCGTTGCGGAAGAAGTGCTTCCACATCCGAAGCGACTTGCCCCCACGGCCCTCGCGGGCGTAGCCGCCGATGCCGATCTCGAGAACGTTGATCTTCTCGTCACGAAGGGGCGCGAAGTGGTACTCGTAGTGGGGGGTGTAACGGTGGTTGCCCCACTTGTCGGTCCGGAAGTGCTTCGCCAGCTGCGTGAGGTCCATCTCCGCCAGGTGCTCTGTCCGCGACTTCGCGGCCGGCCCGCGGGCGGCGCGCCGTCCCAGCGGGTCTCGGAGCCGCGCCCAGGCGGCGTCGCTGACCAGGGGCTTGATCCGTCGGACGGCGAACGACCGCGCAGCGTGGCTCACGTGTGTCTCTTTCCTGAGGGCGGGTTGCACGACACTGTAGCCAGAACCACGGTCCGTCCGGGAGGTCAAGCGAGGTACGAGTCCAGGGATTCACCTACCGGGAGCGGCTCGAACCCGGTGGACTCGATCTTGGTCAGGTCCAGCACCGAGTGCCGGGGCCGCGGTGCAAGCTCCTTGCCCTCGCCGTAGGCCTCGGTGGAGATCGGGGTGACGTCCTGCGGATCGCGGCCGCAGCGCGCGAACACCTCGCGTGCGACGTCGTACCAGGACATCGGCGCGCCGCCTCCACTGAGGTTGTAGACCCCGTACGGAGCGCTCGTCTCGATCAGGTGGACGATGCCCCGGGCGAGCTCGGTCGTGAACGTGAGGCGCCCGAGCTGGTCGTCGACCACCGACGGGCTGACGCCGTCCTTCGCCAGGCGCGCCATGGTGCGGACGAAGTTGCCGCCGTCGCCGATCACCCAGCTCGTCCGCACGACGTAGTGGCGCGCGATCGTCGAGACGACCGCGTCACCCGCGGCCTTGGTCTGCCCGTACACGCCGAGCGGAGAGAACGGCTCCGACTCGTCGTGCACCTCACGGGTGCCGTCGAACACGTAGTCGCTGGACACGTGGACGACGGTCAACCGGTGTCGCGCGGCGGTGGTCGCGAGGTGCACGAGCGCGGTCGCGTTGGCGGCCCAGGCCGCCACCCGGCCTTCCGGTGTCTCGGCGGTGTCGACCGCGGTGTAGGCGGCGGCGTTGATCACGGTGTCGTAGCGCGACCAGTCGATCGTCTCGTAGGCACCAGGGTCAGTCATGTCGAACGTGTCGAGGTCCACGGCGTCGGCGTCGGGAAGCACCGCTCGCAGCGCGCGCCCGAGCTGGCCGTACCCGCCGAGGATCAGCGCGCGACGCGGCTCCATCGGCGTGACGTCGGCCAGCAGCGGGTTGGCGCGGTCCTTGTCGGAGACCTCCGCCTCGCTGATCGGGATCGGCCAGTCGATGCCCAGCGCCGGGTCGTCGAGCGCGACCGCCGTGTAGACGACGTCGGGCCGCCAGTGCTCGTTGACGAGGTAGGCGTAGGTCGTGCCGTCCTCGAGCGCCTGGTAGGAGTTGCCGACTCCGCGCGGGACGAAGACCGCCACGCCCGGGTGCAGGTCGACGGTGACGGTCGTCCCGAAACCGGGGCCGGGTCGCAGGTCGACCCAGGCCCCGAACGCCTTGCCGGTCATCAGCGACACGAGCTTGTCCCACGGCTCGGCGTGGATGCCGCGGGTCGCGCCGGCGGCGGCGTTGTAGGAGACGTTGTTCTGGACGGGGCCGAAGTCCGGGAGGCCGAGCGCGACCATCTTCTCGCGCTGCCAGTTCTCCTTGAACCACCCGCGATTGTCGCCGTGCAGAGGCAGGTCGACGACGAGCAGACCGTCGATCGGCGTCGAGCGGACGGTGGGACCGGAGCTCACTGACCGACCTCGGCGTACCTCGACTCGACGGCTTCCTTCTTGGGACGCCACCAGGCGTCGTTGTCGCGATACCAGGCGATGGTCGCCTCGAGACCGGCGCGGAAGTCGGTGAACTGCGGTGCCCACCCCAGCTCGTTGCGCAGCTTGGTCGAGTCGATCGCGTAGCGCATGTCGTGGCCCGGACGGTCGGTGACGAGATCGTACGCGTCGGCAGGCTGGCCCATGAGCTCGAGGATCGTCTCGATGACCTCGCGGTTGTTCTTCTCGCCGTCGGCGCCGATCAGGTAGGTCTCGCCGATCCTGCCGTTCTCCAGGATCGTGCGGACGGCACTCGAATGGTCCTCGGTGTGGATCCAGTCGCGGACGTTCAGACCCTGGCCGTACAGCTTCGGGCGCCGGCCGTCGAGGACGTTGGTGATCTGACGGGGGATGAACTTCTCGACGTGCTGGAAGGGGCCGTAGTTGTTGGAGCAGTTGCTGATCGTCGCCGCGACGCCGAACGACCGGACCCACGCTCGCACCAGCAGGTCTGATCCGGCCTTCGTCGACGAGTAGGGACTCGACGGGTTGTACGGCGTCGTCTCCGTGAAGCGTGCCGGGTCGTCGAGCTCGAGATCGCCGTAGACCTCGTCGGTAGACACGTGGTGGAAACGCGTGCCGTGGCGGCGAACGGCCTCGAGCAGCGTGAAGGTGCCGATGAGGTTCGTGCGTACGAACGGGCTCGGGTCGGACAGCGAGTTGTCGTTGTGCGACTCGGCGGCGAAGTGGACGACCGCGTCGTGGTCGGCGACGAGCGGGTCGACCGCCTCGGCGTCGGCGACGTCACCGACGACCATGCTCACGCGGTCGGAGGGAAGCGCGTCGATCGCCTCGCGGTTGGCCGCGTACGTGAGCTTGTCGAGGACGGTGACCGAGGCATCGGTCGTCTCGACCAGGTGATGGACGAAGTTGGAGCCGATGAACCCGGCGCCGCCGGTCACGAGAATCTTCCGCATCGCACCAGGGTAGCGAGCAGGTGGCTCTAGTTGAGAAGCCGGCGCAACGCCCAGCGGTGACGGCGGAGATTGAAGGTGAAGTCATCACCGAAGGCGACCCGACGCCTGCTCGGGTCGGGGTCGCTCCTCTGCGTCCGGCCCCAGAAGTAGTGCACCTCGTTGCCGTTGACCGCCCCGATGAGCGCCTCGTTCTTCGCGGAGTACCCGTCGCCGGAGATGAGGATCACGCGAGCGTGAGGAGCGTGCATCATCGTGAACATCCCGCTCCCGCCGTAGCCAGCGATGATCCGGGCCTGGGCGAAGAGCTGGACCTGCTCTCCGTACGAGTAGTCCTCGGGTCTGACGATCGCGAAACCACGGTCGGCGAAGAACCGCTCGATCTCGGGTGCCTGCTGGCAGAGGCGACGAGCCGTTCGGGTGACGAAGATGCGCTCCGCGCGGACGGGCGGCTCCACCGAGGCGAACGCGTCGCGGATCCTCTCCCAGGTCTGCACGATGGCGGGGGAGACGAACCGCGGGTTCTCGAACTCCGGGTCGGCGCCAACGATGTCGGCGACCTCGAGCATCTCGTCTCCCTGCTGCACGACGAGCCTCGACGAGGGGATGCCGTAGGCGTCGAAGATCTCGCGCATGAAGGTTGGCACCGTCGACGTGCCCGGTCGTAGCGAGATCAGCGGACGGATCTCGGGGAACTCCTGCCGTGCCCGCTCCCAGCCCCACATCCGTGACACGACCTCCGTGCTGACGTGGCCGAAGTGTCCGGGAAACTCGGTGTCGAGGTAGTACAGCGGGCCATCCCAGCGGCGCCGTCGTGCCGGCCGCCAGTCCGGTCGTACCATCGCCAGGTGGTCGCCGGACTTCAGGATCCCTCGGTGCCGGAGGCGGGTCGCATGCTGGTGTCGGAACGTGTCGGGCAGCCAGTACTCGTCGTAGGCCACCAGCTGGCGCGGGTAGACGAGGGCACGAGAGTAGTGGCGCAGCTCGAGCGTCGGGATTGTGAACGGCCCGCTCGCGAGCTCGGGTCCCCGTCCGTGGGAGGCGACCCTGGCACAGCCCTCGAACGGGAAGCCCGGCTGCGACTCGAGTACCGTCACCGGGCTGGCCTCCCCGTAACGGGCCGCGAGCACCTCGACCGTCTCCTCGCCGCGCAGCGTGCGCCCCAGCGTCTCGCGCTTGGACACCAGGGCGAGCTGCCCGTGGTAGGTGACGTCGCCGATCGACTGGGCGAAGGCGTCGAGCCACGTGGACCAGCCGTGCTTCGGCGGAGGTTCGGGCGCCCGACGAGCAGCCTCCTCGATCACGGAGCGCAAGGAGTCCCCGGCCGGCGACGTCGATACGTCCGTGGGGGCTCGGTCGATGTTCTCGACCGCGAGGACGCCTTCGGCCTGGACGAACCCGTGCACCTTTCGCAGGGCGGCCACCTTGGCCTCCGTCTTCCGGTGCAGCGCCAGCACGAGCAGTTGCGGACGTGGCTGCGTGGACAGAACGGCCACGAGGTCGTCGGTGCGCTGCCAGTGGTGGACGTGCACGTTGGACAGCGGGTCCTGATCCTCGACGCCCTCGGGCGGCTTCCACTCGCCTGCGAGCACGTGCACGGTCGAGTCCGGGTATCGCTCGGCGAACGTGTTGCCGAGTGCGATCGCGTACCCGCGGGCGACGACGACCACGTCCGTCAACGGCGCCCGCATACGGCCGACGGCTGCCTCGTAGGTGGTCAGGTAGTCACGATCGTCGGAGGCCTGCGGCACGCCTCGCCGTAGGCCGATCGTGTCAAGGGTCTCCCGCGTCATGGGGCTATCGTGCCGTGCTTGGGGGGTCGCGCATCGAGCGCGCGCCGGATTGCCCCCTACCATGACGGCATGCGAGGCATCATCTTGGCCGGCGGGACCGGATCCCGGCTGCACCCGATCACCTTGGGGACGAGCAAGCAGCTCGTCCCCGTCTACGACAAGCCGATGATTTACTACCCGTTGTCGACGCTAGTCCTCGCCGGCATCCGGGACATTCTCGTGATCACCACACCCGAGGACGCGCCGCAGTTCCAGCGGCTGCTGGGGGACGGCTCCCGTTTCGGCATCTCGCTGTCCTACGTCCAGCAGCCCAGCCCCGACGGACTCGCTCAGGCCTTCCTCCTCGGCGAGGACCACCTGGACGGCGACGCGGCCGCGCTCATCCTGGGCGACAACATCTTCTACGGGCCTGGCATGGGTGGACAGCTCACGCGTTTCGACGCGCTCGAGGGCGCGGCGATCTTCGGGTACCAGGTCAGCGACCCGACCGCGTACGGCGTCGTCGAATTCGACGAGTCCGGCAAGGCGTTGTCGCTGGAGGAGAAGCCTGCCCACCCGCGGAGCAACTTCGCGGTTCCGGGGCTCTACTTCTACGACTCCGACGTGGTCGAGATAGCCAGATCCCTCAAGCCGTCGCCGCGTGGCGAGTTGGAGATCACTGACCTCAATCGGGTCTACCTTGACGCGGGGCGGCTCCAGGTGGAGATCCTGCCTCGCGGAACTGCCTGGCTCGATACCGGGACGTTCGACTCGTTGAACGATGCGTCCAACTTCGTGCGGACGATCGAGAGCCGTCAAGCCCTCAAGATCGGATGCCCGGAGGAGGTCGCCTGGCGTGCCGGGTTCCTCACCGATGACGAGCTGCGCGAGCGCGCCGAGTCGTTGGTCAAGAGCGGATACGGGGCGTATCTGCTCGGGCTCCTCGACTTCTGAGCACGGTCGCTCTCGGGAGGGGGTCAGAGCAGGTCGTCACGACCGGCGTCGCGCCAGTGCGCGACCAGCGACTTGACCTCCTGGGCGTGCGTCGTCGTCGTGACCAGGACGGCGTCGGGGGTGTCGACGACCACCACGTCCTCGACACCCAGCACCGACACCGTGCGCCGGTCCGTGACCACCAGTCCACTGCTGCGGACCGAGGCGACCAGGGCGGGGTCGCCGAGCGCCGCCGTCCGGCCCTCCGTGCCGGACAGCACCTCCGCCACGGCGGCAAAGTCGCCGACGTCGGTCCAGCCGAAGGTGCCGGGGACGATGGCGATGCCACCGACGGCCGCGACCGGTTCGGCGATCGCGTGATCGATCGCGATCTTGGTGAGCGTCGGCCAGACCTCGTCGAGGGTCGCCGCCCGGGCGGGCCCGTCCCACGCGTCGGCGATCACGTCCAGGCCCTCGCGCATCCGGGGCTGCTGGTGACTCAGGTGCTCCAGGAGGACGTCGGCGCGAGCGACGAACATCCCCGCGTTCCACCGGAACCGCCCGGAGGCGAGGTACTCGCGCGCGGAGTCGAGGTCCGGCTTCTCCACGAAGCGGGTCACTACGCTGCCGTCCGGTGCGCCCGGCACCCCCTCGAGGGCGGCACCGCTCTCGATGTAGCCGTAGGCCGTCGAGGGGGCGGTCGGGGCGATCCCGATCGTGGTCACGTAGCCCGCGGCGGCCGCGGCGGCCGCCTGGCGGACGGCGTCGGCGAACTCCTCCGCACCTGCGACGAGGTGATCGGCAGCGAACGAGGCGACGATCGCGTCGGGGTCGCGTCGTGCGATCAGCGCGGTCATCAGACCGATCGCCGGCATCGAGTCGCGGGGTCCGGGCTCGGCGACCAGGTTGGCCTCCCCAAGCTCGGGCAGCTGGGCGGCCACCGCATCACGGTGTCGCACGCCGGTAACGACGTTCACACCGCCGGGACCGACGAGCGGGACCAAGCGGTCGTACGTCTGCTGGAGAAGCGAACGGCCGGTTCCGGTCAGGTCGAGCAGAAACTTCGGGTGAGAGGTGCGCGACACGGGCCAGAGCCGTGTTCCCGCGCCGCCCGCGGGGACGATCGCCTGCAACGACGGGACAGCGTCGGACATGGTGCTCCTCTGGGACGGACGGTGATCGGTCCAGGGTAGGGGGGTCAGGCCCTGAGCGTGCCTGGCCCGGTCTGGACGCGTTCCCCCGGCAGGTACATCGCTTTGCGATGTCCCCGACCACCCCGAGCCCGCGCGCTCGCCCCACGGTCGAGGAGCACCCGCCCGCAGCAACCCAGATGCGGCGCCCGAGATCCAAGGGCTGCGCGCCGTCGCAGTCGGGCTGGTGGTGATCTTCCACCTGTGGCCGAACCGGTTGCCGGGCGGTTACCACGGGGTCGACGTCTTCTTCGTCATCTCGGGGTACCTGGTGCTCGCGGCGTCGCTGGTCGCGGTGCTGATCTGGGTGCCGCGGATGCTGTGGCAGCAGTTCGTCCGGGACGTGTGGAAGCCCGCGATCGACGCCAAGGTCCCGATCGTCGCCCTCCGCGACAATCCCGAAGGCGGCCGGACGCCGGAGTCCGACCCGAACATCTGCCTGGTCAAGGTGGGTGCCGAGGGTGTCGACACATGTGCGCTGTCGCGGCAGGAGTCCGTCGACAGCCTCTTCGACCCGTACGAGGAGGCGGCGAAGAGGGCTGGCCGCAAGCGCGCCTTCCACCTGGACATGACGCGCTGGTACTGCGACGACGAGGTGTGCCCAACTGTGATCGGCGGCGCCAACGTCTACCGCGACAGCAACCACGTCACGATCACCTACGCTCGCACCCTGGCCCCTTACTTCAGGCAGGCGCTGACCAGGGCCGGGCTGCTCGACTAGTGTCAACCGCGGCCTACCCTGGCCCGAACGTCATATTTCGACTGAACGAGGTAGTGCAGCATGGCTGTCGACAGTGCTCAGCGGGTCGCTGGCACGGCGAGTGAGCTGGTGCCGACGCGCGGCACTCGCGCGGACATCCAGGCCCTCCGCGCCGTCGCGGTGACTCTGGTCGTCGTCTACCACGTCTGGCCGTCGTCGTTGAGCGGCGGCTTTGTCGGAGTCGACGTCTTCTTCGTCATCTCCGGGTTCCTCATCACCTCTCACCTGCTCCGCAGACCCCCGCGCACCGGCCGGGACCTCGCGGTGTTCTGGTCGCGGCGGATCCGAAGGCTGCTGCCGGCCTCCTTGCTGGTACTGACATGCACGCTCGTCGCGTCCCGACTGGTGGCACCAGAGACGCAGTGGGAGAACACCGCACGACAGGCAGGTGCTGCCGCCCTGTACCTCGCCAACTGGTTGCTTGCCAGCGATTCCGTCGACTATCTCGCGGCCGAGAATGCGGCGACGCCAGTGCAGCACTTCTGGTCACTATCCGTCGAGGAGCAGTTCTACGCCTTCTGGCCCGTGCTCCTCCTCCTCCTGACCGCGCTCGCCGTCCGTCTTCGCGCTCGCCAGCTGGCGCCGAAGGTGCTGCCCGTTGGCCTCGGTGGGGTCGTTCTGGTCTCGTTCGCGTGGTCCGTCTACGCGACGGCGACCGAACCTGCGTCGGCGTACTTCGTCACCCCGACGCGGGTCTGGGAGCTGGGCGTCGGCGCGTTGGTCGCGGTCGCCGTCGGGCGGGCACGCACCGGTCGTCTCATCCGCTCTGCGAGCCTGCGGGTGGTGATTGCCTTCGTCGGCTTGGCAATCGTCGTCGTCGTGGCGATGGTCTACACACGTGAGACGCCGTTCCCTGGCTGGTATGCCGCGGTGCCCGTCCTCGCGACCGCTTTGGTCATCGTCGCGGACGCGCCCGTGGGCAGCACCCTGGGTTCCGCCCTCGCCAACCGGCCCGTGCAGTGGCTGGGTGGTATCTCGTACTCGGTCTACTTGTGGCACTGGCCACTCGTGGTGCTGGTCCCGTACGCCACCGGGGCGCGCGAGCTGAATGCACTCACCGCCGTCATCGTCGTTCTCACCACCCTGGTTCTTGCCGACCTGACCAAGCGGTATGTGGAGGATCGGTTTCGCGGTGACCGGAAGGGCACCTCGTTGAGGACGACGTACCTCATGGCGGTAATCGGGATGGTGGCCGTCGTCGGGCTGGCTGCGGCACAGGTCGCCGAGGTCGATCGCCGCCAGTCGAGTTCGGAGGCTGCGCTCGCGCGCGCCATGGCCTCGGACCCGGCGTGCTTCGGCGCGGCGGCGCTCGACGATCCTGAACGATGCGGAAGGACAACCTCGACACCCGTCGTGCCGACCCCCGCGGCAGCGGCTGAGGACAAGTCAAACGCCTACGCGAAGGTGTCGGGCGGCAAGGACTGCTGGTCGTACCTCCCGGACTTCCCGGTCGTCACCTGCACCTTCGGCGAGCGTGACGCCGACGTCTCCGTCGCGCTTGTCGGCAACTCGCACGCCGGTCAATGGTTGCCCGCTCTCGAGGAGATCGCGGCGGCTCGGGGCTGGCGGATCACCACCTACTTGGCGTCGCGGTGCGCGTACGCTGACGTCAACCAACGATTCGACACAGAGTCCCAGTCGAGGCGCTGCCGCGAGTGGGGGAAGAAGGTCACCGATCGGCTCGCGGCCGGGTACGACCTCGTGGTGATGTCGAACCGCATGTCCGCCGGCCTCGCGAACACGGAGGACGACGACGCTCCAGCGGCATACCGTGAGGGCTACGCCGCGGTCCTGCGGCAGATCAGTCGCTCGGGCGCTCCCACGGTGGTCGTGCGTGATACGCCCGCACCTGGCCGGTCGATCCCAGACTGCCTCGCGGCATCCCCCGACGACTTCAGAGTGTGCGAGGGGAAGCGTTCCGACTGGTTGCCCGAGGAACCCGCGGTCGACGCAGCGAGCGAGATCGGCACGGCGTCTGTCGCCGACCTGACCGACCACATCTGTCGCGACGAGGTCTGCGAAGCGGCAGTCGGTGGAGTTCCGGTCTACTTCGACGGCTCACATCTCACAGCGACTTATGCACGGACGCTCGCGCCGTACCTCGATCCGGTGCTCGTCGCGGCCCTTGCGCAGGGTCGTGCGGACTAGGGTTTCGGTCACTCGCATCCGGTGGGCCTGTTAATCTTCGGGGTTGCTTTGTCTACAGGAGAGGGCGGGGAGGGGCCAATGTCGCCGAGGAGCTGCCTCGCCGCCGTCCTGTCATGGACCACAGGGCGAGCGCGCCGGAGCGAACCAGGGGTGCCCGGCGGCGCCCGGGCCCGGACGTGCATCGCTTCGGTGACCTGGCTGACCCCCACCGTGCTCGAGGTTGCCGGTTGGGTGGTCCTCCCAGGTGTAGCGCCCACAACCGATCCGCGCGAACTGGCGATCTGGTTGACGGGCGCGGGCCGGACGAGGATCGAGCCGACGACCCTGCGACAGGTGCAGGACGCCAGGGTGGCGGAGATCGTCGACGACGTCGCGGCTGACCAGCGTGGGAGCGGGTTTGTTGCCCGGTTCGATCTCGGCAGGGTGGTGCAGAGTCAGTCGCGCCGAACGTGGCGGCTCGTGTATCGGGTCCGGCGAGGTGGGATCGACCGAACTGGGACGTTCGACGCCCGCGATCGTGGTTGCCTGTCTCGAGCGGTGGTCAGTGACGTGGTCGGCGGCCGCCGGATAAGGGCGATGTGGAACGACGGGCTCGTCGTCGCGGCGGTCAATGCCCCGGTGGTGCTCGTGGAGCTGCTCGACCAGGAGCCGCGTGGCGCGGTGCTGCTCCTCGAGACGCAGCGCCGCCTCATCGGTGCCAGCCTGGTTGAAGTCGACGGGACCGCACGTCTGGATGCCGCCGTGGTCCCGGGCGATGCACGGACGGCTGTGGTGGTCCCGCGCGACCTTCCTGGCGGCGTGCGCTGGGACGTGCGAGTGACCACGGAAGGTGGCGACGAGCTCCGTGTGCAGTGGGCACGTCGCGACGGCGCCAGGATTTCCGGCGTCCCGGGTGGTATCTCCGTCGCGAGGGGAGCACGCGGTTACGTGGAGCTCGTCCGAGAGCCGGTTCTGGAGGTGGCGAGATGGAGGCTCGAGGGCGACCGTCTGGTCATGGAGTGCTCCTACGCCGACCCGGTCGATGGCGTCGAGGTGTTCCTGCGCGGGCCACTCGCGACCGCGACCATCGAGCTGTCAGCAGGTGACGGCGACACCTGCGTTGCAGTCGTCGACCTGCGCCCCTCGCGATGGGGGAGACGGATGCTCCTCGCCCCAGGAAGGTACCTCGTCGTCGCGGAGCGCGAGGGACAGCCGGTCCCGGTGGCGGTTGGCCCGCAATTCACCGGAGACCTCGCAGACCGCTGCACTGACGAGCTACGGGTCCGCGCTGAGCAGACGGCGAAGGGTCAGCTGCGCATTGTGCTCGCGGCGCCGCTCGCCGACGACGAACGTGGCGCCTACGCCCAGCGCCAGCTCCGGCGTGACTACCGTGCCAGGCAGGGGGTGGAGCAGATCGCGTACTTCGAATGCTATGGCGGGACGAGTGCGACGGACAGTGCTGCTGCCATCCACACTGAGCTGAGGGCGCGCAGATCGCCGCTGCGGTCGTACTTCGGGATTGCTCACCGTGGAGTGCCGGTGCCTCCCGACGCCACACCGGTGCTGCGTTACACGCGTGAATGGTGGGAGGTGGTGGCCCGCTCCCGCTTCCTCACCTTCAACGCCGGTCTGCCCGCCGGGCTTGAGAGACGTGACGGGCAGGAGGTCGTCCAGACCTGGCACGGCACTCCGCTGAAGCTGCTTGGCTATCACCGGCCCGCAACCGCGACACGGTCGGAGTTCCCCGAGCAGATCCGGGCGTACGTCTCACGCTGGGATCACCTGCTAGCTCCGAATCCGCACAGCGCCGCGATCTTCCCCGAGGCGTGGTTCTACGAAGGCCCGATCCACCAGCTCGGTTACCCGCGTAATGATGCTTTGTGGCAGGCGCCATCAGCGCGCGCGACGATGGTCAGGGACAGGCTCGGCATTGCGGCGGGCAGTCGCGTCGTTCTTTATGCGCCGACCTGGCGTGATGGATCGCGAACGATGCCTGACCTGCTCGACGTCGAGCGACTGGCCGTTGCTCTCGGGCCGAATTACGTTGTTCTGGTCCGTGGGCATATGAACATCAGGCGGTGGAGTCGCCCCGCCGACGGGGGGCAGGTGCGTGATGTCACCGCCTATCCTGAGATCAACGACCTGTTTCTGGCGGCGGACGTCCTCATCACCGACTACTCCTCAGTGATGTTCGACTACAGCCGCACCGGGAAGCCGATGGTCTTCTTCGTCCCGGACTACGAGCACTATCGGGATGAGCGACGCGGGATGTACTTCGACCTCGCAGAGGTCTCGCCCGGTCCGCTCGTGCGCTCGTTCGACGATGTCGTCGCCGTGCTGAGGGACGTCGCGTCGGTGCATGCCTCTCACGAGCCGCGGTACGCGGCCTGGATCGAGCGGTTCAATCCGCTCGATGACGGTAACGCCGCGGCTCGCGTGGTCGATGCCATCTACGAGTACTGACACGGGTTGGCTGGAGGAAGCGACCAGCCGAGCCGTGGGGGTGCCAGCGGTCCGCCACCCGTGTCGACCGTCAGCCGTCCATACGACGACGGCCGCGACCGGCGCCAGGATCGATCCGGGATCGTCCATCTCTCGGTCGATCCACCCTCGCTCGATCGCGCGCACGGGGGCACGAGGTGCATCAGGATCTCGACAGGATGGTAGCCGCAAGGTGGATTGCTCCGGCACGGAGGTGAACGGTGCAGGAGGGCGAGCGGCCCCCTGCTCGCGGGCGTACCAGCCGGCAACGAAGAACGGGAGGAACACCAGGGTCCGGGAGGCCGCCGCCACGGCCTCCGTTCGTGTCCGAGTAACTGGCCGCTACGGCGACCCCAGTCGCTCGCCATAACGCCGCAGCCTCGCGAGGAGAGGGAGCACCAGCCGCTACCGGGTCAGTTCGAGCAGGGACCACAACAGACGGTGCGCCGTAACCACGTCGACGTCTCGGCGCGAAGCGCGATGGCGACGGACATCCTGCTCAGGAACCGAAGAAGGCGGCGACGACTCGCTCGGAGGCATGCCCGTCGTGATGGGCGTTGTACGTCTTGTTGAACAATGCCATCGCCTCAGCGTACTGGCTCGTCACAGACGGGAGATCGGCCAGGAGATCGATGACCTCGTCCGTCGTGCGGGCCCATGGCCCCGGTGCGCTCGCCGAGAACTCAAAGAGGGGCGGACGCAGATCGAAGTACTCCTCGAGGTCCGGCACGAAGAAAACCATCGGCTTGCCCGTGACTGCCCAGTCGAAGCGCAGGGAGGAGTAGTCGAGCACGGCCACGTCTGCCGCGAGCGTCAGGTCGTTGATCTCTGGGTAGTCGGTGACGTCGATGACCTGCGCATGTCCCCGAACGCGATCGAGTTCACGGACGTTGTTGTTGTGGCCTCGCAGGAGCACCACCGTCCCCTCACCCAGGCGCTGGCAGAGTCGTTCGATGTCCAACTCGTCGAATCTCTTTGCTGCGAAGGTGCGCGTGGTGAGCTTGTCGCGGTATGTGGGTGCGTAGAGCACCACGGTCTTGTCCGCGGCGATCCCGAGCCGGCGACGGGTCTCCGTGCGGACCGCTTGTGCTCCCGGATTGACGAGCGCGTCGGTGCGCGGATAACCGACAGCGAGGATCTCGCCGTCGTAGGCGTACTCGTCACGGTAGAAGTCGGCGCAGAATTCAGCTGGGACGAGGATAGCGTCCCACTCGGTGTTGCGGCGTTCACACTCTTCGGCGACCCGGCCCGGGGAGAAGAGCTTGCCGCGCCAGAAGGAGGCGCCCATCGACTTGAACGGGTAACCGTGGAAGGTCTGGAGGTAGCGCTGGTGGGGCTTCTTGCGGAAGAACGAGTCGAAGTCGATGTTGTTGCAGAGGTATCGCGACGAGCCGAGCTTGTCGTGCCAAGCTGCCGACCCGATGAGGAGTGGCACACCGCCCTCGGGAACGACCGTGGCGTAGTCGGCGACGCCCCAGTAGAGGGTCAGGTCTGGCCGGGATCGTCGAAGTTCGTCGTGCAGAGCACGCTGACTGTCGGTGGCGAACTCCCCCCGGTAGCACTGGAAGAAGACGCTGTTCTCGGGGGCGTGCGCCTCCGTTTGGTAGCGCTGCTGGAGCCGCGTCCGCGCCCATGCACCACGTTCATCGACCGACAGCGGCGCGAGGAGTGTCAGCCGCAGCTCACCCGACTTCTTGGTTGTCCATCGGGCATCTAGCCGGCTGCTGTGGTCCCGGCGTGGGAGCTCATGGCCGAGACCGTCGGCGACCCGGGCGAGGATCGACTGGCCGTCGTCGAGGGTGAGTTCGACCGAGTAGGTTCCATGAACGAGCGGAAGGATCGGTCCACCGAATCGCGACTCCGAAACCGGGAAGCGGATTATGACGTCGTCGCCCTCAGGGGTTGCGGCCATGCACGCCACCACGTGTCGTGGACTGGTGAGCGAGGCTGCAGCGACGGAGCTCGCCGTGACGCCGTGTAGCTTCACCCGAAGCACGATCTCGTCCTCGAGCGCGGCCTGGTGCACCTCTGCGGCGGGCCCGGGCGCCTTGTCGACGAAGGGCTTCTCCGCGGGGTCTTCCACGACGATCCCGAATCCGTCTTCGGGGTGCCAGGAAGGGGTCACCACGGTTTCGGAACCCGGAAGCGGGTGCGGTCGGTGGGGCAGCGCTGCCGAGCTGCTGACGATGGCGCGGTGGAATCCGCCCTGGCGGCGGACCCCGGCGACCTCGACGTCCGCCTCAAGCGTCCAGCGGTCCGGGGGCAGAGCGTCGAGGTCGGCGGCGTCGACGGTCACCACGAAGCCAGCGGCGTCGTAGTTCTGGTAGCGGTGGGCGACCGCTTCCCGCAGCTCGGGATGGAATGCGGGGCGAGGATCCAGCGTGAGGACCGTTCCGGTGCTCGAACCAACGAGGCGCAGGGAGAGCCGAGGGGTTGCGTGCTCCAGGTCGATTCCCTTGATCAGCGCCCAGCCGTCGACCTCCAGGGTCGTCGGCGTGCTCCAGCGGATCCGCAGGAGCGCGGTGAGGAGGTCGGTCTCGAGCGTTGAAAGCTCGAGCAGACTGTCTGGAAGCGCGGGATCGAGCCGGTCACAGATTTCGAGGTCGGCCAACACTCGTCCGTCGGTCACGCAGGTGGGCGGAACGTTCCCGTGGTTGCGGAAGTAGGTGTCCGTGAGGTCGACGGCACCCCAGTCACCCTTGGCGGCATGCCAGCCACGCAGCTTCTTGGAGAGGCTGACACAGCTCCACGCCGAGGGGGTGGCCATGGCGCAGTACCGGGCATAGGCCGCCGAGAGCGTACGGCGGTACTCGTCGTCGGCGTTGAGCGCGTGCCGCAGGAAGGGGGCGAAGTCGAGGTTCAGGACCCGGCCGACCCAGGCATCGAATACCTCCGGGCTAGCTTCGTCGACGAGGAGGGCGTGGGCCTCGTCCTTGACCGCGATCCGGTCGACGAGGTTCTGGAGCTGGTGCTTCTGCTGGCCCGTCGACGTGTTGTCCTCGCGGATGCGCCACCAGTACGTCACCCGCTTGAGGATGTCGAAACGGTCTGCGCGAACGTAAGCTGCGACCATCGGGACGTGGTCCTCGTACGCGATACCGCCGCGGAATCCCCCCACCTTCTCGATCCAGAAGTCGCGGCGGATCATCCGGTTGCAGGCGATGACGTCTTGCAGCGCGTCCGGGAACTCTGCGAGCGTGACGCCGAAACGGTCCCTGGCGTGGATGCTCTCGTCCCACGGAGCAGGGGACTTGCGGCCGTTCTGCACGCGCTGGACCGAGCCGACGGAGAAATCGGAGCCCGATCTGCGAAGGGAGTCGACCATATACCCGTAGGCCCCGCGCGGGATCGTGTCGTCGGCGTCGAGGAACGTGATGAACTCGCCACGGGATGCCTCGACGCCGAGGTTGCGGGCTGCGCCCTGTCCCGCGTTCTCCTGTCGAAAGGCCCGGATTCGGCTGTCCTTGCGCGCATACTCGGCAATGATGTCAGGGCTGCCGTCGGTGGAACCGTCATCGACGACGATGACCTCGAGCGAGGTCAAGGTCTGGCCAAGCGTGCTGTCGAGGCACTCGCGCAGGTAGGGCTCGACGTTGTAGACGGGGATGATGACCGAGAGCGCGGGCGTGCGGCGCCCGCGTACGCGGGACGCGAGACGGCGGACCGGACGCGGTAGGCGTGACCACGGCGACGGGGCCGGTGGCTGCTGGCGTCGTGCGGTCATTTTCTCGATCGCTCCTCGCGCGTCCGACGGCTGCTGCCGTCTCCAGTACGATGTCATCGCAGACAAGTATGCAGCGCGCCTCATTCACCCCTCACGCTCGGTTGCCCGGAAGCGTCGAGAGGGGAGGGCGTACGTGACGGCAGGGCGTCGTGGAGGTGAACTAGTGCTGAGCGGCGAAGTTGAGCGGTCCGGCCCGTCGACAGTTGCGATCTTCGGCAGCTGTATTACCCGCGATGCCTTCAACTCTCGCTTCAACCCTGACTACAAGCGGCACTACACCTGCGTGCTGATGCAGAATCAGTCGTCTCTCATCAGCCTGATGTCTCAACCGGTGGATCTGGCGGAGGACGACTACACGCCGGGCTCCTCCGAGTACGACCGCTGGAACGTGCGGACAGATACCAGCAAAGAGTTTCTCGGCGCGCTCTTCGATGCCTCCCCGGGCTACCTAGTCCTCGACTTCTTCGGCGACGTGCACTTCGGCATACTCCAGTTGCCCGGTGGCTCGGCGGTGACCAACAACCGCTGGAAGCTGTGGCCGACCCCGTTCTATCGACGAATGACGGAGTCCGGTGACGCAGTCACGATGAGGGTGCAGGACGACCCGGACGCATACATGTCGCGATGGCGAGAGGCGTTCGACGCGTTCATGGCGATGGTTCGCCGAGAACTGCCCAACACCGTGGTGGTCCTCCATCGAGGCCGCAACACCGACCGCCTCTGGCTTCCGGACAAGGCGCGGACAGTGTCGCTACGCAAGCACCGCAAAGTGACCAAGATTGACGTCGAACTGTATGACGCCTGCTGGCGGATGTTCGACGACTACGCGGCCGCGGCTCACGGCGTCGAGGTGATCGATCTGACCGAGGAGGACTTTCCCACCTTCGACGATCACCCGTGGGGCCCGTTCTACGTCCACTACTCGATGGACTACTACGGACGCTTCCTCGGCGAACTCCACCAGATCCACCTCGCCCGATCCGGCGTCGACCCCGCCAAGCTCGCCGACATCGCCACTTTCGGGGCGGCTACGGCCGCCCGAAAGGCCGACCAGTTGGAGGCCGCGTTGGAGCGCGAGCAAGAACGCGTACGTGCGTCGGAGAAGCGGGCTGCTCGGGGCACGGTCAGCAACGCGATACAGCGCCGGGCACTTCGCGGCGTTCGGCGACTGCGGAGCTCCCAGCACCCCGTCCGACGCCCATGACCTCGTAGTGTGATGCGCCGCACAGCTTCGCCACGGCAACGCTCCAGAGACGTACACTGACCAGGTCCGTTTGTCTGGTACCCCGCGGGGACTGGAACGAAAGGCACATCGATGACCTTCCTCCACGCCGTGGGCGTGGTCGGTGCTGGTCGCGTCGGCGCGGTGCTCGCCGCCCGGCTGCGCGACGCCGGCCATCAGATCGTCGCGGCGAGCGGCCGCTCCGCGGCCTCCCGCACCCGGATCGACACGCTGCTGCCCGGAGTCCCGCTGCTGATGCCTGCGGACGTCGCCGCACGTGCGAACGTCCTGTTGCTCGCGGTGCCTGACGACACCCTTCCGGCCCTCGTGGCCGAGCTCGCCCTCGACGGGCACCTGCGGCCGGGGCAGGTCGTGGTGCACACCAGCGGGCGTCACGGACTCGGCGTCCTCGCCGCGGCGGCGCACGTCGGTGCGCGGCCGGTCGCCCTGCATCCCGCGATGACCTTCACCGGCACCGACGTCGACCTCAGCCGACTCGACGGCGCCGTTTTCGGCCTTACCGCAGACGCGGCCGAGCGTGAGATCGCCGAGTGTCTGGTCGCCGACCTCGGCGGGCGGCCAATGTGGATCCGGGACGAGGACCGTACGAGCTACCACGCAGCGCTCGCGCACGGCTCCAACCACCTGGTCACGATCGTCTCGCAGGCGATGCAGATCCTGCGCCGTACCGGCGCCGAGGACCCGGCAGCCGTGCTGCGGCCGCTGCTGACCGCGGCGCTCGAGAACGCGTTGCTCTACGAGGACGCCGCGCTGACCGGCCCGGTCGTGCGGGGCGACGTGGAGACGGTGCGCGCGCACGTGGCGGCGCTGCACGAGCAGCCGGCCCCCATCCTCGACGCCTACGTGGCGATGGCACGCGCGACCTCCACCCACGCCGTCGCCGACGGGCGCCTCGACGCGGCCCGGGCGGTGGCGATCCGCAAGGTGCTGCGCGAGTCGGAGTGGGACGTGCTGGCGACGCTGGTCTCCGAGGACAGCCGGACCGGCGCATGAGCCGACCGCTGGTCGCCGCCACGCGAGGCGACCTGGACGCCGCGCTCGCGCCCGCGCGCGCACAGGGACGCTCGCTCGCACTGGTCCCGACGATGGGGGCGCTGCACGAGGGTCATCTCGCGCTGGTCGCCCGCGCCCGCGAGCTGGCCGACGTGGTCGTCGTGTCGGTCTTCGTCAACCCCACACAGTTCGGGGCGGGGGAGGACCTGGACCGTTACCCCCGCACCTGGGACGCCGACCTGGCGGCGCTCGCCGGTGCCGGCGTGGACGTCGTCTTTCACCCCGCGGTCAGCGAGATGTATCCCGACGGCCCGGAGGCGCGCGGGGTGACGGTCGACGCTGGCCCGCTGGGTGGCGAGCTCGAAGGGGCGGTCCGGCCCACCCACTTCCGTGGCGTCCTCACGATCGTCACGAAGCTCCTTGGCCTGACCCGCCCCGACGTTGCCGTCTTCGGGGAGAAGGACTACCAGCAGCTGGTCTTGATCCGGCAGGCGACGCGGACATTGTGCATGCCGGTGCACGTGGTGGGCTGCCCGACGATCCGCGAGGACGACGGGCTCGCCCTCTCGTCGCGCAACCGCTACCTCACCGCCGACGAGCGCCGGCGCGCGCTCGCCCTGTCCCGGGCGCTGCGTGCCGGTGCGGACGCCGGAGCCGGAGGTGCAGACGCCGTGCTCGACGCGGCCCACACCGTGCTCGAGGAGACCGGCGACCTGGACGTCGACTACCTCACCCTGCGCTCGCCCGAGCTCGGTGAGCTGGTCGCCGGAAGCGAGGCGCGCCTGCTGGTCGCCGCACGGCTCGGCTCCACCCGTCTGATCGACAACATTGCCGTCCGGCTCGGCGCCGGAGAGGATCGCTGATGCTGCGGACGATGATGAAGTCCAAGATCCACCGCGCCACGGTGACACAGGCCGACCTGCACTACGTCGGGTCGGTGACCGTCGACACCGACCTGCTCGAGGCCGCCGACATCCTGCCCGGTGAGCTCGTCCACATCGTCGACATCGACAACGGCGCGCGGCTCGAGACGTACGCGATCGCCGGCGAGCGCGGCTCGGGCGTGATCGGCATCAACGGCGCTGCCGCCCGGCTGGTGCACCCTGGCGACCTCGTCATCCTGATCGCGTACGCACAGGTGACCGATGCCGAGGCCCGAGACCTCCAGCCCCGCGTGGTGTTCGTCGACACCGAGAACCGCATCGTCGGGACCGGTTCCGACCCCGCCGAGCCGGTCCCCGGCACCGCCACCGTGCGCGGAGATCGCACTGCCCCGACCTGCTGAGTACGCGATTCGTCAGATGGAGCCGTGTCTTCGACGGCGTCGAGCTGACGGCGATCCTGCACGAGATGCCCCAAATGGGCGGCGTGATCTCGGCCGGCATCGAGATCTCGCTCGAGGCGCTCGCCCGGCGAGGGCCGGAGCTGCGGTCGGTCGAGCTCGTACGGCCTCGGGGTGTGATCGCGAGAACCCCGTCGAGGCCGTCCAGTCCGGGATGGTGTTCGGGTTCGCGGGACTCGTCGATGGAAACGTGGCGCGGATGATCCCGGCGCGCGAGCCAGACCTCATGTTCATCGGCCTGCGCACCGTGGCCGAGCGCACCTCCTGATGGGCCCGGTCACCGCAGGACGCGCGGCGGTCACGCGCGGTGGCTCTCGGCCCCCCAGATGACCCAGGATCGGTCCTCGACCGTCCGGACGAGCGTGTTCGGGGCGTCGGCCAGCATCGCCGAGGTCGCGGCGAAGCGTCCGACGGAGGCGATCACGACCGGGCACAAGGACATGAGGTAGGAGTCCCAGACGGCATCGAAGTGCCAGTTCCAATCGATGGTGAGGACCTCCCCGTCGGCCAGGTCGAGCCCGTACTCGTCCGCGTGCAGGCTGACGAACGTCGGGTCATCGGAGAACACCGCGATGTTCAGGGTCTGGCCCTGCGTCCACACCGTCTCGCGCACGTACTCGATGGCGCGCTTGTACTGCGAGGCGCCCGCGTGCCAGTCGGGGAAGCCCCCCTGCACGTAGTCCCCGCGGCGCACGTGAACCGCGAGCGTCGGTGAGGACTCGAGGAACCGCCTCACGCGCGCGTTCTCGCCGCTGAGCTCGTCGGGGCGCAGGTGGGAGTAGCTGAAGCTCTTGCGCAAGGCCTTGCGCCCACGGCCGTCGAACGGGGCGATCATGATCGGGTGGATGAACATCGGCACGGGCGGAAGGTCACGGGAGATCAGGTCCCGCTGGATTGCGGCCGTCTTCATCATCACCACGGGGAAGTCGGGTTTGGCCTCGACGATCCGCACACCGGTCGGATAGCCCCACTGGGCGTAGCCCATCAGCTCGTGAAGGCCCAGCTTGATCCACGTCAGCGCGTTGCGGACGGCGTCATCGGGCACGGAGATCTCCCGGATGGCGGCGACCCACGAGTCGTGGAGCGGTCGTGAGATCAACCGGGTGATGCGGCGCTCCTCAAGCCACGGAGCGAGTTGGGAGGCGACGAACCCGTTGTGGACTCGGACGTAGGAGTAGTGGAAGTCGTGGAGGTAGATGTTCTTCCCGGCGGAGGCGCAGTCACTGGCGAACCCCGCGATGATCTGGACCTGGTCCATCATTCCGCCGTTGACCCGGACGACACGTGTCGCGGGGTCGAAGAGGAACGACAGGTCGACCTTGGCCGCCAGCGGCGGCGGCACCGCGCCGTCGGGGCCCACGACGACCAGGTTCTCGGCGTCGAGGAGCTCCTCCCAGTCCAGCCAAGCGCAACTCGCGACGAGCTCGAGCGGCGACCGTACGGCGACGACCAGCGCGTCCGTGTGTCCGCGACGGGCCCGTTCCAGATAGAGCGGCCAGGATCCGAGCGCACGGGACACGGTGCCGAGTGAGAGCGTCGTGCTCGCGTCGGCGACGCCGTGGGCGTCGAACTCCTCACCTTGGTCGGCGAGGGAACGCGTGATGGTGCCGTCGGCGCCGAACCGTAGGTGCCCCCGGCGATCGACGTAGACGACGTCGTCGAGGTCGGGAATCCGCCGGGGCAGAGCGACGGCGCACCCCGGGTTCGCGCGCAAGGCCTCCAGGCCCCGCCGGAACAGGTGCGCGGTCTCCCGAGCGGGTGCGGATCGCTGCTGTCGAGCAGCCGCCGCGACACAGCGCTGTACCTTCTCCGGGTCGCTGCCGGAGGACTGGAGGTAGACGAGTGCGATCAGGTCGTCCCAGGTGGCATCGGCAGAGCCGCTCAGCCTTTCCGCGACCTCGGCAGCGTCGACGGAAGCTCCTTCGGTCACCCGGGAGACGATCGTGTCGGCGACGACCGGCAAGGTGGAGAGAGAGGCTGCGGACCGGTGGAACACCGTGCCCAGGGCGAACGGGCGGCGTCGAGGTTGCGTCGAGCACAGCCGAACGATGTCGCGCTCGAGGTCGGAGGCCATCGACTTGTCGAACACGAACGCGTCCGGACCGACTGGAAAGTGCCGCAGCGCGACGTCGGAGACCCGGCAGGAGGTCTTCGTGATGAAGTAGTCGTCCAGCTCGGCGAGGACCCTCGCCTGCTCGGCGGTCGCGACGGTCGGCGCAGGCTCTAGCTTGTCGTCGAGCCAGAGCCGCGACGCGTGCGAGCGTACGAGGATGATGCGGTCGGCGGGGAAGTGCTCGAGGCAGGTGGCGACGAAGGCGTCGTACCGTCGGCGCCATCGGCGGGACGACTCCATCTCGCCGATGCTCGCGAGCGCCGTGGTGTTGTCGACGACGAGGTAGTCGGCGTGCGCGTCGGCGAGCTGCGCCGACAGCCGGAGCTGCCGCTTCTTGCCGAACCTGACGGGGGAGAACCCCCGGATCACCGGCAGCGCTTTGAACCAGTCGTGCGTGAGCATGTCGATGGTCCCGGCAAACTTGTCGCCGACCGGCAGCAGGACAGTGCCTCTCGGGATGACCGGCAGGTCGGCACCGTCCGTCCGCTTGGAAGCTGCCAGCGCACCCACAGACCTCTCCTTCACATCGTCCAAACGGCGGCACGAGGCGCGCCTGGCGACAGGACTCGCCGTGGGTCGAAGACTACAGAGGCGGCCGTCAAAGCGCGGAGATCGCGCGGAACATCTTGATCGCGACTCTCAGCGATGTAGTCTGTGCTGCTCTGGTAGGTGCCAGGGATGCCTGGCGCCGCGCGAGGCAAGGAACCCCATTGAGCAAGCGCGCATTCATCACCGGCATTACCGGCCAGGACGGGTCGTATCTCGCCGAGCTCCTGCTCGCCAAGGGATACGAGGTGCATGGCCTGATCCGTCGCGCGTCGACCTTCAACACGGCGCGGATCGACCACCTCTACGTCGATCCCCACGACCCGGACGCCAAGCTCTTCCTCCACTACGGCGATCTCGGTGACGGAGCCCGCCTGGTGACGCTGCTGAGCGAGGTGGACCCCGACGAGGTCTACAACCTGGCCGCACAGTCCCACGTACGGGTCTCGTTCGACGAGCCGGAGCACACCGCAGACACCACAGGGACCGGCACCATCCGGCTGCTGGAGGCCGTGCGCATGGCCGGCATCGACACCCGCTTCTACCAGGCCTCCTCCTCGGAGCTGTACGGCTCGACTCCGCCCCCGCAGAACGAGGACACGCCGTTCCACCCGCGCTCCCCGTACGCCGCGGCCAAGCTCTACAGCTACTGGATCACCAAGAACTACCGCGAGGCGTACGACATGTACGCGGTGAACGGGATCCTGTTCAACCACGAGTCGCCTCGTCGAGGTGAGACCTTTGTGACGCGCAAGATCACCCGGGCCGTCGCCGCGATCAAGGCCGGCAAGCAGGAGCACCTCTACATGGGCAACCTGGACGCCATCCGCGACTGGGGCTACGCGGCGGAGTACGTCGAGGGGATGTGGCGGATGCTGCAGGTCGACGAGCCCGACGACTACGTGCTCGCCACCGGCACCGGCCTGACTGTGCGGGAGTTCCTCGAGATCTCCTTCTCCCACGCCGGGCTGACCTGGACGGACCACGTCCGCTTCGACGAGCGCTACCTGCGTCCCTCCGAGGTCGACGCCCTCATCGGTGACGGGTCAAAGGCGGCCGAGAAGCTGGGCTGGAAGCCGACGATCGACGGGTATGCTCTGGCCAAGCTCATGGTGGATGCAGACATCGAGGCGTTGGAGTGCGCTGGAACACCGTGGATCGACAAGGTCGACCTGCCGTCCTGGAGGATCGCATGAGCAGCGCGACGAGCGAGCGGGCCGCCCTGCAGAGGGTTGTCGACGACAGGGACCAGGTCGCGTACACGCCAGGACCGCTGGACCGCGACGCGACCTTCTACGTGGCGGGCCACCGGGGTCTCGTGGGCTCGGCGATCTGGCGCAAGCTCGAGTCGGAGGGGTTCACAAACCTCGTCGGCAGGAGCTCGTCCGAGCTCGATCTGCTGGACCGCGACGCGACGTTCAGGGTCATCGACGTGATGAAACCGAGATACCTCGTGCTGGCCGCCGCCAAGGTGGGAGGGATCCTGGCCAATTCCACCTACCCCGTGGACTTCCTCAGCGACAACCTGCGGATCCAGGGCAACGTGCTCGATGCGGCGCTCGCCCATGGTGTCGAGCGGGTCCTCTTCCTCGGGTCGTCGTGCATATACCCCAAGTACGCCGAGCAGCCGATCATCGAGGACGCACTGCTGACCGGCCACCTCGAGCCGACCAACGACGCCTACGCGATCGCGAAGATCGCCGGCATCCTTCAGATCCAGGCCGTACGCCGACAATACGGACTACCGTGGATCTCGGCGATGCCGACGAACTTGTACGGCCCGAACGACAACTTCTCGCCGACCGGCTCCCACGTGCTGCCCGCCCTGATCCGGCGCTACGACGAGGCCGTCCAGGCAGGGCGGGACACCGTGACCAACTGGGGCACGGGCAACCCGCGGCGCGAGTTCCTCCACTCCGACGACATGGCCGACGCCTGCCTCCACCTGCTCGAGCACTATGACGGGCCTCAGCAGGTCAACGTCGGCACGGGATCGGACGTCACGATCCGCGAGATCGCCGACACGATCGCGGAGGTCGTCGGGTTCGAGGGCACGACGGAGTGGGACACCACCAAGCCCGACGGGACCCCTCAGAAGCTGCTCGACGTCTCCAAGCTCGCGGCGGCCGGCTGGACCTCGAAGATCGGTCTTCAGGAAGGCCTTGAACGTACCGTTGCGTGGTATCGGGAGCACGTCCTCGACCTCAGGCGCTGACGCCGGGCTGACCCAGGGTCCGGACCTCAGATACGAGAGGGGATTCTGCTCCCTCACCCCTTGCTGCGGGTGTAGAGCGCCTCGCCCCAGCCCTTGGACGTCATCACGGCATCGCGGAAGACGAGACCTGCCTCGGCGAGCAGGTTGGTGACCTCGAGGAAGGTGCAACCTCCCTCGTAGAGGGGTTCTGGCGCGACCTCGGCGAGGACGGCGTCGACCTGGGTCAGGAGGTCCGGCGCGCCCTGGAGGACCTTGAACTCTGCTCCCTGGACGTCGAGCAGGATGACGTTGTAATCGGCGGCCTCGGGACGCTCGGAGACGATGTCGTCGAGCCGCTCGGTCACCAGCTCCACCTTCTCCTCGAAGGTGACGCTCGGGTACTCGGTGGCGTGGCGTCCCGCCTCGAACATGCTCGAGGAAGCACCGCCGTTCGACGAGACGTGGAAGGTCACCGCATCGCCGGTAGTGTCGGACAGCAGCGCCTGCCGGATGACGTGAGGACGATGGGGATCGAGCCGCTGGCGCACGCGTTCGGCGAGGGCGGGGATCGCCTCGACGTAGAGCAGCGGGCCCGTCGTCCGTGCTTGGTATTCCGGATACTCCTGGCCGGAGTTGGCGCCGACATGGATGAGTCCCCGGATCGGGACGCCGAACCTGGCGCAGCCGTCGATGACGTTCAGCTCCGTCCCCGGCGAGGTCGTCACGGGAGCGGGCGGCATGGCCTCGGTGGGAGGCGCGGGTCGCGTTGCCAGAGGCCGGGTCGAGCCGGATGACGCTGAGCCCCTCCGTGCCTTCCGCCTGAGCCGACGCCTCACGCCACGCGCGATCCGGCGGGATGCGCGCGTGACACGGGTGGCCTGCGGCGTCGGGGCGGAGGGGATCGCCGGGCCGTCTCCGACGACGGCGAACACCCGCAGGTCGGCGAGGTGCAGCGCGGTGTTGAGGGGGTTGATGATCCGGACGTAGCGCGCGGCGATGTCCGGGACCTCGAGCGATGCCTCCTGCCAGCTGCCACCGGGGAGCTTGCCGTCCTTGAAGAGGGGGAAGACCCGCTTTGTCCCCCGAGGCCCGGTGAGCTCGACGAAGATGTGGCGTGCGCGGTCCTGACGCATGTCGCGGCGGTTGGTCAGCTCGATGCGGCGCACCGTCTTCGCAGTGCCGAGGTCCACGCGGATCGACTGTCCCGGACCGAAGCCGGTGTGGAAGAAGTAGTTGTCCCGTGGCTCAATGGTCCCGATCCGGCTGGTCCGGTCGTACGCCGAGCTCAGCGTGTAGGGCCGGCCTGCCGCGACCTCGACCAGCTCGCCAAGACTTCCGGGCTTGCGTCCTCCGAGCCTGCTGAGCGTCTGGAGGCTCCGCATGGTGAGAGCGAGGACCGACTTCAGCTCGTCCTCGGTGGCGGTCGTCGTGGACTCGTACTCCTCGTGGTAGCGCTGGGCGTCCTCGAGCATCTTGACGCGCGACTCGAGCGGCCGCTGGTAGTCGCACCAGGCGTCGGAGAGGAACATCGGCGGGACGCGCGGCACGTTCCGGCCCACGTCGAGCGGGTGCGGGAGCAGCGGGGTGCCGGCTCTCGGGGTGAACCGGTCGTTCCGGACCAGGGTGAGCTCGAGGACCTGGGGGATCCGGATGTCGGTCCCGGGTACCTCAAAGTCGCCGCAGCAGTTGTTGGGGTGGGCGTGCACCGTGGTGAAGCTCTTCGCGAGCTTCCTGAAGAACGGCGCGATGGCTCCGCTGAGGATCGGCTCGTCGAGCATCTTGCCGAGGTTGTGGACCTCGAGGACGATCATCCGGAACCGGGCGAGCGTCTCGTCGGAGGTGCCGAGGAGGTTGCGGTACTCGGCACCCTCGATGTCGATCTGCAGGAGCAGGTCGCCCTCCGAGCCGTGCTCGTCGACCCAGTCGTCCAGGCTGATGTTGTCGGTTCCGGGCACGACGTCCAGCCACTTCTTGGCGAACGTCTGCTTGCCCTCGCGCAGCGGGGTCACGAACTCGTCGACGTCGCACGAGAAGTCGACCATGTGGGCTGCGATGCCGTAGTTGTCGGTCAGGTAGTCCTCGAAGTACTTGATCCGGTTCACGCCCGGCGAGAAGCAGGCGGCGATCCCGTCGAGATCGTCCGGCACGAGATAGGCGCCGTCGATCTCGCCGCCGACTCGGATCAGCGGTGTCGCCGACGCCTTCGGCTTGAGGATCTCGAAGACCTCGAGGATCTCGCTGGTGGATGCGGGCCGTGGGGCGAGCTTCCTGTCGAGCTCGACGCCGAAGAAGCTTGCAGTCGTGACCATCAGTGTCCCTTCCGAGGTCTGCTGACCCTAACCAATGGCCGACATTCGCCGCAAGGATTCCGGCGCCGAATCCTCAGGTGTGGTGAACGCCAGGAGGTCGACGGTGATCAGTGAGCAGGGACGCTCGTCCCGCCTGCCCGGATGATGTCGCGCGCGGTCAGTGAGCCGCCTCGTACGCGGCGCGCACGTCCTCCGAGACGCGACCACGCTCGGACACCTCGTCGCCGTTCTCGCGGGCCTACTCGCGCACGTCCGACGACACCGGCAACCGCATCGTCGGCATCGGGTCCGAACCCGCAGAGCCGGTGCCCGGCAGCGGCACGGTGCGCGGCGATGTCCTCGCCGACGCAAATGCCGGGCGCGCTGCGCCATGATGAGCACGTGAGTCTCCTCTGCCTGGACGTCCGCAACAACCACACGGTCGTCGGCGCGTTCGACGGCGACCGTCTGGTGGGGAGCTGGCGGGTCGCCTCCCTCGACACGCGGACCGCGGACGAGTGGCAGCTCCTGCTCCGCGGGCTGCTCGAGCAGTGCGACGCCGGCCCTGTGGAGGCCGTGGCGCTGTCCTGCACGGTCCCGGCGGTGCTGCACGAGATGCGCCTGCTGCTGGAGCGGCACTACGACGACTGCGTGGTGTCCATCGTGGAGCCCGGGACGCGCACCGGGGTGGCGATCCTGATGGACAACCCCCGCGAGGTCGGAGCCGACAGGATCGTCAACGCCGCGGCCGTGGGAGTGTTGTATGCCGGTCGGCCGTGCGTCGTCGTCGACGTCGGGACCGCCACCACCTTCGACGTGGTCGACGCTCAGGGACGCTACGTCGGCGGCGCGATCTCGGCTGGCATCGAGATCTCGCTCGAGGCGCTGGCCCGCCGCGGCGCACAGCTGCGGTCGGTCGAGCTGGTGCGCCCGCGCGGCGTGATCGCGAAGAACACCGTCGAGGCGATCCAGTCGGGGATGGTGTTCGGGTTTGCCGGTCTCGTCGACGGCATCGTGACGCGGATGATCCGCGCGCTCGGCGGCGACGACGTTGCCGTGGTGGCCACCGGGAGGAACGCCGACGTGGTTCTCGGCGAGTGCACCACGGTCACCGCGCACGAACCCGACCTGACCCTGATCGGGCTGCGGATCGTCGCGTCCCGGAACGCCTGATCCTGCCGGCTCGGGCCCCCACTACCCTGGGGCGTATGACCGACGCCGCCCCCACCGTGCCCGCAGACGACCTCCCGGAGCAGATGCGGGTCCGGCGCGAGAAGCGTCAGCGAATGCTCGACGCGGGCGTACCGCCGTACCCGCTGAACGTGCCCTACACGCACTCGATCCGGGAGATCGTGGCTGCCCACGACGCCGAGGCACTGGGCGCCGACGCGCACACGGGCGAGCGCGTCGCCACCGCCGGTCGGGTGATCTTCCTGCGCAACACAGGCAAGCTCTGCTTCGTCCGTCTGCGCGAGGGGGACGGCTCTGAGATCCAGGGCATGATATCGCTCGCCGACGTCGGCGCGGAGTCGCTGGCGGACTTCAAAGCGCTCGTCGACATCGGCGACCACCTCGCCGTCGAGGGTGAGGTCGTCACCAGCCGGCGCGGCGAGCTGTCGGTCCAGGTGAGCGTCTGGCAGATCGCCGCGAAGGCGCTGCGCCCGCTGCCCAACGAGCACAACCCGCTCTCGGAGGAGCTGCGCGCGACCCAGCGCTACGTCGACCTCGTGGTTCGTCCGCAAGCGCGCGAGGTCGTCCGCGCGAAGGCGGCGATCCTGCGGTCGCTGCGGCGCACTCTGGACGAGAAGGGATTCGTCGAGGTCGACACCCCGGTGCTGCAGTTCACCAACGGCGGTGCCGCCGCTCGTCCTTTTGCCACCCACATGAATGCGTTCGACCAGGAGATGCTTCTACGCATCGCTCTGGAGCTGCACCTGAAGCGCGCTCTGGTTGGCGGTGTGGACCGCGTTTACGAGATCGCGAAGACTTTCCGCAACGAGGGCGTGGACAACACCCACAACGTGGAGTTCCTGATGCTCGAGGCATATCAGGCCTACGGCGACTACCACACGATGGCCGACCTTCTCCGCGACCTCGTCCGCGACGCCGCCCGGGCGCTCGGGCGGACGGTGGTGCCCGGCCGTGACGGCAGCGACATCGATCTCGAGGCGGACTGGCGCTGGGCCAGCATCCACGAGCTGGTCGCCGAGGCCGTCGGCGCCGACGTCACGCACGACACCGACGCCGATACGCTGCGGGCGCTCGCGGCCACGCACGAGGTGGCGCTGCGCGACGGCTGGGGCGCCGGCGAGATCGTGCTCGAGCTCTTCGAGAAGCTCGTCGAGCACACGTTGATCCAGCCCACCTTCGTCGCCGACTATCCGCAGTCGGTACGGCCGCTGGCCAAGCCCCACCGCAGCAAGCCGGGGCTCGCCGAGGCGTTCGACCTGATCATCAACGGCGTCGAGCTCGCCCCTGCGTACTCCGAGCTCAACGACCCGGTGCTCCAGCGCAAGCTGCTCACCGAGCAGGCCGCCCTGGCAGCGGCCGGGGATCCCGAGGCGATGGACGTCGACGAGGACTTCCTGCGGGCGCTGGAGTTCGGGATGCCGCCGGCCGGCGGGATGGGTCTGGGCGTCGACCGGCTGGTGATGCTTCTGATGGGCGTCGGAATTCGCGAGGCAATTCTGTTTCCCGCTGCACGCGAAGGCTGAGTCCCGCGGGCAATAGGAATTGTGACCCATTCGGTGGAGCGCGTATGTTGCCACCATGGCACAGAAGATTCAAGTGATACTCATCGACGACATCGACGGCGGAGATGCCGACGAGACGGTTTCCTTCGGTCTCGACGGAGTGATGTACGAAATCGATCTCTCCGCCAAGAATGCACAGAAGCTGCGGGACGCTTTTGCTCCGTATGTCGCGGAGGCGCGCAAGTCCCGCGGGCGCGGTCGGTCGTCAGCGGGCGGCTCGCGCCGTCGCGCGACCAGCGCGGGCGGTTCCTCGGCGTCGCAGATCCGTGAGTGGGCGCGCGAGAACGGCTACGAGGTCTCGGAGCGGGGACGCGTCAGTGGAGAGGTCCGCGCAGCATTCGAGGCTGCGCACTGACCACGGTGTGATGCCCCCCCTGGGGCAGGGGACCGTGGCCATGCCCAGCTGGATCAGGGTCGCCCTAGCGCTTCATATGTCCATCCAGCAGCACGCCAGACGTGCGGATCCAGGGCGTTACGCCCATCGAAGACGCGCGGATGCCGGACCTGTGCAGCGAGCCGGACCGGATCCAGCGCGACGTACTCACGCCATTCGGTGAGCAGCATGACGAGGTCAGCGTCCTGGACCGCCGAGTCGACAGTTGTCACGATCTGAAGATCGGGCTGGGTAGCTCGTGCCGTCGCAACCGCAGCAGGGTCGGTCACGCGCACCCGGGCGCCGCGCGCTTGCAGGCGTACGGCCACGTCGAGTGCCGGTGAGTCGCGGACGTCATCACTGTCAGGCTTGAACGCGGCGCCGAGGACGGCGATCCGTGCGCCGTCAAGATTGCCCCCGAGAAGGGCAGCAGCCGACGAGACGGCACGGTCACGGCGACGCATGTTGATGGCGTCGACGTCTCGCAGGAAGCCGACGGAGTCGGTGGCACCCAGCTCCTCGGCGCGAGCACGAAACGCCCGAATGTCCTTCGGGAGGCAGCCACCCCCGAAACCGAGTCCCGCGTTCAGGAAACGGCGCCCGATCCGGGCATCATGACCGATAGCGTCGGCGAGGGCAGTGACATCGGCCCCAGCCACGTCGCAGACGTCCGCCATAGCATTGATGAAGGAGATTTTCGTGGCGAGGAATGCGTTCGCGGCGACCTTCACCAACTCGGCGGTGGCCAGATCGGTGACGAGCCGGGGAACTCCGGCGTCGAGGGCGGGCGCGTAGACCTCATCGATCGTGGCGACTGCGGATGGCGACTGTCCGTCGACGCCGTACACGATCCGGTCAGGCTTAAGGGTGTCGGCTACGGCGAATCCTTCACGCAGGAACTCGGGGTTCCAGACGAGGCTAGCCGTCGGCTCGACAGTGGCGAGGTGGGAGGCGAGTCGCTGAGCGGTACCCACCGGGACCGTCGACTTGCCAACGATGGTGTCGCCCGGCTTGACGACCTCCAGGAGGCTGGCGAAGGCTGCCTGAACGTGGGAGAGGTCAGCGGCCAGCTCACCCGTCCGCTGTGGCGTGCCGACGCAGATGAAATGAACCGTGGCATCGGCCGCCTCTGCCGGTTTCGTCGTGAAGGTGAGGCGACCCGATGCAAGGGCATCTGACAACAGCTTGGGGAAACTCGGTTCGTGGAAGGGCGGCTCGCCGGCGGCGAGCTGCGCCACCTTTGGCTCGTCAACATCGATCGCGACGACATCGTGGCCGATGGACGCCATGCACGCGGCATGGACAGCGCCGAGGTAGCCGCAGCCGATTACAGAGATCTTCACGCCGGAAGGGTAGCAACCACAGATCGCGCCCGGGCGGGACCCAGGCGAGCGTGCGCGCCGTATCATGCACTGGGCGGCCGCCACGGCCGCTCGAGGACCCGACGCGGTTGATGGAGGTCAACGTGAAGCTCGTGATGACCCTGATGGTGAGGGACGAGGCTGACATCGTGGCAGCGATGGTCGAGCACCATCTCGCGCAGGGTGTGGACCTGATCATCGCCACGGATAACGCCTCGGTTGACGGAACCAGGGAGATCCTGTCGGAGTACGCGGCACACGGCGTGGTCGAGCTGCACGACGACCCGCGCCATGCCAAGCAGCAGTCTGAGGTCGTCACAGCGATGGCGCGGCGTGCTTATGAGGTTCACGATGCAACGTGGGTCCTTAATGCGGACGCCGACGAGTTCTGGCTGCCCGTCGATCGAAGCCTCTCGCTGCGTGACGCGTTCGAGCGCATCCCACCAAGCCTCGGGGCCTTCGCTGTTCCTGTGACGAACCTGACGGGGACTCCGGCCCGTCGCGGACCAGGGCTACGCCGATTGGTGTGGAGAGATGAGCGCGACGCTGCCGACCTCATGGATCTTGCAGGGCTCCACGCGCAGCCGACGCCGAACGCCGTGCACGTCGGCTCGTCGGACGTCACGGTCGCCCAAGGCAATCACTTCGTCAGTATTCCGAGCAACGGCGCGCCTGATGAGGCATTCCGGCTCGAGGTGCTGCATCTTCCGTGGAGGTCGCTCGATCAGCACCGGGCAAAGGTTGAGATGTCGGGCCGTGCCTATGAGGCTAGCCCGACGCTGCGGCCGAGCCCGAACCACCACGGAATGCGGGACTACCGGCGTCTGCAGGCGGGGTTTGTCGAGGAGTTCTATCTCTATCGACACCCCGTCGATCCGCAGGGGGACCCAGCCTTCTCCCGCGACACTTCGCTCCTCGAGGCGCTGAGCGGAGTGCTCGCCGACGGAAGGGCTATAGTGCCCTCCCGCCTAGAGCAGGCGCTCGACGACGTCTCGGATGAGGAGTTCGGACCAGACGAAGTCAAGGCGAGCGCACAGGTGGCGCGGATCATCATCCCTCTGGAACGGGTTCACCTTGCTGTCAGCGAGCGTGCGCGCGACGACCTCCGCGCGTCGGAGGCACGGGCGAAGAAGGCGGCTGCGGCAGCGGCTCAGCGCGAGAAGGAGCTGAAGAAGCGGCTGAGGGCGACGAAGCAGAATCTTGCGCAGGCCCGCAGTGAGCTGGCTGCTGTCCGAGAGAGCAGGAGCTACCGCGTCGCGCGTGCTGTCGCGCGGCCGTTGCAACGCCTACGTCGTCGCTAGGTCCGCCGCGCGCAAGACGAGACGTTGGCACCGCGGCTCCGTTCGCGCATAGTCTTCCGAGATCGACAGGGAGACTGCGCAGTGACGTGGCCGCGAGGAGTACTTCCTCCCGACCGCCGGGAATGAGTTCTTCCTCAAGCTCAGCCCTGCGTCGACCAGCCCGTTGGCTCCACGTGAGCGATCGTTCCGTCGCGCTGACGCCGAGCGGGCGGCGCCCGGAGTGCCTCGATTCGTCACCGTGCAGGCTTCTTCCCCGCTCCCGCGGAGAACACCTCGCACACGGCGTCGATGGCGTCAGACAGCTTCCCACCGAGGTCGATGCGTTGCTCGCCGGGCTCGCGGCCCTTCGATCGGAGGGCAGTCGCCTCGCTGAGGGCGATGTCGAGTGCGGCCGCAAGCGCCCCGGCGGCCGGATGGGTTGAGACGGTCAGGCCGTCGAACCAGGCATCGCGATAGTCGCCGAACGGATTGGTGACGGTCGGGATCCCAGCCATCGGGAGTTCGATCGCCAGGTGCCCCGGGTGAGGGCTCGACATCAGCGCGAGTCCGAGGTCGGTCTGGGCGAGGACCTCGTAGTACTGCTCGTACGTCAACTTCCCGACCGGATCGGCCAAGACGCGCGGTCCCAGGTCGACACCGTCAAGCTCCTCGCCGGCGAGCGTGACGTGAACCGTGACATCGTCGGGCAGTCTCTCCGCCCAGATCCGGATGGCTTGAAGGCCGAGCGCGAACATGTTCCGTGGCTTGGATGGGCGTGCATAGTAGAGCAGACGCACAGCGCCCTCTGAGCCCGGCTTCCAGTTCGCGGCGGCCCGCTGGAGCGGCTCCACGTCGAGCTCCGGTGCGAATACGTAGCGCGGATCGATCGGTCGTCCGGTCTGGTCGCTGACGTAGCGGGCGAGGGGCAGGGAGTTCACGAGCATCGCGAAGTTCTCGTCGTAGGTCCCGGCTGCCTTGAGCTGGAGGTCACCTCCAGGGTAGAAGCTCGGTTCCCAGTCCTGGACAAGGTAGACGCACCGATCAGCTCGGACACGGCCCGCGCGCACGAGCTCGGCGACCGCGTACGCAGTCGTCCAGAACGTAGCGATCCACACGTCGTCGGGGTGGTGACCGTGTTGGTCCGGCCAGTTGGGTGCACTCAACCGGAGTTCCTCGGCGACTGCCGGCGACGAGGACTCGCTGACGACGCGGCGCAACGTCTCGAGCGAGGCAGCCGGTTCGCCAGGGAGGTCCGTGCACACGACGACGCGGAGCGGTAGGCCGAGACGGACAGCGAACCCTGCGGCCGCCACCACCGCCGTGCGGATGCCCGCGAATACCGCAGTCGGGCCGAAGGTCTGCAGCACCAGGACGACGTGTGGCCGGGAACCGTCGCAGACGGTGGCGCTGAGCGTCGCAGATGCCGCGGTCGTCAGGTCAGCGCCGGTGTGGAGACGTTGCGGCGCTGGAGGTCGCAGCTCGCGGACCTCCCGCAGCAGCCGGTCAGCGGATCTCTCGAGGGCGGGTAACCGTTGACCGAGCACGACGGTCGTGCGAGCTGACGCCTTCTCAACCCGGGAGGTGTGTTCGCCGAGAGTGGACAGCCGACGCTGAATCGCAGCGGTCCTGCCCCGCTGTCGGCGCGTATGGCGGTCGATGCGCCCGACTATTCGCGCTTGGCGGCGAACGTCGCGTTGGATCGCGGCCGCGGTCCGGACGAGTGCAGCTGCCATCAACGTGACGACGACAAGCAGCATGGCCGAGGCGCCGGCCACCGCGAGCAGCCCAGTTGACACGGGTGAGGCACCCGCGAGGAGCCCGATGAGGGCACCTGCGACGCCTGCGACGACAACCAGACCACCGACTACCCACGGTTTGTGCATCTGCAGTGACCTCTCCAAGCGACGCACCAACTCTAGTCATGCTGACCGGCTGACCGCGACGGTCGGGCCCGCACGGTTTCACATGATGCTCAGCGCAGCGTGTGCGCGACGCCGCGAAGATCGAGAACGTCGGCGAGCAAGACCCGTGCGCGTTCGACGAAGGAGTGTTCCTGCGCGATGCGTGCTGCGTTCCGGGCGATCTCCGCGTCGCTCGCCCACCCGTCCCCCGCGGGGTCAAGAAGGGAGGCGAGCTCCTCGACGGATCGATAGACCTGGACAGAGGGGCCGAACAGGTCTTCCAGCCCGGGAACCGCGTCGGACACAACCCGTGCCCCGCTCGCCGCCGCATCGAAGAGGCGATTGGAGAAGAACCCGAGTCGCGCCATGTCGTCCCAGTGATCGTTCAGGACGATCCGAGCTCCTCGGTACGCGTCAGGGACCAGAATGTTGTCGAGCTGCTCCGCCCGGACATGGCGCATGTCGATGAACTGTTCCCAACCGTTCCCGAAGATGGCAAGGTCGGCGCCCGCCCGAATGGCGTCACGGACGATTGGGCGAAACACATTGCGTGTGCGCCCGACGAACAGCACCTCGAGCCCGTCCATGACTGGCCCATTGGTCGTGAATCGGTCGGTGTTGGTCGCCTGGAGCAGGGTACGGACCTCGCGGCCTGAACGAGCCGTCGCAATCTCGGCCCACGGCGCCCCGGCGGAGTAGACCAGGTCGAACGAGTCTCCGAGCTCGTCATCCTGAACGAGGTCCGGGTGACTGATGACCCAGAGCAGGTTGGTGGCACCGGGCTGGGCCGCAACGCGCTCAAGCCCGCGAAGTGTGAGCGTCACGTCGTCGAGGTAGTCCGACGGCGGCCGCTGGTGGGCATGCCGCCGGTCGACGACAACCTCCTGTCCCCAGGATCGCAATGCACGCGCGAGGTCGTCGGCGAAGGCCACGTCACCCCAGCCGTTTCCCCTCGGGCCTCCGGGGGCGGCGATCTTGATCGCCCACCGCAGACGTGGCAGTCCGGCTGCGTTGCCGGCGGACACGGACGTCCGGAGACGTCGAAGGATTGGAGTCACTGCGGTGCGGCAGCTTGTTTTCGGGACCGCGCCGGTGAGCGGGGCGGCAACGACCTCGAAGCCTGCCGAGGTCCACGGTTCCTTCTCCGGTCCTGGAAGCCGTGCGCCCCAGCGCGCGAGCAGGAGAAGGCGGTTGGATCCGTTTCGCGTGGACCGGCCCAGGGATTTGCTCTCGTGGTGGGCGACCTGGGAGTCCGTCACGGTCACGAACACCTTGTCGTTGATTCCTCCGAGACGCAGGCACAGGTCGACGTCCTCCATGCCGTTGACGAAGTGGGGGTCGAACCCGCGCGCGGCGGCTACGGTGTCGGCGCGCATTGCCAGGCAGGCGGCCGTGACGGCATGAAACCGGAGCTTTTGCGCCGAGGGCACGTCCTCGCGGGGGTGCGACGTCAGGAAGTGGCTCGGCACCAGGTGGGGACCGTGAAAGACGGTCCCGGCGGTCTGGACGGAATCGTCCGGGTAGAGGAGCAACGGCTGGGCGCCGCGGACCGTGGGGTCGTCGAGTGCGCTGACGAGTGGCTCGAGCCAACCCTCACGAGGGTCCGTGTCGTTGTTCAGGAACACGACACGTGCCCCGGTCGAGGCTGCGAAAGCGAGGTTCGAGCCAGTGGCGAAATTCGTGTTGCACGCGACCCGGCGCACCTGGACTCGCCTATCGGCTGCGGTGAGCGCTGTGAGGATACGGCTCACGTTGCGGCTCGATCCATTGTCGAGAACGACGACTTCCATGTCGCCTGAGCCGGTATTGAGCGCGGTGGCGACCGCGGTGGCGGTGTACCGCCAGTCGCGGAACGTGGGAACGAGAAGCGAAACCCGCGACTCGATCCGTTCGGTCGCCCGTTCCCTCAGCAAGTCCCAGTCGATGATCCGTTCCGCGCGGATGACGTGTTCGTACGACGTCATGACGCCGGGTGGGAGCGGTGCCGAGCTGGCGTGTGTGTCTCGCGCCGCAATGAAAGGGACGAAGTTGCGTGGGAACGAACTCCGAAGCAGGTGATCCCAACCGTACTGATCACCGGCCTCGACGCGGAAGGGAACCTCTTGCAGCGCGCTCCTGCTGACGAGCATGCCGGCCAGCCCGCGAGCCGGGCGCCAGATCAAAGTCTCCTGCGGACCGAGTTCGGTGCGGACGAGATCTGACTCTGCCTCGACAACGGCTCCGTAGGCCCCCGAGCCGTCGTTCACGGCCGCGAGCAGGCTGTCGAGGAAGCGTGGTGACCACGTCTCGTGCGGCCGCCAGAACGCGATCCGCTCTTCTTCCGCGGAGGCGACGAGGGCGTTGGCGCGGTCTGCCCATGCATCACCGTCGACGCCGACCGGCAAGACCCGAGGGTCCGCCGCGGCAGCCTCGGCCACTGCCGGCGGGACTGGGGCGCCCGAGTCGACCGCGACCCGCAGCACCCAGTCGCGGTACCGCTGCGACTCCAGCGAGGCAAGCCGGCCAGCGGTTGTACTGTCCCACTCGCGACCGTCGGAGAGGACGCCGACCGTCGGCCCTCGGGTGGGGCCATCGGCAGGATTTCCGGTGACGATCGACCAGCGTGCCCAGGTTCGAGCCTGGCGCGTGGCGCTCGACTGGTCCGCCGCCATCTGTGCGACCTCGGCGAGCGTATCGCGCAACTTGTCGAGCGTGACGGCCTGAACGTCGCGGGACTGGTCGGGAACGGTCAGTGTGTCGGCACCGGCGTTCTGAAAATAGTGCCCCAGCGGGCCGCCGGGATGCGCGCCGGCCTCGGGGTGGCCGGCGAGGTAAGCCGGGGCGTCGAAGTGTGGACCCGCGGCACCCAGGGTCTGGCCGGTTCGCAGAAAGTGGGCGAACGCCATCCCGCCACCGAACGATGAGCTTCGCCTGTACCAGGAGCGCTCGAACAGCGGGTTGGGCGACAGGTCCGACGGCTCGCCGACCTCGAGGAAGTGCCAGATCGCCGCCGTCTGGCTGTTGAACGTTCGACCGGCCTGTTGCTCGTAGTAGAGGCGATCGAAGAGGCCCGACTGCACGATCTGCTTGAGGATTCGTCCCTGACGGGTCCTGAGCCTGACGAAGGCCTCCCACGAACGGGTTCCCAGAACGGGAACGGGAGCCCCGGAATGCGCGTTCTCGAGGAAGTAGCCGACGGGCCCGCCAGCGTGCTCGACAGCCGTCGGGAACGCCTCGACGAGCGCGACGTCGTCGAGAAGGTTGCGTACCGGGCGGAGGCGGGCCGACCCGTCGAGCAGTTCGGTAAGAATCGTCTCCGGGCTCGGGTCCCCGCTGAGAAAATCCGTCAGCGGGTTGGCGAGCAACCCGTCGTGCACGCCATGCAGGATGAAGTGATCGGCCGCCTGCGCAGCGGAGAGGGGTCTACCCGCCTGCAGCCCGTAGTACCAGGGGTCGAAGAGTTCGGATGCAAGCAGCAGGCGGCCGTCTTTGGATCCTTCGTGGGCACGTTGTCGCCTGGCCTTCCGCCCGATGCGGCCCGCCGCACGACGAGCACGGCTGCTGAGGCTAGTTGGCATCTGTCTCCCTGACTACATGAGCTGCTTCCCGGGGAAGGATAGACGTCTCGTGTGCGATCGCTGCAGGGACGCCAGCGAGTCAGCCCACTTCGACGACCTCGAAGACGACTGTGCGGCCTTGGCTGAAGACCCGGCGCAGCAGGTGCCCATCACGGACGACCGTCTGCCAGTTGCGCGCGAGACTGTCCGAGGAGAGCGACCCCGCGTCGTCGAGGATGATTCGTGCGCCGACGCCGAGACGGTCTGCCAACACGGGAAACGCCGGGAGGCGCCCGTCCGCCGTCACGCTGGGCGCAGGACCGCCGACGACCAGGAGGTCGATGGACGCGGGCAGTTCGAGCCCGCTCGTGTCGTACCAGGTGGCAGATTCCGAATCGACCTCAACATGGCGCAATGGGGCGTCATGAACGGTGGCGTACTTCTCGAGGCTGTGCTGGCGTAGGTGCTCCCGCGTACGCGCAGCGAAAGCGGGCTCGTGCTCGAGTACGTGAACATGGCCCTCGCCACCCCTGGCGACCGCGTAGGCCAGCCACACGGTGGAGCCGCCGGATCCGCATTCGACGATCGACGTCTTCGACGGCGCGCGACGGAGCTCGTCGACCGCGGCGAGCACCGTGGAGGGGGCGACGGACGGAGACCCGATGGCCGGGACCGCGCCAGGTGTCTCGACCAGCTCGGCGTGGAGCGTGTTCAGCTCCGCGGCCTCGTAGGGCATTTGCTCGAGGGTGTCGCGCAGGTCACGGAGGCTGAGGCCACCCAGTGCCCGAGTCAGCTCGGCACGCAGTGCCCGACCTTCGCGGCTGGTCCGCTCGGCGCCGTCCGCGGCGCGCGAGGTGAGCTCGCGGGTGCGGCTGGTCTCCTTGGCATGTGCTGCTCTGAGCGCCTCAACCTTGTGGCCGAGCGCGTGCACCCGCCGCATGAGCTCCCGGGCAGTGAGTGCGACGCTCACGACGGCGAGAGCGAGGGAGCCGGAGATCAGCACGCCGAAGGTGGTGCGCGAGCCTAGTGTCGCGGCCACGGAAGCAGCCAACGCGGCAAGTGTTGCGCCCGCGTAGGGCAGCAATAGTTTCCTCACGTAGCCTCCCGGATGACGGCGCTTGCCGTAGCGTTTCGGCCAGGGTATCCACCTACGCGGTCACATGACTGTAGTGGTGTGAACCCACAACAAGCCTCGAAGGGTAATGACAGAGACCACGTGCGTACCCCCGGTGCGCTCCTGCAGGAGTGAACGACGTGACGGTGGAGATCCATGTAGACGAGCGTGCAGCTCTCGGCCGGGCCGCCGCAGGTGTATGCGGCGCCCAGATGGCCCTCGAGGTGACCCTGACGATCGCGGGGTGGGCACCGCCGCGTCCCGGGTGGACGGGGCGCTTGGGACACCTCCCGCATCTCGCCGAGCTGTCGGTCCAGATCTCTCAGGGCGAGGCGCACGTCGCAGTCCGGACCAGTGAGCCCGTTGCCGTCGCCGAGGTGATCCGAGCGGTCGAACCGCTGTTCTACCCTGAGGTGCAGCGGACCACTCCGCTGTCGGCGCGTGTGGTGCTCTCCGGTGCGGTCGGCGATGACCCGGACATCCAGGCGTGGAGCGGCCAGTTCGTCGCACCCATGGCCGCAGTTGAGCCTGAAGGCTCAAACATGGTCCCGAATGACGTCGCGGTTGCAGCGAGCGCCGACGACGTGGAGCCGATTCAGGCGACGGCGCACGTCGTGCGGGCGGAGGAGGCAGCGTGGCTCGACAGCCGAGGTCGTCCGATCGCCCGCATCGATCCGCGGGTTCACCATCCGATCGACAGGATTGACGGGGCCGGCGTTGATGCGGTCGCTTGGGGGACCGAGGCAGGGCTGGTTGTCGAGCGCCCCAAGGGTCGCCGCCGCGAGCTCGCCTGGCATGCGCCGATCGCGGCCGGCGACGTCGCGTACCTGCGCTCTCTTGCCAGTCTGGACCTCTCCGACCTCCAGGTCCCGCCAACGGTCGGACTGAACGCCTCGGCCCGCCTCGCGGAGGTCGCCGCCACCGGCGTCCTGCTGCACAGCGGTCGTGACCTGCATCGCGGCGGTGGCCTCGTCGACCCAGTGGTCGACCTGTTCCGCGCGCCGCTCGCCGAGCGCACCGTCATCGAAAGAACGTTGCGCTCCGTCCGGCAGCGCCGCCTGGTGATCCGCGAGCATGGAATCCTGCCGCGGCCAGCTGCTGGCGGGATGCTCGACCTGTCGCGTCCGCCGACGGTCACCGCGATCATGGCGACGCGGCGTGGAGAGCGTGCCCGAGATGTCGTCAGGCAATTGGCTCGTCAGTCGTATCCGTGCCTCGAGGTCATCGTCGCGTGCCACGGTGTGGCCCCGCCCGATCTGAGTGACACTGCCGGGATCGAGGTGCACGTGGTCGAGGCAAGTGCCGGCGCCACGCTCGGTGAGGTGCTGGCTGCAGCCACGCGGCGCGCCAGCGGCGAGCTGATCACGAAGGTCGACGATGACGACTTCTACGGCCCGGATCATGTCTGGGATCTCGTGATCGGGCGCCACTACTCGGGCGGAACGCTGGTCGCCAAGCAGCACGAGTTCACGTACGTGGAAAACTTGGACGTCACCATCCGCCGCCCCCTGCGTGGCGAGCGCTACGTCGAGGCTGCCGCCGGTGGAACCTTGATGATCTCGCGCGCGGACCTTGGTGCCGTCGGCGGCTGGCGACCCCTCCCGCGAGGGGTGGACCGGGGACTCATCCTCGAGGTCATCCGGTCCGGTGGGCTCATGTACGTCACTGCCTCCGTCGGTTTCGTCTACGCCCGCCACTCGCATGGGCACACCTGGGCGAAGCCCGACGCTCACTTCCTCACCTCGGCGACCGATCAGTGGGCGGGTCTGTACGCCCCCGCTCTCGGCACCCCGACGGCCCGCCGCGGCGGTTACTGAATCCTGCCGCCGTTCGCTCTGGGTGAACATCGCTGCGTCGGGTGTTCGCCCTGCGTGAACACGGGAAGCCCGAAGGCCCCGAATCCCTTGTATTCAGGCGTCACCGCCGCTTTCAGGCGGTCCACTGCCGTTGTCCTCTCCCACTAGCATGGAGTGGACAGAGACCCGACTTTGCACAAGGTCTCGGATCAAGGGGAGTTGCATGTTCGAGAGGTTCACCGACCGCGCCCGTCGTGTTGTCGTGCTCGCCCAGGAAGAGGCGCGCATGCTCAGCCACAACTACATCGGCACCGAGCACATCCTTCTTGGTCTCATCCACGAGGGTGAGGGAGTCGCCGCCAAGGCGCTCGAGAACCTCGGCATCTCGCTCGAGGCCGTGCGCGAGCAGGTCGAGGAGATCATCGGTCAGGGCCAGCAGGCCCCGAGCGGACACATCCCCTTCACCCCGCGCGCCAAGAAGGTCCTCGAGCTCAGCCTCCGCGAGGCGCTCCAGCTCGGGCACAGCTACATCGGCACCGAGCACATCCTGCTCGGCCTGATCCGCGAGGGCGAGGGTGTCGCCGCGCAGGTCCTGGTCAAGCTCGGCGCCGACCTCAACCGCGTGCGTCAGCAGGTCATCCAGCTGCTGAGCGGCTACCAGGGCAAGGAGACGGCGGCGTCCGGCGCACCGGCGGGGGAGTCTGCCCCGAGCAGCTCGCTGGTCCTCGACCAGTTCGGCCGCAACCTCACGCAGGCTGCCCGCGAGGGCAAGCTCGACCCGGTCATCGGGCGTGAGAAGGAGATCGAGCGCGTGATGCAGGTCCTCTCGCGCCGCACCAAGAACAATCCGGTGCTCATCGGCGAGCCCGGCGTCGGCAAGACCACCGTCGTCGAGGGTCTGGCGCAGGACATCGTCCGCGGCGACGTCCCCGAGACGCTGCGCGACAAGCAGATCTACACGCTCGACCTGGGCGCGCTCGTCGCCGGCTCCCGCTACCGCGGTGACTTCGAGGAGCGCCTCAAGAAGGTTCTCAAGGAGATCCGCACCCGCGGCGACATCATCCTGTTCATCGACGAGATCCACACCCTCGTCGGCGCAGGCGCGGCCGAGGGCGCGATCGACGCGGCGAGCATCCTCAAGCCGATGCTGGCCCGTGGCGAGCTGCAGACGGTCGGTGCCACGACGCTCGACGAGTACCGCAAGCACTTCGAGAAGGACGCCGCCCTCGAGCGGCGCTTCCAGCCGATCCAGGTCGCGGAGCCGTCGATCGCGCACACGATCGAGATGCTCAAGGGCCTGCGTGACCGCTACGAGGCCCACCACCGCGTGACGATCACCGACGAGGCTCTCGTCTCGGCGGCGACGCTCGCCGACCGCTACGTCTCCGACCGGTTCCTCCCCGACAAGGCCATCGACCTGGTCGACGAGGCCGGCTCCCGGCTGCGGATCCGTCGGATGACTGCTCCGCCGGACCTGCGCGACTTCGACGAGAAGATCGTCGACGTCCGCCGTCGCAAGGAGAACGCCATCGACGTCCAGGACTTCGAGTCCGCCGCGTCGCTGCGCAACGAGGAGCGGGAGCTCCTGACGGCCAAGACCGAGCGCGAGAAGCAGTGGCGTGCCGGTGACATGGACGAGGTCGCCGAGGTCGACGAGGAGCTCATCGCCGAGGTGCTCGCCCTGGCGACGGGCATCCCGATCGTGAAGCTCTCCGAGGAGGAGTCGACCCGACTGCTCAACATGGAGGACGAGCTCCACAAGCGGGTCATCGGTCAGGAAGAGGCCATCAAGGCGCTCTCCCGGGCGATCCGGCGCACGCGTGCGGGCCTCAAGGACCCGCGCCGTCCCGGTGGGTCGTTCATCTTCGCCGGACCCTCGGGTGTCGGCAAGACGTGGCTGTCCAAGGCGCTCGCCAACTTCCTATTCGGCGACGACGACGCGCTCATCCAGCTCGACATGAGCGAGTTCTCGGAGAAGCACACCGTCTCGCGGCTGTTCGGCTCGCCTCCGGGCTACGTCGGCTACGAGGAGGGTGGCCAGCTCACCGAGAAGGTGCGGCGCAAGCCGTTCTCGGTGGTGCTCTTCGACGAGGTCGAGAAGGCCCACCCGGACATCTTCAACTCGCTGCTGCAGATCCTCGAGGAAGGTCGCCTGACCGACTCGCAGGGCCGGATGATCGACTTCAAGAACACCGTCATCATCATGACGACCAACCTGGGCACGCGTGACATCGCGAAGGGCGTCAACCTCGGCTTCAGCCAGGCCAGCGACGTCCAGGGCTCGTACGACAAGATGAAGGCCAAGGTGTCGGAGGAGCTCAAGCAGCACTTCCGTCCCGAGTTCCTCAACCGTGTCGACGAGATCGTCGTCTTCCCGCCGCTGACCCAGAACGAGATCATCGACATGGTCGACATGATGCTCGACTCCGTCGAGAAGCGGCTCAAGGACAAGGACATGGCGCTCGAGCTCACGCCTGCCGCCAAGGAGCTGCTCGCGAGGCGTGGTTTCGACCCGGTCCTCGGTGCTCGACCGCTGCGTCGTACGGTCCAGCGCGAGATCGAGGACACGCTCGCCGAGAAGCTCCTCTTCGGTGAGGTCCGTCCGGGTCAGATCGTCCTGGTCGACGTCGAGGGCGAGGGTCCGACCGCGACCTTCACCTTCAAGGGCGAGCCGAAGGCCGAGCTGCCGGACACGCCGTTCGAGGCGACGGCCGGCAGCGGCAACGCCGGCACGGAGGGTGGCACCGCCACCGCCAGCTGATCCCGGCGACGTACGCACGACGAAGGGCCCGCGACGACCGTCGCGGGCCCTTCGTCGTCCCCGCACCCGGCGGGAGCGGGCGGAGCAGCTCCGCCTCAGCCAGGGAGGGCGTACGTGTCGGGCCCGGCGGTGACCACGAGCCCGTCGTCGAGGAGGCCGTCGAGGGCGCGCTCGCGCTGCGTGGTGTCGTCCCAGACCGCACGGAGTGCTGCGCCCGCGACGGCGCCTTCGGCCTCACGGAGCACGGCCAGCAGCCGTCCGCGGCACTGTCGGTCGGTGCCGGCCCAGGGCTGCCCGCGGCGTGCGGGACCCTCGTACGGCGGCCGCCCGGCCGCGTACCACCGGCACGCCCCGCGCACGGGGCACGCGGCGCACGACGGCGTACGGGCGGTGCAGACGAGTGCGCCGAGCTCCATCAGCCCGATCGACCACACCGCGGCGGTCTCGTCGTCCGGCGGGAGGACGGAGGCGGCGAGCAGCCGCTCGGGCCTGGTCAGGGACGGCGCCGGCTGGCCCGCGCCCTCGAGGAGCCGGGCGAGGACGCGCCGGACGTTGGTGTCCAGAACGGCGTGCCGGCGACCGTAGGCGAACACGGCGACGGCCGCCGCGGTGTACTCACCGACTCCGGGCAGCGCGCGGAGCTGCTCGAGGTCGTCGGGGACCACCCCGTCGTGGCGCTCGCCGATCGCGACCGCTGCGGCGTGGAGTCGGAGCGCCCGGCGGGGATAGCCCAGGCGCCCCCAGGCACGCACCGCCTCGCCGCTCGCCTCGGCTGCCAGCGCCCCAGGCGTCGGCCAGCGGGCGATCCAGGCCTCGTAGACGGGGACCACCCGCTCCACCGGTGTCTGCTGGAGCATGATCTCCGAGACGAGCACGTGCCAGGCCGTGGCGGTCTCGCGCCGCCAGGGCAGGTCACGGGCGTGCGCGGCGTACCAGGTCGTGACGGCGTCGTGCACGGCGTCGGGCTCCGCGACGGCGGACCCAGTCAAGGAGGTGGGAGAGACCATGGCGAGTCGATCCTGCCACGGCGGGCGCGACGGTTAGTTTGGTGGGCGTGAGCTCGGTGATGCGCCCTTCGGGCAAGCTGCCCCCCGGTGTCTACTGGCGCCGGCGGCTCGTCGTCCTGACGGCCGTCCTCCTGCTGGGCTGGCTCGCCCTCCGCGTGATCGGCGGGGGAGACGACCAGAAGGCGGGCGGAGAGCCGCCAGCGACGTCGACGTCCGTCGCCAGGCCGGAGCCCTCTGCCACCACGGCTCCGACCCGGGCACACAAGCCCCGCAAGGCCAAGGACGTCGCGGTGGACGTCCGCCTCGCCGCCGTCGACGGTGTGTGTCCGCCCGAGACGGTCTTCGTGACGCCGTCGGTCGTCGAGGGCGCCCGTGCCGGCGGCACGGTGCCGGTGACGTTGCGCGTGTCGAGCACCGCCACGAAGCCGTGCACGGTGCGCATCGACCCCTCGACGTTCGTGCTGAGCGTGAGGTCGAAGGACACCACGGTCTGGGACACCCAGGCCTGCGGCGAGATCCAGGGCCGTACGGTCGACGTCCACCCGACGTGGGCCACCGTGATCGATGTGACGTGGGACGGGCGTGCGAACGCCGACACGTGCGACGAGGAGGGCGCCTTCGCGAAGCCGGCGCCCTACAGCGCATACGCGGCGATCCTCGGGGGAGAGCCGGCGGTCGCACGGTTCACGCTCGTGGCGCCCCCGACTCCCACGCCGACTCCTGCCCCCACGACGTCGCCGGCCGCGAAGCCGGCGCCGAACCCGGGTGCGACGCCGGCGACACCGCCGAAGCCTGGGAGCGCTCCCGCCACGTCTCGCACCCCGTGAGGCGCAGGCGTCAGACGTAGCGTTCGAGGATGCTGGACTCGGCGAGCCGGGACAGGCCCTCGCGGACGCTGCGGGCTCGCAGCTCGCCGACGCCGTCGACGGTCTGGAGGTCCTCGATGCTCGCCGCGAGAAGCTTCTGCAGCGTGCCGAAGTGGTCGACGAGGCGTTCGATGACGGTGTTGGGCAGACGGGGAATCTTGGCGAGCAGTCGATAGCCGCGGGGTGACACGGCCGACTCGAGGTGCTCACCCGTGCCGAGGCCGAGGGCCCGGGCCACGGCGCCGAGGTCGACCAGGTCGCCCGCGACGATGTGAGAGAGGTCCTCGAGGATCTCGGCGGGAGGCTTGCCGCGCCGGCCGCCTGGCGCGTAGTCGCGCACGATCAGCTCACGCTCGCTCTCGACTCCGGTCACGAGCTCGTCGAGCTGGAGCGACAGCAGACGCCCGTCGGTGCCGAGCTCGAGCACGTAGTCCTCGATCTCGGCGGCGATCCGGGTCACCATCTCGAGGCGCTGAGCGACCGCGGCGACGTCGCGTACGGTCACCAGGTCCTCGATCTCGAGGGCCGACAGCGCACCGGAGACCTCGTCGAGCCGCAGCTTGTAGCGCTCGAGGGTGGCGAGCGCCTGGTTGGCGCGACCGAGGATGGCGCCGGCCTCCTCGAGCACGCGGCGGGTGCCGTCGACGTAGAGGGCGATGATGTGCATCGAGGCGGAGACCGAGATCACCGGGACGTTGGTCTGGCGCGCGACACGGTCGGCGGTGCGGTGCCGGGTGCCCGTCTCGTGCGTGGGGATGGACGGGTCGGGCATCAGGTGCACGCCTGCCCGGAGGATCCGGGTGGCGCCCCTGTCGAGGATGATCGCGCCGTCCATCTTGGCCAGCTCGCGCAGGGCGGTGGGCGTGAAGGGGACGTCGAGAACGAAGCCGCCGGTCGAGAGGGCGTCGATGTCCTTGTCCTGGCCGAAGACGATCAGCGCGCCGGTGCGGCCGCGCAGGATGCGCTCGAGGCCTTCGCGCAGGGCGGTCCCGGGCGCGACGGAGGCGAGCGTCGCCCGGAGGATCGAGGGCGTCCCGCTCGCGCGATCGTTGATCGACACCTGGCTCCCCCGCGAGATCTGATTCAATGACTTCCGTCAGTGTAATGGCAGGCCCCTGAGGCCGAGGCCGCCGCGCGTCAACCGTCGCGAGAGCCGATGCCGAGAGCGCGGAGCGCGCCGGCCAGGTCATCGACCGGCAGGGCCGTGAGGCCCGGGACGTCCGTGGTGCCCGGAGTCACGTCGGAGCCGTCTCGCGGGACCACGGCACGACGGAATCCGAGCCGGGCTGCCTCGCGGAGGCGTTGCCCCAGGTGGGTCACGCGCCGCACCTCTCCGGCGAGGCCGACCTCGCCGAGCGCGACCAGGTCGGTCGGGACGAGGGTGTCCGTCGCGGCCGACGCGACGGCGACGGCGGCCGCGAGGTCGACCGACGGCTCGCTCAGGCGGGCTCCGCCGACCGTCGCGGCGTAGACGTCGGCGCGACCGAGAGCCAGCCCGCATCGTCGCGAGAGGACGGCCAGGATCATCGCCATCCGCGAGCTGTCGAGACCGCTGGTCGCTCGGCGTGGCTGCGGCAGCTCCGTCGGCGACACCAGCGCCTGGACCTCCGCGAGCAGAGGGCGACGGCCCTCCATCGTCACGGTGATGCAGGTGCCGGAGACCGGTTGGTGGTGACGCGACACGAAGAGCCCGGTCGGGTCGGGCACCTCGACGATGCCGGACTCGGAGAGGTCGAAGCACCCGATCTCGTCGACCGGGCCGTAGCGGTTCTTGACGGCCCGGACCAGGCGCAGCCGCGAGTTGCGGTCTCCCTCGAAGTGCAGGACGACGTCGACGAGGTGCTCGAGGACGCGCGGACCCGCGATCGATCCGTCCTTGGTGACGTGGCCGACGAGGATCGTCGGGATGTCGCGGGACTTGGCCACCTGGATGAGCGTCGAGGTGACCTCACGGACCTGCGTCACCCCACCCGGCGTGCCGTCGACCGAGGACGAGCCGATGGTCTGGACGGAGTCGACCACGAGGAGGGACGGCTTGACCTCGTCGACGTGGGCGAGGACGGCACCGAGGTCGGTCTCGCTCGCGAGGTAGAGGCTGTCGTGGACCGCGCCGGTGCGGTCGGCGCGCAGCCGGACCTGCGCGACCGACTCCTCGCCGGAGACGTAGAGGGTCGTGGCCAGACCGCGGGCCCAGCGTGCGGCCACCTCGAGCAGCAGCGTCGACTTGCCGACTCCGGGCTCGCCGGCGAGCAGCACCACGGCGCCGGGGACGAAACCGCCGCCGAGGACCCGGTCGAGCTCGGCGACGCCGGTCGGCTGTGAGCGAGAGCTCTCGACGTCGACCTGACCGATCGGCAGGGCGCTGCGCGTCACCGTCGTCGCGGCCGTGCGGGTGGCGGGGGAGGGGGCACCGACCTCCTGGACCGTGCCCCAGGCCTGGCACTCGCCGCACCTGCCGACCCACTTGGTGCTCGTCCAGCCGCACTCCGTGCACCGCACCGGGGTCGTGGTCTTGGCCATGACGGACACGTTAGGTGAGAGCACCGACAGTCCTGCACGGACGCGCCCGTAGCGGTGCGGGCGGTGACCGAGCTGCTCAGATCCGGCCGCGCCACGAGCGCGCGGCAGCATCCTCCCGGCGCGTGTCGAGATGGGCGCGCACGGCCCCGTAGATCGGGACCCAGGTGCTCGGGAGCACGAGGATCAGGGCGCCGAGCAGGGGCGACACGGCGCCCTCGGCCGCCCGAGTGCTGCCCTCGCTGAGCAGCAGACCGGTGGCGAGGACGGCGACCAGACCGGGCAGGTAGCCCCACAGCGCCGGACGGAGCCTGCCCGTCAGACGCATCAGGGCCAGGGCGCCGGCGAAGCAGCTGAGGGCCACGAGCGCCGACATCACGGCCGCGGCCTCGAAGCCGGCGGCGTCGAGGTTGCGGAGGATGAGGAGGTGCGCTCCGACTGCGCCGAGCACGGCCGTCACGGCGATGCTGGTCACGACGGTGGCCGTGTCACCCAGGTGCCCGGAGATCCGTAGAACGCTGCTCATGGATCAAGGGTGTAGTCCGGAATCACTACGGACATCCGTTGTCGTACTCAGTTCAACCACACGAACCGAGGCGCACGGTCCTAGATGCGGACCTCACCGCGGGCCGTCGCGAAGGTCGCCGCCACGATGCCCGGCAACCCGTTCGGGGCCACCCAGCGCACGTCGACGTCGGTGAGCGCGTGGAGGACCGACTCCCCGAGGTACTGGGTGACGCGGTCGGGCGACCCGGCGATCTCGAGAGAGCGCAGCTGCACGCTCGCCGGACCCGAGCGCGACGGGTGCTCGGAGTCGGGGACGTCCCACGACACCACGAACGGCAGCTGGGGGTCGGCCTGGGTCCCGCGGACCCCGATCTGCCGCCACTCGAGGTTGAAGCCGTCGGGTCGACGCCGGTTGCCCGGCACCGCGTGGCGGCCCATGCGGTGCTCGACGGGGCCCATGTCGTCGACACGGACGACCCATCCCAGCCAGCCGCCACCGAGGTCGGTGCGGGCGCGTACGGCCTGCCCGAAGGGCGCCTTGTCAGACGCCGGGTGGTCCAGAGCCGCCACGACCTCGAGGTACTGGTCGCCGAGGAGGGGGAGAACCATGTTGCGGGTCCCGAAGCGGGGGTGGTTGCCGCCGTCCACGAACGACGCACCGAGCGCCTCGCCGAGCCGCGACGTGGTGGCGGCCAGCCCGTCAGGGCCGGCGGCGAACGAGAGATGGTCCAGGCGCATGGGTCATTGTGGCCCCCGGCACATCGTCGTCGGGCCACCGGGGTGCGTCCTCCGGACGGTGGTCGTCGCTCAGGCGCCCGGGTCGGCGCGGTGCCGGGTCCTGCGGTGCTCGCCGGCGAGGTGCTCCTCGCACAGCGAGACGAGAGCGGTGTACCCGTCCAGGCCCATCAGCGCGGTCAGCTCGTCGGCGTTGGAGAGATAGACCGGCTCCAGGCCGACGTGGGCCTCGGTGTTGGCCGAGCAGTACCAGTCGAGGTCGTGGCCTCCCGGACCCCACGCGGCCCGCGTGTACTCACCGATGGACACCTCCGTGTACGAGGTGCCGTCGCCGCGCTCCACGTCCCGGAACTGCCGGCGGATCGGAAGCTGCCAGCACACGTCCGGCTTGGTCCGCACCGGTGACACCTCGTGGTCGAGCGCCCACTTGTGGAGGGCGCACCCGACGCCACCGGCGAAGCCCTCGCGGTTGTGGAAGATGCACGCACCCTCGTAAGCCCGGGTCTTGAGGTCGCCCTCCTCGTCGGTCTCGGTCCACCCCTGCGCGGTGCCCTCGGCGTGGTGCTGCCAGTCGTCGGGACCGAGCTTCTTCACGTACTTCTTGACGCGCCGGTAGTCGGCGTCGTCGGCGAAGTGCGCACCGAGCGTGCAGCAGCCCACGTCGGGTGCGTCGGCATAGATGCCGCGGCACCCGCGTCCGAAGATGCAGGTCCAGCGCGACGTGAGCCAGGTGAGGTCGCACCGGAACACCTGCGTGTCGTCGGCAGGGTCGGGGAACTCCGCCCACGCGCGGGGAAAGTCGAGCAGCACCTCGGGCACGACTTCACTGTAGACCGGCGAGACGAGGCCGCTCGGTACGCTCACCACCATGCGCATCGGAGTCCTGGACATCGGCTCGAACACCGGGCACCTCCTGGTGGTCGACGCCTACCGGGGCGCTCCGCCGTTGCCGGCCTTCACCTACAAGGAGCCGCTGCGGCTGGCCGAGCACCTCGACGCCGAGGGCGCGGTGGAGCCGCGAGGGGTTAAGGCGCTGGTCCGCTTCGTCGACGAGGCACGTGCCGTGGCGGCCGACAAGGGGTGCTCGGAGGTGATCGCCTTCGCGACCTCCGCAGTCCGCGACGCCGTCAACGCCGACGCCGTGCTCGCCAAGGTCGAGGCGCAGACCGGGGTCCGGCTCGAGGTGCTGCCGGGGGAGGACGAGGCCCGGCTCACGTTCCTCGCCGTCCGCCGATGGTTCGGGTGGTCGTCCGGCCGGCTCGGCGTGTTCGACATCGGTGGCGGCTCGCTCGAGATCGCGGCCGGCCGCGACGAGACTCCCGACGTCTGCGCATCCCTGCCGCTGGGCGCGGGTCGCCTCACCCGCGACCGCTTCCCCGACGGGGTGCCCTCCGACGCGCAGTACGAGGAGACACGCCTGTTCGTCCGTCAGCAGATCGCCGCCAGCGTCGGTCCGCTCCGTCGAGGAGGAGGGTTCGACCACGCGGTCGCGACGAGCAAGACGTTCCGCTCGCTCGCCAGGCTGTGCGGCGCGGCACCGTCCCAGGAAGGGACGTACGTGCGCCGCGTCCTCGAGCGCGACCTGCTGGCCGCCCACCTCGAGGAGCTGCGGACCTTGCCGGTGAGCGCGATCGCCCAGCGTCCCGGTGTCTCGGCCAACCGCGCGCACCAGATGGTCGCCGGCGCCGTCATCGCCGACGCCGTGATGGACCTCTTCGACCTGCCGGCTCTCGAGATCTGCCCGTGGGCGCTGCGCGAGGGTGTCCTGCTCGAGCGCCATGACCACATGTGACCCCCTTCGCCTCCGACGGGGCCCGTGGGCCTCGGCGCGTAACCTGGTCCCGTGACCGACGACCCCGCTCACCCCGTCTCCGTCCCCGCCGCCCGCGTGGCGCTGTCGACGTCGTCGGTCTATCCGGAGTCGACGGAGGTGGGATTCGAGATCGCCAAGCGCCTCGGCTACGACGGCGTCGAGGTGATGGTCGGCACCGACGCCACGAGCGCCGACATCGACGCGATCGTCGAGCTTCAGGAGCGGCACGGGATCGACGTGCTCTCGGTGCACGCTCCGTGCCTGCTCATCACCCAGCGGGTCTGGGGCACCGACCACTGGGTCAAGCTGGAGAAGAGCGCGGAGATGGCGCGCGCCTGCGGCGCCGGACTGGTCGTGGTGCATCCGCCGTTCCGCTGGCAGCGCGAGTACGGACGCGCGTTCGAGGACGGTGTCGCCGAGCTCGAGGAGAGCACCGGGGTCGTCTTCGCCGTCGAGAACATGTACCCGTGGCGTACGGGCAAGCGCGAGTTCCAGGCGTACGCGCCCGGCTGGGACCCGGTGGTCTTCGGCTACGAGCACGTCACCCTGGACGTCTCCCACTGTGCGACGTCGGGCAGCGACCCGGTGGAGATGGCGAGCGAGCTCGGGCGGCGGCTGGCGCACGTCCACCTCGGCGACGGCACGGGGTCGGCACGCGACGAGCACCTGGTCCCCGGGCGGGGCGAGCAGCCGGTGGGCGAGCTCCTCGGTGTGCTGGCCGAGCGGGGTTACGCCGGTGACGTGGTGGTCGAGGTGACGACGCGCAAGGCCGCCGACCGGGCGGAGCGCGAGGCCGATCTGGCCGAAGCGCTGGCGTTCACCCGTCTCCACCTCGCCTCGATCGTCCCCTCCGGCGACCACTGACCCGGCGGACACCCGACGACGCGAGGGCCGCGAGTGTGAACAAGAGCGCCTCGCGACCCCCTCTCGGCCTTACGCTGCCGCCATGGCAGGAAGACGCCCGGGCGCACCCGACACGCGGGGCGAGATCGTCGTCGCCGCACGGGCCGAGCTCGCGCAGCGCGGCTACGACGGCACGTCCATCCGCGCGGTCGCACGGCGGGCCCGCGTCGATCCGGCGCTCGTCCACCACTACTTCAAGGACAAGCAGCGACTCGTCCGCGCCGCACTCGCGCTTCCCGTGGACCCGGTCGTCGCCCTCGGCCCGGTCCTGGTGGCCTCGACCGACGACGCCGGCAGCGCCTTCGTCCGGGCGATGCTGACGGCGTGGGACGATCCGGCCAACCGGGAGGCCGTGGTCGCGATGGCTCGCAGCGGGCTCGGCAGCGCCGACCAGGGAGCGATCGTCCGCGACGCCATCCTCGACGGTCCCGTGAGGGAGCTGCTGCGGCGCCACCGGCCGGATGCGCCACCTGCGGTGCCGGCACTCCTGCTCGCGGAGATGGTGGGCCTCGTCGCCGCGCGCTACCTCCTCGAGGTGGAGCCGCTCGCCACGATGACGGTCGACGAGCTCGTCGCCGTGGTCGGCCCGACAGTGCAGAGCTACCTCGGCCTCGACGCCCTCGCCACCTCGCCGGCACGCGACCACAGCGCCTGACGGAGACCGTCACCCCTATCCTCAGACCATGGGCAGCAGAGTTGCGGTCGTCGGTGCCGGCGCGATGGGAGAGGCGATCGTCTCGGGGATGCTCGCGCACGGCTGGCGTCCTGCCGACCTCGTGCTGGCGGTACGCCGTGAGGAGCACGCCGCCGCGCTGCGCGCCTCGTACGGGGTCGAGGTGACCGACGCGCTCTCGGCGGCGGCGGAGGCCGACGTCGTCCTCGTGGGCGTCAAGCCGTACGACGTCGCCGGCGTCCTGGCTCAGATCGGTCCCCGCCTGCGCCCCGGCACGCTCGTCGCGTCTCTCGCCGTCGGGATCACGACGACGGCGCTCGAGGCGGCGCTCCCCGAGGGCACGCCGGTCGTCCGCGTCATGCCCAACACGCCGTCGCAGGTCGGGGCGGGCGTCGCCGTGATCTCCGCGGGGACGCACTGCGACGACGCGCAGCTCGCCGTCGTGGACGAGATCATGAGCGCCGTGGGCATCGTCGTCCGCGTCCCCGAGCGGCTCCAGGACGCCGCCGGAGCGATCTCCGGGTCCGGTCCGGCGTACGTGTTCCTCGTGATCGAGGCGCTGGTCGAGGCCGGGGTCCATCTCGGACTTCCGCGGGCGACCGCCACGGATCTCGCCGTTCAGACGTTCGTGGGAGCGTCCCGGCTGGCCGCCGAGACCGGCGAGCACCCGGCGGTGCTCCGCGAGCGCGTCACCTCGCCGGGCGGGACCACTGCGGCGGCGTTGAGCGAGCTGGAGGAGCGCGGGCTGCGCGCTGCCTTCATCGCCGCCACCCGGGCCGCCCGGGACCGCTCCCGCGAGATCGGCGACTGACGCGGTCGTGAAGGGGACGCGACAGGGCAGAGACCCACGTCACGCCCGGGGCTAGGCTGACGGTATGGATGACCGACCCGGGACCGCATGCGTCGTCTCCGACGACCGACTGACCGGCTACAACTTCGGTCCGTCCCATCCGATGGCGCCGATCCGGGTCGACCTGGCCATGGAGCTGGCGACCGAGCTCGGGGTGGTCGGCGACGACCTTCGGCGGGTGGGGTCGAAGGCTGCCGACGATGATCTGATCGCGACCGTCCACACCCCGGCCTACATCGAGGCGGTCCGCGCGGTGAGCGCGGACCCGTCCGTCCCGAACCTCGCCGCCGGGCTCGGCACCGACGACAACCCGACCTTTGCCGACATGCACACCGCGGGCGCCCTGATCGTCGGCGCGTCCGTGGAGGCGGCGCGGCGGGTCTGGACCGGTCAGAGCCTGCGCGCGCTCAACGTGTGCGGCGGCCTTCACCACGCCATGCCGGACCGCGCGAGCGGCTTCTGCGTCTACAACGACGTGGCTGTCGCGATCCGGTGGCTGCTCGACAACGGGGCGCAGCGGGTCGCCTACGTCGACGTCGACGCCCACCACGGCGACGGCGTCCAGCAGATCTTCTACGACGACCCTCGCGTCCTGACCGTCTCGCTCCACGAGACTCCGCAGACGCTCTTTCCCGGCACCGGGGTCGCGACCGAGATCGGCACCGACGACGGCATCGGCACCGCGGTCAACGTCGCGCTCCCTCCGGGCACCTCCGACGCCGGGTGGCTGCGCGCCTACCACGCGGTCGTCCCGCAGCTCGTCGGAGAGTTCAAGCCCGACGTGCTCGTGACCCAGCAGGGGTGCGACTCCCACATGGACGACCCGCTGACCAACCTGATGCTGAGCGTCGACGGTCAGCGTGCGTCGTACCTCGCGCTGCGGGACCTCGCCGAGGAGGTGTGCGCAGGACGCTGGGTCGGCTTCGGAGGCGGCGGCTACGCGGTGCTCGACGTGGTGCCGCGCTCGTGGGCGCACCTGATGGCGATCGTCGCCGGACGTCCGATCGAGCTCGACACCCCCACACCCCCGGCATGGCGTGAGCACGTCGTCGCGCTCAAGAGCGGGGGCATGGCCCCCCAGCGGATGACCGACGGACGGTCCACGTCCTACCGCGACTGGCGCGAGGGGTACGACCCGGCGAGCTGGCTGGACCGGCAGATCCTCGCCACCCGCAACGCGCTCTTCCCTCTGTACGGGCTCGACCCGATGCCGTGATCGCGGCCTAACCCGGGTCCGCTTGACCCCGATGCCCGCCGAACCCGTACCCTTGGCTGGGTCGTCCCACGTCCGGGACGCCTCGTGTGTGGCCGTGTGAAGCAGAGAAGGTGAACCGTGGGTTCTGTCATCAAGAAGCGCCGCAAGCGCATGTCGAAGAAGAAGCACCGCAAGATGCTCAAGCGCACACGCGTCCAGCGTCGTCGTCTCGGCAAGTAGCCCCCGGGTCACCACGATGGGTCGCGTCGTCCTGGTGACCGGCGTCGCGCGCGACCTCGGGTCGAGGCTCGCGCGTCGTCTGGCGGTCACGCCAGGCATCGACAAGGTGGTCGGGCTCGACGTCCAGCCGCCGCCCGGCGACATTCACGGGATCAAGTACGTGCGTGCCGACATCCGCACGCCGGTGGTCGGCAAGGTCCTGGCCGTCGAGGACGTCGACACCGTGGTGCACATGAACGTCGGGGCCCCGCAGCGCCAGCTCGGCTCGCGCAGCGCGGTCAAGGAGATCAACGTCATCGGCACGATGCAGCTCCTCGCTGCGTGCCAGAACTCCCGGACGGTCGAGCGGCTCGTCGTCCAGTCCTCGACCGCCGTCTACGGGACGTCGGCGCGCAACCCGGCGATGTTCACCGAGCACACCCCCTCCCGGTCGGTCGCCGGCAGCGGCTTCCCGAAGGACGCCGTCGACATCGAGGCGTACGTCCGCGGCTTCGGCCGCCGTCGGCCCGACGTGACGATCGCGACCTTCCGGCTCGGCAACGTCCTGGCGGCCGACGTGCTCGGCCCCTTCAGCGAGTACCTCCAGCTCCCGGTCCTGCCGGCGATGCTCGGTTACGACCCGCGGCTGCAGTTCCTGCACCCGTTCGACGCGCTCAACGTCCTCTCGCTGGCCGCGACCGGAGACGTCACCGGCACCTACAACGTCGTCGGACCCCAGGTCCTCGCGCTGAGCCAGGCGGCACGTCGGCTCGGACGTCCGCTGCTGCGCCTGCCGTCGGTGGGGTTCAACAGCGTCACCCAGCGCATGGTGCGGATGATGAGCTCCGACTTCACGCCGGAGCTGGCACGACTGTTCAAGTACGGCCGGGTGTGCGACGGCTCCAAGCTGGAGCGTGAGCTCGGCTACGAGATGCTCTACTCCACTCCGCAGACCCTGGACGCGTTCGCCGAGACCATCGAGCCCGGTGTGCTGTCCGCGATGGGAGGCACCCGTGTCTGACGCCCCGCAGGAGCACCCTCCGATCGGCTCGCCGGAGGTGACGAAGACCGCTGCGAAGAAGGCCTCGGCCAAGAAGGCGCCGGCCAAGAAGGCCTCGGCCAAGAAGGCGTCCGCCGCCAAGAAGACAGCCACCGCGAAGGCTCCGGCTGCGAAGAAAGCGCCGGCCAAGAAGGCACCCGCCGCCAAGAAGGCGTCCGTGAAGAAGGCGGCCCCTGCCGCGAAGGCGCCCTCCTCCCGGCCCGCACCCGTCGAGAAGCCGGCCGTGCAGATCGCGCCGAAGGCGGACGTGCCCGCGATCGGCAGCCCGGTCGAGGTCATCACGGTGACTCCCGCGCGGGTCGAGCCGGAGCCCCTCCACGTCGCACCGGAGCCGGACCGGGAGACGCCCACTCCGGAGGCGACCACCCACGAGCGGCCCACGTTCTCGCTCGTCGTGGACAACGAGCAGGAGCCCGCCGCAGAGGCGGCCCCGGGCATCCCGCTCGCCGAGCTGGTGTCTGCGCTGGTCGAAGGCGCACGCTCGGTCCTCGGCGAGGACTGGGAGGCGAAGGCTGCCGAGCTGCTCGCCCTGGTGCGCCGGCGGATCGCCGGTGACTACGAGGTCGACGAGTTCGGGCTGGACTCCCAGCTGCACGCCATCGGCATGGCGGCGATCCGTCCACTGGCCGAGAAGTGGTTCCGCATCGAGGTTCGCGGGGCGGAGCACATCCCTTCCGACGGCGGCGCCCTCGTCGTCGCGAACCACTCCGGCACCATCCCGGTCGACGCCGCGATGACGACGCTGATCGTCAACGACCACGCGCAGCGCACGCTCCGGCTGCTCGGCGCCGACCTGGTCTTCGAGCTGCCGTTCGCCGGTGAGCTCGCCCGCAAGATGGGCGCGACGCTGGCCTGCAACGAGGATGCCGAGCGTCTGCTCGGCGACGGGCACATCGTCGGCGTCTGGCCAGAGGGGTTCAAGGGGATCGGCAAGCCGTACAGCGAGCGCTACAAGCTCCAGCGGTTCGGACGCGGCGGTTTCGTGTCTGCGGCGATGCGCGCCGGTGTGCCGATCGTGCCGGTGTCGATCGTGGGCGCCGAGGAGATCTACCCGATGATCGGCAACGTCCCCTCGCTCGCGCGTCTGCTCGGGCTGCCGTACCTCCCGATCACGCCGTTCTTCCCCTGGCTCGGCCCGCTCGGGCTGATCCCGTTGCCCAGCAAGTGGATCATCGAGTTCGGGGAGCCGGTCCGCACCGACGCCTATCCCCCCGAGGCCGCCGACGACCCGATGCTCGTCTTCAACGTCACCGACCAGGTGCGCGAGACCATCCAGCAGACGCTCTATGCGCTGCTGGTGGACCGCGGGCACCCGTTCGTCTGAGTCGTCGACCTCGGCCGGGCGGCGGTCTCAGGCGGCGGGTCTCAGTGTCGACGGGCGCGCGCTGCGCCGAGGGCGGCACCTGTCACCGCTCCGGCGGCCGCCACGCCGAGGAGACCGACCTTGGCCGCCTTGCGCCCCGTCCGGTAGTCGACGACGTCCCATCCGTGCTTGCGTGCGTGGTAGCGCAGGTGCGAGTCAGGGTTGACCGCGTACGGGTGGCCGACGAGCGAGAGCATCGGCAGGTCGTTGAACGAGTCGGAGTACGCGGAGCAGCGATCGAGGTCGAGACCCTCCTCTCGAGCGAGCGCCAGCACCGCGTCGGCCTTGGCACGACCGTGGAGCATGTCGCCGACCAGGCGACCGGTGTAGACGCCGTCGATGGACTCCGCGACCGTCCCGAGCGCTCCCGTGAGCCCCAGCCGACGGGCGATGATCCGGGCGATCTCGACGGGGGCCGCCGTGACGAGCCACACCCGCTGCCCGTCGTCCAGGTGCCGCTGCGCCAGGGCGCGGGTGCCCGGCCAGATCCTGCTCGCCATCGTCTCGTCGAAGATCTCGTTGCCGACCAGCTCCAGCTCGCTGACCGCATGGCCGGCGATGAAGGCGAGCGCCGCCGCGCGCGCCGACTCGACGTGCTCGGGATCCTCGACCCCCGCGAAGCGGAAGTAGGCCTGCTTCCAGGCGGCGTCCGCGATCTCACGGGTGGTGAAGAACTTGCGCTTGTAGAGGCCACGGGCGAGATGGAACAGCGACGCGCCCTGCATGATCGTGTTGTCGACGTCGAAGAACGCCGCTGCCGTCGAGTCAGGAGGGACGGTGAAGCTGGTCTCCACCTCCGCCGCGGCCGCCGAGGCTTCCCCGGCCAGCATCGATCGAGCACGGAGGTTCTGCGGTCGTCTGTGCCCCTTCGCATCCACGGCACGAGCGTACAGATCGGGGCAGGGGGGCATGGTGATCGTGCTGTGCAAGACTCGACGCCATGACGGTGAACGTCGCGGAGCTCGTCCGGCAGCAGGCGGAGCAGGACCCCGACGGGATGGCGCTCGTCGAGGGCTACGGACCCGGCCGGTCGGTCACGTGGGAGGGTCTCGACGACCGGGTCTCGGCGGTGGCCGCCTGGATCTCCGCCCAAGGACTCGTCGCAGGGCAGCGGATCGCGATCGTGATGACCAACCGCCTCGAGCTGCCGATCTCCTATCTCGCCGCGCTGCGTCTCGGGTTGGTCGTCGTGCCCGTCAACCCCCGTGCTCCGGGCGACGAGGTGACGGCGCTGTGCGCCATCACCGGCGTACGGCTCGTCCTGTGCGACCCCGACTGGGCGTCGGTGTTCGCCCGCGCAGGCCTGCTGACCGTCGTCGCCGGCGAGAGTGACCCTGATCCCCAGGTCCGTCCTTTCGCGGACCTGCTCCAGATCCATCCTGGTCCACGTGGGCTCCCGCCGGCGCCTGCGGACCCGGAGGCGACCGCCCTGCTGATGCCGACCTCCGGCACGTCGAGCGAGCAGCGCATCGTCGTGCTGAGCCATCGCGCTCTCCTCGCCAACCTCGACCAGGTCGCCGCCGTGGAGCCGCCGCCGGTCCGACGTGACGACGTCGTGCTCGCCGTGCTGCCGCTGTTCCACGTCTTCGCGCTGAACGCGGTCCTGGGACAGGCGCTGCGGCAGGGGGCGACGACGGTCCTCCTCGACCGGTTCGACCCACAGGGATGCCTCGACGCGATCGTGCGTCACCAGGTCACGGTCGTCCCCGTGGCGCCTCCGGTGGTCGCCGCGTGGAGCGGCCGGCCGGGCGTCGCGGCGGCGCTCGCCGGGGTGCGGACGGTGCTCAGCGGCGCCGCGCCGATCGGGCCCGACCTCGTCGAGGAGTTCGCCGCGACGACGGGGCACACGCTGCAGCAGGGGTACGGGCTCACGGAGGCGGCCCCGGTCGTCACGACGACGCTCGGGCGGCCCGTCGACAAGCCTGGGTCGGTCGGCGCGCCCTTGCAGGGCCTCGAGCTGCGCCTGGTCGAGAAGGACGGCGCGGACGCCGAGCTCGGCGACCCGGGTGAGATCTGGCTCCGCGGTCCCAACCTCCTGAGCGGGTTCTGGCCGGACGGCTCGGGCGGGCCGGACGGGGACGGATGGTTCGCGACCGGCGACGTCGGCATCCTGGACGCCGACGGTGACCTGACCCTCGTCGACCGGCTGCGAGAGCTCGTGATCGTCTCGGGCTTCAACGTGTTCCCCCGCGAGGTCGAGGAGGTGCTCGCCGACGCGCCGGGGGTTGCGGAGGTGGCCGTGGTCGGAGTCGAGGACCGCGAGACCGGCGAAGCCGTCCGCGCCTACGTCGTGCCGTCACACCGTCTCGACGACACCGACGGTTTCGCCGAGGCGCTCCGCGAGCGTGCCCGCGGTCGGCTGGCGCGCTTCAAGGTGCCGCGTGAGATCGTGGTGACCGACTCGCTGCCGCACACCACGACCGGCGAGATCTCCAAGAGCCGCCTGAGGGCGGCCGAGGCGCGAGGAGTCCTGGGGTTGCAGAGTGAGCGCTGATCCGACGGAGCCGGCCCGGGTGGTCGTCTACGCCAAGCCCGGGTGTCACCTCTGCGAGGACGCGATCGCCCTCGTGGCGCAGGTGTGCGCGGAGACCGGGACGTCCTGGCGCGAGGTCGACATCAGCGGAGACGCGGAGCTGATGCGCACCTACGGCGAGCAGATCCCGGTCACCTTCGTCGACGGCCGCCAGCACGACTTCTGGCGGGTCGACCCCGAGCGGCTGCGGGCGGCGTTGGGGGCCTGAGCGCTTCCGTGCGCTGACGCGCGCACGCCGGAGGCCCCGGCGCAGGTGACCCGAGTCACCCGACCCAGACCGCGCTCGATTTTGTTCTCACGTTCACAAACTCTTACAGTGGGTTTGCCGGTGTTCGCCGGTATCCGACCCCCCAGCGACACCCGGAATCCGTACCGCGGTCCAGGAGCGACGTGAACCAGCTGCGAGCGCAGGCCAACGGCCGTCCCGCCTCGTCGGGCATCCCCGAGGCGACGGTTGCTCGGCTCCCGGTGTATCTCCGGGCGCTCACCGGGCTCGGTGAGTCAGGTCTGCGGACCGTCTCGTCCGAGCAGCTCGCCACGGCCGCGGGGGTGAACTCCGCGAAGCTCCGCAAGGACCTCTCGTACCTCGGATCCTATGGCACCCGCGGCGTGGGCTACGACGTGGAGTACCTCCGCTACCAGATCGCCCGCGAGATCGGCGTGAACCAGGACTGGAGCGTCGTCATCGTCGGCATCGGCAACCTGGGTCAGGCGCTGTCGAACTACGGTGGCTTCCGTTCCCGCGGCTTCAGCATCGTCGCCCTGGTCGACGGCGACCGCTCGCGCGTCGGTGAGAGGCACGGCGAGCTCTCGATCGCCCACATCGACGACCTCGCCGACGTGGTCGCCGAGCACGGATGCTCGATCGGCGTGATCGCGACCCCTGGCGAGGCCGCACAGGAGGTCGCGGACCGCCTCGTCGCCGTGGGCGTCACGAGCATCCTCAACTTCGCCCCTGCCGTCCTCGTCGTCCCCGACGGCGTGGACGTCCGCAAGGTCGACCTCTCGATCGAGCTGCAGATCCTCGCGTACCACGAGCAGCGCAAGCGCACGCCCGCGCAGGAGGTCCAGGCATGAGCGTCCTCGTCGTGGGCGTCTCCCACCGGAGCGCGCCGGTCTCGGTCCTTGAGCGGGTCGCGCTCGACGGCGACGCGGTTGCGAAGGTCGCGCAGCAGGCACTCGACGCCCATCACGTGAGCGAGTCGCTGGTCGTCTCGACCTGCAACCGGGTCGAGATCTACGTCGAGGCCGAGCGCTTCCACGGCTCGGTGGAGGACATCTCCGACCTGCTCGTCGAGCAGTCCGGACTCACCCGCAACGACCTGCTCCGCCACATCTACGTGCACTACGACGACGCGGCCGTCGCGCACCTCTTCTCGGTCGCCTCCGGGTTGGACTCGATGGTGGTCGGCGAGAGCCAGATCCTGGGCCAGGTCCGGGCCGCGCTGCAGCGCGGACAGGACGACGCCACGGTGGGGCCGGCGCTGAACGTCCTCTTCCAGCAGGCGCTGCGGATCGCCAAGCGAGGTCACGCGGAGACCGACATCGACCGGGCCGGTCCGTCTCTGGTGATGGCCTCGCTCGAGCTCGTCGCCAAGGCGGGCCACCGCCTGGAGGACATGCGCGTCCTCGTCGTCGGAGCGGGTGCCATGGCGGCGCTGTCGGCGACCACCGCCGCACGTCGGGGTGTCGCGAGCGTGACCATCGCCAACCGCACCCACGCCGGCGCCGAGCGGCTCGCCGCCACGGTCGGGGGGACGGCCGTGCCGTGGGGCGAGCTCGACGCCGCCCTCGCCGAGGCCGACCTCGTCGTGTCGTGCACCGGGGCGACCGGTTCGGTCATCACGGCCGAGCAGGTCCGTGCGGCGACCACGGCGCGCACCAGCCCGTACGTCCTGATCGACCTCGCGCTGCCGCGCGACATCGACGAGGACGTCGCCGCCCTCCCGGGCGTGATGGTCCTCGGCCTGGCCCAGCTGCAGGAGATGCTGGCCGACGAGAAGGGCGCCGCCGACATCGACGCGGTGCGCGGGATCGTCGCCGGTGAGGTCGCGGCGTTCCTCGCCGCTCGTCACGCGGCGAAGGTGACCCCGACCGTCGTCGCGCTGCGCTCGATGGCGACCGCGGTCGTCGACGCGGAGCTCGTCCGGCTCGAGGGGCGGCTCCACGACGTCGATCCGGAGGTCGTCGACGAGCTGCGTCAGGCCGTCCGCCGGGTCGCCGACAAGCTCCTCCACCAGCCCACCGTCCGGATCAAGGCGATGGCGGGACGGCCGGACGCACTCACCTACGCCAACGCGCTCGCGGACCTGTTCGCCCTCGACCCGGCCGTGATCAACGCGGTCAGCGCAGTCGAGCCGACTCGTTCCACGCCTGCTGCCGAGGCACCCGAGGGGTTCTCGCCAGGTTCGCCGAAGGAGGACCGCGCATGACGTTGCGCGTCGGGACCCGCGCGAGCGCGCTCGCAACCACCCAGTCGGCCCAGGTCGCCGAGCGGCTCGGTGAGCTGACCGGTGTCGAGACCGAGCTCGTCACCGTCTCGACTCACGGCGACCGGAGCTCGCGACCCCTCACCGAGATCGGTGGCACCGGCGTCTTCGTGTCCGCCCTGCGCGACGCGCTGCTCGCCCGCGAGGTGGACGTCGCCGTCCACTCGCTCAAGGATCTGCCGACGTCGTCGGCCGACGGGATCCTCCTCGCGGCCACCCCGCCGCGCGTGGACCCCCGCGACGCGGTCGTCGCCCGCGACGGCATGACGCTCGGTGAGCTCCCGCCCGGCGCCCGCGTCGGGACCGGGTCCCCGCGGCGAGCCGCCCAGATCAACGCGCTCGGCCTCGGCATCGAGGTCGTCGGCCTTCGCGGCAACGTCGACACGCGGATCGGCAAGGTCCGCACCGGTGAGCTCGACGCGGTCGTGCTGGCCGCCGCCGGCCTCCGCCGGCTCGGCAGGATCGAGGAGGCGACCGAGCTGCTCGACCCGCTGCAGGTCCTTCCGGCACCAGGCCAGGGTGCCCTGGCGTGCGAGTGCCGCGCCGACGACCACGAGGTCGCCGGCCTGCTCGCCCGCCTCGACGACGGCGCGACCCGCGCCGCCGTCACCGCAGAACGCAGCCTGCTCGCCTCGCTCGAGGCGGGATGCTCGGCACCCGTGGGGGCGTGGGCCGAGGTCGTCGACGACGACGGCACTGCCCGGCTGTGGCTGCGGGCCTTCGTCGGAGATCCCTCCGGCGCACCGTCCATCCGACTGTCATCGACCGGATCCGTGCAGGACCCGGTCGGGATCGGAGAGCGTCTGGCTGCCGAGATGCTCGCCGAGGGTGCCGACTCGCTGATGCGGGTCGTGACCCCATGACCACCGACCCCCGTGGGCCAGTCAACCCAGAGGCAGACGAGGAATGAGAAACGTGAGCACCACCACCGCCACCCGCAAGCGCAAGGCGACCGAGGAGCAGGCCGCCGTGCCTGAGGTGACAGCCGACGACACCGCCACGAGCGCCGTCAAGCGACCCGTCGGCCACGTGAGCTTCGTCGGAGCCGGCCCGGGTGATGCCGGCCTGCTCACCCTCCGCGCCAAGGAGCTGCTCGACGCCGCCGACATCGTCATCACCGAGTCTCCCGACCAGGCGGCCCTGGTGCCCGAGGGGGCCCAGGTCGTCGACGGAGGACACGGCGAGGACGGCGGCGTCCTGACCCCCGCGGCCCGTGGCCGGCTCGTCGTCAAGCACGCGAAGGGCGGCAAGAACGTCGTCCGCCTGCTGGTCGGCGACCCGTTCACCTTCGCGACCGGGCCCGAGGAGGCCCAGGCGTGCGACAAGGCCAACATCTCCTTCGAGATCGTCCCCGGCGTGTCCTCGGCCTCGGCCGTCCCCGCCTACGCCGGCGTGCCGCTGACCAACCGCACGCACCGCGAGGTGTCGATCATCCGGATGGGGGAGACCAAGGTCGACTGGACGCCGTACGCCGGTGACCAGACCCTGGTCCTGCTGAGCGCGGTGAACACCATCAAGGACGTCGCCAACGGTCTCATCGAGGCCGGGAGGGCTCCCGGGACCCCGGTGGCCATGACACGGGTGGGCACGACGACCGAGCAGACGACCATCGTCTCCACGCTGGAGAAGATCGCCGCCGACGCCAAGGCCGCCAAGATGGCCCCGCCGGCGGTCACCGTCATCGGTGACGTCGTCGACCTGCGCGAGACGCTCTCGTGGTTCGAGACCAAGCCGCTCTTCGGCTGGCGCGTGCTCGTTCCTCGTACCAAGGAGCAGGCGGCCACGCTCGCCAACCGCCTCCGCAGCTATGGCGCCGTCTCGGAAGAGGTCCCCACGATCTCCGTCGAGCCGCCTCGCAACCCGCAGCAGATGGACAAGGCTGTGCGCGGCCTCGTCGAGGGCCGCTACGAGTGGGTGGCCTTCACCAGCGTCAACGCCGTGAAGGCCGTCCGCGAGAAGTTCGACGAGTACGGCCTCGACGCGCGGGCGTTCTCCGGACTCAAGGTCGCCGCCGTCGGCGAGAAGACCGCCGAGGCGATCGCTGCCTGGGGCATCCGTCCCGACCTGATCCCCAGCGGCGAGCAGTCCGCACGGGGCCTCCTCGAGGACTGGCCCCCGTACGACGAGCTGCTCGACCCGATCAACCGCGTGTTCCTGCCGCGTGCCGACATCGCCACCGAGGCGCTGGTCGCCGGGCTCGTCGAGATCGGGTGGGAGGTCGACGACGTGACCGCCTACCGCACCGTCCGTGCGGCGCCGCCGCCGGCGCCGACCCGCGAGGCGATCAAGAGCGGCAAGTTCGACGCGGTCGTCTTCACGTCGAGCTCGACGGTCCGCAACCTCGTCGGCATCGCAGGCAAGCCGCACGCGACGACCGTGATCGCCTGCATCGGCCCGGCCACCGCACAGACCGCCGAGGAGCACGGCCTGCGCGTCGACGTCGTGGCACCCACGCCGTCGGCCGAGGTCCTGGCCGACGCTCTCGCCGACTTCGGCGCCAAGCGCCGGCAGGCGATGGTGGAGGCCGGTGACCCGGTCACGAAGCCGTCGCAGCGCACCAAGGGCTCGCGCCGCCGGAGCTGACGATGGTCGATCGCGACGGCTCGTTCCCTGACGTCCGGCCCCGACGTCTCCGCACCACGCCGGCCATGCGCCGGCTGGTCTCGGAGACGTCGGTCGAGGCGCGACAGCTGGTGCTGCCGATGTTCGTGGCGGAAGGGCTCACCGAGCCGCGAGCCATCTCGAGCATGCCGGGGGTCGTCCAGCACACGCGCGACTCGGCACGCAAGGCGGTCGCCGAAGCCGCGGAGCTGGGTCTCGGGGGAGTCATGCTGTTCGGGGTGCCCACCCGCAAGGACGCCACCGGCTCGGGCGCGACCGACGAGGACGGGATCCTCAACGTGGCGATCCGCGACGCGCGCTCCGAGGTGGGGGACGAGCTCGTGGTGATGTCGGACCTGTGCCTCGACGAATTCACCGACCACGGGCACTGCGGTGTGCTCGACGCCGAGGGGCGCGTGGACAACGACGCGACCCTGGAGATCTATGCCGAGATGGCGCTCGCCCAGGCTCGGGCGGGCGCCCACCTGCTCGGACCCAGCGGGATGATGGACGGACAGGTCGGGGTCGTACGGCGGGCGCTGGACGCCGAAGGCTTCACCGACACCGGCGTGCTCGCCTACGCAGCGAAGTACGCGTCGGCCTTCTACGGGCCGTTCCGCGAGGCCGTCGACTCGACGCTGGTCGGCGACCGGCGTACGTACCAGCAGGACCCGGCCAACGGTCGCGAGGCCCTGCGCGAGGTCGCCCTCGACGTCGCGGAGGGTGCGGACCTGGTGATGGTGAAGCCGGCGATGGGCTTCCTCGACGTCGTCGCCTCGGTGCGCGCCTCCGTCGACGTGCCCGTGGCGGCGTACAACATCTCTGGCGAGTACGCGATGGTCGAAGCGGCCGCCGCGCAGGGCTGGATCGACCGTGAGGCGGCGATCGCCGAGACCCTCGTGTCGATCCGGCGTGCCGGAGCCGACATCGTGCTCACCTACTGGGCGAGCGAGTTCGCCGCGCGGCTCGCACGCTGAGCCTGGCCTCCGCGGTCAGACGGCGGCGGCGCGGGCGGCGGCCTTCGCCGCCTCGGTGCCGTTGGGAGCAGCCCCGACGTAGGCCGCGATGCACGTCTGGAGCGTGTCTGCACTGACGTCGAGCGTCGCGCAGAACGCCTGGGCCAGCTCTGCCGTCGTCGGCTCCGGGTCCGGCTCCGTCGTGGCGGGCGGCTCGGTCGTGGCGGGCGGCTCGGTCGTGGCGGGCGGCTCGGTCGTCGGAGGCGTCGTCGGGTCGGTCGGGTCGGTCGGCGGCTTGGTGGGATCCGTCGGCGGCTTGGTCGGCGGCTTGGTCGGCGGCGTGGTCGGCGGCTTCGTGGGATCCGTCGGAGGCTTGGTGGGATCCGTCGGAGGCTTGGTCGGCGGCTTCGTGGGAACCGTCGGCGTGCCGGGCTTGGGCGAGGTGATGCCGCCGGGGTCGAGCGGCTTCGGCGTCGGCGGCTTCTCGATCCCGAGCGCCACGATCGTCGGCGTCGGCTGCGAACCGCCGGCTCCAGGGCCACCGGGAACGCCGGCGGCCGGAGGTCGGGGTCCGACCGGCCCGAGCGGCGCGACCGGGCTGCTCGGGTAGGGGAAGCTGGGGAGAATCGAGACGGGGCTGGACGATCCGTACCTCGCCGCGAGCGCGAGCACCTGGTCGGCGTACGCCGTCGAACGGTTGTAGGACATGAGGGCGGCGCGCGCGCCTGCCTCGACGCTGAGGTCGTGGCCGCCCACGCAGAGGTAGACCGCCGCGCCGAGCGCTGCGTCGTTCATGTTGTTGGGGTCGGCCTTGCCGTCGCCGTCGGCGTCCACGCCGACCGAGGACCACGTGGAGGGGATGAACTGCATCGGGCCGACCGCGCGGTCCCACTTCGCGTCGCCGTCCCAGGCGCCCTTGTCGGTGTCCGGGATGCGTGCGGTGTTGTTGGTGCCGTCGAGCGCGATGCCGATGATGGCGCGCGAGGTGGCGCCGGTGCTGGTCACCGTCGCGCCGCCGAACTGGCCGTGGTTGGACTCGACCCGGCCGATCGCGGCGAGGAGCTCCCAGGACAGCTTGCACTCCGGCTTGGTGACCGCCATGACGTTGGCGGCACGCTGGTAGGCGGCGAGCGCGGGTCCGGGGATGTCCGACGGTGCGCCGACGAGCGCGGCGGGAGTGACGGCGTTGCTGGACGACTGCTGCTCGACGGGGTCCTGGAGGGGCGTGACCTGGAGGTCGGGGCCGGTGACCGGGACCTGCGGGGAGCCCTCGGCGTACGCGGAGTAGGCGGCGCTGTCCACAGGCCCGGGCTGCTTGGGAAGGGCGACGGCAGCGCCCCAGGCGCCGGCGATCATCGCGCAGGGCAGGAGCGCAGCGGTGGTCTGCCACCAGCTGGTGCGCTTGCCGTTGGCCTTCTGGCCTCTGCGTGCTGCCCCCATGCCGCCGATCAACTCCCTCGTGGCCCGAACCCGAACCTGGTGTGACACTGTCCGTCCACCGCTCACCCTAGGTGAGGGTGGCGTGATGTGGCCACCGTCTCAGCACATCCTTAGCCTCCAGCCTAGACGCGATGTTGGGTCACCGCCGCGTACCTGCGGAGCCCGCGGACCGCCGCCGCTCGTCGGCTCGGGCGCGCTTGGCCCGTCAGGGACAATGGCAGGGTGTCCGGATCCGAGATCTCCCATCAGCTGTTCGATCGCGCCCGTGCCGTGTCGCCGGGTGGAGTGAACTCCCCGGTCCGCGCCTTCCGCGCTGTCGGGGGCACGCCCCGCTTCATGCGCGAGGGTCGCGGCGCGATCCTCACCGACGTCGACGGCAACACCTACGTCGACCTGGTGGCCTCCTGGGGGCCGATGCTCCTGGGCCACGCGCGCCCAGAGGTCATCGAGGCCGTCCGCGACGCGGCGAGTCGTGGGACCTCCTTCGGCACGCCGAGCGAGCCGGAGGTCGCCCTGGCCGAGGAGATCGTCGCTCGTACCCCGGTCGACCTGGTGCGCATGGTGTCCTCGGGCACCGAAGCCACCATGTCGGCGATCCGGCTGGCCCGCGGCTGGACCGGCCGCGACCTGATCGTGAAGTTCGCCGGCTGCTACCACGGCCACGTCGACGCGCTCCTGGTCGAGGCGGGCTCGGGCGTCGTCACGTTCGGGCTCCCGGGCACGCCGGGCATCCCCACGGCGTCGACCGCACAGACGATCGTGCTGCCCTACAACGACCGCGAGGCCGTCGCGGCGGCCTTCGCCGAGCACGGCGCGCAGATCGCCTGCGTCATCACCGAGGCTGCGCCCGGCAACATGGGCGCCGTCCCGCCGCTTCCCGGCTTCAACGCGTTCCTTGCCGAGACCTGCCGGTCCCACGGCGCCCTGTTCGTCTCCGACGAGGTCATGACCGGCTTCCGGGTCAGCCGCAGCGGGCACTGGGGTCTGGACGGTGCCCACGAAGGGTGGGCCCCCGACCTGATGACGTTCGGCAAGGTCATGGGTGGTGGGTTCCCCGCGGCGGCGTTCGGTGGTCGCGAGGAGATCATGCGACAGCTCGCACCGGAGGGTCCGGTCTACCAGGCGGGCACCCTCTCGGGGAACCCGGTGGCCACGACAGCCGGCCTCACGACGCTGCGCCTGGCCACCGACGACGTGTACGCCCACCTCGACGCCGTCTCGACCACCCTCCAGGGGTTGGTGGACAAGGCCCTCGACGCGGCCGGTGTGCCTCATGTCGTCCAGGCCGCGGGCAACCTCTTCAGCGCCTTCCTCGGCCGTACGGACGCCGTCGTCGACTTCGCCGACGCGCAGGCGCAGAGCCAGCCGGCGTACCGGGCGTTCTTCCACGCGATGCTCGACAACGGCGTCTACCTGCCGCCGAGCGCGTTCGAGGCGTGGTTCGTCTCTCACGCCCTCGACGACGATGCCCTCGACACCGTCGAGCGGGCTCTCGTGCCGGCGGCCCAGGCTGCCGCCGAGGCGCTCCGGGCCTGACCGGCGTGCCTTCTCGGCCCTGCTGGGCGACCACCCCACCGCAATCCTCGAACGACCCGCGAGAATGACCCCATGACGACCCAGGACCGCACCATCGTCCACCTGATGCGGCACGGCGAGGTGCACAACCCCGCTGGTGTCCTCTACGGACGCCTCCCCGACTACCACCTCTCCGACCTTGGCCGCCAGATGGCCGAGCGGGGCGCGGAGTACTTCGACGGTGGCGACGTCACGCACCTGGTGGCCTCGCCCCTCGAGCGCGCGCAGGAGACGATGCAGCCCATCGCCGCGACGCTGGGCCTCGAGGTGACCACCGATCCGCGTGTCATCGAGGCGGGCAACCGGTTCGAGGGCAAGACGTTCGGCGTCGGTGACGGGTCCCTCCGGCACCCCGTCACGTGGTGGATGCTGCGCAACCCCTCCAAGCCGTCCTGGGGCGAGCCGTACACGCAGATCGCCGCCCGGATGCTCGCCGCGATGGCGGACGCACGGGACGCGGCGCGCGGGCACGAGGCCGTGATCGTCTCGCACCAGCTGCCGATCTGGGTCTCACGGCTGACCGTCGAGCGACGCCGCTACCTCCACGACCCCCGCCGACGCCAGTGCTCCCTCGCGAGCGTCACCTCGGTGACCTACGAGGGCGACGTGCCGGTGGCGGTCGCCTACAACGAGCCGGCCGGTGACCTCATCCCCGCCAAGCTGCGCAAGAAGTTCGTCGGCGGCGCATGACCTCCCACGCCATCCGTCCTCTCGCTGCGCGACTGCTCGCCTCCGTCGCCGCGGTGGCGCTGCTCGCCGGCTGCTCGTCGTCGACGCAGGCAGACGAGACGACGGGTGGCTTCGTGGCCGGCGACGGCAGCATCACCGTGCCGAAGCCGGCCGAGCGCGAGCCGGCCCCGGAGCTGTCCGGGGAGACCCTCGAGGGCGACCCGATCGCGCTGTCCGACTTCGCCGGCAAGACAGTCGTCGTGAACGTCTGGGGCTCGTGGTGCGCCGACTGCCGGGTCGAGGCGCCCGCGTTCGCCGCGCTCGACGCCGAGACCGGTGACGACGTGCAGTTCCTGGGCATCAATATCCGCGACTCCCGCGCGGCCGCGCTGGCCTACGACGAGAACTTCGACATCGGCTACCCCTCGATCTTCGACCGCACCGGTCAGGCCGTGCTCGGCTTCCGCGACAGCCTCCCGTCGATGGCGGTCCCGACGACCTGGGTGATCGCCCCGGACGGGACCGTCTCGGCCCGCATCCTCGGCTCGATCACGGAGTCGACGCTGCGGGGTCTCATCGAGGAAGCGGGAGCGGTCTGATGGGTGGATGGGCCTCAGACGCCGTCATGTCCGGATCGCTGCTGGTCGCCACGGCCGTCGCGCTCCTGGCAGGGCTCGTGTCCTTCTTCTCGCCGTGCGTCGTGCCGTTGCTCCCGGGTTATCTCTCCTACGTCTCGGGGATGACCGCGGCCGAGGTGGCGGCAGACGGCAAGTCGGCCAGGCAGCGCGGGAGACTGCTCGCCGGCGCGGTGCTCTTCGTGCTGGGCTTCAGCGCCGTCTTCGTCTCCTACGGGGTGCTCTTCGGCTCGATCGGCTACGAGCTCAGGGAGTACGAGCGGCCGATCGCGATCGTGATGGGAGTCGTCGTCATCGTCTTGGGCCTGGGCTTCATGGGCTTCGTCCCGTGGCTCCAGCGTGACGTCCGGATCCACGCCGTGCCGTCGGTCGGCCTCGCGGTCGCCCCGCTGCTCGGGGTGCTGTTCGCGATCGGGTGGACGCCGTGCATCGGGCCCGCGCTGGGCGCGGTGCTCACCCTCGCCTACGGCGAGGGCACGGCGGGTCGTGGCGCGTTCCTCACTTTCGTGTACTGCCTCGGGCTGGGCATCCCGTTCCTGCTGGCGGCGGTGGCGTTCAGCCGCTTCGCGCGGGCGACCTCCTGGGTGCGCAGGCACCAGCGGGTGATCTCCCTCGTGGGTGGAGGGTTGCTCGTCGTCGTCGGCGTGCTCCTCGTGACAGGGCTGTGGGGGCAGCTGATGACGGAGCTGACCTCGTGGGTCGGCAGCTTCAGGCCGGTGGTGTGATGGCAGACGATCGACGGGCTCCGACCAAGAAGGGCCGTGGAGGCGCTGCCCCGGCGCTCTCGTTCGTGGAGACGGCCCGGTGGGCGTGGCGACAGCTGACGTCGATGCGTACGGCGCTGTTCCTCCTGCTCCTGCTCGCGCTCGCGGCGGTCCCGGGCTCGATCGTGCCGCAGCGGTCGGTCGACGCCCGCGCCGTCCAGGCCTACTTCGAGCGTCACCCCGACCTGGCGCCTGTGCTCGACACGCTGGGGGCCTTCCACGTCTACACGTCGGTCTGGTTCAGCGCGATCTACATCCTGCTGATGGTGTCGCTGGTGGGCTGCATCATCCCGCGCGTGGGCGTGTATGCCTCCGCGCTGCGGGCCCGTCCGCCGCGTGCCCCCAAGAACTTCTCCCGGCTCCCGGCGTCGGCGACGTACGAGACGACCGCCGACGTCGAGACGGTCCTGGCCGCCGCCCGGGGGGCCCTCGGTCGCGCCCGCAAGGACACGGTCACCGACGCCGACGCCTCCGGGGACGTCGTCGAGGGCGAGGTCCGTGCGGAGACCGGCTACCTGCGCGAGCTCGGCAACCTCGTCTTCCATGTCAGCCTCGTGGTCGTGCTGGTCGGCGTGGCGTCGATGAGCCTGCTCGGCTATCGCGGCAACGCCATCGTCACCGAGGGCAGCGGCTTCTCCAACACGCTCACCCAGTTCGACGAGTTCACCTCCGGGGGCCTGTTCGACACCGACGACCTGCCGCCCTTCTCGCTGACGCTCGACGACTTCGACGCGACGTTCGAGACCGACGGACCGCAGCGCGGGGCGCCACGCGACTTCGTCGCGACCGGGACCGTCACCGACCGCCCTGGTGACGAGCCGCGTCCGTACGAGCTGAAGGTCAACCATCCGCTGCGGGTCGACGGTGCGTCGGTCTACCTCGTGGGCCAGGGATATGCCCCGGTGATCCGGGTGAAGGACGGCAACGGTCGCGTCGTGTTCGAGGATGCGGTGCCGTTCCTTCCTTCCGACCCGAGCTACACGTCCAACGGCGTGGTGAAGGTCGCCGACGCGCGACCCCAGCAGCTCGGCTTCCAGGGCTTCTTCCTCCCCACCGCCGTCTCGACCGGTGACGACGACATCCCGGTCTCGGCGCACCCGGCCGCCGCGAACCCGTTGCTCGGACTGTTCGCCTACTACGGCGACCTCGGGCTGGACGACGGCGAGACCCAGTCGGTCTACATCTTGGACAAGGACAACCTCACGCAGTTCACCGGTGACGACGGGGAGCCGTTGCGGATCATGCTCGGGCCGGGCCAGAGCGTCTCGCTCCCGGACGGCGCAGGGACGGTCGAGTTCGTGGAGCTCCGGCAGTTCGTCCGCTTCCAGTTCAGCGCCCAGCCCGGCGTGATGGTTCCGCTGTGGGGCGTCTCGGTCGGCGTGATGGGTCTGATCCTGTCGCTGACGATCAGACCGCGACGGACGTGGGTCCGCGCTCGTCGACGCGAGGACGGCGTGACCGTGGTCGAGGTCGCCGCGCTGGACCGCGTCCCTCGCAGCGACGTCGCGCAGAGCGTCGACGACCTCACGGAGCGGCTCGTCGAGCGCACGGGGCATACTGGCAAGGACTACGACGCGGCGTCGGAGACCGATGACGCCGCGGTGGGAGCGACAGGATCGCGCCGTACGAGCGAGGACGAGGGATGACACTCGAGGACTGGGCCAACTTCTCCAACGCCGCGATCGCGTCGGCGACCGCGGTGCTGGCGCTGGCGTGGCTGGCGTCGGTCGCGCAGTGGGCGTTCGGCTCGAAGGCCGTCCGGGCCGAACGCTCGGCCCGCGCCGTCGAGCCCGCGCTCGCGGACGCGGCGATCTCGGTGGCTGGGTCGGGTGCTGGGTCGTCGGACGCCTCTGGCGCGACGACCACGGCGACGACCGACGCCGCGGCCGAGACCGCCGAGGAACGCTCCGACCTCTTCGGCCGTGTCGCGCTCTCGCTGACCGTCCTCGGCTTCCTCGTGCTCCTCGCCGGCGTCGTCGGGCGCGGTCTGGCGGCCGAGCGGGTCCCGTGGGGCAACATGTACGAGTTCGCGACCACCGGGATCGCCGTCGTCCTCGCCGGCTACCTCGTGATGGTCGTCCTCATGCAGGTCCAGTGGCTGGCGCCGATCGTCCTCGGCTTCTCGGTGGTCGTGCTCGGTCTTTCGATGACGGTGTACGTGCCGGCCGGTCCGCTCGTGCCGGCTCTCGACTCGTACTGGCTCGTCATCCACGTCATCTCGGCGATGGTCGCCGGCGCGGGCTTCCTCGTCGGGGCCGGCGCCTCGGTGCTCTACCTGCTGCGCGCCCGCGCCGACGCGAGGGGTGGCGCCAAGGGCTACCTCGGCCGGCTGCCCAAGGCCGCCGCGATGGACCAGCTCGCCTACCGCGTGACCGCCTTCTCGTTCCCTGTCTGGACGTTCGCGGCCCTGATCTCCGGGCCCATCTGGGCGGAGCATGCGTGGGGTCGTCCGTGGGGGTGGGACCCGAAGGAGGTCTGGGCGTTCATCACCTGGGTGGCCTACGCCGGCTACCTCCACGCCCGCGCCACAGCGGGCTGGAAGGGCAGGGCCGCCGCGATCCTCGCCCTGATCGCGTTCGCGACGTTCGTGTTCAACTTCGTCGGCGTGAACCTCTTCTTCCCCGGCCTCCACTCGTACGCGAAGTAGCCTCCGGGCTCAGAGGCCCCGCAGGAAGTCGGGGTCGTCGTCCGGGCCGCGCGCGATGGGGCGCTGGGGCCGCGGAGGGCCGGCAGGCTTGGTGCGCACCTTGCCGAAGACGAGCCACGTCGCGACTCCGAGGGCGGGCACCAGCGCGACGATCGCCCAGAGCGGCTTCGGGAGATAACGGACCCGGTCCGGCGGTGTGGCGATGACGTCGAACAGCGCGTACACCGCGAACGCCACGACGATGATGACCGGAATCGCCTTGCCCATGCGGCCAGGGTACCGGTGCGCCCGAACCGTCGGCAGGCCCAGGAGCCGCCCTAGGCTGGCGACATGAGCATCGCATCCTCCCTGGTCGGCCTCGACGACATCCGGGCCGCGGCCGAAAGGATCGCCGGCACCTGTCTGCGGACGCCGGTGGTCCCGTTCGTGACGCCGGAGGGCAGCGTCCCGTGGGCCGTGAAGGCGGAAGGGCTCCAGCCGACCGGAGCGTTCAAGCTGCGCGGCGCCACCAACGCCGTGGCCCTTCTCGACGACGCGCAGCGTCGTGCGGGCGTCGTGACCCACTCGTCGGGCAACCACGCGCAGGCCGTCGCGTACGCGGCCCGTGTCGCCGGGGTCCACGCGACCATCGTGATCCCCGACAACGCCCCCGAGGTCAAGGTCGCCGCGACCCGTCGGTGGGGTGTGGACGTCGTCATGGTCGCCCCCTCGCAGCGGCACGCGCGTGCGGAGGAGATCGCCGCGGAGACCGGTGCCGCGCTGATCCCGCCGTACGACGACGCGCGCGTCATCGCCGGCCAGGGCACGGTCGGGCTGGAGATCGTCGAGCAGGTTCCCGACCTGGCGACGGTGGTCGTCCCGGTCAGCGGCGGCGGCCTGGTGAGCGGCGTCGCCGCGGCGGTCAAGGCTCTGCGCCCGGACGTCCGGGTGGTCGCGGTCGAGCCGGAGCTCGCGGCAGACCTCGCGGAGGGCTGGGCGGCGGGGGAGCGCAGGGTCTGGTCGGTCGCCGACACGTCTCGGACGGTCGCCGACGGGCTCCGCACGGACTCGGTCGGCGTGCTGAACTGGGACCACATCACGGCCTACGTCGATGACGTGGTCACGGTCTCCGAGGAGGAGATCCTCGCGGCGGTGGGCGCCGTCGTGCGCGGCGCCCGGGTGGTCGTCGAGCCGAGCGGTGCGGTCGCTGCGGCGGCTGTGCTCAAGGGCGTGGTCGGTGACACCGCCGGGACCACGGTCGCGATCGCCTCGGGGGCCAACATCGACCCGGCGGTGCTCGCTCGGCTGGTCTGACCCGTCGACAGGATCAGACCACGGTCTGATGGGCGAGCGGCTCCGGCCGCCTACCCTGGCCAGGTGAGGAGAGTGACGGCGTGGACGCGTGACCACCCCTTCGCGGTGGACGCGGCCCTGGCCGGCGCACTCGCCCTGCCGCTCGTCCCCTTCGCGCTCAACCTGGGCACCGCGGGCACCGCCGGCGAGGCGGGCTACCAGATCCTCATCCTCCTGGCGCTGGCATGGCGCCGTACACGCCCGGTGGCGTCGTTCACGCTCGTGTCGCTGCTGCTGGCGGGCCAGCTGGTCCTGACCGACGAACCGCTCTACGCCGACGTCGCCCTCCTCGTCGCGCTCTACTCCGTCGCCGCGTACGGCCCGCTCTGGGCTCGGCGTGCCGGGCTCGGCGTCGGCTTCCTCGGGGTGCTCCTCTCGACCCTCGACTGGTACGCGTCCTCGCCCGAGTCCAGCATCGTCGGCAACATCGTCGTCATGAGCCTCGTCGTCGCTGCGCCGTGGTCCTTCGGCGCCTACATGCGCACGCGGCGGGAGTACGTCGTCGGCCTGGAGGAGCGGGCCCGCCAGCTCGAGCGTGACGCCGAGCAGCAGGCACAGATCGCCGCCGCGGCCGAACGCGCACGGATCGCCCGCGAGATGCACGACGTCGTCGCGCACAGCCTGTCGGTGATCGTCGTCCAGGCCGACGGCGCGCTCTACGCCTCGAGGACGCGGCCCGAGGCGGCGAGCGAGACCCTCGAGACGATCTCGCGCACGTCGCGCCAGTCCCTCGCCGAGATGCGCCGCCTGCTCGGGCTCCTGCGCGACGACGACGCCTCCGACGCGACGCAGCGGGCGCCCATGCCGACGGCGACCGACGTGCCGACCCTGGTCGACCAGGTGCGCCGCAGCGGGCTGGACGTCCGTGCCGAGGTCACGGGAGACCTGTCGGCGGTCGACACGACCACCGGACTGACCGTCTACCGCGTGGTGCAGGAGGCGCTCACCAACACCCTCAAGCACGCCGGCGCCGGCGTCCGCACGCGGGTCCAGGTCGGTGTGCTCCCCGACCACGTGCTGGTCTGCGTCGAGGACGACGGGGGCACCCAGCCGGTGGCTGCCGGACCCTCGCCGCGCGGAGGACACGGCATCCGCGGCATCCGGGAGCGCATCGCCATCCACGACGGCACGGTCGTGGCCGGACCATTGGCCAGTGGCGGGTTCCGGGTCGAGGCCCGCATCCCGTACGGGAAGGAGACCAGGTGAGCGACCTGCCCGAGGAGGGGTCGTCCGAGCGCCCGCTGCGGGTGTTCCTCGTCGACGACCAGCAGCTGGTCCGGGCGGGCTTCCGGATGCTGGTGGAGTCGCAGCCGGACATGGAGGTCGTCGGCGAGGCGGCCGACGGGCTCGAGGCCGTGGAGCGGCTGTCGGTGACCGGCGTCGACGTGGTGCTGATGGACGTCCGGATGCCGCGGCTGGACGGTGTGGCCGCGACGCGTGTCCTGAGCGAGCGGGGATCGACCGCCCGTGTCGTGGTGCTCACGACGTTCGACCTCGACGAGTACGTCTACAGCGGACTGCGGGCTGGCGCGTCGGCGTTCCTGCTCAAGGACGCCCCGCCGGAGGTGCTGCTGGCCGCGATCCGTGACGTGCACCGCGGCGACGCGGTGGTGGCGCCGAGTGCGACCCGGCGGATGCTGGAGCGGTTCTCCGACCAGCTGCCCGACGGTGAGGCCGCCCCCGACCATCGCCTCGACATGCTCACCGATCGAGAGCGCGAGGTGCTGGTCCTCGTCGCGCAAGGGCTCACCAACTCCGAGATCGCGAGGCGACTCGTCGTCGCGGAGCCGACCGTCAAGACTCACATCGGGCGGCTGCTGGCCAAGACCGGCAGCCGGGACCGGGTGCAGCTCGTCGTCCTCGCGTACGACACCGCGCTGGTGCGCCCGACCACCTGAGCCGAAGGACACTGGCACGTACGACCGCGGTATGACCGCGCACGTCGGAGAGGGGTCCGCGGGTCGACGCTCACGACGGCCGCGGTTCCTAGCGTGGTCGTCATGTCATCGATCCCTGTCTCCTCTCTCGCCTCGGCCGTGCCGGGCGGCGTCCAGACCCCCACCGACACGGCGGCCGCGCGGACCCGCGGGCTCGTCAAGACCTACGGCCGCGGTCCGGCGGAGGTCCGGGCTCTCGACGGCGTCGACCTCACCATCGAGCGCGCCCGGCTCACCGCGATCATGGGCCCGTCGGGCTCGGGGAAGTCCACGCTCATGCACTGCCTGGCCGGGCTCGACTCGCCGACCTCCGGGGAGGTCGAGGTCGCGGGTACGGGCCTCGGCGACCTCGACGACAACGCCCTCACGAGGTTCCGGCGTGAGCACGTCGGGTTCGTGTTCCAGGCGTTCAACCTGCTCCCCACCCTCACCGCGCGCCACAACATCCTGCTCCCGCTGGACCTGGCGGGTCGCGAGCCGGACTTGCGGCGCTTCGACACGCTCATCGAGGTGCTCGGCCTCGCCGACCGACTCTCGCACCGTCCGTCGGAGCTCTCCGGCGGCCAGCAGCAGCGGGTCGCGATCGCGCGGGCGCTGCTCTCCTCGCCCGACGTCGTCTTCGCCGACGAGCCGACCGGCAACCTGGACAGCCGCTCCAGCGCCGAGGTTCTCGACTTCCTCCGCCGCTCGGTCGACGAGCTCGCGCAGACCGTCGTGATGGTGACGCACGAGCCGACCGCGGCCGCGTACGCCGACCGTGTGCTGCTGCTGCGAGACGGGCGGCTGGCCGGGACGCTCGAGCGCCCCACCGCCGAGGACGTCGTCACCGCGATCGCCGGACTGGACGCCTGATGCGCACGGTGCTCTGGGGGTCCTTGCGGGCGCACTCCCGGCGCTACGTCACCGCCGTCACCGCCATCGTCATGTCGGTGGCCTTCATGGTCGCCGTGAACGCCCTGAGCGGCTCGGCGCGTGACGGGCTCAGGTCGGACGTCGTCGCGCAGTACGCCGGCGCCGACCTGGTCGTGGACACGTCTGCCGACGACTCCCGCACCCTGGACCGGCTCGTCGACCAGATCCGGGCCGTCGACGGCGTCGAGGGGGCGGTCGTCAACCGGCTCGGCTTCGTGGAGGTGGAGGCCCGCTCGGCCCGGCAGCTGATGAGTGTCGGCACAGTCGCCGCGGACCGAGACCTGAGGTGGCAGGAGGTCACCGACGGAGTCGCTCCGCAGCGGCCGCGGGAGGCGCTCATGGCCGCTTCGAGCGCGAAGCGGTACGACGTCGCGCTGGGCGACACCGTGCGCGTCTTCGGGCAACGCGGCCCGGTGGAGGTGGCGATCACCGGCTTTACGACGAGCCCGGGCGGCACGCTGGGATCGACGGTGTACGTCTCGGAGCAGGTCGGCTCGCGGCTCGGTGACGTCCTCACGGCCGACGACGTGTCCGTGCGCGTCGCCGACACGACCGCGGCAGCGACGGGGAAGGCGCTGCGGTCTGCCGTGGGTGCAGACAGGTCCGAGCGTCCGGTCGCCGATCGTGAGGCATGGGTCGACTCCGCGGTCGCGGAGGCCACCAACGACGTGGACATTCTCCAGCGGATGGTCCTGGTGTTCGCCGCGATCTCGGCATTCGTCGGGACGCTGGTCATCGCGAGCACCATCACGACCGTCCTCGCCCAGCGCCGCCGTGAGCTCGCGCTGCTGCGCTGCGTCGGCGCGACCCGCCGTCAGATCGTCCGCTCGCTGCGCCTGGAGTCGCTCGCCCTCGGAGTGGCGGCCTCGACGGTCGGGGTGCTGGTCGGCTGGGGACTCGGGCACGCGACCGTCGCCGCCCTGCGCGCGTGGACGGCCGGGATCAGTTTCGGGGCGGTGTCGCTGAGCCCGCTCGGCGTCGGCCTGCCGTTCGCCCTCGGCGTGCTGGTCGCGGTGGGGGCGACGGTCCTGCCTGCTCGCCGGATCGGTCGCCTCACACCGCTGGAGGCCCTCCGCCCGCACGAGACCACCGGACTCTCCGGGGGCGCCGGGAGGATCCGCGTGGCCCTGGGCACGGTGCTCGTGTCCGTCGGTGGCGCCGGCCTGGTCCTGGGGACCGGTGACCTGATCCCGGTCGGCCTCGCCGGCGGCATGACGTCGTTCCTCGGCGTGGTCGTCCTCGCCCCGTTGCTGGTCCCCGCCCTCCTCCGGCTGGTCGGGCCGGTCGTCGGACGCAGCGGTGTCTCGGGCCGGCTCGCGGCGGACAACGTCGTCCGCAACCCTCGCCGGACCGCCTCGACGGCGACCTCCCTCCTCATCGGCGTCACGCTCATCACGATGGTGGTGATCGGCACCGCCTCGTTGCGCGGGTCGATCGACCGGGACCTGGACGCGTCGTACGCGCTCGACGTCGGGGTGGTCGCGGCCGGGGGCCCTCTCGCCGAGGGTGTCGGGGACCGCGTCGATGGCGTCGACGGCGTCGACTCGGTCGCCACCCTGCCGGGAGGGGAGGTCGAGATGGACGGGCACCGTGTGCTGGCGCTGGAGGTGTCGCCGGCGGCGGCGCGCATCGTCCACGGCGACACGGTGGTCCCGGGTCCGGGAGAGCTCGTCATCGGTGAGGAGCTCTCGACCGCCCTCGACCTCTCGTACGGCGAGAGCGCCCGGCTGCGGACGACGTTCGGCGAGCTCGACCTCCGTCCACGCGGCGGCGGGTCGCTCGGCGAGGTCGTCCTCGTCGGACCGGGGGTGCTCGACGAGCTGGGCGTGGCAGCGGAACCGCGCGCGGTCTGGGCGCGCGGCGAGGGTGGGGCGCCCGAGGAACAGGTCATGGCCGACACGGCGACCGTCGCCCGGTCCGCCGGTGCCGACGTCGCCGGAAGCATGGTCCAGCGGACCTGGATCGGCCTGCAGCTCGACGTGATGCTGGCGGTCGTCGTCGGCCTGCTCGCCGTCGCGGTCCTCATCGCCGTCGTCGGCATGACGGGGACCTTGAGCCTGTCGATCCTCGAGCGCTCGCGGGAGAACGCGCTGCTGCGGGCGCTCGGCCTCAGCCGCGGCGGGCTTCGACGCACGCTCGCGGGCGAGGCCCTCCTCATGGCCGGAGTCGGCGCCGTGCTGGGAACCACCCTCGGAGGTGCGTACGCATGGCTCGGCGTCCGGGCGCTCACCGAGGGTCTCGTCGACGACGTCGCGTTCTCGGTGCCGTGGCTCCAGGTCGCGATCGTGCTCGCCGCCACGACGGCGACCGGTCTGATCGCCTCGGTGGTCCCGGCACGGCGGGCCACGCGGGTGTCGCCGGCGAAGGGAATCGCGATGCTCTGACGCTCTGTCCGCGTCGCACTCGGCCGGCGGCCCTCCGACCCGCCACAATGGAGGAGGTCGCGTCGTCGGAGCGCGACCGACGACGATGAAAGGTGGGGCCGCGGTCGATGTCGGAGCCGACGAACGGCCGGGTCGGTGAGCTGGTCGACGGGCGTTACCGCCTGTTGGCGCTCGTGGGCCGTGGCGGCATGGCCGACGTGTACCGGGCGCGTGACGAGCTCCTCGGTCGTGTCGTCGCCGTCAAGATGATGCGCGCCGAGGCGGGGGTCGAGGTCGAGGACGCGCTGCGCCGTCACGAGATGGAGGCGAGGATCGGCGCCGGCGTCTCCCACCCCGGCCTGGTCACGGTCTTCGACGTCCAGGCCGACGGTGAGGCGCCGTACCTGGTGATGGAGTACGTCCCCGGCAAGACGCTCAGCCGGGTGCTCGTCGACGGGCCGATGGATCCCGAGACGGTCGCCGACATCGGAGCGCAGCTCGCCGACGCGCTGGCGGCCATCCACGACAACGGTGTGCTCCACCGGGACGTGAAGCCGTCCAACGTGATGCTCGTCGAGCGGAGCGGCGCGGCGCCGCGGGTCAAGCTCACCGACTTCGGGGTCTCCCGCTATCTCGAGGGCACTCGTCTGACCTCGCCCGACCTTCTGGTCGGTACGGCGCGTTATCTGAGCCCCGAGCAGGCGGTCCTGGACGAGGTCGGGCCGCGCGCCGACGTCTATGCCCTGGGCCTGGTCCTCCTGGAGGCACTCACCGGTGAGGACCCGTTCCCCGGCACGCGGGTCGAGACGTTGTCGGCACGGCTGCACCGTCCGCCGCGCATCCCGGAGTCGCTCGGGCCCGACTGGGCGTTGGCGCTGGGTGCGATGACACGGCGCGACCCCGACGAGCGGCCGGACGCGCGGGGTGCCGCGGCGGCACTGCGGGCGGTGCGTGACGGCGGAGACGTCGCGGCCGCGCTCGCCGCGGCCGGCGTGACGGTCACCGACCCCGGAGGCAGCGACACGGTGGTCGGTCTTCCGGTCGCGGACGATCCCACGGAGGCCGCGGCACCCGCCGCAGGCCCGGTGATCGGCGCTGCTGCCGGGGGTGCCGCGGCCGGTGCGGCGCTCGGTTCCGCGGCACAGGCTGAGGGTGACCCGGAGGAGCCGGATCCCGTCACCGACACGGCCGAGCAGGAGCCCGTCACGGCCGAGGCGGTGGCCCCGGCGGCTGCCGCCGGAGCGACCGCGCCGCTGGCCGCCAGCGACGAGCCGCCGACCGGTGGTGGCTCAGCCCTCGACGACACCGGCAGTCCGGCCGACGAGCCCTCGCCCTGGGCACGCCGCGCCCCCTTGATCGCGGTCGCGGTGGTGCTCATCGCCGCCGCAGTGGCCGTGGGGCTCGTCCTGACCAGCGGTGACGATCCGTCCGACCCTGTCCCCACCCCGACGCCGACGCGGACGACGCCGACGGAGACCAGCAGCACGCGCTCCCCCTCTCCGACGCAGACCAGCAGGCCCGCGCCGACGCGGACGACGCCCACCCGGACGACGCCGACGCGGACGAGGCCGACGGAGACGTCACCGACTCGGACGCCGACCACCGCGTCTCCGACGCCGACGACCGCGCCGCCCACCACGACCGCCCCGCCCACCCCGACCCGAACCACACCGCCACCGACGACGGCCGCGCCGACCACCGCGCCGCCGACGGACGAGGGAGAGGCGCTGCCGTCCTCGCCCGCCGGGACGCCGCCTCCGGTGACAGGTCCGCAGGACAGCTGAGTGCGCGGCCCGGGTATCCTCGACATGTGAGCGCCTTCGTCCGGTACACCCTCGCGCGACTGGGATTCTTCGCCGTCGCGTTCGTCGTCGTGGGTCTCGTGTCGTCGATCTGGCTCGAGGTCAGCGACGTCACCGTGCTGTGGGTTGCCCTCATCGCGCTGGCGATCTCGGCGGTGGCCTCGTTCTTCCTGCTCGGAGGGCTCCGCGAGGAGGTTGCCGTGTCGCTCAAGGCCCGCGCCGACAAGATGAACGACCGGCTCGAGGCGGCGCGCGGCGCCGAAGACGTGGACTGAGGCCGTGCCTCGCTCGTCCGCGCAGCGGCGGGCCTGGGTCGACGAAGCCGTACGGCGGGTCGATGCCGACGCCAACCGAAGCGCCGACACCCACCTCCACGTCTGCCCTCTGCCGGGTTCCCCCGGCATCGAGCTGTACCTCAAGGACGAGTCGGTCCACCCGACCGGCTCCCTCAAGCACCGGCTCGCGCGGTCGCTGTTCCTCTATGCCCTCTGCAACGGCTGGATCGGCCCTGACACCACGATCGTCGAGGCGTCCAGCGGCTCCACCGCTGTGAGCGAGGCCTACTTCGCGGGCCTCGTCGGTCTGCCGTTCGTCGCCGTCATGCCGCGCAGCACCAGCGAGAGCAAGATCGCTCTGATCGAGTGGTACGGCGGGCGCTGCCACTTCGTGGACGACCCTGCCGACATGTACGCCGAGGCGGCGAGCCTCGCCCGCCGGTGCGGCGGCCACTACATGGACCAGTTCACCTACGCCGAGCGCGCCACCGACTGGCGCGGCAACAACAACATCGCCGAGTCGATCTTCGCGCAGATGAGCGAGGAGCCGCACCCCGTGCCGTCGTGGGTGGTGGTGGGTGCCGGGACCGGTGGGACGTCGGCGACGATCGGCCGCTACGTCCGCTACCGCCGACACCCGACGCAGGTGATGGTCGCGGACCCCGAGAACTCCGCGTTCTTCGACGGGTGGGAGCTCGACACGTCGGACCACACCACCGGGATGCCGTCGCGCATCGAGGGGATCGGCCGGCCACGGATCGAGCCGTCGTTCGTCGGAGGCGTCATTGACGACATGCTGCGCGTCCCCGACGCGGCCTCCGTCGCGGCGATGCGCTGGTGCACCCGCCGGCTGGGGCGCAGCGTGGGTGGGTCGACCGGCACGAATGTGTGGGGCGCGCTGACCGTCATCGAGCGGATGCGCGCCGCGGGGGAGTCGGGCAGCGTCGTGACGCTGCTGTGCGACTCCGGTGACCGCTACGCGTCGACCTACTACGACGACGACTGGGTAGCGCAGCAGGGACTCGACCTGGCGCCCTACGAGGCGGTGCTGGCCAACTACGACGCGACCGGACGGTTCACGCCCGGCGCGGGCGGCGTCTAGCGGTCGGCCTCCAGGGCCGCCTCGGCGAACGGCAGCGCGATCTCTCGGTCGGCCGCCACGAGACCGACACGCGTCCGTCGGTCGAGCAGGTCGTCGACGTCCAGCGCTCCCTCGTGGCGTACGGCGAACCGCAGCTCGGCCGGCGTGGTCGCGATGTGCGGGGCGATCGGCTCGAGCAGGGTCGGGTCTCCCTCGGCGTCGGCGAGGACCGCGGCGGCCTCGGTCCCGTACCGGGCGACGAGCCGCTGGGGAGCGGGGATGTGCGAGAGCGTCACCCGATCGGCGGCCCCCACCAGCGGGAGCGTCGTGGTCCGTGAGGGCCCGGCGGTGCGCCGCGTTGCCTCGAGTGCGGCGTCGACCGCGTCCTCGGCCATCCGGCGGTAGGTCGTCAGCTTGCCGCCGACGATGCTGACCAGGCCGTCGTCGGCCGTGAGCACGACGTGTCGGCGCGACAGGTCGGAGGTGCGTCCGCCCTCTCCGTCGAGGAGCGGGCGCAGGCCCGAGAAGGTGCCGACCACGTCGTCGCGGGTGAGTGGGCGCTCGAGCGCCGGCGACACCGTGTCGAGGAGGAACGCGATCTCGGACTCGGTGGCGACCGGGACGTCGGGGACGTCGCCGTGGACCTCCTCGTCGGTCAGGCCGACATACACGCGGCCGTCCCAGGCCGGCAGCACGAGGATGAACTGGTTCGTAGCACCCGGCACCGGGATGGTCAGTCCCGAGGTGAGCCCGCCCAGCGTCTCCGCCCGCAGGACGAGGTGGGTCCCGCGGCTCGGCCGCAGACGGACCCCGTCGGCGAGCGTCCCGGCCCAGACGCCCGCCGCGTTGACCACCATCCGGGCGTCGACCTGCATCGTGGCGCCCGTCTGCTCGTCGCGCAGCACCGCACCGGTGCCGCTGAGCTCGACCGCGCTCGTCCGTGTCAGGACCCGTGCTCCGAGGGAGGCCGCGGTCCGGGCGATGCCGACGACCAACCGCGCGTCGTCGACCACCTGCCCGTCCCAGAAGACCAGGCCCCCGCGGAGGCCGTCGGCACGCATCGTGGGGGCGTAGCGCCGGACCTCGAGCGCCGACAGACGGCGGGAGCGGGGGAGGGTCCGGCTCGACGTCCCGGCCGCCTGACGAAGGGCGTCTCCGATCAGGTAGCCGGCCCGTACGGTCGCCGCGGTCCTGCGACTCACACCGTCCAGCAGGGGAAAGACGTTGGGAAGCGCCTGGACCAGGTGGGGTGCCGTGCGCTCGATGAGCACACCGCGCTCGACGGCGCTCCCGTAGGCGAGACCGACGTCACCGCTGCCCAGATAACGGAGCCCACCGTGGACCAGCTTGGAGCTCCACCGGCTGGTCCCGAAGGCCAGGTCGTGCTTCTCGACCAGGGCGACCGACAGCCCTCGCGACGCCGCGTCCAGAGCGACCCCGGCCCCGGTCACGCCTCCACCCACGACGAGCAGGTCGACAGCGTCCCCCGAGGCCAGGTCGTCGAGCTCTCGGGCCCGACGGGCGGCGTCGAGCGAGGCAGGCGCGGTGTGCATCGTCAGTCCTCGCGGCGGTCGGGGGAGAGATAGCGGTCGAGCGCCTCGGCCAGCTGGTCGTCCAGTGCCTCGAGGGTGACTCCGCTGCCGGTGGCGGACGCTGTCACCGCCGGTGCGGTCATCGCGAACGACCACGCCAGCAGGAGGACCGTACGCGCCTGCAGGGCGACGTCGAGGGGACGGATCGATCCGTCGTGGTGCCCCTCTCGGAGCAGGTCCTCGAGCACCTGCAGCATGTGCGTGCTGGTCCTCCCCATGCGCTGGAACACGTAGGGCACGAGAAACTCGGGGTCGGAGTCGACGATCGCGCGGTGGAGGGGATGGGCCCGGATGGTCGCGATGGTGGCGACGGCCGCGGCGACGACGCGTTCGCGTCCGGTCGGGAAGACGCGGTCGGCGGCCTCGGTCGCGACGGCCGTCCACTCGCGCGTGAGCAGCGCGGCGATCACCGAGTGCACGTTCTCCCAGCGGCGGTAGAGCGTCGCGCGGGCGACACCGGCGCGCGTGGCGATGTCGGCCATCGTGACGCGCTCGAGGCCGTTGTCGAGCAACGCGTCCGCGGCCGCGTCGAGGATGCGATCCTCGGGGATGGCCTTGCCGGAGTCAGCTGGGCGGGCACGCAGCCGCTCGAGCTCCGATCCGGCATTGAAACGCTTCGCCATAATGTGTTCAACTTAGCATGACATCGAGGGTGTCGAGATCGGAGAACCATGTCGGAGCTGGCACTGCCTGTCGTGGAGTTCGCGCCGGACCGGTGGGGCAACCCGGCCCACGCGACGGGGCTCTCCCCGGCCACCAAGGAGGCGCTCGACGCGCTCGGGGTGCGCCCCCGCAGCGTCGCGGTGGCCCCGGAGGACGTGGTGCTGCCAGGCCCGGCGGTGCCGGCCTCCGCCCGTACCGCGCTGGAGGCGGCCGTCGGGGCCGCGTACGTCAGCGACGAGGAGATGGACCGTCTGCGTCACACCCGCGGCTGGTCGACGCCCGACATCCTGCGCATGCGGGCCGGCGACGTCGCCGATGCGCCCGACCTGGTCGTGCGGCCGGGGTCGCACGACGAGGTGGTCCGCGTCCTGCAGGCGTGCTCCGAGGCAGGCGTCGCCGTCGTCCCCTACTCGGGCGGGACGTCCGTGGTGGGCGGTCTGGCTCCCGACCGAGAAGGCTTCGCCGGGATGGTGGCCCTGGACCTGGCCCGCCTGGACGCCCCCGTCGCGCTCGACCCGGTGTCGCGGACGGCGACGCTCCAGGCGGGGATGCGCGGCCCCCGTGCCGAGGAGCTGCTCCAGGCGGAGGGCTTCACGCTGGGGCACTTCCCGCAGTCGTACGAGGGCGCCTCGCTCGGCGGATACGCGGCCGCACGGTCGGCGGGCCAGTCCTCGGCGGGCTACGGGCGCTTCGACGAGATGGTCGTCGGGTTGGTCCTCGCCACCCCGCGAGGGACGCTGGAGCTCGGCACCGCGCCGAAGTCCGCATCCGGACCCGACCTTCGTCAGCTCGTCCTCGGCTCGGAGGGTGTCCTGGGCGTGATCACGTCGCTCACCGTCCGGGTCCGGCCCGTGCCGCGCGAGCGCGTGTTCGAGGGATGGCGGTTCCCGTCGTTCGGGGCCGGCCTGGAGGCGGTGCGCCGCCTGGCCCAGGACGGGCCGTTGCCCACCGTGCTCCGGCTCTCGGACGAGGCCGAGACCGCGATCAACCTCGCCGACCCGTCGGGCGGCCCCGCGCCGGGCGAGGGCGGATGCCTGGCGATCACCGGCTACGAGGGCGATCCGGAGGACGTCGCCGTCCGCCGCGGGCGTGCCACGGCGGTGCTTCAGGCGTGCGGTGGCGAGCCGCTCGGTCTGGAATCCGGCGAGGCGTGGCGGCGCGGCCGCTTCCATGGGCCCTACCAACGCGACCCCCTCCTGGATGCGGGCGCCTTCGTGGAGACCCTGGAGACGGTCACCTTCTGGTCGAACGTCCCACGTCTCAAAGCTGCGGTCACCGAGGCGGTGCAGGGGGCGCTCGGCGAGCAGGGCACCCCGGCGATCGTCCTCTGCCACGTCTCGCACGTGTACGAGACCGGGGCGTCCCTCTACTTCACGATCGCCTGCGCCCAGGCGGACGACCCGCTCGCCCAGTGGGCCCCGGCGAAGGCGGCGGCGAACGCCGCCATCCGCGCCGCAGGGGCAGCGATCAGCCACCACCACGGGGTCGGGACCGACCATCGTGCCCCGTACGCCGAGGAGATCGGGCCGCTCGGTGTGGAGGTCCTCCGTGCCGTCAAGGCGACGCTCGATCCGGCGGGGATCCTCAACCCCGGCGTCCTGGTGGCGCGATGAGCACCCGGCAGATCACCGCGCTGGTCAACCCGATCTCGGGACGGGGCGATTCCCAACGGGTCTGGGACCCGCTCGAGGAGCGCCTTCAAGCGGCCGGGGTCGACGTCGCGACCGTCGTCACGACCAGCGTGCACCACGTCGGTGAGGCGGCGTTCGAGGCGGCCTGCGCGGGCCGCGTCGTGGTCGCCGTCGGCGGAGACGGGATGGTGCGCGACGTGGGCGGTGGTGTCGTCCGGGGTGACGGAGTCATGGCGGTGGTTCCCGGTGGTCGCGGCAACGACTTCGCCCGAGGGTTCGGGATCACCGAGGACCCGGCGACGCTCCTCGAGATGCTCCTGCACGGGCCCGTGCGCCCGATCGACGTGCTCGACGCCGACGGCGTCGTGGTCCTGGGCAACGTCTACGTCGGGGTCGACTCGCGAGCGACCCGGCTGATCAACCGGATGCGCCGCTTCCCCGCGGTCGTCGCCTACCGGGCGAGCGGACCGCTGGCCATGCTCACGTGGCGGGCACCGACGTTCACGCTGACCACCGACGGCGGGACCCGCACCGTACGCGCGCACAGCGTGATCGCGGCGAACTCCGGCCGGTACGGCCGCGGGCTGGACATCGTGCCGTCGGCACGGGTCGACGACGGGCTCATCGACCTGCTGGTCGCGAGCACCGACGGCCTCGGACGCCGCCACATGGCCGCCTACATGGTCGAGGCAGGCACCGGTGCGCACGTGCGCCGCGATGCCGTCGACGTGGTGCGGACGCGTTCTGTCACGATCGCCGCCGACGGACCGGTCCCCGTCGGCATCGACGGTGACGAGATCGGCGCGTTGCCGATCACCGTCCGCGTGCGTGCCGGCGCGTTGCGGATGGTGGTGCCGGTCTGAGCACACGCGTCGACGAACCTCACTCGGCTGCGGCTAGCGGCGGTGGGGCACCAGCGTCTTCGAGAACAGGGCGCCACCGTCGACGTCGCGGAGCGTGACCGTCAGGGCAGCCGTGTCGCCGTCGACCTCGACCTCCCCGAAGAACTGGAACCCCTCGGCGGGTGACGTATTCGCCCGTGGTGGTGCCGCCACGAACTCCGCACGTGGCCCGAAGGTCGCGTCGAGCGCGTTCGGGCCGAACGCCCCGGCGTTCAGCGGACCCGAGACGAACTCCCAGAACGGGTCGAAGTCCTGGTACGCCGCCCGGTCGGGCGAGTAGTGGTGCGCGGCGGTGTAGTGGACGTCGGCCGTCAGCCACACGTGGTTGCGGATGCCGGCACGCTTCAGTGCGGTGAGGACGGGAGCGATGTCGAGCTCGCGCCCCAGCGGTGCTCCCGGGTCGCCCTGGGCGATGCCTTCCTGCTCCGTCCCGTCCGGCACGACCAGGCCGACCGGGAGGTCGGCGGCGATCACCTTCCAGGTGGCACGCGACCTCTCGAGCTCACTGATCAGCCAGCGTGTCTGCTTCGCGCCGAGCACGCCTCCGTCGCGGAGGGTCTCCTTGTCGGCGGTGTTGGGGTCCTTGTGCGTACGCATGTCGAGCACGAACAGGTCGATCAGGGGGCCGAGGTGCAGGACGCGGTACACCCGTCCGTCGGGGTCGGGCGAGATCGGCGCTACCGGGATGTACTCGTGAAAGGCCCGCCGCCCCCGCGCGGAGAGCACGTCGACGCGCTTCTCGGTGTAGCGGGCGTCGGTCAGGAGCTCGCCGGGATACCAGTTGTTGGTCACCTCATGGTCGTCCCACTGCGTCACCTGCGGTGTCTCGGCGAGGAACCGGCGCCAGTTGTCGGCGAGCAGGTTGTAGCGGAACTGTCCTCTGAACTCGGCCAGGGTCTCGGCGACCTTCGTCTTCTCCTCCGTCACGACGTTGCGCCAGAGCGTGCCGTCGGGCAGCGTGACCGTCTCGCTGAGCGGGCCGTCGGCGTAGACGTTGTCGCCGCTGCAGAGGAAGAAGTCGGGGCGCCGTCGCGCCATCGCGTCGACGATGCGGAAGCCGCCGTACGCAGGGTTGACCCCCCATCCCTGCCCGGCGATGTCGCCGGACCACAGGAACCGGACATCCTCGCGTCGGCGCGACGCGGTCCGCAGGTGCCCGGTCTCCGGTGCGCTGGAGCGACGGGGATCGCGGAGGTCGACCGCGCGTACGCGGTAGAAGAGATCGGCGCCGGACGGGAGCCCGCGCACGGTGAAGCGGCCCGTGAAGTCGGTGTCGGGGGTGACGACCGGGCCCTGGACGGTCACGGACCTTCGGAACGAGCGGTCTCGGGCGATCTCCGCGACGAGACGGGACGGTCGGTCGGCCCGGGACCAGAGCGTCGCCTGACGGGTCAGGACGTCACCGGCTTGGACGCCGTGGGTGAGGGCTGGGCGGTCGCCACGGACCAGGGCGGCAGCGGAGCCGGAGGTCGCGCGAGCGGTGGTGGCGGAGGCGGGTACGGAGCCGAGGACGGCGGCTCCGGCTCCGACGACGGCCGCGCCCCGCAGGAGGGTGCGGCGGCCGAGCTGGGGTTCGGGCGGGGTCTGGGTCATGCAGACACGGTCGCGGGCCCCGGCGAACGCCAGGTGACTCCACGGTGAGATGCAGGGGGCGGGCTCGTGACCGGCGCGGGGGCGCCGGGCCGTCTACGTTGGCGCCATGCCAACCACAGCCATCGACCTCGGACGTCCCGTCTCCGGCGACGTCATCGACCTCATCCTCGACGACCACCGGCGCTTCGAGGATCTCCTGCGGCAGCTCCGCGACGCCAGCGCCGACCGTGACGCCGTCAGGAAGGCGTTCGCCGCCCTGCACGTCGCCCACGCGGAGGCGGAGGAGAAGAAGGTCTACCCGACGCTGCGGCGCCGCGACGCGATCGGCGCGCACGAGGAGGAGCACGGCGAGGAGGAGCACGCCGAGGGCAACCAGGCGCTGCTGGCCGTGCTCGAGCTCGTGGCCACGGACACGCAGGCCTTCGACGACGCGGTCGAGGAGCTCGCGCGGGTGGTCAACCACCACCTGACGGAGGAGGAGCTGACGATCCTCAACCCGGCGCGCGAGGCGGTCGCCGAGAAGGTGAGGCACGACCTCGGTGAGGCGTTCGCCCGTGAGCGCAACGCCCAGGTCGACGCCGACTGCGGCCGGATCGACAACGTCCGTGAGCTCGTCACGCGTGCCGAAAAGGAAGGGCTCCTCGACGACGACGAGGAGTGACCGGAGGGATCAGCCTCCGATCGCCAACCCGACCGCCACGCCGACGGCGAGGACCAGCTCGGCGATCCCGGTGTCGCGCAGCGTGGGGACGAGGGCCAAGCCCCGCTCGCCGCGTGCCACCGGGGTCGCGGCCCGCAGCGCCCAGGGGAACGCGAGGAGACCCAGGAGCGCCGCGGGCGTGTACGAGGCCAGCCACCACACGGTGACGAGGGTGACGACGAGCAGGACGACGTAGAAGATCCGCGTCCCCCGGTCGCCCAGCACGACGGCGAGGGTCCGCTTGCCGGTGGCGGTGTCCGTGGGGATGTCGCGCAGGTTGTTGGCGACCAGGATGGCGCACGCGAGCGCGCCCACACCGATCCCCGCGGCGAGGCTGGGCCAGGTGAACGCCCCCACCTGGACGTAGGTGGTGCCCATCACGGCGACGAGTCCGAAGAAGACGAAGACGCTCACCTCGCCGAGTGCGTGGTAGCCGTACGGCCGAGAGCCCCCGGTGTAGAACCACGCCGCCGCGATCGCGGCGACGCCGACGAGGACCAGCCACCACCCTGAGGTCGCCGCCAGCAGGAGTCCGAGGAGGCCGCCGACAGCGAAGCAGACGAGTGCGGCACGCTTGACCGCCGCAGCGTCGGCCGCACCAGAGCCGACCAGGCGCAACGGGCCTACCCGGTCGTCGTCGGTGCCCTTGACGCCGTCGGAGTAGTCGTTGGCGTAGTTGACGCCGACCTGGAGGGCGAGCGACAGCAGCAGGCAGACGGCGGCCTTCCACCAGACGGCCTCGCCGGCGTACAGTGCGGCTCCGGTGCCGGCGACGACAGGGGCCACCGCCGCCGGGAGTGTGCGGGGCCGGGCGCCTTCGATCCACTGCGATGCTGTTGCCACGACCGCCCATCCTCCCACCCGGGCCGCGTCGTCGCGTCGAGGGGTTGGTTAGCGTGGGTGCGTGACGGAACGATCCCTTCGTCCGGTGAGCGGCTCCGCGCGGGAGGTCCAGGCGGCGCTGGAGGCCTGGCTGACCGCGCAGGCCGAGCCCGCACCGCTCACCATCCGCACCTCGGGCTCCACCGGCCGACCCAAGGACGTGCTGCTCTCCCGTCGCGCGGTGACAGCGTCGGCGCGCGCCACCCACGCTCGTCTGGGCGGGCCCGGGCAGTGGCTGCTCGACCTTCCTCCGCAGTACGTCGCCGGCGTCCAGGTCCTCGCCCGGTCGGTGCTCGGGGGCACGGCGCCGGTGGTGGCGTCGGAGCACTCCGGTCTGGAGGCGGCGATCGGGGCGATGACCGGCGAGCGCCGCTACGCCTCGCTCGTCCCCACCCAGCTCCACCGGCTCGCGGAGGCAGGGCGGCTCGATCTCCTCGCCGAGCTGGACGCGGTCCTGGTCGGCGGGGCCGCGCTCGATCCGAGCCTGCGGAGGCGCGCCTCAGAGGCCGGGGTGCGGGTCGTCCGGACGTACGGGATGAGCGAGACCGCCGGTGGGTGCGTCTACGACGGCGTGCCGCTCGACGGGGTCGCCGTGCGCATCGACGTCGATCGACGGATCTGGATCGGCGGCGCCGTCCTCTTCGACGGGTACGACGGCGACCCCCGGGCCACGGCCGAGGCGCTGCAGGGCGGCTGGCTCCGGACTCATGACCTGGGCCGGCTCGACGACGACGGGCGGCTGACCGTCCTCGGCCGGGTGGACGACGTGGTGATCTCGGGTGGGGTCAACGTCGCCCTCCCTCGTGTCACCGAGGCCGTGCGTGGCCTCGAGGGGGTCGCGGAAGCCGAGGCCGTCGGCGTCGCGGACGACGAGTGGGGACAGGTCGTGGTGGCCGTCGTGGCGCCAGCGGCCGGCTCCGTCGCACCCGCCCTCGATGCGCTCCGCGACGGGGTGGAGGCCGCCGGGCTGCCTCGTTCCTGGGCCCCGCGTCGCGTCGTCGTGGTCCCGGAGATTCCCGTCCTCGAGCACGGGAAGGTCGACCGGTTGGCCGTCCGCCGACTGGCCGAGAAGCGCTGATCTGCCGAGGGCCTTCACAGATCGGTGGTTTCGCCCCCTAGACTGGCGGCGTAGCTGAGGTTCAAAAGCGTGCCCAGCGCGTGATCTGCCGTGGCGAGGTCTGTCGCGGCGAAGCTGGGAGGTTTGATGTGCCCGACCTTGGCGACCCCGTACGACGGTCCCACCTCCGCACGATCGATGCCGAGCTCGGCCGTGAGGTTCTCGACCACGCCTACGGCAGCAACCTGCGGCTGACAGGCGATCTTCGACACGTCGGCTTCTCGCGCGCCGACACCCGCGACTTCACGCTGGACCACGTCGACCTCGGTGCCGACATCAGCTATGACTGCGACCCGCTCGGCTACCTCACGATCCTGGAGGGGCGGCGAGGCTGGGCGGAGTATGTCCGCGGCGGCACGACCGACCAGGCCGGCCCTGGGGACCTGGTCATGGTCGCAGGACCCGGTGACGCCTGCACCGGTCGCTCGAGCGATCTCGCCGTGCGCGGCATCAGCCTGCGCTGGGACCTGATGACCAGCGCCACGCGTGACCTTCGTGGAGACCGACCGACGGCGCCGATGCGCTTCACCCGCTACCGACCCGCTGACCGCGCCGCGGTGCTCCACTGGCGCAACCTCGTCGACTACGTCGAGGATCTCCTGGCCGACGGCCAGGAGATCGTCTCGGCGCGATCGCTCGATGCCGTCGGCCGTCTGCTCTCCCGTACGGCGCTGATCATGTTCGGGAGCGACTCGATCGCCGAGGAGACGATGCGCGACGAGGCCCAGGACCGCCGTGACGCGTCAGAGCACGCGGTGAACCGTGCCATCGCCTTCATGGAGGAGCACGCCGACACCGAGCTGAGCGTGGCCGACATCGCCGACGCCGCTCGCGTCACGCCGAGGTCGCTCCAGATCGCCTTCCGGCGCCACCTCGGGACGACGCCGATGGCCTACGCGCGCCGGGTACGGCTCGACCACGCGCGCCGCGACCTCCTCGCGGGGCGCGACGGTGACACGGTGACGGCGGTGGCGTCGCGCTGGGGCTTCCACAACCACGGCCGGTTCGCCGCGGAGTACCGCGAGCTGTACGGCGAGAACCCGGGAGACACCCGTGCTCGATGAGACCCGACTCACCCCCGACGCGCATAGTGGCCGGGCCGCCTTCGTTCCGCGGCTGTCGGGAGGGGACCCCCAGCGCACACACTCAGATGTGATCATCAATCGGCCCGCAGGCGCGCTTCATGATATGGCGACAGCGGCCCGCGACATCTCGGCGGCAGAGACGGTCGACGCAGCAGCCGCTCAGTCCGTGCAGTTCGTCGCCTCCTACATCGACGGATGCGTGGCAGCCGGCATCACGATCGCCTACCTCCACACCTTCGACACCCTCGCCGCCAGCGACTCCCTTGCGCGTCGCGGTGACGAGCTCCAGGCCGAGCTCGGGCAGGGCCCTTCGCTCGATGCGGTCGTGGACGTCCCCACGATCTATTCGCCCGACCTCGCCACGGATCCGCGCTGGCCGCTCTGGGGGCCACGTGCGGTCGAGGAGCTCGGGATCCGCAGCATGGTGAGCTATCGGTTGTTCACCAGCGCCGAGACGATCGGTTCGCTGACGCTGTACGGCAAGACGCTGGATCCCTTCGACGTGGAGGCACGAGAGCTCGGCTACGTCGCGGCCACCCAGATCGCCGTCGTGCTCGCCACCACGCGCAAGGAGCAAAACTTCCGGTCCGCTCTGGCGGGCCGGGTCGCGATCGGGCAGGCCCAGGGCATCCTCATGGAGCGTTTCGGGCTCGAGGGCTATCAGGCGTTCAACGTCCTGCGACGGTCCGCGATGAGCCGTGACGTCCCGCTCCGGGAGGTCGCGGAGGAGCTGATCGAGACGCGTCAGATGCCCCGGGTCGCCGACGAGGACTGACCGGTCCTCGGTGCGGTTCGCTCGTCTCCGCGATCTGGCTTCATGGCGCGTCCGCCAACTCCAACCGCGCGCGGGGGGTGAACGGCGAGCGGATCACCGACAACACACTCATCTGCGTCGCGATCGACCTTCTCCTCCAGCGCCGCGCCGACCTGTGCGGCAGCACACTGACAGACGCCCGCAATCTCTCGTTCCGATCCGTAGGGCCGCACGGGCCCGGCAGTCTTGTGCGAGGGCTCGCCGGGACTTGCTGTGACGTAGCGTCACAGCGGCATGCTGGTGGCATGCGGGTGAGAGACGCGGCAGACCTGGCCGGAGTGAGCGTGCGGACGGTGCGCCACTACCACGCCTGTGGGCTGGTCCCGGTGCCGCCCACGGTGGGTGGGGTGCGTGACTATGGCTTGGAGCATGTAGCGCGGTTGATTCGGGTTCGGTGGCTGGTCGAGTCGGGTCTGAGCCTGGCTCGGATCGCCGATCTTCTGGCTCCCGAGCCCAGCCATCCCGGGGCCGGGGTGGGTGACCTGCGTGAGGCATTGGCGACGTTGGATGCGCGGCTGGTGGAACTGGCCGATCGGCGTGAGCGGCTGGCGCGGCTGCTCGAATCGGTGCTGGCGGGTGGCGCGCTGACACCGCTGCCGAACGTGGTCGCGGACTTCTACGACGACCTCGAGGCACGCGCGCCCGACGCGGGCACCCGACGTGCGATCAACGCAGAGCGGGACTTCTTGGAGTTGGCCTACTTCCGCGGCGAGGTGCCGTCGGAGGCGGAGGCACTGTTCGCGGGTACGCCGGAGCTGATGCAGGAGGCGATGGCGGCCTTCGCGGAGTCGCTGACTGCAGCGGAGCTCAGCGATGAGGAGGTCGACGCGTTCGCCGCGGCCAACGTCGCGCGGATGAAGCGGCGGGTGGGCGGCCGGACTCCCGAGATCGTGGCGTCGATCGATCTCGACGTCGTGGCTCGCCTCTATGCGCTGTTCGAGGTGACGAGCGACGAGCGCGGTCGGCGGATCGGGGCGGCCATGCAGCGCCACCTGACCCGTGAGATCGAGAGCGGGTGGACCAGTGCGGAGTGAGGTCGTGAGCAGTCAAGAGGCCGTCGTCGTCGAGGGGCTGGTCAAGACGTTCGGCGACTTCCGTGCCCTGGATGGGCTGGACCTTTCGGTGACCGCTGGCGAGGTCCATGGGTTCCTGGGCCCGAACGGCGCCGGGAAGAGCACCGCGATCCGGATCCTGCTCGGCCTGTACCGGGGGACCTCGGGGCGGGTCCGCGTGCTGGGGCTGGACCCGGGGGTGGACCCTGGCGCGGTGTGCCGGCGGACGTCGTATGTGCCCGGTGAGGTGTCGTTGTGGCCCAACCTGACCGGTCAGGAGGTGCTCGACGCGCTCGCCGGGCTCCGCGGCGCCTACGACGGAGCCGCCGAACGTCGGCTGGTGGAGGCGTTCTCGCTCGATCCCACGCGCCGGGTGCGGACCTACTCCAAGGGCAATCGCCAGAAGGTGATGTTGGTTGCGGCCTTCGCCGCCCGGACGGACCTGCTTGTGCTCGATGAGCCGACCTCTGGGCTGGACCCGCTGATGGAGGAGGTGTTCGCCGCGTGTGTGCGGGAGGCCGCCGACGCGGGCCGGACCGTACTGCTGTCCAGCCACATCCTCAGCGAGGTGGAGCACCTGTGCGAGCGGGTCACGATCCTCAAGGACGGGCGGCTCGTGGAGACCGGGCGGGTCGAGGAGTTGCGCCACCTCGCCTCCTCGACCATCGGTGCCGTCGTCCCCCTCGGCCTGCGGCACCGGCTCCCAGGCGAGCTGGCGAGCCGCCTGGATGGAACCGGCGCGACCACCGACGTCGAGGTTTCCTGGACCGGTGATCGGGTCTCGATGCGGGTCGAGGTGAGCGAGGTCAACGAGGTGCTGCTTGCTCTCGTGACGCTTGGGGCGACCTCGATCACGTGCGAGCCGGCCACGCTGGAAGAGTTGTTCCTGCGCCACTACGCGACGGCCGCCCGGTGACGGGCACGCTCGCCCAGGACCCGGGGGTACAAGCGCCATCGCGTACGACACGCGGGACACTCCGGGTGGCGTGCCTGCTGTGGCGCCGTCACCGCACCTGGACGGTGGCCTGGCTGTTGGTCACTGGCGGCCTCGCCGCGGCCGCCCTGCCCGGCTACGCCTCCACCTACGCCGATGCGGACGCCGCCCGGGAGGCCCTGGCCCAGGTGCGCCATGACCCAGCCACGCTGTTTCTCTATGGCCAGCTCGGCCAGGCCGGAACCCCGGCCCAGGTGTTCGCCTGGGAGCTGGGCACGTTCCTGACGATGATCGCCGCGGTCATGGCGATCCTGCTTGCCGTCCGGCTCACCCGAGCCCTCGACGAGGACGGCTCCCTCGAACTGCTGCTGTCCACCGGCCACCAGCGCCGCGACGTTGCCCGCGCCGCGATGGTCGTGCTCGTCGGGGTCGGCGTCGGGCTCGGGGTGGCATGTTTCGCGGCGACCGCGGCATACGCCGGCCGTGTCGACGGGGTGGACGTGGTCGGTGCAGCAGTTCTCGGCCTGGTGGTCGCGCTCACCTTCCTCCTGGTCGGGCTCCTCACAGGGGTGCTGGCACTACTGCTGCCGACCACGTGGAGCGCCCGGGCCGCGGGTGGGCTGGCGGTGGCGGTGGCGGTGGGGGTGCGTGCGGTCGCCGACGTCGAGCACGCGCCCGCGCTGCAGTGGGTGGCGCCGATGTCCCTGCGTGCGCTGGCGCAACCCTTCGACGGCGACCGGGTGTTGTCGCTCCTGCCGGCAGCCGTGGAGGCTGCCGTGCTCGGCTGGCTGCTCCTGCGCTTGGCCACCTCGACCGAGGTGGGTGCCAGCCTCGTCCGGCTCCCGCAGCGCACGGGCGCCCGGCTACCGATCACCGACGTCACAGGACTGGTGCGGCGCCTTGACCGCCGTCGGCTCATCTGGTCCGGGCTGCTGATCACGGCCGGCGCCGCGATGTTCACCGGCCTCGGCAGCGGAGCGATCGCCAACATGCGCAGCGGTCGCATCGACGGCGGGTTCCTGGGCGCCCAGCTCTCCGGGCGCGATCCCGCCGCCGCCTATTTCGCGTTCGAGGGCACGGTCACTGCCCTGGTGGTGGCCGCGGTCTGCGTCACCGTGGTCGTGCAGGCGGCCGCCGACGAGCGCGCCGGGCTGGCCGAGCACGTGCGGGCTACCGGAGCGGCCCACTCAGCCCTGCTGCGGGCCTACGTCGTCGCGGCCTCCGTCGCCTCCCTGGTCACTCTCGCGCTGAGTGGAACGGTCTCCGCGATGGTCGGTCGCGGGCTCATCGGCGGTCCACATGTGGCCCGCGACGCCTTCAGCCAGTCGATCGAGCAGTGGCCCGCCGTAGCGCTCGTCATCGGTCTCACCGCTCTCGTCGTCGCCGCAGCACCGCGAGCCGCCTGGTCCGCCTGGCTTCCACTCCTCGCCGGCGGCGGACTCACCCTGCTCGGCAAGCAGCTCCAGGTTCCTCCACGCGTCATCGACCTCAGCATGTTCGGCCACACCTCGGCGGGTGTCGCCTCCAGCACCCGCCCCACGGCCCAACTCATGCTGCTCGCCCTGGCCACTGTCGCGCTCACCGGAGCCCTGATCCTCTTGCGGCGGCGGGACCTCGCCGCCTGACTGACTGCTCATCCCAGCCCGGTGATCGGCCTCCGGACGGCGAGCTCGGGCTCACTCCACAGACCTTCTTGCGGACTGTGCACCGGACTCAAGGCCCCGTCTGGCCTGCACAGACGTGGCGATTCAGACGTTGAAGCGGAACGATCACGCGGACTATTGGTGGTCGCTGGCCAACGCCGAGAATGGCCGAAAGACACCACCTGACCTGCACAAACGCGTTCGCTCCGCGCGGCGCATAGGCGAAGGGGCGCGTTCCCTGCTCGCCATACCCCGAGCTTCCTGCCGATGCACCGTTCCCTTCCTCCTCCGCGCGTGCCCTCAGACACCCTGGTGACGCGAGGCCAGCAACCGCGTGCAGCCGTCCGGCGCTTCGGTGAGTCCTCGTTGGAGATGATCATGGCCGAGCGGGCCGACGTCTAACAGGCTGTGACCCTATTGCGCGGACGGCGTCGGGACACATCTACCAAGCGGCGTCAACGCTCACCTGGGCTAAAACCTTGTGGCTTACCGCCGCCGAATCGAAATGCCACGGCCTGGGTGCCAGGACTGAATCTCCAACCCGCCGTTGGCGAGATGGGTGAAGACGACCTCGCTGATATCGAGGCGGAATCGGTGCCCCGAACCGCCCGACTCCAGGTCGTTCACCTCCACGGCGGTTCCGGCGAGCTTGGCCTCTCCTGTCCACCGTGAGTGATCCTCCTCGGGCGGGTCCACCGAGGGCGAGTGGAGGGCGAACCGCCCGTCTCGCCGGAGGTCGAGAGCCTTGACCGCGTTCGGCATGCTGCCCAGCCAGACGTTGCCGTCGCTGAACTCGACCTCGGTGCCGCTGATCCGCGGCGAGCCGTCCTTGCGGAGTGTGGCCAGGGTGCAGTGTTTGCGGATGTCGAAGCACCGCCGGACCGCCTCGACAAGCTCCGGCGCCTCGGCGGCGAAGCTCTCCCATGTCGTCATGGTCGTGAATCACGCTCCCCTCTGCTGAGCACGAGAGTAAATGAATGAATCACGCGGGGTACGGCCGTCCCCGGACCCAGAATCGAAACAAGCCGGCCCAAGAGGACCTCCTGACCGTGACCGACGAGGCCCGCGGCGCGGTCGACCAGACCGAGCATGCAAGTCGCGTCGCAGCAAGGGTGTCTCGCAGGCGATCCCGTCGTCGTAGAGGTTGGCTACCAGTAGTACGGCCGGTCGCCGACGAGGACTGACCGGTCCCCGGTGGGTCACCCGATACCGTGGCGACGTGAGTGACCCCGACCTGGCCTGGATCCCGTACTCGACGCCGATGCGCACCCGCTTCCGTGGGATCACCGTGCGGGAGGGCATGCTCGTCCGCGGGCCGGCGGGCTGGGCAGAGCTCAGCCCCTTCTGGGACTACGACGCCGTGGTCTCCCACGCCTGGTACACCGCCGCCCTGGCGAGTGCGACCCGGCCCTGGCCCGCGGCGGTGCGCGACGTCGTCCCCGTCAACTGCACGGTCCCCGCACTGAGTCCCGAAGCGGCGCAGGTGTTGGTCCGCGCGGGACACGGCTGCCGTACGGCGAAGGTCAAGGTGGCCGAGCCCGGTCAGACGCTGGCCGACGACGAGGCGCGGGTGGCCGCGGTCCGCGACGCGCTCGGCCCCGGCGGCGCGGTGCGCGTCGACGCCAACGGTGCGTGGTCCCTCGACGACGCGGTCGAGGCCCTGGCGGTGCTCGACCGGGCCGCCGGCGGGCTGGAGTACGCCGAGCAGCCCTGCCGCACGGTCGAGGAGCTGGCGGCCCTCCGCCGGCGCACGCACGTGCCGATCGCCGCCGACGAGTCGATCCGTCGTGCCGACGACCCCTATCGCGTGGCCCAGCTCGAGGCGGCCGACATCGCTGTCCTCAAGGTGCAGCCTCTCGGCGGTGTCGAGGCCTGCCTGGAGATCGCCGAGCGGATCGGCCTGCCCGTCGTCGTCTCCAGCGCGCTCGAGACCTCGATCGGCATCGCGGCCGGGGTGGCGCTCGCCGCGGCGCTCCCCGAGCTGCCGTACGCCTGCGGTCTGGGCACGGTGACCCTGCTCGAGCACGACGTGGTCGCCGACCCGCTCGTCCCGCGCGGCGGTGTCCTTCCCGTGGTCCGCCCGGAGCCGTCGGCGGAGTTCCTGGCGGTGGAGCCCGATCCCGACCTCGCGGTCCGGTGGGCCCAACGCCTGGAGCAGATCCGTATCCTCCCGGAGGGCGTCCGATGAATCCGTCCACCGCGCTGGGGCGCGTCCTCGTCGACGAGCTCGCCCGGTCCGGGGTCCGTGACGTCGTCCTCTCGCCGGGCTCCCGATCGGCGGCCCTGGCCCTCGCTCTGCACGCCGCCGACGCTCGCGGCGAGCTGCGGCTGCACGTACGGATCGACGAGCGGAGCGCGGGCTTCCTCGCGCTCGGCCTCGCCAAGGGGTCGCACCGCCCCGTCGTCGTGGTGACGACGTCCGGCACCGCGGCCGCCAACCTGCACCCTGCCGTCCTGGAGGCGGCGCACGCCCGCGTGCCGCTGATCGCGATGACGGCCGACCGCCCCGCGGAGCTGCGGGGTACGGAGGCGAACCAGACCACCGACCAGGTGAAGCTCTTCGGTGACGCGGTGCGGGCGTACGTCGAGGTCGCCGCGCCGGACGTCGTGCCGGACAGCGCCGCGCCGTGGCGGGCGGCGGTGTCCCGGGTCGTCGCTGCGGCGGTCGGGCGTACGGGGGAGGGGCCGATGGCACGGCCCGCCGGCGGCCCGGTGCACGTGAACGTCGCGTTCCGCGAGCCGCTGCTCCCGGACCCCGACGACGTCGCCACGAGTCTGCCGCAGGCCCTCGCCGGGCGACCGGGCGGAGCTCCGTGGCGTGCGCCGATGATGGAGTCGCCGCCGCTGCCGGGCGTGCTGCCGCTCGGCCCGCGCACGGTCGTGGTGGCGGGAGACGACGCCGGACCACCGGCGCGCCTCCTCGCGGAGGAGGCCGGCTGGCCGCTCTTCGCCGAGCCGTCCTCGGGAGCGCGGACGGGCACGCACCCCATCGCGACCTACCGCCTTCTCCTGGGCCTGCCCGAGCTGGCCGAGCGGATCGAGCGCGTCGTCGTGCTCGGCCGGCCGACGCTGTCGCGTCCGATCACCCGGCTGCTGTCGCGACCGGACGTGGAGGTGGTCGTCGTGGGGGCTTCGCCGTTCCCCGACCCCGGCAACCGGGTCGCTGCGGCGTACCCCGCCGTGCGGGTCGACGGGAGCGACGACCCCGGGTGGCTGGAGGAGTGGCGCCGCGCGGACGTGGCGACGCTGACGGCGGTCGAGAAGGTCGTGCTGGACGGCGGTGAGCTCAACCCGTGGCAGGTCGCGCGTACGGTCTCGGGGGCGGTCAAGCCGGGCGACCTGCTGGTCGTCGGCTCCTCCAACCCGATCCGCGACCTCGACCTCATGGCTCTGCCGTACCCGGTCGGGGAGCGTCGGATGGTGATGGCCAACCGGGGTCTCGCCGGCATCGACGGCGTCGTCTCGACCGCGATCGGTGCCGCACTCGGTCGTCGGCCGTCGCACGCGCTGGCCTACATGGGGGACCTCACGTTCCTCCACGACAGCAACGGCCTCGTGATCGGCCCCGACGAGCCGAGGCCCGACCTCACCATCGTGGTCGCCTCCGACGACGGCGGCAGCATCTTCTCGACGCTGGAGCAGGGCGGCGCGCCGTACGCCTCCGCGTTCGAGCGGGTCTTCGGGACGCCGACCCGCGTCGACATCGGGACGCTCTGCCAGGCGATGGGCGTGGATCACCGCCTCGTGACCACGTCCGACGAGCTCGAGGCGGCCCTCGACGGACCCGCCGGCATCCAGGTCGTGGAGGCCCGGGTCGGGCGCGCCGACCGCCGGGAGGCGGACCAACAGCTCCGCTCGGCAGCACGGTTGCATTAATACATCGCCGATGTAACATGAGGTCCGTCACATCAACCGGACCTGGAGGCACCATGACCGTCGCCGCGACCGCCTTCCGCGAGACCGCCCGGCAGCGCACGAGCATCGGCGACGTCACGACGCGGCTGCTCGCCTCGTCGGCCGAGCTCTCGTACGACCCCGACACCGAGGTCGCATGGGACCGGCCGATCCCCGACGACCACTACGGGCTCAACCCGGAGTGGAGCACGCTGTACGGCACGCGTCTGTGGGACGAGATGAGCGAGGAGCAGCGGGTGCTCCTCACGCGGCACGAGGTCGGCTCGATCATGCAGACGGGCATCTGGTTCGAGATGATGCTGCAGCAGCTGATCCTCCGTGACCAGTACGCGAAGAACCCCGCCGACAGCGAGTTCCGCTTCGCGCTCACCGAGATCGCCGACGAGTGCCGCCACTCGCTGATGTTCGCGCGGACCTGCGAGGTGCTCGGCATCCCGAAGTACCTCCCGCCCCGTCCCGCCGTCGAGCTCGCCCGTCTCCTGAAGACGACCGCGGGCGCCGAGCAGGCGTACGGGCCGATCCTCATCGCGGAGGAGATCCTCGACGTCATGCAACGCGACTGGATGCGCGGCGAGAACGTCGTCCACATCGTGCGAACCACCTCCAAGATCCACGTCGTCGAGGAGGCGCGGCACATGAAGTTCGCCCGTGCCGAGATCCTCGAGGGCCTGAGGACAGCCGGTCGCCTGCGCCGGGAGTGGGGTGCGCTGCTCTTCGCCGGTGCCGCCTTCGTGATCGTCAGGTCGATGGTCAGCCCCGAGGTCTACACCAACGTCGGCCTGGACAAGGAGCGAGCGCTCGCCGAGGTGAGCACCAACCAGCACCGCAAGGCGATGATGCGGCTGTCGTGCGTGCACCTCATGGACTTCCTCGCCGAGGCCCGGCTGCTCACCAAGCGGGCGATGCCGATCTACCAGTCCGTCAACATGATCTGAGCGAGGACCCTCGATGGCCTACGCGGTCACGCAGAGCTGCTGCAACGACGCGACCTGCGTGTCGGTCTGCCCGGTCAACTGCATCCACCCCACCCCCGAGGAGCGTGCCGCGGGAGTCGGTGGCCTCTCGGAGATGGTCTTCGTCGACCCCGACACCTGCATCGACTGCGGGGCGTGCGCCGACGCGTGCCCGGTGGGCGCGGTCCTCCCGGTCGACCTGCTCCGCGGCCCCGACACCGTGTTCGCCGACCTCAACCGCCAGTACTACGAGGCGCACCCGGAGTCGGCCACCTGGGACGCGCTCGCCTTCCCGGTCGCACCGCCGCAGGGCTCCGGGCCCTTCCGGGTCGCCGTCGTCGGCACCGGTCCCTCGGCCGCCTACACCACCCGGGCGCTCCTCACCGGGTCCCCTGCCACCGTCACGATGATCGACCGGCTGCCTGTCGCCGGGGGACTGCTCCGCTCCGGCGTCGCGCCGGACCACCCGCAGACCAAGCGCATCGAGGACACGTTCGCGTGGACGTACGACCACCCGCGCGTCAGAGTCCAGCTCAACGTCGCCGTGGGTGCGGACGTCTCGCACGCCGAGCTCCTCGCCCACCACCACGCCGTCGTCTACGCGGTCGGGGCAGCGACGGACAAGACCCTCGGCATCCCCGGCGAAGGGCTTCCGGGCAGCGTGTCCGCCACCGAGGTCGTCGCCTGGTACAACGCTCAGCCCGACCGCGCACCGGCCGAGATCGACCTGTCGAGCCCGCGGGTGGTGGTCGTCGGCAACGGCAACGTGGCACTCGACGTCGCTCGCGTGCTGCTCACCGACCCGGAGGCGCTCGCGCGCACCGACATCGCGGACCACGCCCTGGAGGCGCTGCGGCGCAGTGCCGTACGAGAGGTGGTCGTGCTCGGACGGCGAGGACCCGAGGAGGCCGCGTACTCGCGTGCCGAGCTCGTCGGCATGCGCGCGATCGACGGCGTCGACCTCGTCGTGGCGGACCACCCCGCCACAACGGCAGCCGTCGACGCCGCTCCCGTGGGCAGCAAGGCGGCGATGCTGCGAGACGTCGGTCGCGTCGACGTCGCCTGGGAGGCCGATCCGCCACCGGGCAAGCGGGTGGTGCTCGCGTTCTGGACCGCGCCGGTCGCGCTCGACGGTGACGAGGCGATCACCTCCGTACGGGTCCGCGACACCACCGGGGACGACGCGTCGGAGCAGACGATCGTCGCCGGGACCGTGGTCCGCTCAATCGGCTACCGCGGCACCCCGGTGCCCGGCCTGCCGTTCGACGAGGTCACCGGCTCGGTGCCGAACGCCCGGGGGCGGGTGCTCGGTCGCGACGGGCAGCCGGTGCCCGGGGCGTACGTCGTCGGGTGGATCAAGAGAGGGTCGAAGGGCGGGATCGGCGCCAACCGTGCCTGCGCCCAGGAGACGGTCGCGGCGCTGGTCGAGGACGTCTCGGCAGGCCGGCTGCCCGAGCCCGCCGGCTCCGCTCGCGACTTCCGCACCCTCCTGCGCAGGCGCCGCAGCGACGTCGTCGGGGTGAGGCGGATGCGGGCCATCGACCTCGCCGAGCGGCGCAACGGTGCCCTGGAGGGTCGGCCCCGCCGCAAGTTCGCGACCGTGCCCGAGCTGCTCGCCGCCGCGACCCCCGCGCGGTGGCTCGGCCGTCAACGGTGACGACCGAGCCGGCAAGCCGACGGCCGCGGGCGGTCAGTGGACCTGGCGCTGCTGGCCCTCCCAGTACGGCGCGCGCAGCTTGAACTTCTGCAGCTTGCCGGTCGCCGTACGGGCGAGCTCCTCGCGGAACTCGATCCGCTTCGGGCACTTGTAACCGGCGAGGTGCTGCCGCGTGTGCGCGATCAGGTCGCCCTCGCCCACCTCGCCGGCGTCGGGGTCGAGGACGACCAGGGCGGTGACGAGCTCACCCCACTTCTCGTCCGGGATGCCGATCACGGCCACCTCGCGTACTGCCGGGTGCAGCATGAGCGCGTCCTCCACCTCGATCGAGGTGACGTTCTCGCCGCCGGAGATGATGACGTCCTTCTTGCGGTCGGCGATCACGAGGTGGCCGTCCTCGATCGTGCCGCCGTCGCCGGTGTGGAACCAGCCGTCGGCCAGCGCGACGGCCGTCGACTCGGGGTTGTCCCAGTAGGCCTCGAGGTTGTGGTTCGACTGCGCCAACACCTCGCCGGTGTCGTCGATCATGACGCGTACGCCGACGGCGGGGGCGCCGGCCCGGCCGAGGAGGCGGGCCTGCTCCAGCGGCTCGAGGTCGTCCCACTCCTCGCGCATGCGGCTCATCGTCAGCAGGGGCGCGGTCTCGGTCAGACCGTAGATCTGGATGAACTCCCAGCCGAGCTCGCCGCGCACCCGCTCGATGGTGCGGGTCGGGGGAGGAGCGCCGGCCACGATGATGCGGACGCGGTCCCGGCCCGGGATCTCGCCGTCCCACGTCTTCGCCGCGTCGAGCACGGCCTGGACGACGGCGGGGGCGGCGCACATCACCGTGACGCCGTGGCGCTCCACCCGCCGGAGGATCTCGGCCCCGTCGATCTTGCGGATCACCACATGCCGTCCGCCCATCCCGGTCACCGCGTACGGCATGCCCCAGCCGTTCGCGTGGAACATCGGCAGCGTGTGCAGGTAGACGTCACGATCGCTGATGCTCGTCTGCCAGCCGAAGATGCTGGCGTTGGTCCACAGGTTTCGGTGCGTCAGCTGGACGCCCTTGGGTCGTGCGGTGGTCCCGGACGTGTAGTTGATCGTCGCCGTCGCAGACTCGTCACCCTCCCACGGCTCGGGCTCGCCCCGGGTCGCCCACATCGCCTCGTCGTCCTCGCCGAGCACGAACGTGTGCTCGGCCGTGACCGAGTCGAGCAGCCCGCGGATCTCGGGGTCGACCATCAGCACCTCCGCGCCGCTGTGCTCGACGATGTAGGCGATCTCGGCGGGCGCGAGGCGGAAGTTGATCGGGACCAGGATGCGGCCCCACCCGGAGACGCCGAAGAACGACGCGAGCAGCCGTGCGGAGTTCTGCGAGACGATCGCGACCCGCGCGCCCTGCGGCACCCCGAGGTCGTCGAGGTAGGCGGCCTGCGACCGCGCGCGACGCCCGAGCTCGGCGTACGTGACCTCGCCCCAGGACGGCGCAGGCTGGTCCGGCTCGTCCACGACGCCGATCCGCTCCGGATAGACGGTGACGGCACGGTCGAGGAAGTCGCGGACGGTCAGCGGGAAGAACATCGAGCACCTCGTACGGTCGGCGGCCGGGACGCAGGTCGTGTGACCCTGATCACGTCCTATCACGCCGCCCGTGCCGCGTGAACGCGTACGAGCCGGAGAGCGCAGGCCGTCAGCCGATCTCCGCGATGACGTCGCCCTCCTGGACGATCTCGCCCTCGCGGACGCGGAGCCGGACCGTGCCCGGCTCCGCGGTGTGCACCGGGATCTCCATCTTCATCGTCTCGAGCACCGCGACCACGTCGCCGGCGGCGACGCGGTCACCCTCCCGGGCAACCAGTCGCCACACGTTGCCCACGATCTCAGCCCTAGCGGCGTACACGCGCACCCCCGCCGCGGCCGCTCTCCTCGAAGCCCAGCGTCGCCAGGGCGTCGACCAGGCGGTCACGGGTCTCCTCGGGGAGGATCACGTCGTCGACGATGCCCGCCTCGGCCGCCACGTACGGGCGAGCGACGTTCTCCCGGTACTCGGCCGCCAGCTCGTCGCGCACGGCGATCGGGTCCTCCGCGTCGCGCAGCCGGCGGCGGTGCAGCAGCGCCACCGCGCCGCCGGGTCCCATCACGGCGATCTCCGCACCGGACCACGCCCACGAGTAGTCGGCGCCGAGCGAGCGCGAGCCCATCGCGATGTAGGCGCCGCCGTACGCCTTGCGGACGACGACCGTGAGCAGCGGCGACGTGGTCTCGACGTACGCCTTGAGCAGCTTGGCGCCGTGCGTGATCACGCCACGGGACTCCTCGACCGTGCCGGGCAGGAAGCCGGGCACGTCCACGAAGGTCACCACCGGCAGCCCGAACCGGCCGCAGAACTCGATGAACCGTGCCGCCTTGACCGACGACTTCGCGTCGAGGACTCCGCCCCGCGATGCCGGCTGGTTGGCCAGCACGCCCACCGGCCGGCCGTCGAGGTGGCCGAACAGCGTGAGGATGCTCGGCGCGTGCGCCGGCATGAGCTCGAGGCGCGGGCCGTGGTCGAGCACGCCGTCGAGCACGTCGCGCATGTCGAAGACGACGCTCGCCTTGTCCGGGACGACGTACGGCAGCCGCTCGGCCGCCACCGGGTCGGGTCGGCGCGCGGCGACGACCGGCATCGGGGCGCCGACGTGGGAGGGCAGGTACGAGAGCAGCAGGCGCGTCGCGTGGAACGCCTCCTCCTCGTTGGTGACCTCGAGGTGCGCGACGCCGCTGGTCTCGGTGTGCATCTGCGAGCCGCCGATGTCCTCGGCGCTCGCGTCCTCCCCGGTGGTCGCCTTCACGATGTCCGGTCCGGTGAGGAACATCTGGCCCTGCTCGCGGACCATGATCGTCCAGTCGGTGAGGGCGGGGGAGTACGCCGCGGCGCCGGCGCACGGGCCGAGGATCAGCGAGATCTGCGGGATGCGTCGCTGTGCGTGGACGTTGAGGGCGAAGATCTCGCCACAGCCGTGCAGCGCCAGGATCCCGTCGTGGATGCGCGCGCCGCCGGAGTCGTTGACGTACACGATCGGGTATCCCCGGTCGATCGCGAAGCGTTGAGCCTTCTGCACCGTCTCGGCCATCACGGCGCCGATGGCGCCGGACGCGACAGCAGCGTCGTGGCTCGCGATCACGACCCCACGGCCGTCGACACGACCCCAGCCGATCACGACCCCTGCACCCTTGCCGTCACCGTCGACGCGCATCGGGGTCATCTCGACGAACGACCCGGCGTCGACGAGCATCTCGGCGCGCTCGCGAGCGGTGTATTCACGGCGTCCGCGCGGCTCGACGCGGCGGAAACGCTCCTGCCGACGACGGGCGAGACGGGCGCGGTGATCGGAGGTTGCGGTCTCCGTGTTGATCGTGGTCAACTCGGTCTCCTAAAACATGAGGGAAGCCTCAGGACTTCTACAAAGATGAGGGGTACCTCATGTTTTTGTCAACCCGGGTCGCCCTGTGTCATGGATCACCCCGGTGACCAGCGTCGGGCGAACCCTCGGTCTACGGTTGCGTCACACAAGCAACTCCCCCGAGAAGGCCTCAAGCCCATCACAGCGGTCGGGCCGGATCGTGGACCGAAAGCAGCGGAGGACACCACCTCATGGTCAGTTCCACATCCCCACTCTCTCCTCGCCGATCTCGACGGCCCCTCGCCGCCGCGACCCTCTGCGGCATCGGCCTGGTCGCCGCCGCACTCACCGCTGGCCCGGCAGTCGGAGCCTCGGCGCCGTCGAGCACGGCGAGCGCCTCGTCGCTCGCCGCGCCGGTCGCCGTCGCCGACGGCGAGCTGATGAGCTACGTCGTCAACAGCAAGCCCAACCCGGGGCAGACCCGTCTCGCCGAGCGCGCGGTCCGCGACGCCGGTGGCACGGTCATCCAGTCCTGGCCGCAGATCGGTGTCGTCGTCGCCCACTCGACGTCGGCCGACTTCCGCGAGGACGTCGTCGACGTCGCGAAGGGACACGCCGTCCAGTCGGTCGGCGCGACCCGTACGGCCGCGGTCAAGACGCCCGCCGAGGAGGCGCCGCAGCCTCGCTCGCTCGCGCGCAGCACCGACACCCGGTCCGCGTTCGAGATCCGCCAGGGTGTTTCCGCCACCGAGGTCGTGGAGGCGGACCCGCTCGAGGCGCAGCAGTGGGACATGACCCAGATCAAGGCCGACGTCGCGCCCGACGGCAGCCGCGACGTCACCGTCGGCGTGCTCGACAGCGGCATCGACGACACCCACCCCGACCTCGCGCCCAACGTGGACGCCAAGAACTCGGTCGGCTGCACCGCCTACGGCGTCCCGGACACGAGCCGCGCCGCCTGGATCCCGACGACCAGCGACCATGGCACGCACGTCGCCGGCACGATCGCCGCGGCCAAGAACGGTGTGGGCATCGTCGGGGTCGCGCCGAACTCGATGATGACGTCGATCAAGGTCGTCGACGACGACGGCTACATCTACCCCGAGTACGCCGTCTGCGGCTTCGTCTGGGCCGCTGAGCACGGCGTCGACGTGACCAACAACAGCTACTACATCGATCCGTGGATGTTCTGGTGCAGCAACGATCCTGACCAGGCCGCCGCCAAGGAGGCCGTCCGTCGCGCCGTCTCGTACTCCGAGCGCAACGGGGTCGTGAGCGCTGCCGCCGCCGGCAACGCCAACTACGACCTGGCCAACAAGACGACCGACACCACGAGCCCGAACGACACGACGCCGGTGACGCGTCAGATCGACGAGGGCTGCGAGGACCTCCCGGCCGAGCTGCCGGGTGTCGTGACGGTCGCCTCGAACGACCAGGCTGAAGCCAAGTCGACCTTCTCCAACTACGGCGACGGCGTGATCGACGTGACCGCGCCGGGCAGCCGGATCCTCTCGACCGTCCTCAACGGCGGTTGGGGACTCAAGTCCGGCACCTCGATGGCCTCGCCGCACGTCGCTGGCGTGCTGGCGCTGCTGAAGGCGTCGCACCCCAAGGCGACGCCGGCGGAGCTGGTCGCGCTCCTGCGTGCCCAGGCTGACGACAAGCCGTGCCCGACCGACACCCGTTGCACCGGCACGCCGGCCTACAACGGCTTCTTCGGTGACGGCCTCGTCGACGCGCTGGACGCCACTGCGGCTCGCTGACGACGATCGCGGCGCGGCACGGCCCTCACGGGGCGTGCCGCGCCGTTCGTCTGCAAACCGCGTTTGCATCATGTGTCGCGCCTCCCACGCCGAAACCTACGCATCGGTAGGGTTGATGGTGTGAGCGCGACCATCGAGATTCTCGAGCCGCGGCGGAGGCCGACGCAGGAGCGGAGTCAGAAGAAGTTCGATCTGATCCTGCAGACGTCGCGCGACCTCCTGCTGGAGGTCGGTTTCGAGTCGTTCACGCTCGAGGAGGTCGCCAACCGCGCGGGCATCCCGATCGGCACGATCTATCAGTTCTTCCAGAACAAGTACGTCGTCGTCTGCGAGCTCGACCGCCAAGACGTCGTCGCAGTGCGCGCGGAGCTCGCCCGTCTCGCCGCCGAGCTGCCCACCCTCGACTGGCTCCGGCTCCTCGACCAGCTCGTGGACCACATCGCCGCGCTCTGGGTCACCGACCCGTCGCGCCGTGCGGTGTGGCACGCCGTGCAGTCCACGCCCGCGACGCGAGCGACCGCGGCGCTGACCGAGCGTGAGCTGGCCGCCGACGTCGCCCATGTGCTCGCGCCGCTCACGCCGAAGACTCCCCGCGCACGTCGCAAGATCGTCGCCGAGGTCCTCGTCCACGTGGCGTACTCGATGCTCAACTTCTCGATCCGCGACGGTCAGGAGCATGCCGAGGCCGTGATCGAGCTCAAGCGCCTCCTCGGCTCGTACCTGCTCGCCGCCGAGCAGTCCGGCTGACCCCACCCTCTTCCTCCGCTCGCGGGTCGCTCTCGTTGACTCGCGGGTCGCTCTCTGGCACTCGCGGGTCACTCTCGTTGGCTTGCGGGTCACTCTCTGGCACTCGCGGGTCACTGGCACGGTGACCCGCCGGTGCCAGGCGGTGACCCGCGAGCGGCAGACAGTGACCCGCCGGTGCCACACGGTGACCCGCGGCCGCCACACGGTGACCCGCGGCCGCCACACGGTGACCCGCCGGTGCCAGGCGGTGACCCGCGGCCGGCGCGCGGTGACCCGCGGGCGGCAGAGAGTGACCCGCGAGCGGAGGTCAGGCGGCGGTGAGGACGACGTACGCGATCGCGTAGTCGCCGTCGTGCGACAGCGACACATGCAGGGCCGCCGCGTCGAGATGTTCGCGTACGGGGGAGTGCAGCACGATCCGCGGCCGCCCCCAGAGGTCCCTCACAACCTCGATCGCCGCCAGCGCCTTGCTCTCGTCGACGACGGGCGGGGAGCCGTGCAAGGAAGCCGACCAGGCCTTGACGACGGCCTCCTTGGCCGCCCACCGCGCCGGCGGGGGGGGGGGGCGGGGGGGGGGGGGGGGGGGCCCCCCCCCCCCCCCCGCGGGGGGGGGGCGGGGGCGGG
>NZ_JAHWCI010000002.1 GCF_019550915.1 Mumia sp. zg.B17
CCCCGGCCTGGCCGCGGGCCTCCTGGCCCCCCCCCCGCGCCGGGTGGTGACGCGTACGGTCGGCCGAGCCGTCCGCCGCGTCACCTCGCTCGCCGGGGGTGAACAGCTCGGCGAACCGGGTTCCCGGCTGCGCGAGCTGTTCTCCGAACGACGGGACGTGGACCAGGTCCACGCCGACGCCGAGCACGCTCATCGCGTGCGCGGTCCGCCGTCCGCGACGTCACCCACCCCCCTGGCGACGTTCCCCGATCCCGGTGCGGGCGGTTCGACGACGGCGGGGGCGTTCCCAACCCCGACCGCGTACGTACCGTCCGCACCGAGACGTGCCCGCGGGTCGAGGAGGATCGAGGCCTCCCGCTCCCGCGCGTCGGAGTCACCGAGGCGGCGTCCGACCGGGCGCTGGTACGGGGCAGGGCCGCCATACATCGCCCGTACGAGCCGCAGGCGACCCGAGACCTCCCGCGCCCGCGACGCCCGCTCGTACTCCTCGCGCTCGTCGGCGTCGAGCGTCGCGAGGAACGCCTCCGGGTGCGCGATGGCGACCAGCGCCGCGACGTGGCCGAACCCGAGGCTCGTGACCAGCCCGGCCCGCATCGGCGCCGGCGCCGGCAGCGCGTCGCGGAGCCACACCAGGTGCGGGTTCTCGTCGAGCACGTCGTCGACGCAGTCGAGGCTCCGGTTCGGCGGCAGCACCTGGCTGCCGAGGACCTGGCAGAGCCCGATCGCCTGGAACGCCGCCGCGCCGCCCTTGGAGTGTCCGGTCAGCGCCTTCTGCGACAGGACGAAGAGCGGGTTGCCCTCGGAGCGCCCGAGCGACGCCGCGATCCGCTCGTGCAGCTCGGACTCGTTGGGATCGTTGGCTGCCGTGGAGGTGTCGTGCTTGGACACCACCGCCACGTCGTCCGCGGCGAGACCGAGCGTCGCGAGCCCGCGCGCCAGCGGCGACTGCGCGCCACCGCGGGCCGCGGCCAGCGCACCCAGGCCCGGTGCCGGGATCGACGTGTGGACGCCGTCAGCGAAGGAGCCCGCGTACGCGACCACACCGAGGACCGGCAGCCCCATCCGGAGCGCCACGTCGCCGCGGGCGAGCAGCACCGTGCCGCCCCCCTGCGACTCGACGAACCCGCCGCGTCGCCGGTCGTTGGCCCGGCTGACGTAGCGAGGGTCGATGCCCTTGGCGAGCATCACGCCGGAGTCGGCGGTCGCGGACATGTCGGCGAATCCGACGATGCCTTCCGTCGACAGGTCGTCGAAACCTCCCGCGACCACGAAGTCGGCCTTGCCGAGCCGGATCTTGTCAGCGCCCTCCTCCATCGAGACCGCCGCCGTGGCGCAGGCGGCGACGGGGTGGACCATCGACCCGTACCCACCGACGTACGACTGCATGACGTGCGCCGCGATGACGTTCGGCAGCGCCTCCTGGAGGATGTCGTTCTGCTTGGCCTCACCGAGCAGCGTGTCGACGTAGAGCGAGCGCATCGACGTCATGCCGCCCATGCCGGTGCCCTGGGTGCTCGCGACCGCCGCAGGGTGGACCCAGCCCATGAGCTCGGCAGGGCTGAACCCGCTGGAGAGGAACGCGTCCACGGTGCAGACGAGGTTCCAGACCGCGACCCGGTCCAACGACTCGAGCATCTCAGCCGGGACGCCCCACACGGTGGGGTCGAAGCCGGTCGGGATCTGGCCGCCGATCGTCCGGGTCAGCGCGAGACGCCGCGGGACGCGGATCTCGGTGCCCGCCCTGCGCGTCACCGTCCAGTCGCCGTCGGAGCCCGGTGCGATGACCGTACGGCCGGGGTCGGCGTCATACATCGCCCGCGCGGCGGCCTCGTTGCCGACCGAGAACGTGAGGTCCTCGTCGAGGTAGGCCCGAGCGAGCAGGGGCGTCGAGGCGTCGACGAGCGCGCCGTCGTCGGCGTAGCGACGGATGCCGCACCGCTCGACCACTTCGTCGTGGTAGCGCTCGTGGAGCTCGGGCTCGGTGACGGGCTCGCCCGACGCGACGTCGTACCAGCCGCCGTTGTCCCAGGCCACCAGGCCGGTGGACCAGGCGAGCTCGAGCACGCCCGCGGCCGACAGCTCCTCGGACACCTCGTACTCGAACCGCGTGCGCGCCGACCCGTACGGCCCCAGCTCGCCGGCGCCCACGATGACCACGAGGTCTTCGGGGCGGGCCGAGATGCTGGGCCAGGGCACGTCAGGACGCGCAGGCAGCTGCGCCGGTGACGGCGCGAGCGCCGCGATCCTCACGGAGTCGTCGGACTCCGTCGGCACACCGGTCGCACCGACCGCGTCGGCCGCGTCCCGGGCCAGCGCGCCGAGGTCGACGTCGGCCTCGCCCAGCCCGCCGGTCAGGTCGACGGTCACCGGCGCCGTACGCGCCTGAGCGCGGGCCTGCGGTGTCGCCCGCTCGAGCAGAGCCTCGGCCATCTCGTCGGTCGACCAGGTACGGACTCCCGCCTGCTCGACCGCCTCGACGAGCGGGTCGTTGGCCCCCATCAACCCGGTCCCGCGGACCCAGCCGATGATCGCGTGGACGAGCGAGACGCGGTCGCTCCAGGTGGCCTCGCTGGACCACTTCGCGGTGACGGCGTCGAGCGCGGCCTTCGCCTCGCCGTACGCCCCGTCGCCACCGAAGGTGCCCCTGTTCGGGGAGCCCGGCAGCACCACGTGCAGCGTGGACGCGAGGTCGTGGGCGCGGCCCGTGGTGGCGAGTGCGGCGATGAGCCGCTCGACCGACCAGAGCAGGATCCGCATGTCGACCTCGGAGCGGGAGCCGACCTCCGTGAGGTCACCGGCGACCCGCCCCGCGGCGAACGGGAAGAGCAGCGTCGGCGTCAGCGCAGCCTTGGCCACCGTGGTGGCGCCACCGGCGGACGTGGTCTGCTCCTCGCTCACCCACGACGCGAGCGCGTCGACGTCGGCGAAGGACGCGAGGTTGGCCGGGACGACCCAGAGGCGTGCCCCGGCGCGGGCGTGCGTGCGGTACAGCTCCTTGAACGCCCGCAGCTTGGACTGGTCGAGCCGGGACGTGGTCGCGACGACGGTGGCGCCGCCACCGAGCAGCCGACCGACGACCGATGCGGCGATCGACCCGGTGCTGGCGCCGGTGACGACGACGACGTCGTCGGCCCAGTCCCCGGGTGTGGTGTCGAGCGCTGCCTCCGCGACCATGGTCAGCCGCTCGGCGACGCCGGTGTCGTCGGTCTGTGAGGCCCACCACCGTGCCTGCGCTGCGACGTCCTCGCCGGCGCCGACGAAGGTCTCGACCGTGGCCGTGACGTCGTCACCCGCGGCGATCCGCGCGACGTCCTCGCGGGCGCTGGCCCACCGGTCGTCGAGCAGCACCGCGCGTCGCGCGTCGAAGGCGGGGGTCGTCAGACGGGCCCAGTCGCTGCCGAGCTCGGCCTCGACCTGCGCCAGCACCGCGGCGTCGGTCGCGTGGTCGCCGGCGTCAGCTACCGCGCCAGTGCTCGACAGTCCGAGCCTCCCGAGCAGGTGGCGAGCGGTGGAGGCGAGCACCCCGTCGGGCCCCGTGATCTCTGCCGTGATCTCACCGAGGGCAGCGGCGTCGACGGTGACGTCGGCGCCACCGGCGCTCGGCATCGCGACGGCGACACCATGCCGGGCGCCGACGGCCGCGACGGCGGCGTCCACCGCGCTGTCGAGCTCCGCGGCGCTGGTCGGCGCCCCGAGCTCGCCGAAGGCTCCGCCCCGTACGCTGCTGCCCTCGCGGGTCGCGAGGGCGAGCTCCGCGACCACGTGGCTGGCCCAGCCCGGTCCGAGCTGCCAGACGCCGGTGACGCGGTCGGTGATCGCCGACTGGCGCTTGCCCGTGGGGCCGAGGACCTTGGCGAGGTGGTCGCCGAGGGCGGTGGACAGCACCGGGCCGAACGGCTTGTACGCCCGGGCGAGGCCCTTGACCTGGCCCGACAGGGTCGGCAGGTCCGCGTCGGCGGCGCCGTCGATGGCGCCCAGCGAGAGCTCGCCGCCGAGGTCGACGAGCAGCTGGTTGCGCCGTGAGGACGCGCCGTCGCAGAGCGACTCGATCGAGTCGGCCGCACCGATCTGGTCGAGGCGCATCTTGGTCCACCAGGCCAGCAGCACCGTCGTCGCGTCGGCGGCGTCGAAGGACAGGTCGGCCGGTCGGTCGGCGCTCGGGGCCGGCGCTGCGACGGGGGAGGGCCCCGCGGCAGCACCGGCGGTCTGGGGGGCGCCGGCCGCGGCCGCCGACTCCTCGACGGTGTCCGACGGCTCCTCCGACACCGGTTCCGGGTCGGTGTCGGTCGCGAAGACGACGGCCTGCTCGCGCTCGATGTTGACGACCTCGACCGAGCGGTGCGGTGCGCTCGGGAGCTTGAGCGTCGCCGAGGCGAGATTCGCGACGGTCGGTGCGTTGGCGACCCCGACCTCCACGAAGCGCTCGACACCGAGGTCGCCGAACATGAGGTCCTGCGTCTCGATCCAGCGCACAGGGCTGGCGAACTGCCAGGCCAGGAGCTCGACGAGCAGGCGCCGTGCCAGGCGGCCCGGGTCGGCGGCCCATGCGTCGTAGTCGGCGAGGACCTCCTCCAGCGGCGCGGACGGCACGGTCGCGGCGACCTCGGCGACGAAGCGCTGGTCGAGCGTGAACGGCCGCGGGACCAGGTTCGGGACATAGCGACCGAGCAAGATCGACGGGTCGATCGTCTCGGGGAGCAGCTCCTCGAGACGGGCCCGGAAGTCCGGCACGCCACCGCGGAGCACGGTCGAGTGGAAGGGCACGTCGATGCCGGGCACGAGGATGAACGCCGCCTTGCCGCCGAACGCCGCGCGGCGTCGTGCGATCTCCTCTTCGAGGATCTCGAGGCCGCGGACGGTTCCGGCGATGGCGTACTGCGAGCCGCGGAGGTTGTAGTTCACGATCTCGAGGAACTCGCCGGACTCCTGCGACACACCCTCGACGAACGCCGCGACGTCGGAGTCCGCCAGCCCGATCTGGCTCGGGCGGATGGCGGCCAGGCGGTAGTCGCTCCGGCCCTCGGCGTCGCGGGGGACCAGCGCGTGCATCACCGATCCACGCTGGAACACGACCTCGATCACGGCCTCGAGGCTGATCACGCCCGAGACGGCCGACAGCGCGTTGTACTCACCGACCGAGTGGCCCGCCAGCACCGCGTCCTCGACGAACGCGCCGGCCTCACGGAGCTCGGCGATCTGCGCCGAGCCGAGGACGGCCATCGCGACCTGGGTGAACTGCGTGAGGAACAGGACGCCGTCGGGGTGCCGGTGCGTGACGCCGTCGGCGACGACCACGGTCGGGTTGTCCTGGACGACGGTCAGGATGGAGAAGCCCAGCGCCGTACGGGTGTGGGCGTCGGCGCGGTCCCAGATCTCCCGCGCGGCCTTGCTGCGCCGGTATCCCCCCATGCCCATGCCCGGGTGCTGGATGCCCTGGCCGGGGAACGCGTAGGCCGTGCGGGGCGCGGCGATGCGCGCGGTGGCTGCGAGCACGAGCTCGCCCTCGCTGCGGCCGGTGATCTCGAGGATCTCCGCGCCGGCGTCGAGACCGGTACGCACGGCCGTCAGGTCTACCGTCGCGCCCAGCCGGACGGGCGCCAGGAACCGTGTCGTCCAGCCGTCCACGCGGCGGTCACCGAGCATCTGCTGCGCGGTCGCCGACAGCCACATGCCGTGGACGATCGGATCGCCCAGGCCGGCCAGGCGGGCGGCGGCGACGCTGGTGTGGATCGGGTTGTGGTCACCGGTGACCGCGGCGAACGCCCGCATGTCGGTGGGGGCGACGACCAACCGCTTCGCCCGCGTACGACGCGGGGTGTCGGTCACGGCGCCGCGCGCCGCGCCACCGGCGACGACGGGGTCGCCCAGGTCGGCGGCGCCGGTGCGGCCGCGGATTGCGAAGCGCTCGCGCAGGGTCGCGAGCTCGTGGGAGTCCGTGCACACGTCCACGTCGATGGTCACGACGCGGCCGACGCCTGCGTCCTCGACCCCGACGAGGCGCGCCTCGACGCTCAGCGCGGCGCCGCCGTGCGGAAGGTCGTCAGCGAGCCGGATCGCGTGGTCGAGATGGACGAGGTCGAGCATGCCCTCCACGACGTCGACGTCGGAGCCCGGTGCGCGGGTGCCGGCGAGGACGGCGAAGACGGCAGGCCAGGCGAGGCCGACCAGCGCGTCGGGTGCGGGGCGACCGCTGCGAGCGACGGCTCCGCCGGTGACGGCGGCGTGGTCGGAGCCGAGGTCGCCCGACCAGCGCACGGTCGTACGGGCGACGCCGTCCCGCGCCTGCGGCAACGAGCCGCCCCCGGCGACCTCGACGAGGCAACGCATCGCCGCCACGGCGCTGTCGGCGGTGACGACCGGGGCACCGCCGTCGGCGGCGTCGGCGACCTGGATGCGGACCGACAGCGAGCGGGTGCCGCCGAGCGGCACCTCCAGCACGGCGTCGGGGCCGTCGGTGCGCAGGACCGCTCCGGTCTCGGCGTGCTCGGCACGCGAGGGGTCGACGATGACCCAGTCGACGCCGAGACGGTGGACAGGGTTGCGGACCGTACGGCCAGCCCAGCTCACGTCGGGCGCGGCCAGGACCAGCCCGAGCACGTCGTCGGCGGCGTCGACGCGGCGACGCCCGGCGACGCGCGACTCGAGCGCACCGGCGGTCAGGACGTCGTCGACCGTCTCGTCCTCGAAGCGGCGCAGCAGGTCGGCGACCGGCTCGTCGACACGGGTGATCCCGCCGACGGCGACGGGACCGGGGATGACGCAGACCGCGTCGGCGCCGTAGCGCGCGTCATGGGCCTGCCACAGGGAGTCCGACCGGTACCAGCGGCGTACGTCGGCGTCGAGGACGGGCACGAACGGCACCGGCTTCCCCGGACGGCGGCACACCTCGACGAAGAAGGGGACGTCGCCGGGGTGGAGCGTCACCTCGATGGCACGCGGGTAGGCGGTCAGCAGCGTGCCGATCGCGGCGTGCGGGTCACCGACCGACTCGGCGTCGGCGAACAGCGTCGGGATCTCGCCGTGGTCCTCGTCGGAGAGGCGTGCCTCCGCGCGCTGCACCATGGCGTGGAAGCGGTCGCGCAGCGTGACGTCGAGCCAGTTCTCGGCGCCGGCGCCGGTGATCTCGTTCTCGCCCGGCTCGGCACCGGCGAGCTCGGCGTAGCGTGCGAGCCACGCGGCGTACGTCATCGTCGTGACGTCACCGAAGTAGGGCTTGGCTGTCGCTGCGATCGCGGCGATGATCTCGTCGCGCCGGGCGGCCACGGCGTCGGCGTCTCCCGCGACCTCGTCGATGATGCGGCCTGCCCGCGAGGCGGCGTTGTCGATCTCGTGGATGTCGGCGCCGAGCTGGCTGCGCCCGGACGCCATGCCGGCAACGGCGCGGCCCGCACCGACCCAGTCCGGGGTGCCGGGTGTGTCGACGAGCAGCTGCTTGACCTGCGGGGAGGTGGTGGCCTCGCGGGCCGCCATCGCCGCGGTGCCGACGAGAATGCCGTCGAGCGGCATCGCCGGGTAGCCGTGGCGTCGCGCCCAGGCGCCGGTGAGGTAGGCCGACGCCGACTGCGGGGTGCCGATGCCGCCGCCGACACAGACGACGACGTTGTCCTGGGCCCTCAGCTGCGCATAGGTGGTGAGGAGCAGGTCGTCCAGGTCCTCCCACGAGTGGTGGCCGCCGGCCTTGCCGCCCTCGACGTGGACGACGACCGGGGTCGGCGCCGCCTCACGGGCGATCGCCAGCACCTCGCGGATCTGCTTGACGGTGCCGGGCTTGAAGACGACATAGGAGATGCCGGCCTCGCGGAGCTCGTCGACCAGCGCGACGGCCTCGGGGAGCTCGGGGATGCCGGCGCTGACGACGACCGCGTCGACGGCGGCACCGTTGGCCCGCGCGCGCTGGACGAGACGCTGCTGACCCAGCTGCATCTTCCAGAGGTAGGGGTCGAGATAGAGCGCGTTGAACGCGAAGGTACGGCCCGGGTCGAGGAGGCCCGTGAGCTCCTCGACGCGGTCGGTCAAGATGCCTTCGGTGACCTGCCCGCCGCCGGCGAGCTCGGCCCAGAATCCGGCGTTGGCGGCGGCCGCGACGATCGGAGCGTCCACGGTGGTCGGCGTCATACCTGCGAGCAGGATGGGAGAACGTCCGGTGAGACGCGTGAAGCGGGTCTCCAGCACGGTTCGGCCGTCGGGCAGCGTCACCGGCTTCGGGGCGTACGCCGACCAGGGGGTGGCTCGGCGCGGGGCAGCGCCGGGCGTGGTGAGGGTGCGCTGTCCGCGCCGGGTGGCGGGAGCGACGACGCCGACACCACGCGCCGTGGCCTCGTAGCCGGCGAGCATCGAGGCGAGGTCACCCGGACCGAGGTCGAGGATCCACTCCGCGCCGGTGTCGAGGGCAGACTCCAGGTCGCCGACCCAGTCGCCGGGGGCGATGACGGCGCGCGTGGCAACGTCACGGGACCAGTCGGGGTCGAGGCCGCAGGCGGTGGCCCACTCGGCGACGAGGTCGCCGGCCTCGGCCAGGCGGTGGTGGTGGAAGGCGGCGCGCGGCTCCAGCACCTCGAAGACGGGGGAGAACGGCGTGCCGCCGGTGAGCTTGCGGTCGCGGAGCGACGCCTGCGTCTGCGCCTCGCGCTCGAGGTGACGCTTGATCGTCACCAGGTCGTCGGCCGGGCCACTGAGGACGACCGTACGGCGGCCGTTGCGCAGGGCGACGTCGACGTCGACGTCGCTGACCTCCGCGAGCAGGCGCTCGACCTCGGCAGGGTCGACCCGCCGTACGGCGAGCATGGTGTCGCCGAGCAGGCCGCGGCGCTGGGCGGTGAGCTGGACGGCCGCGCCGACCAGACGGGCCAGGGCGAGGACCTCGGACGCGTCTCGTCCGGCCACAGCCTCGGCGGCGAGGACGCCCTGCGAGTGGCTCACGACCGCGGTGGGAGCGCTGGTCGCGGGGTCGAGACCCTGCAGGCGCAGCGCCTCGACGCCGGCGAGCTGGGCGAGGAGGATGCCGGGGACGGACACGGCGGGCTGGGCCAGCAGGTCGGTGTCCGGGGCGGGGGGTGCCTCGTCGCTGGCGGCCGACTCGGCGACCGCGAGCGCGTCGGCCCACTCCAGCGGGGTGAACGGCAGCGGGATGCGGGAGATCTCGGGGAGCACCGGCGTGAGCAGGCGCTCGGCGCCCGCGCAGGTCGCGTGCAGCTGCGGACCCAGCGCGTAGGTGCGCAGGAGGTCGCTCAGCGGCTCGAGCCACGGGCTTCCCTGACCTCCGAAAGCGAGGGCGTACGGGGTCGCGTCGTTGAGCGCGTCGACCAGCCGGGTGCGGTGGTCGTGCGTCGTCGTCCGGGTGGTCGGGGTGTCGATGATCGTCACGAGTCCCTCGAGCCTTCCTGGTGGTGCGCGGTCGGGGCAGCCCTCATCATGTCCCAAACATGAGGGAAGCCTCAACATTTACCTGAGGACCACCTCATGTTTTTCTCCGATCGGTCGGCCGCCGATCCCTGCTGCCCGTGGAGCAGGCGGAGGCTGCGACGGCCGGATATGAGGTGTGTCACACTTCGGCGCATGACGTCGTACGACTACGTGGTGGTGGGCGCGGGGAGCGCGGGTGCGGTCGTGGCCGCCCGGTTGACCGAGGACCCGTCGGTGACGGTGCTCCTCCTCGAGGCGGGCCCGCCGGCCGACGCCGACGAGATCCGGATCCCGGCGGCGTTCTCGACTCTCTTCAAGACCCGCTGGGACTGGAACTACACGACCACCGCCCAGAAGCAGCTGCACGGGCGGCGCGCCTACTGGCCGCGGATGAAGGCCCTCGGCGGCTGCTCCTCGATGAACGCGATGATCTACATCCGCGGCAATGCCCTGGACTACGACACGTGGCGCGACGCGTACGGCGCCGACGGCTGGGGCTACGAGGACGTCCTGCCCTACTTCGTGCGGGCCGAGGGCAACACCCGCCTCTCTGGGCCCTACCACGGGACCGACGGGCCGCTGCGGGTCGAGGACCGCGTCTTCACCCACGAGCTCACCGCGGCGTGGGTCGACTCGGCGGTCGACTCGGGCTTCGCGCGCAACGACGACTTCAACGGTGCCTCGCAAGAGGGCGCCGGGCTCTATCAGGTGACCTGCCGCAAGGGCCGTCGGTGGTCCGTCGTCGACGCCTATCTCCAGCCCGCGATGGACCGTCCCAACCTCACGGTCCTCACCGGAGCGCTGGCCACGCGCGTCGTCGTCGAGGACGGCAGGGCCACCGGGGTCGCGTACGCGGTCGCGGGGACGGAGCAGGTCGCACGGGCCGAGCGCGAGGTCGTCCTGTCGGGCGGCGCCGTCAACAGCCCACAGCTCCTCATGCTGTCGGGCATCGGCCCCGCGACACACCTGCGCGAGCACGGCATCGACGTGGTCGCCGACCTGCCGGGAGTCGGCGCGAACCTGCACGACCATCCGGCGGTCCCGCTGATCTGGACGACGCGCGGCAGCACCGATCTGGTGCAGTCCAGCACGCTCGCGAACCTCCTCCGGTGGAAGGCCACGGGCACCGGGCCGCTCGCCTCCAACCTCGGCGAGGCGGGCGCGTTCTTCTCCAGCCGCGACGGGCTCGCCGCACCCGACCTCCAGGTCCATGCCGCTCCGAGCGGGTTCTACGACAACGGGCTGCGCGAGCCGCAGGCGCAGATGTTCACGGCGGCGTCGACGCTGGTCAACGTGGCGAGCCGCGGCTCGCTGCGTCTGCGCTCGGCCGACCCCACGTGGCATCCCGAGATCGACGCGGCGTACTACGACGACCAGACCGACCTCGACGCCCAGCTCGCGGGTGTGCGGCGGGTGCTGGACACCGTCTCGTCAGGCCCGCTCGCCCGGTTCCTGGTCGACCTCTGGATGCCGAAGGCGCGAGGCGCGGTCCCGACCGACACCGAGCTCGTCGAGCACATCCGGACCATGAGCCAGACGCTCTTCCATCCCGTCGGCACCTGCGCGATGGGCAGCGGCGAGTCCTCCGTCGTCGATCCCGAGCTGCGGGTGCGTGGGGTCGACGGGCTCAGGGTCGCCGACGCCTCGGTGATGCCGATGGTCCCGCGCGGCAACACCAACGCGCCGGCGATCATGGTCGGCGAGAAGGCGGCCGACCTGATGCGTGGGCGGACGCTCCCGCCGGCGCGGGTGGCCGCCGCGACGGCGGCGGTCTAGCCGGCGAAGAACTCAGACAGGACCGGCGCCAGGACGGCGGGATCGACGTCGTGCGTCTGGTCCGGGAGCGACCGGTAGGCGACAGCGCCGACGACGCACGCGACGATCCGCGACGGACAGCGGAGCAGCTCCGGACTGGCGGCGCCGTCGAGGACGAGCGTCGGGGTACGCACGCCCTCGAGCCGCGATCGTGGCACGGTCCCGTCACCGAGGAGGGCCAAGTCGTACGCCAGGGTGGGCGCCAGCGCCTCGTACTCGGCCCAGACCGGGGTGTGACGTACCAGCGTGACCATGTCCTGCGGCATGCCGGTGGTCGTCATGAGGCTGGCGACCGCATCACCGAACCGCGCCGACCCGCGAGACGTGTCGGCCAGGATCGCCTCGAGCTCGCTGCGTGCCCGGCGCACGTTGGCGGCCCCGACGACCTCGCCGGTGTAGGGCGGCTCGTAGACGGCGAGGCGTCGAACCGGCACACCGGCAGCCACCGCCTCGAGCCCGAGCACGGCACCGGAAGACATCCCGAAGAGGCAGGCATCCTCGCCCGCGGCACGGAGGACTGCGGCCACGTCCTCGATCTCGCGCTGCGGGGCGTACGGCGCGGTGTCGGTGCTGCGCCCGCGCCCGCGCCGGTCGAAGTCGTGAACCGTGAAGGCCTCGGCCAGTGCCTGCGCAAGAGGTCGGCCGGGGTCGGTGCGCGAGCAGGCGAGGGCACCGTCGACGAGCACGACCGCGGGGCCGGACCCACGCCGTGTGACAGCGAGCCGCGTGCCGTCGGCGGACGTCACGGTCGCGGGATGCCCTCTCATAGCCGTACGACCGGGCGGGCTGGGTGAACTCATCGCTAATGTCGGTCTACCGAACGAAGTAACGGACTGGTCACGATCCAGTTCGTGGAATAACGTTTCGCAATATGGAACTGCTTGGTTTAGTGCACACAACCGCCGCGGAGGTGGTTGGCTGAAGTCAGGTGTGGTCCGGTTATGGCACAGGGTTCCCGCGTGCTCGCGAGCATTACTCTTAATCTTTCTACGCGGCCTACGATTCGCGGCGGAACCCGACCGTGATCAAGGAGTCCCGCGACCCGCAGGCCGGGACGTCGGCGGGCGAAATCGAACGCGTCGCCACCTACGCCTACGACGCCATGGGACGCCTCACCTCTGAGCATCTCGTGGTGGCCAACGGCTCTCCCGGTGACGACCCGGTTCCCGCGACGACGTGCTCCTACAATCCGACGACGGGTGCGCTGCGCTCGATCTCGAATGGCGACTCCGTCATCTCCCTCAGTTATGACAGCTGGGGACGCGAAGTCTCGCGCACGGACTCGTCGGGCAATACAAGCGAGAAGGAATATGATCGGGCTGGGCACCTCGCGACGCTTGACGACGGCAAGGGAACCTACTCGTACACCTACGACGGCCCGGGAGAGCGGCGCGGACTCGTCACGGGGCTAGATGTCGACCTGCCCGGCGGCCAACCCGATCAGTTCAGCGTCGAGTACGGTCCCAGCGGGGCGCCGACCTCGATGATCCACCCCAACGGAATCATCGCGGAGTGGCAGTACGACACCGCAGGCAATGCCAACTCGCTCTCCTACCGCATCGGCGACGAGAGCCTCACCTTCAGCCAGACCTATGACATGGAGGGCCGGGTCCAGACAGCGTCCAGCGTCGCTTCGACTCAGACGCATAAGTACGATCGGGTCGACCGCCTCACGCAGGTGGAGGACTCCTTTGGTTTGGGCCCCTCGTCATCGCGGACGTGCCAGCGACGTGAGTACGCCTTCAGCCGCGACTCCAACCGCGAGAGCCTGACCACCAGCGGCGCCAACAGCGAGGGCAAATGTGACGGAAGCAGGCCCTTGGCCACCAGATCCACCTTCGACTCGGCAGATCGAATCTCGGGTGGGCGCCTACAGGTGTCCTACTACGCGAACGACATGGTAGCTGGCTCGAAGCAGACGGTGCCCCGCGCGAACGGCGAGGGCTCGCTTCTTAGCGAGTACGATTACGACCTCGACCCTCTGTCGCGAATCGGGTCTACTGTGTTGAAGTCAGATTCAGTCGTCACGCGGACTACCCGAAATCATTACGTTGACGACAGCAACTCGCCAGCGTGGAGTGAATACGTCGACCGTTCCGGCAACTCATCGGTCGCCTCTGAGGCACGGTTCATACGCTCACCGCTCGGGTATCAGGCTGGGCTGCAGGTCGATCGTGGAAACGCGCAGTTCTACATCGTCAACCTCCACGGCGACACTGTTGCTTCGTTCGATAATCCTGCGAGCGGTGCGGTTGCGACAATTGGCACTTGCCGTGAGTCAACTGAGTACGGAATTTCCCGCGCCAGCCTCCAGTCGCCTCAGGGAGGATCGGCGTGGCTTGGGGCCGCCCGGCCGGAGGTTGACAGTGGTGGCGGTCTGTATGCCATGGGAATGCGCCTATACAACCCGCACACCGGGAGGTTCCTATCGCCGGATCCTGTGCGAGGCGGTAACGATAATTCCTATACTTATCCTCCGGATCCAGTAAACTCCTTCGATCTCAGCGGAGAATACAGGACAACCAAGTGGTTCAACCCGTACTGGACGCGGGGCGGTTTCGGGATCGAGGCGGGGTTTTTTGTTCAGTTGACCAGAAAGGAAGCCCTCGGGACCGCAGCGGGGGTCAGTATAACCTGGGGCATCTATCGAGCAATCCACGCAGTCCTCGAAGGTCCTAAGCATCGAGCATTCTCCAGGACCAATATGGAGAAGTTCAGGCGGACAACAATGAGAGCTTTCGGAGGATTTGCGGCGCTAGCTGCCAGCGAGTTCGTTGGCTGGTACATAGGAGTTATGGCCTGGAATAAGAAAGGCCCCTTCTTTGGGCTCACGGTTAGCGCGGATGTAAGATGGGGTAGGCTTACTGTATACATTTTGCCTCTTATGCTCTTCGTTTCATGCTGAAATTCGCCCGCTATGCAAAAGGGCTCGGCTACATCGTGTTCAGCACCGGCACGTTCTTCATGGTTTGTGGCCAATGGGTTGCTGCTGCGGCTGTATGGGGGTTGGGATGTGTGCTCGTAGTATGGGGCTTCATCGCGGAGGATTCGCCGCCGCGCGATTTGGGCGACTGAGGGGCGACGAGTGTGGTAAATCTCATTCGTTGCTGGCAGGCATAATGCGTAGCAAGAGGAGGTCTAGGGCTGCTCACGCGCAGGTAGTCACTCAATTCTCGCCGCGGAGTTCAATGAAGTTGATACGGTTTTTCGTCCAGTGCATCTTTCTCATCCCAGTCTCGATCGTTCTGTTTTTCAGTCCATATCCGGTAATCGGGCTGGTCCCGCTGATGGTGCTTATCTCCATCGCGTTGTTGATTATTCAGGAGCATCGACGCAGCGGAGACAGCACATCGCGACGCGGTGGATGGGAGTTCGGCCTGGCGTTAATGCCCATCATTGGCACGGCTCCCGCCCTTTAGGTTGCATTCGCGATAACCGGCGAATCGGCGTATAGGTCAATAGCGCTTATCTGCGCAATTGCACTCACGGCGCCGGGTTTACTCGCCATCCTCCTGGGGCATCGAGTGGCCGCGGACGACACCCGGTGAGGTCTTCTCACCGGGTTAGTCGTGCGCGGCGGCGTTGGATGGGCGCTTGCCACGATTGCGTCCTCTACCCCGGGATCTGGAGCGGAAGCGACCGACCCGGGTGGCGGTCGCGATCCGCGTCTCCGAGCGATACGCCGACACCTTGGCCGACGGCTTGCGGGACGCGGGCGCGGGCGTGTCATTGCGGCGGTCCGGCCGCGGTGTCCCGCAGTAGGCCACGGGTCGTGAACCTGTCCGAGCTGGACGCAATCGTTATGCGCGATCGACCCCGACCCCCTGCTGTGCAGAGGACAATGGCCTGAACGGAACGACGTCTCGTTGCCGCAGCACACTCAGACAAGGGTGGGATTGATGAGCATGGGGCCAGCGTCATGAGTGCAGAATCTGCACAGGCTCCCTTCTTCTTCGAGGCATACAGCCAGGCCTGGGCCCGGCGTATCGAATCAGGCGACCCGTCTCTTGACCTCCTCCGGTCGGAGGTCGACAGTGTGGTCGTTGGCGAGCTCGATTCGGACCTGTGGGAGGTCTACTCCTCCTTCTGGGAGCGGCGTGTGCCGCCGTCGAAACTGGGTAGAGAGTTCTCACGGATGGGGCTTCGGACCCTTGCCGAGGTTGTCCGGGCGACCTTCAGTCTGCTGCGATCGGCGCCACGTGAGCCTCGCTGGATGAAGGAACCCTCAAACGTCGAGATGCTCCGGGGTGCGCCGGAGTTTTGGAGGCTGCCGTTGAGCGAGGTGCCGATCTCGGTCGAGGAGACGGATCGTGAGTGGGTAGTGCGCGCTTGTGAAGCGACCGAGCTCGATGAGGGTGAGGTGGTGTACGACTTCGACGTCTGGCTCGACCCGTCAGACGTGGACTCGAATCTGTGGACCGTGATGTTGGGGAGGCGACGCGTGGGTTCCACGAGAGTTCCCCACGATCGAAAAGATCTGCTCCAGCGGCTCGCGGCGAAGCGGGTATTCGTCGACGGCGGCCTTCAGGTCGACGTCACCCAGGATCCGCCCTCCCTCCGCCTCGGTGTCGCTCTTCCGCCGACAGGGGCGGACCTTCACGAGGACTGACCTCCCAGGAGGCCCGGTCCGCCCTGTGATCCGTCGCTACCGGACAGTAGGCTTCGAGACACAGTCTGTGCCGCACGTCACACCCGGAGGACCCGGCGGCGACCACCAGCCCGACGCCGAAGCGCCCGTACACGCAAGAGCGCCGACAAGAGGGCGGGCGGGGAGACGGAGGCTCCGACGCCGCACACGTTCGACTCGCTGAACCCGGCGACAGGCGACGTGGTCGGGACCTACCCGATCACCACGCCTGACGAGGTGGCCGCGGCCGTCGAACGCGCCCGGGTCGCCACCCGGTGGTGGACCGAACGATCCGCGACGGACAGCGGAGCAGCTCCGGACTGGCAGCGCCGTCGAGCACCAGCGTCGGTGTACGTACGCCCTCGAGCCGCGCTCGTGGCACGGTCCCGTCACCGAGCAGGGCGAAGTCGTACGCCAGGGTGGGCGCCAGCGCCTCGTACTCGGCCCAGACCGGGGTGTGGCGTACCAGCGTGACCATGTCCTGCGGCATGCCGGTGGTCGTCATGAGGCTGGCGACCGCATCGCCGAACCGCGCCGACCCGCGTGACGTGTCGGCAGGCCCGGTGAACTCATCGACAGCGTCGACAGCGTCGGCGATGCTGGACGCGTGGAGTACGTGTCCAAGGTGCCCGGTCCGCCGTTGGACGGGCTGATCGAGGACCTCTACTACCTGGAGGGCGCCCCGCCGTACGCCCGGCTGACCCTGCCGGCGTCGCCGGCGGCGTTGCTCGTCGTCAACCTTGGGCCGCCGTTCCACATCCGTGCCAGCACCGACGTCGAGCCGTCCGAGCACGCCGACGGCTGCATAGTCACCCCGTCCACCCGCGCGTTGGGGTTCAGCTACCCGGCCTGGACTCGGTCCGTGGGCGTGCACGTCAAGCCGTGGGGGCTCGCGCCGTTCGTGCCGATGCCCGCAGTTGAGCTGTGTGACCGGCCGGTGACGGTGGAGCAGGTGTGGGGCCGGCCTGCCGTCGCTGAGCTGCGCGACCGGCTGGCCACGGCGGACGGGCCGCACGAGATGCTGGCGCTGCTCGAGGAGGAGCTCATCGGACGGCTGTGCGAGACCCCCGGCCTGGGGCTGGTCCGCCATACGAGCAGCATCATCATGGCGACCAGCGGCGCGGCGGCGATCGGCGACCTGCGGGTCGCGGCCGCTGTCAGCAGCACTCATCTGACACAGCGGTTCAAGGAGCTCGTCGGCGTCACGCCGAAGCGGCTGGCCCGCACCCAGCGCTTCGCCGCCACCCTGCTCGCGATCGACTTCGCCCAACCGATCAACTGGAGCGACGTCGCCAGTGGCGCAGGCTACTTCGACCAGGCCCACTTCGGCCACGATTTCCGGGCGTTCGCCGGGCTCACACCGACACGGTACGCCGAAGTCCGGCGACGGTTCCTGCGCGAACACCCCGACCACGTGCTGGACAGCTGGCCGCTGCCGGCCGATTGATTTCGTACAAGGACGACGGCTCACGACCCACTACTTTGGGGATCCCAAGGCGGAGGAGAGCCCCGTGAGCAAAGTGGTGATGTACGGCTCGGTGTCGGTGGACGGCTTCATCGCGGACGAGAAGGACGATCCCGGTCCGATCTTCGAGTGGTTGGTCAGCGGTGACGTCCCGTTGGACGAGAGCGGCGAGGTGAAGGTGTCGCCGGCGTCCTATGACTACACACGTCAGTACTGGGACCAGATCGGGGTGACGATCGCCGGCCGCCACGTCTTCGACCTGACGGACGGCTGGGACGGGCAGCCTCCGAGCGGGATCGACCACGTGGTCGTCGTGACGCACCGTCCACCGCCCGAGGGCTGGGACGCCGCGGCGCCGTTCCACTTCGTCGACGGGGTCGAGGCAGCGGTGGCCGCGGCGCAGGAGCTTGCGGGTGACCGCATCGTCGAGGTCGCCGCCGGTGACGTCGGTGGTCAGGCGCTGGCCGCGGGCCTGGTCGACGAGGTGCGCATGGACCTCGTGCCTGTCGTGCTCGGCTCCGGCAAGCGCTACTTCGGGTCGGTCCGTGCCCAGCACCTGCTGGAGGATCCTGACGTCGTGATCCAGGGCGACCGCGTGCTGCACCTACGCTTTCGGGTGCGCCGTTGACCGGTGGCCAGGTAATGGAAGAAGACGCGAGAGGCCGCGAACCCGCTGCCCTGATCTGCCTCGGGTACGGTTTGTGGTCATACGTGGCGCTGTGACCCTTATCTGGCTACTTTGACCAGGCTACGTTGCTCTTGTGATCGGGCTAGGTTACTCCATTCCTGCTCGAACGAGATGCGACACCCAGCGCGATATGTACGAGCACGCGGATGTGGAGTACTGGCGGGTGGAAGGCAGCCCGGGCGGGCCGCTCCCGCAGTCTATTGAGGAAGTCGAATTGGCCAGTGCACTCGCGACTCCAGGTCCTCAACGATTTCCTGTGAGTCAGAGCAGTTGATCGTCCCCACCGTTCTCGCAGGGCTGTCGCTCGTTCGTCGGCTCGACGGAAGGCGTCGGTGAAGCGGTGAGGGGCCCGCGCGCCTTTGGCTGAGTCAAGGCCGCGGAATGCGCTCTGAGTCCCGCATGACGGCGCTTGTTGGGCGAACTCATCTTCAATGGTCAGACTGACGGCAACTGTTCGGATTCGCACCCATTGTCGGGTTTTCGTTCAAAAAAGATCACGGAAGGATCACGATCCACGTCTTGGAATACGTTTCCTTGTGTGCACTGGACAGCCTTCGGCGACGTCGGCCAAGATTCAGTGGCGGGATGACAAGACTTGGGTGCGCAGCAGCGCTCGACCGACACTGTGGGTGGCTTCACCCTGATGGGTGCTCGTCTATACAGCCCGCTCACTGGCAGATTCTTGTCGCGCGACGGCGTCCAAGGCGGGAACGACAACGCTTACACATATCCCGTTGACCCGATCGGCAGCGTCGACCTTGATGGCTACATCGAACATCCAGGCGGTCGGCCCAGTCCCGGCGTCTACGTGCACAAGACAATCCGCGGGGGCAAATCTGCCGTGGCGGCTGTCCCGTCCAAGAGCTCCAAGCACAATGGCTATCCGGCTCCGTACAAGGCGCGGCCCAAGAAGGCCGCGCCGAAGCCTAAAAAGAGGTCCGCGAGGCAGCAGAGGGCCGGGATGGCGGTAGCGGGCTTCACCGGTGGGTGCACCCTGGGCGGGGCTGCAGGCTTTCTGATCGCTGGTCCGGCCGGTGCGGCGGTCGGTTGTGGAGCGGGGGCTGGCGCGCTCAACGGATGGATGGAAGGCGCCCGAAATTCGAAAAAGAAGACAAAGCGGGGGAAAGTGAAAGATGCGTCGAAGGAAGCAGCATGGGGGGCTGAAGGGACTCGGCGAGGGCTTGGGAGGATCCTGGTTGTGGGGAAAAACCCGCAGTTGATACCGATTGAAAGGTGCGGAGATGGCTACCTTGGTCCTCAGGAGAGGCTACGACTCAGGAGGGGCGCTTCGGAGGCTCAGTTTTCGGCTGGACAATGACGTCGTCGCTCGACTTCGCCCCAACCGCGAGGTTCGCATCGAAGTGCCCGCCGGCGAGCACACCCTCCAAGTTGCGATGGACTGGGCGACAAGTGAGCCTATGAGCGTTCTTATCGAGGAGGACGAAACCGTCTGCGTGCTCGGAGCCATTCAGTTCAGCATGATCCTGAAAGTGTTCTATCGTCCCCGCACCGCGCTGAAGTTGGTCGTCACTCGGCAAGCGCGACGATAGGCCCGCGGGGCCGCTGAGATCGGGATCGGGACGGACGGCTTGCGCTGCCGGCGCTCGGCGCGAACGCGCTGCTGTGGCGAACGCTCGGGGTCTTCGACTCGCTCAGTGTCGCTCTGTCGTGGGTGGGGCCATCGCCGGCGTCCTGGCAGAGCAGGTTCTCGGGACACTAATGCGGTCGGCCCCAGTGAACACGTGCTACCGCCCAGTAGGCTTCAAGACACAGCCTGTGCCGCACGTCACACCCGGAGGATCCGATGGCGACCATCAGCACCACGCCGAAGCGCACCCGCACCCGCAAGGACGCGGGTGCCGACGAGCAGGGAGCTCCGACGCCGCAGACGTTCGACTCGCTGAACCCTGCGACCGGCGACGTCGTCGGCACCTACCCGGTGATGACGCGCGAGGAGGTCGACGCGACCGTCGAGCGGGCGCGCATCGCCAGCCAGTGGTGGACCGAGATCGGCTTCGACGGCCGCAAGGAGGTGCTCGGCCGCTGGAACGGCGTCATCACGCGCCGCATCCACCAGCTCGCCGACGTCGTCCACGCCGAGACGGGCAAGCCGCATGGTGACGCCGTGCTCGAGATCGGTCTCGCCATCGACCACATCGCGTGGGCGGCGGGACACGCCAAGAAGGTGCTCGGGCGCCGCACCGTCTCGCCCGGCCTGCTCATGGTCAACCAGAAGGCGACGATCGAATACAAGCCTCGCGGTGTCGTCGGTGTCATCGGCCCGTGGAACTACCCGGTGTTCACGCCGATGGGCTCGCTGGCGTACGCGCTGGCCGCCGGCAACACGGTCGTGTTCAAGCCGTCGGAGTACACCCCCGGGGTCGGCACCTGGCTTGTCGACGCGTTCGCCGAGGTGGTGTCGGACTACCCGGTGCTCCAGCTCGTGACGGGCCTGGGAGAGACCGGCGCGGCGCTCGCGTCGGCGAAGGTCGACAAGGTGGCCTTCACCGGGTCGCCGGCGACCGGCCGCAAGGTCATGACGGCCGCCGCCGAGAACCTCACGCCGGTCGTCATCGAGGGCGGCGGCAAGGACGCGCTCATCGTGGACGAGGACGCCGACATCGCGGCGGCCGCCGACGCGGCGCTGTGGGGTGGGATGTCCAACGCAGGCCAGACGTGCATCGGCACCGAGCGGGTCTACGTCCACGAGAAGGTCTTCGACGCCTTCGTCTCCGAGATCACGGCCCAGGCCGCCAAGGTACGGGCCGGCTCGGACGCCGACGCCGAGTACGGGCCGATCACGATGCCGAGCCAGGTCCCGATCATCAAGCGGCACGTCGAGGATGCGGTCGCGCGTGGAGGCCGTGCCGTCGTCGGAGGGCCGGACGCCGTGGGCGAGCGGTTCGTCCAGCCCACGATCCTCGTCGACGTCCCCGAGGACGCCGACGCGGTGACCGAGGAGACGTTCGGCCCGACGCTCGTCGTCAACCCGGTGCCGTCGATGGACGAGGCCGTACGCCGCGCCAACGCGACGTCGTACGGCCTGGGTGGAGCCGTCTTCGGCAAGAAGCGTGCGGCCGAGATCGCCCACAAGATCCGTGCCGGGATGACCTCGGTCAACTCCGTCACCTCGTTCGCCGGCGTGCCGTCGCTGCCGTTCGGCGGTGTGGGGGAGTCGGGCTTCGGTCGGATCCACGGCGAGGACGGGCTCAAGGAGTTCGCCTACTCGCACGCGGTCACCGTGCCGCGGTTCAAGCCGGCGATGGTGCTCACCACCTTCGGCCGGACCCCGGGTCAGGAGAAGTCGTTCGTCTCGCTGCTCACCGCCCTGCACGGAGGCAAGGCGCTGCGGGTCACCAAGAAGTAGAGCGCGCCGGGCTCAGCCTGCGTCGAGCTGCTGAGCCTGGATCGCGGTGATGGCCACGGTGTTGACGATGTCGCGCACCGTGGCGCCGCGCGACAGGTCGTTGACCGGCTTGCGCAGGCCCTGCAGCACGGGGCCGATCGCGACCGCGCCCGCCGAGCGCTGCACCGCCTTGTAGGTGTTGTTGCCCGTGTTGAGGTCGGGGAACACGAAGACGGTCGCGCGTCCTGCGACGTCGGACTCGGGGAGCTTGGTCCGCGCCACCGCGAGGTCGATCGCGGCGTCGTACTGGATGGGCCCCTCGATGAGCAGCTCGGGGGCGCGCTCCTGCGCGAGCCCCGTGGCGTTGAGCACCTTCTCGACGTCGGCGCCGCTGCCGGAGGCGCCGGTCGAGTACGACAGCATCGCGACCCTCGGCTCGATGCCGAACGCCGCCGCCGTGCGCGCCGACGAGATCGCGATGTCCGCCAGCTGGACGGCGTCGGGGTCGACGACGACGGCGCAGTCGCCGTAGACGAGGACCTGGTTCTCGAGGCACATGAAGAACACCGAGGAGACCGTCGAGACGCCCGGGACCGTCTTGACGACCTCGAGGGCCGGCCGGATCGTGTGAGCGGTGGTGTGCGCCGCACCCGACACCATGCCGTCGGCGTGGCCGAGCTCCACCATCATCGTGCCGAAGTAGGACACGTCGGTGACCGTCGCCCGGGCGTCGTCGAGGTCGACACCGCGGTGCTTGCGGCGCCGGTAGTACTCCTGGGCGAAGTGCTCCAGGTCGTCGGAGGCGCTCGGGTCCACGATCGCGGCGGCCGAGAGGTCCACGCCGAGGCTCGCGGCTCGCGCGGTCAGCGCGATCGGGTCACCGAGCAGCGTGAGGTCGGCGACGCCGCGGCGCAGCAGGATGTCGGCAGCCCGCAGGATGCGCTCGTCGTCGCCCTCCGGCAGCACGATGTGCTTCCGGTCGGCGGTCGCGCGGTCCAGGATCTCGTGCTCGAACATCAGCGGCGTGACAGCGGTCGTCCGCGACACCTCGAGCCGGTCGAGGAGCGCGTCTCCGTCGACGTGCTCGGCGAAGAGCGCGAGTGCGGTCGTGATCTTGCGAGGTGACTCCCGGGTCAGCCGGCCGCGTCGCCCCGTCAGCGCCTGCGAGGTCGCGTGGGTGCCGAGGTCGGTGGCGATGATCGGCATCGTCGACCCGACTCCACGCAGCAACCTGTCGACCTGCTCGGGCAGCGCGATGCCGCCGTTGAGCACGATGCCCGCGATCTGGGGGAACTCGGTCGACGCGTGCGCCGTGAGCACGCCCAGCACGATCTCGGGACGGTCGCCGGGGGCGATGACGACGGCACTCTCGAAGAGCCGGTCGAGCACGTTCGGCAGCGTCATCGCGGCGACGACGAAGCCACTGGCCTCGCGTCCGAGCAGACGCTCGTCGCCGCGGACGAGGGTGCCGTCGCAGGCGGCCATGAGGTCGGCGACGGTCGGGGACGACAGGACGGGCTCGTCCGGCACGGCATAGACGAGGACGTCACGGTCGACCAGCGTCGCGCGGTCGGACAGGACCTCGGGGTCGGTCACCCGGTTGACGATCACGGCGAACAGCTCGGCGTGGTTCGCCTCCAGCTCGGCGACGGCGACGTCGGCGACGCTGCTGACGTCCGCACGGGTACGGTCGGCGCCGTTGAGCACGAGCAGGACCGGTGAGGCGAGGTTGGCGGCGACGCGTGCGTTGTAGACGAACTCCGTCGGGGCGGCGACGTCGGTGTAGTCGGTGCCCAGCACCACGACGGCGTCGCAGGACGCGGCGACCGCGGCGTGCCGGTCGATGATCCGCTCCATCGCGGCGACCGGATCGTTGTGCACCTCCTCGTACGTCACGCCGACGGCGTCCTCGTAGGAGGTGACGACCGCGCCGTGCGACTCGAGCAGGTCGAGCACGTAGTCGCGTCCGCCGGTCGCCGCGACGTCGCCGCGGACGATCGGACGAAACACGCCGACCCTCTGGACGCGTCGCGACAGCTGCTCGACGACCCCGAGCGCGACAGTCGACTTGCCGGTGAACCCCTCGACGGAGGCGATGTAGACGCTGTTTCCCACCTGCCCGAGCCTAGGCCGGGCGTGCCCCGGCTGCCCGCCCGGGATGGTCACAGGGTCAGCAGCATCGTGATGTCGTCGCGGTCGTCGTCGACCCCGACGCGGATCGCGTCAGGCACCCGGCCGACCTCCTTGTAGCCACAGCGTGCGTAGAAGTCCTCGAGGCCGAGCCCGCCTCGGCAGGCCAACCGGATCGCCTCGATCCCGGGCATGCTGCGCGCGACGCCGGCGAGCGAGAGCATCAGCGCGAAGCCGGCCCCGTGCCCCTGCGACTCCGGATGGACCATCACAGTCTTGGCCCACACCCAGTGCTGCATGAGGCGGTGGGTGTTGCGCTCGAGGAATCCGGCGGCTCGCACCTCGTCGCCGTCGAGCCCGACCACGAGGCGCGTCCGTCCTCGCCCGACCGACGCGAGGACGGTGTCGAGGCTCGGCTCGACGTCGTCCTCGGTCACCGGGGGGACGAATCCGACCGCTCCACCGGCGTTGGAGGAGTCGGTCCAGGTGCGCAGGAGTCCGGCGCGCAGGGACGGGGTGATGTCGGGGTCGGCGAGGAAGAAGAGAGCCACGGAGGAACGGTACGGAGCAGGGTGCCCGTCTCAGGCATCTGCCTCGGTGAGCGGGCCGACGTCGGTGACCTGCACCACGGCCTCGCCCGCCTCGTCCGACGCGTCGAGGTGCACGGTCGCGAAGATCGCCCAGTCGCGGTCGCCCTCGGGGTCCTCGAGGATCTGACGGACGTGCCAGACACGGGTCTCCGCGCCCTCGGGGTCGGTGTCGACCACGAGCATCGCGGGACCACGGGCGTCCGGCCCGGTGCCGAGCGTGTCGTACTCGGCGAAGTAGTCGTCGATCGCCTCGTGCCACAGGTCGGCGGTCCAGCCGGCCGCGGCGTCCAGCGCCCCGAGGTCGTTCCAGCGTCGCAGCGCCATGAGCTCGACGCGGCGGAACAGCGCGTTGCGGACGAGCACCCGGAACGCCCGGTCGTTGGACGTCACCGGCGGCGGCGGTGCGTCCGGGTCGTGGGCGATCGTCACGTCGACCGAGCCGCCCCCACCGGCGGCGAGAGCCGCCCACTCGTCGAGCAGGCTGGAGTCGGTCTGGCGGACGACCTCGCCGAGCCAGTCGGTGATGTCGCGGAGCACGTCGTCGCGGTACGTCTCCGGGACGGTGTGCACGAGCGTGCGGTACGCGTCGGCGAGATAGCGCAGGACCAGCCCTTCCGAGCGTGCGAGCTGGTAGCGGGAGACGTACTCGCTGAACGTCATCGAGGTCTCCCACATCTCGCGGACGACCGACTTCGGGCGCAGCTCGTGGTCGGCGACCCACGGATGACCCTTGCGATAGGTCTCGTAGGCGGCCTCGAGCTCCTCCCGCAGCGGCTGGGGGTGCTCGACCTCCTCGAGCAGCTCCATCCGCTCCTCGTACTCGATGCCCTCGGCCTTCATCCCCGCCACGGCCTCGCCGCGGGCGGCCTTGCGCTGGGCGTTGATGATCGGGCGCGGGTCGTCGAGGATCGCCTCCACGACGGACACCACGTCGAGCGCATAGGTGTCGGAGTCGGGGTCGAGGATCTCCAGCGCGGCCACCCCGAACGGAGCGAGCGGCTGGTTGAGCGCGAAGTTCTCCTGGAGGTCGACGGTCAGCCGGACCGTACGGCCGTCGGCGTCGGGCTCGGCGAGCCGCTCGACGACCCCGCCGGCGACGAGGGCGCGATAGATCCCGATCGCGTCGTTGATCATGCGACGCTGCTCGGCCCGGTCGGAGTGGTTGTCCTCGAGCAGGGCACGCATCGAGGCGAACGCGTCGCCGGGGCGTGCGACCACGTTGAGCACCATGGCGTGGCTGACCTTCATCCGCGAGGCGAGCGGCTCGGGCTCGCCCGTGGTCAGCTTGTCGAAGGTCCGCTCCGACCAGTTGACGAAGCCCTCCGGAGGCTTCTTGCGCTGGATCCGGCGCAGCTTCTTGGCGTCGTCACCGGCCTTGCGGACCATCTTGGCGTTCTCGACCTCGTGCTCGGGCGCCTGCACGACGACGCGGCCGAGCGTGTCGTAGCCGGCGCGGCCCGCACGCCCCGCGATCTGCTGGAACTCGCGCACCTGGAGGTGACGCTGGCGGACACCGTCGTACTTCGACAGGCCCGAGAACAAGACCGTCCTGATCGGGACGTTGATGCCGACGCCGAGGGTGTCGGTGCCGCACACGACCTTGAGCAGACCCTTCTGGGTGAGTCGCTCGACCAGCCGTCGATAGCGGGGCAGCATCCCGGCGTGGTGCACGCCGATGCCCATCCGCACCAGCCGCGAGAGCGTCTTGCCGAAGCCGGTCTGGAACCGGAACTCGCCGAGCTCCGCCGCGATGGCGTCCTTCTCGGCCCGCGTGGTCACGTTGATGCTCGACAGCGCCTGCGCACGCTCGATCGCCGACGCCTGCGTGAAGTGCACGACGTAGATCGGCGACTGGCCGGTCGCGAGGAGCTCCTCGACGGTCTCGTGGACGGGCGTGGTGACGTACTCGTAGACGAGCGGCACCGGGCGGTCGGTCCCTGCGACCAGAGCCGTCGGGCGCCCGGTGCGCCGGGTGAGGTCCTCCTCGAACCGGGTCGTGTCGCCGAGCGTCGCGGACATCAGGAGGAACTGCGCGTCGGCCAGCTCGAGCAGCGGCACCTGCCACGCCCAGCCCCGGTCGGGCTCGGCGTAGAAGTGGAACTCGTCCATCACGACCAGGCCGACGTCGGCGGCACGACCCTCCCGCAGGGCCTTGTTGGCGAGGATCTCCGCGGTCGCCGCGATGATCGGCGCCTGGCCGTTGACGGTGGCGTCGCCGGTCATCATCCCGACGTTGTCCGCGCCGAACATGTCGACGAGCGCGAAGAACTTCTCCGAGACCAGCGCCTTGATCGGCGCGGTGTAGAAGCTGCGCTCACCGCGGGCGAGGGCCGCGAACTGGGCGCCCGCCGCTACGAGGCTCTTGCCCGATCCGGTCGGTGTGGCGAGGATGACGTTCGCGCCGGAGGCGAGCTCGAGGAGGGCGTCCTCCTGAGCCGGATAGAGCGAGAGGCCCTCGCCCTCCGCCCACGTGACGAACGCGTCGAGGACGACGTCGGCGTCGTCGGACTCCTCGGGCGCAGGGAGATGGTCGAGGAGGCGCATGATGCCTCCATCCTCCCACGCGGCTCCACCCGCCCGGGGGTTCGCAGATGCACGTCTGGCGCGACGGGCGGTGCAAGAATCGGACTCATGGCCAGCGAACCCGTCTACCACCGCTACGTCGCTCTCGGCGACTCGTTCACCGAGGGCGTCGGCGACCCCGACAAGTCCCGGCCGAACGGTCTGCGCGGATGGGCCGACCGGGTCGCGGAGGTGCTCGCGACGAAGTCCGACTCCTTCGGCTACGCCAACCTCGCCGTGCGCGGCCGGCTCCTCAAGCCGATCATCGCCGAGCAGCTCGAGCCCGCCGTCCGGCTGTCGCCGGACCTCGTGACGATCTATGCCGGCGGCAACGACCTCCTGCGCCCCAAGGTCGACATCGACCTCCTCGGAGACCTGTACGACGCCGCCATCGGCCGGCTCGCGGTCACCGGCACCCGGGTGGTGGTGTTCACCGCGTACGACCTCGGCTATGCGCCAGTGCTCGGCAAGCTTCGGGGACGGGTCGCGATCTACAACGAGATCGTGCGGGAGATCGCCGACAAGCACCGCGCGACCCTCGTCGACTTCTGGCGGTTCAGGGAGTACCGCGACGACCGCTACTGGGACACCGACCGCCTCCACCTGTCGGCCCAGGGCCACCAGCAGATGGCGATCCACGTGCTGGACACCCTCGGCGTCTCCCACACGATCAAGAAGCCGCGGCTGACCACCGTGACCCCGCTGACCAAGAAGGCCAAGCGGGACGCCGACCTGCTGTGGGCCCGCGAGTTCGCCGTCCCGTGGGTGCAGCGCCGCATCAACGGCACCTCATCGGGCGACACCGTGAAGCCGAAGCGTCCGACGCTCGAGCGGATCTGAGGCAGCCGCGGGGCCGACCTCGGCGACCCGCCGCGCCGGTGATCTGCACGAGGTGCCGACTCGTCGTAGTTTCGCACCATGGATGTGAGGCGCGTCACTGCAACCTTGTCCGTCGCTGCGCTGGGCGTGAGCCTGCTCGTCGGCACCAGCCCGGCCCAGGCCCACCGCCGACCGGCACCGCCGGTGACACCGACGCCCACCTCGTACGGGACCGGTGGCGCGGTCTCGTCGGTGGACGCGACGGCCAGCAGAGTGGGACGCGACGTGCTCGCCCGCGGAGGCAACGCGGCTGACGCCGCTGTCGCCATGGCTGCGACGCTGGGGGTCACCGAGCCCTACAGCGCGGGCGTCGGGGGCGGTGGCTACTTCGTCTTCTACGACGCCAAGCGCCGCAAGGTGAGCACGATCGACGGGCGCGAGACCGCTCCGGCGGGCATCACGCCCGACGCGTTCATCAATCCCGCGACCGGGCAGCCGTACCGCTTCTCGCCCGAGCTGGTCTCGTCCGGTGTCGCCGTCGGCGTGCCGGGCACGGTGGCCACCTGGGACGCGGCCCTCGAGCGGTTCGGGACGCGATCCCTCGCCCGCGCGCTCGCCCCGGCGATCGACGTCGCCGCCAAGGGCTTCCCCGTCGACCAGACCTTCCGTAGCCAGACCCTCGACAACAAGGCGCGGTTCGCGGCGTTCCCGGACACCGCGAGGCTCTTCCTGCCCGGTGGTGACGCGCCGCAGGTCGGCACGACGTTCCGCAACCCCGACCTCGCGCGCACGTACGCCGAGATCGCCCGGCGCGGCCCTCGGGCGTTCTACCGCGGCGCGCTGGCCAGCGAGATCGCAGAGACGGTCCAGGCGCCGCCGAAGGACCCTGCCTCGACCCTGCCGGCCCCCGCCGGCTCGATGACCACGGCCGATCTCGCGACGTACCGGGTGCGGCACCAGGCCCCGAGCAAGGTCGGCTACCGGGGCCACCAGGTCTTCTCGATGGCACCGTCGAGCTCGGGCGGCACCACCGTCGGGGAGGCGCTCAACATCCTCGAGAACTACCGGCTCCGCGCCGGCTCGGGGACGGCGCAGAGCCTGCACCTCTATCTGGAGGCCAGCGCCCACGCGTTCGCCGACCGCAACGCCTACGTCGGTGACCCCGCGTTCGTCGACGTCCCCACCTCGACGCTCCTGAGCCAGCGGTTCGCCGACTCGAGGGCCTGCCGCATCGACCCGCAGCAGGCCGCGGTGCGACCTGTCGCGCCGGGAGCGCTCGACGGCCGCGGGTGCGGCGAGGCGGCACGTGCGGAGAAGCCCGACACCGAGAACGTGTCGACCACCCACCTGTCGGTCGTGGACCGCTGGGGCAACGCGGTGGCGTACACCCTCACGATCGAGCAGACCGGCGGATCGGGCATCACCGTGCCCGGCCGGGGGTTCCTGCTGAACAACGAGCTGACCGACTTCTCGACCGTCTACGACCCTGCCGACCCGAACAGGATCGAGCCCGGCAAGCGTCCGCGGTCCTCGATGGCGCCGACGATCGTGCTCGGCAAGGACGACAAGGTCAGGTACGTCCTCGGCTCACCGGGCGGCGCCACGATCATCACGACCGTGCTCCAGATCCTGATGAACCGCATCGACCTCGGCATGACGCTGCCCGAGGCGGTCGCCGCCCCGCGCGCCTCCAGCCGCAACGCGGCGACGACGCCGGCGGAGCCTGCGTTCATCGAGGCGTACGGCGCCGCGCTCGCGCCGTACGGCCAGCGGCTCGTGCCGTCGGGTGACGCCTTCACCTCCGCGGCCGAGATCGGGGCCGCGGCGACGATCGAGGTCGGGCGGCGCGGCAGCATGATCGCGGCGGCCGAGCCGGTGCGACGCGGTGGCGGCACCGGGCTGGTCGTTCGTCCTCAGCGTCGGTGGTGACGCGGGAGGCCGTGCCCGGTCAACGCCGGGCACGGCCCGCCCGCCGCTGTGGGCGGCACATGGGGTCGCACGCCGCTGTGGAGGAGTAGGGGAGCGTCCGTCGCGCCGCCTACCCTGGACAGGTGCTGACTCTCGACGACCTCGCTGACGAGGGACTCCTGCGTCTGCACATGGACGAGAGCACCATCGAGCGCGGCCGCGCCTACGCGCGAGGCGGCTATGTCATCGACCTCGACGTGGCCCGCAACCGTGACGGCTACCTGCTCCAGAGCAGCGTCTCCGGCAGCGGAGCGGCGAGCTACCAGACGGTCGTCTCGGCACGCCTCGCCCCTGGACAGCCGGTCGAGCTCTACACGGCGTGCTCGTGCCCCGTCGCCCACCGCTGCAAGCACGCCGTCGCGACCGTGCTCGTCGCCCGCGACCGCGAGGCGGGCTCGCGAGAGCTCACGGCTCCCGAGACGGGCGCGGTGGCCGGCCCGAGCTGGGAGCGGGTCCTCGACGACCTCGTCGCCGACCTCGACGACGACACCTCGCCTGCCGAGCGGCGGCCCGTTCGCCCCGGTCAGGAGCTCGCGCTCCGTCTCGAGGTGGGACCGCGACGGCAGACCGAGTGGCGCTTCGGACACTCCACGACCGACGCCGTACGCCCGCCGCTGCGGCTGCGCCCGGTGACGCGGGGGCGCCGCGGCAGCTGGGTCAAGACCGGCGTGGGGTGGCGCGATCTCGTGGTCGCCGACCCTCGGGACGGACGGTTCGTCCCCGAGCACCTCGACGTGCTGCGCGCGATCCACGGCACCCACCGCGCCCGGTTCTCCTACGGATTCGGCTCCGAGGACACGCTGGCGCTCGCCGGACTCGGGGCGTCGCTGTGGCGCCTGCTGCGCGAGGCCACCGAGGTCGGTCTCCCGCTGGTCGCCTCCGGGTTCGCCGACGTACGCCTCGCGTCCCAGCCTGCACGACTGACGATGGACGCCCACGCCGACGGGGCCGGCGGGGCCGTCCTCGCCGTCGGTGCCGAGGTGGGTGGTCTGTGGGTGCCCGCCGAGGACGTGACGCTGCTCGGGTCCCCGGAGCACGGCGCTGCGCTGTGGGAGGGGACCGGTGAGGACGCCACGGTGGTCCTCGCACCGCTCGACCGCGCACCGACGCCCGCGGTCAAGGAGCTCTTCGCGACCGGCCGGCAGGTCGTGGTGCCGCGCGACGGCATGGACGACCTCCTCCACACCTACCTCCCTCGCGTCCGGCGGCTGGTCGACGTGACCTCCCGCGACGACTCGGTCGCGGTCCCCGAGCCCCCCGCGCCGCACCTCGTCCTCGCGCTCACCTGGACAGGCGGTCACGAGGCGCACCTGTCGTGGTCGTGGCACTACCGCAACCCGACGACCGGGCAGACCGTCCGGGTCTTCGCGCTCGACGAGGAGCCCGCCCCGTACGGCATGCGCGACCCCGACCTCGAGCGCGTCGCCCTCGACCGGCTCGTCCTCGACGAGGACGCGGCGACGTTGCTGCTGCGCGCCGGCGCCGCCGGCCCCACGCCCTACCCTCAGCTCGTCCTCCGCGAGATGGACGCCGTCCGGTTCGCGCAGGACGTGCTGCCCGGCCTGCGCACCAACCCCGCGTTCGAGATCCAGGCCGACGGCCACCAGCCCGAGTTCCGGGAGGTCCTGGGCAAGCCCGAGATCCAGTTCACCACCGCCCCGGCACCCTCGGGCCGCACCGACTGGCTCGATCTCGAGGTCGCCGTCACGATCGGTGGCCGACAGGTGGGCCTCGCGACGGTGATCGAGGCGATCGCCACCGGCCAGGACAAGATCCTGCTGCACCAGACCGAGCGCAAGGGCACCTACCTGTACGTCAGCGTCGACCATCCCGAGCTCGACGCGCTTGCCCGGATGATCGAGGACGCGCGCGCGATGAGCGACCGACGGCGTGACGCCGCGACGATGAGCGTCGCCACGCAGGCCTTCGACCTGTGGGACGAGCTGGACGAGATCGGGGTCGTCGACGTGCAGGCCGCGCGCTGGGTCGCGATGGCGCGCCGCCTCGTGGGTTCCGAGGGTGTCCCCGACGTCGCGGCGCCGACGGGCCTCAAGGCGACGCTCCGCCCCTACCAGCAGCACGGGTTCTCCTGGCTCGCGTTCCTCGCCGAGCACGAGCTCGGCGGGATCCTGGCCGACGACATGGGCCTCGGCAAGACCCTGCAGACGCTCGCCCTGATCACGCACCGCCGCGAGGTCGACCCCCAGGCGCCTCCGTTCCTCGTCGTCGCGCCGACCAGCGTCGTCGGCACCTGGGCCAACGAGGCCGCGGCGTTCGCGCCCGACCTCGTCGTCCGTACCGTCGGCGAGTCCACCGCTCGCCGCAAGGAGTCGCTGCGCGAAGTCGTCGAAGGGGCCGACGTCGTCGTCACGTCCTACACGCTGCTGCGCCTCGAGGCCGACGACTACGCCGCCCTCGACTGGGCGGGGCGCATCCTCGACGAGGCGCAGGCGGTCAAGAACCACCGGGGCAAGACCTACCAGGCCGTCCGCCGCGTCGACGCCCCGTTCTCGCTCGCCATCACCGGCACCCCTGTCGAGAACGACCTCATGGAGCTGTGGTCGCTGCTGTCGCTGACCGCGCCCGGGCTGTTCCCGCACCCCGCTCAGTTCGCGAAGGACATCGCCAACCCCATCGAGAAGGGTGACGACGGTGAGCTGCTGGCGCTGCTGCGTCGTCGCATCCGCCCGATCCTGTTGAGACGCACCAAGGACCTGGTGGCGGCCGACCTGCCGCCCAAGCAGGAGCAGGTCTTGGAGGTGACGTTGTCGGCCCGGCACCGCAAGGTCTACGACACCCACCTGCAGCGTGAGCGCCAGCGCATCCTGGGGCTCCTCGAGGAGGCGGGCGACGACGAGGTGGCGCTGCGACGGCACCGGATGACGATCTTCGCCGCGCTCACCAAGCTTCGTCAACTGAGCCTCGACCCGGGGCTGGTCGACCCGAGCTATGACGTGATCGGCTCCGCCAAGGTGGAGCTCCTCGTCGAGCACGTGCTCGAGCTGGCGGCAGAGGGCCACCGCGCACTGGTGTTCAGCCAGTTCACGACCTTCCTCCGGCGGGTCCAGGCCAGGCTCGAACGCGAGGGGATCGCGACGTCCTACCTCGACGGAAGCACGCGCGACCGGGCCGGGGCGATCGACGGGTTCAAGGCAGGCGACCAGCCGGTCTTCCTGATCAGTCTCAAGGCCGGGGGAGTCGGCCTGACGCTGACCGAGGCCGACTACGTGTTCGTCCTCGACCCCTGGTGGAACCCTGCCGTCGAGGCCCAGGCCGTCGACCGTGTGCACCGGATCGGTCAGGAGTCGCCGGTGATGGTCTACCGGCTCGTGTCCGCGGGCACGATCGAGGAGAAGGTCGTCGAGCTGAAGTCCCGCAAGGCCGAGCTCGTCGCCAGCGTGCTCGACGAGGCGTCCTCGTCCTCCGGCGAGCTGAGCGCCGACGACCTCGCCGGACTGTTCTCCTAGGCGCTGGTGAGCGCGTCGCGCACCGGGACGAGCTTGGCCTGCGCCTCGGCGAGCTCAGCCTCCGGGTCGGAGTCGGCGACGATCCCGCACCCCGCAAAGAGGCGCACCCGCGCGCCGTCGTACTCCGCCGAGCGCAGCGCGATGCCCCACTCGCCGTCGCCGTCGGCGTCGATCCACCCGACCGGCGCCGCGTAGCGGCCACGGTCGAGATGCTCGATCTCCGCGATCAGCTCGAGCGCGACCGAGCGCGGTGTCCCGCCCACCGCCGCCGAGGGGTGCAGCGCCTCGGCGAGGTCGAGGGCGCTCGCCGACTCGTGGTCGGCGACGACACCGGCGACGTCGGTCGCCAGGTGCATCACGTTGGGCAGGTGGAGCACGAACGGGGTCTCGGGGACGTTGGTCGACGAGCAGTACGGCTCGAGGGCGTCGGCGACCGATCGCACGGCGTACTCGTGCTCCTCCAGGTCCTTGCTGGAACGCGCGAGCGAGCCCGCCAGCGCGAGGTCGCGGGCGTCGTCACCGGTCCGGCGGATGGTGCCGGCGAGGACACGGGAGGTGACGAGACCTCGCTCACGGCGGACGAGCATCTCGGGCGTGGCACCGAAGAGATGGTCGACGTGGAAGGTCCAGCAGTTGGGGTAGGCCTCGGCCAGGCGACGCAGCGGCGCTCTGACGTCGAGCGGCGCGGCGAGGTCGGCGACCAGGTCGCGGGCGAGCACGACCTTGTCGAGTCGACCGGCCTCGATACGGCGGACCGCCTCGGCCACGATCGACTCCCACTGGGTGCCGGAGGTCGACCCGTCGGTGAAGACAGCGTCCTCGGGGGCGGAGGGGGTGTCGGTAGGGGCGACGTCGGCCGACGGAGCGAGCGCCTCCTCGCGGATGGTGGTCACCCAGGTGGTCCCGCCGCGTCGACCGACCACCACACGGGGGACGATCAGGACCGAGCTGCCGGGCTCACGGCCGCGGGTGCGTCCGGAGTCGTCGGCGAAAGCGAACGACCCGAAGGCCAACAGCCCGCTGCCGGGCACACCCACACGGTCTCGGACCACGGCGTGCGCGGAGACCTCGCGCCACCACTGACTGGCCTCGGCGAAGCGCTTGTCGCCGGCGGTCTCGATGCGGGCAGCCTCACCCCATCCCACGATGCCGTCGCCGTCGCGGACCCAGGCCAGCGCGCCGTCGGCGGGGAGCAGGTGAGTGAGGGGGACGTCCTCCAGCGCGGCGGGGTCGAGAGAGACCGTCTGCGCCACGAGCCGGAGGGGTCCACGCAGGGGGACGACGGTGTCGGTCACGTCAGCCAGGGTACGACCCGTTCCCCGGCGACCGCTGCGGCGCGTGACACAGTAGGCGCGTGAGCCGAGCCAGCCTGGACAAGCAGCCGCACGAGGTCGCCTCGATGTTCGACGCCGTCGCGCGACGCTACGACCTCACGAACGACGTGCTGTCGTTGGGGCAGGACCGCCACTGGCGCCGTCGGGTGCGAGACCTCGTCGCGGCGGGTCCCGGAGACCGGGTCCTCGACCTCGCGGCCGGCACGGGGACGTCGTCGGTGCCGTTCGCGAAGGACGGCGCGTACGTCGTGCCGTGCGACTTCAGCATCGGCATGCTCCGCGAGGGCAAGCGTCACCACGGCGAGCTTCCGTTCACCGCCGGTGACGGGATGCGGCTGCCGTTCGCCGACGACTCGTTCGACGCGGTCACGATCTCGTTCGGCCTGCGCAACGTCCACGAGCCGGCGGTCGCTCTCGAGGAGATGCTCCGGGTCACCCGGCCGGGTGGGCGCCTCGTGGTCTGCGAGTTCAGCCACCCGACGTTCGGCCCGTTCCGCAAGGTCTACCTCGAGTACCTCATGCGGGCGCTCCCGCCGGCCGCACGCGCTGTCTCGTCCAACCCCGACTCGTACGTCTACCTGGCGGAGTCGATCATGGCCTGGCCGGACCAGCTGGGCCTCGCCAAGGTCATCGCCGACAGCGGGTGGGGTCCCGTCCGCTGGGAGAACCTCTCCGCCGGCATCGTGGCGCTCCACACCGCCACCAAGGGCTGAGCCGCCCGTTACGCCCGCCCTGTGGCATTGAATTACGCAACGCCGGCGGGACGTAATCGCAGGTGGGGCAGCATGTCGCGCTGCGGCCCGTGACCCCGCCCACCCCCTGTCGAACCAGCCTCGAAGCCGTGGCATAGTGACGTGAAACACAAGATCTCACTCGACCGTGAGAGCGTGTGAACAGGCTCGTGAAGATTTTCACGAAGGGAGGATGCGGTGACCGAGTACACGCCGATCTTGGTGCTCGCCGTCATCTCGGGAGCGTTCGCGGTGTTCTCCGTGCTGATCGCGCCGATGACCGGGCCCAAGCGCTACAACCGCGCCAAGCTCGACTCGTACGAGTGCGGGATCGAGCCCACCCCCCAGGCGGTCGGCGGGGGCCGCATCCCGGTGAAGTACTTCATCACGGCGATGCTCTTCATCGTCTTCGACGTCGAGATCATCTTCCTCTACCCCTTCGCGGTGGAGTTCGACCTTCTCGGCTGGTTCGGCATCGTCGAGATGCTGCTGTTCATCGCGACGGTCTTCGTCGCGTACGTGTACGTCTGGCGCCGCGGCGGACTGGAGTGGGACTGACATGGGCCTGGAGGAGAAGCTCCCGAGCGGAGTGCTGCTGACGACCGTGGAGGGGCTTGCGGGCTACTTCCGCAAGGCGTCCTTCTGGCCGGCCACCTTCGGCCTGGCCTGCTGCGCGATCGAGATGATGGAGTTCGGTGCTCCCAAGTACGACTCGTCCCGCTTCGGCATGGAGGTCTTCCGGGCCTCGCCGCGCCAGGCCGACCTGATGATCGTCGCCGGCCGCGTGAGCCAGAAGATGGCGCCGGTCCTGCGGCAGATCTACGACCAGATGGCCAACCCGAAGTACGTGCTCGCGATGGGTGTGTGCGCGAGCTCGGGCGGGATGTTCAACAACTACGCGATCGTGCAGGGCGTCGATCACATCGTGCCCGTCGACATGTACCTTCCCGGCTGCCCGCCGCGGCCGGAGATGCTCATCGACTCGGTGATGAAGCTGCACACCAAGATCCAGGAGACCAAGCTCGGCCAGCACCGCCTCGACCAGATCGACTCGGACGAGAAGGTCGCTCTCGAGGCCGTGCCGGCCTCGGCGATGAAGGGCCTGCTGCGATGACCGGCGGGAGCACCCAGGACCCGAGCAGCACGACCGTCGGCGGTGAGGAGGTCGTCCCGTCGGAGGCCCGCACGCTCGAGGTCGTCGAGGTCCGCGAGGGCATGTTCGGCGTCCGCGGCTCCGGCGACACCTCTGGCTACGGCAGGCTGCAGCGCCCGGTCGCCATGCCGGGCACCGCGCGACGGCCGTACGGCGGCTGGTTCGACGAGGTCGCCGACCGGCTCGAGCAGCTCGCCGGCGAGGGTGCGGTCGAGTCCGTCGTGGTGGACCGCGACGAGCTGACCCTGCACGTGCGGCGCGAGAGCATCCTCGAGGTCGCCCGGCACCTGCGCGACGACGCGGCCCTGCGCTACGAGCTCTGCAGCGGGATCTCAGGCGTCCACTACCCGCACGAGATCGGCCGCGAGCTGCACGCGGTCTACCACCTGCTGTCGATGACCCACAACCGGCGCATCCGCCTCGAGGTCGCCGTGCCCGACGCCGACCCGCACGTCCCGTCGGTCGTGTCGGTCTACCCGACCGCCGACTGGCACGAGCGCGAGACGTACGACTTCTTCGGCATCATCTTCGACGGCCACCCCGCGCTCACCCGGATCCTCATGCCCGACGACTGGCCGGGTCACCCGCAGCGCAAGGAATACCCGCTCGGCGGCATCCCCGTCGAGTACAAGGGCGCCACCATCCCACCGCCAGACGAGCGGAGGTCTTACTCATGAGCACCACACAGACCGGTCCCGACCCGTACGCCCAGAGCCAGGACACGACGTCCGGGCGCGTCTTCACCGTCACCGGTCAGGACTGGGACACCGTGGTCGCGGGCGTCGATCCCGACGCCTCCGAGCGCATCGTCGTCAACATGGGCCCGCAGCACCCGTCGACCCACGGCGTGCTGCGCCTGATCCTCGAGATCGACGGCGAGGCGGTGACCGAGGCCCGGTGCGGCATCGGCTACCTGCACACCGGCATCGAGAAGAACATGGAGTACCGGACCTGGACGCAGGGCGTGACGTTCTGCACCCGGATGGACTACCTGTCCCCGATGTACAACGAGGCCGCCTACGTGATGGCCGTCGAGAAGCTCCTCGGCATCACCGACCAGGTCCCTGAGAAGTCCCAGGTCCTGCGCGTGATGATGATGGAGATCAACCGGATCTCCTCGCACCTCGTCGCGATCGCGACCGGGGGCATGGAGATCGGCGCCCTGACCGTGATGACGGTCGGGTTCCGTGAGCGCGAGCTCTGCCTCGACATCTTCGAGCTGTTCACCGGCCTGCGGATGAACCACGCCTACATCCGACCCGGCGGCGTCGCCGTCGACGTCCCCGAAGGCGGGCTCGACGCGGTCGACCGGTTCGTCGCGCTGATGCGCAAGCGGCTCCCGGAGCTCGCCGCACTCTGCAACCAGAACCCGATCTTCAAGGGCCGCCTCAAGGACGTGGGCTACCTCGACCTGGCCGGCTGCCTGGCGCTCGGCGTCACCGGACCGCCGCTGCGGTCGACCGGGTACGACTGGGACCTTCGCAAGAAGCAGCCCTACTCCGGCTACGAGACGTACGACTTCGACGTCATCACGCGCGACGAGCCTGACGCGTACGGACGCTTCCGCATCCGCATGGACGAGATGGACGAGTCCCTGCGGATCGTCGAGCAGTGCGTGACCCGCCTGCGCGGGCTGGAGGGTGCTCCGGTGATGGTCGGCGACCGCAAGATCGCCTGGCCGTCGCAGCTGTCTGTGGGTCCCGACGGCCAGGGCAACTCGGCCGACCACATCCGCCACATCATGGGTGAGTCGATGGAGGCGCTGATCCACCACTTCAAGCTGGTGACCGAGGGCTTCCGCGTCCCGGCCGGCCAGGTCTACACCAGCGTGGAGTCCCCCCGCGGCGAGCTCGCGTGCCACCTCGTCTCCGACGGCGGCACCCGTCCGTACCGTGCGCACTTCCGCGACCCGTCCTTCAGCAACCTGCAGGCGACCGCGGCGATGTCGGAGGGCGGCATGCTCTCCGACGTCATCGTCGCCGTCGCCAGCATCGACCCCGTGATGGGAGGAGTGGACCGGTGAGTGGTCTGGACTCCGCACGCGTGCGCGACGACCTTCAGGCGATCATGGCCCGCTACCCGCAGAAGCGTTCGGCCCTGCTGCCGATGCTCCACCTGGTGCAGTCCGTCGAGGGCCGGGTGACCGCCGAGGGGATCGAGCTGTGCGCCGAGCTCCTCGACGTCTCGACGGCGGAGGTCAACGGCGTCGCGACGTTCTACACGATGTACAAGCGGCGTGACGTCGGCGAGCACCACGTCGGGGTCTGCACCAACACGCTGTGCGCGGTGATGGGCGGCGACGCGATCTTCGCCCGGCTGCGCGAGCACCTCGGTGTCGGCAACGACGAGCGGACCGCCGACGGCAAGGTGACGCTCGAGCACATCGAGTGCAACGCGGCCTGCGACTACGCGCCGGTGATGACGGTCAACTGGGAGTTCTTCGACAACCAGACCCCCGACTCCGCGGTCGAGCTCGTCGACGACCTGCGCGCGGGCAGGACCCGCACGGCGACCCGGGGCGCGCAGATCACCAGCTGGCGCGAGGCCGAGCGTGTGCTCGCCGGGTTCCCCGACGGTCGCGCCCACGAGGGCCCTGCCGCGGGGGAGCCGTCCCTCGCGGGTCTGCGGCTGGCGAACGAGCACGGCTGGACAGCCCCCGACGGTGCGCGCCCGAGCGGCGACCAGCTGAGCGGCGAGCGACCGAGCGAGACCGGCACCACCGGCGACGACGCCGGTGCCGCCGTCAAGCAGACAGACACCCAGCGGGCTGAGTCCGAGACCAAGGTCGACGACAGCACCACCCCACCCGCACAGCGCGACGAGGCGGAGGAGACCGAATGAGCGTCGCACCCCTCACCCCGGTCCTCACCCGAGGGTGGGACCACGAGCGCGCGTGGACGCTGGACGCGTACGGCGAGTACGCCGCCCTGCGTACGGCCCTGCAGACCGAGCCGGACGCGCTCATCGAGACCGTGAAGGCCTCCGGCCTGCGCGGGCGCGGCGGCGCCGGCTTCCCGACGGGCATGAAGTGGAGCTTCATCCCGCAGGACCCGAGCAAGCCGGGCGGCGACAAGCCGCACTACCTCGTCGTCAACGCCGACGAGTCCGAGCCGGGCACCTGCAAGGACATCCCGCTCATGATGGCCAGCCCGCACACCCTGGTCGAGGGCGTTGCGATCACCTGCCACGCGATCCGGGCCAAGAAGGCGTTCATCTACGTCCGCGGCGAGGTGCTGCACGTGATCCGTCGCCTCCAGGCCGCGGTCGAGGAGGCATACGAGGCAGGGTTCCTGGGGGCGGACGTGTTCGGGTCGGGCATCGACCTCGACGTCGTCGTGCACGCCGGCGCCGGCGCGTACATCTGCGGTGAAGAGACCGCGCTCCTCGACTCCCTCGAGGGGCGCCGGGGCCAACCGCGGCTGCGACCGCCCTTCCCCGCGGTGGCCGGCCTCTACGCCGCGCCGACGGTGATCAACAACGTCGAGTCCATCGCCTCGGTGCCCTGCATCGTGGAGAACGGACCCGACTGGTTCGGCTCGATGGGCACCGAGAAGTCCAAGGGCATGACGCTCTACTCCCTCTCGGGCCACGTGAAGCGCCCCGGTCAGTACGAGGCGCCGCTCGGCATCACGCTGCGCGAGCTCCTCGACCTCTCCGGTGGCATGCGCGAGGGCTCGGAGCTGAAGTTCTGGACGCCCGGCGGCTCGTCCACACCGCTGTTGACCGCCGAGCACCTCGACGTCCCTCTCGACTACGAGGGCGTCGCCGGTGCCGGCTCCATGCTGGGCACCAAGGCGCTGCAGGTGTTCGACCAGACCACCTCGGTGGTCCGCTGCGTCCTGCGGTGGACCGAGTTCTACAAGCACGAGTCCTGCGGCAAGTGCACGCCGTGCCGTGAGGGCACCTGGTGGCTGGTCCAGACGCTCGAGCGCCTCGAGGCCGGCAAGGGCCAGGACGGCGACATCGAGCTCCTCCTCGACCAGTGCGACAACATCCTCGGACGTGCGTTCTGCGCGCTCGGCGACGGGGCGACGAGCCCGATCACGTCGGCGATCGAGCACTTCCGCGACGAGTTCGAGGCCGGGATGCACACCCCGGCATGGGACCTGTTCCCATACGAGGCCTCCACGGCCTGGCGGAAGGGAGCGTCGGCATGACCGTCACCCACAACAACGAGTCCGGCACCGAGGCTGCTCGTGCCGACGAGAACCTCGTGACGCTGACCATCGACGACGTCGAGGTCAGCGTCCCGGAGGGCACGCTGCTGATCCGCGCCGCCGAACTCATCGGTGTCGAGATCCCGCGCTTCTGCGACCACCCGCTGCTGGCGCCTGTGGGCGCGTGCCGCCAGTGCCTCGTCGACGTTCCTGACGCGGGCAACGGGCGCGGCTTCCCCAAGCCGCAGGCGTCGTGCACGCTCCCGGTGTCGCCGGGGATGGTCGTCAAGACGCAGGTCACGTCACCGGTTGCCGACAAGGCCCAGACGGGGATCTTGGAGTTCCTCCTGATCAACCACCCGCTCGACTGTCCGATGTGCGACAAGGGCGGCGAGTGCCCGCTGCAGAACCAGGCGATGAGCCACGGTCGCGGCGAGACACGCTTCAACGAGGTCAAGCGGACCTTCCCCAAGCCGCTCGCCATCTCGCCGCAGATCCTGCTCGACCGGGAGCGCTGCGTCCTGTGCGCCCGCTGCACGCGCTTCTCGGAGCAGATCGCGGGTGACCCGTTCATCGCGATGGCCGAGCGCGGGGCGCTCCAGCAGGTGGCGATCTACGAGAACGAGCCCTACTCGTCCTACTTCTCCGGCAACACGATCCAGATCTGTCCCGTCGGCGCCCTGACCAGCAGCGCCTACCGGTTCCGCTCGCGCCCGTTCGACCTCGTCTCGACGCCGTCGGTGGCCGAGCACGACGCGTGCGGCGCGGCGATCCGCGTCGACCACCGCCGCGGCAAGGTGATGCGTCGCCTGGCCGGCGACGACCCCGAGGTCAACGAGGAGTGGATCAGCGACAAGGACCGGTTCGCGTTCGCCTACGACCGCCAGCCGGACCGCCTCACCCGCCCGCTGGTCCGCGACCCCGAGACCGGGGCTCTGGAGCCGGCGTCCTGGCCGGCAGCGTTCCTCGCCGCTGCGCGAGGGCTCACCGACGCGGCCCGGACGGCCGGCGTCGGCGTCCTCACCGGCGGTCGCCTGACCGTCGAGGACGCGTACGCTTACTCCAAGCTGGCGCGGACGGTGCTCGGCACCAACGACATCGACTTCCGTGCCCGTCCGCACTCCGACGAGGAGGCGGCCTTCCTGGCGCACGCGGTGGCGGGCTCTGGCCTCGGCGTCACCTACCGGGACCTCGAGCACGCCGCCAAGGTGGTGCTCGTGGGTCTCGAGCCCGAGGACGAGGCGGCCACCATCTTCCTGAGGCTGCGCAAGGCGTGGCGGCAGAACGGCACCCAGGTCGTCGCGCTCGCGAGCCACGCCACGCGCGCGCTGGAGAAGGTCGGCGGTCAGCTGATCCGTACCGTCCCCGGTGACGAGGCGAAGGCGCTCGGCGAGGCCGGGCTCGACGCCGGCACGATCGTCCTCCTCGGTGAGCGGGTGGCGCGGGTCGAAGGCGCCTTCACCTCCGCCCTGACAGCGGCCACCGCACGCGGTGCCCGCCTCGCCTGGGTGCCGCGACGCGCGGGCGACCGCGGCGCCGTCGAGGCAGGATGCCTGCCCAACCTTCTCCCGGGTGGACGCCCGGTCGGTGACGCCGAGGCGCGCGCCGACCTCGCCGCGGCCTGGGGCGTCGGCTCCGTTCCCGGCGGAGTCGGCCGCAGCGGCGACGCGATCCTGGCGGCGGCACTGACCGGTGAGATCGGCGGCCTGCTGGTCGCCGGTGTCGAGGTCGACGACCTCGCCGACCCGCAGGCCGCCATCGACGCCATCGAGGCAGCCGGCTTCGTCGTCAGCCTCGAGGTGCGTGCCAGTGCGGTGACCGAGCGCGCCGACGTGGTGCTACCCGTGGCCGCCCCCGCCGAGAAGGCTGGGTCGTTCCTCACCTGGGAAGGACGCCCGCGCCGGTTCGGCGCCGTGTTCTCCCCTCCGCACGCGCTCTCCGACACGCGGGTGCTCGCCGGGATCGCCGAGGCCGCGGGACATGACCTCGGCTTCCGTACGGCCGAGGCCGCCGCCGCGGAGCTCGCGGAGCTGGGCGCCTGGGACGGAGCGCGCGCACCGAGGCCGGAGGTGCTGCCGGGCCGCGCACCGCGGACCGGCCCGAGCGAGGTCGTCCTCGACACCTGGCGCCGGTTGATCGACGACGGTCGTGGCCAGGACGGAGACCAGCACTACCAGGCGACGGCACGTCCCTCGGTGGTGTTGCTGTCGGCGGCCACCGCCCGTGCGACCGGCGTGCGTGCCGGTGACGAGGTCATCCTCCGTACCGATCGCGGCGCGGTCGCGGTCCCGGTCGACCTCGCCGACATCGCCGACGGGGTCGTCTGGACGCCGGCCAACTCCAACGGACTGTCGCTCCTGGGGATCCTCGGTGCGACGTACGGAGACGTCGTCACGATCGAGCGGTCCACGACCGACTCGCGTGCCGACGCCCTGTCCGGCCCGCCGCACCCGCACCAGACTCCGGCACCGGACGAGGGTGTGGAGCTGGACGCGACGACGGCGCCGGGTGACAGCGCCGCGCCGACCGATACCGACCTCGCCCGACCGGCGGAGGAGCAGCTGTGAGCGATCTCTTCGGCAACGAGCCGTGGTGGGTGGTCATCCTGAAGGCGCTCTGCGTCTTCGTCGTGCTGGTGGTCTTCACCCTCTTCAACATCTGGTTCGAGCGTCGCGTGGTGGCGCGCATGCAGCACCGTGTGGGGCCCAACGTCTGGGGTCCGTTCGGGCTGCTGCAGAGCCTCGCCGACGGCGTCAAGCTCGCGCTCAAGGAAGAGATCTTCCCCAAGCACGCCCACAAGGTCGTCTACTTCGTCGCGCCGGTGATCGCGACGATCCCGGCCTTCCTGGCGTGGGCCGTGATCCCGTTCGGGCCCGAGGTGACGATCCCGTTCACCGACACCCGGACGCCGCTGCAGCTGACCGACATGCCGGTGGCGGTGCTCTACATCCTCGCCGTCACGTCGATCGGCGTGTACGGCATCGTGCTGGGCGGCTGGGCGTCCGGCTCGACGTACGCACTCCTCGGTGGGGTCCGCTCCTCGGCGCAGATGATCTCGTACGAGGTCGCGATGGGTCTCTCGCTCGTCGCCGTGTTCATCTACGCCGGCTCGATGTCCACGTCGGAGATCGTCGCCGCGCAGGCGGCGGACGGGTGGTTCGCACTCCCGCTCCTGCCGTCGTTCATCATCTACATGATCGCGATGGTCGGTGAGACCAACCGCGCTCCGTTCGACCTCCCCGAGGCCGAGGGCGAGCTGGTCGGAGGTTTCCACACCGAGTACTCGTCGCTGAAGTTCGCGCTCTTTTTCCTCGCCGAGTACATCAACATGGTCACCGTCTCCGCGCTCGCGACGACGCTGTTCCTCGGTGGCTGGCGAGCACCGTGGGGCATCTCGCAGATCGACGGCGCCAACGAGGGCTACTGGCCGGTGCTGTGGTTCCTCGGCAAGACGCTGCTCTTCGTCTTCCTGTTCATCTGGCTGCGCGGGTCGCTGCCGCGGATGCGATACGACCAGTTCATGAAGTTCGGGTGGAAGGTCCTCATCCCGGTCTCGCTGGCCTGGATCGTCGTGGTCTGCGTCATGCGTCGCCTGATCACCGACGGCGACCTCGACCCGACGATGATCCTGATCATCGCCGGCGTGGTCGTGGCTGCGCTGCTGGTCGTGCAGTTCATCCCCGAGCGGCGCGCGCCCGAGGTCGCCGAGACCGAGCACGACGCGTTCGCCGGTGGATTCCCCGTACCCCCGATGCCGGGCCGGGAGCCGTCCCCCAGCGGGGCGTCGTCCAGCCGTACGGCTGAGAAGGAGGCCTGATCGCGATGGCGACGCTGAAGGAGCAGCTCTGGGACCCGATCGCCGGCTTCGGCGTGACGTTCCGGACGATGTTCAAGAAGCCGGTCACCGTGCAGTACCCGTTCGAGAAGCGGCCGACCGCGCCGCGCTTCCACGGCCGGCACCAGCTCAACCGGTGGCCGGACGGGCTCGAGAAGTGCATCGGGTGCGAGCTGTGCGCGTGGGCGTGTCCCGCCGACGCGATCCTCGTCGAGGGTGCCTCCAACACCGAGGACGAGCGCTTCTCGCCCGGTGAGCGCTACGGCCGCGTCTACCAGATCAACTATCTGCGCTGCATCCTCTGCGGGCTGTGCATCGAGGCGTGCCCGACGCGCGCCCTGACGATGACCAACGAGTACGAGCTGGCCGACACGAGCCGCGAGGCGCTGATCTACGAGAAGTCCGACCTCCTCGCCCCGCTGCTCCCGGGGATGGAGGCGCCGCCGCACGCGATGCGTCTGGGCGACACCGAGCGCGACTACTACCGCGGCGACGCGGCAGCGCGGGCGGCCGCCGACGGCACGGTGGCCGGCGGATCCTCATCGGGAGGCGAGAAGTGACCGCCTTCTGGTTGCTGGCACCGATTATGGTCGTGGCCGCACTCGGCGTCGTGCTGTCGCGCAAGGCGGTGCACTCGGCGCTGTGCCTCGCGGTCGTGATGATCTCGCTCGCGATGATGTACGCGATGCAGGACGCACCGTTCCTGTTCGTCGTGCAGATCATCGTCTACACCGGCGCGATCATGATGCTGTTCCTCTTCGTGCTGATGCTGGTCGGCGTCGACAAGACCGACTCCCTGGTCGAGACGATCCCCGGGCAGCGGCTGGCCGCGGCCGTGGTGGGCATCCTCTTCGGGTTCCTGGTCGTCACCGTCGTCGCCCAGACGACCGTCGGGCCCGTGATCGGGCTCGGTGACGCCAACGCCGACGGCAACGTGCACGGGCTGGCCCGGCTGCTCTTCAACCGGTACGTGTTCGTGTTCGAGGCGACGAGCGCGCTGCTCATCACCGCGGCGCTCGGCGCGATGGTGCTCGCGCACCGTGAGCGGCTCGAGCCCAAGCCGACGCAGCGCGAGCTGGCGCTCCAGCGGATGCAGCGCTACGCCGAGCACGGCGAGCACCCCGGCAACCTGCCCACTCCCGGCGTCTACGCCCGCCACAACGCCGTCGACGTGCCGGCCCTCCTGCCCGACGGCTCGCCGGCCGAGTCGTCGACGTCGAAGACGCTGCGCGACCGTGGTGTCGTGCGCGACGGGGCCTTCTCCGGTGACGTCGCGGTCACGCTCCGCAAGCTGGAGTCCGACGGTCCCGAGCGCGGAGTCATCGAGTCGGCACCGATCTCGGTGACCGGCCCGCGGGCACCGAAGGACGGCGCCGCGCACCCTGCGGACAACCGACCTGCCGAAGACCGACCTGCTGACGACCGACCTGCTGATGACGAGGTGACCGACCGGTGAACGTCGAACCCTTCATCGGTCTCTCGGCCCTGCTGTTCACCATCGGTGCCGTCGGGGTCCTGGTCCGCCGCAACGCGATCATCGTCTTCATGTGCGTGGAGCTGATGCTCAACGCGTGCAACCTCGCGTTCGTCACGTTCGCGCGGGCGAACGGCAATCTCGACGGTCAGATCGCGGCCTTCTTCGTGATGGTGGTCGCCGCGGCCGAGGTCGTCGTCGGCCTCGCGATCATCGTGTCGATCTACCGGACCCGTCGCTCGGCCTCGGTCGACGACGCCAGTCTGCTGAAGCTCTGAGGGGACGGGAATGACGAGTTTGTCCACCGTCGTGCTGGCTGCGAGCGAGCACGCGGACGTCGTGCCGGTCGCTGCCGACGGCGTTTTCTCCTGGTTGTGGCTGGTGGTCGCCATCCCGGCGGTCAGCGCCGCGATCCTGCTCATCGGCGACGGTGCGGGCGACCACGGTCCGCTCGACCGCTTCGGCCACCTGCTGGGCACCCTGGCCGCGATCGCCTCGTTCGTCGTCGGTCTCGTCGCCTTCATCGCGCTGCTCGGGCAGGACGTCGCCGAGCGGGCGATCACGCACGACCTGTGGACCTGGATGCAGGTCGGCGGGTTCGACGTGACGATGAGCGTCTACTACGACCAGCTGGCCGCGCTCTTCGTCCTGCTGATCACCGGCGTCGGGTCCTTGATCCACGTCTACTCGATCGGCTACATGGCCGACGACCCGCGTAAGCGCCGGTTCTTCGGCTTCCTCAACCTCTTCATCGCGGCGATGCTCGTGCTCGTCCTCGCGGGCGACTACCTCGTGCTCTTCCTGGGCTGGGAGGGCGTCGGCCTCGCCTCGTACCTGCTGATCGGCTTCTGGCAGGAGAAGCGCTCGGCCGCCGTCGCCGCCAAGAAGGCGTTCGTCGTCAACCGTGTCGGCGACCTCGGGCTCGCGCTCGGCATCATGCTGATGTTCGCGCAGTTCGGCACGACCAACATCCACGACGTCGGCCTCAACGTCGCGAACGCCTCCCAGGGTGTGGCGACCGCGCTCGGCCTCCTGCTGCTGCTGGGTGCCTGCGGCAAGTCGGCCCAGGTGCCGCTGCAGAGCTGGCTGCTCGACGCGATGGAGGGCCCGACCCCGGTCTCGGCCCTCATCCACGCCGCGACCATGGTCACGGCGGGCGTCTACCTCGTCGTGCGGTCGGCGGCGATCTACGACCTGTCGGAGGTCGCCCGTACGGCGGTGGTCGTCGTCGGCGCGGTGACGCTCCTGTACGGCGCGTGGATCGGCTGCGCGAAGGACGACATCAAGAAGGCGCTGGCCGGCTCCACGATGAGCCAGATCGGCTACATGATGCTGGCAGCGGGCCTCGGCCCGGCCGGATACGCGTTCGCGATCTTCCACCTGATCACGCACGGCTTCTTCAAGGCCAACATGTTCCTGGGAGCCGGGTCGGTCATGCACGGCATGAACGACGACGTCGACATGAGGCACTACGGCGCGCTGCGCACGATGATGCCCGTGACCTTCGTGACCTTCGCGATGGGCTACCTGGCGATCATCGGCTTCCCAGGGTTCTCCGGGTTCTTCTCCAAGGACAAGGTCATCGAGGCGGCGTTCGCCACCAACTTCTGGGCAGGCCTAGCGGCCCTGGTCGGCGCCGGCGTGACCGCGTTCTACATGACGCGCGTCATGATCATGACGTTCTTCGGTGAGAAGCGCTGGCGCGAGGGGGTGCACCCGCACGAGTCGCCGAAGATCATGACCGTCCCGCTGATCGTCCTCGCCGCCCTCTCGGTCGGCGGCGGCGCGCTGCTCTTCTCGAGCTGGATCGTCGACTGGCTGGCTCCGGTGACGGGGGAGGAGCACCACGAGCTCCCGGTCCCGCCGATCGTGATCACCGCGATCATCGTGCTGGTCGTCGCGGCCGGCATCGCGCTGGCATACGTGCTCTTCGGCCGGCGCGCGATCCCCGACACGGCGCCGCAGAAGGTCTCGGTCTTCACCCGCGCCGGCCGTGCCGACCTCTACGGGGACGCCGTCAACGAGGCGCTCTTCATGCGGCCCGGCCAGTACCTCACCCGGTCCCTCGTCTACGTGGACGGGAGCGGGATCGACGGTGCCGTCAACGGCACCGCCGAGCTCGTCGGTGACGGCGCGCGTGGTCTGCGCCGGCTCCAGACCGGCTTCGTCCGGACCTACGCCGCGGAGATCTTCGGCGGCGCCCTCGTCCTCGTCCTGGCCCTCCTGGCGGTGAACCTCGCGTGAGTGACATGTCCTTCCCCTGGCTGACGATCCTGATGGTCGTCCCTCTCGTCGGCGCGGCGGTGGTGGCGGCGCTCCCGCGCAGCCGTCCCGAGCTGGCGAAGTGGGCGGCGCTCGTCGTCTCCCTGGTCTCCCTGGCCGTCTCCCTCGGCGTCCTGTCGCAGTACGACCTCGACGGCGCCGGCTACCAGCTGGCCGAGCAGCACGAGTGGATCGCCGCGCTGGGCGTCCACTACGCGGTCGGCGTGGACGGGATCGGTCTGACGCTGATCCTGATGACCACGATCCTCGTGCCGATCGTCATCATCGCGGGCTGGAACGACGCCGACGGGGCTCGGTGGAGCGTCGGGACGTTCTTCGCCCTCATGCTCGCGCTCGAAGGGCTGGTCATCGGTGTCTTCGCCGCGACCGACGTGTTCCTCTTCTACGTCTTGTTCGAGGCCGCGCTCGTCCCTGCCTACTTCCTGATCGGTGGCTACGGCGGCGCCCGGCGGTCGTACGCCGCCCTGAAGTTCCTGATGTTCTCCCTCGCCGGCGGGCTGCTCATGCTCGCCTCGGTGATCGGGATGTGGGCCCTCTCCAACAGCCAGGGCGACCCGTCGTTCCTGCTGGCGGACATGAAGGACCTGTCGATCGGCACCGTCGAGGGCAGGTGGCTCTTCATGGGCTTCTTCATCGCCTTCGCGGTGAAGGCGCCCATGGTGCCGCTGCACACGTGGCTGCCCGACGCCGCCTCGGCGGCCACCCCGGGCACCTCGGTGCTGCTGGTGAGCGTGCTCGACAAGCTCGGCACGTTCGGCATGATCCGCTTCTGCCTCGGCCTCTTCCCCGAGGCCTCGGAGTGGGCGAGTCCTGTCGTGATCACGCTGGCGGTCGTCAGCATCCTGTACGGAGCCTTGCTCGCGATCGGGCAGGACCACCTGATGAGGCTGATCGCGTTCACGTCGGTGTCGCACTTCGGGTTCATCGTGCTCGGCATCTTCGCGCTGACGACCCAGTCGGCGTCGGGCGCGACGTTCTACATGTTCAACCACGGGCTCTCCACGGCGGCGCTGTTCCTGATCGCCGGGTTCCTCATCCAACGGCGAGGCTCGGCACGGATCTCCGACTTCGGCGGGGTGCAGAAGATCGCCCCGATCACCGCCGGGCTGTTCCTCATCGCCGGTCTCGCCTCGCTCTCGCTGCCGGGCCTGGCGACGTTCGTCGGGGAGTTCCTCGTGCTGGCGGGCACGTTCACCCGCTCGCCGACGGCCGCGGTGTTCGCGACGCTGGGCATCGTGCTCGCGGCGCTCTACATCCTGCTGATGTACCAGCGGACGATGACCGGGCCGCTGCGCGACGACAACCGCGGGGTGACCGACATGGTGCCGCGCGAGATCGTCGCGATCGCGCCGGTCGTCGTGCTGCTCATCGGCTTCGGCCTGTTCCCGCAGCCGATCCTCGACGTGATCAACCCGGCTGTCTCCGACACGCTGGACCACGTGCAGATCGGTGACCCCGAGCCGCAGACCCCGTCCTTCCCGACCGCCGAGGGGAGCTCCAAGTGAGTGCCGTGAGCATGCTGGCCGCCCTCCCGGGTGCCCGGTCGCCGATCGACGCACCCGACATCGATTACGGCACGATCTCGCCGTTGCTCATCGTGCTGGGCGTGGCCGTGGCGGGTGTCCTCGTGGAGGCGTTCGTCCCGCGTGCCTACCGCTTCGTCAGCCAGGTGGGCCTCGCCGCCGTCGGCGTCGTCGCCGCGTTCGGCGCGACCGTCTGGGTCGGGACCGACCTTGCTCCGGTCGAGGGTGACGTGACGGCACGGGGCGGTCCGACGGCGATGGGGGCGCTGAGCGTCGACGGGCCTGCCGTCGTCACCTGGGCGATGCTCCTGTTCTTCGGTCTGCTCGGCGTGCTGCTGTTCGCCGAGCGCCGCCTGGAGGGCGGCCTGAGCGTCTTCACGAGCCAGGCTGCGACCCCGCCGGGCAGTGTCGACGAACGCCGCGCGACGCGGTTGCGCATCGAGCACAGCGAGGTCTTCCCGCTCGCCATGTTCGCGCTCGCCGGGATGATGTTCTTCGCCTCGGCCAACGACCTCCTCGGCATGTTCGTCGCTCTGGAGGTCCTGAGCCTCCCGCTCTACCTGATGTGCGGGCTGGCGCGTCGTCGCCGGCTGCTCAGCCAGGAGGCGGCGATGAAGTACTTCCTCCTGGGGGCGTTCTCCTCGGCGTTCTTCCTGTACGGCATCGCGCTCGTCTACGGCTACGCCGGCTCGTTCGACCTGGCCGAGATCTCGACCGCCGTCTCCAACCGGATCGAGGGCCAGACGATCCTCCTCGCCGGGATGGCGCTGATCCTGGTCGGCCTGCTGTTCAAGGTCGCGGCCGTGCCGTTCCACGCGTGGACGCCCGACGTCTATCAGGGCGCGCCGACGCCGGTCACCGCCTTCATGGCGGCGGGCACGAAGGCGGCGGCGTTCATCGCGATGCTGCGGATCTTCTTCGTGGCGTTCGGCGGGGCCCGGTGGGACTGGGCTCCGACCGTGTGGGCGATCGCGATCGTCACGATGCTGTTCGGTGCCGTCGTCTCCATCGCCCAGACCGACGTCAAGCGGATGCTGGCCTACTCCTCGATCGCCCACGCGGGTTTCCTGCTCGTCGCGATGGCGGGCATGGTGAGCGGTGACGGTGTGACGAGCGTGTCGGCGGTGCTCTTCTACCTGATCGCGTACGGAGCGGCCGTGATCGGGGCGTTCGCCGTCGTGACGCTGGTCCGCGACGCTGGTGGCGAGACCACCCACCTCAGCCGCTGGGCTGGGCTCGGCAAGGAGTCTCCGGTGGTGGCCGTGGCCTTCACGATCTTCTTGCTGTCGTTCGCCGGGATCCCTTTGACGGGAGGCTTCATCGGCAAGTGGACCGTCTTCGCGGCGGCGTGGGAGGGTGGCGCCTGGCCGCTCGTGGTCGTCGGTGTCGTCGCCTCCGCCATCGCGCTGTTCTTCTACGTCCGGGTGGTCGTCCTGCTCTTCTTCGCGGCCCCGCAGGGGGACGGCCCGTCGGTCGCCGTGCCTAGCCCGCTGACCTGGTCGGTCGTAGGGATCGCGGTGGCTGTCACAATCGTGCTGGGGGTACTTCCCGATTCGCTGCTCGATCTCGTGCAGCAGGCCGGGGCGTTCGTCCGTTGACCTATCGCACGATCGAGGGAGCAGCAGCCGTGGCGGCACACGCCTGGGGCATCGCCGAGTCCGACTCCGAGCTCGAAGAACGCGTCCGCGTCCGGATGGACGAGGTCGAGAAGCAGCTGAGCGCTGCCGTCCACGACGACGACGGCTTCATCGGGGAGACGGCGAGCCACCTGCTCGCTGCGGGCGGCAAGCGGTTCCGGCCGCTCGTCGTCCTGCTCGCCGCCGAGTTCGGCGACGATCCCGAGTCGGACGAGGTCGTGCCGTCGGCTGTCGTCATCGAGCTGACCCACCTGGCGACGCTCTACCACGACGACGTGATGGACGAGGCGTCGCTGCGTCGCGGAGCGGTCTCGGCCAACGCCCGATGGGACAACTCGATTGCGATCCTCACCGGCGACTACCTCTTCGCCGTCGCCTCCCGTGTGGTCGCCGGGCTCGGGACCGACGCCGTGCGCATCCAGGCCGAGACGTTCCAGCGCCTGGTTCACGGCCAGATCCACGAGACGATCGGGCCGCGCAACGACGAGGACCCGCTCCAGCACTACCTCGACGTGGTCGCCGACAAGACCGGCTCGCTGATCGCCACCGCCGCGCGCTTCGGCGCGATGATGAGCGGTGCGGACCCGGGCGTCGTGTCGACGCTGACGGAGTTCGGCGAGCGGATCGGCTCGGCCTTCCAGCTCGCCGACGACGTGATCGACATCGCGAGCGAGACCGACGAGTCGGGCAAGACGCCGGGCACCGACCTTCGCGAGGGTGTTCCGACGCTGACGACCCTGCTCGTGCAGCAGGCGGCACGCCCCGAGGACGCGCGGCTGCTCGACCTCCTGAGTCGTCCGCTCGCCGACGACGCCGAGGTCGAGGAGGCGCTGGGGCTGCTCCGGACCAACCCCGCTCTCGACGACGCACGGCTCCTGGTCCGCCGCGAGGCCGACACCGCACGCGGCCTCCTCCTGCAGCTCGACGACAGCGAGGCGCGCACCGCACTGCTCGGTGTCTGCGACCGCGTCGTCACCCGGCTGGGCTGACCCCCGGACTGAGGCACCCTGACGGCGCATACTGGCACCAGGCGGTCGCCCGGAGGTCGGATGTGAGCAAGCAGAGGTCGTACGCACGCCTGTGGGCGTTCGTGGTGCTCTCGTGGCTGTGCGTCGGCGGGCTGGCCTACGCCTGGTGGACACTGGAGCACGACTCCGTCCGGAACCTCCCGTGGGCCTGTCTGCCCGTCCTGGTGGTCGCCGTCGCGGCCGCGGCGCAGTTCCAGCTCGAGATCAGGGGTCCGGCGAACCCGGCGCGGCTCTCGCTGATGACCTCGACGATCACCCCCCTGATCTACGGGTACGACGTCACCGTGGTCGCGGCCGCGGTGGCCCTCGCCCACGTCCCAGGGCTGCTCAACGGCGCATACCCCCGCCTGCGCACCTTCGCGCTGATGGCTCGATGGACCCTCGGTGCTGCCGTGGGCACCGTGGTCGCGGACGTCGTCGGCCTCCAGGCCGACCTCACCCCGCGGGTCGTCGGCGTGATCGTCCTCGCCGTCGCCGTGGTCACCGTGGTGAACACCCTGTGGGTCCTGGTCGAGGCGGCGATCACCGACCCGGTCAGCTGGCCCTACGTCGTCCGCAAGCCGGGCTTCCTCGCCGTCGCGGTGGTCGTGCACCTCGTCGTCAACACGTTGTTCGGTCTGCTGTTCGTGTTCGCCCTCGCGGGAAGCCCCATCGGGGTCCTGCTCATCCCGGTTCCGCTGGTTCTCATCTTCGCGGCGGCGAGGCTCTACTCCGGGGCGTACGCCGACCGGGCCCGCGTCGAGACCCTGAGCGAGACGATCCGCATCCTCTCCGAGCCCGTCGATCCCATGACGGCGCTGCGGCCCTTCCTCGCCGAGGTCCGTGAGCGCATGGGCGCACGCGCCGTGTCGCTCGTGGTGGTCGATGACGACGGCAGACCCGCCGCGTTCCGGTCACGGGCCGACGGGTCGTACGAGAGCGACGTGCCGGTCGGCCCTCTGGAGCGGCGCCTGCCCAGACGGGGGGAGCTGACGCAGGTGTCGGCCGGGGACAACTCGACGCTGGCGCGGCTGCTCAGGGAGGCCGGTCGGCGGTCATGCCTGTCCACGCCCATGCAGATCGGCCCGCGTGACATCGGGGTGATCGCGCTGTTCGACGTGCTCCGCCCGACAAGGGCGGTCGAGCGCGACCAGGTCTCGATGATGGTGACGCTGGCCCGGCAGACCGCACACACGCTCACGCGAGGCTGGGCGATCGCCAAGGTCGTCCAGAGCGAACGCTCGGTCGCGCAGATCCTCCAGAGCACCTCCGACGGCATCTTCACCCTCGACGCCGCCGGCGTCATCGCCACGTGGAACCCAGCGTGCGAGCGGATCACCGGTCTCTCGGCCGCGGAGGCGGTCGGACGGCGTGACGCACTCCAGCGCCTCCAGGCCCGGACGTCCGCCGGCCGGCCGGTCGACCTCGTGAACTGGCGCAGTCTGAGCGAGTTCCCGAGAGAGATGGTGGTCACGGCGACCGACGGCCGCGTGCAGCAGCTCGCGTGCTCCTTCACCCCGGCGGAGGACAGCCCCGGCGCGCCGCGTCTCGTCGTGGTCGCCCGCGACATCACGCCGGCGACGGAGTTCCACGAGCTCCGCGAGCAGTTCAGCCATCTCGTCGAGATGCAGGCGGCGCAGCGTCTGGTGGTCGACCACCTGCAGCAGGCCGTGGCCCCGGAGCCTCCCGGGATGGACGGGGTCGACATCGCCGTCGCCTATGTCGCCTCCGACCCCACGGCGCCGACCGGGGGTGACCTCTTCGACTGGCGCCGGCTGCCGACCGGCGAGCTCCACGTCGCCGTCGTCGACGTCCTCGGCCACGGTGTGACCGCCACCCGTGACGCACTCACGGTGATCCACACGCTCCGCTACGTCGCCGTGGAGGGCACTCCTCTGGAGGACCTGGTGCTCCGTGCGGACGAGCTGCTGGACGCGCAGGACTCGGAGCTGGTCGCCACGGTCGTCGTCGCCCGCCTCGACCCGAGCACCGGCGAGCTCCGCGTCGCCTCCGGTGGACACCCGCCCGCGTTCATCGTCGCCCCGGACGGAACGGTCCGACAGGTCGCCGGCAGCGGGGGAGCGATCGGCTGGCCAGGGGTCGGCAGCACCAGCGTCGCGGTCACCACGCTGGAGGAGGGGGAGTCGCTCATCCTCTACACCGACGGGCTGGTCGAGGCGCGGCGCGACATCATCGCCGGGATGGCGCAGCTCGAGCGCATCGCCTCCGAGGTGGCCGGGCTTCCGGCGCAGGAGCTCTCCGACGCGCTCGTCGACCGGTCGCTCGAGGGGGCAGAGAGGCACGACGATGCCCTCGCCCTCGTCGTCCGCCGGGCGACCAGGCCGGCGCTCCCGCGTCGCGCCCGCTGGGAGCTCGGCCCGCAGGGCGTGTCGATGATCGGCCGCGTCCGCCGTGAGATGCGCGAGTGGATGGGAGGACACGGCGTGATCAGCGAGGACGCGCTCCTCGTCGCCGACGAGCTCCTCGCCAACGCGATCACGGCGGCGCGCACCCGCGCCGTGCTGTCGGTGGAGATGGTCGACGGTGATCTCGTGATCGAGGCGACCGATGACGGGCAGGGCGACCCTCGTCTGAACGAGCACGGCAGAACGCCTCCGCCCGCCGGCCGCGAGCGCGGCCGCGGCCTCTACATCGTGCGGACGCTGAGCCGCGGCGTGGAGGCGACGAGCACCGCCGAGGGCTCCGTCGTCCGTGCCCGGGTGGCGACGCCGCGAGCGAGCGACCTGGTCCGCTGAGCGGCGGCACGTCGGCGCCGGGCTAGACCAGGTTCGACGCGGACTCGCGCAGCGTACGGCGGTGGTGGCGCGTGGCCTCGACGGTGATCAGGACCAGCGCGGCCCACACCAGGGCGAAGCCGACCCATCGGCCCGTCGTCATGGCCTCGTGGAACACGAACACTCCGACGGCGAACTGGAGGATCGGCGCGAGGTACTGCAGCAGGCCGAGCGCGGTCAGGGTGAGGCGCGTGGCGGCGCCGCCGAACAGCAGCAGCGGGACGGCGGTCACCAGGCCGGTCGAGGCGAGCAGGAGGGCGTGCCCGAGACCGTGGCTGCCGAAGGCAAGAGCGCCCGTCACAGCGAGATAGCCGAGGTACGCCGCCGCGACCGGTGCCAGCGCGAAGGTCTCCAGGGCGAGCCCCTCGACCGCGCCGATCGCGGCCTGCTTCTTCATCAGTCCGTACACCCCGAAGCTCAGAGCGAGGGTCAGGGCGATCACGGGGAGCCGGCCGTACTCCCAGGTGAGCTCGACGACGGCGGCGAGGGCGAGGGCGAGCGCGCACCACTGCACCGGACGCAGCCGCTCCCGGAGGAAGACCACACCGAGGGCGATGGTCACCAGCGGGTTGATGAAGTAGCCGAGGGACGCCTCCACCACGTGGTCGGAGTTCACCGCGTAGATGAACGTCCCCCAGTTGATCGCGACGACGACGGCGCCGGCGACGACGTACGCCATGCGGCGCGGGTCGCGCGTCACCGCCAGCGCTTGCGACCAGCGCCGCGTGACGAGGAGGAGGACGCCGACGGTGACCAGCGACCACACGACGCGGTGCGCCAGCACCTCCAGCGCCGATGCCGGCTCCAGCAGCGGCCAGTAGAGCGGGACGACCCCCCACAAGAGGTACGCACCGACTCCGTACGCGAGGCCTTCCGCGGTCTCGGAGCGCTGCGTCGTCGTCACTCCGGCAGGTTACGTTCCGATCGTCCAGGTGTCGTTGCCGGTCAGCAGCTGCTGCAGGTCACCCGGTCCCGACGACTCGACCGCGGTCTGCAGCTGCTGACGGGCGCGGTCGTCGTAGGTTGCGCGCTCGACCTGCCGGAAGATCCCGACCGGTGCTCGGTCGAGGTGGCCGCCGTCGGTGAGCCGGCTGATCGCGAACGCGAGGGTCGGGTCGTCGGCGTGGGCGTCGTGGACGAGCAGCTGGTCACGGTTGGCGTCGGTGACCTCGACCGCCGAGATGACGCCGGTGGCGGGATCGCGGACGAGCCCGTGCTCACCGTTCGGACCGTAGACGACCGGCTGGCCGTGGACCAGGGGGATGACCGCGTGGTCACGCGTCTCGGGGTCCTTGATCGTGTCGAACGCCCCGTCGTTGAAGATCGGGCAGTTCTGGTAGATCTCGACCAGCGACGTCCCGCGGTGCGCAGCGGCCTCGCGGAGCACGCCCGTCAGGTGGTTGCGGTCGGTGTCGATCGTCCGCGCCACGAACGTCGCCTCCGCGCCGAGCGCCAGGGAGATCGGGTTGAACGGGTTGTCGAGGGAGCCCATCGGCGTGGACTTGGTGACCTTGCCGATCTCCGACGTCGGGGAGTACTGGCCCTTCGTGAGGCCGTAGATCCGGTTGTTGAACAGCAGGATCGTCATGTTGACGTTGCGGCGCAGCGCGTGGATGAGGTGGTTGCCGCCGATCGACAGCGCGTCGCCGTCGCCGGTGACGACCCACACCGAGAGGTCGGAGCGGGCGGTCGCCAGCCCGGTGGCGATCGCGGGCGCCCGGCCGTGGATCGAGTGGAGGCCGTAGGTGTCGAGGTAGTACGGGAAGCGCGACGAGCAGCCGATGCCGGAGACGAAGACGATGTTCTCGCGCTTCAGTCCGAGGTCGGGGAGGAAGCCCTGGACGGCCTTGAGCACGGCGTAGTCGCCGCAGCCGGGGCACCAGCGCACCTCCTGGTCGGAGGTGAACTCCTTGCCGGTCTGCCGCGCCTCGGCAGCCGGCATCCCGGCGAGTCCGTCGCGGGCGAGGATCGGGGCGGGAAGGTCGATGCTCATCGGTGGTTCTCCAGGCGGTGGGTGTCGATGCTCTTGACGGCCTGCGCGATGACCTCCGCCAGCTCGTCGGAGCCGAACGGCATGCCGGTCACCTTGTCGTAGCCCCTGACGTCGACCAGGAACTCGGCGCGCAGGAGCAGCGCGAGCTGGCCGAGGTTCATCTCGGGCACGATCACGTGGTCGTAGGAGCGCAGGATCTCGCCGAGGTTGCGCGGGAACGGGTTGACGTGGCGGAGGTGGGTGTGGGCGACGTCGATGCCCTGAGCGCGCGCCGAGCGGACGCCGGCGCCGATGGGCCCGTACGTCGAGCCCCAGCCGAGGACGAGGACCCGCGCCTCGCCCGACGGGTCGTCGACGACGAGGTCCGGGATCGAGTCGGCGACGCGCGCCACCTTGGCCGCACGGTTGCGCACCATGCGGTCGTGGTTGGCGGGGTCGTAGGAGATGTTGCCGGTGCCGTCGGCCTTCTCGATGCCGCCGACACGGTGCTCGAGACCCGCGACACCCGGAGGCGCCCACGACGGGGCGTGGGTCTCGGGATCGCGGGCGTAGGGCAGGAACTCCTCGCCCTCGGGCGGCACGGTGGCGAAGGCCGGCTCGATCCGGGGGAGGGTGTCGACGTCGGGGATCATCCACGGCTCGGAGCCGTTGGCCAGGTAGCCGTCGGACAGCAGCATCACCGGCGTGCGGTAGGTCACGGCGATCCGTGCGGCCTCGAGCGCGGCGTCGAAGCAGTCGGCTGCCGACTGCGGCGCGATGACCGGGAGCGGCGCCTCGCCGTTGCGGCCGAACATCGCCTGCAGCAGGTCGGACTGCTCGGTCTTGGTCGGCAGACCGGTCGACGGTCCGCCCCGCTGGACGTCGACGATGACCAGCGGGAGCTCGAGCATCACCGCGAGGCCGATGGTCTCGGACTTGAGCGAGATGCCGGGGCCGGACGTGGTCGTGACGCCGAGCGCGCCGCCGAAGGAGGCGCCGAGCGCGGCGCCGATCCCGGCGATCTCGTCCTCGGCCTGGAACGTCGTGACGCCGAAGCCCTTGTGCTTGCTCAGCTCGTGCAGGATGTCGGACGCGGGCGTGATGGGGTAGGCGCCGAGGAAGACGGGCAGTCCGGAGCGCTGACCCGCGGCGACGATGCCGTACGCCAGTGCGGTGTTGCCCGTGATGTTGCGGTAGCGGCCGCTGTCCATCCGCGCCGGGGCGATCTCGTACGAGACCGCGAACGCCTCGGTCGTCTCACCGAAGTACCAGCCGGCCTTGAAGGCGGCGACGTTGGCGTCGCGGATCGCGGGCTTGGCCGCGAACTTGGTCTCGAGGTACGCCAGCGTCGAGTCGGTCGGGCGGCCGTACATCCAGGAGACCAGGCCGAGCGCGAACATGTTCTTGGAGCGCGCTGCGTCCTTGCGTCCGAGCCCGAAGCCGGCGACGGCGCCGACGGTCATGCCGGTGAGGTCCAGCGCGTGCACCTGGTAGTCGGCGAGGCTGTCGTCGTCGAGCGGCGAGACCTCGTAGCCGGCCTTGGCCAGGTTGCGCTTGGTGAAGTCGTGGCTGTCGACGATGACGATGCCACCGGGGCGCAGCGCGTCGATGTTGGCCGCGAGCGCTGCGGGGTTCATCGCGACCAGGACGTCCGGCCGGTCGCCGGGGGTGAGGATGTCGTGGTCGGCGAAGTGGACCTGGAACGAGCTGACGCCCGGCAGCGTGCCCTGAGGTGCGCGGATCTCCGCGGGGAAGTTCGGGAGGGTGGAGAGATCGTTGCCGAAGGCCGCGGTCTCCTGGGTGAACCGGTCACCCGTCAGCTGCATCCCGTCGCCGGAGTCTCCTGCGAACCGGATGACCACCCGGTCCAGCTTTTCGACCCGCTTGCTCTCGCTCGCCAAGGCCCGGCCCTTCTGTGCGTCGTCTCTGAGGTGGTGCCCCCGGTGAGCAGGTTAGCCACACCTGCCAGAGTAAGGGGAGGGAATCTGGAACACCGTTCCAGGTCAGATCCCGGGCATGTCTACCGGGGTCCGTCCACTGTGCCACGCGCGCGACGGAGCCGGTCTGGACGCAGCACTGCCCGGGACCGCGAGGCCCCGGGCAGTGCAGTGCAGTGCGTCGCCTACCGCGCGAAGCGGTTCTTGAACGCGTCCTTGCTCTTGCCTGCGCCGTGCGACTTCCCGGGCTTGCGGACCCCGTTGACCGTCGAGGTGTCGAACGCGAACGTGATCGTCGCCGCGGCGAGCGCGTCGGCGTTCACGTCGAGCGCGTACTCGTTGACGTTGCCGACCAGCGTGTAGTCCTCCTCGAGCTGGTCGTACAGCGCCTCGTCCCGGCCGTCGCCCCGGAGGTTGTCGCAGGCGGCGTGGTAGCACGGGTCGTACGACGCGCCGGCGACGCCGCCGTACAGCTCGGCCTCCGCCAGGGTCTTCACCCCCTCCGCCCCGGTGAACAGGCCGCCCGCCGGGATGCCGACCGCGATGAACGGGCCGTAGTCGGACCGCCCGGAGAACTCCGTGTCCTGCGAGGGGATGCCGCGGTCTGCGTAGAACTTCTCGAACACGTCCTCGATCTGCGCCGAGCCCTCCGGGATGAAGCCGGGGGCGGCGGTGCCGCCGGAGTTGTCGCCGTCGTAGATGCCGAACATGTAGTTCGGGGAGCCGATCATGTCGAAGTTCAGGTAGAGCGCGATGTCGTCGGCCTCGGCGGCGGTGAGGCTCTCGACGTAGTGCTCGGACCCCAGCAGACCGGACTCCTCAGCTCCCCACCACGCGAAGCGCACGGTGTTGCTGGGCTTGACCTTCTGCATCTGGATCGCGGTCTCGAGCAGGGCAGCGCTGCCGGTGCCGTTGTCGTTGATCCCGGCACCTGCCTGGACGCCGTCGAGGTGGGCGCCCACCATCACCGTGTTGTCGTCGTCGCCCTGCTTGGTCTCGGCGACGACGTTGTAGGTCGTCCGCTCCTCGGACAGGTAGTCGACGGTGACGGTCACGGTGGCGCCAGGCGTCGCCGCGAGATCCTCGCCGGCGGCCGACGTCGCGAAGACTGCGGGGATCGTCAGGCCGGTCGCGTCACCGATCATGCCGACCAGGCCGGTACGGCCCGGCTGGCCCTCGTTCATCACCACGACGCCGGCCGCGCCGGCCGCCTGGGCGTTGAGGACCTTCACGGTGAACCCGCACGTGCCGCGCTGCACCAGGGCGATGCCGCCCTCGGGGAAGTCGGCGAAGTCGCTCGCCTCGCAACCACTCGTGTTGCTGTTCGGCGGGAGGTCCGCCGACGGCACCACGACGCCGACAGGGACCAGCGGGCCGGTCGCGGTGCCTTCGGGCGTGCCGGTGTCGAAGCTGTTGCGGAGGAAATCCCTCTCGTCGACGAACGTCCGCGGGTCCGGGCTCACCCTGGCCAGCTCCGAGTTCTCCTCGCTGTAGTCGAAGGTGAACTCCTGGACGACAGGGTCGTAGCCGGCGCCTTCGAGCTGGGAGACGACGTAGTCCACCGAGGCGTCGTAGCCCGGGCGGCCAGAGGCCCGGTCTCCGTACTCGTCGGCGATGTCCTGCAAGGCCTCGAGGTGATCGAGGACGCCTTCGACAGTGACGGCCTTGGTGAGCTTCTTGACCGAGTTGTTGTTGGGGACGGCGTTCGCCGGAGCTGTGCCGGCGAGGCCGAGCGCCGCGATCGCGACCGCGGCGCCGATGGTCCTCATTGACTTTCGTGACACTGGACGAGCCTCCTCGTTGAGTGCCCGGCCCCCCTCTGCCCGAGATGTGCCGAACGACCCGACCCTAGGGGGCATCGGCGCCCGGCCGCCACCCTCGTTGTGGGGCACGGCTCGTTAGCGTGGACGCATGGCAGCTGATCCTGTGGTCTTCGACATCGGCAATGTCCTCGTCCGCTGGGACCCGGTCCCCGCGGTGGCCGCGAGCGTGGGGGACGAGCGCGCGATGGCCTTCCTCGGTGATCCCGAGTTCGACTTCCTGGCGTGGAACCACCTCCAGGACGAGGGCCGTCCGTGGGAGGAGGCGGAGCGGGTCGCGCGCGGAGCGTTCCCGCACTACGCCGACGAGATCACCGCCTATCGCGTGAACTTCGAGGCTTCCCTCGTCGGCGAGATCGAGGGGTCCGTCGCGATCGTGCAGGAGCTCCGCGACGCCGGGGTGCCGCTGGTCGCTCTGACGAACTGGTCGGCGGAGCTCTTCGGCCATGCACGAGCGCGCTTCGAGGTGCTCGAGGCCTTCGACGACATCGTCGTGTCCGGCGAGGAGGGCTGCGCGAAGCCGGACCCTCGGATCTTCGAGGTCCTGGCCGAGCGGCTCGGCCGCCCTCTCGACGGGGTCGTCTTCACCGACGACTCACCGCGCAACATCCTCGCCGCCGGGGTCGCTGGGATGGACGCCATCCCGTTCACCACTCCCGAGGACCTTCGTGGCGAGCTGGTCGACCGAGGCTTGCCGCTCGCCCGCGCCTGAGCCCTGCCGTCCGACGGCGCCGTCCTCACGCGCCCGGCGCCGAGTCCCGGGCCGTGGTGTCGCGGGCGGCGATCATCGCCGTGACCTCGACGAGCGCCTCGTGCAGGCCGGTCCCGTAGTCGTCCTCGGGGAGCACGTCGATCCGGGCCGAGGCCGACTCCGCGTGCTCGGCCGCCTCGTCGAAGCGGCCGAGCCGGCGCAGCACGTCGGCGAGGTTGAGGTGCAAGGAGGGGAAGAACCCGGCGATCGTCAGCGACGCGTGATGGGCCTTCGCCCGCTCGTCGCTCGTCTCGCGCGCTGCGGCGAGCGCACGCAGGTCCCAGACCAGCTCCTCCTCCGCGTCGGCGGTGACGTCGGCGAGGAAGTGCGCGACGACGCACCGGTGGAACGAGTCACCGTCCTCTCCCAGCTCGTCCCACACCTCCCGCAGCGCGGCCCGCGCTCCGTCTCGGTCGTCGCGCTGACCGAGCGACATCGCCACCGCGATGCGCTGCATGATGGGGTCCGGCGTCGTGCTCTGCTCACTCATGGCCCGAGCGTAGGAGAGGGCGGGGACACTGGTCGTGTCCCCGCCCTCTCTGCCGGCCGGTGCCTGCTAGCGGACCCGCAGCGTGACCGGCCGGGACTTCGCCCGCTTGAAGGCCGGGTGTGCCGCGACGTACGTGGCGGTGATCGCGTGCTTGCCGCGCTTGAGCTTCTTCGGCGAGAGCTTGAGCACCGCCTTGCCGTTCTTCACCTTCACGGCCTTGATCTTCTTGGTGCCGTCTCGGAAGACGACCTTGCCTCGGACGGAGCCCGCGGCGACCGAGACCCGGGCCACGAGCCTCGAGCCGGTACGGCCGTACCGCGTCTTCTTCGGCGTGGCCTTCAGGCGTACGGCGGTCGCGATCTTCGGGACGCGAAAGCCGTTGGAGCTGCGCCAGAGGGCTGGGGAGCCGGCGCCCTTGCGGCCCGCGACCTGCGACTGGATCAGCGCCCCGCCGTCGGCCGGCCTGATCCGGTACGACGTGCCGTAGGCGCCGGGGATGGCGCGGCCGTTGCGCACCCAGCGATAGCTGTAGGCGGTCGGGGCGCTGGTCCAGGTGCCGCGTGTCGTCGTGAGGGTCTGGCCGAGAGCCGCCCTGCCGCTCGCCACCGGCGCCGCCGTCGCCAACGAGAGACGGGAGACGTCCAGGATGCCGCGCCCGCACCTGGACGGCGCGCAGTTGGCTCGACCGTTGGAGAGCTGCGGGAAGGGCTTGACCGCCCACCGCAGCGCGCCCTCGATCGTCGAGGCGGGATAGGAGCCGTGCGACGCGATCAGTGCGGCGGCGGCGGACACTGCAGGTGCCGCCATGCTCGTGCCCGACTGCTCAGCCCATCCCGGGCGGGCAGGCCCCTTGGCGCCGGTGTTGACCGTGGAGAGGATGGAGTCGCCCTTGACGAGGTCGCCGCCGGGGGCGGAGAGGTCGAGGGAGGGGCCGTAGTTGGGGTAGGGGACCCACGCGGTCTGGACGAACCCGCCGGCCGCCTGACCGAGCCGGTTCGTCGCGCCCACCGTGACGACGCCGGGACAGTTCGCCGGCGTGAAGAGCCGCGCGTTCATGGAGTCGTTGCCGGCCGCCACGACGACGACGGTGCCCCGGGTCCGTGCACCGGCGATCGCCTTGCGGAGGGCGGTCGGGCAGAAGTCGGCACGTCCGGACAGCGACAGGTTGAGCACCTTCGCGGGAGTCCGGTTGCGCGGCAGCTTGGGAATCGTGCCGCCCGAGCCCCACGTGATCGCGGCGGCGATGTCGGAGGTGGCGCCCCCGCAGCGCCCGAGGATGCGCAGGTGCTGGATGCGGACTCCCGGTGCGTTGCCCGCGACTCCTGTGCGGTTGTTGGCACGGGCGCCGATGATGCCGGCCACGTGCGTGCCGTGCCACGAGCTCGGGGAGGCGGCGCCACACCCCTCGGTCCCCGTGACCCAGTCGCCCTCGTCGCGAGGGTTGGAGTCCCGGCCGTGCCCGTCGCGGGCGATCTGCTTCGAGGAGATGAAGTCCATCCCCGAGACCATCTTGCCGTCGAGATCGGGGTGCTTGCTCTGGCCGGTGTCGACCACCCCCACGACGACCCGGCCGGTCGTGACCGGCCATGCGGTGTAGGCCTGCGACCCGTACGCCTCATGGATGCCCCACTGCTTGTTCCAGTCGGTGTCGTTGAGGGCTGGCGGAGCGGCCGTGGTCACCAGGACGTCGGGCTCGACAGACGCGACACCGGGGAGGTCCTCGAGCTCGGTGGCCGCCTCCTGCGCCGCAGCGAGGCTCACCGGCTCGGAGAACGCCAGCGAGTCCACGCCCTCGGCGACCGGCGTGGTGGTCCCGGACGTGTCCGGGCCCTCTGCCTCGACGGCCGCGCGGGAGACCGTCGCCGACGGACGTGCGCCGTCGGCGTAGGTGATGATCAGGCCCGCCGCGCGCGGGCGTGCAGCCTCGCGCACCGCCGGAGGCGCGGTCTCGGATGCGGCGTCCCGCGCGCCGAGATCCGGGGGTGCGGCGACCGCCGGAGCGACGGTGCCGAGGACGAGGCTCGCGCACGCGACCAGGCCGAGCGGCCGGAGGAGGGGTGACATGCGCCCCAGTGTGACGGGTGGGCGGCTCGCTCTCTCCCGCGGTCCGGAGGTCGGTCACGGACACACCCGGTGAGCCGTCGCGCTCCGCACGCAGGCCGGCGGCGACCCCCTAGACTCAGGCGCATGTCCGACTACCCCGACTACCTGGTGACGTACGCGTCGGTCGCCGCGATCATCGGGGTCGGCGTGGCTCTGGCCGCAGGCATGCTCGGGGCCAACCGGCTGTTCCGTCCCGCGCTGCCCGATCCGGCCAAGCTGCTGACGTACGAGTCCGGCGTGGACCCCGTCGGCACCGGGTGGGCGCAGAGCAACGTGCGCTACTACGTCTACGCGTTCCTCTACGTCATCTTCGCCGTCGACGCGGTGTTCCTCTTCCCGTGGGCGGTCGTGTTCGCGTCCATCGGGTGGGCGGCCGCGGTGGAGATGGCGGTGTTCCTCGGCTTCATCGCCGTCGGCCTCGTCTATGCATGGCGCACGGGGGTGCTGTCGTGGACGTGACCAAGGGTGCGGTCGACCTCGGCGTCCCTACGTTGCAGAGCCCTACTCTGCAGAGCCCGTCCATGGAGAGGCTGGGCGAGGTCGACCTCGGCGTCGGATCCGCGCTGGCGCCTCGGCCCGTGCGCTATCTGCTCAACTGGGGGCGTCGCTACTCGCTGTGGGTCTTCAACTTCGGGCTGGCGTGCTGCGCGATCGAGTTCATCGCGGCGTCGATGGCCCGTCACGACTTCATCCGCCTCGGAGTCATCCCCTTCGCCCCCGGTCCCCGGCAGGCCGACCTCATGGTCGTCTCGGGCACGGTGACCGACAAGATGGCGCCGGCGATCGAGCGGCTCTACGCGCAGATGCCCGACCCCAAGTACGTCATCTCCTTCGGGTCGTGCGCCAACTCCGGCGGCCCCTACTGGGACTCGTACTGCGTCACCAAGGGCGTCGACCAGATCATCCCGGTCGACGTGTACGTCCCCGGCTGTCCGCCGCGGCCGGAGGCCCTCCTCCAGGGGATCGTCACCCTTCAGGACAAGATCGCCGGCGAAGACCTCGCGCAGCGCTACGGCCGGACAGGACTGCGCCGCTCGCTCTCGTCGCTGCTGCGGCCGCCGGTCACGCCTGAGCAGGACGGCTAGTCGCCGATGACCTGGACCTCCGACGTGCTCGACCTCGGCCGGGTGATCGGCGGTGACCGCGTCACCGCCACCGAGGAGCTCGGGGGGCTCGCGCTGACCGTCCCCTCGGGGTGGTGGCGATCGATCGTGCTCGCGCTGCGAGACCGCGCGGGGTGCCACTACTTCGACTGGCTCAGCGCGGTCGACGAGGCGGGTGGCCCGAGCCCGTACGCGGACGAGCCCGAGCTCGCCGGCGGCCTGCGGGTGGTGTGCCACCTGGTGGCGCTGTCGCCCGGTGTCGGCCGCACGGCGGTGAGGGACGTCCTGGTCCAGACCACCGTGCCGCGCGCGGACCCGGTCCTCGACTCCCTGGTCGGCGCGTACGCCGGTGCCGCCTGGCACGAGCGCGAGACCCACGAGATGTTCGGCATCGACTTCCGTGACGGTGTCGCCCTCGAGACGCTCCTGCTGCCTGACGCCTTCGAGGGCCACCCGTTGCGCAAGGAGTTCGTGCTCGCCTCCCGGGTGGTCAAGCCGTGGCCGGGCGCGAAGGAGCCCGGCGAGTCCGACCACGACGTGTCGGCGGCCGAGTCGTCGCCAGGGCGTCGCCGGACCCGTCCTCCCGGTGTGCCGGACCCCGAGCAGTGGGGGCCGAGGCCGCCGGGCACCCCGACGCCCGATCCCCTCGCTCACGCGACCGCAGGCCCGGCGGCCGGTGCTTCCCGCCCACGCCGCTCCCGCCGAGCGACACCTCCGCCGGCGGCCGAGGACGGGGGCACCGATGGCTGAGGTCCTCGACGTGGCGCTGCGGTGCGTGGTCGTGCTCGCTGCATTCCTCGTGCTCCCGCTGGCGGTCGGGCAGCTCGAGCACAAGACGATGGCGCACATGCAGTCGCGGGTCGGACCGATGTACGCCGGTGGCTTCCACGGATGGGCCCAGCTGGTCGCCGACGGTGTGAAGTTCGTCCAGAAGGAGGCGGTGACCCCGAGCGCCGCGGACCGACCGGTGTTCGCGCTGGCACCCGGTGTCGCGCTCGTCCCGTACCTGGTGGTGCTGTTCGTGATCCCGCTCGGGCCGAGCGCGGTGGGGGCCGACCTCGACCTGGGCCTCTTCTTCGCCCTCGCGGTGATGAGCATCGGCGTGCTCGGCACCCTCATGGGCGGCTGGGCGAGCGCCAACAAGTACTCCCTGCTCGGTGGGCTCCGGACCGCCTCCCAGCTGATGAGCTATGAGCTCCCGATGGTGCTCGCGGCGGTGTCGGCGGCGATGATGGCCGGCTCCCTGTCGCTCGTCGGCATCGCCCAGGCCTGGGAGTGGTCCTGGCTGCTGTGGCAGTTGCCGGCTCTGGTGGTCTTCGTCGTCGCAGGGCTCGCCGAGCTCCAGCGGCCGCCGTTCGACATGCCGATCGCCGACGCGGAGCTCGTCCTCGGGCCCTACACCGAGTACGGAGGCATGCGGTTCGCGATGTTCCTGCTCGCCGAGTACGCCGGGATCGTCGTGCTCTCCGCGCTCACGGCGACCCTGTTCCTCGGCGGGTGGCGAGGACCGTCCTCGGACGAGCTCGGCTGGTTGTGGGTCCTTCTCAAGACGATGGTGGTGGCATTCCTCGTGGTGTGGTTCCGGGTCGCGTGGCCGCGGATGCGTGAGGACCAGCTCAATGCGCTGGCGTGGAAGATCCTGGTCCCGCTCGCCCTCGGGCAGCTCGCTCTGACGACGGTGGTGGTCCTGGCATGAGCGGCGTGCGACGTGCGGTGACGGGGAGCGGCCTCGTGCGGGGCCTGAGGGTGACGTGGCACAACCTGACCCGACGGGCGGTCACCCAGCAGTACCCCGACGTGCTCCCTGCCCTGCCGCCCCGCAGCCGAGGGGTGATCGCGCTGCAGGAGGAGAACTGCACCTCGTGCATGCTCTGCGCCCGCGAGTGCCCGGCGTGGTGCATCTACATCGACTCGCACAAAGAGACGGCGCCTCCGGTCAACGAGGGCGGGCGTGAGCGCTCGTTCAACGTGCTCGACCGGTTCGACATCGACTACTCGCTCTGCATGTACTGCGGCATCTGCGTCGAGGTCTGCCCCTTCGACGCGCTGCACTGGTCGCCCGAGTTCGAGTACGCCGAGCTCGACATCCGTGACCTGACGCACGACAAGGAGCGGCTGCGCGAGTGGATGTGGACCGTCCCGCCGCCGCAGCCGCTCGACCCTGCGGCGGAGCAGCCCAAGGAGATCGGTGTGGCGGAGAAGGCGGCCCACCGTGAGGCCGCGAGGCTCGAGGCGGACAAGGTGGCAGAGCGCGAAGCCGAGCCTGGCGCATGACCGCGGTGACGGTGGTGTTCGCCGCCCTGGGCGTGGTGACCCTCGTGTCGGCGTTCCTCGTGGTCACCAGCGACCAGATCGTGCACGCGGCGCTGTGGCTCGTGGTGACCCTCGGGGCGATCGCCGGCCTCTACATCCTGCTGGCGGCCGAGCTGGTCGCCTGGGTGCAGGTGCTGATCTACATCGGCTCGGTGGTCGTGCTTCTGCTGTTCGCCCTGATGCTCACGCGGGCGCCCTCAGGTCCGGGCTCGGCGACGGCGACCCGCAACCAGCCGCTGGCCGCCGTGGTCGCGGGGGCGGTCACGGTCGGGCTCGGAGCCGTCGTGTGGGCGGGCTTCGGCGGTGAGGTGATCGACGAGGACGAGATCCGGATCGGCACGGCCGAGCGGCTCGGCGACGCCCTCTTCCGGACCTGGGTGCTTCCGTTCGAGGTGCTGTCGGTGGTGCTCCTCGCCGCGCTCGTCGGCGCGATCGTGCTGACGCGCAAGGGGGCGCGCTGATGTCGCTGATGCTGCCCCTGACCGTCTCCTGCGGTCTCTTCGGTCTCGGGATCTATGCCGTCCTCGCCCGGCGGCACGCCGTCATGGTCCTGCTCGGGGTGGAGCTGATGCTCAACGCGGTCAGCCTCAACCTCGTGGCGTTCGACACCTGGTGGGCCGACACGCTGCACACGGGACAGTCGCTGACCCTCTTCGTGATCGCGCTGGCCGCCGCCGAGATCGGTCTTGGGCTGGCGATCGTCCTCGCGCTCTTCCGGGCGGTCGGCAACGCCGACATCGACGCTCAGGAGCCACCGGCCAGCATGCTCGCCGAGGGCGGTGACGAGCTGTGACCCGTCGCTACTCGTCGTCGGCGGTCGCGATCACTGCGGTTCTCGCGCTCTGCGCCGCGATCGTGGCATTCCCGCGTCTGGGTGACCGCACCGGACCGTACGGCTCGCCGGCCGGCGAGCGGACGACCCTGGTCGACGGCGGTGACCTGCTCGGAGTTTCGGTGACGTTCTACGTCGACCACCTGAGCGCCGTGATGCTGCTGCTCGCGGCCGGGGTCGGCCTGATGGTGCAGGTCTACTCGTTGGCCTATCTCGCCGGAGACCCCCGCTACCGCTCGTACACGACGATCATCCAGCTGTTCCTCGTTGCCATGGCGACCGTGGTGGTCGCCGACAACCTGTGGCTGCTCCTCGTCGGGTGGGAGGTGATGGGCCTCTGCTCGTACCTGCTGATCAGCCACCACTGGGAGCTCGCGCCCGCCCGGGCCGGTGCGGTGAAGGCGTTCCTGCTCACCCGCGTCGGCGACCTCGGTCTGCTGGTCGGCATCTTCGCGATCGGGCACACCTTCGGCACGTACGAGATCAGCGAGGTCCTCGCAGCGATGGCGTCGTCGGACGCCCCTGCGGGCCTGACCGCGATCGGACTCCTGATCGTCGTCGCCGTGGTCGGCAAGTCGGCCCAGTTCCCGCTGCACACGTGGTTGGCCGACGCGATGCCGGGCCCGACGCCGATCAGCGCGCTCATCCATGCCGCGACCATGGTCGCGGCCGGTGTCTTCCTCGTCGCCCGGCTGTACCCGGTGATGGCGGAGTCGGCGGTGACGATGACGGTCCTCGCGGTGGTCGCCTGCGTCACGATGCTCCTCGCCGCGCTGCTGGCGCTGACCTCGGGCGACCTCAAGCGGGTGCTCGCGTGGTCGACGGTGAGCCAGCTGGCCTACATGTTCGCCGCCCTCGCCGTCGGCGGCTACGACGCCGGCATCGACCACCTGCTGTCCCACGGCGCGTTCAAGGCGCTGCTCTTCCTCGTCGCGGGCTCGGTGGCCCACGTGATCGGCTCGACGGCGCTGCGCGACATGGGCGGACTGCGCGGGGCCATGCCGTGGACGTTCGCCACGGGGACGATCGGCTTCGCCGCGCTCGCCGGCGTCGTGCCGACGGTCGGGTTCTTCAGCAAGGACGCCGTGCTCGAGTCGGCCTGGCACGCCGTGGGCCACGAGTCTCCGGTGTCGGCGGGGGTCGCGGCCGTGGTGCTGGCGGTCGGGCTGGTGACGGCGGCGGTGACGGTCGTGTACGCCTTCCGCGCCTGGTGGATGACGTTCATGGGAGGCGACGGCGCGACGGTCACCGGCGCTGGGGCCACCGGCGCTGGGGCGGCCCGCGCGCAAGCACTCCGGGAGGCGCCGCCCCTCATGGTCGGGCCTCTGGTGCTCCTCGCGGCGGCGACGCTGCTGCTGAGTCTCGCGATGCCGTTCGACCTGCTCATGGGTCTCGTGACCACGCTGGTCGTCGCGGGGGCAGGGTGGCTCGCGTACCAGGCGCTCGCCGCGGGGCGCGACCCTGCCGACCTGCTCGGACCGGCCAGGCCGGCGTTCACGCGAGAGCTCGGGTGGGACGTCGGCTACGACGGTGCGGGGGTCGCCGCTCGAGAGGCGGGCGACCTGGTCGTGGCCACCGACCGTGACGTCATCGGCTTCTACCCGCGGGCCGTGGCCTGGCTGAGCGTGCAGCTCTCCCGCGTCTTGACCCGGAGCCAGACGGGCAACGCGCAGATCTACGTCACCGTGCTCGCCGTCGGCGTGCTCCTCGCGACCCTGCTGGTGGTGGTCCGATGAACGGCCTGGTGGTCGCCCTCGCCGTCCCCGCGGTCGCGGCCCTCCTGCTGGTCGTCGCGCGGAGCCTGGTCACCGACCTGGTCGCCGCCCGCGTCGGCACCGCCACGTCGCTGGTCGTCGCGGTGCTGCTCCTCGTGACCTGGATCGGCCACGACGGCGACGGCTACGCCGCCGAGATCGACCTCGTCTGGGTCCGTGCGCTGGGGATCCACCTGCACCTCGGGATGGACGGCATCTCGTTCCCTCTCCTGCTGATGACGGCGTTGATCTCGGCGCTGGTGTGCTGGGCGCTGGTCGACCACCCGCCGGCGGGGGACAACGCGACACCCGGTCTGGTCGGCCTGGTGATGGTGGTGCTGACGGCGGCCGTCGGCGTCTTCGCGGCGCTCGACCTCCTGCTGTTCTTCGTGTTCTTCGAGCTCGCGCTGATCCCGATGTGGTTCGTCATCGCCCGCTGGGGCGACCCGCACGACCCGGTCGGGCGCCGGACCGCGGCGACGCGGTTCCTCCTCTACACGGTCGTCGGCTCCGCGTTCATGCTCGTCGGCTTCGTGACCGTCTGGGCGCTGACCGGCACCCTGCAGATCCCGGAGCTGGCCGAGCGGGGCGACGTCCTCGACGGCGGGTGGGCGCTGTTCGCCGCCTGCACGATCGCGCTGGGGCTCGCGGTCAAGACGCCGATCTGGCCGCTGCACCTGTGGCTGCCCGACGCCCACGCCAAGGCGCCGACCGTGGGCTCGGTCCTCCTGGCGGCCGTCTTCCTCAAGCTCGGGACGTACGGGCTGCTGCGTGTCCTCGTCTCCGTCCTGCCCGGACCCGCGCGCGACCTGGCGCCGTGGCTGGGCGCTCTCGGGGTCGTCGGCATCGTCGTCGCCGCCCTCGCCTGCCTGCGCCAGACCGACCTCAAGCGGCTGATCGCCTATTCCAGCGTCGGGCACATGGGCTTCGTGGTCCTCGGCATCGCGACGCTGACCGAGATCGGCGTCGCCGCCGCGGTGTTCGCGAGCGTGGCGCACGGGCTCGTGACCGGGCTGCTGTTCTTCAACGCCGGATCCCTCAAGCGGCGCTTCGGGACGGCGGAGATCGCGGTGCTCGGGCGCGGCCTGTACGCCCGGATGCCGGCGCTTGCGGTGGTCCTGGGCTTCGCCTGCTTCGCCAGCCTCGGTCTCCCCGGTCTCGCCGGGTTCTGGGGAGAGATGATGGCGCTGCGCGGGGCGTACGAGGCCTCCGCCGGTGCCGGTGATGCCGGGCTGGGGCCGGCACTGGCGGCCGTCCTCCTCGTCGGCGCGCTGCTCGGCGTCCTGCTCACCTCCGCCTACTTCCTACGGATAGTCCGCCGTACGCTCCAGGGCGTGCCGACGCCGCACGAGCACGACCTCGACCTCGACGGGTCCGAGCGGGGGATCGCGGCGGTCCTGGTGGTGGCGGTGCTGCTGCTCGGGCTCGCGCCCGGGATCGTGATGGGTGTCGTCGAGCCGAGCATCCCGGCCATCCTGGGAGGCGCCCGATGACCGGCTCACAGCTCATCGACTGGTCGTCGGCGGGAGTGCCGCTGCTGGTCGCCGCCGGGGCGATCGTGGCGCTGGTCGTCGATGCGTTCTGGCCGGGCGGCCGATGGCGACGCGCCGGGACGATCGCCGTGGCGTCGCTGGCCGCGGCCGGCTCGTGGTTGGCGTCGACCGGGTCGACGGGGCCGATCGTCGCCGGGTTCTCGTGGGTGATCCTGCTGTCCGCCCTTGCGGTCGTGGTCCTCGCGCAGGTCCTGGAGGACGACGCCACGATGCCGGCGGGCGAGTCGGTCTTCCTCATGCTCTGTGCGACGGCGGGGGCGCTGACCCTGGCGTCGGCGAGCGATTTCGTCACGCTCGTCGTGGCGCTGGAGCTCCTCTCTCTCCCGTCGATCGCGCTGGTCGCCATGCAGCGCGACCGGCGTGAGGCGGTCTCCTCGGCCTGGACGTTCTTCCTCGCGTCGGCCACCGCGACCGCGGTGACGCTCATGGGGCTGTCGCTGCTCTACGGGCTCACCGGCACGCTCACCTACGAGGGCGTGCTGGTCGGTCTCCAGGCCGAGCGCGCACCGCTGCGGGTCGTCACCGCCGTCGTGGTCCTGGTGCTGATCGGCCTGGTGTTCAAGGTCGGCGCCGTTCCCTTCCACCTGTGGATCCCCGACGCCTACCGGGGCGCGACGGTGCCGGTGGCGGCGTTCCTCTCGGTGGTGTCCAAGGGTGGCGCGCTCGCCGGCCTGCTCGTGGTGCTCGCCTATCCGTTCGTGGCTCTCCAACCGCGGTGGGACGTCTTCATCGCCGTCGTGGCGGCGCTGTCGATGACGGTCGGCAACCTCGGCGCGCTCGCGCAGCGCGACATCGTCGGGATGCTGGCGTGGTCGTCCGTCGCGCAGGGCGGGTTCGTCCTCGCCCCGCTGGTCGCGGTCGCCGTCGGCTCGGACCTCGTGCTCACGGCCCCGCTTCGCTACCTCGCGGTCTACGCCGTCGCCAACCTCACCGTCTTCGCCGTCGCGGCGGTCGGCGTACGCCGGCTCGGCGGCACCTCGTACGCCCACTACACCGGGGTCGCCCGGCGTGATCCTCTTCTCGGGGTGGCCCTGCTGATGGGCCTGCTCGCGCTGGCGGGCTTCCCGCCGGCGGTGATCGGGCTGGTCGCCAAGTACGTCGTGCTCCAGCCGGTGATCGTGAGCGGGTACGGGTGGCTGGCCGCGGTCATGGCCGTCAACGTCGCGTTGGGGCTCGTCTACTACCTCCGGCTGGCCGTGGTCGCGTTCGCGCCGGCGAGCCGGGTGCTGCGGAGCGAGGTCGCCGCGTCCGGCGCCACCGTCCGCGAAGGTCGGGGGACGGCGATCGCGTACGCCGTGGTGGTGGTCGGCGTCGTCGCGCTCGTCGCCACCTCCGTCGCTCCGACGCTGCTTCTCGGCCCGCTTCCCTGACCCGGTCTCGGTGATCATGTCGAGAAGCGCGCGCCGGCTCCGTCCCTGGAGTGACGGCAGCGAGAACGCTGCCGCGGTTGAATGGACAAGGAGACGACGATGGCGAAGTACCTGCTGCTCAAGCACTACCGGGGCGGACCGAAGCCGGAGCACGAGTTCGCGCCCATGGACCAGTGGACGCCGGACGAGGTGTCGGCGCACGTCGCGTTCATGGAGCACGTGGCCGACACGCTCGGTGAGCGTGGCGAGTACGTCGACGGTCAGGCGCTGTCGCCCGAGGGCACGTTCGTCCGCCACGACGGAGAGGGACGTCCGCCGGTGACCGACGGACCGTTCGCCGAGAGCAAGGACCTCATCGCCGGCTGGATGGTCATCGACGTCGATTCGGTCGAGCGGGCTCACGAGGCAGCAGCCTTCCTCTCGTCGGCCCCGGGTCCCCGCGGGGAGCCGATCAACGAGTGGATCGAGGTCCGGCCCTTCCTCGAGATGCCCCCCATGGTCACCGACTGAGCACGCCGCGGCTCATCGGACGGCATGTCGTGGACCGGCTTCTTCGGGACCTGATGCCGCAGGTGCTCGGTGTCCTCCTCCGCCGCGGCGCTGACTTCGCGTCGGGGGAGGACGCGGTGCAGGAGGCGATGATCGAGGCCGTACGCCGCTGGCCGGGGGAGTGGCCCGATGACCCGCGCGGCTGGCTGGTGACCGTCGCGTGGCGCAAGTATCTCGACACGGCCCGAGCGGCGTCGGCACGGCGCGCGCGGGAGGAGCGGGTGGTCGACCACCGGCCGCCGGGGCCGACCGAGCAGACCGACGACACGCTGCGCCTGCTCTTCCTCTGCTGCCATCCGTCACTCTCGCCGGCCTCCGCGGTGGCGCTCACCCTGCGGGCGGTCGGCGGGCTCACCACGCGGCAGATCGCCGAGGCGTACCTCGTGCCCGAGGCGACGATGGCGCAGCGGATCAGCCGGGCCAAGCGGACGGTCGCCAAGGAGGGAGTCGGGCCCAGAGGTGACCTGCGCGCCGTGCTGAAGGTCCTCTACCTGATCTTCAACGAGGGCTACACCGGCGCGGTGGACCTGGCTGCCGAGGCGATCCGGCTCACGAGGATGCTGGCGCGGGCGACCGACGACCCGGAGGTGGCCGGCCTGCTCGCGCTGATGCTGCTGCACCATGCGCGTCGCGACGCGCGGTGGGCCGTGGACGGCTCGATCGTGCCGCTCGCCGAGCAGGACCGCTCGCGGTGGGACACGCGGCGGATCGCCGAAGGGGTCGACATCCTCCAGACCGCCCTCGCCCGTCAGCAGGTCGGCGAGTACCAGGCGCAGGCGGCGATCGCCGCGCTCCACTGCGACGCCGCGGCCGCCGACGAGACCGACTGGCCCCAGATCCTCCAGTGGTACGACGAGCTCCTCGAGCACACCACCTCACCGGTGGTCGCGATGAACCGCGCGGTCGCCGTCGGGGAGGTCCAGGGCCCCGCCGAGGGACTCCGCGCGCTGGATCCCGTGCCCGCCGAGGTTCCTCGGCGAGCGGCGGTGGCGGCCTGGCTGCACGAGCGCGCCGGAGACCGTACGGCCGCGGCGAGGCTCTACGCGGAGGCTGCGGCGGCCTCGACGAACGTGCCGGAGCGCGACCACCTGACCAGGCAGGCTGCCAGGCTCCGGCACGAGCCGCCTAGCGGTAGTTGACGAACTGCACGGCGAAGTCGAGGTCGGCGCCCTTGACCAGCGCGATGACCTCCTGGAGGTCGTCGCGCTTCTTGCTCGTGACGCGGAGCTCCTCGCCCTGGATCTGCACCTTGACGCCCTTCGGGCCCTCGTCGCGGATCAGCTTGGACACCTTCTTGGCCTGCTCCTGGCTGATGCCCTCGGAGAAGGTGCCGTTGATCACCGACTCCTTGCCGGACTGCTTGGGGTCGCCGGCCTCCAGCGTCTTGAGCGACACGCCTCGCTTGACGAGCTTGTCCTTGAGGACGTCGAGGACGGCGAGGGCGCGCTCGTCGGCGTTCGCCTTGATGACGAGACCTGTCGGCCCGCTCTTCTCGATCGAGGCCCCGGTGTTCTTGAAGTCGTATCGGGTCGCGATCTCGCGCGCGGCCTGGTTGATCGCGTTGTCGATCTCGGCGTGGTCGAGCTTGCTCACGATGTCGAACGACGAGTCCGCGGCCATGGTGATCCTCTCCGTCGGGGTCCCGGTCACCCGGTTTCGGGCGCGCAGGAGTGCTGCGTTAAAGTCGTGCTGTTGCTCGGACAGAGTAACGAACCCCGGCAGGTTGCCCGAGCGGCCAAAGGGAGCTGACTGTAAATCAGCCGGCATTGCCTACAGAGGTTCGAATCCTCTACCTGCCACCCTCACGGGCACCCAGGCCCCCGCCTCAGGCGGGGGCCTGAGTCGTTCCCGCGCCTCGACATCGGTGGACGACGGGCAGCTCACAGGCGCGCCGCCGCGCGCACCAGGCCCGCCACGCCCGATGATGTGCTGTGAGGCGGCCACGCGATGACGGTCGTGACCTGAGGGGCGTCCGAGACCGGGACGACAGCCAGTCCGTCGTGGAGACCGGCGGTGGCCGACTCGGGCAGCATGATCGCGGTGCGGCCCAGCCGCACCAGCTGCAGAACCTGCGTCAGGTCGCGGAGCTCAGGGCCGGGACCGGCGGGGTAGGTGCCGCGGAGATCGGGCCAGCGCGGCAGCGGGAGGTCGGCGATGGAGCCGGCCTCGGCGACGGTCATGGAGTCCTGGGCGCTCGTGGGGTGGCCGGCCGGCAGGACGAGCACCTGCTCCTCGACCGTGAGCGTGTCCACGTCGAACCCGCTCACGTCGTCGAACGGTCGGTGCAGGATCGCGACATCGGCGCGCCCGTCGCGCAGCATGAGGCTTTGATGCCCCGGTGGGCTCAGCACCACGTCGACGTCGACGGCACCGGGCTCGGCGGCGTAGGCATCGAGCAGCTTGGCCATCAGCTCGCTCGACGCGCCTGCCTTGGCGGTGAGCACCACCGGGGCCCGGCCGTTCGCCTCGACGGTTCGGCGGGTGCGTCGCTCCGCTGCCTCGACGGCTGCCAGCGCGGCCCGGCCCTCGAGCAGCAGGGTCTCCCCGGCGCTCGTGAGGGTCACCCCGCGCGGCGTACGGACGAAGAGGTCGGCGCCCAGGCGTCGCTCGAGCTGGGCGATCGCGCGCGACAGCGGCGGCTGCGCCATCCCGAGGCGGGTGGCCGCCCGACCGACGTGCGACTCCTCGGCGACGGCGATGAAGTAGCGAAGCTCACGGGTTTCCACCTCGTCGAGATTACGCGGCTCACCAGGCGTCATACCGCGGCAGTATCGGCCCCGACCGGATCGGTCTTGGATATCGACGACGTCGCGAGCACACGATCGAGGCATGCCAGAGAACAGCAACGAGAACAAGAGAACAGCGCTGGTCACCGGCGCCAACAAGGGGATCGGCTACGAGATCGCCGCGGGTCTGGCCCGCCTCGGGTTCCGCGTCGGCGTCGGCGCACGGGACGCGGTCCGGCGCGCCGACGCCGTGGACAAGCTTCGGGCTGACGGGCTCGACGTGTTCGGCGTCCCCCTCGACGTGACCGACGATGTCAGCGTCGCGGCCGCGGCTGCGCAGCTTGAAGCGCGAGGTGGGCTCGACGTACTCGTCAACAACGCCGCCATCACCGGGGGCATGCCGCAGGATCCCAGCAAGGTCAGCGCCGAGCAGGTGCTGTCGGTGGTCGACACCAACGTGGTCGGCGTCATCCGGGTCACCAACGCGGTGCTGCCGATGCTGCGTCGGGCGACGTCGCCACGCATCGTCAACGTGTCGAGCACGGTCGGCTCCCTCACTCTGCAGACCGCGCAAGCCGCCGCGGTCGGCCCGGTCTCGGCGGTCTACTCGCCGACCAAGTCCTACCTCAACGCCGTGACGGTCCAGTACGCCAAGGAGCTCGCCGGCACCGGGATCCTGGTCAACGCGGGGTGCCCGGGCTTCGTCGCGACCGACCTCAACGGCCACCAGGGGACCCGTACGCCCGAGCAGGGTGCGGCGGTCTTCCTCGCGCTGGCGACGCTGCCCGACAGTGGCCCGACCGGCACCTTCCGTGACGAGGACGGCATCCAGCCCTGGTGAGGCGGACGCCTCAGCGCAGGGCGGCGAGCACGTCGGAGGTGAACGCGCCGGGCGTCAGCGCGTCCGGGTCCTGCGGTGCGGCTCCCATCCGTACGGCGACGATCCGCTCGGACGGGACGACGGCCACGACCTGCTTGCCGAGCCCGAGCGCCCAGAAGGCGTCGGCGGGTGCTCCCGGAGCCAGGCGCCCACCCTTGCGGGTCGCCGCCCCTCCCTGGCGGTCCGCGCCGGGATCGGTGGCCGTCAGCGCACCGAGCACGGGTCCCTTGCGGTTGACCCACCACAGCAGCCCGTACGCCGCGTTGAGCGGCGAGGAGGACCTGCCCGTCGCCTGCCCCATGTAGTCCTCCGAGACCACCTGGGTCGCGCCCCACCGGCCGTCGCGCATCGTCAGGAGCCCGAGGCGGGCGAGGTCCAGGCAGGAGGCGTTCACGCCCGAGAACATGGTGGTGTTGCCCGAGGGATCCTCGCCCCAGAAGGTCCTCGACATCGTGAGCGGGTCGAGCAGCTTCTCTCTCGCGTACGCGGCGGGCTTCGTCCCCGTCGCCTTCGTCAGGACCTCGTCCAGAGTCTGGATCGCCGCGTTGTTGTAGCGCCAGACCCTTCCGGGCCGCGCGTCCTGGGTGAGCCCGATCGCGTACGCCGTCTTGTCGCGGGCCGCGAGCGCCAGCTGCTGGTAGTCGCTCACGAAGTCCCAGTGGCGGCCGGAGACGTTGGCGAGGAGGTCGCGGACCGTCACGCGCGCGGCGGGCGTTCCCTTCCACTCGGAGACGTAGTCCGACGCCCGGTCGTCGAGGTCGAGCAACCCCTCGTCCGCCGCGATCCCGACCAGCAACGACGTGAAGGACTTCGTCACGGAGAACGTGGGCCCCATGGAGTCGGCGGTGCTGTCGCCGAAGTACGCCTCGTGCACGACCTCCCCGTCGCGGGTGACCACGAAGCACGACGTGCCGTCGGCCTCGAGTCGTCGGTCGAGCGCCCGCAGGGCGGCCCCGTCGAAGCCCGCGGCGGCCGCGTCCGTCCGATCCCAGTCGGCGCCAGGGACGGTCGTGCCGCGCGCGGCCGGCGACGGTGAGCTCGTGGTGCGGGTGCCGCTCGTACCCTCGTCCTCGCGTGGGGAGCCGCCGCTCGCCGTGCACGCCGCGAGTGCCAGCGAGGCGGCAACCAGCGCGGCCGTGCGTGCCCGGAACATGCCTCCATCGTCCCAGGCCGCACCAACGTCGACGTGACCGAACTCACGCACCGGGACGACTCAGGTCATGGAGGGGACCCCCGGATTTCGGTTCCGGCGCGCGGCCGTGTATCTTTTCATCCGGTTCGCCGATCGCCCCTTTAGCTCAGTCGGCAGAGCGTCTCCATGGTAAGGAGAAGGTCTACGGTTCGATTCCGTAAAGGGGCTCTGAGTCTCACCCGCTCCCTCCGCTCGGTCCCGGCAGGGTGCGGGCGGACGTATGGCGGGGTAGCTCAGGTGGTTAGAGCACACGGCTCATAATCGTGGTGTCGCGGGTTCGAGTCCCGCCCCCGCTACAGAACAGACGACAGAAGCAGTTCCACCGAAGAAGAGGCAGACTCGTGGCCAGCAAGAGCTCTGACATCCGTCCCAAGATCACCTTGGCGTGCACCGAGTGCAAGCGACGCAACTACATCACCAAGAAGAACCGTCGCAACGATCCCGATCGCCTCGACCTCAAGAAGTTCTGCCCGCACGAGCGTCGTCACACGGTCCACCGCGAGACCCGCTGACCTTCGCCTGCGACGTCGCACGTCACACACTCCACTGGGGTCCCGCCTTCTCGGCGCGGACCCCGGTGTCATGTTGGGAGCCCCCTCGATGCGTGACCTGAACGTCCTCGCCCCACTGACGACGCTGCGGATCGGTGGGCCGGCCCGCGACATCGTCGAGGTGACCAGCGTCGACGATCTCGTCGACACCGTGCACGACCTCGACGAGGCCGGCGAGCCCGTCCTGCTGCTCGGCGGCGGGAGCAACGTCGTGGTCGCCGACGAGGGCTTCGACGGCACGGTCGTGCTCGTGCGCACCCAGGGCCTGGAGGCCGACGTCGACCCCTGCAGCGGAGCGACCTTGACCGTCGCGGCCGGTGAGGTGTGGGACGACTTCGTGGCCCACGCGGTCGCCGAGGAGTGGGTCGGTGTCGAGACGCTCTCCGGCATCCCCGGAAGGGTCGGCGCGACACCGATCCAGAACGTCGGCGCGTACGGGCAGGAGGTCTCGCAGACCATCGCCCGGGTCCGGACGTACGACCGCGTCGAGCAGCGGGTCGTCACCTGCGCGGCCGACGACTGCGGCTTCGGCTACCGCACGAGCCGCTTCAAGCAGGACCCTCACCGCTTCGTCGTCCTCGACGTGACCTTCCAGCTCCGTCTGGGGTCGTTGGCCGGACCGGTGCGGTACGCGGAGCTGGCTCGGGCCCTCGGCGTCGAGGTGGGCGAGCGGGTGCCGCTGCGCGACGTCCGCGAGGCCGTCCTCGCGCTGCGCGCCGCCAAGGGCATGGTGCTCGATCCCGACGACCACGACACGTGGAGCGCCGGGTCGTTCTTCACCAACCCGGTGCTCTCGGCCGAGGCAGCCGCGTCGTTGCCGGCGGGCGCCCCGCGCTTCGCTCAGCCCGACGGCCAGGTCAAGACCAGCGCCGCGTGGCTGATCGAGCACGCCGGCTTCGGCAAGGGCTACGGCACCACCGCGGCACGCGTCTCGGGCAAGCACACGCTGGCGCTCACCAACCGCGGGGGCGCCACGGGCTACGAGCTGCTGGCGCTGGCTCGCGAGATCCGCGACGGGGTCGAGGACGCGTTCGGCGTCCGCCTCCAGAACGAGCCCGTGCTCGTCGGCGCCGAGCTCTGAGCTGCGCCGGCTCCGGACGCCGCGAACGCCCTCAGGGCTGGTCCGTGGGAGCGGCGAGCCAGGCGTCGATCGCGGCCAGGGCCTGGTCGCGGAGCCCCGCGGGGGCGTACGAGCCCCGCAGCGACATGCGGGCGAGCTCGGCCAGCTCCTCGTCGCTGAAGTCCTGCGCCGCCCGGAGCGCTGCGTACTGACCGGCCAGACGGGATCCGAAGAGCAGCGGGTCGTCGGCGCCGAGAGCGACACCCACACCGGCCTGCATCAGCGTACGCACCGGCACCTCCTCGAAGGTGTCGTAGACGCCGAGAGCAACGTTGGACGACGGGCACACCTCCAGCGTGATGCCCGCCTCGGCCACGGCCGCCAGCACCGCAGGGTCCTCCACGCACCGCACGCCGTGCCCGATCCGGTCGGGGTGGAGGTGTTCCAGCACGGCGGTCACGCTCGCCGCGCCGCGCAGCTCGCCGCCGTGGGGCATGCTGCGCAGTCCTGCGCGCCGCGCGATGGCGAACGCCGGCGCGAACGCCGCGGTGTCGCCCCGACGCTCGTCGTTGGAGAGGCCGAAGCCGACGACGCCGCGTCCCGCGTACTGTCCCGCCAGCCTCGCCAGCGTGCGTGCGTCGAGCGGGTGCCGGGTGCGGTTCGACGCGATGACCACGGCCATCCCGATGCCGTAGGTGGCGCTGGCCTCCTCGACCGAGGCGAGCACGAGGTCGGTGAACGCGGTGATCCCGCCGAAGAGCGTCGCGTAGCCGGAGGGGTCCACCTGGATCTCCGTCCACACCGAGCCCTCGGCCGCGTCGTCCTCGGCGACCTCGTGCACCAGCCGGCGTACGTCGTCGGGGGTCCGCAGCACCGACCGTGCCGTGTCGTACAGGCGCTGGAAGCGGAACCAGCCCTTCTCGTCGGTCGCGCGCAGCCGCGGAGGCCACTCCTCGACCAGCGCGGCCGGGAGGCGTACACCGTCGCGCTCGGCGAGCTCGACCAGCGTCCGGTGGCGCATGGAGCCGGTGAAGTGGAGGTGGAGGTGGGCCTTGGGGAGGCGGTCGATCGAGCGTGGCACGGGGTCAGTCCAGCCCGTCTGGTGTCCGGTCGGCGAGGGCCATGCGGTCATCGTGCCAGCCGGTTCGACTCGACGCCGGGCGACCCCGTACACTTGACGACCGGTGGATGTTTCCACTGTGTTGTCATGCCCTCCGGTCGCTGCAGGAGTGCAAGGCTGCGCGGTGGGAGCGATCATCGAAGGGCAGTAGCTCAACTGGCAGAGCATCGGTCTCCAAAACCGAAGGTTGGGGGTTCAAGTCCCTCCTGCCCTGCAACAATCGCCCGGTCCGTCCCGACGGCGGACCGATGACGGGCACCACGATCGAAGGGAAACGGTCACATGAGTGAGACGTCGAGTGCGTCGTCCGAGAGCACCCGCTCCGGCCGCACGTCTCCGGTGACCTTCTACCGACAGGTCGTCGCGGAGCTCCGCAAGGTCGTCTGGCCGACCCGTTCTCAGGTCGCCAACTACTTTGTCGTCGTGCTCTTCTTCGTGCTCGTCATGATGGCCATCGTGGCGGGCCTGGACTACGGCTTCGGCAAGCTGATGTTCTGGGTCTTCGTCTGACCTACGGGTCGATGTGGCCCCTGGGCCGTGAATCCGTGGGCCGAGAAGATACGAGGAAAGAGGCGCTGTGACCCAGCCTTACGACGAGAACGAGGGCGACGAGCTCCGCGACCTCATCGGCGAGGACGCACGCTCGCCGCTCAGCTTCGACGAGAACGACCTCGAGGATCAGGAGATCCAGGAGGGTATGGACGCGGCCGTCGACGCGCTCGAGGCCGACATCCCTCAGACCTTCGAGCCCTTCGCCGTCCGCTCGGAGGACGAGGGCGAGCCCGAGATTCCGGGCCCGGCCGAGGCTGCTGAGGCCGAGTTCGAGGGCGAGGCGTCGATCGATCCCGAGGTCGAGGACCAGATCGCCGAGACGTCGACCGACGGCGCCTACCTCGCCCAGGGTGAGGACGTGACCGAGGGCCTGGCCGCCGACGCCGCGATCGAGCGGGGCGCCACCGTCGATCCGGAGGCAGAGGCGCTGATCGCCGACGCCACGCTCGACGAGGAGGCGGCTGCCGCGGCGGCCGCGGACGCCGCCGACATCGAGGCGGAGACCGACGGCGAGCCCGAGCTCGAGGCCGTCGCGTCAGACCCCCTCGCGGAGTTCCGCGAGAAGCTCCACAGCCAGTTCGGCGACTGGTACGTCGTTCACACCTACTCCGGCATGGAGAACAGGGTGAAGTCGAACCTCGAGAACCGCACGACCTCCATGCACATGGAGGACTACATCTTCGAGATCGTCGTGCCGACCGAAGAGGTCGCCGAGATCAAGAACGGCCAGCGCAAGCTGGTCAAGCGCACCGTCCTCCCCGGCTACGTCCTGGTCCGCATGGACCTCACCGACGAGTCCTGGTCGACGGTCCGCAACACGCCGTCCGTCACCGGCTTCGTGGGCAACGCCCACCAGCCTGTGCCGCTGACCCTCGCCGAGGTGGAGAGCATGCTCGCTCCCGCCATCGAGGCGCAGGCCGCGGTCGAGCAGCCGGCAGCGGCCTCGTCGTCGGCGCAGGCGCAGGCGCCGAAGGTCGAGTTCACCGACTTCGCGGTCGGCGACTCGGTCATGGTCGTGGACGGTCCGTTCGCGACCCTGCACGCCACGATCACGGAGATGAACGTCGACGCCCAGCGAGTTCGGGCGCTCGTCGAGATCTTCGGTCGGGAGACCCCGGTCGAGCTCAGCTTCGCCCAGATCGAACGGGTCTGAGCGCCCGGTACGCTCGAACGGGTGCTCCCGAGCACCACCAGTGGGAGGGCCGAGGCAGGCCCACCGTTACCACGAGAAGGAAAAGAGATATGCCTCCGAAGAAGAAGATCGCTGCCCTCGTCAAGGTGCAGCTCCAGGCCGGCGCCGCCACGCCGGCCCCGCCGGTCGGTACCGCGCTCGGTCCGCACGGCGTCAACATCATGGAGTTCTGCAAGGCGTACAACGCCGCGACGGAGTCCATGCGCGGCAACATCGTCCCGGTCGAGATCACGATCTACGAGGACCGGTCGTTCACCTTCGTCACCAAGACGCCGCCGGCTGCGGAGATGATCAAGAAGGCCGCGGGCCTGCAGAAGGGCTCGTCCGTCCCGCACACGGACAAGGTCGGCTCGATCTCCAAGGACCAGGTCCGCGAGATCGCCCAGACCAAGCTGCCCGACCTCAACGCGAACGACATCGACGCCGCGATGGAGATCATCGCCGGCACCGCTCGCTCCATGGGCGTCACCGTCGACTGACTCGTCGTCCCGACCGACCGAACTGTGGCAGGGCCAGCTGGGCCCGACGACCACGACTGGTAGAGAGAGAAGAACCAGAATGTCTCAGCACAGCAAGGCGTACGAGAACGCCGCCAAGAAGATCGACAAGGACGCGCTGTACGCCCCGCTCGAGGCGATGGAGCTCGTGAAGCAGTCAGGGTCGAAGAACTTCGACTCGACCGTCGACGTGTCCATGCGCCTCGGCGTCGATCCCCGCAAGGCCGACCAGATGGTCCGCGGCACGGTCAACCTGCCCAACGGCACCGGCAAGACCGCTCGCGTCCTCGTGTTCGCGACCGGCGCCAACGCCGACGCGGCTCGCGAGGCGGGTGCCGACTACGTGGGCTCCGACGACCTCGTCGAGAAGATCCAGGGCGGCTGGCTCGACTTCGACGCCGTCGTCGCGACGCCGGACATGATGGGCAAGGTCGGTCGCCTGGGTCGTGTGCTCGGCCCCCGCAACCTGATGCCCAACCCCAAGACCGGCACCGTGACGCCCAACGTCGCCAAGGCCGTCTCGGACATCAAGGGCGGCAAGATCGAGTTCCGCATCGACCGCCACTCCAACCTCCACTTCGTGATCGGCAAGGCCTCGTTCAGCACCACCGCGCTGGCCGAGAACTACGCCGCCGCGCTCGACGAGGTCCTGCGGCTCAAGCCGGCCAGCTCGAAGGGGCGCTACCTCAAGAAGGTCACCGTCTCGACGACGATGGGCCCGGGCGTCCCGATCGACCCGAACCGCACCCGCAACATCGTCTCCGACGAGGAGTGACGGCCTCCTAGGCCGTACGCACGACGCCGCAGGCGCCGCTTCCCTGAGGGAGGCGGCGTCTGCTGCATTCCCCGTCCTCCCAGGGCCGGTGGAGAGGAAAGACGGGATGATCGTCCCGCGGGGTACCGTGGACGCATGCGCACGCGAACCCTGACGACCGCACTCGCGGCCCTCGCTCTCGCCCTGACCGCCGGCTGCGGAAGCAGCGCCGACGTGGCCGCCGACGGTGGCGGCGGCTCCGGTGCCGCTGAGTCGTCGACGGGTGGCGGCGCGGGAGACGGCGCCACCGTCCTCACGACGAGCAACTTCGCCGAAGAGATCACCGGTGCCCAGCTGAAGGCCCAGACGACGCGGCTGACGATGACGATGAGCAGGGGCCGTCAGACGATGAAGGCCGAGGCGGACGTCAAGACGGCGAGCGACCCCCGCAAGAGCGCGATGGACATGTCGATGGACATGTCGGGGGAGTCGATGAAGATCATCATGGTCGACGGCACCCTCTACACCAAGGCCGAGGGGATGGCCGACGGCAAGTGGATGAAGATCGGCATCGACGACGTCTCCGGCGCCGTCGGCGGGTCCTTCGACCAGATGCGCGAGTCGATGGACCCGACGGCGAGCCTCCAGAAGCTCAAGGGCGCCATGAAGGATCTCAAGGACACCGGCGAGACCGAGATGATCGACGGCGTCGAGACCAAGCGCTACGACGCGGTGCTCGACACCTCCAAGATCACCGAGCTCCAGGGTTCGGCGGCCGCCAGGCTGCCCGACGAGATCACCTACCAGTACTGGGTCGGCCCGGACGACCTCCCGCGCAAGGTCGTCTTCGACGTCGCTCAGATCAAGAGCGAGATCACCTTCAGCGACTGGGGCAAGAAGGTCGAGGTCACCGCACCGCCGGCCGACCAGGTCACAGACGCGTCGTCGATGCTCGGCGGCTGACCCGGCGATTTGGTGCTGCGCGGTTCGGTCACGTAGTCTGGACGTTGCCGAAGACCGCCGGTCGTCCGCGACTCGCCCGCAAGGGAGTGTCACGGATCGAAGGTCCCGCTCACGCGGGCGGCCCGCGCAGGTTTCACCGAGTGAGACGCACTACCGTGCGCCACGCCCCGTGCCCTGCGCCGGGGCGTTCGTCGTTTCCGGGCTCGCTGCGCCGGTGGCCTTCGTACGAACCAGGTACCTGCCGCACGGCGGGTACGACACGAAGGAGAACCATGGCGCGACCGGACAAGGCCGCAGCGGTTGCCGAGCTGGCGGACGAGTTCCGCAGCTCCAACGGCGCTGTGCTGACCGAGTACCGCGGTCTCACCGTGAAGCAGCTGCAGGACCTGCGGCGCTCGCTCGGTGAGAACGTCAACTACGCCGTGTCCAAGAACACGCTGACCAAGATCGCGGCCCGCGACGCCGGTGTCGACGGTGTCGACCACCTGCTCAACGGCCCGACCGCCATCGCCTTCATCAAGGGTGATCCGGTCGAGGTCGCCAAGGGTCTGCGTGACTTCGCCAAGGCGAACGACAAGCTCGTCATCAAGGGCGGCTTCCTCGAGGGGAAGGCGCTCGACTCTGCCGAGATCACGAAGCTTGCCGATCTCGAGTCGCGCGAGGTTCTCCTCGGTCGACTCGCGGGCGGCATGAAGGCGAACCTCTCGAAGGCCGCCGCACTGTTCCAGGCACCGCTCGCCCAGGCGGCGCGTGCTGTGGGAGCCCTGCAGACCAAGGTCGAGCAGGAGACTCCCGCACCCTCGGCTCCGGCCGAGACCGAAGAAGCCCCGGCCGCGGCCGAGGGCTCCGAGGGCTAGGGCCCGATCACGTATCCGACCCCCCTCGGGGTCCCCAACAGGAAGGACGCCAACCATGGCGAAGCTCAGCACCGAGGACCTGCTCGACGCCTTCAAGGAGATGACCCTTCTTGAGCTCAGCGAGTTCGTGAAGCAGTTCGAGGACACCTTCGACGTCACCGCTGCCGCTCCGGTCGCGGTCGCCGCGGCTCCTGCCGCCGGCGGCGCCGGCGAGGCTGCCGCTGTCGAGGAGAAGGACGAGTTCGACGTCGTCCTCGAGTCGGCCGGCGACAAGAAGATCCAGGTCATCAAGGAGGTCCGCGCGCTCACGAGCCTCGGTCTCAAGGAGGCCAAGGACCTCGTCGAGGGTGCGCCGAAGGCGATCCTCGAGGGTGTCAACAAGGAGGCCGCCGACAAGGCCAAGGAGTCCCTCGAGGGCGCCGGCGCCACTGTCACGCTGAAGTGACCTCAGCTCTCTGAGGCTGCGCTCAGCGCACGGAGGCACGTCCTCCAGGCTCGTCGAACGGGCGTCCACCCCCTGTGGGGTGGGCGCCCGTTCGCGCGTCCTGGGGCAGGTGCGACATCCCGGGCTCGGCAGGGAGTAACGTCGGTCCCATGACGTGACCTGGGTCACGACCTGGAGGGTCTCAGTTCGGGTTCTGTGGGTTGTGTCACAATGCAACTTCTGGTTACAGTCACGGTTATTACCCGGGAGTAGCACCGCTGCTCCCGGAGACCACACGGTCGCTTCTGGGAGGAGATCCGGATGCGCGTCAGCGCCGCCGCACGTCGAGGGACCGCGCTCATGGCCGCCGCAGCGCTGGTGGGAGGGGCGATGCTCGCCCTGGCCCCCGTCGCGGCCGCCCAGCCGGCCTCGGTCAACCAGGTCGCCTACACCTGCGAGTCCGACAACGAGATCATCAACACCTCTCTCGGCGGCCCGCAGCGGTTCCTGGTGAATGCGCGCACCACGCTCCCGGACGCGGTCCAGTCGGGCGACACGATCCCCGCCACGGCCGCTGAGCTCGACCTCATCCTTCCTCCCGCGCTGGTGACCCGTATCCGCGAGAAGATGGAGGTGACCACGGTCGGCGGTGCGGCGACGTCCACAGTCCTGCTCCAGGGTGTCGCCGCCGGCGGCAAGCTCGTCGACACGCTGGAGCCCCAGGTTCGCGGCCTCAGCTCGCCGATGGTTCCCGTGCCGGCGTCGGGCCAGCTGCTGATCCCGGCCAAGGGCACCGTCGACCAGATCACCGTCCCTGACTTCCCGGAGGGCTCGAACGGTCTGATCTACGTCCAGATGCCCAAGGTCTTCACGCTCAATGCCAAGCTCAACCCGCCCGTCATCGGCGCGATCAGCGAGACCGAGCTGACGTGCACCCGCAACGAGGACACCGCGGCTGCCCGAGTGATCGGCACCATCCCCGTCGGCGAGGGCTGCGAGCAGACCGACTGCCCGCTGCCGAGAACCGGTGGGACGCCCGGTGGCGGCGGCAACGGTGGCGGCGACGACGGTGGCGCGGGCGGCGGTGGCGCGGGCGGCGGTGGTGGCGCCGGCCAGGACCCGCCGGTGATCAACCCGCCCGCGAACGCCCCCGGCAACGACTCCGGCGGATCTGGTGGCTCCGGCGGATCCGGGAGCGGCGACGGCGATCCCGGCGTCGCCCCGTACACGACCACGGCGCTCCCCGCGACGGGTTCGCCGGTCGGCGTCGGCCTGATCGCCCTCCTCGGCATCGCCGCGGCAGGTCGCCTCGCCCTCGCCGTCCGCACTCGTCGTCGCGCCAAGGCCTGACGTCCCCCTGCTGATCCTTTGTGGCCCCTCGCCGGTCGAGGAGCCCGTCCCCCCGAAGGAGCTCCGATGGGAGTCGAGGTACGCGTCGAAGGCCTGACGAAGTCCTTCGGCAAGCAGACGATCTGGCGTGATGTCTCGCTGACCCTGCCCGCTGGGCAGATCAGCGTCATGCTCGGACCGTCAGGCACCGGCAAGTCCGTCTTCTTGAAGGCCCTCATCGGCCTCCTCAAGCCCGACGAGGGCCACATCTTCATCGAGGGCACCGACATCGCGACGTGCACCGAGCGGGACCTCTACGACATCCGCAAGCTGTTCGGCGTCCTCTTCCAGGACGGCGCGATGTTCGGGTCCATGACGTTGTTCGACAACGTCGCCTTCCCGCTGCGCGAGCACACGCGCAAGTCGGAGAGCGAGATCCGGGAGATCGTCATGGAGAAGATGACGATGGTGGGCCTGGTCGGTGCCGAGGACAAGCTCCCCGGCGAGATCTCGGGCGGCATGCGCAAGCGCGCCGGACTCGCCCGTGCCCTCGTGCTCGAGCCGGAGATCGTGCTCTTCGACGAGCCCGACTCCGGTCTCGACCCGGTCCGTACGGCCTTCATCAACCAGCTGATCGTCGATCTCAACGCCCAGATCGAGGCGACGTTCCTGATCGTCACCCACGACATCAACACGGCGCGCACCGTGCCGGACAACATCGGCTTGCTGTTCCACCGGCACTTGGCGATGTTCGGGCCGCGCGAGATGCTGCTCTCCAGCGAGGAGCCGGCGGTGCGTCAGTTCCTCAACGCCCAGACCATCGGCCCCATCGGCATGAGCGAGGAGAAGGACGCCGACGAGCTGGCGCTGGAGGACCACAGCACCCTTCCGCCGCTGCCCCCGATCCCGCTCCAGATGCTGCCGTCCGACGGCCGGCCGCGGCCGACCCAGGCGCCGCCGGGCGCGTGGTGCGCCACCCACGGCGTCACGCCGCCGCCGGGCTCCTTCCTCGACGACGCGACGTCCCTCGGAGCGGTCGGCGTGCAGCAGCCGGTCCGGTCCGGCGGTGCGGTGTGAGTGCCGCAACCGTCATCACGGCGCCGCTGGCGACTGCAGGCAAGCTCTTCGCGTTCGGGGCGGACGTCGTGGTCAGCGTCTTCCGCCGGCCGTTCCAGGTGCGCGAGTTCATCCAGCAGGCGTGGTTCATCGCCTCGGTGACGATCATCCCGACGGCGCTGGTCGCCATCCCGTTCGGTGCGGTGATCGCGCTCCAGGCCGGCAGCCTCATCCAGCAGTTCGGCGCCCAGTCGTTCACCGGCTCCGCCGCCGTCCTCGCCGTGGTCCGGGAGGCGGGACCCATCGCGACCGCGCTGCTGGTCGCAGGTGCCGGCGGCTCCGCGATCGCTGCGGACCTCGGCGCGCGCAAGATCCGCGAAGAGCTCGACGCGATGATGGTGCTCGGCATCGACCCGATCCAGCGGCTCGTCGTGCCGCGCGTCCTCGCGTGCATGCTGATCGCCGTCTTCCTCAACGGCCTGGTCAGCGTGGTCGGCGTGGTCGGCGGCTACGTCTTCAACGTCGTCCTCCAGGGCGGCACGCCCGGTGCCTACCTCGCGTCCTTCACGGCGCTCGCCCAGACCGCCGACCTGTGGCAGGGCTTGGCGAAGGCGCTCGTGTTCGGCTTCATCGCGGCGATCGTCGCCGCCTACAAGGGCATGAACGCCGACGGAGGCCCCCAAGGCGTCGGGCAGGCCGTGATGGAGTCCGTCGTCGTGACCTTCCTGCTCCTCTTCATGGCGAACTTCGTGATGAGCGCGCTCTACTTCCAGCTCGTCCCGGCCAAGGCGTTGTGACATGGCCGACGTGAGAGCGATCTACCAGCGACCCCTCGGAGGGCTGGACGCGCTCGGGCGGCACCTCGCCTTCTATCTGCGGGTGATCGCCTGGGTCCCGCGGACGGTCGTGCACTATCCGCGGGAGATCCTCCGCATCCTCTCGGAGGTCACGTTCGGCCGCGGGGCGCTCGCCGTCATCGGCGGCACCGTGGGTGTCATCAGCGCGATGTCGTTCTTCACCGGCACGGAGGTCGGCCTCCAGGGGTTCACCGCCCTCGACCAGCTCGGCACCAGCGCGTTCTCCGGCTTCTTCTCCGCCTACTTCAACACCCGCGAGATCGCTCCGCTGGTCGCGGGCATCGCGCTCGCGGCCACCGTCGGCTGCGGGTTCACCGCCCAGCTCGGCGCGATGCGCATCTCCGAGGAGGTCGACGCCCTCGAGGTGATGGCCGTGCCGTCCCTGCCGTACCTCGTGACGACGCGGGTGATCGCCGGTCTGGTCGCGATCGTCCCGCTCTACGTCGTCGGCCTGCTGGCGTCGTACTTCGCGACCCGGCTGACCGTGACGGTGATCTACGGCCAGAGCACGGGGACGTACGACCACTACTTCACGCTCTTCCTCCCTCCGGAGGACGTGCTGTGGTCGTTCGTGAAGGTGATCGTGTTCGCCGTCGTCGTCATCCTGATCCACTGCTACTACGGCTACTACGCGTCGGGCGGCCCCGTCGGCGTCGGCGTCGCCGTGGGCCGGGCGGTGCGCACGTCCATCGTCATGATCAACGTCGTGGACCTGATGATGTCGATGGCCATCTGGGGGACGACGACGACCGTGAGGCTGGCCGGCTGATGGCGCGCACCCCTGCTCTCGACCGTCCGGGCGCCCTCCGCGCGCTGGGTGTCGTCATGCTCGCGCTGCTGATCCTTGCGGTTTACGCGACGTACGCGGTGTTCACCAAGCAGTTCTCCGGCGACGTCCCGGTGACCATCCGCAGCGAGAGCGTCGGCCTGCAGCTCAACCGCAACGCCGACGTCAAGCTCCGCGGAGTCATCGTGGGCCGGGTCTCCGACATCACCTCCGACACCGGACGCGCCACGATCCACCTGATGATCGACCCCGACTACCAGCCCCTCATCCCCTCCGACGTAGAGGCGCTCATCGTGCCGAAGACGCTGTTCGGCGAGAAGTTCGTCGACCTGCAACCGGTGGCGGCCTCGGCCGGTACCCCGATCGAGTCCGGCGACGTCATCGCGCAGGCCGACCTGCCGGCCGAGGTCGAGACTCTCCTGGTGGACCTGGACCCGATCCTCACCGCGCTCAACCCGGCCGACCTCTCCTACACGCTCAACGCGGTGGCCGAGGCGTTGGACGGCCAGGGGGAGGCGATCGGCGCATCCCTCGAGACCCTCGAGGCCTACCTCCAGAAGATCACCCCGCTCGCCCCGCGGATCGTCGAGGACATCACGCTCCTCGGCGAGACGGCGCAGACCTACGCCGACGTGATGCCCGAGGTCGGGCAGACGCTGCGCAACGCGGTCGTCACCGGCAACACGCTGACCGGCCGCAAGGCGCAGCTGCAGGCGCTCTTCGTCGAGACGGCAGCGTTCGCGACCACCGCCGACGCCTTCCTCGACCGGACCGGCGACGACCTCATCACGCTCGCGCGTCAGTCCCGTCCGACGCTCGAGCTGCTGGCCGACTATGCCCCGACCATCGGCTGCGTGCTGAAGGGGGTCGACCGGCTCAAGCCGCGCATCGACTCGGCGTTCCGAGACAACCGGGCCCACGTCACGGTCGAGTTCGCGGCGCGCTCGCCGCGGGCGTACGACCGCCGTGACGCCGCCGACCTCCCGCCGGTCAGCGGGGGCGGGAGTGCGCTCGACCCGACGTGCTCGACCCTGCCCTCGACCCCGTACGACGGCTCCCGGCCCGCTCCGGGCATGAGCAACGCCCTGCTCCGCCAGCTGGGCATCGACGGCCCGCTCGGCAAGGCCGCCCCGCTGGTGGCACCCGCCAGGGTGAGCCCCGCCGGCTCGCAGGCCGAGGAGGAGCAGATCGATGCCGTGCTCGCGCCGGCGCTGGGTGTGGCGGCCGAGGACGTGCCCGACGTCGCGCAGGCGCTGGTCGGACCGGTGCTGCGTGGGGCGGAGGTGACGTTCGGATGAGTCGCCGCCGACGCCGCCGTACGCTCGACCCCCGGCTCGACCGCAAGACCAGCGGAGCGCTCGTCCGCCTGCTGCTGTTCCTCGTGGTCACCGGGACGCTCACCGGGATCCTCGCCGTCGTGATCGGCAACGTCTCGTTCCTCGACACCAAGGAGTACAAGGCGGTCTTCGCCGACGTCACGAGCCTCGTCGAGGGCGACGACGTCCGGATCGCCGGGGTGCGCGTGGGCAACGTCGTCGGTGTGCGGGTCGACTCCGACGCGACTGCCGAGGTCACCTTCAGCGTCGACTCCGACGTGACCCTGACAGAGAGCACCCTGGCGACGCTGCGCTACCGCAACATGATCGGCCAGCGCTACCTCTCGCTCACCGAGGGCGCCGAGGGGACGAGCCGGCGCCTCGAGCCGGGTGACACGATCCCGATGTCGAGGACGCAGCCCGCGCTCGACCTCACCGTCCTCTTCGCCGGCTTCAAGCCGCTCTTCCAGGCGCTGTCGCCCGACGACACGAACCAGCTGGCGTACGAGCTCATCCAGGTCTTCCAGGGCGAGAGCGGCACCGTCGAGTCGCTGCTCGGTCACACCGCGTCGCTGACCCAGACCCTCGCCGACCGTGACGACCTGATCGGGTCGGTGATCACCAACCTGACGACGGTGCTCAAGTCGTTCAACGCCCGCGACGCCGAGCTGTCCAGCACGATCTCGACCCTGCAGCAGCTCATCACCGGGCTGAAGGACGACCGGGGGGTCCTCACCGGCTCGCTCGACGACATCGCGTCGCTGACCAACGAGACGGCCGGGCTCCTCACCGCGGTGAGGCCCGACCTCACCGCCGACATCTCGCACCTGCGGGACCTCACCGCACAGATCGGCACCAAGCGTGCACGCCAGGCCCTCGACAGCACCCTCCAGATCCTTCCGATCAAGATCGACCGGATCGGCAGGACCGGCCAGTACGGCTCGTTCTTCAACTTCTACGTCTGCGACGTCGGCATCGACGGCAAGCTGCCGTCGTTGAGCGGGGTGCCGGGGTGGGAGAACGCCCGCCCGTTCAAGACCACCAGGCGCGTGACCGTGACGGGACCAGGGGTGAGCCGATGCGTGCGATGAAGCCGTTCCGCGAGCGCAACGCCGCCGTCGTCGGTGCGGTGAGCGTGCTCGTGATCGCCCTGTTCCTGGTGGTGGCCAGCCAGGCGAGCAAGCTGCCGCTGGTCGGCAGCGGGCCGACGTACGCCGCCGAGTTCACCGAGGTCGGCGGCCTGAAGAAGGGTGACGACGTCCGGATGGCTGGTGTGCTGGTCGGGGAGGTCGACGACCTCGAGCTGGAGGGCGACAAGGTGCGCGTGTCGTTCCGGATCAAGGACGAGCGCGACCGCCTCGGGAAGGCGACAGGCGCATCGGTCCGGATCAAGACGCTGCTCGGGACGATGTACGTCAGCCTCGAGCCCGCAGGGGGCGGCACCCTCGAGCCGGGGAGCGTCATCCCCGCCTCGCGGACGACCCCTCCGTACGACATCGTCCAGGCGTTCTCCGACCTCAGCGAGACGACCCAGCAGATCGACACCGACCAGCTGGCGTACGCGATGCGCACCCTCGGAGAGGTCACGTCGAAGACGCCGGAGGAGTTCCAGAAGGCGGTCCGGGGTGTCACCGCGCTGTCGGAGAACCTCGCCGCTCGGGACGCCGAGATCAAGACGTTGCTCAAGAACATCGACGGCATCTCCGGTGTGCTCGCCGACCGCAACTCCGAGGTCGTGTCGCTGTTCGAGGACGGGGGAGTGCTGTTCGAGGCGCTCACCCAGCGCCGGCAGGCCATCCACGACGTCCTGGTCGGCGTCACCCGCATGTCCGACGAGATCCAGAAGCTCGTCGCGGACACGAAGGCCGACCTCAAGCCGGCGCTCGACCGTCTCGCCGGCGTGGTGAAGGTCCTGAAGGCCAACGAGAAGAACATCGAGTCGGCCCTCGAGCAGCTGCCGGCGTTCTACTCCATGGTGGCGAGCAACGGAGGCAACGGACCGTGGCTCGACGGGTTCCTCTACAACCTGCTGAGCATCCTCGGACTGGAGGACGGACTGTGAGCGCCGACGTCACGCGCGCCCCCCGGGTCTCCCGTCGCGTCGTCGAGGGCGTCGCGGCGGTGCTCGTCCTCGCACTCGTCGCGGCCCTGGTCGTGATCCTGCTGCCACGGTCGGAGAAGCAGACGGCGACCGTCGACTTCGACCGGACCGTCTCCCTCTACGAGGGGTCGACCGTGCGCATCCTCGGGGTCGACGTCGGGACGGTCGAGTCCATCACGCCGCGCGGGTCGACCGTCCGGGTCAAGATCTCGTGGGACGCCGACTACGCGGTGCCCGCCGACGTCACCGCGGTGATCGTGTCGCCCTCGGTGGTCGGGGACCGCTTCGTCCAGCTCACGCCGGCGTACGCCGGCGGCCCCAAGCTCGCCGACGGCGCTCACCTCGACCAGGAGCGCTCGGCCACTCCGACCGAGCTCGACGAGAGCTACGAGGCGCTCGACCGGGTGGCGAAGGCGCTCGGTCCGCAGGGAGCGAACGCCGACGGAGCCCTGAGCACGCTCCTGGAGACGTCGGCTGACAACCTCGACGGCCGGGGCGAGGAGATCCGCCGCAGCATCGCCGCACTCGCCAAGGTGACGACGACGGCCGACGGGTCCAAGGACGAGCTCTTCTCGTCGATGGAGAAGATCGAGCGCTTCGTCTCGGCGCTCGAGCAGAACGACGCCTCGGTGCGGTCGTTCAACTCGAGTCTCGCCGACGTGTCGACGGTGCTGGCGGGGGAGCGCGACGACCTCCAGGCGGCCCTGCGAGAGCTGGCGGCGGCCCTTGGCACGGTCCAGTCGTACGTGGCCGAGAACCGTGCGAGCCTCCGCAAGAACGTCGACGGGCTCGCCGACGTCACCGAGTCGCTCGCCGACCAGCGCAAGAACCTTGCCGCACTCCTGGACCGCGGGCCCAAGGCGCTGTCCAACCTGGCGACGGCCTACAACCCGACCACGGGCACCCTCGACACCCGCGCCACCATCCTGCGCAAGGACGACGGCAGGTACCGCACGCTCACCGAAGCGGTGTACGTCGGGGCTTACTGCGGTCTGGCCTCCAACCAGAACCCGAAGTACAGGACGACGTGCTACGCCCTCTCTGATCAGCTGGTGTGGTGGCTCGCCGACCAGGCGAGGCGTACGAGCTCCGACGGAGCCGCGTCCCCGGCCGCCGAGCCGCCGGCACCCGGCGACGCCGGTGGGGCGGACGCCTCGGACGACGCCGGTCTCGTGGCTCTGATGGGGGTGGCGTGATGCGTGAGACGTTCGGACGCGCGAGGGCGGCGGTGGTGCTCGCGGCTGCTCTGGTGCTGACGGCAGGATGCGGACGCGGCAGCGTCGGAGACCTTCCCCTCCCCGGTGGCGCCGACCTTGGTGACGACCCGTACACCGTCGTCGTGGAGTTCGAGGACGTCCTCGACCTCGTGCCGCAGAGCGCGGTGAAGGTCAACGACGTCTCCGTCGGCCGGGTGACCGACGTGGCGCTCGACGGGTGGCAGGCCGTCGTCACGATGAAGGTCAACGGCGACGTCGAGCTCCCCGACAATGCCCTCGCCGCGATCCGCCAGACCAGCATCCTGGGCGAGAAGTTCGTGTCGCTCGCCCCGCCTCCCTCGGGCGCGCAGGGCCGGTTGTCCGAGGGTGACCGCATCCCGCTGGCGCGCTCGGGCCACACCCCCGAGGTCGAGCAGGTCCTCGGCGCCCTCTCGCTCGTCCTCAACGGCGGGGCGGTGGACAAGATCCAGGTCATCGCCCGCGAGCTCAACGCGGCCACGACCGGGAGAGAGGCCAACATGCGCACGCTCCTGCGTCGCCTCGACGAGTTCGTCGGCACGGCCGAGGCCTCCAAGAAGGAGATCGTCGTCGCCATCGAGCAGATCGACGCGCTCGCGAAGGCGACCAGGACTCAGCAGTCCGCGATCGACGACGCCCTCGACGACCTGCCGGCAGCGCTCCAGACCGTGAACGCGCAGCGGGCCAACCTGGTGCGCATGCTGGGAGCGCTCAACACGCTGAGCGGCGTCGGCACCGAGGTCATCGTCAAGTCCAAGCAGTCCGTCGTCGCAGACCTGAAGGCGCTCAACCCGGTGCTGGACAACCTCGCCTCCGCAGGGGACGCGCTGATCAGCTCGCTCGAGGTGCTGCCGACGTTCCCGTTCCCCGACAGCCTGCTGGGAGACAACCCCGAGCAGGCGGCGGCGTACCAGATGGGCGACTACACCAACGTGTCCCTCGACTTCACCACCGACTTCACCAAGACCATCGGCCTCATGACCGAGGCCGAGCGGGCGTCGCTCAAGGCGGCCCTGCGCAGTGCCGACGTCGCAGGCGTGATGGCGCGGACGGTGGTGGCGCCGTGATCACCCGTCGCGTACGCGTGCAGCTCGTGCTCTTCCTCGTGATCACGCTCGTGGGCATCGCCTACGTCGGGGCGACCTATGCCCGGCTCGACCGGCTGATCGGCGGCAGCGGCTATTCCGTCACCGTCGAGATGGCCGAGTCGGGCGGCATCTTCACCGGTGCCGACGTGACGTACCGCGGCGTGAGCGTGGGCCGGGTCAAGGAGATGTGGCTGACCGCTGACGGTGTCGACGTGGAGGTGCGGATCGACGAGGACGCGCCTCGGATCCCCGCTGACACCGCGGTCGTCGTCGCCAACAAGTCCGCCGTCGGCGAGCAGTACCTCGACTTCCAGCCCGAGGGGGCCGCCGGGCCGTTCCTCGGCGAGGACGACGTGGTCGCCCGTGAGCGCACCCGCGTCCCGGTCGACACCCGCACCTTGATCACCGACGTGAGCGGGCTGCTGTCGTCCGTCGACGCCGACGACCTCAGCACCGTCATCACCGAGCTGGGGGCGGCCTTCGAGGGGTCGGGCAAGGACATCCGCACCACCATCGACGCGACGAGCTCGTTCATCACCAAGGCCGACCAGAAGTACGCGATGACCGCCGACCTGATCCGCGAGTCGACCACGGTGCTCCAGACCCAGGTCGACGGCCAGGACGACATCCGCGCGTTCGCCACGAACCTGCGCGACCTCTCGACCGCCATGCGGACCTCGGACCAGGACCTGCGCACCGTTCTCGACACGGGCGCCCCGACCGCGGCCACGCTCCGGACCGTCCTCAGCGAGAACGCCGACGACATCGCGTCACTGCTCAGTGACGCGATCCGGCTCAACACCGTGGTGCGCGGACGCCTCGACGGGATCCGTGGGGTCCTGGTCATCGCCCCGTACGGCGTCGAGAGCGCCTTCTCGATCATCGCCAAGGACTCGCGCACCGGCCAGTACGCCGCGCGCATGAGCCTCTCGCTGCAGCCGGAGAACGCCCCATGCGAGACCGGCTACCTGCCCCGGTCGCGCCAGCGGACGCCGTTCGACCGCACCCCGGTGGCGTGGCAGCGTGCGTTCGCGTGCGCCGAGCCGCAGCCGCGGTCCGCGGCCGCCGCCAAGGGGGGCACGAGCCCCGCGGGGGTGACACGTGACGAGAGCGAGGTTCTCGGTACGTACGATGTGGCGACGGGTCAGGTGGACGTCGGCGGCACGACGACGATCCCTGACGCCCCGGACCTCGGGAAGGAGTCCTGGAAGTGGATGCTGCTCGGACCGGCGGTCGCACGCTGACCCGCACCCGCCTGCTCGCTGTGGCGCTCGCGGCGGTGGTGGTCGCCGGGGTGGTGGTCGGCGTCGTCGCGCTCGTGCGGGGTCCGCAGATCCCGGCGTACGCCGACGCGGCCGCCCGCCAGGACGTCCGGGCGGCGACGGAGAAGTTCGCGACCAGCGTCAACTCCTACGACGTCAAGGACCTCGACCCGTACGTCGCTCGCGTGAAGCCGCTGCTGACCGACGATCTCGCCGTGCAGTTCGAGGCGTCGACCAAGGACCTGCTCGGACAGTTCGCCGACACGGGGATCGTGTCGAAGGGCAACGTCGAGCAGGTGGCGATCGAGAGCATCGACGACGACAGCGCCGAGGTGCTCGCCGCGATCACGGTGGAGACCGAGCCCAAGGACGTCCAGGTGGGTCAGCCTCGGCTCCGCTGGCGTGTCGCGCTGGTCCGTGAGGGAGACCGCTGGTTGGTCGACAGCTTCACCAACGTGACGGTGGAGACGGCCGCGACGCCGGCCCCGGGTGCCGCACCGACGCCGACGCCGACGCAGGGGAGCGGGTCATGAGCAACCGACGGCCTCGGATCGCGGGGGAGCGGCGACGTCCCGCCACGCCCGGTGACGAGCACGACGAGCCGGTGGAGGGCCCCGAGCCGTCCGTCGAGGAGGGTGGTAGCGACGCCGTCGAGGCGGCTCCCGAGGCCCGTCCACGCGCGCCGCGGACCCCACGGGCCCCGCTGTCACGACGTGCCCGGATCGTCCTCGCCACCCTGGCCGTGCTCGCCGTCGCGGCGGTGGCCTTCGCGGTCGTGGCGACGCTGGCGGTCCGCCAGACCGAGGGCGACGCCGAGGCACGGGTGGACGCCGCCGAGAAGGCCACCTCGGCGGCGTCGTCCGCGCTCGAGTCGACGCTCAGCTATCGGCACGCGACGGTGACCGAGGACCTCGAGGCCGCCACCGAGCGGATGACCTCGGACTTCGCCAAGGAGTACGAGCAGCTGGCACCGCAGGTCGCCTCGGCGGCCAAGCAGCGCAAGATCGACGTGACGGCGACGGTGCGTGCGATCGCCCCGCTCGAGTGCGGTCAGGAGTGCTCGGACTCGCGCGTCCGCGTGCTCGCGTTCGTCGACCAGTCCCGCACGCTCGACGGGAAGCCCGGATCGCCCGCCGCGCTGTCGGTCGTGGTGAGGATGCAGAAGGTCGACGGAGACTGGCTGGTCGCGGAGATGACGACGACGTAGGCCCTTGCCCAGGCGACCTCGGTGCGGTGACCTCGGTGCGTCGGGACTCAGACGTGGTGGGAGTCGACGAGTCGGCCGAAGGCGACCGACCGGTTGTCGGTGTGGAAGATCTCGGAGCACGTGGTCAGCGTGAGGATCGCTCGGGTCGGCTTCGCGCGGGACCGCTGGCTCTTGGTGCGCCGGGCCTTCTCGGGCACGGGCTGCACCACCCAGATGTCGCTGAAGTCCACGATCGTGTCGGTGCCGGACCCCTCCAGGACGTAGGTGTAGACGTGCGTCCGGGTCTCGACGACGACCTTGTCACCCGCCCGGAGGTCGGGGAAGTCCTTGAAGGGCTGCCCGTTCGTGATGCGGTGGCCGGCGACGGCGAAGTTGCCCAGCTGCCCGGGGCGCTGGGTGTCGGGGAAGTGACCGACCCCGGAGGTCAGGGCTGAGTCGTCGACGCCCTCGACCACGGGGACCTCGAAGTCGGAGCCGAACCGCGGGATCCGCATCACGGCCATCGCCTCGCCGATCCGGACGGTGTCCGTCGTGGCGTCGCCCTGGCGGTTGCCCGACCAGTCGTCGGCCAGTGCGACGGCCATCTCGCCCTGGCGCTGCTTGGCGACGATGTTGGTCCCGACGTACTTCCAGGCGAACCATCCGCCGCCCACCACGAGGACGAGTGTCAAGAAGCCCGCGAGCAGCCGGCCGGGCCGCAGGTGGGGGGTCGGCTTCAGCTCCGGGCGCTCGCGGCGCGGCGGTGCGAGGTCGGCGGGCACGGCGGGCTCCTCCTGGCGTCTCGGACCCGTGGTAACACAGATCACACCAAGGGTGACACACTGTTCGAGCAGTCGGTCGAGGACGCCGGGGGAGCAGTCCCGGAGCGCGACGCGTCCACACCGAAATGCTCGCGCTGCTTGACCTGAGCGCCGGATGCGTTCATCATCGACGGCAAAGGCTTGACACCCTGGGTTGAAATCTGCCCACTGTGGCGTCTAGACTGTTTCTTTGCGCCTCCTACCTCCTGCCCACAGCCCCTTGACGGGGGCCGTTCGGCATGGGTCCGGACGGTGCCGCAACCGGGAACTGCGAGCCTTTGGAAGGACCCCTCTTGGCTTCCTCGCGCACTGCCGCCACCTCCGCCAAAACCAACCCCCGTCGTGTCTCCTTCGCCAAGATCTCTGAGCCCCTCGAGGTGCCGGAGCTGCTGTCTCTCCAGACGTCCAGCTTCTCCTGGCTGATCGGGGACGAGGGCTGGAAGGCCTCGGTCGAGGAGCAGCTTGCCGCCGGTCGCAACGACGTCTCCCGGAAGTCCGGTCTGGAGGAGATCTTCGAGGAGATCTCTCCGATCGAAGACTTCTCCGAGACGATGTCGCTGTCGTTCCGCGACCACCGCTTCGAGCCGCCCAAGAACTCGGTGGAGGACTGCAAGGACCGCGACGTCACCTACGCCGCGCCTCTCTTCGTCACCGCCGAGTTCATGAACAACGAGACCGGCGAGATCAAGAGCCAGACCGTCTTCATGGGTGACTTCCCCCTGATGACGGACAAGGGCACCTTCATCATCAACGGCACCGAGCGGGTCGTCGTGTCCCAGCTCGTCCGCTCGCCGGGCGTCTACTTCGAGCGCACGCCCGACAAGACGTCCGACAAGGACATCTACACCGCCAAGGTGATCCCGTCGCGCGGCGCCTGGCTCGAGTTCGAGATCGACAAGCGCGACCAGGTCGGCGTCCGCCTCGACCGCAAGCGCAAGCAGAGCGTGACGGTCCTGCTCAAGGCCCTCGGCATGTCCGAGGCGGAGATCCTCGAGCAGTTCGGCCAGTACGACTCGATCCGCGCCACCCTGGAGAAGGACAACACGTCCGGCCAGAGCGACGCGCTGCTCGACATCTACCGCAAGCTGCGCCCGGGCGAGCCGCCGACGACCGAGGCCGCCCAGCAGCTGCTGGACAACTACTACTTCAACCCCAAGCGCTACGACCTCGCCAAGGTCGGTCGCTACAAGATCAACAAGAAGCTCGGCACCGACGAGGCCTTCGACCAGCAGACGCTGACCATCGAGGACATCGTCTCGGTGATCAAGTACATCGTCGCGCTGCACGCCGGCGAGACCGAGCTCGAGATGCCGGCCGGCCCGACGTTCGTCGAGGCCGACGACATCGACCACTTCGGCAACCGCCGCCTGCGCAGCGTCGGCGAGCTCATCCAGAACCAGCTCCGTACGGGTCTCGCCCGCATGGAGCGGGTCGTCCGCGAGCGGATGACGACTCAGGACGTCGAGGCCATCACGCCCCAGACCCTGATCAACATCCGCCCCGTCGTGGCGGCGCTGAAGGAGTTCTTCGGCACGTCGCAGCTGAGCCAGTTCATGGACCAGAACAACCCGCTCGCGGGCCTGACGCACAAGCGTCGTCTCTCGGCCCTCGGCCCGGGTGGTCTGTCTCGTGAGCGCGCCGGCTACGAGGTCCGTGACGTCCACCCGTCGCACTACGGCCGCATGTGCCCGATCGAGACCCCCGAGGGTCCCAACATCGGTCTGATCGGTTCGCTGGCGTCGTACGGTCGCATCAACTCGTTCGGGTTCGTCGAGACCCCGTACCGCAAGGTCGACGGCATCCGCGTCACCGAGGAGATCGAGTACCTCACCGCGAGCGACGAGGACCGCTACGTCATCGCCCAGGCCAACTCGCGCCTGAACGAGGACGGCACCTTCGCCGAGGATCGCGTGCTCGTCCGCCAGCGTGGTGGCGAGGCCGAGCTCGTCCCGGCCGACGAGGTCGACTACATGGACGTCTCGCCGCGCCAGATGGTGTCGGTCGCGACGGCGCTCATCCCGTTCCTCGAGCACGACGACGCCAACCGCGCGCTCATGGGCTCCAACATGCAGCGCCAGTCGGTCCCGCTGATCCGCAACGACGCGCCGCTCGTCGGCACCGGCATGGAGTTCCGTGCCGCCGTCGACGCCGGTGACGTGACGGTGGCCAAGGCCCCGGGCGTCGTGACCGAGGTCAGCGCGGACTTCGTCGAGGTCATGCAGGACGACGGCATCTACAAGACCTACCGGCTGTCGAAGTTCACCCGCTCCAACCAGGGCACCTGCATCAACCAGCGTCCGCTGGTCAAGGAGGGCGACCGCCTCGAGAAGGGCTCGCCGATCGCCGACGGTCCCTGCACCGACGAGGGCGAGATGGCGCTCGGCTCCAACCTCCTCGTGGCGTTCATGCCGTGGCAGGGCCACAACTACGAGGACGCGATCATCCTCTCGCAGCGTGTCGTCCAGGACGACGTGCTGACCTCGATCCACATCGAGGAGCACGAGGTCGACGCGCGTGACACCAAGCTGGGCCCGGAGGAGATCACCCGCGACATCCCGAACGTCAGCGACGAGATGCTCGCCGACCTCGACGAGCGCGGCATCATCCGGATCGGCGCGGAGGTCTCCAACGGCGACATCCTCGTCGGCAAGGTCACGCCCAAGGGCGAGACCGAGCTCACCCCGGAGGAGCGTCTGCTCCGTGCGATCTTCGGCGAGAAGGCGCGCGAGGTCCGCGACACCTCCCTCAAGGTGCCGCACGGCGAGTCCGGCACGGTCATCGGCGTCCGCGTCTTCGACCGTGAGGAGGGCGACGAGCTGCCCCCGGGCGTGAACCAGCTGGTCCGCGTCTACGTGGCGCAGAAGCGCAAGATCTCCGATGGTGACAAGCTCGCCGGCCGCCACGGCAACAAGGGCGTCATCTCCAAGATCCTCCCGGTCGAGGACATGCCGTTCTTGCCCGACGGCACCGCCGTCGACATCATCCTCAACCCGCTCGGCGTGCCAGGCCGGATGAACGTCGGTCAGGTTCTCGAGACCCACCTCGGGTGGGTCGCGAAGACCGGCTGGGACATCGGTGAGAGCAAGGGCGAGTGGGCCGAGCGCCTGCGCTCCATCGGCGCAGACCGTTCGCCGATGGACTCCAACGTCGCCACCCCGGTGTTCGACGGTGCGCGCGAGGACGAGATCCAGGGACTCCTGGCCTCGACCCTCCCGAACCGTGACGGCGAGCGGATGGTCGGCCGTGACGGCAAGGCGATGCTGTTCGACGGACGTACGGGTGAGCCGTTCCCGGCACCGATCTCGGTCGGCTACATGTACATCCTGAAGCTGCACCACCTCGTCGACGACAAGATCCACGCACGGTCGACGGGTCCGTACTCGATGATCACGCAGCAGCCGCTCGGCGGTAAGGCGCAGTTCGGTGGACAGCGGTTCGGCGAGATGGAGGTGTGGGCCCTCGAGGCGTACGGCGCGGCCTACGCCCTGCAGGAGCTCCTGACCATCAAGTCGGACGACATCCTCGGACGTGTGAAGGTCTACGAGGCGATCGTCAAGGGCGAGAACGTCCCCGAGCCAGGCATCCCGGAGTCGTTCAAGGTTCTCGTCAAGGAGATGCAGTCGTTGTGCCTGAACGTCGAGGTCCTCTCGTCCGACGGCACCGCGGTGGAGATGCGTGACGCTGAGGAGGACGTGTTCCGGGCTGCTGAAGAGCTCGGGATCGACCTCTCGCGCCGCGAGCCCGCCAGCGTCGAGGAGGTCTGAGTCGCCGGGGCGCGGCACTCTCTGAGTCCGCGCCCCGCCTCCGGCCTCGTCCACAGATTTTTCATCACGAAGGAAAGAAGACAACGTGCTCGACGTGAACTTCTTCGATCAGCTCAAGATCGGCCTTGCCACCGCCGACGAGATCCGTGGGTGGTCCCACGGTGAGGTGAAGAAGCCCGAGACGATCAACTACCGCACGCTCAAGCCCGAGCGCGACGGTCTCTTCTGCGAGAAGATCTTCGGTCCCACGCGGGACTGGGAGTGCTATTGCGGCAAGTACAAGCGTGTCCGCTTCAAGGGCATCATCTGCGAGCGCTGCGGCGTCGAGGTGACCCGCTCCAAGGTGCGTCGTGAGCGCATGGGACACATCGAGCTCGCCGCTCCCGTCACCCACATCTGGTACTTCAAGGGAGTTCCCAGCCGGCTGGGCTACCTCCTCGACCTCGCGCCGAAGGACCTCGAGAAGGTCATCTACTTCGCCGCGTACATGATCACGCACGTCGACGAGGACGCGCGTCACCGCGACCTGCCCTCGCTCGAGGCGAAGATCGACGTCGAGCGCAAGAACCTCGAGTCGCGTCGCGACAACAACATCGAGCAGCGCATGGCGAAGTTCGAGGAGGACCTCGGTGCGCTGGAGGCCGAGGGCGCCAAGGCCGACGCCAAGCGCAAGGTCAAGGACGCCGCCGAGCGCGAGGTCAAGCAGATCCGTGACCGCGCCCAGCGCGAGATCGACCGTCTGGACGAGGTCTGGAGCCGCTTCAAGAGCCTCAAGGTCCAGGACCTCGAGGGCGACGAGCTGCTCTACCGCGAGATGACCTACCGCTTCGGCAAGTACTTCGAGGGCTACATGGGCGCGCAGGCGATCCAGAAGCGCCTCCAGGACTTCGACCTCGCGGCGGAGGCCGTGAGCCTCAAGGAGACCATCGCGACCGGCAAGGGCCAGCGCAAGACGCGAGCCCTCAAGCGCCTCAAGGTCGTCTCGGCCTTCATGTCGGGAGACAACCGGCCCGCCGGCATGGTCCTCGACGCGGTCCCGGTGATCCCGCCGGAGCTGCGGCCGATGGTCCAGCTCGACGGTGGCCGCTTCGCCACCAGCGACCTGAACGACCTCTACCGTCGCGTCATCAACCGCAACAACCGGCTCAAGCGCCTGCTCGACCTCGGCGCGCCGGAGATCATCGTCAACAACGAGAAGCGGATGCTCCAGGAGGCCGTCGACTCGCTGTTCGACAACGGCCGTCGTGGACGGCCGGTCACCGGACCGGGCAACCGCCCGCTCAAGTCGATCTCCGACATGCTCAAGGGCAAGCAGGGTCGCTTCCGCCAGAACCTGCTCGGCAAGCGCGTCGACTACTCGGGCCGTTCGGTCATCGTCGTCGGCCCGCAGCTCAAGCTGCACCAGTGCGGTCTGCCCAAGCAGATGGCGATCGAGCTGTTCAAGCCGTTCGTGATGAAGCGTCTGGTCGACCTGAACCACGCGCAGAACATCAAGTCGGCCAAGCGCATGGTCGAGCGCGGCGCGCGCGCCGAGGTGTGGGACGTCCTCGAAGAGGTCATCTCCGAGCACCCGGTGCTGCTCAACCGTGCACCCACCCTGCACCGACTGGGCATCCAGGCGTTCGAGCCGCAGCTCATCGAGGGCAAGGCCATCCAGATCCACCCGCTCGTCTGCTCGGCCTTCAACGCCGACTTCGACGGTGACCAGATGGCCGTCCACCTCCCGCTGTCGGCCGAGGCGCAGGCTGAGGCACGCGTCCTCATGCTGTCGACCAACAACATCCTCAAGCCCGCCGACGGTCGTCCGGTCACCATGCCGACGCAGGACATGGTCATCGGGCTGTACTTCCTCACGCTCGAGCGTGACGGACAGCCGGGCGAGGGCCGCGCGTTCTCCTCGGCGTCCGAGGCGAGGATGGCGTTCGACCGTGGCGAGATCGCGCTCCAGAGCAAGATCAAGATCCGGTTCCCCGAGGTCGTGCCCCCGGCCGACGTCGAGGTCCCGGAGGGCTGGAGCCGCGGTGACGCCCTGACGCTGGAGACCACGCTCGGTCGTGTCCTCTTCAACGAGGCGCTCCCGGTCGACTACGCCTACGTGAACTACCAGGTCGGCAAGAAGCAGCTCGGTGTGATCGTCAACGACCTCGCCGAGCGCTACAGCAAGGTCGAGGTCGCCGCGTCCCTGGACGCGCTGAAGGACACCGGCTTCCACTGGGCCACGCGGTCCGGCGTCACGATCTCGATCGAGGACGTCGTCACCCCGAGCCGCAAGCAGGAGATCCTCGCCATCTACGAGGATCAGGACGCCAAGGTCCAGAAGCAGTTCCAGCGTGGTCTGATCACCGACGACGAGCGTCGCAGCGAGCTCATCGAGATCTGGACCCAGGCCACCAACGAGGTCTCCGCCGAGATGGAGAAGACCTTCACCGAGGACAACCCGATCTGGATGATGATCCAGTCGGGCGCTCGCGGCAACATGATGCAGATGCGTCAGATCGCCGCGATGCGAGGCCTGGTGGCCAACCCGAAGGGCGAGATCATCCCGCGCCCGATCAAGGCGAACTACCGCGAGGGTCTGTCGGTCGTCGAGTACTTCATCGCGACCCACGGCGCGCGCAAGGGCCTGGCCGACACCGCGCTCCGTACGGCGGACTCCGGCTACCTGACGCGTCGCCTGGTCGACGTCAGCCAGGACGTCATCATCCGCGAGGAGGACTGCGGCACCGAGCGTGGTCTGCCCAAGCGGATCGCGGACCGTCTGCCTGACGGCCGGCTCGTGCTGGCGGAGAACGTCGAGACCTCGGCGTACGCCCGCAACGCGGCGACCGAGATCACCCACCCGGAGACGGGTGAGGTCCTTGTCGAGGCCGCCGGCGACCTCGGAGACCCCGAGATCGCACGGCTCGTCGCGGCCGGGATCGAGGAGATCAAGGTCCGTACGGTGCTGACCTGCGACGCCAAGACCGGCACCTGCGCCAAGTGCTACGGCCGTTCGCTGGCGACCGGCAAGCTCGTCGACATCGGCGAGGCCGTCGGCACCATCGCGGCCCAGTCGATCGGTGAGCCCGGCACCCAGCTGACGATGCGTACCTTCCACACCGGTGGTGTGGCCGGTGACGACATCACGCACGGTCTGCCGCGTGTCGTCGAGCTCTTCGAGGCACGTCAGCCCAAGGGCCGCGCGCCGATCTCGGACGCCGCCGGACGCGTGACGATCGACGACAGCGACAAGGCTCGCAAGCTCGTCGTCGTCCCGCACGACGGATCTGAGCCGCACGAGTACCCGGTGTCCAAGCGCTCGCGTCTCCTCATCGCCGACGGCGACGAGGTGGAGGTTGGGCAGCAGCTGACGCACGGCACGCCGGATCCGCAGGAGGTTCTGCGCATCCTCGGCGTCCGCCGGGCTCAGGAGCACCTGGTCGACGAGGTCCAGGAGGTCTACCGCAGCCAGGGCGTGGCCATCCACGACAAGCACATCGAGATCATCGTGCGGCAGATGCTGCGTCGCGTCACGGTCATCGACCAGGGCGAGACCAAGCTGCTGCCGGGTGACCTGCACGACCGTGCGACGTTCGAGGAGGCCAACCGTCGCGTGGTGGCCGAGGGCGGGCAGCCTGCATCCGGCCGTCCGGTGCTGATGGGCATCACGAAGGCCTCCCTCGCGGTCGAGTCGTGGCTGAGTGCCGCGTCTTTCCAGGAGACGACCCGTGTCCTCACGGAGGCGGCGATCCAGGGCAAGTCGGACCAGCTCCGTGGCCTGAAGGAGAACATCATCATCGGCAAGCTGATCCCGGCGGGCACCGGCCTCGAGCGGTACCGCAACGTTCGGGTGGAGCCCACCGAGGAGGCGCGCCAGGCGGCGTACGCGGTGACCGGGTACGAGTCGTACGACTACGACTTCGGCAACACCGGGGGCCAGTCCGTCGCGCTGGACGACTTCGACTTCGGCAGCTTCTCCGGCTGATCGACGAGGTCCTGACGAGGGCCCCCGGGAGCATCTGCTCCCGGGGGCCCTCGCACGTCGTGCACCGTTCGCCGCGTGTTCTCGGGCCCTCTCAGGATGCGTTAAGGAGCGGGTGGTTACGTCGTGCCAGATGTCTACGACGCTGATGCAGCCCCGAGCAGACGCCGACAGCTCCGTCGACGCAGCGGCCCGACCGGCGGCGCGCGATCCTCTTCTCGACAACGCCCGCTACTGGGTGATGCTCCTGGTGGTCGCCGGGCACGCGTTGCAGTACCTCCTCGACGTCCCTGCCGCCCGGGGCACCTACGCCTGGATCTACGCCTTCCACATGCCCGCGTTCGTGCTCGTCTCGGGCTACGTCTCGCGACGCTACGAAGGCTCGCCCAAGCAGACGCGAGCGCTCGTCACGACACTCGTCGTCCCCTACATCGTCCTCAACATCGGTCTCGACGGGTTCCGCGCGGTGCTGGACGGCAAGCCCCTCGACATCAACCTGCTCGACCCGGCGTGGTCCACCTGGTTCCTCATCGCCCTGGTCGCCTGGCGACTGTCGACCCCGCTCTGGCAGGTGGTGCGGGCGCCGGTGCTGGTCGCGATCGCCGTGAGCCTGGTGGCCGGACTGTGGCAGGTGAGCAACGTCGTCTCGATCCACCGCATCCTCGGTCTGCTGCCGTTCTACGTGGCGGGGATGTACCTGCGGCCGGCGCACTTCGCGTTCCTCCGCCGTCCGCTGGTCCGTGTCGTGTCGGCGCTCGCCCTGGCCGGCACGTTCGCCTGGTGCCAGCTGCGTCACGAGGGCTGGTACGTCTCGTGGCTCTACTGGCGTGACGCCTACGCCGAGTCGCCCCTCGAGGCCGACGCCCTGGGCGGCCTGACGACGCGCGCGGGCCTGCTCGTGGTCGGGTTCGCCCTGACCGCCGCGGTCCTGTCGGTCATCCCGCGGCGCGTCGACGTCACGACCGGCCTCGGCCGCCGCACGATGAACGCGTACTTCCTCCACGGGTTCGTGATCATCGCCCTGGCCCACGTCGGCGCGTTCGACCTTCTGGCCGAGCTGGGCCCGTACTGCGTGCCGATCGTCCTCGTCGGCGCGGCCCTCCTGGGCACCGCGCTGATGTCGGAACGCGTCGCGCGTGCCGTCGGGCCGCTGCTCGCCCCACGGATGGAGTGGGCGTTCCGCCGCCCGGCGGAACGCCCAGACGAGCCCGGCCGCTCAGCCGCGCGAGGGCGGGGCGTAGAAGAGCGCGATGTAGTTGCCGCGTCCGGCCTGGGTGAACGTCGCTGAGACGGTCGGGCCGTTCTTCGGCGTCACGGCGCGGTAGGTGGTGCTGATCTCGGTGCGGTCCTCGATGACGTCCTGGACGGGGTCGCCGGCCGTGCTGTAGGCCAGCACATAGCTGCGTGCGATCGCGTCGGCGTTGGCGCCGCGCTCGACGAGGATGCTGGCGAAGGCGGGCCGGTCGCCCGAGAGGAGCAGCGCCGAGTCGTCGCGCAGCTTCCACTGCGGGGTGATGAGGTCGCCGCCGGTGGCAACCGGGCGCGAGACCGGGAGCTTCGGCCACGTGCCCTCCACCTGCGGGGCCGGCGGCAGAGGCGCGGTCGTCGCCGGAACCTTCTCCGGAGCGGGCAGGACCTGCGGCTCGCCCTCGGCCGGGGTGTCGGTCTCCTCGTCGAGCGCCGCCCACACCGGCCGCATGTCGGGGGGATCGGTGGCCACGACGGTGTACGTCATCACCGGTTTGCCCTGGGCGCCGGCGGGGGACTGCTGCGTCCGCAGGTTGCCCGGGTCGATGGTCACCGAGACCCGGACCCCGACGTCCTCGGTGGTGCGCCCTGTCACGTCGAACGAGCAGCCGGTGTAGACGCCGTCTGACGCGGTGCAGAATCGCGACCACGCGTCAGGGTCGAGCTCGAGCGCGGGCATGGCCTCGGCCACCTGGGCGAGCACGTTGCTGAACACCTCGCCGGGGTCACCGTCGATCCTCAGCAGTGCCGTCGTCGTGTCGGGCTCCGGCGGCTCCGAGAGGATCGCGAAGCTGTCGTCGGTGGGGAGCGGGTTGGGGGGCTCGGTCGGTGTCGGTGTCGTCTCGCCCTGGTTCTCGACGGCGTCGGCGGCCGCCTCGAGTGCCTGACGACGCTCAGCCTCGGCCAGGACCGGCTCGTACGCGGCGAGCAGCTCAGGGCTTCGTTGACGCACGAGCGGTCCGAGCTGGGTCGCCCCGTCGGGAACGGTGAAGGAGTAGACGATGGGCGTGCCGGAGAAGCTCTCGTGCTGGGCCACGTCCACCTTGAGGCTGGTGTGGGTGGTCGCAGAGGGGTCGGGTCGTGCCGGCGCGAGCGGGCTGCACGCGCCCAGGCCGAGGACCAGGGTCGCTGCGAGCGCAGCGGCCACTGTCGACCGGTTCATCCGTCCACCTCCAGATCAAGCCCCCGAACACCCTAGAGCAACGTGGTCAGGTGCCCGACAAGTGCCCGTGACGCCGTATTGTCATCTACGCAACACGCGTACAGACGCGCCTGTGGGCCGTCGTGACCTTCAGGAGCCCGGATGCCGTTCGCCCAGCCGACCCGTCCCGAGACTGTCTTCACCTACGGGTCCCCGAGACTGAAGATCGGGTCCGGCGCGAGCGCGGAGCTCGGCTACGAGCTCGCGTCGCTCGGTGTGCGTCGAGCGCTGCTGGTCACCGACCGCGGCCTCGAGGCGACCGGTGTCCCCGACCGGGTCGTCGAGCAGGTCGCGGCCGACGGCGTGGAGCTGGTCGTCTACGCCGACTCGCACGTCGAGCCGACCGACGCGAGCCTCTCCGATGCGATCGACTTCGCACGCTCGCACGGTCCCTTCGACGCCGTGGTGGCCCTCGGAGGAGGCTCGAGCATCGACACCGCCAAGGCGGTCAACCTGCTCACGACCAACGACGGTGAGCTGATGGACTACATCAACGTGCCGGTGGGAGCAGGCCGGGCGCCGGCCAAGGCCCTCCTCCCGTTGATCGCGCTCCCGACGACGACCGGCACCGGGAGCGAGAGCACCACGATCTGCGTGCTCGACGTCCTGTCGCAGCACGTGAAGACGGGCATCAGCCATCCGCGGCTGAGGCCGGAGCTGGCGATCATCGACCCCCAGCTGACGCTGTCCCAGCCGCCGGAGGTCACTGCGGCCAGCGGGATGGACATCCTCTGCCACGCGCTCGAGAGCTACACCGCACGTCCGTTCACCTCCTACGAGCGCAAGGCCGCCTCGGAGCGCGTCCCGTACTGCGGAGCGAACCCCATCTCCGACGTGTGGGCCGAGAAGTCGATGAGCCTGCTCGCGTCGTCCTTCCGCGCGGCGGTGCACGACGGCGGTGACGTCGACGCCCGCGAGCAGATGGCGCTGGCCGCGACGTTCGCAGGCATGGGGTTCGGCAACGCCGGGGTCCATATCCCGCACGCCAACGCCTACCCGATCGCCGGCCAGGTGAAGGACTTCCGTCCCTCGGGCTACCCGCAGGACGAGGCGATGGTGCCGCACGGCATGGCGGTCTCGCTCACCGCTCCCGAGGCGTTCCGCTACACCTTCGACGCCGCGCCCGAGCGGCACGTGCGCGCGGCCGAGCTCCTCGAGCCCGGCGCCGCCCGGCCGTCCGACCTCGCCGACCTCCTGCCGCAGGTGCTCGTCCGCCTGATGCGCGACATCGGCATCCCCGCAGGCATCGGCGCCGTCGGCTTCGACAAGGGCGACGTCCCCGCTCTCGTCGAGGGGACGATGAAGCAGCAGCGGCTCCTCGCCACCGCGCCCAAGCCGGTGGACGAGGAGGCGGTGGCGGGCATCTTCGAGCGGTCGATCAGCCTGTGGTGACGACCTCCTCGGTCGATGCGGCCACGCTCGGCCTCGACACCGCCACGGCTCTGCGTCGCGCGGGGGTCGGCGACGTCGACGACTCCGCCCTGGCACGCGCGCTCTACAGCACCGACGCCTCGCTCTACCGTGTCGTCCCCCAGGTCGTCGTGCGGCCGCGCACCACCGACGAGGTCCTTGCGGTCGTCGACGTCGCCCGTGCGTCGGGGGTGCCGCTCACCTCGCGCGGTGCCGGAACGTCGATCGCCGGCAACGCGGTCGGCCCGGGGATCGTGATGGACTTCACGCGCCACCTCAACCGTGTCCTCGAGATCGATCGCGAGGCCCGTACGGCCCGGGTCGAGCCCGGCACCGTCCATGCCGCGCTGCAGCGGGAGGCAGCGCGGGCAGGGCTGCGCTACGGGCCCGACCCGTCCACGCACACCCGGTGCACCATCGCCGGGATGATCGGCAACAACGCGTGCGGGTCCCGCGCCCTCGCGTACGGACGCTCGGCCGACACCGTCGCCGCGCTCGACGTCGTCACGGCGAGCGGTGAGCGGCTCTCGCTCGTCCGGCCCGTGGCCGGTTCCGCCTCGAGCGGCTCCGGCTCGTCGCCGACGCTGGAAGCCCTCCGCGCCGTGGTCGGTGCCGACCTCGCGACGATCCGGACCGAGTTCGGGCGGTTCGGGCGGCAGGTGTCGGGGTACTCCATGGAGCACCTCCTGCCCGAGAACGGGTTCGACGTGGCGACCTTCCTCGCCGGCACCGAGGGCACGCTCGCCGTCACCCTCGGTGCGACCGTCGACCTGGTCTCCGATCCGCCGTACCGTGTCCTGCTGCTCCTGGGCTACCCGACGATGGCCGACGCTGCCGACGACGTGCTGGCGATCCTCCCGCACGACCCGACCGCCTGCGAGGGCCTCGACGCCCGGATCGTCGACGTCGTCCGTGCCCAGCGCGGTCCCGCGTCCGTCCCCGAGCTGCCGGCCGGCTCCGGATGGATGTTCGTCGAGCTGTCCGGAGGCTCGCCGGGCGAGCTCGAGGCGCGTGCCGCGGCCGTCGCCGCCGGTGTCGGCACCCGTTCGACGCGGCTGGTCACCGACGTCGCCGAGCAGGCCGCCCTGTGGCGCATCAGGGAGGAGGGGGCCGGCCTCGCGGCACGGTCGCTCTCACGTCCGGCCTATGCCGGCTGGGAGGACGCCGCGGTCCCGCCCGCGCGCCTGGGTGCCTATCTGCGCGAGTTCGAGGCCCTGCTGCGCCAGTACGACCTGGACGGTGTGCCGTACGGCCACTTCGGTGACGGATGCGTCCACGTCCGCATCGACTTCCCGTTCGCCGCGCCCGAGCACGAGGGCACGAGGGTGTTCCGCGCCTTCCTGCTCGACGCCGCCGCGCTGGTCGCGCGACATGGCGGCTCGTTGTCCGGTGAGCACGGAGACGGCCGGGCTCGGTCCGAGCTCCTGCCGCTGATGTACACGCCGGAGTCGCTGTCGCTCTTCGGGCGGGTCAAGGCGGCCTTCGACCCCGACGACCTCCTCAACCCCGGTGTGCTGGTCGATCCCGCCCCGCTCGACGCCGACCTCCGCGGCACCGGCGTCGGCCGAGTCCGCGACCGCCTCGCGCTCCGGCTCGTCCACGACGACGGCGACTTCGGCGCCGCGGTCCACCGCTGCACCGGCGTCGGCAAGTGCATCGCCGACAACACGGCGGCGGGCGGGGTGATGTGCCCGTCGTTCGTGGCGACACGCAATGAGAAGGACTCGACCCGGGGCCGGGCGCGGGTGCTCCAGGAGATGGTCGACGGCCGGGTGGTCGACAAGGGCTGGAAGGATCCGGCGGTGCACGAGGCGCTCGACCTCTGCCTCTCCTGCAAGGGGTGTGCCAGGGACTGCCCGACCGGGATCGACATGGCGACCTACAAGGCGGAGGTGCTCCACCAGACCTACCGACGTCGTCTCCGGCCGCGCAGCCACTACGCCCTGGGCCTGCTCCCGCTCTGGGCGCGCCTGTCCTCGCCGGTGGCGAGGCTGGTGAACGCCCTGCTCCGGACCCCGGGCCTGCGGCCGCTCGCGCTGTGGCTGGCGGGCGTCGACCCCCGGCGCAGCATCCCGCGCTTCGCCTCGACCACGCTCCGTCGCTGGAGTCGCGGGGAGGGCACGGCGACCCGGGGGAGCGATGCCGCCGCGCTGCACGACACCTCCGGGGCGGACCGTCCTGAGGTGCTGATCTGGGCCGACTCGTTCACCAACTACTTCCACACCGCGCCCGGGCAGGCCGCTGTCCGCGTGCTCGAGGCGGCGGGCTACCGGGTCCGGCTGCTCGACAAGTCGGTGTGCTGCGGGCTCACGTGGATCTCCACCGGTCAGCTCGACGGTGCCCGCCGCAACGTCGAGCGCACGGTGGCTGCGCTGCACCCGTACGTCGCGCTCGGCACCCCCGTCGTGGGCCTCGAGCCGTCCTGCCTCGCCGTGCTGCGCTCGGACGCCGTCGAGCTGACCGACGACCCCCGCGCCGTCGAGGTGGCCGGGGGAGTGTTCACCCTCGCCGAGCTCCTCGCCCGGACCCCCGGATGGGTCGCGCCCGACCTGAGCGACGTGACGATCGTCGCGCAGCCGCACTGCCACCACGCCTCGGTTCTCGGCTGGCAGGCCGACGCGGCGCTGCTGCAGGGAGCCGGGGCTACGGTGACCCGGCTCGGGGGATGCTGCGGTCTGGCGGGCAACTTCGGGGTCGAGCGCGGTCACTACGACGTGTCGGTGGCCGTCGCGGAGCACCAGCTGCTCCCCGCCGTACGCGAGGCGCCCGAGGGGAGCGTCGTGCTGGCGGACGGGTTCTCGTGCCGGACCCAGCTGGACGATCTCGCCGGCGTCCAGGCCCTCCACCTGGCCGAGCTGCTGGGCCGCCACCCCTCGCGCGAGGGCCGTGGTGAGGGCGCCCCCCGAACCCGTTTTGACCCCTCACGAGGCACCCGGTAGTCTTGGACATTGTGCCGTGGACTCGTGTCCGTGTGCACTGATTCGCGTGTCGCCGCACCGTCGGTCGAGTCGCGCGACCTGGCCTCGCAGCCGGGCCGTGCGGACGAGGTGCAGGACCGCGAGCAGCAACACCTACCATCGCACGACGCGGTGGCGGCACGCCCCGAGCGCGCCGCCGGACGACGCCTGCGGCGGGGACGAAGAGAGCTACAGAGACAGAGCCGGACAGAAGAAAGAAGCATGTAGTGCCAACGATCCAGCAGTTGGTCCGCAAGGGCCGTCAGGACAAGGTGGCGAAGACCAAGACGCCCGCCCTGAAGGGTTCGCCCCAGCGTCGCGGAGTGTGCACCCGCGTGTACACGACGACGCCGAAGAAGCCGAACTCTGCGCTGCGCAAGGTTGCTCGCGTCCGGCTGAGCAGCGGCATCGAGGTCACGGCCTACATTCCCGGTGAGGGTCACAACCTGCAGGAGCACTCGATCGTGCTCGTTCGCGGTGGCCGTGTGAAGGACCTCCCGGGTGTGCGATACAAGATCATCCGCGGCGCGCTGGACACCCAGGGTGTCAAGAGCCGCAAGCAGGCTCGCAGCCGCTACGGCGCGAAGAAGGAGAAGAGCTGATGCCGCGCAAGGGTCCAGCACCGAAGCGTCCCACCGAGGCCGATCCGGTCTACTCGAGCCCCCTGGTCACGCAGCTGATCAACAAGGTCCTCGAGGACGGCAAGAAGCAGGTCGCCCAGCGCATCGTCTACAGCGCGCTCGAAGGCTCGCGTGAGAAGTCCGGCACCGACCCGGTCATCACGCTGAAGCGCGCGCTCGACAACGTCAAGCCGACCCTCGAGGTCAAGTCCCGCCGTGTCGGCGGTGCGACCTACCAGGTCCCGATCGAGGTCCGCGCCTCACGCGCCAACACCCTCGCTCTTCGCTGGCTCGTCCGGTTCGCCAGCGAGCGTCGCGAGAAGACCATGGCCGAGCGCCTGATGAACGAGCTGCTCGACGCCTCGAACGGTCTGGGCGGCGCAGTCAAGAAGCGTGAGGACACGCACAAGATGGCCGAGGCCAACAAGGCCTTCGCCCACTACCGCTGGTGACGGCGTGCCGTAGGCCCGTCACGGGCCGGCGGCACCCATCTCCGGAATCGACTCACGACAGCAAGGGAAGTCAGCCAAGGTGGCCGTAGACATCACCACCAACCTCGCCACGGTGCGCAACATCGGCATCATGGCGCACATCGACGCGGGCAAGACGACGACGACCGAGCGCATCCTCTTCTACACCGGCATCACGTACAAGATCGGTGAGGTCCACGAGGGCGCAGCCACGATGGACTGGATGGAGCAGGAGCAGGAGCGCGGCATCACGATCACGTCGGCCGCGACGACCTGCTGGTGGAAGAACCACCAGATCAACATCATCGACACCCCCGGTCACGTCGACTTCACCGTCGAGGTGGAGCGGTCCCTGCGCGTCCTCGACGGCGCGGTCGCGGTCTTCGACGGCGTCGCCGGCGTGGAGCCGCAGTCGCAGACCGTCTGGCGTCAGGCCAACAAGTACCACGTGCCGCGGATGTGCTTCGTCAACAAGCTCGACCGCACCGGCGCAGATTTCTTCTACTGCGTCGACACGATCGTCGAGCGCCTCAACGCCAACCCGGCGGTGCTGCAGCTCCCGATCGGCGCCGAGGCCGACTTCCTGGGCGTCGTCGACCTCGTCGGCATGCGTGCGCTCACGTGGCGCGGCGAGACCGAGATCGGTGAGGACTACACGGTCGAGGAGATCCCGGCCGAGCTCGCCGACAAGGCCGCCGAGTACCGCGAGAAGCTGCTCGACACGGTCGCGACCGCTGACGACGACCTGATGGAGATGTACCTCGAGGGCGAGGACATCGACGTCGACACGCTGAAGGCGGCGATCCGTCGCGCCACGCTGGCCGACAAGATCGTCCCGGTCCTGTGCGGCACCGCGTTCAAGAACAAGGGCGTCCAGCCCCTGCTCGACGCGGTCGTCGACTACCTCCCCTCGCCGGTCGACGTCGGCTCCGTGGCGGGCCACAAGGCCGGCGACGAGGAGACCGAGCTCACGCGCCAGCCGACCGAGGAGGAGCCCTTCTCGGCCCTCGCGTTCAAGATCGCGGCCGACCCCCACCTCGGCAAGCTGACCTACATCCGTCTCTACTCCGGTCGCCTGACGGCGGGCACGCAGGTGCTCAACTCCGTCAAGGGCCGCAAGGAGCGGATCGGCAAGATCTACCAGATGCACGCCAACAAGCGTGAGGAGATCGCGTCGGTCGGCGCCGGCCAGATCGTCGCCGTGATGGGTCTGAAGGACACCACCACGGGCGAGACGCTCTCCGAGCCGAGCAACCCGATCGTGCTCGAGTCGATGACCTTCCCGGCTCCGGTGATCCAGGTCGCCATCGAGCCGAAGACCAAGAGCGACCAGGAGAAGCTCGGCGTCGCGATCCAGCGTCTCGCCGAGGAGGACCCGACGTTCACGGTCCACACCGACGAGGAGACGGGGCAGACCATCATCGCCGGCATGGGCGAGCTGCACCTCGACATCCTCGTGGACCGCATGAAGCGCGAGTTCCGCGTCGAGGCCAACGTCGGCAAGCCGCAGGTCGCGTACCGCGAGACCATCAAGCGCAAGGTCGAGAAGGTCTCGTACACCCACAAGAAGCAGACCGGTGGTTCGGGTCAGTTCGCCAAGGTCCTCATCAGCATCGAGCCCACGGGCCCGTTGGCTGGTGGAGAGGGCGGCTACGAGTTCTCGAACGAGATCACCGGTGGGCGCGTCCCGCGGGAGTACATCCCCGCCGTCGACGAGGGCGCGCAGGAAGCCATGGAGTTCGGCGTGCTCGCCGGCTACCCCATGGTCGACGTCAAGGTGACGCTGACCGACGGTCAGTACCACGACGTCGACTCGTCCGAGCTCGCCTTCAAGATCGCCGGTTCCATGGCGTTCAAGGAAGCGGCACGCAAGGCAGACCCGGTGCTCCTCGAGCCGATGTTCAAGGTCGAGGTCACCACCCCTGAGTCCTACCTGGGCGAGGTCATCGGCGACATCAACTCTCGCCGTGGCCAGATCCAGCAGATGTCGGAACGTTCCGGTGACCGGGTCGTGGACGCACTCGTTCCGCTCTCCGAGATGTTCGGGTACGTCGGAGACCTCCGGTCGAAGACGTCGGGGCAGGCGTCGTACTCCATGGAGTTCGACTCCTACGCCGAGGTTCCCAAGAACGTCGCAGAAGAGATCATCAAGAAGGCCAGGGGCGAGTGATCGCGGGCCTGACCTAGGCTTCGATCAGCTCAACCGCACGGCGCAAAAGCATCATTCAATCGAGGAGGAGCCTCAGTGGCTAAGGCGAAGTTCGAGCGGACTAAGCCGCACATGAACATCGGCACCATCGGTCACATCGACCACGGTAAGACGACGCTCACGGCGGCGATTACCAAGGTGCTGCATGACAAGTACCCGGACCTGAACGAGGCCTCGGCCTTCGATCAGATCGACAAGGCTCCTGAGGAGCGCCAGCGCGGTATCACGATCTCGATCGCTCACGTTGAGTACCAGACCGAGAACCGTCACTACGCGCACGTCGACTGCCCGGGTCACGCCGACTACGTGAAGAACATGATCACGGGTGCGGCACAGATGGACGGCGCGATCCTCGTGGTCGCCGCCACCGACGGCCCGATGCCCCAGACGCGTGAGCACGTCCTGCTCGCGCGCCAGGTCGGCGTGCCGGCGATGGTCGTGGCGCTCAACAAGTGCGACATGGTCGACGACGAGGAGCTCATCGAGCTCGTCGAGCTCGAGGTCCGCGAGCTGCTCAGCGAGCAGGAGTTCGACGGTGACAACGCACCGGTCGTCCGCGTTGCGGCCTTCCCGGCGCTCAACGGCGACGCCAAGTGGGGCGAGTCGATCATCGAGCTCATGAACGCTGTCGACGAGTACATCCCCCAGCCGGAGCGTGAGACGGACAAGCCGTTCCTCATGCCGGTCGAGGACGTCTTCACGATCACCGGTCGTGGCACCGTCATCACGGGTCGTATCGAGCGCGGCATCGTCAAGCTCAACGACACCGTCGACATCGTCGGCATCCGCGAGACGAAGCAGACCTCCACGGTCACGGGCATCGAGATGTTCCGCAAGCTTCTCGACGAGGGCCAGGCGGGCGAGAACGTCGGCCTCCTGCTTCGTGGCACGAAGCGCGAGGACGTCGAGCGCGGCATGGTCGTCATCGCTCCGGGCACCACGACTCCCCACACGGAGTTCGAGGCGCAGGTCTACATCCTGAGCAAGGAGGAGGGCGGCCGTCACACGCCGTTCTTCAACAACTACCGCCCGCAGTTCTACTTCCGCACCACGGACGTCACCGGCGTCGTCACGCTGCCTGAGGGCACCGAGATGGTCATGCCGGGCGACAACACCGAGATGTCGGTGCAGCTGATCCAGCCGATCGCGATGGAGGACGGTCTCCGCTTCGCGATCCGCGAGGGTGGTCGTACGGTCGGCGCAGGTCGCGTCACCAAGATCAACAAGTGATCTGAGCCCGGGGCAACCCCGGGACGGTCTCTGGACGAGGCCCCGCCCAGCTCGACGAGCTGGACGGGGCCTCGTCGTCTGTTCTCTGCCCATGGCGTGCGTCACGGCGCGCCACGGACCGGGCGACGTATCGTGAGGGCGTGGGACACGACCATGCGCACGGCACGCCGTCCGCCCAGCACCGTCCGCGTCTGGCGTTCGTGCTGGGCCTCACCGTGCTGGTCCTCGTCGTCGAGGTCGTGGCCGCTCTCCTGACCGGGAGCCTGGCCCTGCTGGCCGACGCCGGCCACATGCTCAGCGACACCTTCGGGCTCGCGATGGCCCTCGCTGCCGTGACGGTCGCGCAACGTGCCGGCAGCCCGCGTCGGACGTTCGGCAACCACCGCTCGGAGATCCTCGCCGCGGGCGTCAACGGCCTGGTGCTGCTGGCGCTGTGCGCGGTCGTCGTGGTCTCGGCCGTACGCCGCCTGGACGACGCTCCCCATGTCGACTCGCCGTGGATGCTGGCGGCGGGCGTGCTCGGGCTCGCGGTGAACGTGGTCGGGCTCCTCCTGCTGCGCAAGGGCTCCCAGGAGAGTCTCAACGTCAAGGGCGCCTACCTGGAGGTCCTCGGCGACGCGGTCGGCTCCGTGGCGGTGATCGTGGCGGCCGTCGTGATCATGGTGACCGGCTGGGACGCCGCCGACCCGATCGCCTCGTTGGCGATCGCCGCGCTGATCCTCCCGCGCGCCGTCGGGCTGCTGCGCGAGGTCGCCGACGTCCTCCTGGAGTCGACGCCGCGCGACTTCGACCTCGACGACCTCAGGGCCCACATGCGGGAGGCTCGGGGGGTCCTCGACGTCCACGACCTGCACGTCTGGACGATCACCTCGGGGATGCCGGTCATGTCGGCCCACGTCGTGGTCGCCGACGAGGTCCTCGAGCACGACGCGGGGCACGGGGTGCTCGACGAGCTGCGGGGGTGTCTCTCCGACCACTTCGACGTGGACCACTCCACCTTCCAGCTGGAGTCGGCCGGCCATGCGGCCACGGAGCAGCACACGCACCGCTGACAGCGCGCGGCCGAGCCCGTACGGCAGAGGCCGCCGGCGACGCCCGACGGCAGACCGTTTGGTTGTGTTCGCTACCGTGAGAGTTGGTCCAAGTGCGACGGATCCTGCTCCGATTTGGCAATCAGGGGTGGTGTCTGTCAGACTTGGAAAGTTGCTTCGGCGCGCCTTGCCGTTCCACTCCGGTGTGAACGGCGCTGGTGCGCCTGGTCCGAGGAAGAGCAGGCACATCCCGCACGGGGTGGGCGGCGTCCGGGGCCCAACCATCCAACTCCAGAGGTGTGAAGACTCGCGCGCGCTACAGCCCGCGACACGCCCGACCTCGGGGGTCGGAGGGGAGCAGCGCTCTTCCTCGATCCCGGGGTGGAGAGTCCGAGGCAGTACGAAGAGAAGGACGAAGCGAGAGCATGGCGGGACAGAAGATCCGCATCAGGCTCAAGGCCTATGACCACGAGGTGATTGACACCTCGGCGCGCAAGATCGTGGACACCGTCACGCGTACGGGTGCCACGGTCGCTGGCCCGGTGCCTCTGCCGACGGAAAAGAACGTCTACTGCGTCATTCGTTCGCCGCACAAGTACAAGGACAGCCGCGAACACTTCGAGATGCGCACCCACAAGCGCCTCATCGACATCATCGACCCCACGCCGAAGACCGTCGACTCGCTGATGCGCCTCGACCTTCCTGCGGGCGTCGACATCGAGATCAAGCTCTGAGGAACGATCGCTGATGAGCAACCAGAAGGCACCCGTCGGGCTGCTCGGGCGCAAGCTCGGGATGACCCAGACGTGGGACGAGAACAACCGCGTGGTTCCGGTCACCGTGATCGCTGCCGACACCAACGTCGTCACGCAGATCCGCACCGCCGAGACCGACGGCTACAGCGCCGTCCAGATCGGCTTCGGCGAGATCGACCCGCGCAAGGTGAACAAGCCGCAGGCCGGTCACTTCGACAAGGCCAGCGTCACGCCCCGCCGTCACCTCGCGGAGATCCGCACCGAGGCGATCGGGGACTACCAGGTCGGGCAGGCAGTCACCCCTGAGATCTTCGCCGCCGGTGACTTCGTCGACGTGACGGGCACCAGCAAGGGCAAGGGCTTCGCGGGCGTCATGAAGCGCCACGGCTTCCACGGTGTCGGCGCCTCGCACGGTGCCCACCGCAACCACCGCAAGCCGGGATCGATCGGCGGCTGCGCCACGCCGGGTCGCGTGTTCAAGGGTCTGCGCATGGCAGGCCACATGGGCACCGACCGTGTCACGGCGCAGAGCCTCACGGTGCACGCCATCGACGCCGACAAGGGCCTCATCCTCATCAAGGGTGCGGTTCCCGGCCCCAAGGGCGGCATCGTCATGATCCGCACCGGCGCCAAGAAGGGAGCCGTCAAGTGACCGCCAACGTCATCGACGTCGATCTCCCCCGGGACATCTTCGACGTCCAGGTCAACATCCCCCTGATCCACCAGGTGGTCGTCGCCCAGCTCGCAGCAGCGCGCCAGGGCACCCACGACACCAAGTCGCGTGGCGAGGTGTCCGGCGGCGGCAGGAAGCCGTACCGCCAGAAGGGCACCGGCCGCGCCCGTCAGGGCTCGATCCGCGCACCTCAGTTCACCGGTGGTGGCGTGGTCCACGGACCGACGCCGCGCAGCTACGACCAGCGCACCCCCAAGAAGATGAAGGCAGCCGCTCTCCGTGGCGCCCTCTCCGACCGGGCACGCAACGGCCGTCTGCACGTCGTCGAGTCGCTCGTGGGCGGCGAGGCGCCGTCGACGAGGGCCGCTCTGGCGACGCTCCGCGAGATCACCGCACGTCCGCGTGTGCTGGTCGTGGTGGAGAGCACCGACCAGACCACGGTGAAGAGCCTGCGCAACGTCGCCGGCACCCACCTGATCGGGCTCGACCAGCTCAACACGTACGACGTCCTGCTCAGCGACGACGTGGTCTTCACCAAGGCCGCGTTCGACGCCTTCGTCGCGCTCCGCTCCAACGGGGACGCCGAGACCGTCAAGCTGAGCGAGGTCGCTACCGCGAAGGACGGTGACAAGTGAGCACGCTGCACAAGGACCCGCGCGACATCCTGCTCGGGCCGGTCGTGAGCGAGAAGAGCTACGGGCTGCTCGACGAGAACAAGTACACGTTCATCGTCCGTCCGGATGCCAACAAGACCGAGATCAAGATCGCCGTGGAGAAGATCTTCGGCGTCACGGTCACCGCGGTGAACACCCAGAACCGCAAGGGCAAGACGCGTCGTACCCGCAACGGCACCGGCAAGCGTGCCGATGTCAAGCGCGCGATCGTGAGCGTCGCTCCGGGTCAGAGCATCGACATCTTCGCTGCGCCTGGCGCCTGAACGAACGAGGACTGAGTACGTATGGCAATCCGTAAGTACAAGCCGACCACCCCGGGCCGTCGCGGCTCCTCGGTGGCCGACTTCAGTGAGATCACGCGCACGACGCCCGAGAAGTCGCTGACGCGTCCGCTGCCCAAGAAGGGCGGACGCAACAACCAGGGCCGGATCACCACCCGGCACCAGGGCGGCGGTCACAAGCGTGCCTACCGCATCATCGACTTCAAGCGATACGACAAGGACGGCGTGCCGGCCAAGGTCGCTCACATCGAGTACGACCCCAACCGCACCGCGCGCATCGCGCTGCTCCACTACATCGACGGCGAGAAGCGCTACATCATCGCGCCGGAGGGTCTGAAGCAGGGCATGACGGTCGAGGCCGGTCCCGGCGCCGACATCAAGCCCGGCAACAACCTGCCGCTGCGCAACATCCCGGTCGGCACCACGATCCACGCGATCGAGCTCCGTCCCGGGGGTGGCGCCAAGATGGGCCGCTCGGCCGGCGCCAAGGTGCAGCTCGTCGCCCGTGAGGGCAACCGCGCGCAGCTGCGTCTCCCCTCGGGCGAGATGCGCTACGTCGACGTCCGCTGCCGCGCCAGCATCGGCGAGGTCGGCAACGCCGAGCAGTCCAACATCAACTGGGGCAAGGCCGGCCGCAACCGCTGGAAGGGCAAGCGCCCGACCGTCCGCGGTGTCGCGATGAACCCGATCGACCACCCGCACGGTGGTGGCGAGGGCAAGACCTCGGGTGGCCGCAACCCGGTGTCGCCGTGGGGCCAGCCTGAGGGCCGTACCCGCAAGAAGAAGCCCAGCGACAAGCTGATCGTCCGTCGCCGCAAGTCCGGAAAGCGCTGAGGAAGAGCCTGACATGCCACGCAGTTTGAAGAAGGGACCGTTCGTCGACGGCCACCTGCTGAAGAAGGTCGAGACTCAGAACGAGGCCGACACGCACACCGTCATCAAGACGTGGTCGCGTCGCTCCATGATTCTCCCGTCCTTCATCGGTCACACCATCGCCGTCCACGACGGGCGCAAGCACGTCCCGGTGTTCGTCACCGACGCGATGGTCGGCCACAAGCTGGGCGAGTTCGCGCCGACGCGTACCTTCCGCGGACACGTCAAGGACGACCGAAAGAGCCGCCGCCGCTGACGCGGGCGACAACCAAGGGAAGAGTTCAGATGAGCACATTGGAGCGTAAGGGCCTCAGCGCCCGACGCGAGAGCCTGCTCGGCGACGAGCCCGGTGCTTTCGCGGTCGCACGCTTCGTCCGCGTCACGCCGCAGAAGGCGCGCCGGGTCGTCGACATGGTCCGCGGCCTCGACGTGGACGATGCACTGGCCCTGCTGCGGTTCGCCCCGCAGGGTGCGGCGCAGGACGTCTACAAGCTGGTCGCGAGCGCCGTCGCGAACGCCGAGACCACCGAAGGCCTCGACCGTTCGACGCTGGTCATCTCGGCCGTCCGGGTCGACGAGGGCCCGACGATGAAGCGCTGGCGCCCCCGCGCCCGTGGTGCGGCCAACCGCATCCTCAAGCGCACCAGCCACATCACCGTCGTCGTGCAGCCTCGTGACGCTGTCGCCGCGCTGAGTCGAACACACAAGGCCAACAAGAAGGGTGGGAACCGCTAGTGGGACAGAAGATCAACCCGCACGGCTTCCGTCTCGGTATCTCCACCGACCACAAGAGCCGCTGGTACGCCGACAAGCTGTACAAGGGCTACGTCGGCGAGGACATCAAGATCCGTCGCCTGCTCACCAAGGGCATGGACCGCGCCGGCATCAGCCGGGTCGAGATCGAGCGCACTCGTGACCGTGTCCGCGTGGACATCCACACGGCGCGTCCGGGCATCGTGATCGGACGCCGCGGCGCCGAGGCCGACCGCATCCGCGGCGATCTCGAGAAGCTCACGGGCAAGCAGATCCAGCTCAACATCCTCGAGGTCAAGAACCCCGAGCTCGATGCGCAGCTGGTCGCCCAGGGTGTTGCCGAGCAGCTCGCCGGCCGTGTGCAGTTCCGTCGCGCCATGCGCAAGGCACTGCAGACGACCATGCGCGCCGGTGCGAAGGGTGTCCGCATCCAGTGCTCCGGCCGTCTCGGCGGCGCGGAGATGTCGCGCTCGGAGTTCTACCGCGAGGGCCGCGTGCCCCTGCACACGCTCCGTGCCGACGTCGACTACGGCTTCTACGAGGCGCGTACGACCTTCGGCCGCATCGGCGTGAAGGTCTGGATCTACAAGGGCGAGGTCGCCGGCACCCGTGCCGAGCGCGAGGCTCAGGCCGCTGCCCGCGCCGCCGCCCCCGGTGGGCGTCAGCGTCCGGGTCGTGGTGGCGCTCGTCGCCCGGCGCGTGAGGGACAGCGCGCAGAGCGCCCCGCACGTCAGGAGCAGGCTGCAGAGCCGGCTCCCGCGAGCACTGAGGCTGCTACCGCTCCCGCGGAAGCAGCGAACGGAACGGAGAGCTGAACCATGCTGATCCCGCGCAGGGTCAAGCACCGCAAGCAGCACCACCCCAAGCGTCGTGGCGCCGCCAAGGGCGGCACGTCGCTGGCGTTCGGTGACTTCGGCATCCAGGCGATCGAGGGTCACTACGTGACCAACCGGCAGATCGAGTCGGCTCGTATCGCCATGACCCGTCACATCAAGCGTGGCGGCAAGGTGTGGATCAACATCTACCCCGACCGTCCGCTGACCAAGAAGCCTGCCGAGACCCGCATGGGTTCCGGAAAGGGTTCGCCGGAGTGGTGGATCGCCAACGTCAAGGCCGGCCGCGTCATGTTCGAGCTGTCGGGCGTGACCGAGCCGGTGGCCCGTGAGGCGCTGCGACGTGCGATGCACAAGCTCCCGATGAAGTGCAAGATCGTGACCCGCGAGGCAGGTGATCTCTGATGGCGAACGCCACCACCACCGCTGACCTCCGCGCGCTGAGCGCCGAGGACCTGGCCGACAAGCTGGGCGAGGCCAAGGAAGAGCTGTTCAACCTGCGCTTCCAGGCCGCGACCGGCCAGCTCGAGAACAACGCCCGGCTCCGTACGGTGCGCAAGGACATCGCGCGCATCTACACCGTCGTCCGTGAGCGCGAGCTCGGCATCATCGAAAGTGAAGAGGCATGAGCAACAACACCGCAGGCGAGCGCAACCGCCGCAAGGTGCGCGAGGGCCTCGTCGTGAGCGACAAGATGGACAAGACCGTCGTCGTCAGCGTCGAGGACCACGTCAAGCACGCTCTGTACGGCAAGGTCATGCGCCGCACGAGCAAGCTCAAGGCGCACGACGAGGCGAACGAGGCTGGCATCGGCGACCGCGTACTGGTCGCAGAGACCCGTCCGCTGTCGTCGACCAAGCGTTGGCGCCTCGTCGAGATCCTCGAGAAGGCCAAGTAACCACTCGTTCCGTCAGGCTCGCGGAGACCCCGTGAGAACCGGCGAGACAACAGGAGATAACCGATGATCCAGCAGGAGTCGCGACTCAAGGTCGCCGACAACACCGGTGCCAAGGAGATCTTGTGCATCCGCGTGCTCGGCGGTTCCGGTCGTCGATACGCAGGGATCGGCGACACCATCGTCGCCACCGTCAAGGACGCGATCCCGGGCGGGAACGTCAAGAAGGGCGACGTCGTGAAGGCTGTCGTCGTCCGCACCGCGAAGGAGCGCCGTCGTCCGGACGGCTCCTACATCCGGTTCGACGAGAACGCCGCAGTCATCTTGAAGAATGATGGTGAGCCCCGTGGCACGCGCATCTTCGGCCCCGTGGGCCGTGAGCTGCGCGACAAGCGGTTCATGCGCATCATCTCGCTTGCCCCGGAGGTGCTGTGATGACTGCCAAGAAGAAGAGCCTGAGCATCAAGAAGGGTGACCAGGTCCGCGTGCTGTCCGGCAAGGACCGCGGCGTCGAGGGCAAGGTCATCGCCGTGCTCCCCGAGGTCGATCGCGTGATCGTCGAGGGCGTGAACCGGATCAAGCGGCACCAGAAGGCGCTGCAGCCGGGCACGACCAGCTCGATCGTGACCAAGGAGGCTCCGATCCACGTGTCCAACGTGGCGCTCCTGGTCGAGGTCGACGGCGAGAAGGTCACCACCCGTATCGGCAACCGTCGCGACGAGGTCACCAAGAAGCGCCCTGACGGCTCCACCTACAGCGCGCACCGCAGCGTGCGCGTCGCCAAGCGCACCGGAGAGGAGATCTGATGAGCGCCGAGACCACAGAGAAGGTCATCCCGCGCGTGAAGACGCGCTACCGCGAGGAGATCCTCCCCGCGCTGCGCGAGGAGTTCTCGTTCGAGAACGTCATGCAGGTCCCGGGTCTGACCAAGATCGTCGTCAACATGGGCGTCGGCGAGGCAGCTCGTGACTCCAAGCTGATCGAGGGCGCGATCCGCGACCTGGCCGCGATCACCGGCCAGAAGCCGCAGGTCACCCGTGCCCGCAAGTCCATCGCGCAGTTCAAGCTGCGCGAGGGCATGCCGATCGGTGCGCACGTCACGCTGCGCGGCGACCGCATGTGGGAGTTCCTCGATCGGCTGCTGTCGATCGCCCTCCCGCGTATCCGCGACTTCCGCGGGCTCTCGCCCAAGCAGTTCGACGGACGCGGCAACTACACGTTCGGTCTCACGGAGCAGGTCATGTTCCACGAGATCGATCAGGACAAGATCGACCGGACCCGTGGCATGGACATCACCATCGTCACCTCGGCGACCAACGACGAGGAGGGGCGCGCGCTCCTCACCAAGCTCGGCTTCCCGTTCAAGGAGAACTGACCATGGCGAAGACCTCGCTGAAGGTTAAGGCCGCGCGCAAGCCGAAGTACGCCGTGCGCGCCTACACCCGCTGCCAGCGCTGTGGACGCCCGAAGTCCGTCTATCGCAAGTTCGGCCTGTGCCGGATCTGCCTGCGGACCATGGCTCACCGCGGTGAGCTCCCGGGCATCACGAAGAGCAGCTGGTAATCCCGACTCGACCCTGAACGCCGCAGGTCCGCGCCGACAGCGCGGAAACCGTGGCAGGAAAGTGGAAACACACTCATGACGATGACTGATCCGATCGCGGACATGCTGACGCGTGTCCGCAACGGCAACCAGGCGTTCCACGACGAGGTGAGCATGCCTTACAGCAAGCTCAAGGCCGGCGTCGCGGAGATCCTGAAGCAAGAGGGCTACATCACGGGCTTCTCCGTGGCCGAGCCGACCGGGGACGTCGTGGGCAAGACGCTCACGGTGACCCTCAAGTACGGCCAGCACCGCGAGCGTGCGATCGCCGGCATCCGGCGCATCAGCAAGCCGGGTCTGCGGGTCTACGCGAAGTCGACCAACCTGCCGAAGGTTCTCGGAGGACTGGGCGTGGCGATCATCTCCACGAGCCAGGGCCTTCTGACCGACAAGCAGGCCAAGTTCAAGGGCGTCGGGGGCGAAGTCCTCGCCTACGTCTGGTGACGGGAGGAGAAAACACATGTCACGTATTGGCAAGCAGCCGGTGACGGTTCCTTCCGGTGTCGACATCGCGATCGACGGGCAGGTCGTCACGGTCAAGGGCCCGAAGGGCACGCTGGCGCACACGGTGGCCGCACCGATCACCGCGAGCAAGGCTGAGGACGGCGCGATCTCGGTCGAGCGTCCGAACGACGAGCGGCAGAACCGCTCGCTCCACGGCCTCACACGCACCCTGATCAACAACATGGTCATCGGCGTCACGACGGGCTACGAGAAGAAGCTCGAGCTCGTCGGCGTCGGATACCGCGTCCTGGCCAAGGGCCCGGCCGCGATCGAGCTCAACCTCGGCTTCAGCCACCCGGTCGCCTTCCAGGCACCGGAGGGCGTGACCTTCACGGTCGAGTCGCCGACGAAGCTCACGATCACCGGGATCGACAAGCAGCAGGTCGGTGAGGTTGCGGCCAACATCCGCAAGCTGCGCAAGCCCGAGCCCTACAAGGGCAAGGGCGTGCGATACGCCGGCGAGCAGGTTCGCCGCAAGGCTGGGAAGGCTGGAAAGTAATGGCTATCGCTCTCAAGCACCGCAAGCACGAGGCTGCGCGCGTCGCTGGTCGTCGTCGCCGTCAGGTGCGGGGTCGCAAGCGGGTCGCCGGGACGCAGGATCGTCCGCGTCTGGTGATCACGCGCTCCAGCCGTCACATCGTCGCTCAGGTCGTCAACGACCTGGAGGGCCGTACGCTTGCGTCGGCCTCGTCGATGGAGGCCGAGCTGCGCTCGCTCGACGGAGACAAGACCGCCAAGGCCCGTCGCGTCGGTGAGCTGATCGCCGACCGCGCGAAGGTCGCCGGGGTCGAAGCGGTCGTGTTCGACCGCGCAGGAAACAAGTACCAGGGGCGCGTTTCCGCCCTGGCCGAGGGCGCCCGCGAGGGCGGCCTGGCCTTCTGAGCCAGACGAGAGAAGAGGACAGTCGAATGAGCGGAGCCCAGCGCCGCAGTGGCGGCGGGGACCGTCGGGGCCGCGATCGCGGTTCGGCGGACAAGACCGCATACATCGAGAAGGTCGTCGGCATCAACCGCGTGGCCAAGGTCGTCAAGGGCGGACGTCGGTTCAGCTTCACGGCCCTGGTCGTCGTCGGTGACGGCGACGGCATGGTCGGTGTCGGCTACGGCAAGGCGAAGGAGGTGCCGACCGCCATCCAGAAGGGTGTCGAGGAGGCAAAGAAGTCCTTCTTCCGCGTGCCGCGCATCCAGGGCACCATCCCGCACCCCGTGCAGGGTGAGCGGGCAGCCGGCGTGGTCATGCTGCGCCCGGCCGCTCCCGGTACCGGCGTCATCGCCGGTGGTCCGGTCCGCGCCGTGCTCGAGGCCGCAGGCATCCACGACGTGCTGAGCAAGTCGCTCGGCTCGTCGAACGCCATCAACATCGTGCACGCGACCATTCAGGCGCTGCGTGAGCTCGAGTCCCCGGCGGACGTGGCGGCTCGCCGCGGCCTGCCGGTCGAGCACGTCGCACCGGCGGCGATGCTCAAGGCCGAGCGTGAGCCGTCGACGCCGGCCCAGGCAGGTGCATGATGTCGAAGCTGCAGGTGACCCAGGTGCGCTCGGGCATCGGGCGTACGAACAACCAGCGCCAGACCTTGCGCACGCTCGGTCTCAAGCGCATCGGCGACGTCGTCGTCAAGGAGGACCGTCCCGAGATCCGCGGGATGATCGCAACGGTTCCTCACCTCGTCGACGTCAAGAATGTGGACTGAGGGGAGGAACTGACATGACGCTCAAGCTGCACCACCTCCGCCCCGCACCGGGCGCGAAGACCGCGAAGACCCGTGTGGGTCGCGGTGAGGGAAGCAAGGGCAAGACCGCGGGCCGCGGCACCAAGGGCACGAGTGCCCGCTACCAGGTGCCCGTCGGCTTCGAGGGCGGCCAGGTCCCGATCCACATGCGCCTCCCGAAGCTGGGTGGGTTCAAGAGCCCGTTCAAGGTGGCGTACCAGGTCGTGAACCTGACCCGCCTCGGCGAGCTCTTCCCCGAGGGCGGCACGGTGGACGTCGCCGCACTCGTCGACAAGGGTGCGGTCCGCAAGGGCCAGCCCGTCAAGATCCTGGGCAACGGCGAGATCGACGTCGCGGTCCAGGTGACTGCCGACAAGTTCTCGGCGTCGGCCAAGAGCAAGATCGAAGCGGCTGGCGGCTCGGTCACCGAGCGCTGAGTCGTACCGAGTCGTATGGGACATGGCGGTCTCTGACAGTCGCTCACCGAGCGACTGTTAGAGTCGCCATGTTTCGCTTCAAGGCCCCCATTCCGCACTCCACCCGCACGGGACACCGTCGCCGTTGTCCATAGGAGGACCCGGTGCTCAGCGCTTTCGTCAACGCGTTCAAGACGCCTGATCTACGCAAGAAGATCTTGTTCGTCTTGTTCATCCTCGTGCTGTTCCGGATGGGATCCGTCCTCCCCGCTCCGGGAGTGGACGTGGAGAACGTTCAGTTCTGCCTCAACGCTGCTACCTCAGGTGAGAACGCCAACAGCCTGTTCAACCTGCTCAACGTCTTCTCGGGTGGAGCTCTCCTCCAGCTGACCGTGTTCGCGCTGGGCATCATGCCCTACATCACCGCGAGCATCATCCTTCAGCTGTTGACGGTGGTGATCCCACGGCTGGAGACCCTCAAGAAGGAGGGTCAGTCCGGCCAGGCCAAGATCACCCAGTACACCCGCTACCTCACCCTGGGTCTCGCGGTCCTCCAGGGCGCCGGCATCGTCGCGATGGCCCGTTCCGGAGCCCTCTTCGGCAACCAGTGCAACCGCGACCTCCTGACCGACACCGACTCGGTCGGTCTCTTCCTGCTGATCGTCCTGGTCATGGTCGCCGGTACGGCGATGATCATGTGGTTCGGCGAGCTCATCAGCGACCGTGGTGTCGGCAACGGCATGTCGCTGCTGATCTTCACCCAGATCGTCGCGACCTTCCCGGGCACGATGTGGCTCATCAAGGAGCAGCGCGGCTGGGGCGTCTTCGCCGTCGTGGTCGCCGTCGGTCTCGCCGTCATGGCGGCCGTCATCTTCATCGAGCAGGCCCAGCGCCGGATCCCGGTGCAGTACGCCCGCCGGATGGTCGGACGCAAGATGTTCGGCGGCTCGTCGACCTACATCCCGCTGAAGGTCAACCAGGCCGGCGTCATCCCGGTCATCTTCGCCTCGAGCCTGCTCTATCTCCCGGCGCTGGCCGCACAGTTCAACCAGGGCAAGGGCTGGGCGAACTGGATCAACGACAACTTCGTCCGCGGCGACCACCCGGTCTACATGCTCACCTTCTTCCTGCTGATCGTGTTCTTCACGTACTTCTACGTGTCGATCACCTTCAACCCGAAGGAGGTCGCCGACAACATGAAGAAGTACGGCGGCTTCATCCCCGGCATCCGTGCCGGACGTCCGACCGAGCAGTACCTCGGCTACGTGCTCTCGCGCATCACCTTCCCCGGCTCGCTGTACCTCGGTCTCGTCGCGCTCATCCCGCTCCTGGCCTTCCTGCTCGTCGACGCCAACCAGAACTTCCCGTTCGGTGGCACGACGCTCCTGATCATCGTCGGCGTCGGTCTCGACACGGTGAAGCAGATCGAGAGCCAGCTGCAGCAGCGCAACTACGAAGGGTTCCTCAAGTGATGCGTCTCTTGTTCATGGGTCCTCCGGGGGCAGGCAAGGGCACCCAGGCGACTCTCCTCGCGGAAAAGCTCGGGATCCCGCAGATCTCGACGGGCGACATCTTCCGCGCGAACGTCTCCGAGGGCACGGAGCTCGGCGTCGTGGCGAAGACGTACATGGACAAGGGCGAGTACGTCCCCGACGAGGTCACCAACGCGATGGTGCGCGACCGGCTCACGTGGGACGACGCGCACGCCGGCTTCCTCCTCGACGGCTATCCGCGGACGGTCGACCAGGTCCACACGCTCGACGGGATCCTGGCCGAACTGGGAGAGAAGCTCGATGCCGTCGTCGAGCTGGTGGTGGAGCGTGAGGAGCTCATCGCGCGCCTGCTGAAGCGCGCGGAGACCTCGGGCCGCACCGACGACACCGAGGACGTCGTCCGGCACCGCCAAGAGGTGTACGAGGCGCAGACGTCGCCGCTGCTCGCCCTCTACGCCGACCGCGGTCTGCTGGTGCGGGTCGACGGGCTCGGCGCCGTGGACGAGGTCCAGGCCCGCATCCTCGACGCCCTGCCGCAGGACTAAGGAGCCATGGGTCTGTTCGGCAGCGGCCTGGAGATCAAGACGCCTGACCAGGTCGCCGTGATGCGGCGGGCGGGCGTGATCGTGGGCGAGACGCTCGCGCTCCTGCGTGAGTCGGTCCGGCCGGGCATGACCACGGCCGACCTCGACGCGATCGCGGAGGAGCACATCCACAGCCGTGGGGCCAAGCCGAACTTCAAGGGCTACCACGGCTTTCCGGCGACGATCTGCACGTCGGTCAACGACGAGGTCGTCCACGGCATCCCGGGCGGCCGCGTGATCGAGGAGGGCGACCTCGTCTCGATCGACTGCGGGTGCGTGCTCGACGGCTGGCACTCCGACGCGGCGGTCACCGTCGCGGTGGGGGAGGTCTCGGCGAGCCGGCGCGAGCTGATGCGCGTGTGCGAGGAGTCCTTGTGGCGCGGCATCGCCGCGGCACGGCTCGGCGGCAGGGTCAGCGACATCGGCCACGCGGTCGAGACGTACGTCCGCAGCCAACCCGCCGGTGCGTCGTACGGGATCGTCGAGGACTACGTCGGTCACGGGATCGGCACGGCCATGCACATGCCGCCCAACGTCCCCAACTTCGGCCGACCGGGCCACGGCGCCAAGCTGGTCAAGGGGCTGGTCCTCGCGGTGGAGCCGATGCTGACCGAAGGCACGATCGACACGACGACCCTCGAGGACGACTGGACCGTCGTGACCGACGACAGCGGGTGGTCGGCCCACTTCGAGCACACGTTCACGCTCACCGACACCGGCGCCTGGGTGCTCAGCGCCCTCGACGGCGGCAAGGCCCGGCTCGCCGAGCTGGGCGTCCCGTACGGCGGCCCCGAGAGCGACTGACGGCGCCCTTCCTCTCGTCGAGGGGGGCTGATTTGTCCGACCGCCACGGAGCACCGTACTATGGACAGTCGGCCGAGGTCTGCGTATCCGCATGCCTTCGGCCGATCCGAGAGACGTGCGACAGATTGCGGAGGACATGCCGAAGAAGGAAGGCGTCATCGAGCTCGAGGGCTCGGTCATCGAGGCCCTGCCGAACGCGATGTTCCGGGTCGAGCTGACCAATGGCCACAAGGTTCTAGCCCATATCAGCGGCAAGATGCGCCAGCACTACATCCGGATCCTCCCCGAGGACCGCGTAGTGGTGGAGCTGTCCCCGTACGACCTCACCCGAGGCCGGATCGTCTACCGGTACAAGTGACCCGCACCGGGAGCCGCCCGCGAGGGCGTCGTCGTCGCGCGCCGCGCAACCATCCGTCCGTTCAAGATAAGAGAGCTCGATGAAGGTTCAACCGAGCGTCAAGCCGATCTGCGAGAAGTGCAAGGTCATCCGTCGCCATGGCCGTGTCATGGTGATCTGCGAGAACCCGCGCCACAAGCAGCGGCAGGGCTGACCAGCCCGCCACCCACACGTGACCGCTCACCCCGTCGACGACGAGGTGCTTCCCCCGGACCGGAGGCCGGGGCCTGGCTGAGGCAGCCAGGACGCGTCACGACCACACCTCCGCAGTGGAAGGAAACCGCCTGATGGCACGCCTCATCGGTGTCGATCTCCCGCGCGACAAGCGCGTGGTGATCGGTCTCACCTACATCTACGGCATCGGCCGTACCCGCAGCCAGCAGCTGCTCGAGCAGACCGGCATCAGCCCCGACCTGCGCGTCCACGAGCTGAGCGAGGACCAGCTGGTCTCGCTCCGTGACGCGATCGAGGGTCAGTTCCAGGTCGAGGGCGACCTTCGCCGCGAAGTGGCCGCCGACATCCGTCGCAAGATCGAGATCGGCAGCTACCAGGGCCGCCGCCACCGCGCCGGGCTCCCCGTGCGCGGGCAGCGGACCAAGACGAACGCTCGCACCCGCAAGGGTCCGAAGCGCACCGTTTCCGGCGCAAAGAAGAAGGGTAAGTAATGCCTCCGAAGGGCACAGGCGCCAAGAAGGTGCGCCGCAAGGAGAAGAAGAACGTCGCCGCGGGCCAGGCCCACATCAAGAGCACGTTCAACAACACGATCGTCACGATCACCGATCCCACCGGAGCGGTGATCTCGTGGGCCTCGGCCGGCACCGTCGGCTTCAAGGGCTCGCGCAAGTCCACTCCGTACGCCGCGCAGATGGCCGCCGAGGCCGCCGGGCGTCGGGCGATGGAGCACGGGATGAAGAAGATCGACGTCTTCGTGAAGGGCCCCGGTTCGGGCCGCGAGACGGCGATCCGTTCGCTGGGTGCGGTCGGCCTCGAGGTCGGCACCATCCAGGACGTCACCCCCAGCCCCCACAACGGCGTGCGGCCTCCCAAGCGCCGCCGCGTCTGATCGCCCGGATCGGAGAGGAGAACACAGATGGCCCGTTACACCGGACCCCTGACCAAGAAGTCTCGCCGCCTGGGCGTGGACCTTGTCGGCGGTGACGCCGCGTTCGAGCGTCGTCCGTACCCGCCCGGCCAGCACGGCCGCGCCCGTGTCAAGGAGAGCGAGTACCGCACCCAGCTTCAGGAGAAGCAGAAGGCGCGTTACACCTACGGCGTGCTCGAGCGGCAGTTCCGCAACTACTACGAGGAGGCAAACCGTCGTCCGGGCAAGACCGGCGACAACCTCCTCCAGATCCTCGAGTGCCGTCTCGACAACGTCGTGTACCGCGCCGGTTTCGCTCGGACCCGACGTCACGCTCGCCAGCTCGTGACCCACGGCCACTTCCTGGTCAACGGCCACAAGACCGACATCCCGTCGTTCCAGGTCAGCAAGCACGACATCATCGACGTGCGGCCGAAGTCGCTCGAGACCACGCCGTTCATCGTGGCCCGCGAGACGTTCGACGCCACCACGGTTCCGGGATGGCTCACCGCCGTCCCGGAGAAGGGCCGCATCCTGGTCCACCAGCCGCCGGTGCGCGAGCAGATCGTCGTGCCGATCTCCGAGCAGCTGATCGTGGAGTACTACTCCAAGATCTGATCCGCTCACACGGCTGCCCGGGCCGGTCCCGGGCAGCCCCACCACCTCCACAGACCGTGTCCGTCAAATAGCGGGCGACGCGGAAAGGAAACCAGAAAATGCTCATTGCACAGCGGCCCACCCTGTCAGAGGACGTCGTCGACGAGTTCCGTTCGCGGTTCGTCATCGAGCCCCTCGAGCCCGGCTTCGGCTACACCCTCGGCAACTCGCTGCGCCGTACGCTCCTGTCGTCGATCCCGGGTGCAGCAGTCACCTCGATCAAGATCGACGGTGTCCTGCACGAGTTCTCGACGATCCCCGGCGTGACCGAGGACGTCACCGAGATCATCCTCAACCTCAAGAACATCGTGGTCAGCTCGGAGCACGACGAGCCCGTCGTCATGTACCTGCGCAAGCAGGGCCCCGGCGACGTCACCGCAGCCGACATCGCGCCTCCGGCCGGCGTCGAGGTGCACAACCCGGACCTCAAGATCGCGACCCTGAACGACAAGGGCAAGATCGAGGTGGAGCTGGTGGTCGAGCGCGGACGCGGTTACGTGTCGGCAGTCCAGAACAAGACCGGCGACGAGGAGATCGGGCGCATGCCGATCGACTCGATCTACAGCCCGGTCCTCAAGGTCACGTACAAGGTCGAGGCGACTCGTGTCGAGCAGCGCACCGACTTCGACAAGCTCATCATCGACGTGGAGACCAAGCGCTCGATCCTGCCGCGCGACGCCATGGCGTCGGCCGGCAAGACGCTCGTCGAGCTGTTCGGTCTCGCCCGCGAGCTGAACGTCGAGGCCGAGGGCATCGACATCGGCCCGTCGCCCGTCGACGAGGCGCTCGCCGCCGACCTGGCGCTCCCGGTGGAGGATCTCCACCTCACGGTGCGCTCGTACAACTGCCTCAAGCGCGAGGGCATCCACACCGTGGGTGAGCTCATCTCGCGCAGCGAGCAGGACCTGCTGGACATCCGCAACTTCGGTTCGAAGTCCATCGACGAGGTGAAGGCCAAGCTCGCAGAGATGGGCCTGGGCCTCAAGGACAGCCCTGCCGGGTTCGACCCGTCCGCGGTGGTCGACAGCTACGACGACGACGAGAGCTTCGCGGAGGACGAGCAGTACTGAGCCGACGCTCAGCACTGATCTCCGCACGACATCCCAGGAGACACAGCAATGCCCACGCCCACCAAGGGTCCGCGGTTCGGCGGGAGCCCGGCGCACCAGCGCCTCATCCTCGCCAATCTCGCACAGAGCCTGTTCGAGCACGGCCGCATCACCACCACCGAGGCGAAGGCCCGACGCCTTCGTCCGTACGCGGAGTCGCTGATCACGCGCGCCAAGGTCGACACGGTCGCCAACCGGCGCCAGGTCGTCAAGGTGATCCGTGACAAGCAGATCCTGCACGTGCTCTTCACCGAGGTCGCGCCGAAGTACACGACGCGCCCCGGCGGCTACACGCGCATCACCAAGATCGGGCCGCGCAAGGGCGACAACGCCCCCATGGCCGTGATCGAGCTCGTGGAGGAGAAGGACTTCTCCGTCACGACGAAGACGCCCAAGAAGTCCACGAAGGCAGAGACCGCCCCGGTCGCCGACAACGCCGACGAGGTCAAGGACCAGATCGCCGCTGCCGACGAGGCGCCGGCCGACGAGGCTCCCGAGGCTTCGGCCGACGAGGTCGAGGGCACCGACGCCGAGGGCACCGACGCCGAAGGCACCACCGAGAAGGCCTGACCTTCACCGGTCGAGCACGCACGCAGGCCGGCACCTGCTCCGAGAGGAGCGGGGGCCGGCCTTCGTGCACTCCAGGGCGCGGTCGCCCAGCTCATCCTCGGCCGCGGTGCGTCCGGCATCGGCTGGCCGATGGCCTTCGTCTCGGGTCTGGTCGGCTCGTTCGTCAGCGCGCTGATCGTGACCCTGATCTGGCAGTGGTGGCGGGGACGGTCCACGTCCGCCGCCCGGTAGGACGTCGCAGGCAAGCCGTACGCGAGGGAATGAGCGACGCCTCCGTCGGCGTTGGCACCAGGTATGCCGCTCAAGCTCTCGGTCCTCGACCTCGTCCCCGTCCGCACCGACCAGTCGACCGGAGACGCCCTCGCCGCCACCGTGGCGCTGGCGCAGGCTGCCGACAATCTCGGCTACACGCGCTACTGGCTCGCGGAGCACCACAACATGCCGGCCGTCGCGGCGTCGTCGCCGCCGGTGCTGATCGCACACGTCGCTGCCCAGACGGAGCGCATCCGCGTCGGCTCCGGAGGTGTGATGCTTCCGAACCACGCCCCGCTCGCCGTGGCCGAGCAGTTCGCGCTCCTCGAGGCGGCCCATCCTGGACGTATCGACCTGGGCATCGGGCGCGCGCCGGGCTCGGACCAGGTCACGTCCTGGATGCTCCGTGGCGCCGCGGGTCGCGACAACACCGACATCGAGCAGTTCCCCCAGTACCTCGACGACGTCATGGCGCTGATGGACTCCCAGGTGGGCGTCCGCGTGCCGCTCCAGGGACGGCAGTACCTCCTGAAGGCGACGCCGGCCGCGACCTCGGTTCCGCGACAGTGGTTGCTCGGCTCGTCGATGTACTCCGCCCACCTCGCCGCCGCCAAGGGCCTTCCCTACGTGTTCGCCCACCACTTCTCGGGCAAGGGCACCGCAGAGGCCCTGGCGACCTACCGTGCGGAGTTCCGCCCGAGCGAGCGCACACCTGAGCCGACGACCTTCTTGACCGTCAACGCCGTCGTCGCCGAGACGTACGACGAGGCCGTGGCGCTCGCGCTCCCGAACCTGCAGTCGATGGCACGGCTGATGACGGGCGCTCCCCTCGCCGCTCTCGATCTCGTCGAGGACGCCGAGAAGTCCCCTCTCACCCCGCCGCAGGAGGCGATGGTGCAGGACGGCCTGGCGCGCAACATCGTCGGCGACCCCGAGCAGGCCGCCCAGCGACTGCAGGCCCTGGCAGCGGAGTTCGAGGTGGACGAGGTGATGGTGCACCCGGTGGCCTCCGCGAGGCAGGGCGCCGATCCGCGTCGCTCCGTCCCTCGGGAGCGGACCCTGGAGCTCTTGGCGGAGGCGCTGGGCTAGGTCGTGCGGTCGGCAGGGGGCGGGAGCAGCACAGCGGTCAGCGTGTCCCTGATCCAGTCCGCATAGCGCTGGTGCTCCCAGCCGAGCTCATCGACGAGGAGCCTGTGCATGTCAGGGCCGGTCAGAGCCCACACGGTGGCCGCGGCCTCCTCCTCCTCCAGGCCTTCTCGGAGCGCGCCGTTGGCAGCCACCCATCCGACGAACGCCTGGAGGTTGCTCAGGCGCGTGCGTTGATCCTGGGCCCGTTGCGTGGCGAGGTCTGGGTCGATCTCGCCCGCGGACCGGATGACGTCGTCGATGGGTCGGACCCGGCGTGTGCGTTGGGCGATGTCGTCAGCGAACATCCTGATCTGGGTGCGCTGGTCCTTCTCTGCCCTGACCTCCTGGGGGCGCGTCTGCTCCAGCACGGGCGGACTGTCGACCTCGCTGGTGGCGTCGTAGTTGAGCACCTCGACGACGAGGCGGTGCTTGGTGCCGAAGGTCTTGTAGACGAGGTCCGTGCTCACCCCGGCGTCGGCGGCGATCGCCGCCATCGTCGTGCGGGCGTAGCCGCGCTCGATGAACATCCGGTGCGCGGACCGCAGCATCGCGATGCGGTTCTCGTCGGCGCGCTGACGACGCCGAGATGCGTCGTACGGACGGGATCCGGGAGACCGCTTGACGTGCTCGCTCATCGGGTCCACTCTAGAGGAGATTAGTTCTAGTCGCACTAGAACGAAAGTGGGGGAGTCGGATGTCGAGGGGATACCAGATCGCGTACCGGTGCGGGGTCAGGCCGTGGGAGGCCGCGGGTGACGGAGGCGCCGACCAGCTGGCCGGGCTGCTCACCGAGGAGGAGTCGCGCCCGCAGCCTTGGGGGTGCGCCCTCGACGTCGGCTGCGGCAGCGGGAGCCACACGATCGAGCTCGGACGCCGTGGGTGGACCGCGGTGGGCGTCGACGACGTGCAGAGGGCCATCGATCGTGCCCGGGCCCGGGACGGCGCCGAGCACGCCCGCTTCGTCTGCGCGGACGTCACGGCGCTGGTCGACGTCGAGCTCCCAGGCCCGGTCGAGCTCTTCGTGGACATCGGCTGCTTCCACGGACTCGGTGACGAGGCCCGCGCGGCGTACGGGACCGCGATGACGGCGGTCGCGTCACCGACCGCCTCGTTCCTGCTGCTGGCCTTCGCCCCCGGCCGCCGACCCCTCCTGCCGAGAGGGGCCGACGAGCGCGATCTGGCCCGGGCGCTCCCCGCGTGGGAGCTCACCGGCAGCTGCCTGGCCGACGTGTCGGGGATGCCGCGACCGCTCCGGTCGACGACGCCCCGCTTCTACCGGCTGCGTCGCCGACCCTGACGGCCCGGACGGCTCAGCTGTCGCCGTTCTTGCCGGTGGTGACGCCCATGCCGTTCGCGGCCCTGTCCACCGACCGGTGGAGGAGGCTCTCGAGGTCGAGCCCGGTCGAGGTCTTGAGCATCTGCAAGGTCTGGACGATGTTGTCGTTGACCTGCCTCGGCAGAGCCCCGGCGCCCTCGGTCGAGATCACCGTGAGCTGGTCGATCGCACTGATCGGTGCCGCGACCTCCTTGGCGATCTGCGGGAGCACCTCGATGAGCATCTGGAGGACCGCCGCGTCGTTGTAGCTTGCGAACGCCGCCGCGCGCTTGTCCATCGCCTCGGCCTCGGCGTGGCCGACGGCGAGCGTGGCGGAGGCCTGAGCCTCACCCTCGGCGCGGGTGGCCTCGGCCTCCGCCACGCGTCGGGCCTTCTCGGCCTCACCACGACGAGCGCCCTCGATCGCCTCGGCCTCCGCGATGGCCGTACGGCGTGACTTCTCCCCCTCACCGGTCAGACGCGCCTCCTCCGCCTTGGCCTCCGCGGCGGCGATGGTGGCGGCTTTGCGGGCCTCTGCCGCCGCGATGTCCGAGGAGCGGCGCGCCTCGGCCTCCTGCTCGACCTTGTACCGGGCCGCATCGGCCGGCTTGCGGACCTGCGTCTCCAGCTGCCGCTCGGTCAGGGCTGCCTGCCTGACGGCGACCTTCTCCTGCTCGACGAGCACGGCCTGGTCACGATCGGCCTGGGCCAGCGGACCGGCCGACGCCGCGTTTGCGGAGGCAGCGTCGGTCTCGGCCTTGATCTCCGCCTGCTTGAGCGCCAGCGTGCGCTGCGCGATGGCGATCTCCTCCTCGGCCTTCAGGCTCGCCTGCTCCGCGGCCTGGCGAGCCGCGGCCTCGGCGATCGCCGCGGTCTGCCGGTTACGGGCGGCTTCGGGGCGGCCGAGGTCGGCGAGATAGCTGCCGTCGTCGGTGACGTCCTGGATCTGGAACGTGTCGAGGATCAGACCCTGGCCGGTCAGGGAGTTCTCGGACTCGTCGGCCACGCGCTGGGCGAACGCGGCCCGGTCGCGGATGATCTGCTCGACCGTCAGACCGCCGACGATGGAGCGGAGCGCGCCGGCGAGGACCTCCTGCGTGAAGGGCTCGATGTCGGCCTGCTGCGACTGGAAGCGCTGGGCCGCGAGCCGGATCTGGTCGGCGTTGCCGCCCACCTTGACGATCGCGACACCCTCGACGTTCAGCTTGATGCCCTGTCCCGACACCGCACCACGGATCTGCACCGAGATGCGACGGCTCGAGAGGTCCATCGTCGCGAGCTTCTGCACGAACGGGACGACGAAGGTGCCGCCGCCGAGGATCACCTTCTGGCCTGACAGGTCGGTGGTGAGGGCGCCGGTCTCCGGGTTGAGGACCGCCTTGCCCTTGCGGCCGGTGACGATGAAGGCCTGGTTGGGCCCGGCGACCTTGTAGCGGCTCGTGACCAGGAAGAGGAGCAGGAGGACGAGGACGGCGATGCCGGCGATCGGGATCAGCACGGGGGAGCCTTTCGGGTGGGGATCAGGGGAGGTCGTCCCACACCGGGGCGACCCTGACGGCAGTGGGGGAGAGGACGCCGGTCACGTGCACCTCGGTGCCGGCGTCGAGGGCTCTGTCGGCACGGGCGTTGAGCTGGAGCACGTGCCCGCCGACCGCGACGCGGACCGTGCCGTAACCGTCGTCGGGGATGCCGGACACCACCCGCCCGCTGCGGCCGATGCTGTCGCCGGTCGAGGGAGTGGCGTCGCTGCTCCCACCGCGGACCAGGCCGGTCAACCAGGCCGCGAACCACGCGACGACGACACCGCACCCGCCGCCGGCGAGCAGAGCGGGCAGGAGGGGGACACCGGCGCCGTCCGCGGCGGCAGCCCCGAACCCGAAGGCGGAGACGAAGCCGCCGACGACGGCGGTCGAGAAGGCGTCCCCGGGCAGCACGTCGAGAGCTCCGTCGAGCACTTCGCCGACGACGAGCGAGACGGCGAGAAGCGCGAGGCCGGCGAGGCCGAGGATCAGGAAGACGGTCACGCCTGCTCCGTACGTCGGGTCTGGCCCGCCCGTACGTCGGGGAACCGCTCGCCGGATCGTACTCGATGACGAAGGTGCGCGGGACCGCTTCTCGCCAGCTCCTCGTCAGGTGGGACGGGGCGCGTCGAAACGGCGTTGACCGAGGGCGGAGACTAGGGCTGTGGGCCACGCAGAGCTGTCCGGGATCCGGTACGACCTCCCCGACGGGAGGGTGCTGCTGGACGACGTCGGCTTCCGCGTCGGCGACGGCGCGATCGTCGCCCTCGTCGGCGCCAACGGCGCGGGGAAGACCACGCTGCTGAGGATCATCACCGGTGAGATCTCGCCGCACGGTGGGTCGGTCAGTCGCAGCGGCGGCCTCGGCGTGATGAGGCAGATGGTGACACGTCACCCCGACGGCTCCCACCTCGAGACGGTGCGCGAGCTGCTCCTCTCGATCGCTCCGCCTCGCATCCGGGCAGCGGCCGCGCGGGTGGACGAGGTCGAGCTCGTCCTGATGGAGCGCGACGACGAGCCGACACAGCTGCGCTACGCCACCGCTCTGGCGGAGTACGGGGACGCGGGCGGCTACGACCTCGAGGTCACCTGGGACGCGTGCTGCACGGCCGCGCTGGGGATCTCCTACGAGCGGGCGATGTGGCGGGACCTCTCCACGATGTCGGGCGGAGAGCAGAAGCGGCTGGTGCTCGAGGGCCTCCTCCGCGGCCCCGACGAGGTGCTCCTGCTCGACGAGCCCGACAACTATCTCGACGTGCCCGGCAAGCAGTGGCTCGAGGAGCAGCTCACCGCCACGCAGAAGACTGTGCTGTACGTCAGCCACGACCGAGCCCTGCTGGCCAACACCGCCACGCGGGTGGTCACCCTCGAGGTCGGTGCCACCGGAAGCACGGCCTGGACCCACCCCGGCGGCTTCACGACGTACCACGACGCCCGCGCCGCTCGGTTCGCGAAGCTGGAGGAGCAGCACCGGCGGTGGGACGAGGAGCACCAGAAGCTCCGCGAGCTGGTGATCATGTACAAGACCAAGGCCGCCTACAACTCCGACATGGCCGCGCGCTATCGGGCGGCGCAGACGCGGCTGCGCAGGTTCGAGGAGGCCGGCCCGCCCGAGGTGGTGCCCCACGACCAGAACGTCGTCATGCGGCTCACCGGAGGCCGTACGGGCAAGCGGGCGGTCGTCGCCGAGAGCGTGGAGCTCACCGGACTCATGCGTCCGTTCGACCTCGAGGTCTGGTACGGCGAGCGCGTCGCGGTCCTCGGCTCCAACGGGTCGGGCAAGTCGCACTTCCTCCGCCTGCTCGCCGCCGGAGGCACCCGGCCGGACGTGGAGCACGAGCCGGTCGGGGACCAGGTGGTCGAGCCGGTCGCGCACCGCGGGCTCGCCAAGCTCGGGGCGAGGGTCCGGCCCGGGTGGTTCGTGCAGACCCACCACCATCCCGAGCTGGTCGGTCGCACCCTGCTCGAGGTCCTGCACCGTGGCGACGTCGATGCGCGCGGGATCGGTCGGCGAGGGATGGGTCGGGAGGAGGCCGCGCGCAAGCTCGACCGCTACGGGCTGGCCCGCTCCGCCGAGCAGGCGTTCGACTCGTTGTCGGGCGGTCAGCAGGCGCGGTTCCAGATCTTGCTCCTGGAGCTGTCGGGAGCGACCCTCCTGCTGCTCGACGAGCCGACCGACAACCTCGACGTCGAGTCGGCCGAGGCGTTGGAGGACGGGCTCGAGGCGTTCGACGGGACGGTCCTCGCGGTGACCCACGACCGGTGGTTCGCGCGGCGGTTCGACCGGTTCCTCGTGTTCGGCGCCGACGGTGACGTCTACGAGAGCGACGAGCCGGTCTGGGACGAGGGCCGGGTCCTGCGCGACCGCTGAGCTGTCACGTCCGGGCGCCGCCGTGTGTCATAGGGGCAGGACCTACGAGGAGAGGGATGAGCGCGAACGACCACGATGAGCTCCTCGCACGGTTCGAGGAGGACCGATCCCGGCTGAGGTCGATCGCCTTCCGGATGCTCGGGTCCGCCGACGACGCCGACGACGCGCTGCAGGAGGCGTGGCTGCGGGTCAGTCGGGCCGAGACCGGTGACGTGGAGAACCCGGCGGCCTGGCTGAGGACGGTCGTCGCGCGGGTCTGCCTGAACGCGCTGCGGACACGGCGGAGCCGGCGTGAGCAGTCCTTGGTCCATGTGCCCGACCCCATCGTCAGTCCCGACTCGGGTCCGGGGCCGGAGGACTCGGCGCTGCTCGCCGAGGGCGTCGGACTGGCGCTGCTGGTGGTGCTGGAGGGACTCAGCCCGGCTGAGCGCGTCGCCTTCGTCCTGCACGACGTGTTCGGGGTCGCCTTCGCCGAGATCGCCGCCGTCCTCGACCGCAGCCCGGAAGCCACTCGCCAGCTCGCGAGCCGGGCGCGGCGTCGGGTCCAGGGGCAGGCGCCAGCGCCGGATCCCGACCTGGCACGCCAGCGGGAGGTGGTCGACGCCTTCTTCGCCGCATCGCGAGAGGGGGATCTCGACGGCTTGATCGCCGTTCTGCACCCGGACGTCATCCTGCGCTCGGACGGCGGAAGCGGTCGGCCGCAGTCCACCGTCGTGCTCCACGGTGCCGAGGAGGTCGCCGGGCAGGCCGCCGCGACCAGTCGCCTCTCCCCGTTCATCCGCCGTGTCCTCGTCAACGGGGTCCCCGGCGTCGTGGTCGCTCCGCGCGGCCGGCTCCAGGTGGTCATGGCGTTCACGGTCACGGGCGGTCGGATCGTCGCGATCGACGTCCTGGCCGACCCGCACCGTCTGTCACGGGTGGACCTGGGGCGACTGGAGGGCTGAGGGGATCGCCGGCGACCGGCGGCAGCGCCGTCTGTCACACCGGGGACCGGCTGTCACACCGGGGCGCCGGGGCGTGTCTGTCTCGTAGAGTGGCCACGCTCACCGGCGTGGTCCTGTCACGAGAGGACTTCTCATGGGCATCGTCTCGACCGCCGTCGTCATCCTCGCAGCCGCCTGGATCGGCTTCTCCGCCGTCGCCACCTACACGCGCCAGGGCTGGGTCGTCGACAACCTCGCCGACTACGGCGTGCCGAGGTCCTGGTGGCCCTGGCTGGCCACCGCCAAGCTCCTCGGCGCGCTCGGCCTCCTGGTGGGGCTGGTCGTCCCGCCCATCGGCGTGCTGGCTGCCGGAGGTCTCGTCGTCTACTTCCTCGGCGCGATCGTCACCGTCGTACGGGCCGGCGCCTACGCGCACCTGCCGTTCCCGCTGCTCTATCTCACCCCGGCTGCGGTCGCCGGGACGCTGATCGGGACCGCCTGAGAGGTCCTCACGCCGCGAGGTCGTCCGGCGCGAAGGCGACGAGCTCGGTGTCGGTGGCCAGGTGTGTCGTCTCGACCGGCACGCGCAGGTAGCGCGCCGACGTGGCGAGCGCACGAGCCCAGGTCCGATCTGCGTCGTTCATGCCGCCGGGTCCCGGCCGGCTGAGCAGGAAGGCGACCGTCGTCCCCGGCTCGAGCTCGTCCACGACCTGCTTGATCGCCCCGACGATCTCGGTGACCTGCTCCGGCTCGGCCGTCGGCGGGACGTCGGCGACCTCGGCCAGACGCGGGTGCATGCGGCGGTCAGGGTCCACGAACGCGAACCAGAGGGCTCGGCGGGAGAAGCCGAGCTCGCCCACCAGCGTGCTCCACCGGGCACGGAGGTCGGCCTGGCCTCGGATCGGGTCGTGAAGGGATGCATGGGTGTCCGTCATGCGAGCAGCCTGCCCGATCCCGACCGCGCCCCGCCTGCGTCGTCCACAGGCCCGCGGCGCGGGATCAGGGGTGCGGTCCGGCCGCCCGAAGACGCTCGGGGATCCCCAGCGCGTTGACCCAGAGCCGGGTCAACGTGTGCGCGAGCCTCTCGACGTCACGCTCTGCTCCCACCACGAAGGCGTTGTACGCGGTCCGCGACACCATCGACGACAGCGCGGCGGCCGCCAGGTCGGCATCGAGCTCGGGATCGGCGAGGCCGCGCTCCTGGAGCGCGCGGACGCTGCGGGCGTTGCGCGCGGTGAAGGCCCGCGCGCGCTGCCGCCGTACGTCGGCGAACCGGTCGTCGATGGTCGAGACCTGCTCCAGGAGCCGCATCAGCTGCGCGTTGCGCTGGTACGACTCGAGATAGGCGCGGTTGGCGGCGGCGATCACGGCCACAGGGTCCTCGGTGCGGGAGACGTCGCGGAGGTCAGGATGGAGCATCTCCTCCTTCACCTCCTCGAGCACCGCGGCGAAGATCTCCTCCTTGCCGGTGAAGTACGTGTAGAACGACCCCGCAGCAGTCCCGGCCTCTGTCGTGATGTCGGCGAGGCGGGCCTCGAGGTAGCCGTCGCGCTCGAAGACCCGTCGCGCCGCCGCGACGAGGGCGGCCCGCGTCCGAGCTCCACGCGCCGTACGCGGTGGCTCGCGGGTCGTGCCGTCGGTCGCGTCGCCGTCGACCGGGATCGGTCGCGTCATCCCCGTCCTTCCGTGCCGACGCCCCGGTCGACAGCTTCGACTTGAAGTTGAGATCGGATTCAAGTATACAGAAGCCCCCGACGGAGGAGGACCGGATGGAGCTGCACGGTGCGGTCGCTGTCGTCACAGGTGGCGGCGGAGGGATCGGCAGCGCACTGGCTCGACGCTTCGCGGCCGAGGGCGCGCGCGTCGTCGTGGCCGACCTGGACAGCGCCGCCGCGGAGGCGGCCGCTGCAGAGGTCGAGGCCGTACGCCCCGGGTCCGCGATCGCCCACGCTGCCGACGTCGCCGACCCCGCTCAGATCGACGAGCTCCTGGCGCGTGCCGAGGAGGCCTACGGTCCGGTTGACCTCTACGCCGCGAACGCAGGCGTCTCCGGTGGGCACGGCCTCGGCGGTGAGGCGGCGTGGGACGTGGCCCTGGACGTCAACCTGCGCGCTCACGTGCGTGCCGCCGACCTGCTGGTCCCGCGCTGGCTCGAGCGCGGACGAGGCTACTTCGTCAGCACGGCGTCGGCGGCGGGGCTGCTCACGCAGATCGGCTCCGCGGCGTACGCGGTGACCAAGCACGCCGCAGTCGGGTTCGCCGAGTGGCTGTCGGTCACCTACGGCGACCGGGGCATCGGTGTCAGCTGCCTCTGCCCCATGGGCGTCGAGACGGCGTTGCTGCGTGCGGGGGAGCGGTCCGGTGACCGCCTCGGCGAGGCGGCCACCCGCGCGGTGACCTCGGCCGGCGAGGTCCTCGATCCGGACACCGTCGCCGACGACGTGGTCCGTGCCGTCCGTGCCGAGGAGTTCCTGATCCTCCCGCACCCTCAGGTGCTCGCGATGTACCGCCAGAAGAGCGCCGACTACGACCGATGGATCCGCGGGATGCGGCGCTACCAGGCCCAGCTGCTCGACCCCCGACCCTGACCAACCAGGAGGACGCATGTCCCTGTTCGAGACCACCGAGCGCAGCGCCAGATATCAGGAGGAGCTCCTGGCCTTCATGGACAGCCACGTCTATCCGGCAGAGGCCGTCTATGCCGCCCAGATGCGCGAGGCCGGTGATCCCCACCACCACCCGCAGGTCATCGAGGACCTCAAGGCGGAGGCCCAGCGCCGCGGGTTGTGGAACCTCTTCCACCCGCACCCCGAGTGGGGACCCGGACTCTCCAACTTCGAGTACGCGCCGCTCGCCGAGATCATGGGCGGGAGCCCGCACCTCGCGCCGGAGGCCTGCAACTGCGCGGCGCCCGACACCGGCAACATGGAGGTCCTGACGCTGTTCGGGAGCGAGGAGCACAAGAAGACCTACCTGCGGCCCCTCCTCGACGGCACCATCCGGTCCGCCTTCGCCATGACGGAGCCTGCCGTCGCCAGCTCCGACGCCACCAACGTCGAGATGCGGATGGAGCGCGACGGCGACGAGTACGTCCTCAACGGCCGCAAGTGGTTCGCCTCCAACGCGATGCACCGCAACTGCCGGGTCCTGATCGTGATGGGCAAGACCGATCCGACGGCGGCGACCCACCGTCAGCAGTCGATGATGGTCGTCCCCCTCGACGCACCTGGGATCACGGTGCTGCGCAACCTCCCGGTCTTCGGCTACCAGGACCGAGAGGGTCACGCCGAGCTCGTCTTCGAGGACGTCCGGGTCCCGGCCGCCGACGTGCTGGCCGGAGAGGGCGAGGGGTTCGCGATCAGCCAGGCACGTCTCGGTCCCGGCCGGATCCACCACTGCATGCGGGCGATCGGGATGGCCGAGCGAGCACTCGAGCTGATGTGCACCCGCGCACTGGCACGGGAGACCTTCGGGGCCCCCGTCGCCGAACGGTCGAACATCCAGGACTGGATCGCGGAGGCGCGGATCGAGATCGAGAAGAGTCGCCTCCTCACGCTCAAGGCGGCCTACGTGATGGACGAGTCGGGCAACAGGGCCGCCCGTACCGAGATTGCCGCGATCAAGGTCGACGCCCCGAACATGGCGCTCAAGATCGTCGATCGTGCGATTCAGGTCCACGGCGCGGCGGGGGTCACCGAGGACGTCCCTCTTGCGTCGTTCTACGCCCACCTGCGGACGCTGCGCATCGCCGACGGGCCGGACGAGGTCCACAAGCGCACCCTGGCCCGCCGGGAGCTTCGCCGGCACGCGGGCACGGTCGCCTGAGGCGCCGTCACCCCCGGCGTACGTGCAGGACGCGGAAGCCCTTCGCGCTGGCGACCCTCTCGGTGGGCCAGCCCTGGTCGGTCAGCCACCGCTGGAGCGAGTCGGCACCGAGGTTCTTGCCCACCACCAGGCGGGCGACGCCATCAGGTGCGAGCCGGGGGAGCCACTGCAGGAGGAGCTCGTGCAGCGCGGCCTTGCCGATCCGGATCGGAGGGTTCGACCAGATCTCGTCGAAGACCAGGGACGCAGGGACCTCGTCCGGCGCCGCCACGACGACCCGCGACCCGACGCCGGCACGCTCGGCGTTGGACCGGGTGAGATCGCGCGCGCGAGCGTTGGTGTCGACCGCGTGCACCGTGGCGGCCGGCACCGTGACCGCGACCGCGACCGCGATCGGACCCCAGCCGCACCCGAGGTCCAGCACCGTCCGCGCCTCACGGGGCGGCTCCGAGCTGCTCAGCAGCACCGCCGTCGCCTTGTCGAGACCCCCTCGCGCGAAGACGCCGGCGGCCGTCGTGAACGTGAGGCTGCGACCCCAGATCTCCGCGGTCACGTCGCGCCGACCCTCGGGGCCGGTCGGATCGCTGTCGAAGTAGTGCTCAGTCATCCTCGGGGCTCTCGAGCGGACCTCGGAAGGTACGCGTCTCCTGTGCGCGGGCGGCGAGCCGGGACTCCGCCGGGTAGACGACCTCCTCGAGCGTGAGCCCGAGCGAAGGCATCACCTTCACCCGCGAGTCCCGGGTCCGTGCCTTGAGCACCCGCACCATCCACGCCGGCTCGTGGCGGCCTTCGCCGACCGCCGTGAGCGCGCCCATCAGCGACCGGACCATCGAGTGGCAGAAGGCGTCAGCGACCACCGTCGTCTCGACGATCGACGAGTCGGTGCGCCGGGTGGTGAGCTGCATGAGGCTGCGGATGGTGCTCGCCCCCTCCCGCCGACGGCAGAACGCGGCGAAGTCCTGCTCGCCCAGCACGCCGACCGCGGCGTCGTTCATCAGCGACACGTCGAGCGGACGGTGGTGGTGGACGACGTGGTTGCGGTGGAGCGGGTCAGGGCCGGTCACGCCGTCCCAGATCCGGTAGACGTAGCGCCGGCGCAGCGCGGAGAAGCGTGCGTCGAACCCGTCGGGCGCGACCCGTGCGGCCCGCACCACGATGTCGTCGGGGAGCACGCGGTCGAGACGGCGGAGCAGGTGCGCCTCGTCCATCTCGAGCTCGTCGGGAAGGTCGACGTGAGCGACCTGACCGCGTGCGTGGACGCCGGTGTCCGTACGGCCGGCGACGGTCAGCCTCGCGGGCCCGTCGAGCCGGAGCACCAGCGTCAGCGCGTCCTCGATGGTCTGCTGCACCGACGGAAGGCCGGGTTGCGAGGCCCAGCCGCGGTAAGCGCCACCGTCGTAGGCCAGGTCCAGTCTCCAACGCACCTGCTCAACCTACCGATCGCGTCAAACGGCCGTGACACCCCGTCCGTCCCCGGTGAGCGCGAGGACGAGCTTGCCCGTGTTGGAGCCCTCGAAGAGTCCGAGCCACGTCTCGTGGAACGCTTCCACACCGCCCTCGACCACAGTCTCGCGGGCGACCACCGAGCCGTCGGAGATCCAGGAGGCGATCGTGTCGATCGCCTCCGGATAACGGTCCTCGTAGTCGAAGACGACGAAGCCGGTCATGGACGCCCGGAAGACCAGCAGCGACAGGTACCGGCGTGGGCCGGCGGGCAGGGACGTCGCGTTGTACGCCGAGATCGCGCCGCAGAGGACCACCCGCGCGTGACGGCGGAGGTTGGCGAGGCCGGCGTCCAGGATGTCACCGCCGACGTTGTCGAAGAAGACGTCCACTCCCTGGGGCGCCACCTCCCGCAGACGCTCGAGGACGTTCTCGTCCTTGTAGTCGATGGCGGCGTCGAAACCGATCGACGTCAGCCACGCGCACTTGTCGGGGCCACCGGCGATGCCGACCACCGTGCAGCCCATCGCCTTGGCGATCTGGCCCGCGACGCTGCCCACGGCCCCGGCGGCACCCGAGACGAGCACCGTCTCGCCCGGCTGGAGGCGGCCGACGTCGGTGAGACCGAAGTACGCGGTCATCCCGGGCAGGCCCAGTGCGCCGAGCCACGTCGGGGCTCCCGCGACGGCCAGGTCGATCGTGGTGACGCCGCGGCCGTCGGAGAGGGCGTACTCGGTCACGCCGAACATCCCCATGACCGCGTCGCCCACCTCGAAGTCGGGGTGCTTCGAAGCCACGACCGTGCCGGTCGCTCCGGCACGCATGACCTCGCCGAGGCCCACCGGAGGGATGTACGACCGGACGTCGTTCAGCCACCCGCGCATCGCCGGGTCGAGCGAGACGTGGTCGACCCGTACGACGATCTCTCCGGGGCCGGGCGCGGGGACCTCCGTCGTCACCGTCTCCCACGTGTTCTCGTCGGGGTAACCCTTCGGGCGCTCCCGCAGCAGGAGCTGACGGCTGGTGAACGGGGGCGTGGCGGGAGCGGGCATCGGGGTGTTCCTCTCGTGGCGGCTGCGGCCACTGTAGGGGGCCCGGAGACGGCGACGGGCCCGCCCACGGTGTGGACGGGCCCGTCGGGTGACGTGGGTGCTGCTCAGCCCCAGCGCTCGGTGCTCGAGGGGAAGGTGAGCCCGCGTTCGCCGGTGTAGATCTGCTTCGGCCGGGCGATCTTCTGCTCCTTGTCGTCCACCAGCTCCACCCACTGCGCGAGCCAGCCGGCCGTACGCGGGATGGCGAACATCACCGTGAACATCTCCGGCGGGAACTGCAGCGCCTCGTAGATGAGGCCGGAGTAGAAGTCGACGTTGGGATAGAGCTTGCGCTTGACGAAGTACTCGTCCTCGAGCGCGATCTTCTCGAGCTCCTGCGCGACCTCCAGGTAGGGGTTGACGCCCGTCACCTCGAAGACGTCGTCGCACGCCTTCTTGATGATCGTGGCGCGCGGGTCGTAGTTCTTGTAGACCCGGTGGCCGAAGCCCATCAGGCGTTCGTTGCCGGCCTTGACGCCCTCGATGAACGCCGGGACGTTGTCCTTGGTCTTGATCCGCTTGAGCATCCGCAGGACCGCCTCGTTGGCGCCGCCGTGAAGCGGGCCGTAGAGAGCCGCGATGCCGGCCGAGACGGCGGAGTACGGGTCGACCTGGGTGGAGCCGACCGACCGGACCGCGTTGGTCGAGGCGTTCTGCTCGTGATCGGCGTGCAGGATGAAGAGGACCTCGAGCGCCTTGGCCAGCCGCGGGTCCGCCTCGTACTTCGGCTCGCTCATCTTGAAGAGCATCGCGAGGAAGTTCTCGGCGTACGAGAGGTCGTTGTCGGGGTAGACGTAGGGCTTGCCCTGCGCGTGCCGGAACGACCAGGCGCCGAGCGTCGGCATCTTGGCGATCATCCGGACGATCTGCAGGTGCCGGACCTCGGGGTCCTGGATGTTGCGGGCCTCGGGGTAGAAGGTCGAGAGACCGCCCACCGCCGACAGCAGCATGCCCATCGGGTGGGCGTCGTAGCGGAAGCCCTGCATGAGCGACTTGATGTTCTCGTGCACGAAGGTGTGGAAGGTGATCTCGTGCACCCAGGCGTCGTACTGCTCCTTGGAGGGCAGGTCGCCGTGGATGAGCAGGTAGGCGACCTCGAGGAAGTTCGACTTCTCCGCGAGCTGCTCGATGGGGTAGCCGCGGTACTCGAGGATGCCCTTCTCGCCGTCGATGAACGTGACGGCCGAGCGGGTCGAGGCGGTGTTGGTGAACCCGGGGTCGTACGACGCGATGCCGGGCTCGTCGTCGTTGACCCGGATCTTGCCGAGGTCGCTCGCGCGGATGGTCCCGTCGACGATCGGGAGCACGTAGTCCTTGCCCGTCCGGTCGTCGCGGACGGTCAGGGTCTGGCCGTCAGCCGAAGGCGTGGCGTCTGTCACGAGGAGGTCTCCTTGTGCCGTGGCGTGCGCACGCTGGGTCGATGCGCCGCTCGAGTCAGGGGTCCCCTGGGGTGTTCGGACCCACTCCAACTTATTGCCTCCTGCAGTGGAACGTGAATCCGGGGGTCCGCTGTCCGGGACGCCGAGGCCCACCGCCTCCGGCTCCCTTGGCCGCCGGGGGTATCATCAAATCGGTGCGTCAGGCGTACGACGCACCCCGTGGGCAGCCCGTTTTGACCGAGCCCGCCCCGGCACGTTATCGTTGTACGTCGTTGTGCCTTGATCCGCCGCGGCCTTGCTGCGTCCATCTCGGCGCATCGTCAGACCCCATCCATACGAAGGTAGATCTAGCGTGCGCACGTACAGCCCGAAGCCTGGTGACGTCGACCGCAAGTGGCACGTCATCGACGCATCTGACGTGGTGCTTGGGCGTCTCGCCGTCCAGACCGCGACCCTGCTTCGCGGCAAGCACAAGCCGACGTTCGCCCCCCACATTGACAACGGTGACTTCGTCATCATCGTCAACGCGGACAAGGTCGCCCTCTCCGGCAACAAGCGCCAGGACAAGCTCGCGTACCGCCACAGCGGATACCCGGGCGGCCTCAAGCAGATCGCCTACGGCGACCTGCTCGAGAAGGACGCGCGCAAGGCCGTCGAGAAGGCCGTCTGGGGCATGATGCCCAAGAACCGCCTCGGCCGATCGCTCATGAGCAAGCTGAAGGTCTACGCCGGCCCCGAGCACCCGCACGCCGCTCAGCAGCCGCAGACCTTCGAGATCACCCAGATCGCCCAGTAGGCCCAGGAAGCAGTGAGGATCAACGTGGCTGAGTCCAGCACCGAGACCGTCGAAACGACCGACGAGTTCACGGCCAACACCGAGGGTGTCTCGTACACCTCGGAGAGCGTCCCGAGCGCGGAGTCGGCGGCCCGCTCGTCGATCATCGCCCCCTCGGCGGCGACCGGTCGCCGCAAGGAGGCCGTCGCTCGCGTCCGTATCGTTCCCGGCACCGGCTCGTGGACCGTCAACGGCAAGTCGCTCGAGGAGTACCTCCCCAACAAGCTGCACCAGCAGATTGCCAAGGAGGCCTTCGCCGCAACCGGTCTCGGCGAGAGCTTCGACGTCGTCGCCCGCGTCTCCGGCGGTGGCATGACCGGCCAGGCCGGCGCCCTCCGTCTCGGTGTCGCCCGTGCGCTGAACGCCGTCGACGAGGAGTCGAACCGCGCGACGCTCAAGAAGGACGGGCTCCTCACGCGTGACGCCCGCGCCAAGGAGCGCAAGAAGGCCGGCCTCAAGAAGGCCCGCAAGGCGCCTCAGTACAGCAAGCGCTGACGGCCGAGCCGTGGGTCGGATCTTCGGAACCGACGGCGTCCGTGGGATCGCGAACGAAGATCTCACGGCAGAGCTCGCGGTCGACCTCGCCGTGGCAGCAGCCCACGTGCTGGGGGAGGCCGGAGCCTTCGCCGACCAACGGCCGACCGCAGTCGTGGCCCGCGATCCTCGCGCCTCGGGAGAGTTTCTCGAGGCCGCGGTGGTCGCGGGTCTCGCGTCTGCGGGGGTGGACGTGCACCGTCTCGGTGTCGTCCCCACCCCTGGTACGGCGTACCTGACGTCGGCGCTCGCCGCCGACATGGGCGTCATGATCTCCGCGAGCCACAACCCGATGCCCGACAACGGCATCAAGTTCCTGGCCCGCGGCGGGCTCAAGCTCGACGACGCCATCGAGGACGCGATCGAGCGCACCCTCCAGCAGCCCTGGAAGCGTCCGACCGGAGCCGCGGTGGGCCGGATCGGCGACAGCCCGACCGCTCTGCGCACGTACGAGCGTCACCTGGTCGGCGCGGTCGACCGACGCCTCGACGGGATGCGCGTCGTGCTCGACTGCGCGAACGGCGCCGCCTGCGAGGTCGGGCCGGCGGCGTTCCGTGAGCTCGGGGCCGAGGTCATCGCCATCCACGCCGAGCCCGACGGTCTCAACATCAACGCCGGGTGCGGGTCCACGCACCCGGAGGACCTGCAACGAGTGGTGCTCGAGACCGGCGCCGACGCGGGGTTCGCCTTCGACGGAGACGCCGACCGATGCCTCGCGGTGTCGGCCGACGGTGTGCTCGTCGACGGTGACCAGATCCTCGCCATCCTCGCGCTCGCGCTGAAGGAGGACGGCCGTCTCGTCGACGACACGGTCGTGGCGACGGTCATGTCCAACCTCGGCTTCGTCCAGGCGATGGAGGCCGCGGGCGTGACGGTCGTGCAGACTGCCGTAGGAGACCGCTACGTGCTCGAGGCGATGCGCGGCCGGGGGTTCAACCTGGGCGGCGAGCAGTCGGGGCACGTCATCATGAGCGACCACGCGACCACCGGCGACGGTGTCCTCACCGCTCTCGCGGTGTCCAGCCGGATGGTCGGCACGGGCCGCTCGCTCGCCGACCTCGGTGCGGTGATGCGCCGGCTCCCGCAGGTGCTCGTCAACGTCTCCGGCGTCGACAAGGGCCGTGCCGGCACCGATCCCGTCGTGGCGGCGGCCGTCGCCGAGGCTACCGACGAGCTGGGCGGGACGGGTCGAGTCCTGCTGCGCCCCTCGGGCACCGAGCCGCTCGTACGCGTGATGGTCGAGGCGAGCACCGCCAGCCATGCCGAGACCGTCGCGCAGCGCCTGGCGACCGTCGTCGGCTCCGCGCTCGCCCTCTGACCCATCCCCGGCTCGTCGCGTCCGGTCCCGTCCCGTCCGGCCCCTCCCGTCCGCGGTGTGTGCGGTTCGTCCAAGAATCTCGCCCGGATTCGTTGACCAGCTGCACACATCGCGGACGAGGCGGGACGCTCGGGCGAAACCCGGGTGCGGCCTGGGGCTGTCCCGACCTACCGTGACGGCATGCAGATCGAGGAGCTCGACCCCGCCGACGACGCCGGGCTGGCCGCGTTCCACGAGCACGAGGTACGCGTCGCCGCGACGCAGCCGTACGGCACGGCCTGGACGCTGCCGGAGCTGACGGTGGCGGCGCGGACGGACGACCCGTGGACGGCACGGGCGCTCCTGTGGGCCCACCTCGACGACGGTGAGGTCGTCGCGACCGGCCAGCTCGAGGTCCCGCTGCGCGACAACCTGGAGACGGCGTGGGTGGCGTTGGCGACCGCCCCCGAGCACCGCGGATCGGTCGGTCCCTTCATCGAGCACCTCAAGGACCGGGTACGGCTGCTCGGCCGCAGGCGGCTGGAGTGCTCGGCGAAGTGGCCGCCTGGCGACGACGAGGGCCCGGACGCCGCGCTGCTTCGTGCGCACGGGTTCCGGCTCGGTCTCATCGAGGCGCAACGCGTCCTCGACCTGCCTCCAGACCGCGACGAGCTCGCTGGGCTGGCCGAGAAGGCCGCCGCCCACCACGCGGGGTACGAGCTGCGCACCTGGCGCGGACCCGTGCCGGACGACCTCGTGGTCCCGTACGCGGCGATGCGCAGCGTGATGGCGGTCGAGGCGCCCGCGGGTGACATGGGGTGGGAGGCGGAGGACTTCCCGCCCGAGCGGGTGCGCCAGGAGGAGGCCGAGCTCGCAGCCCAGGGAAGGGTCCTGTGGACGACCGTGGCGGTCGCCCCGGACGGCGTGCTGGCGGGGCACAGCCAGATCGTCGTGCCGGGCTCGGACCCGGTGAACGCCTACCAGTGGGACACCCTCGTGCTGCCCGAGCACCGCGGACACCGCCTCGGACTCGCGATGAAGGTGCGCAACCTCCTCGCCGCGGCCGACGACCTGGCGCCGCGTGAGCTCCTGCACACGTGGAACGCGGCCGACAACGCGCCCATGATCGCCGTCAACGAGGCGATGGGCTTCCGGCTGGCGTCGATGACCGGCGAGTTCCGGTGCGACCTCTGACGCTCAGGCGTCGGCGGGGACGCGCTCGTCGGTACGGACCAGGTAGCGCGTGAGCACGAGTCCCCAGGCGGCCGCGATGAAGAACATGATCAGGCCGTAGACCGCGCCCGGGATGGAGATCTCCGTCTCGTCGAGGATCTCGACCGCGACGTAGATCGCGAGCGTCGCGTTGTGGACGCCGATCTCGAACGACGACGCGACGGCCTGGCGCTCGGTCACGCCCGCCCACCGGGGGACGAGGTAGCCGACCGCGAGGCTCATCACGCAGAAGAGGGTGGCGGCGGCGCCGACCTGCGCGGCGTACTCCACGACGTTGTCGCGCTGGTCGATGAGGATCCCGAGCACGAGGATGCCGAGGATCACGGCCGAGGCGATCCTGACGGGCTTGTCCATCCGCGCGGCGAAAGCAGGCCGTGCCGAGCGGATCGCCATGCCGAGAGCGACCGGGAGGAGCACGATCGCGAACACCTCCACGACCTTGGTGAACTGCAGCGAGACCGAGCTGTCGGCGTCGAAGTAGGCGATGGCGAGGTTCGTGATCAGAGGCAGCGAGACGATCGCGATGATCGAGTTGATCGCGGTCAGCGTGACGTTGAGCGCGACGTCTCCGCGGAAGAGGTGGCTGTAGAGGTTGGCGCTGGTGCCGCCCGGTGACGCGGCGAGGAGCATCATGCCGATCGCGAGCAGCGGAGGGAGGTCGAAGAGCAGGACGAGGCCGAAGCACACTGCGGGGAGCAGGAGGAGCTGGCAGGCCAGCGCGACCACGACGGCACGGGGGTGCCGGCCGACGCGCCGGAAGTCGTCGAGGGTCAGCGAGAGGCCGAGACCGAGCATGATGATGCCGAGGGCGATCGGAAGCCCGACCGTGCTGAGCGCGGAGTCCATGGCGCACACCCTAGGGGTGAGGGCCATCACAGCGCGAGGTGCGGGTCAGAGCTTGCGCAGACGGACCCATCGCACGGAGTGATCGGCGTCCTTGCGCAGCACCAGCGTGGCGCGCCCGCGGGTCGGCTCGATGTTCTCCTTGAGGTTCGGGCCGTTGATCGAGTCCCACAGCAGCGAGGCCTGCGCGGTCGCCTGCTCGGCGTCCAGAGCGCCGTAGCGCACGAAGTACGAGTCGGGGTCGCGGAACGCGGTCTCGCGCAGGCGCAGGAAGCGCTCGATGTACCACCGGCGGATGTCCTTGCGGGCCGCGTCGACGTACACCGAGAAGTCGAAGAAGTCGCTGATCGCGAGCCCCGGTCGGCCGTCACCCCGGACTCGCGCGGGCTGCAGGACGTTGAGGCCCTCGATGAGGACCACGTCGGGCCGGTTCAGCGTGACGACCTCGTCGGTGACGTCGTACGAGAGGTGCGAGTAGACCGGGGCCTCGACCGTCTCACGCCCGGACTTGACGGCCATGACGAAGCGCAGCAGGGCCTTGCGGTCGTACGACTCGGGGAACCCCTTGCGCTCGAGCAGACCCCGGCGCTCCAGCTCGGCGTTGGGGAGCAGGAACCCGTCGGTGGTGACGAGCGACACGTTGCTGTGGCCCGGGCTCTTGGCGAGCAGCTCGCGCAGCAACCGGGCGGTCGTCGACTTGCCGACCGCGACCGATCCCGCGATGCCGATCACGTACGGCGTGCGCTGCGGCTGCGGGCGGCGCAGGAACGCCTCGGTGGACCGGTAGAGCTCGCCCGCGTAGCCGATGCGCATGCTGATCAGCTGCGTCAGCGGCACGTAGACCTTGCGGACCTCCTCGAGATCCAGCTCATCCCCGAGGCCTCGGACCTCGTCGATCTCGCGCTGCGACAGCGGCTGCGGCGCCTCGCCCGCGAGGGCGGCCCACGCGCCGCGCTCGAGCTCGACGTACGGCGAGGTGTCCCCGGAACCCGGCTGCGTGAGCGACATGGACCCCATTGTGGCGGCCGACCTCGTCAGCGGGGTCGGTACCCTGTTGCTCATGTGTGGAATCGTGGGTTATGTCGGTGAACGGTCCGCCTTGGACGTCGTCCTCGGGGGTCTGCGCCGTCTCGAGTACCGGGGCTACGACTCGACCGGCGTCGCGCTCGTGAGGGACGGTTCGATCGTCTCCGCGAAGAAGGTCGGCAAGCTGGCCAACCTGGACGCGGAGCTCGCCGAGCACCCGTTGCCGGAGTCGACCACCGGCATCGGGCACACCCGTTGGGCCACGCACGGGCCGCCGAGCGACCGCAACGCGCACCCGCACGTCTCCGAGGACCACCGGGTCGCCGTGGTCCACAACGGCATCATCGAGAACTTCGCGGAGCTGCGGGCCGAGCTCGAGGCGGAGGGTGTCGAGCTGCAGTCCGAGACCGACACCGAGACGGTCACGCACCTGGTCGACCGCGAGCTGCTCAAGGGAGCCGTCGACCTCACCGAGGCGGTGCGCCGGGTGTGCCTGCGCCTCGAGGGCGCGTTCACCCTGGTCGTCGCCGACGGCGCCGACCCCGACCGCGTGGTCGGAGCCCGCCGCAACTCGCCGCTGGTGGCCGGCCGAGGAGACGGCGAGAACTTCCTGGCCTCCGACGTCTCCGCGTTCATCGACTACACCCGAGACGCCGTCGAGCTCAGGCAGGACCAGGTCGTGACCATCACCCGCGAGGGCATCGACGTCATCGACTTCGAGGGTGCCCCGTCGAAGGTCACCGAGTACCACGTCGACTGGGACATCTCCGCCGCCGAGAAGGGCGGCTACGACTGGTTCATGCTCAAGGAGATCGACGAGCAGCCCAAGGCGGTCGCCGACACCCTCCTCGGTCGCCACGACTCCCGGGGGCGCCTGATCCTCGACGAGATGCGCCTGTCCGACGACGAGCTCCGTCACGTCGACCGGATCCTGATCATCGGGTGCGGGACGGCGTCGTACGCCGGGATGGTTGCCAAGTACGCGATCGAGCACTGGACGCGGATCCCGTGCGAGGTCGAGCTCGCATCGGAGTTCCGCTACCGCGACCCGATCGTCGGCCAGTCGACCCTCGTGATCGCGATCAGCCAGTCGGGCGAGACCGCCGACACCCTCCAGGCGATCCGGCACGCACGGCAGCAGGGCTCGAAGGTCCTCGCCATCTGCAACACCAACGGGTCGACCATCCCGCGCGAGTCCGACGCCGTCATCTACACCCATGCCGGCCCCGAGATCGCGGTGGCCTCCACCAAGGGCTTCCTCACCCAGCTGATCGCCTGCTACGTCCTCGGCCTCTATCTCGCGCAGGTCCGCGGCACCAAGTTCGGCGACGAGATCGCCTCGACGGTCGCGGAGCTGGAGAAGCTCCCCGCCGGGATCGAGGCCGTCCTCGAGCGTGCTGACGTGGTCCGCGACCTTGCCCGCGAGCTCGCCGGCCAGCGGACGTTCCTGTTCCTGGGGCGCCACGTGGGCTACCCGGTCGCGCTCGAGGGCGCCCTCAAGCTCAAGGAGCTCGCGTACCTCCACGCCGAGGGCTTCGCGGCAGGCGAGCTCAAGCACGGCCCGATCGCCGTGATCGAGCCAGGGCTGCCGGTCTTCGTCGTGGTGCCGCCCAAGGGCCGCGACCAGCTCCACGACAAGGTCATCAGCAACATCCAGGAGATCCGGGCGCGCGGTGCGCGGACGGTGGTGCTGGTCGAGGACGGCGACACGTCGGTCGACCCGTACGCCGACGTCCTCATCCGGCTCCCGAAGGCGCCGACGCTGCTGCAGCCGGTGCTGGCCGTCGTCCCGCTGCAGATCTTCGCCGCCGAGCTCGCCACGCTGCTCGGCCACGACGTCGACCAGCCGCGCAACCTGGCGAAGTCCGTCACGGTCGAGTGATCGTCGGGATCGGCGTCGACGTGGTCGACGTCGAGCGCTTCGCCGCCGCGCTGGAGCAGACTCCAGCGCTGCGTGAGCGGCTCTTCGCGCCCGCCGAGCGGACCGGTGCGCCGGTGGTGCTCGCGGGGCGCTTCGCCGCCAAGGAGGCGCTGGCCAAGGCGCTGGGCTCGCCGGGCGGGCTCTCCTGGCACGACGCCGAGGTCGGGCGTTCCGCGTCCGGACGACCGACGCTGACGGTGACCGGCGCTGCCGGCGCTCGCGCCGCGGAGCTCGGTGTGGTTCGGTGGCACCTGTCGATCGCCCACGACGGGCCGGTCGCCACCGCGTTCGTCGTGGGAGAGGGTTGACATGCTGCACGCACACACCGTCGCCGACGTCCGCGCCGCCGAGGCCGCCCTCATGGCGCGAGTCCCACCGGGTTCGCTCATGCGCTGGGCGGCGGCCGGCCTCGCGGCGTACGTCCGGGAGGTCGCTCCCGGACCGAGACCCGTCATCTTCCTGGTCGGCACCGGAGACAACGGCGGAGACGCGTTGTACGCCGCCGCCGAGCTGGCGGGTGAGCGCATCGTCGCGGTCGCATTCGCCGACCCGGCCCGGGTGCACGTCGACGGGGCACGTGCCGCGCAGGCTGCGGGGTGTCGCCTGGTCGACTCGCCGACGGGCTTCACGGTGGTCGTCGACGGTGTCGTCGGGATCGGCGGCTCGCCGGGGCTCCGGCCGCCCGTCGACGGCTGGCGGGCGATCCTGGAGGCCGAGCGGCCGTTCGTCATCGCGGTCGACGTGCCGAGCGGTGTCGACGTGGACGGCGCCACCGTGCCGGAGTCGTTCCTCGCCGCCGACGCGACGTGCACCTTCGGGACCTACAAGAACGCGCTGCTGGTGGACCCCGCGGCGCGCTGGGCCGTGCACGGAGCGCTGCCCAGGCTGGTCGACATCGGCCTCGGCCCCTACCTCCCGGCGCCGTCCGTCGAGGCGCTGGAGGCCTCCGACAACCGGCTGCTGATGGCCGTCCTCGCCCCGACCCTGGACCAGCGGCGGACCTCGCCGACGCAGAAGTACGCGCGCGGCGTCGTCGGTGTCGCTGCCGGGTCGTCGGCGTACGCCGGCGCCGCGCAGCTGTGCGTCCGCGGCGCGCTGGCCGGTGTCGCGGGGATGGTGCGGTTCGTCGGCGAGCCGGCGCTGGCCGCCCGGGTGGTCGACCGGTGCCCGGAGGTCGTCGCCCACACCGACGCGGCCGAGCGCGGCCGCGTCCAGGCGTGGGTCGTCGGCTCGGGCGGAGGTGACGACGCGTCCGAGCGGCTGCGGATGGCGCTCGAGGACGAGGTCCCGGTCGTGGTCGACGCGGACGCGCTCCAGCACCTCCCCGACCGCCTCGCCGTCCCGGCCCTCCTGACCCCGCACGCCGGTGAGCTCGCGCGGATGCTCGACGTCGAGCGGTCGGCGGTCGAGGCCGACCCGCTCGGACACGCGACCCGCGCGGCGGAGCGCTGGGGCGCGACCGTGCTGCTCAAGGGCGCACGCACTCTCGTCGCCTACCCGGGCTCACCCACGCGGGTGAACCTCACCGGGACGCCGTGGCTGGCCACCGCCGGTGCCGGCGACGTCCTCGCCGGCCTTGCCGGGTCGTTCCTCGCCGCGGGGGCGCACCCCCGAGACGCGGGCTCGCTCGCGGCCTTCGTGCACGGTGTCGCGGCGGTCACTGCGTCGGCCGGCGGCCCGGTGACCGCCGGGCAGGTCGCCGACGCCGTTCCCGCGGTGATCACGGCGTGGCGCAACGGCCTCCTCGACGAGTCGCAGGTACGCGACTGGAGGGACCGGTGACCGCCCCGGCGGAGGCGGTCGTCGACCTCGACGCCTACCGGGGCAACCTCGCGGTCCTCCGTACGGCTGCGCCTGACGCCCTCCAGATGGCGGTGGTCAAGGCGGATGCGTACGGGCACGGCGCGGTCGAGATCGCGGGCGCGGCTCGCGAAGCCGGTGCGGAGTGGCTCGGCGTCGCCACGGTCGAGGAGGCGTTGGTCCTGCGGCGAGGCGGTGACACCGGACCCGTGCTGGCCTGGCTCTCGCCGGCGGGGGCGGACCTCGCTCCGGCGATCGACGCCCGGGTCGATGTCGCCGCCGGATCGGTGTCCCAGCTCGATGCCGTCCTCGAGGCGGGCGCCACGGAGCGACCCCGTGTGCACCTCAAGGTCGACACCGGCATGGCCAGGGGTGGCGTCCGCGGCGAGGAGCTGACCGCGCTGTTCGAGGCGGCCCGCGACGCCCAACGCTCGGGACGGCTCGAGATCGTCGGGATCTTCTCGCACCTGGCCTGCGCCGACGAGCCGGCGAGCCCGGTCAACGGTGCCCAGGAGCATGCGTTCGCCGCCGCGGTCGCCGAGCTGGCGTCGCTCGGAGTGGAGCCGCAGCTGCGCCATCTCGCGAACTCCGCGGCGACGCTGACACGGCCGAGCACCCACCACGACCTGGTGCGCGTCGGCATCGCCTCGTACGGACTGAGCCCTGGCCCGGCGATCGGAGCGCCTGCCGACCTGGGTCTGACGCCCGTCATGACGCTGCGGACCGCGCTCTCCCTGGTCCGCCGGGTGCCGCCAGGCACCGGCGTGTCGTACGGGCACACCTTCGTCACGAAGCGCGAGACGACGCTCGGTCTCGTCCCGCTGGGCTACGGCGACGGCATCCTGCGGGCCGCGTCCAGCAAGGCGCCGGCCTGGGTCGGCGGCCACCGCGTGAGGATCGCGGGCCGGGTCTGCATGGACCAGATCGTGCTCGACCTCGGCGACCTCGAGGCGCAGCGCGGTGACGAGGTCGTCCTGTTCGGCCCCGGAGACCGGGGCGAGCCGCTCGCCGAGGACTGGGCGGTGGCGGCGGGCACGATCGGCTACGAGGTCGTCACTAGGCTTGGAGGCAGGATCGTCCGGCGCTACGCAGGCTCCCCGCGACCGGCACACTGACGTGCCGCGACGCCGCTCGGAGTCGGTCGTCGCTGCCACAGAGGAGGAGCAACGCATGGACTGGCGCAAGGTGGGGGCGTACGCGGCGGTGGCCGCAGGGACGGTCGCGGCGGCCGGTGCCACGGCTGCTGCCGCCCGCGTCGCGACCGACCGCCAGCGGGTGCGTCGTCGCTCCCGCCGAGGTGACGCGATGGAGTTCGGGACGCTGCACGTCCCGGCGGTGACCGTGCCCGCGACCGACGGCGTCCCTCTCCACGTCGAGGTAGAGGAGCCCGACGACCTGGAGGCGGGCGACCGGCCCACCATCGTCTTCTGCCACGGCTGGGTCCTCGACCTGGACTGCTGGCACTACCAGCGCGCCGCGCTGCGCGGGCAGGCGCGGATGGTGCTCTGGGACCAGCGTGAGCACGGCAGCTCAGGAGACGGGTCGCCGGAGAGCTGCACGCTCGACCAGCTCGGCGACGACCTCAAGTCCGTGATCGACGCCGTCGCGCCGGAGGGTCCCCTGATCCTCGTGGGTCACTCGATGGGCGCGATGACCGTGATGTCGTTCGCCGCCCAGTACGGCGACGTCGTCCGTGACCGCGTCGTCGGTGTCGTCCTCATGGGCACCAGCGCCGGCGACCTGGTCCGTCCCAAGGACCCGCTGGCCCTCCTGCACCCGTGGCTCCCGCGCCTCGGGCCGCTCGTGGCGGCGGCCCGCCGCCTCGACTCGTACCCCGTCACCCGCGCCTTCGCCATCGGACCGACGTCGTCTGCCAAGTACGCCGACATGACGGACGAGATGATCGCCCGGTCCCGGGACCGGGCACTGTGGGACTTCGCCGGCAACTTCGTCGACCTGGACCTGTATGACGCCCTCGACGTGCTGCCGGGGCGACGCACGCTCGTCATGGGCGGGACCAAGGACCGGCTGACGCCGTTCCGCCACTCGCGCCGGCTGGCGGAGATGATCGACGGGTCCGAGCTCATCGCGTACGAGGGTGCCGGCCACATGATGATGCTCGAGCGCCACGAGGAGGTCACCGCGGCCATCGAAGGGCTGTGGGGATCGGCCGAGCCGGCCGTACGGAGCGGGGAGGGCTGGCCCGCATGACCGGCTCCACGCTGCCCAACTTCCACGCCCTGAACGTCTTCGACGCCCCGCCGGAACGTGCTGCCGACGTGCTCGCGGTGATCCGTCGTTCGTTCGGTGCCCGGCCCGTGCTCGACCCTCCGTCGACCGCGCTGACCGAGAGCGTGGAGTCGGTCCGTGAGGCCCTCGCCGAGGGTGGCGGACTGCTCGTCGAGCGCCGGGGCAAGCCGATCGGCGCCATGCTCTACGACACGTCGCGGCCGGGCCTGCTCGGCTTCCGTCGTGTCTCGGTCGACCCGGACCACCAGGACCGCGGCGTCGCCTCGGCGATGGTCGGCGTCGCCGAGGACACCGCCGAGGAGCGCGGTCTGGACGGCGTCTGGCTCGACGTGCGCGAGGAGCTCCCGGAGAACGTCACGTTCTGGACGCGCCGACGCTACTTCCCGGTCCGGCAGCACGGCACGACGATCGAGTTCGGCAAGACGCTGTGGCTGGCGCGCGAGCTCCCCACCGCCGAGGACGCGCACGCCTTCGGAGTCCGGCTCGCCTCGTTGCTGCAGGCGGGTGACGTCGTGGTGATGTCCGGCGGCCTCGGTGCGGGCAAGACCACGCTCACCCAGGGGATCGGGGAAGGCCTTGGCGTGCGCGGCCCGGTCACGTCGCCGACCTTCGTCCTCGCCCGTACGCATCCGAACCTGGCCGGGGGCCCACCGCTCGTCCACGTCGACGCCTATCGGCTCGGCGCTGCGCTCGAGCTCGACGACCTCGACCTCGACACCGCCACGGAGGACTCGGTGACCGTCGTCGAGTGGGGCACAGGCATGGCCGAGGACCTCAGCGACTCCTGGCTCGAGGTACGGCTGGAGCGGCGCGCGGCGACCGTCCTCGACCCGCTGGGCGCCGAGGCGCCCGAGCGTGCGGACGTCGACGACCACGACGTACGCCTCGTCACGGTCAAGCCGCACGGGGTGCGGTGGGCGAGGGTCCCGCTGCGGTCGACGCTGCTCGGTCCCGGCGCGGTCGCGCACTCGGCGCAGGCCCGCGGCCTCGAAGAGCCGAGACCACTGTGAGCGTCACCACGCCTGGCGTAACCTGTGCCCCGATGCTGATCCTCGCCCTCGACACCGCCGCACCGGCGACCTCGGTCGCCCTCCACGACGGGACCACTGTGCTCGCCTCCGACTCGCGCCCCGGCGCGATGAGTCACGGCGAGATGCTGGCGCCGGCGATCGCCGCCGTCCTCGCTCGGGCGGGCGTCGACCGCCGCGACGTGACCGATGTCGCCGTCGGCGTCGGGCCCGGGCCGTTCACCGGCCTGCGGGTCGGTGTGGTGACGGCGCGGACGTTGGCGGTGTCGCTGCACGCGCGGCTGCACGGTGTCTGTTCGCTCGACGTCATCGCCGCCGAGGCGGTCGCCGCAGGTGCGGTCGAGGACGCGTTCGTCGTCGCCACTGACGCCCGTCGCAAGGAGGTCTACTGGGCGGAGTACACGCCGCGCGGTGAGCGCGTCGGTGATGCCGACGTGATGCGGCCCGCCGACCTCGCGGCACGCCTGCCGTCGACGATGCCGGTGCTCGGACGAGGAGCGGACCTGTACGCCGAGGTCCTCGCTCGCGTCGACGGACCCGCCGACCCCGATGCCGGGGTGCTCGCCGGCATGGTGGCAGCGGGGACGGCGGTCGAGGTGGGCACCGAGCCGCTCTACCTGCGGCGTCCCGATGCCGCTCCGGCGGTCCAGCGCAAGCGCGCGTCGGCGTGATCCGCCCTGGGATGCCAGGCGACCTGGACGCGTTGACCTCGCTGGAGGACGCTGCGTTCGGTCGTGAGGCGTGGTCGAAGGAGCAGGTCGCCGACGAGCTCGACGGCGCGAGCCGGCACGTGGTCGTGGCCGAGGAAGCCGGCGCCGTGATCGGCTACGGCAGCCTGGTCGTCGCCGGGGACACCGCGGACGTGGTCCGGATCGCGGTGCTGCCCGGGCGGCGCAGGACGGGGGTAGGGCGCCGGCTTCTGGCGGCGCTGCTGGGGGAGTCCGAGCGACGAGGCGTGGAGCGGGTGCTGCTCGAGGTGGCATCCGACAACGTCGCGGCGACCGGGCTGTACGAGGCAGGGGGCTTCGTCGCGATCGCGACGAGGCCGAACTACTACCGCTCGGGCGCGGACGCCGTCGTCATGGAACGCCGCGTGGTGCCCCGAAGGGATGGCTGATGTACCGGCTGCCGTCGGGAACACCGTGGGAGGAACGGTACGGATACGTGCGCGCGGTCTCGTACGGACCGCACGTCGCGATCGCCGGCACCACGGCGACCGTCAACGGGACCGTGATCGGGGTCAACGACCCGTACGTGCAGACCATGGTGGCGTTCGGGATCGCGATGGACTCGCTGCGCAAGTGCGGGCTCGACGCCCAGCACGTGGTGCGGACCCGCATGTACGTCATCGACATCACCGATGCCGACGAGGTGGGCCGCGCCCACCGGGAGCTCTTCGGCTCCACGCCGCCGGTGTCGACGATGCTCGAGGTCAACCGGCTGATGCATCCCGACCATCTCGTCGAGGTGGAGATCGACGCCTACGCCGAGGGTCGCTGAGGGATCGCTGAGGCGCCCCTCCTCCGGTACGTTCGGGCGTCATGGATAGGCAGCAGCACGTGCTCTCGACCGCAGACGGTGGACGACTGGCCGTGACCCGTTGGCCGGCGGAGGGCCCCGCCGTCGTGCTCCTGCATGCCGGTGTGGCGGACAGTCGATCGTGGGCAGCGGTGGCGGACGCGCTCGTCGACGACGGTCTCGATGTCGTCGCTTACGACAGACGGGGCTACGGGGCGAGTCCCGCCGCCGATCCGACCTCGACCTTCACGCACGTGGCGGACCTGATCGAGGTCCTCGACGACCTGGCGCTCGAGCAGGTCTTCCTCGTCGGCAACTCCATGGGCGGGGCCGTCGCGCTCGACGCGGCCCTGCTGCACCCGGATCGCGTCACAGGGGTCTTGCTCGTCGGCGCCGGCGTGTCGGGCATGACCGACGAGGACACTCCGTTCGACTGGCAACCAGATCCAGCCTCAGGCCCCCTCATCGACCGCGCTGATGATCCGTCCCTGAGTGTCGACGCTCGGATCCGTGCGCTCACGCACCTGTGGCTCGACGGCCCGGGGACGGCCGAGGGGAGGGTCGGCGGCCCACCTCGGACGCTGTTCGAGGCCATGAATCGAACCATCCTCGACGTCGCCGCTCCCGAGTCGGCGGGAGACGCGGGGCTCGACGCCTGGACGCGGCTCAGCGAGCTGACCGTGCCGGTGCTGACCACGTGGGGTGAGCACGACCTGCCGTGCGACCTCCCGTTCTACGAGGAGACCGCTCGTCGCATCGGCCAGGGCCCGGGTCGTGTCCTGCCGGCGGTGGCGCACCTGCCCGGCCTCGAGGAGCCGGAGCTGGTGGCGCAGCTGATCCGGGACGAGGCGCCGCATCCGAGCCACCACTAACCTACGCGACCGTAGGTCGGTAGGGTTGCGGGATGCGCGACATCACGTACCCGCCCGTCGTGGCGACGGCCAAGACCCTCTTCAAGCTGCGCGGCTGGAAGATCCAGATGCTGGGCACCGAGAACATCCCCCGCGAGGGCGGGGCCGTCATCGCGTCCAACCACGTCGGGTACGCCGACTTCGTGCTCGACGGCTTCCCCGCCGCGCGTCGCGGCCGGCTGGTGCGCTTCATGGCCAAGAAGGAGGCCTTCGACCACCCGGTCGGTGGCCCGGTCCTCCGATCGATGCACCACATCCCGGTCGACCGCTCGTCGGGTGCGGAGTCCCTGGAGGCGGCCGTCGACTACTGCCGTCGTGGTGAGCTCGTCGGGATCTTCCCCGAGGCCACCATCAGCCAGTCGTTCGAGATCAAGGAGGTCAAGTCCGGCGCTGCGCGCATCGCCGCGCAGGCGGGCGTGCCGCTGATCCCGATGGTGCTCTTCGGGACGCAGCGCATCACGACCAAGGGCCACAAGCCCTCGCTCCCGTGGGGCCTGCCGATCGTCATCAACGTCGGCGAGCCCCAGCACCCCACCGGTGCAGATCCCGTTGCCGAGACGAAGGCCCTCAAAGAGTCCCTCGAGAGGCTCCTCGACGAGGCGATCGCGGCCTACCCCGAGCCCCTCGAGGGTCAGTGGTGGGCGCCGGCGCGGCTCGGGGGTTCCGCGCCCACGCTCGAGGAGGCGGCGCGCCTCGATGCCGAGGAGCGTGCGGCTCGCGCGGCACGGAAGGCCGAGAAGGCTCAGAAGGCCGCTGGCTGACCGAGTCGCATCAGGCCCGCGGACGTGTCGCGAAAGCCGCACGCGGCGTAGAAGCCGGCGAGGTGCGGCTCGAAGTCGACGTGCAGCCAGGTGACTCCCGCCGCGGCGACGTCGTCCTGGATCCGGTCGACGATCGCGAGGCCGATCCCGCGCCGCTGCCACGAGGGATCCACGACGGTGTCGAGAAGGAAGGCGTGCGCGCCCCCGTCCCCCACCGCGTGCACGAAACCCACGAGGCGGGGGCCGTCGAAGGCGCCGACCCAGGCGATGCTGTGACGCGCCAGCCGCCGGCTCCAGGACGAGGTCGTGGATCCTCGGGTGCCGAACGCGCGCGCGTGCAGAGCGCTGAGCGCGTCGTCGTCCACGGGGAAGCGTGAGCGTACGTCCGCCGTCTCTGCCGCCATGGTGGTCACGCTACCGACGTCCCGCCTCCGGCCGAGGCGCGAACGACGTGTAGGACCAGCGCTCGGCGGGCCGGGTCGCGTCCAGCGCCTCGAGGTCGTCGTCGGTCGGCTCCCACTCCGCGGCGGCGACGTTGGCGTGGACCTGCTCGACCCGCGTGACGCCGGCGATGACGCTCGCGACGGCGGGCTGGGCCGCGAGTCCTCCGATCGCGACCTCCAGCATGCTCCGGCCACGGTCGCGGGCGTACGCCTCGAGTGCCTCGACGCGGTCCCAGTCGGCGTTAGCCAGGCGTGCGGCTTGGTTGTCGGCCGCGAGACGCGAGCCTTCGGGAGCGGCCTGGCCGCGGGCGTACTTGCCGGTCAGAAGACCGTACGCGAGGGGGAAGTACGGCAGCAGGCCGACGCCGAGCGCCTCGCACGCCGGGACCAGCTCGGCCTCGGCCGCGCGGTTGTACAGCGAGTACTCGTTCTGGGCCGACACGAAGGCCGTGGTCCCCGCCGTGCGCGCGGTCCAGTCGGCGTCCACCAGCTCCCACGCCGTGAAGTTCGAGCACCCGGCGTAGCGGACCTTGCCCTCCCGCACGAAGTCGTCCATGACGCTCAGCGTCTCCTCGACCGGCGTGACGCGGTCGGGCGTGTGGAGCTGGTAGAGGTCGACGTAGTCGGTCCCGAGGCGGGTGAGGCTCGCCTCGAGCGCACGGCGCAGATAGCGGCGCGACGCGCGGGCGCCCCAGTCGGGACCGTTGGCGCCGCCCATGTCCATGCCGCCTTTGGTGGCGAGGACGACGTCCCCACGCCGAGCACCCAACGCCCGTCCGAGCAGGACCTCGCTCGCGCCGGTCCCGTAGGTGTCGGCGGTGTCGAAGAGCGTGACGCCGGCGTCGACGGCCGCGTGCACGACCTCCTTCGTACCGGCTTCGTCGACGCGCGACCCGAACGCGTTGCACCCGATCCCGACCACTGACACCATCAGGCCGCTTCGGCCCAGCGGACGCATCCGCATTCAGTCACCCACCTCTCCGTCGGCGAGCTCCCGCAAGATGTCGAGATGCCCGTTGTGGCGCGCGGTCTCCTCGACGAGGTGCGCGACGACCCAGCGTACGTTCGGCTGGAAGTCGCGCCGCGGCTTCGCCGTCAGGTCGTCCAGGTCGCGCTCGGCGAGGATCGCGTCGCAGGCGGCGATCTGCTGGCGGTAGCCGGTGAGGATGTCGTCCAGCGTCATCTGTGCGGCGATCTCGAACTCGCCGTCGGGGTGCTCGTCCGACCAGGGGGCACGGTCCTCGCCGCCCGCGACGACCACCTCGACCCAGTAGTGCTCGTTCCAGCGCAGGTGGTTGATCACGTTGGCGATCGACATCAGCGGCGAGGTAGCCAGCGGTGTGGCGTGCGCGAGGTCCTCGGGGAGGCCCTCGGCCTTCGCGAGGGCGGTCTCCCTGACGTAGCGGAGGAGGGTGAGCGCTGTGGTGCGCTCGTCGACGGTGGATGGAGTGTCCGTACGGTCCATGACCCCACCCTGGCACCATGGGGACGTGAGCACTGCGACGACCCACGCCGACGGCCCTCTCGTCCTGGGGATCGAGTCGTCCTGCGACGAGACCGGTGTCGGCATCGTCCGCGGGACCGAGCTCCTCGCCAACGCCGTCGCCTCCAGCGTCGAGGAGCACGTCCGCTTCGGCGGGGTCGTCCCGGAGGTCGCGAGCCGCGCGCACCTCGAGGCGTTCGTCCCGATGCTCGAGAAGGCACAGGCCGACGCGGGCGTCTCCGTGGCCGACGTCGACGCGATCGCCGTCACCAGCGGGCCCGGACTGACCGGCGCGCTCCTCGTCGGGATCGCCGCCGCGAAGGCGCTCGCGATCGCGTACGACAAGCCGCTGTACGGCATCAACCACCTGGTCGCCCACGTCTGCGTCGATCGGCTCGAGCACGGTGAGCTCCCGGAGCCGACCGCCGCCCTGCTCGTCTCCGGCGGCCACACCAACCTCCTGCTCGTCGACGACGTGACCAGCTCGGTCCGGATGCTCGGCGAGACGATCGACGACGCCGCGGGGGAGGCCTTCGACAAGGTCGCCCGTCTGCTGGGCCTTCCGTATCCCGGTGGTCCGGAGATCGACCGCGCCGCCCGCGACGGCGACCCCACGGCGATCGCGTTCCCTCGCGGCCTGACCGGTGGACGCGACATGGACAAGCACCGCTATGACTTCTCGTTCTCGGGGCTCAAGAGTGCGGTCGCGCGGCACGTCGAGCACGAGGAGCGCATGGGCCGGTCGATCTCGGTCCCCGACGTCGCGGCCTCCTTCCAGGACGCGGTGTGCGACGTCCTCTCCGCCAAGACGGTCCGCGCGTGCGTCGATCACGGGGCGGAGCACCTGGTCCTCGGCGGGGGTGTCGCGGCCAACGGCCGCCTGCGCCACTACGTGCTGGAGCGCGCCGAGGCGGCCGGGATCGACGTACGGATCCCGCCGCCGGTGCTCTGCACCGACAACGGCGCGATGGTGGCGGCGCTCGGCTCGGCCCTGGTCGCCAAGGGCGCCGCGCCGAGCTCGCTCGACCTGGCCGCGGACTCCTCGATGCCGGTCACGCAGATCGTCGCCTGAACGGCTCTGCGCTCCCCTCTCGGTGTGGGCAAGAACACATTTCTTGCGTCCCACCTATTGCAACTTGTGGTTACACCTGCGTAGGTTACTGAACCGTAACACTCAGTTACTGGGTATCGGACAAACGGACGCTTACAAGGGCGGTCCGTCGATCTGGAGGGGATCATCTTGTCCATTTTCAGAAATCCAACGGCCCGAAGGCCGTTGTCGCTCGCAGCATCCGGGGCCTTGGTCGCCGGCATCGCGGTGAGCGCGACGGCTCTCGGGGCGGCGCCGGCCAGTGCGGCCGACGTCGAGCTCAACAAGGACTTCACCTACACGTGCAACGTCGTCGCGGCAGGTCTCGCGCTCGGTGACTTCTCCGTGGGTGTCAACGCCAGGGTCGTGATCCCGGAGGTTGTCGCCCCCGGCGACACGATCCCGGCTCGCAAGACCCAGATCACGTTGACGCTGCCTGAGCCGCTGCGCTCGGCGACGTACGGCCTGCTCGGTGCGCGATCGGCCAGCGGCTTCTCCAACGACGCGAGCATCAACATCACGGTTCCGGGGATCACCGACCCGTTCGTGTACCCGATCGCCAACCTCGCCGCGCCGTGGTCACCCGTCCCGGCGACGTCGACCCCGCCGTGGCAGATCCCGACCGAGGGCGACGTGCCCGCGATCCCGGTCCCCACGACGGCGGAGTACCCCGGCCTCGAGCTGCCGAGCACGGGCACCATCCACATGCCGCGGGCGTTCAACGTCATCGCATCGCTGCGCAACGCCGCCGGTGAGCTGGTGGGCGGCGAGGGCGCCGTCACGATGGCGTGCACCTTGCCCGCTGCCAGCGACGACACCTTCGGAACGTTCGGTATCGCGGAAGTGCCGCCGCCGCCGAACACGCCGCCCACCGCGGGCAACGTGACGGCCTCCACGGACTTCGGTGCGCCGGTCGACATCACGCTCGCGGGCGCCGATGCCGACGAGGGCGACGAGCTGACCTACACCTACGGGACGCCGGCCAACGGCACCGTGACCGGTGAGGGCGCCGACGTCACCTACACGCCCGACGAGGGCTTCTTCGGCACCGACACCTTCACCTACACCGTCTCCGACGGTGAGGCGGAGGCCACCGGCACCGTCACCGTCAACGTCGGCGAGCCGCCCAACCAGGCGCCGACGGCGAACGACGGCACGGCGGCGGTCCAGAGTGGCGACCCGGTGGACATCACCCTGTCGGCCTCTGACCCCGACGGCGACGACCTGACCTACACCTACACCCAGCCTGAGAACGGCACGGTGTCCGGTGAGGGCCCGAACGTCACCTACACGTCGGACGAGGGCTTCGCCGGCGACGACACGTTCACCTTCACGGTGGACGACGGCAACGGCGGCACCGACACCGCGACGATCACCGTGTCCGTCACTGCCGACCCGCCGACGAACGTCCCGCCGACCGCGGGCAACGTGACGGCGGAGACCAGGGAGGACGAGGCGGTCGACATCACGCTCGAGGGCGCTGATGCCGACGAGGGCGACACCCTGACCTACACCTACGGGACGCCGGCCAACGGCACCGTGACCGGTGAGGGCGCCGACGTCACCTACACGCCCAACGAGGGCTTCTTCGGCACCGACACCTTCACCTACACCGTGGACGACGGCAACGGCGGCACCGCGACCGGAACGGTCACCGTGACGGTCACCGAGGTCATCGACCCGCCGTACAACACGCCGCCCACCGCGGGCGACGTGACGGCGGAGACCAACCAGGACGAGGCGGTCGACATCACGCTCGAGGGCGCTGATGCCGACGAGGGCGACACCCTGACCTACACCTACGGGACGCCGGCCAACGGCACCGTGACGGGTACGGGCGCCGACGTCACCTACACCCCGAACGCCGGCTTCTTCGGCACCGACACCTTCACCTACACCGTCTCCGACGGCGAGGAGGAGGCCACCGGCACGGTCACCGTGACGGTCAACGAGGTCGTCATCCCGCCGAACACGCCGCCTACCGCGGGCAACGTGACGGCGACGACCAACCAGGACAGGGCCGTCAACATCGCGCTGCGCGGTGCGGACGCCGACGGCGACACCCTGACCTACACCTACGGCACGCCGGCCAACGGCACCGTGACGGGTACGGGCGCCAACGTCACCTACACCCCGAGGGCCGGGTTCTCCGGCACCGACACCTTCACCTACACCGTCTCCGACGGCCAGGCGGAGGCGACCGGCACTGTCACCGTGACCGTCACCAAGGTCACGCAGCCGCCGGCCGACAAGTGCGGTCCGATGCCCAACCCGCTGCGCGAGCCCATCAAGTGGCTCAAGTGGCTCGCCTGCAAGATCCTGGGTCACCTGGGTCGCTGAGCAGGAGCCGCTGAGCGGCACTGAAGCACGAACGCCGGTGGCGGGACCTCAGGGTCCCGCCACCGGTGCGTCTGTGCGGAGGACCGGCTCGACGAGGTAGGCCCGGCCCTCTCCCGCCACGCGGGTGAGGACGACGGTGGCGGTCTCCGAGCCGGCCAGCCGCAACCGTCTGACCAGCACCTCAGGGACCACCGAGACGCCCCGCTTCTTGACGGTCAGCGTGCCGACGTCGCGCTCGCGCAACGCCGCCCGCAGCTGCTTCTCCCGGTACGGGAGCTCCTCCAGGACACGGAAGGCCCGGGCGTACGGCGTCGCCACGTGCGTGGCGCTCGAGACGTAGGCGATGTGCGGATCCACGAGCCAGCCGTCGGTGAGGACAGCGACCGCGGTCACGAGACCTGCGCGGATCACCGCGTCGTCGGGCTCGTAGAGCCAGTCACCCGGGGCGGCGACGTGGACCTCGGTGGGCGCGTCCGCGTCGGTCAGCGTGGCCGTGGCGTGGGTCCCGATGACGGTGGCCCGCCGCGTCGCCCCGGCGTACGCGGGTCCCCAGAGGCAGGCTTCGACGAGGTCCCCACGGTCGCTGACCCACTCCGCCTCGACACCGTCGGGAACCAGATCGTGGGCGATGCCCGGGAGCACCTTGGCCAGGCCGCGATCGGCGAGCACCCCCACCACGAACGACCACGGAGGGCTGAACGCGTCGAGGTCGAACGTCCGACCGCGCCCGTCCCGCCGTGCCGGATCGACGAACGCCGCGTCGTACGGGGTCAGGTCGACCGCCGTCAGGTCCGCGACGCCGACGGTGCCGTCGAGCCGCAGGGCAGCGAGGTTCGCCCGCGCCATCGCGGCCCGGAGCGGATCGCGCTCCACGCCGTGGACCGACAGTCCCGCGCGGGCGAACGCCGCGAGGTCGGCGCCGATCCCGCACCCCAGGTCGACCAGCGTGCGGGCGCCGGTGGCGCTCAGCCGCTCGGCGCGATGAGCGGCGACCCGCAGGCGCGTCGCCTGCTCGAGCGCGTCCGGGGTGAAGTACATGTTCGCGGCGTCGGCGCCGAGCTTGGTGGCCGCCCGGCGCCGCAGCGCCACTTGACTCGTCGCCGCCGCGACCAGCTCGGGGGAGTGGCCCTGCCGGCGCAGCCGGGTGACCAGCGTCAGCTCGTCGACGCTCCCGTACGTGGCCTCGGCCTCGCGGAGGACCTGCTGTCCCTCGGCGTCGAGGAGTCGTTCGAACGTCTCGACCTCCATGGGGGCAAGTCTCGCAGCACGGGCCCGGAGGCCGGGCTCACGGGCGCTGGCACTCTGCTTGACCGAGTGCTAACCCGGCTCTAGGTTGGATTTAGCACTCTCGTATCCTGGGTGCTAACGGTGCACCGCGTACGGCTCCCGCGACGGCGTGCGTGCGAGCACCTCGAAGGACCCACAGTCCCAGTCCCGTCGTACGGGCGAACGCCCGCTCACGGGGTAACACGAAAGGGGAGGTCGACAAGTGTCGGTCACCATCAAGCCGCTCGAGGACCGTATCGTCGTCAAGATTCTCGAGGCGGAGCAGACCACCGCCTCGGGCCTGGTCATCCCGGACACCGCCAAGGAGAAGCCCACCGAGGGCTCCGTCCTGGCCGTGGGCCCGGGCCGCTTCAACGAGGACGGCGACGAGCGCATCCCCGTCGACGTCAAGGTCGGCGACGTCGTCGTCTTCAGCAAGTACGGCGGCACCGAGGTGAAGTACGACGGCGAGGAGTTCCTCATCCTGTCGGCGCGCGACGTCCTCGCGGTCATCGAGAAGTAGCGACGTGCTCGCCCCGGCGGTCCGAGACCGCTGGGGCGAAAGCACTCGTCCGCAGCACATGGGCCCGCGGTGTCTCGACGGGTCCGACACCACAGAGAAGGATCCCCATGCCCAAGATTCTTGAGTTCGACGAGACTGCTCGTCGGTCACTCGAGCGTGGCGTCGACATTCTGGCCGACACCGTGAAGGTGACGCTCGGCCCCAAGGGTCGCTACGTCGTCCTCGACTCCAAGTGGGGTGCGCCGACGATCACGAACGACGGCGTGACCGTCGCCCGTGAGATCGAGCTCGACGACCCGTTCGAGAACCTCGGCGCCCAGCTCGCCAAGGAAGTTGCCACCAAGACCAACGACATCGCCGGTGACGGCACCACCACGGCGACCGTGCTCGCTCAGGCGATGGTCCACGAGGGCCTGCGCGCCGTGGCGGCGGGCACCAACCCGATCGCCCTCAAGCGCGGCATCGACAAGGCCGTCGCCGCTGTCTCAGAGCGGCTCCTCGAGCTGGCCCGTGACGTCGACGACAAGCAGGACATGTCGCACGTCGCCAACATCTCGGCGCGTGACGCCCACATCGGTGGCCTGATCGCCGACGCCTTCGACAAGGTCGGCAAGGACGGTGTCATCACCGTCGAGGAGTCCAACACGATGGGCACCGGCCTCGAGTTCACCGAGGGCATGCAGTTCGACAAGGGCTACCTCTCGCCCTACATGGTGACCGACACCGAGCGGATGGAGGCCGTCCTCGACGAGCCGTACATCCTCGTGAACCAGGGCAAGATCTCGTCCGTCGCCGACCTCCTCCCGCTGCTGGAGAAGGTCGTCCAGGCGGGCAAGTCGCTCCTGATCATCGCCGAGGACGTCGACGGCGAGGCGCTCTCGACGCTGGTCGTCAACAAGATCCGCGGCACGTTCACCTCGGTCGCCGTCAAGGCGCCGGCGTTCGGTGACCGCCGCAAGGCGATGCTGCAGGACATCGCGGTCCTCACCGGCGCCCAGGTCGTCACCCCCGACCTCGGCCTGAAGCTCGACCAGATCGGGCTCGACGACCTCGGCACGGCGCGTCGCGTCGTCGTCACCAAGGACGACACCACGATCATCGACGGTGCCGGCAAGGACGACGAGGTCTCCGCCCGCGTCAACCAGATCAAGGCCGAGATCGACTCGACCGACTCCGACTGGGACCGCGAGAAGCTCCAGGAGCGCCTCGCGAAGCTCGCCGGCGGCGTCTGCGTCATCCAGGTGGGTGCCGCGACCGAGGTCGAGCTCAAGGAGAAGAAGCACCGCATCGAGGACGCCGTCTCGGCGACCCGTGCGGCGATCGAGGAGGGCATCGTCGCCGGTGGCGGCTCCGCTCTCGTGACCGCCGTGTCGGTGCTCGAGGACGACCTCGGGCTCACCGGTGACGAGGCCGTCGGTGTCGCGATCGTCCGCAAGTCGGCCGTCGAGCCGCTGCGCTGGATCGCCGAGAACGGTGGCGAGAACGGCTACGTCGTGGTCGCCAAGGTCCGCGAGAGCGGCCAGGGCTACAACGCCGCGACCGGCGAGTACGGCGACCTGGTCGCCCAGGGCGTCCTCGACCCGGTCAAGGTCACGCGCTCCGCGCTGGCCAACGCGGGCTCCATCGCCGCCATGCTGCTCACCACCGAGACGCTGGTGGTCGAGAAGCCGGCCGACGACGAGAGCTGATCCGAGCGCACTCCCACGACGAAGGCCCGTCCCGTGAGGGGCGGGCCTTCGTCGTTGTGCATCCGGTCTGGCGTGTCGCCCGGCGACGTGGGACGGTGGGCGTGGCACCACCGGTGCTGACCCGTCCTGATGCTCCTGAGCCCCCGAAGGATCCCCGGATGCTTCCCCGCCCACCCTCCGGTGAGCCAGACCTCGCCGAGCTGGCGCTGCGAGCCCTCGATGATGCCGACGTCATGGATGCCCTCATGCGCGACGTGCGCACCGTGTCGCACCGCTACTGCCGTGCCCGCCTCGGCGGATACCGCGACGGTGCGCAGCTGGCCGAGGACGTCGCCCAGGAGATCTGCATCGCCGTCTTCCAGGCACTCCCCACCTTCGAGCACCAGGGTCTTCCCTTCGAGGCGTTCGTGTACGCCATCGGCAGCCGCAAGGTGGCCGACGCCCAGCGCAGCGCCTACCGCTCGCGCCAGGTTCTCGTCGACGTCGTCCCGGACTCGGGCGTCGCCTCGGCCGAGAGCGAGGTGCTCGGACGCCTCGAGTCCCAAGATGTCCTCGACCTGCTCGACTGCCTTCCGGGCCGACTGCACGAGGTGCTCGTCCTCCGGGTCGCGATGGGACTGACCGCCAACGAGGTGGGCACCGCGATGGGGATGACGCCCGGCGCCGTACGGATCGCGCAGCACCGTGCCCTTCAGCGGCTGCGCGACCTCCACCGCAACCGCCAGGTGACGCGCGGGGAGGTCTCGGCGTGACCGGCGTCGATCCGGTCGCGCACGACGACCGTCTCCTCGACGACCTGATCGCCGGTCGGGCCACGGGCGACCCCCTCCTCGACGGACTGGCCGCTTGGCGCACCGACGTCATGGCCGCGCTCCCCGGCGCCGGGGACCCCGCCGCTGACCGGCTGACCGCCGTGTCGAGGGCGCCGGGCCGGGCCGGCTGGCGGGTGGGGCCTGTGGGTGCCCGTCGCGTGCGCCCGGTCGACCGCCGCCGCGCCCACCGCGGTCGCGCGACTCGACCCGCGCCGGGCGTCCGCCGCGCCACCGAGCTTGGTGTGGGCGTCGTCGTCCTGCTCGCCATGGGCGTCAGCCAGGCGGTCGCCGGCAGCCCCGTTGCGCCGCTCACCTACGTCGTCGGACGCGCGGTCGGGCTGGGTGAGGAGGTCGCGACACCGCGGACGGCCAAGAGGCATGAGCGCCCCAACCTGTCGGCGCCGGCGGTCACAGGTTCAGAAGTGCACACCGGGCGTTCCGGCGCCGAGGCGCTCTCGTCTGCTCACAAGGGCGAGGCATCTCACCCCGTTCCCTCGCGGGACGGACGGAGCCGTGCGGACTCGCCCCGGGCCGAGCACCCGGCGACTCCTGCGCCGTCGCCCGTCCCAGGGGTGGTGACGACCGCGCCCGCTCCCGCCGACGACGGGACCCGTGATCGGGACTGGGACCGTGACCGTGACGGCGCCTGGGACCGTGATCGCGGCGGCGCCTGGGACGGTGATCGTGACGGGGACCGCGACCGGGACCGTGATCGTTCGGGCGACCAGTGGGCCGACAGGTCGTCGTCGTGGCGCCCGTCGTACGTCGTGCGCTGACGCTCCTCGACGGTCCTCGCCGGACGTGACGGCCGCCGCACGTGGCCGTGGAAGCAGCTGCGCCCATCCGTCGTTGGATGTGTCGACAGGGGTCCTCGTAGGATGGGGACGTCGGATGCTCGAGGGAAGGACGTCATGGATCTCAACGCCGCGGGTGTGCCGGAGAAGTTCGCACCGCTGGGCCTCACCTACGACGACGTCCTGCTGCTCCCTGGCGAGACCGACGTCGTCCCGAGCGAGGTCGACACCACGTCGCGGTTGACCCGAGACATCTCTCTCCGCATCCCCTTGATCTCCGCGGCGATGGACACCGTGACCGAGGCGCGCATGGCCATCGCGATGGCGCGCGAGGGTGGCATCGGCATCCTCCACCGCAACCTGTCCGTGGAGGACCAGGCCTACCAGGTCGACCTCGTCAAGCGCACGCAGACCGGCGTCATCCCCAACCCGATCACCATCACCGAGAAGGCGACGCTGGAGGAGCTCGACGAGATCTGTGGCCAGTACCGCGTCTCCGGCCTCCCGGTCGTCGATGCCGACGACACGCTCCTCGGCATCGTCACCAACCGCGACCTGCGCTTCGTCCCCCTGGCGGAGTGGTCCCACAAGACGGTCGGCGAGGTCATGACGCCGATGCCGCTCATCACCGGCCCGGTCGGCATCGACCGCGAGGCGGCGGCTGAGCTGCTCCGCTCCCACAAGAAGGAGCGCCTCCCGCTCGTCGACGAGGGCGGCCACCTGCGCGGCCTCATCACGGTGAAGGACTTCGTGAAGTCCGAGCAGTTCCCCGACGCCAGCAAGGACGCGCAGGGCAGGCTGCTGGTCGGTGCCGCGGTCGGCTTCTTCGGTGACGCCTGGGATCGCGCGACCGCGCTGATCGAGGCCGGTGTCGACGTCCTCGTCGTCGACACCGCCCACGGCCACGCCCAGGCGCTGCTGGAGATGATCCAGCGCCTCAAGCGTGATCCCGCGACCTCGCACGTCCAGATCATCGGCGGCAACATCGCGACGTACGCCGGCGCGAAGGCGCTCGTCGACGCCGGCGTCGACGCCGTCAAGGTCGGTGTCGGACCCGGCTCCATCTGCACGACACGTGTCGTGGCCGGCGTCGGCGTGCCGCAGGTGACCGCCATCTACGAGGCGTCCCGCGCCACCAAGCCGGCGGGAGTGCCGTTGATCGGTGACGGTGGCCTCCAGTACTCCGGCGACATCGCCAAGGCTCTCGTGGCCGGTGCGGACACGGTGATGGTGGGCTCGCTCCTGGCCGGTACGGAGGAGAGCCCCGGCTCGCTCATCTTCGTCAACGGCAAGCAGTACAAGAGCTACCGCGGCATGGGGTCGCTGGGCGCGATGTCGTCGCGGGGCAAGAAGTCCTACTCCAAGGACCGCTACTTCCAGGCCGACGTCACCTCCGACGACCAGCTCGTCCCCGAGGGCATCGAGGGCCAGGTGGCCTACCGCGGCCAGCTCGGCGCTGTCGTACGCCAGCTCGTCGGCGGGCTTCACCAGTCGATGTTCTACGTCGGTGCCCACACCGTCCCGGAGCTGCAGGACCGCGGGCAGTTCGTCCGGATCACGTCGGCGGGTCTCAAGGAGAGTCACCCCCACGACATCCAGATGACCGTCGAGGCCCCGAACTACGCCAGGCTGTGACGCAGTCCTCGGTGTCCGCCCCGCCTCACTAGAATGCGGGGATGGACATCGAGATCGGCGCCGCCAAGCGCGGCCGCAGGGCATACGCGTTCGACGACATCGCGATCGTCCCGAGTCGCCGGACTCGTGATCCCGAGGAGGTCTCGACGGCCTGGCAGATCGACGCCTACCGGTTCGAGATCCCCGTGGTCGCCGCGCCGATGGACTCGGTGATGTCGCCGGAGACGGCGATCATGCTCGGCAAGCTCGGTGGTCTGGGCGTCATCGACCTCGAGGGGCTCTGGACTCGCTACGACGACCCGCTGCCGCTGCTCGAGGAGGTCTCCCACCTCGAGTCGCGTGAGGCGACGGTCCGGCTCCAGCGCATCTACCAGGAGCCGATCAAGGCCGAGCTGATCCACGAGCGGCTGAAGCAGATCCGCGATGCCGGCGTGACCGTCGCCGGTGCGCTCTCGCCCCAGCGGACCAAGCAGTTCGCGCAGACGGTCGTCGACTCGGGCGTCGACCTGTTCGTCATCCGGGGGACCACGGTGTCGGCCGAGCACGTCTCGGGGCAGACCGAGCCGCTCAACCTCAAGGAGTTCATCTACGAGCTCGACGTGCCGGTCGTCGTCGGCGGCTGCGCCACGCACCAGGCCGCCCTCCACCTGATGCGCACCGGCGCCGCGGGGGTCCTGGTCGGCTTCGGCGGGGGAGCGACGCACACCACCCGCCAGGTGCTCGGAGTCGCCGTGCCGATGGCGAGCGCGCTCGCCGACGTCGCCGCGGCACGACGTGACTACCTCGACGAGTCGGGCGGCCGCTACGTGCACGTCATCGCCGACGGCTCGGTCGGCCACAGCGGCGACCTCGCGAAGGCGATCGCCTGCGGCGCGGACGCGGTCATGGTGGGCTCGCCGTTCGCGCGGGCGGCCGAGGCGCCCGGACGCGGGTTCCACTGGGGCGCCGAGGCGTGGCACCCCGACCTGCCGCGCGGCCAGCGCATCAACCTCGGCACCGTCGGCTCGTTCGAGTCGGTGCTCTTCGGGCCGTCGACCGCGCCGGACGGCACGATGAACCTCGTCGGCGCGCTCCGCCGGGCGATGGCGACGACCGGCTACACCGAGCTCAAGGAGTTCCAGCGGGTCGAGGTCGTCGTCCAGTAGCGCCGACGCCCGGCGTTCGTGACACTGCCGGTGGCGGACTCGTTACCGGGGGGTAGCACTGGTGTGGTGCCCCCTCTACAGTGACCGCATGTCACGACGCGACCCCAGCGCTCCGGAGCACGGGCGCCTCCCCGCCGACCCCGAGCACGACGCGACAGCCGCGTTCGCCGTCGACCCGGCCCTCGTCCGTCGTCTGACCGCAGGGCTGCGCGCCACGTCGGGCGAGGCGGAGACGACGTACGCGCCCTTCACCGGGCAGCCGATCGCTACGCTCCCCGTCTCGGACACCGGTGACGTCGAGGACGCGTTCGCGGCTGCCCGGGCGGCGCAGGACCCGTGGTCGCGGACCGACCTGTCCCACCGGGCGGCGCTGCTCCTCGACCTCCATGACGCGGTTCTCGACCACGCCGACGACCTCATGGACCTCGTGCAGTGGGAGTCGGGGAAGGCGCGCAAGCACGCCTTCGACGAGGTCCTGCACGTGGCGCTCACCGCTCGCTACTACGGTCGCACCCTCGCGCGGCACCTCACGACGCGTCGCGTCCCCGGGGTCTACCCGCTCTTCACCCAGACGCGGATCAACCGGGTCCCCAAGGGCGTCGTCGGGATCATCTCTCCCTGGAACTATCCGCTCACGCTGGCGATCTCGGACGGGATCCCTGCCGTCGCGGCAGGCAACGCGGTGGTCCACAAGCCCGACGGCCAAACACCTCTCTCCGCCTTGGCCGCGATCGAGCTGTTCCGCGAGGTCGGCTTCCCCGCGAGCCTGTGGCAGGTCGTCAACGGGCCTGGCCCCGTGATCGGCGGTGCGATCGTCGAGCGGGCGGACCACGTCTGCTTCACCGGTTCGACCGCGACCGGCAGGCGTGTCGCGGCGCAGGCGGCCGAGCGGCTCGTCTCGACCTCGCTCGAGCTGGGTGGCAAGAACCCGATGCTGGTCCTCGCCGATGCCAACCTCGACCGCGCCGTCGAGGGCGCGGTCCGTGCGTGCTTCTCCTCCGCCGGCCAGCTCTGCGTGTCGGTCGAGCGGTTGTTCGTCGCGGACGCGGTCTATGACCGTTTCGTCGCCAAGCTCGTCAAGCGGATCGGCCGCATGACGATGTCGGCGTCGCTGGACTACGACGGAGACATGGGCTCGCTGGTCTCGCAGCGGCAGCTGGACACGGTGTCCGCCCACGTCGCCGACGCCGTGTCCAAGGGAGCCCGCGTCCTCACCGGCGGGAGGCCGCGCCCCGAGGTCGGTCCGTACTTCTACGAGCCCACGCTGCTCGAGGGTGTGAGCCCGGCGATGGACTGCTTCGCCGACGAGACCTTCGGCCCGGTCGTCTCGCTCTACCGCTTCGGCAGCGAGGGTGAGGCCATCGACCGCGCCAACGCCGGGTCGTACGGCCTCAACGCCGCGATCTACACACGTGACGTCGCGCGGGGTCGCGAGCTTGCTCGCCGGATCAAGGCAGGCAGCGTGAACATCAACGAGGGGTTCGCCGCCACCTTCGCCTCGCTGGAGGCGCCGATGGGCGGGATGCGGGAGTCGGGCATCGGCCGTCGGCACGGTGCGGAGGGGATCCTCCGCTACACCGAGACGCAGGCGGTCGCCAACCAGCGGCTGCTGCCCCTCTCGGCTCCCCGGATGGTGAGCGATGCGGCCTTCCAGACGACGATCACCGCGGCGCTGCGCGTCCTGAAGAAGGCCGGCCGGGCCTGACACCGACCGTCACGCCGCGTCGGAGGGGATACGACATCCGCGATGACATATTCGTTACCCAGGGGTAGCAATAGCGTGAACGCGGTCTTACGCTGACGCTGTGAACGACACCGCACCGCAGCACTACGACGTCCTGGTGATCGGCTCGGGGTTCGGCGGGAGCGTGACCGCACTGCGACTGACCGAGAAGGGCTACCGCGTCGGGGTCCTCGAGGCCGGGGCGCGGTTCCGCGACGAGGACTTCGCGGACAACTCGTGGAACCTCCGGCGCTACCTCTTCGCGCCCGAGGTCGGCTGCTACGGCATCCAGCGCATCAACCTCCTGAAGGACGTGATGATCATGTCCGGCGCGGGTGTCGGCGGCGGCTCGCTGGTCTACGCCAACACCCTCTACGAGCCGTTCGAGCCCTTCTATCGCGACCCTGCCTGGGGTCACATCACCGACTGGAAGGCGGAGCTCGCGCCCTTCTACGACCAGGCCAAGCGGATGCTCGGTGTGACGACGTACCCGGTCACCTCTCCTGCCGACGAGGTCATGCGGGAGGTCGCCGAGGAGATGGGCGCCGCCGACACGTTCCACCCCACACCGGTCGGCGTCTTCTTCGGGGGCCCCGGTGAGACCGTCGCCGACCCCTATTTCGGTGGTGCAGGCCCTGATCGGGCCGGATGCATCCAGTGCGGCGAGTGCATGACGGGGTGCCGCCACAACGCCAAGAACACGCTGGTCAAGAACTACCTCTATCTCGCCGAGCAGGCCGGCGCGCGCGTCCACGAGCTGACCACCGTGACGGAGGTCCGCCCGCGCCCCGGTGGCGGCTACACGGTCGACACGCGGCGTACGGACCGGCGCCGCAAGGTCGCCTGCCGCTTCACCGCAGACCAGGTCGTGTTCGCCGCCGGCTCGCTGGGCACACAGAAGCTCCTGCACAGGATGCGCAGCCGAGGCGTCCTCCCGCGGATTTCGTCGAGGCTCGGGGTCCTCACCCGGACCAACTCGGAGTCGCTGCTCGGGGCGATCGCCGGCAGCCGGGACGTGGACTACTCCACCGGCGTCGCGATCACCTCCTCGTTCCACCCCGATGAGGTCACCCACATCGAGCCGGTCCGTTTCGGCAAGGGCTCCAACGCGATGTCGCTGCTCCAGACGGTGCTCACCGACGGTGACGGGGAGAGGCCGCGCTGGCAGGCCTGGCTCAAGGAGCTGTGGGCGCAGAAGCGCAACGTCAGAGAGCTGTACGACTTCAAGCACTGGTCGGAGCGGGTGATCATCCTGCTGGCCATGCAGTCGCTCGACAACTCGATCACGACCTCCATGAAGCGGAGCCGGATCACCGGACGCCTGCGGCTGACCTCGGCCCAGGGGGCGGGCGACCCGAACCCCTCGTGGATCCCGAAGGCCAACGAGGCCGTGCGCCGTACGGCTGACAAGATCGACGGCTGGCCCGGAGGCACGATCGGTGAGCCGTTCAACATCCCGCTCACCGCGCACTTCATCGGGGGCTGCGTGATCGGCGACTCCCCGGCCACCGGGGTGATCGACCCGTACCACCGGCTGTACGGCTACGACGGCCTCCACGTCGTCGACGGCGCCGCGATCTCGGCGAACCTGGGCGTGAACCCGTCGCTGACGATCACGGCCCAGGCCGAGCGGGCGATGGCGTTCTGGCCCAACAGGGACCAGTCGGACCCGCGTCCGGCGACGGGCGAGGCCTACGCGCGCCTCGAGCCCGTGGCGCCGAAGAACCCCGTCGTGCCGGTCGACGCCCCTGCGGCGCTGCGTCTTCCCATCGTCGGCGTCAGCTAGCTGACGGCGCTCGATAGGATCGAGGTGTGACCGAGATTCCTGAGCACGACCTGGTCCTCGTCGTCGACTTCGGCGCCCAGTACGCGCAGCTGATCGCCCGACGCGTGCGGGAGGCGAAGGTCTACTCCGAGATCGTGCCCCACACGATGCCGGTCGAGGACATGCTCGCCAAGAAGCCGAAGGCGATCATCCTCTCGGGGGGCCCGTCGTCGGTGTACGAGGAGGGCGCGCCGCGCCTGGACCCGGCGCTCTTCGGCACGGGCACCGCGGTCTTCGGCATCTGCTACGGCTTCCAGGCGATGGCCCAGGTCCTCGGAGGGACGGTCGCGAGCACCGGCCAGCGTGAGTACGGCCGCACCGACGTCACGGTCGGTGATCACGGTGTGCTCCTGGCCGGGCTGCCCGACCAGCTCCGGGCGTGGATGTCGCACGGGGACGAGGTCGTCGCCGCGCCGGAGGGCTTCGTGGTCACCGCGTCGTCACCCCGCGCGGCCGTCGCGGCGTTCGAGGACGTCGACCGTGGACTGGCCGGGGTGCAGTGGCATCCCGAGGTCCTGCACACCGAGCATGGTCAGCAGGTGCTGGAGCGCTTCCTGGTCCAGATCGCCGGTTGTCGGCAGACCTGGACCATGGTCAACATCGTCGACGAGCAGGTGGACCGGATCCGGGAGCAGGTCGGCGACGCCCGCGTCATCTGCGCGTTGTCCGGCGGTGTGGACTCGTCGGTCGCCGCCGCACTCGTGCAGCGCGCGATCGGTGACCAGCTCACCTGTGTCTTCGTCGACCACGGGCTCCTCCGCAAGGGCGAGCGAGACCAGGTGGTCCGCGACTACGTGGACGCGACCGACGTCAACCTCAAGGTCGTGGACGCCCGCGAGCAGTTCCTCGGCCACCTCACGGGCGTCACCGACCCCGAGGAGAAGCGCAAGATCATCGGCCGCGAGTTCATCCGGACCTTCGAGGCCGCCGAGCGCGAGATCCTCGAGACCCCTGGCACGCCGGTCAGGTTCCTCGTGCAGGGCACGCTCTATCCGGACGTGGTCGAGTCCGGCGGGGGCGAGGGCGCGGCCAACATCAAGAGCCACCACAACGTCGGTGGCCTCCCCGAGGACCTCGAGTTCAGCCTGATCGAACCGCTGCGCACGCTGTTCAAGGACGAGGTCCGGCAGGTCGGCGAGCAGCTCGGTCTGCCGCCGGCGATGGTCTGGCGCCACCCGTTCCCGGGGCCAGGGCTCGCGATCCGGATCGTGGGCGCCGTCGACGAGGAGCGTCTCGAGATCGTGCGCGAGGCCGATGCCATCGCCCGGGAGGAGCTCACCGCCGCCGGTCTCGACCGCGACGTGTGGCAGTTCCCGGTGGTGCTGCTGGCCGACGTCCGCTCGGTCGGGGTCCAGGGCGACGGACGGACGTACGGACACCCGGTCGTGCTGCGTCCCGTGAGCAGCGAGGACGCGATGACGGCCGACTGGAGTCGTCTCCCGTACGAGCTCCTCGAGCGCATCTCCACCCGGATCACCAACGAGGTCCGCGAGGTCAACCGGGTGGTCGTCGACATCACCAGCAAGCCGCCCGGCACGATCGAGTGGGAGTGAGCCGTGGCCATCGTCCCCGACACGAAGGACTGGACCTGGACGGCGCGGAAGGTGTGCCCGGAGTGCGGTTTCGATCCGGCCGCGATCAGCGACGGCGAGGTCGGTGCGCACGTGCGTGCGCTCGCCGCACGATGGCCGGCGGTGCTCGAGCGCCCCGACGTGCGCGACCGGCCGGACGCGAGCACCTGGTCGCCGTTGGAGTACGCCTGCCACGTCCGTGACGTCTTCGCGCTGTACCGCCACCGCCTCGGCCTGATGCTCGACGAGGACGGCCCGACCTATCCGAACTGGGACCAGGACGCGACCGCGGACGCCGAAAGGTACTCCGAGCAGGACCCCGGCGCCGTGTCCGAGCAGCTCGCCCGCGAGGCGGCGCTCGTGGCTGCGGCCTTCGACGCGGTCCCTGCGGACCGGTGGACGCGTACGGGTCGGCGGAGCGACGGGGCGTCGTTCACGATCACGACCTTCTCACGCTATTTCCTCCACGATGCCGCGCACCACCTCCACGACGTCGGCGTCAGGGTCTGAGCGCGTCCAGGCGTGACGTGAGCAACCGACGCTGGCCATCGTCGCCGGCGACCGCGATTGCACGGCGGTAGGCGTCGGCCGCCTCCTCGCGTCGCCCGACGTCGGCGAGCAGTCGCGCCTGCACGGCGGGGAGGTAGGCGTACTCGCCCAGGCTCGGGTCGCCGATGACAGGCTCGAGCGCCGTGAGCGCGGCCTCGGGGCCCTCGACGTACGACACCGCGACCGCGCGGTTGAGGCGGACGACCGGGGTCGGCCACTCCTCGACCAGCCGGTCGTACAGCCGCAGCAGGGCGGGCCAGTCGGTCGTGTCGACGCTGGCCGCGTCGGCGTGCACGCCGGCGATGGCCGCCTGGAGCGCGTACCGCCCTGCACGGCCGTCGCGAGCCAGTGCCCGCTCGATCGCTCGGGTGGTCGCCTCCCGGCCACCCGCCATCAGCCGCACGTCCCACGATCCGCGGTCCTGACCGTCCAGGAGGACCACGTCGGCCTCGCGACGGGCCCACGTGCGCGCCTGCGTGAACAGCACCAGGCCCAGCAACCCCAGGACCTCCGGCTCGTCGGGGAAGATCTCGCCGAGGCTCGTCGCGAGCGAGCGTGACGCCACCTCGAGCGCGTCGGTCTGCGGGTCGCGCGGTCGTTCGTGCGCCGCGGTGGCCACCAGGTGGACGACCTCGAGCACGGCGCCGAGCCGCTCGGGAAGGTCGTTCGCGGCCGGGACGGCGTACCGGATCCCGGCCGCGGTGATCTTGCGCTTCGCTCGCGTGATCCGAGCCGCCGCGGTCGACGGACGGATCAGGAGGAGGGAGGCCGCGGTCGGTGTGGGGATCCCGCAGACCACCCGCAGCGTCAGCAGCACCCGGTCGGCCTCGGACAGCGACGGGTGGCAGCACGTGAAGACGAGACGGAGGAGCTCGTCGTTCCAGCGGGCGGCCGCGGCGTCGGCGTGGCGCGACTCCTCTCGCAGCGCGAGGTCGGGCATCCGCTGCCGCAGCGATCCCGTCCGGCGGTGCAGGTCGAGCGCGTGGTTGCGTGCGGTCCGGACGAGCCACCCGACCGGGCTCGACGGGACGCGCACCCAGGTCTGCAGCGCCCGCTCGAACGCGTGCTGTGCGCAGTCCTCGGCGGTGTCGATGTCGCCGGCGGTGCGGACCGTGGCCGCCACCACGCGGCCCCAGTGCTCCCGGTGCAGCGCGGCGACGGCCTCGTCGACCGTCACGGGTGTCGTCTCAGGCGACGTGGGCCGTCACTCCCCGCCGAGATCGAGGATCGGCCGCACCTCGACGACCGCGCTGGGGCACTGCTTCGCGAGCGCGAGCGCGGTGTCGAGCCCGTCGCACTCGATCAGGTAGTAGCCGCCGAACGCCTCCTTCGACTCGACGAACGGTCCGTCGGTGACGACCGGCTCGGGCCCGTTGCGCACGGTCGTCGCGGTCGTCGTCGGCTGCAGCGCCTCGCCCCCGTGGTCGACACCACCGGCGGCCGCGACCGCCTTGGAGAATCGGTCGTGGGCAGCCATCACGCGTTCCCACTCCTCGGGGGACGCCTCGGCCCACGTGGCCTCGTCGTCGAACAGGATGAAGAGGTAGCGCTCGCTCATCGGTCTCTCCTTCGGTCGGCCCCGCGGGTCGGGGCCCTCACCCGGACAACGAACAGAATCCCCCGAGATCGACAACCGGCGCTAGGAGTCCGTCAGCCGGAGCTGCCACTGCCCGCTCACGCTGGCCGGGCGGTAGCCGAGCGCGACGTTGACCGCCAGCATGTGCGTGTTCTCCTCGGCGTTCCACGTGTGGATGCGCCGCGCCTGCGGGCGTACGGACGCCAGCGTCTCCAGCAGACGGCACTTGACCAGCATCCCGAGGCGGTGTCCGCGGTGCTCCGGCAGCACAAGCGTGTCGTCCTGGATCACCGACTCGGGTCGTGAGTCGGTGAACTCGACGACGGTGTAGGCGGCGAGCTCCCCCGTCGGGACGTGCTCGGCCGCGACGACGAGCGCCAGGTCCCCGGTCGCCTGCCGTCGTGCCGTCGCTTCGCGGAGCCGTGCGACGTCCCAGGGATCCTCCACCTGCTCCATCCCGCCGGACGGTGTGGCCGTCGACATGCGCGTCAGGAGCCGGGCGTACTGGACCTCCCACGCCTCGGGGATCTCGTCGACCCACGTGTGGAGGCGATAGGCATCGCCGGCGGCCGCGGCCGACGTCCGGGACAGACCGGCCAGGTGCTCGTGGCCGACCGGCAACGGGAGCGTGGACTGTCGCTCCACCTGCTCGAGCGTGAACCCGTACCGGACGGCGAAGCGGGTCGCGGGATCGTCGGTGGGGACGCTGCCCACGCCTGTCGTCGCCGCCAGCGTCTCGTTGCCGGCGTCGATGACCCGTCCGTACGACGTCTCGGCCTTGACCACCGTGCGTCCCGTCTCCCGGACCCTCTCTGCGAGGACGGCGGCGAGCGCCGTCCCGATCCCGCGCCGACGCCATGCGGGGTCGACCCCGAGGTCGAGGTGCACGACGTCGGTCTCGCCGACCTGGGGCAGCCGGACCGACGCGTGGCCGACCACGGACTCCGGCGTACGGAGGTCGTCGCAGACGGCCACGATCCGGTGCTGTGGGCGGTACGTGCGGTCGGCCAGGATCGACGCCATCTGGGCGAAGCCCGGCGTCAGGTCGTGGTGGCCGTGGAGCGCGTCGTCGCTCGCCACCCGCACACGCTCGACCCCCAGCAGCGCCCAGGCCTCGGGGGAGGTGGCGGAGGAAGGCAGGGGGACGGGATGGATCGCGGGCAGCATCTGGCGAGTGTGTCCCCGGTCGGAGGGGCGGTCAATCGCTTAACGACCGCGCGTCCTCGGGCGACGGCAACTACGCCTCGTCGTCGCGCTGGTAGACGTCGGGCACGCCGTCACGGTCGTCGTCACACGCCTCGTCCTCACTGATCCGACGGTAGCGGCGGTTGCGCAGACGCAGCACGACCGTGGCGAGCAGCGCGGCGAGGACAGAGCCCTCGAGCACCCCGATCTTCACGTACTCGTCGTACGTCGAGGCGAGACCGTACGCGAGGTCGCCGATCAGGAGGGAGACGGTGAACCCGATCCCTCCGAGCATCCCGACGCCGACGACGTCGATCCACCCGAGCGACGGGTCGAGGCGTGCGTGCGTGAACCTCGCCATCAGCCAGGTGGCCCCGACGATGCCGAGCGTCTTGCCGACCACCAGACCGAGGACGATTCCGTACGTGATCGTGCTGCGGTTGGCGTCGAGGAGCCCGCTGACTCCGCCGACGTCGACACCGGCGGCGAAGAACGCGAAGATCGGCACGGCGATGCCTGCCGAGATCGGTCGCCAGACGTGCTCGAAGTGCTCGGCGAGCCCTGGGCCGGCCTCCGGGCCGCCCGCCGCCTTTCTGCGCGCCACCGGCACGGTGAATCCGAGGATGACGCCCGCGACCGTGGCGTGCACCCCTGAGGCGTGGACGAGGCCCCACGCGAGCAGCGCGAGGGGGATGAGGATCCAGCCCGAGCGCACCCGTCGCTGCACCAGCACCGCGAAGATCCCGATCGGCACGAGGGCGGCGGCGAACCACCCCACCGCGAGCTGGTCGGTGTAGAAGAACGCGATGATGACGATCGCCAGCAGGTCGTCGACGATGGCGAGGGTGAGCAGGAAGGTCCGCAGCGCCGTCGGCAGGAAGGACCCCAGGACGGCCAGGACGGCCAGGGCGAACGCGATGTCCGTCGCCGTGGGGATCGCCCAGCCGCGCAGCGCCGTGCCCCCCGTGCTGAGGTTGACGGCCACGAAGATCAGTGCCGGCACGACCATGCCACCGACGGCAGCGAGGATCGGGATCGCCGCTCGACGCGGGTCGCGCAGGTCGCCGGCGACGAGCTCGCGCTTGAGCTCGAGCCCGGCGACGAAGAAGAAGATGGCCAGCAAGCCGTCGGCCGCCCACGTGCCGAGGCTCAGGTCCAGGTGCAGCGACTCGGGGCCGATCCGGGTGTCACGCAGCGTCGTGTAGGCGTCGCCGAGTCCGCTGTTGGCGAGCACGATCGCGACCGCGGCGGCGCCGATCAGGAGGAAGCCGCCGACGGTCTCCTGCCGTAGCAGCGCGGCGATGCGCGAGGCCTCAGGCCATGAGCCGCGACCGAGGACGGTGTTCTGGGACAACGGTGCTCCTTCTGGGGTGGTCGAGACGACGCCGACCAGACTTCCCGGCACACCGACACACACTTTACCGGCGACTCGTTGCTTCGCTGAGGAGACCAGGATCACATACCATCCGGACGGTCGATATTCGATCGCGGCGCCTCCGACACGGTGCTTAGGCTTGACCGTTGTGAAGAGCCTCCCGCTGGACGACCCAGGCACACCGGACCTCCGTTCGGCGGCCCGCTACATGGCGTGGATCCTGCGTGTCCAGGGCTGGACGCTCGTCGGCGCGGTCACGTTCGGGATCACCTGGATGGTCGCCCAGGCGTCGGTGCCCGCCGTCATCGGCGCGGCGATCGACGCGGTGGTGGAGCACGGGTTCGGGCGGGGTCTGGTGCTCTGGTCAGCGCTCCTGCTGCTCGTGGGTGCGATCGGGGCGGCCGCCGGGATCATCCGTCACCGGCTCTCGGTCCAGATGTGGCTGGATGCGGCCTACCGCAACGTCCAGCTGGTCAGCGGGCACTCCGGCCGGCTCGGTTCGGAGCTGAACCGCCGGGTCGCTCACGGCGAGGTCGTCTCCGTGGGTGCGACCGACCTCGCGAACCTCGGCAACTACGTGGACGTCGCGGGTCGCTTCGCCGGCGCGATCGTCGCCTATCTCGTCGTCGCGGTGATCCTGCTCCGCTCATCGACCACGTTGGGCCTCGTGGTGCTGATCGGTGTCCCGGTCCTCATGCTCGCCACCGGCCCGCTGCTGCGCCGTCTGAACCGACGCAACCAGCACGCCCGTGCTCTCCAGGGGGAGCTCAACACGCTCGCCAGCGACATCGTCGCCGGCCTGCGGGTGCTTCGCGGGATCGGCGGGGAGGCGATGTTCGACCGCCGCTACCGCGCCGCGTCGCAGGACGTCCGCAGAGCCGGCGTCCAGGTGGCGCGGGTGCAGTCGGTGCTCGACGCGCTCCAGGTCCTGCTCCCCGGGGCGTTCGTGGTGCTCGTCGTCTGGCTCGGCGCGCGCTACGCCGCGTCCGGGGAGATCAGTACGGGCGACCTCGTGGCGTTCTACGGCTACGCGACGTTCCTGCTGCTGCCGCTGCGCACCTTCACCGAGGCCGCCAACAAGATCATCCGCGGCCACGTCTCGGCGCGGCACGTCATCCGCATCCTCCGCATCGCCCCGAGCGTCTCCGACCCCGCTGACCCGGTCAGCCCGCCCGACGGCGACCTTGTCGACGCTTCGACCTCGTTCGTGGCGAGCAAGGGCCTCTTGACCGCCGTCGTCAGCGACGACCCGCGGGACGCCGTGGCGCTGGCGGACCGGCTCGGAGGCTACGTCCAGCCGGGACGCGACGACGTCGACGCCGTCACCTACGGCGACGTGCCGCTGGGTGCGGTCGGTCGGGACGAGCTCCGGCGCCGGGTCGTGGTCAGCGACACCGCGTCCGCCCTCTTCAGCGGGCGCCTCCGAGACGCCCTGGACGCCGGCCGTGCGACCTCGGACGAAGAGGTCGCGCACGCCCTGACGACCGCCTCGGCCGACGACGTCCTGGAGGCGCTGGACGACGGGCTCGACGGTGAGCTGGCCGAGCGCGGGCGGTCCCTGTCCGGCGGTCAGCGCCAGCGCATCGTGCTCGCACGAGCACTGCTGACCGACGCCGACGTGCTCGTCCTCGTGGAGCCCACCTCGGCGGTGGACTCGCACACCGAGGCGCGGATCGCCCAGCGGCTGAGACGCCACCGCGCCGGACGGACCACGGTCGTCGTCACGAGCAGCCCGCTCGTCCTCGACGTCGCCGACGAGGTCGTGTTCCTCACCGGAGGGCGCGTCGTCGCGAGGGGCCAGCACCACCACCTGATGTCCACCGACCGTGCCTACCGCCAGGTCGTGACCCGAGAGGAGGCCGAGGACGTTGCATGATGCCCTGCCCATCGCCGGCAGCCGAGTCTTCCGCTCCTACCTGCGCCGGATCGGGCGCGACCACCGCCGCGACCTCGTCGTGATCGTCGTGCTGCACGGTGCGGCAGCCGGCGCCGGCCTCGTGGTGCCGTGGTTGATCGGCGACCTCGTCGAGGCCGCGACCGACAAGGGCGGCTACGGCACCATCGACCGGATCGCGATCTTCGTCGCGGTGTGCCTGCTGGCGCAGACCGTGCTCACCCGGTGGGCGCGACTGCGCTCGGCCGTCTTCGGCGAGACCGTCCTGGCCCGGCTGCGCGAGGACTTCGTCGACGAGGCGCTCGGCCTGCCGATCGGTGTCGTCGAGAGCGCTGGGACGGGCGACCTCCTCACCCGGACGTCGCGTGACGTCGACACGCTCGGATGGTCCGTGCGCTTCGCGGTGCCGGAGACCGTCGTCGCTCTCGTGACGGCGGCGTGCACGATCGCCGCAGCGCTGCTCGTCGGCGGCTGGGTCGCCGTCCCGCTCGTGCTGGGCGTGCCCGTCATCTGGGTGGCCTCCCGGTGGTACCTCGCGCGTGCGCGCGCCGGCTACATCCGCGAGCACGCCTCGTACTCGCGGATCAACACCACGCTCGCCGAGACCGTCGAGGGTGCTCGCACCGTCGAGGCCCTCGGGCTGGGCGCGCAGCGCAGCGAACGCATCGACGCCGACATCGCGGAGTCGTACGCGGCCGAGTCCTACACCCGCAACCTCCGCTCGGTGTTCTTCCCCGCGGTCGAGATCGGCTATCTGGTGCCCGTCGTCGCGACCCTGCTCGTCGGGGGATGGCTGATGGCGCAGGGGTCGATCACGCTGGCCCAGATGACGGCGGCGGTCCTGTACGTCCGGTTCCTCATCGACCCGGTCGACCGCATCATCAGCTGGATGGACACCCTCCAGGTGGGTGCGACGTCGCTCGCGCGCCTGCTGGGCGTGGCGGAGGTCCCGGACGACCGGGTGCCGACCGGTCGCACCCCTGCAGGCGAGGAGATCGAGCTCGACGACGTCCGGTTCTCCTACATCGAGGGCCGAGAGGTGCTCCACGGGGTGGACCTCGAGCTGGCGGCGGGCGAGCGGCTCGCCGTCGTGGGCCCGTCGGGCGCGGGGAAGTCGACGATCGGCCGCCTGATCGCGGGCATCCAGGGTCCGACGAGCGGCGCGGTCACGGTCGGCGGGGTGGGGGTCACCGAGCTCGAGCTCGACGACCTCCGGCGCCGGGTGGCGCTGCTGACGCAGGAGCACCACGTCTTTGTCGGCACCGTGCGTGACAACCTCCAGCTTGCCCTGGAGGACGGGGGTACGGCCGCCGACGACCGGCTGTGGGCAGCGTTGGACGCCGTCGGTGCGCGCGACTGGGTCGCGCAGCTGCCGCACGGCCTCGACACGATGGTCGGATCCGGTGGGCACCGGCTCACCGACGCCCAGGCGCAGCACCTGGCGCTGGCGCGCGTCGTCCTGACCGATCCCCACACGCTCGTGCTCGACGAGGCCACGTCGCTGATCGACCCGCGCGCTGCCCGCGCCCTCGAGCGCTCGTTGAGCGCGGTGCTCGAGGGACGCACCGTAGTCGCCATCGCGCACCGCCTCTACACCGCGCACGATGCCGACCGCGTCGCCGTCGTCGAGGACGGCGCGATCACCGAGCTCGGCAGCCACGACGAGCTGGTAGCCCGCGGAGGGTCGTATGCGGCCCTGTGGAAGTCCTGGCAGAGCTAGCGACCACGTGGGGTGCCTGTCAGGGCGGGTAGGGGCCGTGACTGCGCCGCGGGCTCTAGGCTGGGCGGCACGAGGGCGCGCGCGACACCGAGGAGGCCCGACCGATGGACGCTGTCGACCGGGAGATCATCGGGCACCTGATGCGCGACGGGCGGGCGACCTACGCCGAGATCGGGTCAGGTGTCGGGCTGTCGGCGCCCGCGGTCAAGCGTCGGGTCGACCTGATGCGGGCCCGCGGCCAGATCACCGGGTTCACCGCCCTCACCGACCCGGCGGCGCTGGGCTGGACCACCGAGGCGTACGTCGAGATCTACTACGACGGCAACGTCTCCGTGGCCGAGCTCAAGCGCAACCTCGCGGCCATCCCGCAGATCGTCGGCGCGTGGACGGTGGCCGGCCACGCCGACGCGATCGTGCACGTGATGGCGACGAGCATGACCGAGATCGAGCAGGTCGTGGAGCGGATGCGGGAGCACGCGCGGGTCGAGCGGACACGCAGCGCGATCGTGATGTCGCGGCTGTTCGAGCGCCCGCGCTCGCGGTGAGGGCCCGCCACCGTCCTCCCGACCCGCGCGCCCCTCAGGGGGTGGTGGTGGCTCAGGCGTCGGCGGGCATGAGGAGCCAGGCGACGAGGTAGACGAGGATCATGGATCCCAGTCCGAGCAGCGTCAGGACGACGAACCCCAGCCGGACGACGGTCGGGTCGACGCCCAGATAGCGGGCCAGTCCTCCGCACACTCCTCCGATCCACTTGTCGTGGGTCGTGCGGGCGAGCTGCTTGGAACGGTTCATCGGGGGTCCTCTCGGTCGTCGGAGGACCGCGTGAGGTCCTCCAAGGTGAGTGTGTCGGCAGGGACGGTGTCGGTGTTCTCGGCCGGGTCGTCGTCGTCCGGCTGCTCGGCAGCGCCCGGCGTGGGGTCCAGAGTCGTCGGTGGCGCCACCGCGGTGCGCTGCTCGCGCTGCCGCCGACCCGCCTGGCGCGCGGCGATCAGCGTCGCGACGAGCCCGACCGTGCCGAGGGCGACAAGGAGCAGGGGGGCCGCCACCGCGAGGGTGGCCGGCTCCCAACCTGCGTACCACATGCCCCACAGGGCGCCCGCGACGAGCACGAACGCGAGCGCGACGAGGGTGACGGCGTCCAACGGATGACGCTTCATGAGCGGATCACCTCCACGTCACCGAGGGAGACGTCGATGCTGAGGATGAGGTCGGGGAGCGAGGAGTCGTCGTGCACGTCCAGCGACGTCTGCACGCCGCCGCGCTGGTAGCCGAGGGCTGTGATCGAGCCGGCGCCGACGGAGGCGTCGAGGTCGATGTCGAGGGTGGCGGGGACGTACACCCTGACGCCACCCAGACCGACCTCCAGCTCGAGCCGGCGCCCGTCCAGGGCCGCGGGGTCGGAGACCTGCCGCAGGTCCACCACGACCTCGCCCGTCCCGACCGCGTAGCCGGACCTCAGGTCCGCCGCGCTGGTCGGCACGGTCTCGATCCGGCCGGCGTCCAGGCGTGGGATGACGGTGGAGACAGCGAGGACCATGACGGCGAGGATGGCCGGCAGGATCAACGGACGAGCGTTGCCGAACACCGTGCCGATCAGCATGCCCAGCGCGAGTGTGCCCGTCGCCGCCGCGGCGTAGACCGACGGCGCGAGGTCGCCCTGGGTGGCGACGAGCGTGACGCCGGTGACGATGAGCATCACCGACAGGGTGATGACGGTCAGCGTCCCGCGGTCGTGCCGCGGGTTCGGCCGCTTGGGCGGCTTCACCGGGGCGGGTTGAGGAGCGGAACCCCACGCTGGTCCGGGTGGTCCTGGCGGCACAGGAGGCACGGCGGCGTACGACGGGGCTCCGGTCGGCGCGAAGGGCGTCGCGGTCACCGGCGCCGGAGCGGTCGGCGCCCACGGCGGAGGAGCGTACGAGGGCGCCGGCGGAGGCGGCACGTTCGGCGGCGGCGTGACCGAGGAGGTGCCGGAGTCCCGCCGCTCCTGGTACTCGCGGTAGCCGACCCACGCGATGACGACCAGCGCCGCGACCCACAGCGGGCCGATCTGCCATCCCCAGCCCCAGGTCCACGTGACCGCGATCAGCCCCGCGGCCCCGAGACCGACGAGACGGATCTGGGGCTCGCTGTCGCCCAGTCCCAACCATCGCTTGAGATAGCTCTCGCCCGTCCGCTCGTCCGGAATCAGGATCCATGAGGCGACGTAGGCGATGACACCACCGAACCCCACGAGGGTGAAGACCGCGAACAGGATGCGCGGGATGACCGGGTCGATCCCGAGCGTCCGCCCGATGCCCGCGCACACCCCGGCCACCATGCGTCCGCTCTCGGTCCGCCGGATGTCGGTCAGCGAACCGGTGGTCGGTGGTCGGGCCGCGCCCTCGGGCGCGGTGCTCGAGCCGGTCCCGAGGCTCGCCGGTGGTGTCACCGGGTCCTCGGGGCGTGAGGTCGTGTCGTCCATGGCTCCATCCTGCTCGGCTTGTGTCACTTGGAGTATGGGTGAGACCCCTGGTCCGCACCCGGTGCGCGCCGGCCCGCCCCAGGGTCGCTCAGGGGTCGATCCGGCTGGTCCGAGACCAGTGCCGCGTGTGACGATCGACAGCGTGACCATCAGTGCGACACCGGTGAGACGGCTCTCCCGATCCGCGAGCCCACGCGTTCTCGGCGGGGTGGCGCAGGGACTCGCCGACCACCTCGGCGTCCCTGTCCTGTGGGTGCGGCTCGCGTTCGTCGTGGGCACGCTGTTCCAGCTCGCCGGCGTCCTGGCGTACGTCGCCTTCTGGGTCTTCGTCCCGCTGGGGAGCGCCGATGGCTCGCCCGGGCTGGCCAGTGCGACCCGCCGCGGGCTGCGGCTCGACGAGGACGAGGCGACACCGCCGTCGAACAGGATGACCCTGCAGACCACCGCGCTCGTCGTGCTCGGTGTCGGCGTGGCGTGGTTCGTCCTGGGCAGCGACAGGGTCTCGAGCCTCGTCTTCCCCGCTGTCCTGGCGATCGCCGGCTTCGCGCTCATCTGGCGCCAGGCCGACGACCGGTTGCTGCGCCGCTGGGTCAGGGTGACGTCAGGATGGGCCGCCGTGCTGAGGATGGCGGCCGGCGCCCTGCTGGTGCTCATCGCCTACGGCGTGTTCGTGGCGCAGCTCGGGGGCGGTCTGGGGTCGGCCGCCCAGCTGCTCGCGGCGCTGGTCGTCGCCGTCGCCGGCGCCGGCCTGCTGCTCGGGCCGTGGATCGTACGCCTGGTCAGTGATCTCGCCGCCGAGCGGCGCGAGCGCGTGCGGTCGCAGGAGCGGGCCGACGTGGCGGCCCACCTCCACGACTCCGTCCTTCAGACCCTGGCGCTGCTGCAGAAGAACGCGAACGACCCGGCGCAGGTCGCGACGCTCGCCCGGCGTCAGGAGCGGGAGCTGCGCGACTGGCTGTACGGCGAGCCGGCCGACGACGACGGCTCCACGCTACGGACCGGCCTGGTCGCCGACGCCGCCGAGATCGAGACGACCTATCGGGTGCCGATCGAGGTCGTCGGGGTCGGTGACCTCGATCCGGACGTCGACGTGGAGGCGCTGCGTGCGGCCGCGCGCGAGGCCATGACGAACGCGGCGAAGCACTCCGGTGCCGACCGCATCGACGTCTACGTCGAGGTCGGGAGCGCGGCGGCGGAGGTCTTCGTGCGCGACCGCGGCGTCGGGTTCGACCCGTCGGCGATCCCGGAGGACCGGTTGGGCATCCGCCGCTCGTTGGTGGCGCGCATGCACAGGCACGGCGGCACGGCCGTCGTACGCTCAGGACCAGGGGAGGGCACGGAGGTTCGACTCGCGCTGCCCCTCGTACGAGACAAGGCGCCCAACGGCGCACACGAGGCTGCGCGCAACGGCGCGGACGGAGGAGGAGACGCGTGAGCACCCCGACGCAGACCGGCAGCTTGAGGGACCTCGGCGTCCTGCTCGTCGACGACCACGCGATGTTCCGGACGGGTGTGCGGGCCGAGCTCGGCAGCACGGTCCGGATCGTGGCGGAGGCCGGGGACGTCGACGAGGCGGTGCGTGCGGTGGAGTCGTACCGTCCCGACGTGGTCCTGCTCGACGTCCACCTCCCGGGAGGCGGCGGTGCGGAGGTCCTCCGCCGGGTCGCGACCCGCTACCCGGACACGAAGTTCCTCGCCCTGTCGGTGAGCGACGCCGCCGAGGACGTCATCGGGGTGATCCGCGCGGGCGCCCGGGGCTACGTCACCAAGAACATCACGGGCGACGAGCTGGTGGACGCGATCCGTCGGGTGGCCGGTGGCGACGCGGTCTTCTCGCCGCGGCTGGCGGGATTCGTGCTCGACGCGTTCGCGGGGACGATCGAGGTCGCGCAGGTCGACTCCGACCTCGACCGGCTCACCGAGCGCGAACGTGAGGTGATGCGCCTGATCGCCCGTGGCTACGCCTACAAGGAGGTCGCCAAGGAGCTCTTCATCTCCGTGAAGACCGTCGAGACCCACGTGTCGTCCGTGCTGCGCAAGCTCCAGCTGTCGAGCCGTCACGAGCTCACCCGGTGGGCCAACGACCGCCGCCTGATCTGAGGCGCCCCGGACAGCGCCCTTGGGCGGCGCTCAACCGTGTCGCCGGTGTCGGTGCGGCACGGTAGACAAGACGCATGAGATGCCAGTTCGTGCCGCCGTACCTCCTCGACCGGCTCGCCGATGTCGGCCACGGCCACGCCGTCGACTTGTTCGGCCGCACCCGTGGGCTCGACGAGCGGCTGAGGGAGCGGCGCGCGACGACGTCACCGTCGGTCGCGCAGCCGCCCGACGCGGACGGGACCAAGACGATCTACAGCGCCGGGGGTGGGACGAGCCTGCCGGGCGACAAGGTCCGCGGTGACGCCGACCCGCCGACGGGAGACCAGGCGGTCGACGAGGCGTACGACAGCACCGGCATCGTGCACGAGCTGTTCTCCACCGTCTACGGACGCAGTGGCATCGATGACGCAGGCAGCACCGTCACCGTCACGGTCCACTTCGGGCGGGCCTACGACAACGCCTTCTGGGACGGTGACCAGCTGGTGTTCGGTGACGGAGACGGCGAGGTGTTCGAGCGGTTCACCAAACCGCCTGACGTGCTCTTCCACGAGTTCACCCACGGCGTCACGCAGTTCACCGCGGACCTGCGCTACTCGGGTCAGTCCGGTGCGCTCAACGAGTCGGTGTCCGACTGCTTCGCGGCCATGGCGCTCCAGCGCCAGTTCGACCAGACCGCCGAGCAGGCCGACTGGTTGATCGGCGAGGGCCTCTTCAAGCCGAGCATCAACGCCGTCGCGCTCCGCTCGATGCGCGAGCCCGGCACGGCGTACGACGACCCGCTGCTGGGCAGGGACCCGCAGGTCGGGTCCATGCGCGACTACGTCGAGACCACGGCCGACAACGGTGGCGTGCACATCAACTCCGGCATCCCCAACAAGGCGTTCACCCTCGCGGCGCTGCGCCTGGGCGGCTACACGTGGGAGCGCACCGGGAGGATTTGGTACGCCGCGCTGACCGGGGACGCGGTCGGACGTGACAGCGGGTTCGGCGAGTTCGCTGCCGCGACGGTCGCCGCGGCGGGGGACCTCTACGGCGAGGAGGAGGCCGACGCCGTGAGCGCGGCGTGGGAGGAGGTCGGTGTCACCCCGGGTCTCGATGCCGCGGATGCGGGCGCTCCGGCCCGTCGCTCGGGGCGGATCGTGGTGTCGCGCACGGGCGGCTTCACCGGCGTGGTGCGCGAGGCCGCGGTCGACGCCGACGAGGGGCCTCTCGGGGCCGAAGTGGCGTCGATTCTCCAGCAGGTCAACTTCACGGCGCTGCCCATCCGCGACGCCGATCCGCGGGGCGCCGACCGGTTCACCTACACGTTCACGTACGGCGACCAGCAGGTGACGGTCCCGGAGAGCGCGCTCACTCCCGAGCTCGAGCGGGTGGCCACGTTGGTTCTCGGCCGGTTGGCAGATACCCCCTAGGGGTATACTGTCGGTGGCATGAGCGGCCATCACCACGGGCCGGGGATGCCCACGCAACACGTGCACGGCAGACACGCAGGTCACGCCCACGACCCGGACATGGCGGGCCACGAGGGTCACGAGATGGCGGGCGAGGGGCACGCGGGCCACGGCGACCACGTCGGTCAGTTCCGTCGTCTGTTCTGGATCATGCTCGTCATCGCCGTGCCCGTCGTGGGCTTCTCCGGCATGTTCGCGGACATCGTCGGCTACGACCTTCCTGACGCGACCTGGGTCGGCTGGGTCTCTCCGCTGATCGGCACCGTGATGTACGCCTGGGGCGGCCAGCCGTTCCTGAGCGGCGCCGTGAGCGAGATCCGTGCACGCCAGCCGGGCATGATGCTGCTCATCGGGCTCGCGATCACCGTCGCGTTCGTGTCGTCGTGGGGTGCGAGTCTCGGGATCCTCCACCACCAGCTCGACTTCTGGTGGGAGCTCGCGCTGCTGATCGTCATCATGCTGCTCGGTCACTGGATCGAGATGCGCTCGCTCGCGCAGACGACCTCCGCGCTCGACTCGCTGGCGGCGCTCCTGCCGGACGAGGCAGAGCGTGTCGAGGGCGACCAGATCGTGACCGTCGCGCCGTCCCGGCTGCGGGTCGGCGACCTGGTCGTCGTACGCCCCGGTGGCAGCGTCCCCGCGGACGGACGCATCGTGGAGGGCGCCGCCGACATCGACGAGTCGATGGTGACGGGGGAGTCGCGGCCGGTCCCGCGCGGCGTCGGGGATCCCGTGGTCGCGGGGACGGTTGCCACCGACTCCGGTCTGCGGATCGAGGTCACCGCCGTCGGCGACCAGACCGCGCTCGCGGGCATCCAACGGCTGGTCACCGAGGCGCAAAGCTCGTCGTCGCGAGCCCAGCGCCTCGCCGACACCGCTGCCGCGTGGCTGTTCTGGTTCGCGCTGGGTGCTGCTCTGATCACGGCACTGGTGTGGTCACTGATCGGTGAGCCCGACGAGGCGGTCGTCCGCACCATCACGGTCCTGGTCATCGCCTGTCCGCACGCCCTCGGGCTCGCCATTCCGCTGGTCGTGTCCATCGCGACCGAGCGCGCGGCCCGCGGCGGCGTCCTCGTCAAGGACCGGCTCGCCCTCGAGAGCATGCGCACCGTCGACGCGGTGCTGTTCGACAAGACCGGCACCCTGACCAAGGGCGAGCCCACCGTGACGGCCGTCGAGACCATCGGCGGGTGCAGCCCGGACGAGGTGCTCGCGCTCGCCGCCGCGGCGGAGTCCGACAGCGAGCACCCGCTCGCGAGGGCGATCACGGCCGCTGCTCGCGGCCGGGGTCTGACGGTGGGCGTCTCGGGCGGGTTCAGCTCGTCGCCGGCCGTGGGCGTGACCGCGGTGGTCGACGGCAGGCGGGTGCAGGTCGGAGGGCCCACGCTCCTCGAGCAGGAAGGCGGGCGCGAGCTCGGTGTGGCCGAGGCGTGGCGGACGAGGGGCGCGATCATCCTCCACGTCGTCGTCGACGGGGAGGTGGCGGGTGCGCTCGCGCTCGCTGACGAGGTGCGCGAGGAGTCGAGGCAGGCCGTGGACGCCCTGCACGCGATCGGGGTGCAGGTCGTGATGATCACCGGTGACGCCGAGGCGGTGGCGCGGGCGGTCGCCGACGAGCTGGGCATCGACCGCGTCTACGCCGGTGTCCGCCCCGAGGACAAGGCTGCCAAAGTCTCCGAGCTGCAAGGAGAGGGACTCAAGGTCGCGATGGTCGGCGACGGCGTCAACGACGCACCGGCACTCGCCCAGGCCGACGTCGGGATCGCGATCGGCGCCGGCACCGACGTCGCGATCGCCTCTGCCGGCGTCATCCTGGCGAGCTCCGACCCGCGCTCGGTTCTCTCGGTGATCGCGCTGTCGCGGGCGACGTACCGCAAGATGAAGCAGAACCTCTGGTGGGCCGCGGGCTACAACCTGATCTCGGTGCCGCTCGCTGCGGGTGTCCTGGCGCCGGTCGGCTTCGTGCTCCCGATGTCGGTCGGAGCGATCCTGATGTCGGCGTCCACGGTGGTCGTCGCCCTCAACGCGCAGCTGCTCCGCCGCCTCGACCTCCGTCCCGACGTCGTCGTACGAGACGTCGCCTGAGACGACGATGCGTTCCGACCAGCGTGTGGTCGGAACGCATCGTCGCTCAGCACGAGCCGTACGGTCAGGCGGCCGTTGCCAGCGCCTCGCGTGCGGCCTTCTCGGCCTCGCGCTTCTCGCGACGCAGCGCCTTCGACTCCGGCGAGTTGCCGACCTTGTACGGGTCGGACGGCTTCTTGCCGAGAGCGGCGAGCTGACGGGCGACGCTGCCGATCTGCTTCGAGAGACGACCGGTGTTGTAGTGCAGGTTGTACTTCTCGACGAGTCGGCGCACGTCCTTCGCGACCTCGGGATAGCGGCGCGCCGGGATGTCGGGGAAGAGGTGGTGCTCGATCTGGTAGGACAGGTTGCCCGACATCACGTGGAAGAGCTTGGAGCCGGTGATGTTCGCCGAGCCGAGCAGCTGGCGGAGGTACCACTGGCCGCGCGTCTCGTTCTGGGCCTCCTCCTCGGTGAACGTCTCCACCTCGGCGGGGAAGTGCCCGCAGAAGATGATGATGAACGTCCACACGTTGCGGATGATGTTGGCGGCGACGTTGCCGCCGAGCACGGCCAGCGGGACCCACCAGGCGGTGAACGGCACGAGCGCGACCGAGGCGAGCGGGAAGGCGACGTAGTCCTTGACGACCTGACGACGCACCTTCTGAAGCGCACGCTTCTTGCGGGCGGTGAACTCAGCCTTGCTCATGCGGCCACCGAGGTACTCGTCCAGCTCGATGCCGTGGTACATCACGCCCCACTCGAAGAAGAGCATGAGGAGCGACGCCAGCGGCAGGTTGAACCGGTGGCTCGGGTACCAGGGCTGCTCGTCGTCGATCCGGAACAGGTTGTAGCCGATGTCCCGGTCCATGCCGTGGATGTTGGTGTAGGTGTGGTGGATGTAGTTGTGGCCGTGCTTCCAGTCCTGGGCCGGCGCCACGTTGTCCCACTCGTACTTCTTGCCGTCGACGACCGGGTCGTTCATCCAGTCGTACTGGCCGTGCATCACGTTGTGCCCGATCTCCATGTTCTCGAGGATCTTGGAGATGCCCAGGCTCGCGATGCCGCCGACGAAGGCGGGCGGGAAGAACGGCATGAAGACGCCGACGCGGCCGACGACGTCGCACACGCGCTGTGCCTTGATCACGCGGCGGATGTAGTCGGCGTCCTTCTGGCCGAGGTCGTCCAGGACGCGCTGGCGCACCTTGTCGAGCTCCTTGCCGAACTCCTCGAGCTGCTCGTACGTCATCAGGTCCAGCCCGATGGTGGCGCGGGTTGAGGCGTCCTCGCCGACGAGGGGGACGGGCGCCTGGTTGTGGTTGCTGGCGCTGAGCGGCTCGATCGGGGCGCGCTTCTTGCGGTAGTGGGACATGGGTTACCTCTCAGAGGGCGACGTTGACGTCGCCGACGGGGACCTGGACGCAGATCTTGACGGTCTCGTCGGTGTTGGCGGTGACCTCGCCCGAGATGACATGGCGGACGGCACCGTGGTTCTTCTTGATGGCGCAGGTGTTGCAGACGCCCATGCGGCAGCCGAAGTCGGGCGTGAGCCCGGCCTTCTCGGCCTGCTCGAGGATGGTCGCGCCGGAGTTGGCGGCGTCGATGCCGCTGTCGTCGAAGGTGAGGGTCCCGGTCGCGTCTGCTGCGGAGAGATCGACCGTCGGGACCTTGAAGTATTCCTGGCGCAGCTGCGCTGCGGCGCCGATCTCGTCGTACGCGTCCCGCACCGACGCGATGAGCCCGGCAGGCCCGCACACGTAGGTGAGAGTGGTGGTGGGGTCGACGTCGAGATGCTTGAGATGGACGAGGTCGAACCGCCCGGTCAGCTCGGCGTCGCGCTCGGGGACACGGGTGTAGACGCGGATCACGCGCAACGAGTGGTACGAGGCGGCGAGCTCGTCGAGCTCGGCGGAGAACATCTCGTCCTCGCGGCTGCGGGCGTAGTGGAGGAAGGTGACGCGCCCCGTGTGGCCGTCGTCGCGGAGCGTCCGCAGCATCGACATGACGGGTGTGATCCCGCTGCCGCCGGAGAGCAGCAGCAGGTCCTCTGGGACGGTCTCGGGCAGCACGAACTCGCCGGCGGCCTGAGACAGGTGCACCAGGGTCCCCGGGGCCAGCTCGTGGTGCAGGTACTGGGAGACGTAGCCGTCCGGGTGCGCCTTGACGGAGACGCTGAAGAGCCCGTCCTTGCGGCGGGCCGAGCTGGAGACCGAGAAGACGCGCACGCGGCGCTTGCCGTCGACCTCCACGCCGAACTCGACGTGCTGCCCGGGCGCGAAGCCCTCCCAGACGCCGTTGGGCCGGAGCACGACCGTGCTGGCGACACCGGTCTCGTGGATCACCTCGACGACCCGGGCGCGGACGTGCTGCACCACGAGCATGGGGTGGATCTGGTCGAGATAGTGGTCGATGGTGTGGGGCGAGGTCAGGGCAGCGATCGGACGCGAGGCGAGCGCCTTGCGGACGATTCCCATGGGGCCTCCGAGGGTTCAGTGAACGGCCGTGCACCAACAACCTACGCAACCGTAGGTTGGTCGGCAACCCCGCTTGGCTGTGACGGCGGTCACGAGACTCCCCGGTCGCCCCTCGTTGCGGTCGCTCCACCATCGAGATCCGCGGGCGCGCACTACGCTGAGGCGCATGGAGTCGCAGTCGTACGTCATCGTTCTGTTCGGGGCGACGGGGGACCTGGCACGGCGCAAGCTGCTGCCAGGGCTGCTCCACCTCTGGCAGGCCGGCCTGCTCCAGGACGCCCGGATCGTCGGCACGTCGCTCGACGACATGGACCTCGACAAGTTCCGCACGCTGACGCGTGACGCGGTCGACGAGTTCAGCACGCCGGCACCCACCGACGAGGCATGGGCCGAGTTCGCCGGCATGCTCCGCTGGGCGCCTGGTGACGAGGGCGCAGACGGGCTTGCCGCCGTCGTTCGCAAGGCCGAGTCCGAGGTCAGCGGCGAGCCGCAGGTCCTGCACTACCTGAGCGTTCCGCCCAAGGCCGCGCTGTCGGTCGTGCACGAGATCGACGAGGCCGGCCTGGCGCCGCGCTCGCGGATCATCATGGAGAAGCCCTTCGGCACCGACCTCGCGTCGGCCCGGCGTCTGAACGCGGCGCTCCACGAGGTGTTCCGCGAGGACCAGATCTTTCGTATCGACCACTTCCTCGGCAAGGAGGCGGCGCAGAACATCCTCGCGTTCCGCTTCGCCAACGGCCTCTTCGAGCCGATCTGGAACCGCAACCACATCGAACACGTCCAGATCGACGTGCCGGAGACACTGGGGCTCGGTGGGCGGATCGGGTTCTACGAGGAGACCGGCGCCTATCGGGACATGGTCGTGACCCACCTCTTCCAGGTGCTCGGCTTCGTCGCCATGGAGCCGCCGACGGCACTCACCCCGCACGCGATCACCGAGGAGAAGAACAAGGTCTTCCGGTCGATGCTGCCCATCGAGCCCGCCGACGTCGTCCGCGGCCAGTACGCGGGCTACCGCGAGGAGCCGGCCGTGTCGGACGACTCCGAGACGGAGACGTTCATCGCGCTGCGGTGCTGGATCGACAACTGGCGGTGGGCGGGAGTGCCGTTCTACCTCCGTACGGGCAAGAAGCTCGCCGAAGGCGCGCGGATCATCTCGATCGCGTTCCGGGAGCCGCCCAAGAGCATGTTCCCCGAGGGGTCGGGTGTGGGTGCGCAGGGCCCGGACCACCTGACGTTCGACCTCGCGGACCGCGCGCGGCTGTCGCTGTCGTTCTACGGCAAGAAGCCCGGGCACGGCATGCGGATGGACAAGTACTCCATGCAGTTCTCGTTCCACGAGGACCCCGGCGCGGTGTCGGCCCTCGAGGCGTACGAGCGGCTCATCTACGACGCGATGCGCGGCGACCACACGCTGTTTACAACCGCCGACGGCATCGAGCAGCTGTGGGGTCTCTCGCAACAGCTCATCGACCACCCGTCGCCGGTCAGGGTCTACCCGCCGGGCTCGTGGGGGCCGAACGCGATCCACCAGCTGATCGCGCCGAACGCCTGGCGGTTGCCGTTCGAGCGCCCGTGGCGGGAGCACAAGGATGAGCCGCACGACGATGGGCACACGGAGACGCCGCGCTGACGGCCCGCTCGGAGGTCAGGAATGAAGAAGCGACGGGAGCTCGCTCGCCGCTAGCGTGGCGGCCATGGACACCGCCCGCCACCCCGCTCCTCCTCCCCAGGCCGACTCCGACCACGCGGCGGACCGCCACGACCTGATCCGCGTGCAGGGCGCGCGCGAGAACAACCTCAAAGACGTGAGCATCGAGATCCCCAAGCGCCGGCTCACAGCGTTCACCGGGGTCTCCGGCTCCGGCAAGAGCTCGCTGGTCTTCGCCACGATCGCCGCGGAGTCTCAGCGGATGATCAACGAGACGTACTCGGCGTTCGTCCAGGGCTTCATGCCGTCGCTCGCGCGTCCCGAGGTGGACCATCTGGAAGGGCTCACCACGGCGATCATCGTCGATCAGGAGCGCATGGGGGCGAACCCGCGCTCCACGGTCGGCACCGCCACCGACGCCAACGCGATGCTGCGGATCCTCTTCAGCCGCCTCGGCACCCCGCACATCGGGCCGCCGACGGCCTTCGCCTTCAACGTCCCGACCCGTACGGCGAGCGGGGTGATGAAGACCGAGAAGGGCGGCAAGGAGGAGAAGACGGTCGTCCGCGGTGCGGTCTATCAGGGCGGCATGTGTGCGCGCTGCGAGGGGATGGGAGTGACCAGCGACTTCGACCTGACCGCGTTGTACGACGAGTCGAAGAGCCTCGAGGAGGGTGCGCTGACCGTCCCGGGATACAGCATGGACGGCTGGTACGGCCGCATCTTCAGCGGCGCCGGGATCCCGATGGACAAGCCGATCGCGAAATTCACCAAGAAGGAGCTCCAGCAGCTCCTCTACGCGGAGCCGACCAAGATCAAGGTCGAGGGCATCAACCTCACGTACGAGGGTCTGATCCCCAAGATCCAGAAGTCGATGCTCTCGAAGGACGTCGACGCCATGCAGCCGCACGTGCGTCGATTCGTGGAGCGCGCGATCACGTTCACCACCTGCCCCGACTGCGACGGCACCCGGCTGAGCAAGGAAGCGCTCTCCTCGACGATCCGGGGCAAGAACATCGCCGACCTCTGCCGGATGCAGATCAGCGACCTCGCGGCGTGGATGCGCGACCTCGACGAGCCGGGAGTCGCCCCCCTCGTCCGCGGCCTCCAGCACCTGCTCGTCGCGTTCCAGGAGATCGGCCTGGGATACCTGAGCCTCGAGCGTCCCGCCGGCACGCTGTCGGGCGGCGAGGCGCAGCGGACCAAGATGATCCGCCACCTCGGCTCGTCCCTCACCGACGTCACGTACGTCTTCGACGAGCCCACCATCGGGCTCCACCCGCACGACATCGAGCGGATGAACCAGCTGCTCCTCCAGCTGCGCGACAAGGGCAACACCGTGCTCGTCGTCGAGCACAAGCCCGAGACGATCGCGATCGCCGACCACGTGGTCGATCTCGGTCCCGGCGCGGGGGCCGACGGGGGCACGATCTGCTACGAGGGCACCATCGAGGGTCTCCGGGAGAGCGACACGACCACCGGGCGCCACCTCGACGACCGCGCGAGGCTCAAGGAGGAGGTCCGCACGTCCACCGCGGCGCTCGAGATCCGTGGCGCGTCGATGCACAACCTGCAAGACGTGGACGTCGACGTGCCGCTGGGCGTGCTGTGCGTCGTCACCGGCGTCGCCGGCTCGGGCAAGAGCTCGCTGATCCACGGCTCGATCGCCGAGCGCGACGGCGTGGTCGTCGTCGACCAGGGCGCCATCAAGGGTTCGCGACGCAGCAACCCCGCGACGTACACGGGTCTGCTGGAGCCGATCCGCAAGGCCTTCGCCAAGGCCAACGGCGTGAAGCCGGCACTGTTCAGCTCCAACTCGGAGGGTGCGTGCCCGGCCTGCAAGGGCGCAGGAGTGATCTTCACCGAGCTCGGGGTGATGGCGACCGTCGAGTCGACCTGCGAGGAGTGCGAGGGCCGGCGCTTCCAGGGATCGGTCCTCGAGTACACCTTCGGTGGCCGCAACATCGCCGAGGTGCTGGCGATGTCGGTGACCGATGCCGAGGCGTTCTTCAGCGACGGTGACGCACGGACACCGGCTGCGCACAAGATCCTCCACCGGCTGGTCGACGTCGGGCTCGGCTACCTCAGCCTCGGGCAGCCGCTGACGACCCTGTCGGGCGGAGAGCGGCAACGGCTCAAGCTGGCGGCGCAGATGGCCGAGAAGGGGGACGTCTACGTCCTCGACGAGCCGACCACCGGTCTCCACCTCGCCGACGTCGAGCAACTGCTCGCGCTGCTCGACCGGCTGGTGGACTCCGGGAGGTCGGTGGTGGTCATCGAGCACCACCAGGCCGTGATGGCCCACGCGGACTGGATCATCGATCTCGGTCCGGGAGCAGGCCACGACGGAGGCAGGGTCGTCTTCGAGGGCACCCCCGCTGATCTCGTCGCCGACCGGTCGACCCTCACCGGCAAGCACGTCGCGGACTACGTGGGCGTCTGAGCGCAGACTCGGTGGGCGTCAGAGCCAGCGGTCCTCGACCATCCTGACGCCTTCGGTGCGAGCCAGGCCCAGGCGGCGAAGCTCGCTGACGTAGGCGTCGGCCGCCGCGGCAGCGGCACGTGAGACGTCGGCTGTCATCACCGACGTACGGACGAACGTCCCGCGGCGCCCCAGCGTCTCGACGACGCCTTCGGCCTCCAGTGCGCGGTAGGCCTTCGCCACGGTGTTCACCGCGAGGCCGAGATCGTGGGCGAGCGCACGCACTGTCGGGATACGTGCCCCCGGACCCAGCGTGCCGTCGGCTGCCTGCGACGCGATCTGGCGGCGTACCTGCTCGTACGGGGGTTCACCCACGTCGGGATCAATGACGATGCGCACGTCGGCGCCTCCTTAGCTCGCAGTGACCCCCCTTGTCAAGAGTAGGCCGCCACTGGTGAACAGTGGGTGAGCTTGTTCCAGTACGCCCGGCGCGATCATGTCCGTCGGCCCCCGTAGGCTGGGGAGCACGATGAGCCTCCCGTTTCCCGTGCCCTCAGACCGCCTGCCGGGCGGCTCGCGACCCGGCGACGCCCGTACGACCCCCTCTCTCGGCAGCCCTGGCGGAGGCGGCCACGACGGTCCGAGCGACGAGGAGATCGAGGCGCGCCGCGCGGCGAAGGCAGACGCGCTGCTCGAGGGGCTCAACGACCCGCAGCGCGCGGCCGTCACCCACGCGGGTGGCCCGCTCCTGGTCGTCGCCGGCGCAGGCTCGGGCAAGACCCGCGTCCTGACGCGGCGCATCGCCTGGATGATCTCGCAGCACCACGTCCACCCGGGGTCGATCCTCGCGATCACCTTCACCAACAAGGCCGCTGCCGAGATGCGCGAGCGCGTCGCCGACCTCGTCGGCGGGCGCGCGCGGCTGATGTGGGTGTCGACGTTCCACTCGGCCTGCGTACGCATCCTCCGCAAGGAGGCCCAGCGCTTCGGCTACTCGTCGACGTTCACGATCTACGACGCGGCCGACTCCAAGCGCCTCATGACCCAGGTCTGCCGAGACCTCGAGCTCGACCCCAAGCGGTTCCCGCCGCGTGGAGTGCTCAACTGGGTCTCCAACCTCAAGAACGAGCTCGTCGACCACGAGCAGGCGTCATCCAAGGCGCACAACGACACCGAGCGCGCCTACGCCACGGCCTACGTGGCCTACCAAGAGCGTCTACGGGCGTCCAACGCCATGGACTTCGACGACCTCATCATGACCACGGTTCACCTGTTCCAGGCGTTCCCCGACGTCGCCGACGTCTATCGGCGCCGGTTCCGTCATGTGCTCGTCGACGAGTACCAGGACACCAACCACGCCCAGTACGTCCTCATCCGCGAGCTGTGCACCGAGCCCGACTCCGACCTGCTGGTGGTGGGCGACTCCGATCAGTCGATCTACGCCTTCCGCGGGGCCAACATCCGCAACATCCTCGAGTTTGAGGCCGACTTCCCGACAGCGACGACGATCATGCTCGAGCAGAACTACCGCTCGACGCAGTCGATCCTCGACGCGGCCAATGCCGTCATCTCCCGCAACGAGGGCCGCAAGAAAAAGAACCTGTGGTCCGCGCAGGGCAAGGGCGAGGCCATCATCGGCTACGTCGCCGACGACGAGCACGCCGAGGCGCAGTTCGTCGCCGACGAGGTGGACAGGCTGACCGACGAAGGGCTGGCCAAGCCCAGCGATGTCGCCGTCTTCTATCGGACCAACGCACAGTCGCGCGTGTTCGAGGAGGTCTTCATCCGCGTCGGCCTGCCCTACCGGGTCGTCGGCGGGGTGCGCTTCTACGAGCGCAAGGAGATCAAGGACGCGATCGCCTACCTCCGGGTGCTGGTCAACCCGGCCGACGCGGTCTCGCTGCGTCGCATCCTCAACACCCCCAAGCGCGGCATCGGAGACCGGGCAGAGGCCGTGGTCGGGGCGTACGCCGACCGTCTCCGCATCACGTTCTGGGAGGCGTTGCAGCGTGCGGAGGAGGCACCCGGCATCGCGACGCGGTCGCTCAAGCAGATCGCCGGCTTCGTCGAGACGATCACCGGCCTGCAGGAGATGGCGGCGTCGGGCGAGCCGGTCGACGTGGTTCTCGAGGCGACGCTGGCCCGCTCCGGCTACCTCGATGAGCTCGAGAACAGCACCGATCCGCAGGACGAGGCTCGCGTCGAGAACCTCTCCGAGCTGGTGGCCGTCGCGCGCGAGTTCGTCTCCGACGCCGCGACGCTCACCGCCGATGCGGGAGACGGTGACGCGGAGACCGCCGACGACGACGTCCTGCAGCCGGGTTCCGTGGCCGCGTTCCTCGAGCGCGTCTCGCTCGTCGCCGACGCCGACTCGATCCCGGACTCCGGCGACGGCATGGTCACCTTGATGACGCTGCACACGGCCAAGGGGCTGGAGTTCCCTGTCGTGTTCCTGACCGGGCTCGAGGAGTCGATCTTCCCGCACATGCGGTCGTTGGGTGATCCCAAGGAGCTCGAGGAGGAGCGCCGGATCGCCTACGTCGGGCTCACCCGGGCCGAGCAGCGGCTCTACGTCACCCGGGCGCTCGTACGCTCCGCCTGGGGCGCGCCCTCGCACAACCCGCCGTCGCGCTTCCTCGACGAGATCCCCGAGGACCTCGTCGACTGGAAGCGCACCCAGGCCGACACGACCACGTGGTCCGGCGGCTACCTGCCGCGCCGGACCTCCGCGGCCCCGTTGCGTTCGGCGACGGCCGACAAGGCGAGCAAGGCCAAGCGTGACGTTCCGAACCTGTCGCCGGGCGACCGTGTCTCACACGACACGTTCGGTCTGGGGACGGTGGTGGCGGTCGAGGGCGCCGGCGACCGGGCCGTAGCGTCGGTGGACTTCGGGTCCGAGGGCGTCAAGCGGCTCCTGCTGCGCTACGCCCCCGTCGAGAAGATCTGACCCCGGGTCACCTTCTGGCGCTCGCGGGTCACTTCCTGCCGCCCGCGGGTCACTTCCTGCCGCCCGCGGGTCACTTTCTGGCACTCGCGGGTCACTTCCTGCTGCCCGCGGGTCGCTTTCTCGACTCCGTGGGTCACTTTCTGGCGCCCGGCCCCGCCCGCCGTACCGATCGGGGAGGTGATCCCGCCAGTGGTAGGGCGAGTGACCCGCGAGGCCTAGAGGGTGACCCGCGAGCGATTAGAGAGTGACCCGCGAAGGCCAGACACTGACCCGCGAAGGCCAGACACTGACCCGGGAGGGCCAGGGAGTGACCCGCGAGCGCGAGAAGGTGACCCGCGAGGGCCAGGGGTGACCCGCGACGGGTTAGGGGAAGACGTTGTGTTCGCGCAGGGCGGTCATCGGGTCGACCGGCGTGTCCGGGGTGGGCCGGACCTCGAGGTGGAGGTGCGGGCCTGTCACGTTGCCGGTCGAGCCGACATAGCCGATCACGTTGCCCGGCGCGACCGAGTCGCCCACGCTGGCCTTGACCGACGACTGGTGGCAGTACCAGATCTGGGTGCCGTCCTCGAGGGTCAGCACGGTCTTGTTGCCGTACGCCCCGTCGAAGCCGGTGCTGGTCACCGTGCCGCGGGCGATCGCGACCAGCGGCGTGCCTGAGGGGGCCGCGAAGTCGAGCCCGGTGTGGGTCGTCGACCAGAGCGAGCTGGACTGGCCGAAGCGTGCGGTCAGGCGGTAGCCCGTCAGCGGGAGGACCCACTGCTTCTTCTTGATCTCCTGCGAGCGGGCCTCTGTCTTGTCGGCCAGCTGCGAGAGAGCGGTGCTGCGCTGAGCGGCCTGCTGCTCCGCCTGCTTGGCGATCAACGCCCGGTCGAAGTCACGGGTCACGTCGACGTTGTTGGGGTCGTACCGCTTGGCGGCCGCGCCACCCGAGACGTCGGCGGACAGCGCCTTGAAGTCGGCGGTCTCCATGACCGGCGGCTTGGCCGACGACATGGCCACCGCGCCGAAACCGGCAACCACCAGGGCTGCGGCACCGATCACAGCCGGCGTCGGGAGCCCGGGGAAGCGACGGGTGCGCGTGTGGGCGGAGCGGGAGCCAGGAGGAGTGGCACGGCGAGCGGTGCGCATCTCGCCGGAGCGTCGCTCGGTGATCGTGGTGTGCTCGGAGACCGCATCGATCGTGGCCGTGGACTCGGCCGGGATCGGGGGGAGCTCTGCGGCGCGCTTGCCGCGGTAGGACGACGCAGTAGTGGAGCCGGTCGGGGCGCTCTCACGCGGGGCGCTCTCACGCGGGGCGCTCTCACGTGGGGCGCTCTGCGCGACCTCGGGCTCGGAACGCCGGGCCCGGCGGCCCGGTGCGGAAGGTTGGTCACGCGCGGGGGGCGTCGCGGACGAGCCGGCAGAGGAGTCGATCGCGCTCGGGAGCTGAGGAAGCGCAGGCTGCGGGCGGCTGACCTCGGCCTGGGGGGCAACCTCGGTGCGGACCGCGGTGATCTCGGTCCGGATGAGCGTGGTCTCGACGGCCGACGCGGGAAGCGGCGTCGGGTGGATCTGGGGAGATCGCGTCGCCTCGCCGGCGGGGGAGGCCGTACGGCCTGCGACCCTGCGTCCGCTCGTGGCGGCGGAGGCGTTGGGGGTGGTGGAGTCTGACGGTCGCGAGATGCCCCTCTTGGGCTTCTCGGCGCGGCGCTTGGGCGCGGGGCGCGACGTCACGTACTCAACCTCCACTGTGGACTGCCTGGATGTTGACCCTAACGGAAGCGCCCCCGTTACCGAAGAGTGACAACCGGACCACTGTCCTGCATCTTGGGCGACTGGTCAAGGTCAGCCTCTGGATCCCTGTCGTGGCGGGGGAGGAACGGCCGTCTATGACCTCGATCTCAGTTCGTGCCGGGCGCCGCCGACACCGTCTCCCGCACCGTGGAGGCGACCGCCTCCGGCCGGGTCCAGGGCACCCAGTGACCGGCGCTGACCTCGTGCCGGGACAGGTGCCGTACGTAGTGCGACAGCCCGTCGTACAAGAACGGCGAGAGGAAGTCGTCCTCAACCGGGATCACCAGCGTCACCGGGATGTCCGTCGGCTCGGGGAGCGGTGACGACGCCGACCGGAAGGCGTTGGCGCGATAGAGGTTGAGCCCGTTGGCCGCCGTCGTCCCGAACGAGTCCGCCCAGTGGTCCTCCTCGAGCCCTTGCGAGCGCGCCAGTGCCTGTCGCACTCGATCTGGTGCCGCGCGTACGACGAGCTCGGGGATGACGGGCACTTGGAACGCGAGGATGTAGGACGACTTCGCGAGCTGTCCCGCGAGGCGCCGCCAGCGGTGTTCGCGCGCGGAGGTACGGAGGTACGCGCCGTACAGCCGCAGGTCCGGCCCGCTGATGGACACGAACGACGCGATCCGTCCGCGAAGTCGGGGGTCGTCGCCCGCGGCGAACACCGCGGCCCACAGCTGCACCGAGCCCCAGTCGTGACCGACGAGATGCACGGCGCCGCCGTCGGGGCGGACGGCGTCGAGGACGGCGACGAGGTCGTCGACCAGCCGCTCCACCCGATAACCCGCTCGGGCGCTCGGTGCCGAGGACTCTCCGGCGCCGCGGGCGTCGTAGGTCACGACGTCGTGATCGTCGAGCAGGGGCACCACCCGGTCCCAGACGTGGTGGTCGTCGGGGTAGCCGTGCAAGAGGACGACGGTGGGTCCCGTACGGGTGCCCGACCGGTGCACGGCGAGCGTCACGCCTGCAGAAGGCACACTGAGAGGAGCGCTGTCACCTGCCATGCGCGGATCCTAGTCCGCGCACCCCGTCCGGTTGTGACGAGGCTCACGGGGCTAAAGTCGCGAAGGTTGTACGGCAGCGCACCTGTACCAAAAGGACGGCATCACCGTGGATCTGATGGAGTACCAAGCGAAGGAGCTCTTCGCCAAGCATGGGGTTCCCGTGACGCTCGGCGTCGTGGCGAACACCCCTGAAGAGGCGCGCAAGGGCGCCGAAGACCTGGGTGGCGCAGTCGTCGTCAAGGCCCAGGTCAAGGCCGGTGGCCGCGGAAAGGCCGGCGGCGTCAAGCTCGCCAAGACGCCGCAGGAGGCCTTCGACCGCGCCAGCGACATCCTCGGCATGGAGATCAAGGGCCTGACGGTCAACCGTGTCCTGGTCGCGCCCGCCGCCAGCATCGAGGACGAGTACTACTTCTCCTTCCTGCTCGACCGTGCCAACCGGCAGTACCTCTGCATCGCGTCGGTCGAGGGAGGTGTCGAGATCGAGGAGGTCGCGAAGACCAACCCCGACGCCGTCAAGCAGATCCCGATCGACCCGGGCACCGGCGTCGACGAGGCGACGGCCCGCGCGATCGCGACCGAGGCCGCCTTCCCCGAGCCGATCTTCGAGCAGGCCGTGACGCTGATCGAGGCGCTGTGGAAGGTCTTCGTCGAGGAGGACGCCACTCTGGTCGAGGTCAACCCGCTCGCGCGTCTGGCCGGCGACAAGCTCGAGGCGCTCGACGGCAAGGTCTCGCTCGACGACAACGCCGACTTCCGCCACCCCGATCACGAGACCTTCGTCGACAAGAGCGCGGAGAACCCGCTCGAGGCGAAGGCCAAGGCGCTCAACCTCAACTACGTCAAGCTCGACGGCCAGGTGGGGATCATCGGCAACGGTGCGGGCCTGGTCATGTCGACCCTGGACGTCGTCGCGTACGCCGGTGAGAAGCACGGCGGCGTGAAGCCCGCGAACTTCCTCGACATCGGCGGCGGCGCGAACGCCGAGGTGATGGCGAACGGTCTCGACGTGATCCTCGGCGACCCCGACGTCCGGTCGGTGTTCGTCAACGTCTTCGGCGGCATCACCGCCTGTGACGAGGTCGCCAACGGCATCGTGGGTGCACTCGATCTGCTCGGCGACGCGGCAACCAAGCCGCTCGTCGTCCGCCTCGACGGCAACAACGTCGAGCTCGGTCGGCAGATCCTCGACCAGCGCAACCACCCGCTGGTCACCCTGGTCGACACCATGGACGGCGCGGCCGACAAGGCCGCCGAGCTGGCGAACGCCTGAGAGGGGTCGAGGACATGTCGATCTACCTGAACAAAGACTCCAAGATCATCGTCCAGGGCATCACCGGCGGGATGGGTGCCAAGCACACCGCGCTGATGATCGACGCCGGGTCGAACATCGTCGGAGGTGTGAACGCCCGCAAGGCGGGCACCACGGTGACCCACAAGAAGGGCGGCGCTGAGGTCGAGCTGCCCGTCTTTGGGACCGTCAAGGAGGCGATGGCCGAGACCGGCGCCGACGTGTCGGTCGTGTTCGTGCCGCCGGCCTTCACCAAGGACGCCTGCGTCGAGGCGATCGACGCGGGCATCGGTCTGCTGGTCGTCATCACCGAGGGTGTGCCGGTCCAGGACACGGCCGAGGTCTGGTCGTACCTCGAGGGCAAGCAGACTCGGATGATCGGGCCGAACTGCCCGGGCATCATCACGCCGGGCGAGTCGCTGGCCGGCATCACTCCGCACACGATCGCGGGCAAGGGCCCGGTCGGCCTCGTGTCGAAGTCGGGCACGCTGACGTACCAGATGATGTACGAGCTGTCGGACCACGGCTTCTCGACCGCCATCGGCATCGGCGGCGACCCGATCGTCGGGACGACGCACATCGACGCGCTCGAGGCGTTCGAGAACGACCCCGAGACCCTGGCGATCGTGATGATCGGCGAGATCGGTGGCGACGCCGAGGAGCGGGCCGCGGCGTACATCAAGGAGCACGTCACCAAGCCGGTCGTCGGCTACGTGGCAGGCTTCACTGCCCCGGAGGGCAAGACGATGGGCCACGCCGGCGCCATCGTCTCGGGCTCCTCGGGCACCGCCGAGGCCAAGAAGGAGGCCCTCGAGGCCGCCGGTGTCAAGGTCGGCAAGACGCCGTCCGAGACCGCCGAGCTCATGCGCGAGATCCTCAAGGCTCTCTGACGCAGGCCCGACGGCCGCGCCAGCGCGGCACGTACGAGGCGCCCCGACCGGGTTTCCGGTCGGGGCGCCTCTGCGTACGGCATCACGTGTGGTCCGGGCCCTCGGCGTTCCACTCGCCGCCCTGGAGGACGTCGTCGAGGGTGGACCGGAAGTTCGGGCACGAGGTGATGTCGTGCGCCCGGCACTCCAGCGCGTGGGCGGTCATCTCGCGTGACCGGACCATCTCGGCCATCCGCCGGTCCAGGTCGGCGATGTGCGCCTCGAGGACGCTGTGCCGTCCGGCCCACTGCGCGTCCAGGAGTACTCGGATCTGGTCGAGGGACATGCCCGCGGCCTTGCTGCGCAGGATGACGGCGACACGGACGACGTCGCTGTCGTCATAACGGCGTCTGCCGCCCGCGTCTCGGCCTGGCGCGAGCAGGCCGACCGACTCCCAGTGCCGGAGGACGTTCGTCGGGAGGTCGAACCTGGCCGCCAGGTCGCCCACGGACCAGGTCACTTCGTCGGAGGTTGACTTCATGTTGACATGAAGTCACATGCTGGGTACCTCGATCAACCCAGAGCATGAGAGGACACCATGACCATCGCACCGGACAAGACCTACGACGCCGTCGTGATCGGCGGAGGCCCGGCAGGACTCCAGGCCGCGTTGACGTTGGGCAGGATGCGGCGTGACGTGGTCGCGTTCGACTCCAGCGAGTACCGCAACGCCTCGGCGCGGCACATGCACAACGCCGTTACCCGCGACGGGACCTCGCCCGAGGACTTCCGTACGGCGGCTCGCGCGGAGCTCGCCGCGTACGACACGGTGGAGACGTGCGAGGCGAAGGTGACGGAAGTCGTCCCCGAGGGAGATGTCTTTAGCGTTCGCGTGGGTGCGGCGCCCGACGGTGGTTCGCTGCGCGTGCGCGCGAAGAACGTCATCCTCGCCACCGGGCTGCGTGACACGCTGCCCGACACCCCAGGGCTGGCGGAGCTGTGGGGCGACATCGTCGCCCAGTGCCCCTACTGCCACGGGTACGAGCTCAAGGGGCGCCACGTCGCCATCCTCGGAAGCGGTCCCCACGCAGGCCGTGTGAGCATGCTGCTCGCGCGGATCGCCGACCGCATCACGGTGCTCGCCGACGGCGAGGACCTCGAGGGGGAGACCCGTGAGCTCCTCGCGAGGAACGGGGTGCACGTGCGGGAGGAGCCGATCTCCGGCGTCCAGCGTCGCGGCGACGGGGCGGTGGTGTCGTTCGCCGACGGGCCGGCCGAGGAGATCGGCGGGATGTTCGTCACCACGGGTTCCTTCGCCCAGGCCGCGCCGTTCGCCGAGCAGCTGGGCCTGGACATGCTGCCGTCGGGCTGCATCCGGACCGACGAGCTGGGTCGCACGAGTCGCGACGGGATCTATGCCGCCGGTGACCTCGCGCACCTCGCCTCGTTGCCGATGCCGCTGGCCTCGGTCGTCACGGCCATCTCGGCGGGACTGCTGGCCGCCACGGCTGTCGACCAGGATCTCGTGGACGCGGCCATCGCCGACCCCGTGCCCGCCATGGCCTAGCGGGAACGCGGCTCGACGCCGGTCAGCGCCAGTGGGCGAGGCGCTGGCCGGCGCGATCGGCAATCTGGGAGAACTGCCCGGCGCTCAGGTCGGCCCGCTTGTTGCCCGACTGCGCGACCTCGGTGACCGTGGCGCCCCGGACGACGAGCGCGAGGCGATAGCTGATCACCGACTTGCGGCCGGTCTCGAACGACATCCGCCAGGTCTTGCCGGTGTAGCCGGCGCCACGGATCGGCTTGCCGGCGGAGATCGTGGCCGCCTGGTTGCGGTCCTCGCACTTCGCGATGCGCTTCTCGAGGCTCTTGACGAAGGCGCGTGCTCGAGCCGGCGTCCGGAAGGTGGCGATCGACTGGCCGATACCGAAGGTTCGCGGCGCAGCCTTGTCGTTCGGGACGACGTACATCCGACCACGCGCCTTGACGACGCCGCGCGAGAGGAAGTTGGCGCGGTCGCACATGGTGGCGGCGGGGTTGTCGCTGGGTGCCTTGGGCTCGGTGCCCGCCCACGGCTGCGACTGGGCACCCACCGGAGGCAGGTCGACGGCGGCGAGGAAGCCGGGGTTGGACGACGTCCGGGGCAGCGGTGCCCCGACGACCTTCGTCGACGTCGTGCAGGGACCGCCCGACGCGGCGCACGCGAGCCGCATGCCCTCGACGAGCGTCTGGCCGAACGCCGCCATCGACGGGGCGGCCGAGCCGTCGGCGCGGTGCATCAGCATCGTGTTGACGACGCCGGTCTGCATCAGACCGATGGTGAGCGTCCTGGTGGGAGACGTGAGCTCCTGGAGCCGCAGGATCGTCACCGGCGACGCCGCCCCGGCCACGGTCGCGCTGCTGGAGGTGATCTGGACCCGCGGCACCGCGCAGTCGGCGTACCACTGGAGCCGACGCTTGAACGCCTGCTCCGCACCTTGGGTGTCGCGCGCGACCTCGAGGACGTGCACCGCCTGCTCCGGCTGGCCGTACGCCTCGAACTCACGGAGATAGGTCTTGGCGGGCCGGTCGGTGGCGAAGCGTCGCGGGGCGCAGGAGGTCAGCGGGTCGTCACTCGTGTCACGGACGTCCTCGCCGGCGGGCTCTGCCGAGGCTTCACCCTCGTCGTCCACCACCGACTCGTCCGCGACCGTCGTGACCGTGGTCCAGTCGCGCTTGGGGTTGATCCGGCCGACCTCGATCGCGTTGAGCAGCGAGCGCGCTGTGACCGCGTCGCCGGGTCGCGCCGGCTCGACCATGCGCTCGCCGACGCGGTTGCGCTCCTGTGCGTGGGCGGGGCTCAGCGGAGCGGTCGGCGCGACGGCGAACCCGGCGGCCACCACCGCCGCGGTCGCCGCCGCGACGGAGCCGAGGGTGCGGCGGCGGCTGCGCTTGCGCGCCTTGCCGCGGATGCTGGCGGGGCGTTGGAGGGGGATGCGCTCGGAGATCTCCGACAGTCCGAGGAGGCGGCTCTCGACCTGCCCGATGCTCTGGCCCAGGGCCTGCTCGAGCTCGGTGACCGCCTGCTGGGTCTCGGTGACGGCGTCAGTGTCGGTCATCGCGAGGTCACGGGCGGCGGAGGACAGGTCGAGCTCGCCCAGGGTCTGGAGGATGATGAGCCGGCGGGTGCGGTTGCCGAGTCCCTGCAGCGCCTCGATCAGGGCGACGTCGCTGTCGTCCTCGTTCCGGCGGCGCCACGGCCGGGTGCCGCGGGCCACGCGTGCGTGGCGGAACGCCTCGCCGCGCACGAACGCGAGAGGGTCGCGGGTCCGCTGCTTGCCCCAGCTCTGCCACGCCTTCCCGTACGCCTCGGCGACCGCCTCTTCGGTGAGCGTGCGGTCACCGCTCTCGGCGTACGTGAGGTGGGTCACGTAGCGGCTGGTGGAGTCGTAGAAGGTGTCGAACTCTTCCACCTTCGGCATGACTCGGATCTCCCAACGTCGGGGTGAGGTGCTCGGTCTTTTGGGCGGTCCCCCTGGCAGCGCGTCCGGCGTGCCTCCGTCCCGGCGACCCAGGCTACAGGGACGATGGTGATGATGACCGAGACCTTGAGATCAGCACCGGGCCCTGTTCGTGGACGCCTCGTCAGCGTCGGGCGGCCTGGTTGGGCGGCCGGCGCGACCGGCGCCCTCCTCGCCGCCGCCATCGGCCTCCTGCTCTGCGGTGGCCTGACCGTCGTGGTCTGGCTCTCCGGCGAGGGAGGGACGGCCGGAGGAGCGCTGCGCGGCGGCGCGATCGGCTGGCTCGCCGCCCACGGGACGGGCGTCGCGGTCGGGAGCACGGTGATCAACGCGATCCCTCTGGGCCTCCTCGCCCTCGTCGTGGTGCTCCTGCACGGCGCGGTGTCGCGGCTCGCCGCCGCGTACGGGGTGTCGTCCTCGGTGCGGGAGGCGGTGATCGCCGGCCTGGCGTGCGGGACGGCGTACGCGGTGGTGCTCGTCCTCGTGGCGTGGTGGTCGGCCTTGGCGGCGGTGCAGGTCGAGCCGCTGCGGGCCGCGTTCGCGGGCTTCCTCCTGGGCGCGCTGTGCGGGACGACCGGGTGCGCCCAGGGGACGGGAGTCGCCCGTCGCCAGTACCTGGCGCTGCCCGTGCTCGGGCGGGCTGCGCTGCGGGGCGCGATGCTCGGCGCGGCCGTGGTGCTCGCCGTGGCGGCGCTGCTCGTCATCGGCGGCCTCGTGGTGCGCCTCGATGCCGCGGGCGCACTCTGGAGCGGCTTGAACCCTGGTGTCCTCGGCGGCGTGGGGCTGCTCCTCGTGTGCCTGCTCGTCCTGCCCAACCTCGTCCTGTGGAACGCCGCTGCCCTCCTCGGCCCCGGGTACGCCGTGGGTACGGGCACCTCGGTGACGCTCACCTCCAGCGGTCTGGGAGCCGTTCCCGCCCTGCCGGTCCTGGCTGCGCTGCCGCCGGTCGGTCCGCGTCCGGCATGGCTGGTGGTCCTCGCCGTGGTGCCCCTGCTGGCCGGTGCGGTCGCCGGATACTCCACCGTGGCCCCGCGACCGGACGGGGCGAGGGTCGGCACCCTTCGTACAGTCCTCACCGCGGGTGCCGGGTCGGGTGCGCTCGCCGGCTCGGCCGTCGCGGTCGGCCTGCTCCTGTCCGGCGGCGCCATCGGACCAGGACGGCTGGGCCACACCGGTCCCGACGTCGGCCTCGCGGTGCCGCTGTCGATCGTCGTCCTCGCCGTGGGTGGCGCGGTCGGCGCGGCCGCGGCGCACTATCGTGGGCGCCGTGGAGCAGACGACGCCGCCTCCGCGGTCCCAGACACGCCGGACTCCACCCCCGTCGACTGACCGTCCGGCACGGCTCGTCGTGCTGGTCTCCGGGTCCGGCAGCAACCTGCAGGCCCTGATCGACGCATCCCGCGACCCGGCCTACGGTGCCGAGGTCGTCGCGGTGGGCGCCGACCGCGACGGGATCGAAGGGCTCGCCCGCGCGGAGCGTGCCGGTGCGGCCACGTTCGTCCACCGGCTCCGCGACCACGAGGACCGGGCTGCCTGGGACGCCGCCCTGACCGCGAGCGTGGCTTCGTACGAGCCTGACCTCGTCGTGTCGGCGGGCTTCCTCAAGCTGGTGGGCGCGCAGTTCCTCGCCGCCTTCGCCGATCGCTACGTCAACACCCACAACTCGCTGCTGCCGAGCTTCGTGGGGATCCACGGACCGCGCGACGCCCTCGCGTACGGGGTCAAGGTCGCGGGCGCCACCCTGTTCTTCGTCGACGACGGCGTCGACACCGGGCCGATCATCGCCCAGGTCGCCGTCCCGGTCCTCGACGAGGACACCGAAGACACGCTCACCGAGCGGATCAAGGAAGCAGAGCGTCGTCAGCTCGTCGACGCCGTCGGAGCGATGGTCCGCGGAGGCTGGACCATCGCCGGAAGAAAGGTCACCATCGGATGAGCGATGACGCGTACGGCGCACGTCAGGACGACGGCAGGCGCGCGATCAAGCGGGCCCTGATCTCGGTCTATGACAAGACGGGGCTCGAGGCGCTCGCCAGCAGCCTCCATGCCGAGGGGGTCGAGATCGTCTCGACCGGGTCGACGGCCGAGCGCATCGCCGAGGCAGGCGTGCCGGTGAGGCGGGTCGAAGAGGTGACCGGCTTCCCCGAGACCCTCGACGGCCGGGTCAAGACGCTGCACCCGCGCCTCCACGCGGGAATCCTCGCCGACCTCCGGCTCGACAGCCACGTCGAGCAGCTCACCGACCTCGAGATCGAGCCGTTCGACCTGGTGGTCAGCAACCTCTACCCCTTCCGGCAGACGGTGGCCTCGGGCGCCGCGCCTGACGACGTGGTGGAGCAGATCGACATCGGCGGCCCGTCGATGGTCCGCGCGGCGGCCAAGAACCACCCGTCGGTCGCCGTCGTGGTCGATCCGCGACGCTACGACGCCCTGCTCGACGCCGTCCGCGGCGGGGGTTTCACGCTGGCCCAGCGCGCGCGGCTGGCCGCCGAGGCGTTCACCCACACCGCGTCGTACGACATCGCGGTCGCGTCGTGGTTCGAGAACGTCTACGCGCCGCAGCCCGAGCAGCAGTTCCCGGCGTGGATCGGTGGCGACTGGGGGCTCTCGACGGTGCTGCGCTACGGCGAGAACCCGCACCAGGCTGCGGCGCTCTATCACGGTGAGCGGCCGGGGATCGCGAACGCGACCCAGCTCCACGGCAAGGAGATGTCCTACAACAACTACGTCGACGCCGACGCGGCGCGCAGGGCCGCGAACGACTTCGACGAGCCCGCGGTCGCGATCATCAAGCACGCCAACCCGTGTGGCATCGCGGTCGGCGACGACGTGCTCGACGCGTACACGAAGGCCCACGCGACCGACCCCCTGTCCGCGTACGGGGGCGTGATCGCGGCGAACCGGCCGGTGACGGTCGAGATGGCCGAGAAGGTCGCCGAGGTGTTCACCGAGGTCATCGTGGCGCCCGAGTTCGAGCCGCGCGCGGTCGAGGTGCTGACCCGCAAGAAGAACATCCGCATCCTGGTCGCCCCGCTGGACGAGCACGCTCAGCGGATCGAGCTGCGTCTGATCTCGGGCGGTGCGCTGATGCAGGCCCGCGATCACGTCGACGCACCCGGCGACGACCCGGCGGCCTGGACCCTCGTCGCGGGTGAGCCCGCCGACGACGCGACGCTCGCCGACCTGGCGTTCGCGTGGAAGGCGTGCCGCACGGTGAAGTCCAACGCCATCCTGCTCGCGAAGGACCGCGCGGCCGTCGGCGTCGGGATGGGCCAGGTGAACCGTGTCGACTCCTGCAGGCTCGCCGTCGAGCGCGCCGGTGAGCAGCGGGCGAGCGGCGCGGTCGCTGCCTCGGACGCGTTCTTCCCGTTCGCGGACGGGCTGCAGGTCCTCATCGGCGGCGGGGTCCGTGCGGTGGTGCAGCCAGGCGGCTCGGTCCGTGACGAGGAGGTGATCGCGGCGGCGAACGCCGCCGGGATCACCATGTACGTCACCGGGTCGCGTCACTTCTTCCACTGACGCGTCGGGCCGTGCGTCAGAGCGCGTACGGCCCGACTCCGAGGGTTCCGAGGCGAGGGGGCCCGCACGAAGTCTTGCATGCGAGACTTCTCGGGTGAGCGCACAGATTCTCGACGGCAAAGCAGCGGCCTCGGCGATCAAGGCCGACCTCACCGAGCGGGTCACCGCCCTCGCGAAGCGCGGTGTACGACCGGGGCTGGGCACGCTGCTGGTCGGAGACGACCCCGGCAGCCAGATCTACGTCGCCGGCAAGCACCGGGACTCCCTGCAGGTGGGCATCGAGTCCATCCGGGTCGACCTGCCCGCGACCGCCACGCAGGCCGAGGTGCTCGCCGCGGTCGACACGCTCAACGCCGACCCCGCGTGCACGGGATACATCGTGCAGCTGCCGCTGCCCAAGGGCATCGACGAGAACGCCGTCATCGGACGGATCGATCCGGCGAAGGACGCCGACGGGCTCCAGCCGACCAACCTCGGGTGGCTGGTGCTCAACGAGCCCGCCCCGCTCCCCTGCACGCCACGCGGGATCGTGGAGCTCCTGCGCTGGGGTGGCGTCGAGATCGCCGGCGCCCACGTCGTCGTGGTCGGACGCGGCGTCACCGTCGGACGCCCGCTCGGGCTCCTGCTGACGCGACGCTCCGAGAACGCCACCGTCACGTTGTGCCACACAGGCACCCGCGACCTCGCCGCCGAGGTGCGGCGCGCCGACATCGTCGTCGCGGCGGCGGGTGTGCCGTCGATCGTCACCGCCGACATGGTCAAGCCGGGGGCGGCGGTGCTGGACGTCGGCGTGAGCCGTGACGCGGAGGGCAAGATCGCCGGTGACGTCGACGCGGGCGTCGCCGAGGTGGCCGGGTGGGTCTCGCCCAACCCCGGCGGTGTCGGACCGATGACCCGGGCGATGCTCCTCCAGAACGTGGTGGAGGCCTCCGAACGCGCAGCCGGCGTGGCATGAGCCGACGGGAGGGTCTCACAGCGGGCACGCAGATGTACGCCGCGCTGGTCGTGGCCGTCGTCGTGGGTCTGGCTCTCGTGGCCTTCGGAGCGTGGCGGCAGGGCATCATCCTGCTCGGCGGCGCGCTCGTCCTCGGTGGCGCCGTGCGCGCCGTTCTCCCCGAGCCCCGCACCGGGCTCCTTCGGGTGCGGGGCCGGGTCTTCGACACCGCGTGGATGCTGTTCCTGGGATCCGGGCTCGTCACGCTCGCCTTCGTCGTACCCCCCGGGATCGGCTCCTGAGCACGAAACCTCGACGCGAGGTCGGTCGCCGCTAGGCTGCGGCCATGATCCGGCTGCTCATCAATGCCGCCATCGCGCTGGGGTCGAGCGCGGTCGGCATCCTCGTCGCGACCTGGGCGCTGCCCGAGATGGACGTCGAGGCGAGCGGATTCGCGACGGCGGTCGTGGTGTTCACCCTCGCTCAGGTGATCTTGTCGCCGTTCGTCACGACGGTCGCGGCGCGCAACGCGCCGGCCTTCCTTGGCGGCATCGGGCTGGTCTCGACCCTGGTCGCGCTGATCATCGCCCGGGTGGCGACCGACGGACTGTCGATCTCCGGGGTCACGACCTGGGTTCTTGCGGCACTGATCGTGTGGCTGGTGACGGCGCTCGCCGCATTCTTCCTGCCGATGATCTTCCTCAAGCGCCGCCGCGACGACAGGGCCGCCGGCAGACCGCGCTGACGGGACGACGAAAGCCCCGACCCCAGCCCGTACGGGCCGGAGGTCGGGGCTTTCGCAGATCGTGCCTGCGCTCAGATGAGGCCGAGCTTGGTGACGGCCTCGCGCTCCTCGGCGAGCTCGGCGACCGAGGCGTCGATCTTGGCCCGCGAGAAGTCGTCGATGTCGAGGCCCTGGACGATCTCCCAGTCACCGTTGCGAGTCACGACGGGGAACGACGAGATGAGACCCTCGGGGACACCGTAGGAGCCGTCGGACGAGACGGCCATCGAGACCCAGTCGCCCTCGGCCGAGCCCTGCAGCCAGTCGCGCGCCGCGTCGATCGTCGCCGACGCCGCCGACGCCGCCGAGGACGCACCGCGGGCCTCGATGATCGCAGCGCCGCGCTTGGCGACGGTCGGGATGAAGTCGTTCTCGATCCACGCCTGGTCGCCGACGACCTCGGCGGCGTTCTTGCCGGCGATCTGGGCGTGGAAGAGGTCTGGGTACTGGGTGGCCGAGTGGTTGCCCCAGATCGTCATCTTGGAGATGTCGGTGACCTTCGCGCCGGTCTTCGCGGCGAGCTGCGAGATCGCGCGGTTGTGGTCCAGGCGGGTGAGCGCAGAGAAGCGCTCGGCGGGGATGTCCGGCGCGTTGGTCTTGGCGATGAGCGCGTTGGTGTTGGCCGGGTTGCCGGTCACGCCGATCCGGATGTCGTCGGCGGCGTGGTCGTTGAGCGCCTTGCCCTGCGCGGTGAAGATCGCGCCGTTGGCCTCGAGGAGGTCGCCCCGCTCCATGCCCTTGGCCCGCGGACGGGCGCCGACGAGGAGGGCGAGGTTCGCGCCGTCGAAGATCGTGTTGGCGTCGTCGCCGATCTCGACGGAGTCGAGCAGCGGGAACGCGCAGTCGTCGAGCTCCATCACGACGCCCTCCAGCGCCTTGAGAGCGGGCGTGATCTCGAGCAGACGAAGCTGGACCGGGGTGTCCGGGCCGAGCAGATCGCCGGCGGCGATCCGGAAGAGCAGGCTGTAGCCGATCTGACCGGCGGCGCCGGTGACGGCGACCTTCACGGGTGTTGCGCTCACGACATCTCCTTGCAAGGGCGGGGCGTACAGGCACGTACGTGCTCCTGACGCTAGCAAGGCGGGGCTCTTCCCTGCTGTCAGGGGTGCGGGCCCGGCTCGCTGTGCGGAGAGAGGTCAGGAGTCGGAGTCTCCGACCACGTCGACGTCGGACCGGTCGACGCCGGTGATGAAGACGAACGTGGCTCCGGCGATGGCCGCGCCGATCAACGGCGCGAGGATGAAGAGCCACACCTGCGCTAGGGCGTCCGCCCCGGCGAACCACGCCACGCCGAGCGACCTGGCCGGGTTGACCGAGGTGTTCGTGACCGGGATGGAGATCAGGTGGATCAGCGTCAGGCCGAGGCCGATCGCCAACGGCGCGAACCCGACGGGGGCACGCTTCGAGGTCACGCCGAGGATGATGTAGACGAACATCGCCGTCATCACGATCTCGCACACCAGGCAGGACCACAGGGCGTACCCGCCGGGCGACCTGTCGCCGTACCCGTTGGTCGCGAAGCCGCTGTCGACCGCGGAGAAGCCCTCCACCCCACGGGCGATGGCGAGCAGGACGGCTCCAGCGATCGACGCGCCGACGATCTGCGCGGCGGCGTATGGACCCACGTCACGCCACGGGAAGCGCCGTGCCACGGCGAGGCCGACGGTGACCGCGGGATTGAAATGGGCCCCCGAGATGTGGCCGACGGCGTACGCGCCCGTCAGGACGGTCAGGCCGAACGCGAACGCGACGCCGAGGTGTCCGATGCCCAGGTTGCCGACCTCGGGTGTCACGAAGACCGCTCCGAGGACGGCGGCGCCACAACCGCCGAGCACCAACCAGAACGAGCCGAGCACCTCGGCTCCGAGACGAGCACGTAGATCGGGCGTCATGGATCCCCCCTCGTGGGCGGGACGTCCCCCTGACAGTCCCGTCTCGCATTGTGCTCGCCCTGCGCCCGGTGTGCACCCCGGGTCGTGGCACGCCGGTCGTCAGTCGGCCGGCAGCACCCAGATCGCCTCGGCGGCGCGCAGTCCCAGCTCGGTGGCGATGCCGCCGATCTCGACAGCGAGCGTCCCCGCGAAGTCTCGCCGCTCCACGAGCACCAGGGGACTGTCGAGCACGACGCCGAGCCCGGTGAGGTGGCGCAGGAGGTCGGGATCTGCGTCGGAGACGCGGGCGACGACGAACGTCGCCGGATCGTGCCTCTCGCTCAGGCGTACGGCACCCAGTCCGGGGACGGACCCGTCACGTGAGGGGATCGGGTCACCGTGCGGGTCCCGGACGGGCCGGCCGAGCCTGTCGTCGAGGCGTTCGACGAAGGCGTCCGACACGGCGTGCTCGAGGATCTCCGCCTCGTCGTGGACCTCGTCCCACGCGTAGTCGAGGTAGTCGACGAGGAAGGTCTCGAGGAGGCGGTGGCGACGCACCATCTGCACGGCCGCGGCACGACCGGCCTCGCTGAGCTCGATCGTCCCGTACGGCGCGTGGCGCAGGAGTCCGTGCTCGGTGAGACGGCGCACAGTCTCCGAGACGGTCGACGGCGGCTGGCCCAGCTTGGCGCCGAGCGCCTTGGACGTCACCGGCTCGGCATCCCACTCCGTCATCGCCCAGATGGTCTTCAGATAGTCCTGGTGGGCGGTGGAGAGGGCGGTCACGATCACGCGCCTCAGCGTAGCGGCGAGAAGATTTCGGTGATCCGAACTTTATCCTTCGATCTGCCGTATGCTGTGATGATGGCACCGGAAACCGTGCGGCGCGGCATCGCCGGCCTCCTGCGGACGACCGCCTTCGTGGCGGCCTTCGTCGTGGTGGTCGCGGTGTTGTCGGCCTGGGACTTCTGAGCCCTCCCGCGAGCGAGTGAGCGACCTCACGCCCTGACCTCGGGAATTGTTTTCTCCCCGAACTTATTCTGGAAGGGATGCAGCTCACCGCCTCCCCACCTGGTCGTACCCGCACGCCGCGCGTCCTGCGTGAGCGGCGCGATCGTCGTCCCCGCCTGCTCCTCGCCCTGCTCGCGCTGGCGCTGGGCGGCTTCGCCATCGGGACCACCGAGTACGTCACGATGGGTCTGCTGCCCGAGATCGCCTCCGGGATGGGGGTGTCCATCCCCAGCGCCGGTCACGTCATCTCCGCGTACGCGGTGGGCGTGGTCGTCGGTGCCCCGGTCATCGTCTCCATGACCGCGCGGCTGCCCAAGCAGGCACTCGCGATCGGGCTCGTGGCCGCCCTCGCGCTCGGCAACCTGCTGACCGCGATCGCGCCGTCGTACGAGACCCTGCTCGCCGCACGGTTCCTCGCCGGCCTCCCGCACGGCGCCTACTTCGGAGTGGCCTCGCTGATCGCCGCCTCGATGGTCTCGCCGCAGCGGCGCGGCCGTGCGGTCGCGTCGGTGATGATGGGACTCGCGGCGGCGAACCTGATCGGCGTCCCGGCGAGCACGTTCCTGGGACAGCTGCTCGGGTGGCGCTCGGCCTACTGGGTGGTCGTCGGCCTCGCCGTGGTCACGATGGGCTTCATCGGGGCCTTCGTCCCGCAGCAGCAGCGTGACACCTCCGCGACGGTGCGCCGCGAGCTGCGGGCGCTGCGGCAGCCCCAGGTGCTCCTGACCGCCGGGGTCGGAGCCGTCGGCTTCGGCGGCCTCTTCGCCGTCTACAGCTACATCGCCCCCATCACGACCGACGTCACCCGCCTCAGTGCGGGGTTCGTGCCGTGGGTGCTCCTCGTCTACGGCATCGGGTCGATCCTGGGCACCGAGATCGGTGGCCGCCTCGCCGACCACGCGTTGTTCGCGTGGCTGTGCGCGACGCTCGTGGCGATGGCGTTGCTGCTGGCGCTGTTCGCCTACACCGCGCAGCACGGGATCCTCCTGCTCGGAGGCGTCTTCCTCCTGTCCACGGCCGCCGCCGCACTCGGTCTGCTGCTGCAGATGCGCCTGATGGAGGTCTCGGGCAGCGCCAAGATGCTCGGCGCCGCGCTCAACCACTCAGCGCTCAATGCCGCGAACGCGCTCGGCGCCTGGCTCGGTGGCGCGGCGATCGCGGCCGGCCTGGGATACCTCGCCACCGCGTGGGTCGGCGTGGGTCTCTCGCTCGCCGGACTGATCATCCTGGTCGCCTCGGCCTGGCTGTATCGCGGCGAGCGGCTCTCCCTGTCGCTCTCGCACTGAGCCGGCGCCGCCGTACCCGCGCTGCCTCGGCGTCGGGCCCCCGCGAGAGTGGGCCCGACGCCGGAGCTCACGCGGGTACGGGGGAGTGGGCGCCGTTGACCGGCGCGACCTCACGGAGCCAGACGGTCGACCCCTCGGCGAGCCCACGCTGGAGCGCGTCGTTGCGGGTGAGCTGGACCTGGACCGGGTCGCCGCCGCTCGTCGGCGTGACCTCGAGCCGCACCTCGTAGCCGATCCGCGTCCACCGCGTGATGGTGCCGACGACGGAGTCCGGCACGGGTCCTGCGGCGACCTCGATGTCGTGCGGCCGTACGAGTCGCCCGTCGAGGGTCGTCACCGGGCCGAGGAAGGACAGGACGAAGTCCGACGCCGGCTGGTCGTACAGCTCGTCCGGCGTCCCGATCTGCTCGATCCGGCCCTGGTTGATGACGACGATCTGGTCGGCGACCTCCAGAGCCTCCTCCTGGTCGTGCGTGACGAACACCGTCGTCACGTGGACCTCGTCGTGGAGGCGGCGCAGCCAGTCGCGCAGCTCCTTGCGGACCTTCGCGTCCAGCGCGCCGAACGGCTCGTCGAGCAGCAGCACGCTCGGCTCGATGGCGAGCGCACGGGCGAGCGCCATGCGCTGGCGCTGACCGCCCGACAGCTGGGCCGGGTAGCGGTCGGCGAACTGCTCGAGGTGCACGAGGCGGAGCATCTCGCGGACCCGCTCGGCGACCTGGTCCTTGGGCTGCTTGCGGATCTCGAGCCCGAACGCGACGTTGCGAGCGACCGTCATGTGCTTGAACGCGGCGTAGTGCTGGAAGACGAAGCCGACGTTGCGCTTGCGGGCCGGGAGTCGCGTGGCGTCGTTGCCCTCGATCGTGACCGTGCCGCTGTCGGCGTTCTCCAGGCCGGCGATGATCCGCAGCAGCGTGGACTTCCCGCCGCCGCTGGGCCCGAGCAGGGCGGTGAGCTGCCCGGCGGGGACCGACAGATTGATGTCCTCGAGGGCCACGAAGTCGCCGAAGCGGCGGCCGACCCCTGCGATCTCGATGCTCATGCTGGGTCCTTCTCGGTGGTGAGGGGGGTGGCGACCTCGGCGGACGCCCGAATGGTGGGCGCCGCGGCGTGCCCCGGTCGCAGGAGCGTGACGACGATGAGGGCGAGCACCGCGGCAGCGGCCAGCACGAACGAGGCGGCGTACGCGGCCGTCTGCTCGAAGTTCTGGTAGCGCTCCTCGACTACGAGGGTCGCGGTCTGGGTCTGCCCGACGATGTTGCCGGAGACGATCTTGACCGCCCCGAACTCGCCGAGCGACCGAGCGAGGCTGAGGACGACGCCGTACACGAGCGCCCAGCGGATCGCCGGGAGCGTGATGCGGCGGAACGTCTGCCAGGCGTTGGCCCCGAGGCTGACGGCGGCCTGCTCCTGCTCGGTGCCGATCTCGGTGAGCACCGGGACGACCTCGCGGATCACCAGCGGGAGCGACACGAACGCCGTCGCCATGATGATCCCTGGAGTCGCATAGATGACCTGGAGGCCGGAGCTCTCGAGCGTCGGCCCGAACCAGCCGTTGGTGCCCCCGTAGGCCAGCAGCAGGGCGAGCCCCACGACGACCGGGGAGACCGAGAGCGGCAGGTCGATGAGCGCGGAGAGGATACGGCGGCCGGGGAAGGTGTAGCGGACGAGCAGCACCGAGATGAGGACGCCGAAGACGGTGTTGATGACGACCGCCCAGGCGGCGACGACCAGCGTCAGCTCGAACGCGTCGACGGTGGTCGGCTCGGTGAGGGCGTCCACGAACGCCCCGGTCCCCTCGGCGAACGCGTTCTTGCCGACGAGGAAGACCGGCCACACGATCAGCAGCGTCAGATAGACGAGGACGATCGCGCGCAGGACGTAACGGACGGGACCGCGCTCGTTCATCGTCGGGCCACCCTCCGTGCGATGACGTCCAGGGCGATGATCGCGAAGAGAGCCACGAGGAGAAGCAGCGACGCGACGGAGGCGGCGGCCGCCATGTTGCCGTTCTCGATGTAGGTCAGGATGCGCACCGAGGTGACTTCCGTGCGCATGGGGAGGTTGCCCGACAGCAGCACCAGGGAGCCGTACTCGCTGATGGCGCGGGCGAACGACAGCGCCGCACCGGCGGTGATGGCCGGCGTCAGCGCCGGGAGGAGGACCTTGCGGAAGGTCGTGAGCCGGCTCGCGCCGAGCGACGCGGCGGCCTGCTCGGTCTCCGGGTCGAGCTCGAGCAGGACCGGCTGCACCGTCCGGACCACGAACGGCGTGGTGACGAACAGCAGTGCCAGGAAGACGGCGACGCGGGTGTTGGCGACGTCGATCCCGATCGGGCTGCCGGGACCGTAGAGGCTCAGGAGCACCAACCCCGCCACGATGGTCGGCAGGGCGAACGGGATGTCGATGACGACCTCGAGGATCCCCTTGCCCCAGAAGTGGTCACGGACGAGGACCCAGGCGATGAGCGTGCCGAAGACGACGTTCGTCACGGTCACCAGGACGGCCTCGCCGACGGTGAGCTTGATCGCGGCCCACGTCTGCGGCTGCTGGATCGTCTCGACGAAGGTGGTCCAGCCACCCTCGGTCGTGGTGAGGACGACGGCCGACAGGGGCAGCATCACGAGGATGCTGAACCAGATCAACGCGACGCCCAGCCCCAACCCCGCTGCGGGGGTCAGGGCCGTGGCCGCGCGGGCCCGGCGCCGGGGACCCCGGCGCCGGACCCGCGTGAGGGTGGACGTGGTCACGACTTGCCCGTCTCCTGCTGGATCTTGGTGACGACGCCGTTCTTCTCGTCGAAGAACTTGGTGTTGATGGCTTCCCAGCCGCCGAGGTCACCGTCGATGGTGAAGAGCTTGGACGGCGTCGGGAACGGGTCAGACGGATCGTTCGCGCCCTTGACCTTGCCGACCTTCACGTCGGGGCTGATCGGACGGAAGCCCTTCGAGACGTACAGCTCCTGGCCCTCCTCGCTGAGCACGAAGTCGAGGAACGCCTTCGCCTTCGGGTCGGCCTTCTTGGTGACGGCCCCGGGGTTCTCGATCAGCAGCGTCTCGTCCGGGACGACGTAGTCGAACTTCTCGCCCTGCTGGCGGGCCAGGATCGCCTCGTTCTCGTACGAGATGAGGACGTCGCCGGTGCCGGCCTGGAAGGCTGCGGTGGCGTCGCGGCCCGAGCCCGGGAGCGCGGCGACGTTCTTGAAGAACTTCGTCAGGTACGCCGTGCCGGCGGCGTCGCCGCCGTCTGCCGCAGCCTGCTGCCACCCGGCGAGGATGTTCCACCGTGCGGCGCCGGACGAGCCCGGGTTGGGGGTGACGATGGAGACGCCCGGCTTCACGAGGTCGTCCCAGGTCTGGATGTTCTTGGGGTTGCCCTCGCGCACCACGAGCACGACGACGGAGTCCGTCACGATGCCCTTGTGCTCGCCGTCGTCCCAGGACTCCTCGACCAGTCCCGCCTCGACCAGGCGTGTGACGTCCGGCGTGACCGAGAAGTGCACGTAGTCGGCCTTCAACCCGCCGGCGACGGCGCGGCTCTGGTCGCCGGACGCGCCGTACGACTCCTTCCAGACGACACCCTTGCCCTCGTCGGTCTTCGCAAACTCCTTCTGGGCGGCGTTGTTGCCCGCCTTGGGGACCGCGAAGCCGACCAGCGACAGCGTCGTGCTGGAGCTGTCGGCGTCGGCGCCCCCGCACGCCGACAGCCCCAGCGCGGCGGCGAGCGCGGTGGTTGCGGCGATCAGGCGGGTTGCCCGCTTCCGAGTGAACATGTCGTGCCTTTCGACGTGCGCCTTGTGCGCTGTAATGAGTGAGTTACTAATCCCGAGTAGATTACTCGACTATAGCGACACAGGAACCCGCAGGCGCCCTTTCTCACGATGTGGGCGCGGCGCCTGCGGGTGGGCTGGGAATCTCGGTGCTACCGGCCGGTGGCCGTCCAGGAGGTGTGGGGGTCCGTCCAGCACGACGCCGGCGGGTTGACTTGGTCGTCGTACTTGTCGTCGTACGAGAAGGCGCCGTCGGTGACTTTGCCGGAGCGGACGGTGCCGCGGATCTTCACAGTCTTCGTCAAGCCGGGATCCGCCGGCAGGGCGACCTCGGCATTCACCGTTCCGTCGGCGCTGACCGGCACCGTCGGGACCACGATCTCGCCGAGCCAGTATTCAAATAGTGGAGGATCCACCCAGGGCCACCAGCACGAGCAAGGCGCGTCCTTGACAGTGAAGTTGCGGATCGTCCGGCCGTCGGCGCTCATCGTGAAGCTGAGGGGCGCACGCGTGCCGCCCGGCTGGAGCGAGCCGGTCCATGTCGTGGCGCGTGGAGCGATACTGACGGTCGTCGTGCGCGTGCGTGCTGCCCGGGCGCGGGCGGAGATCTTGACGGTCCGCCTCGCGGTCACGTCGAGCCGCACCCGGACCACGGTCGTGCGCGACTTCCCGGCTCGCAGCGACCCGAGACGTCGAACCGACGGGCGGACGGTCAGTCCGCTGCGCTTCGCGACGCGGACTCGCACCGACCGGGCCGTCGTGCGACCGGTGTTGCGGACCTTCACCCTGATCTTCGTCCACTGACCAGGAGCGAGCGATCGCGAACGGTCACGGACGGTGACGCGAAGCCGCGGTTTGGCGCGCTCCGCCGCGGCGGCGACGACTCCGGCAGCCGGCGGGGCACCAGCTCGGAGATCGGCAGCCGTCGCTGTGGCCGGGCTGCTGTGGGCTGTGGCCGGCAAGACGCTGAGAGTCAGCGCCGCCGCGACGGCCAGGGCAGGTGCGATTCTGGTCATCTTTCACGATAAGAACCGTCCCCGGCGACTGTCGAGGGTTTTTGTGGCAGCTCTTGCCTCAGGGGAAGACGACGGTCCGGGAGCCGTTGAGCAGGACGCGCTGCTCGGCGTGCAGGCCTACGGCCCGCGAGAGCACACGGGTCTCGACGTCGCGGCCCGCCTGCACGAGCGAGGCCGGGTCCTGCTGGTGAGCGACCCGGGTGACGTCCTGCTCGATGATCGGGCCCTCGTCGAGGTCGGCGGTCACGTAGTGGGCCGTGGCGCCGATGAGCTTGACCCCGCGCTCGTACGCCTGGTGGTACGGCTTGGCGCCCTTGAAGCTCGGCAGGAAGCTGTGGTGGATGTTGATCGCCCGTCCCTGGAGCCGCTGGCAGGCGTCGTCGGACAGGATCTGCATGTAGCGCGCCAGGACCACGAGGTCGATCCCGAGCTCGTCGACGAGGCCGAACACCTGCTCCTCGGCCGACGCCTTCGTGCCTGCCGTCACCGGCACGTGGTGGAACGGGACGTCGTACGACCTCGCCAGTCGCTCGAGGGTCGTGTGGTTGGAGACCACGGCACCGATCTCGATGTTGAGAGCGCCGATGCTCTGCCGGAACAGGAGGTCGTTGAGGCAGTGACCCTCCTTGGAGACCATCACCAGCGTCCGGCACGGCGCCTCGGCCACGACCAGGCTCCACGTCATCGCGTGCTCGTCGGCCACCGGAGCAAACCCGCCTCGGAGCGCGTCCACGTCGTACGGGTCACCGACGCTCTCGAAGTGCACCCGCAGGAAGAACCGTCGCGCCGTCGCGTCCGTGAACTGCTGCGCGTCCACGATGTTGCCTCCGCGGTCCACGATCCACGACGAGATGGCGTGCACCAGCCCCGGGCGATCGGGGCAGGTCAGGGTCAGGACGTACGTGGAGGTGGTGGTGGACATGCCGCACAGCGTACGGCGGGCCCACCGTGCGGATGCGCGACAGCCCCCTGGCCACGGGGCCAGAGGGCTGTCGGAGAGTGCGTGCGGAGGGTCAGGCCTGCTGCGCCGGCCCCTGCTGTGCCTGCTGCTCGGCGACCTGGGAACGGACCTCGTCCATGTCGACCTCGCGTACGGCGTCGATCACCTGGTCGAGCGCCTGTGCGGGCAGCGCCCCGGGCTGGTTGAAGAGGAGGATGCCGTCACGGAAGGCCATCAGCGTCGGGATCGAGGTGATCTGGAGCGCACCGGCGAGATCCTGCTCCGCCTCGGTGTCGACCTTGGTGAACTTGATGTCCTCGTTCTTCTCGGCCGCGGCCTCGAACACGGGGGCGAACTGGCGGCACGGGCCGCACCAGGAGGCCCAGAAGTCCACCAGCACGATGCCGTCGGAGGAGATGGTGTCCATGAAGCTGTCGGAGGTCAGGGCAGTGGTTGCCATGTCACGTCCATTTCGATCGGGTGCGTCTGTGCGTCTGCGGTGTTCAACAGCGGTCGGGCCCGCAGGATTCCCACCCGTACCTCCACCCTAGGCAGCCGCCAGGTCAGGCGTCAGGGAGGCGAGCGACATCGGGGTACCCGAGCCGAGGCGACGAATGGTGCGGCGCTCGATGGAAGAAGAGAGCCTCGTATGACTGGAACTGTGTTTCGCGACCCGAAACGGCGGTAGAGTCCGGCCATGTCTCGTCGAGGCGATCGACGGCTCCCGCGCGCGCTGCGAAAGAAGCGCTCCCCGGTCGAGGTCGCGGCCTCCGCCCTCCTGTCGTCGGGTTTAGGGCTGATCGTGGTGGTGATGCTGCCGATCGGTTGGCGGCGAGCGTATGACGGCGCCGTCCTGCTCGGCGGAGTGACGCTGCTCGTCGCGTGGGCGATCGTCGACGTCGTGTCGGCCTCGCGCCGTCCTGATGAACCGCGCTGGTCGTTCGGGGTGCGGCCAGTCGGGCTCGCGCTGAGCCACGCCGGGTTGATCGTCATGCTCGCGGCCACGGGGATGATGTTCGTCTGGCCTGACCCGCCGTTCTGGCTGTGGGTGGTCCGCACCGTCGGCGGCGTCGTCTTCGTCATCTGTGAGTCCGTGGAGCTCTGGGTCCGCCGCGCGGAGCGCGCGCGGGAACGCCTGCGCGAGCGCGAACGACTGGCCTACGAGCAGCGGCGCTGGGAGGCGGCTCGGGTTGTTGCCGAGGCAGCGGCCGAGAGTGCCCGTACGCAGGCCGCCCTGATCGCCCTGGACGGGTACCGGAGCCGAGAAGCCGCCCGGGTCGACGAGGCTACGCCTCGGCGAACCGGTGAGGGTGCGCCGGATAGACGCCCATGACCTGAACGTCGGTCGAGAAGAACGCCAGCTCCTCCAGTGCGCGGGCCAACGCCGGCTCCTCGGGATGGCCGTCGACCTCGGCGAGGAACATCGTCGCCGTGAAGGTGCCGCCGACCATGTAGCTCTCGAGCTTGGTCATGTTGATGCCGTTGGTCGCGAAGCCGCCCAGCGCCTTGTAGAGCGCGGCGGGGATGTTGCGCACGTTGAAGACGAACGTCGTCACGGTCGGCCAGTCGCCCCGCGGAGCGGTCTGCGGCTGCTGTGAGAGGACGACGAAGCGGGTCGTGTTGTGCTCCTCGTCCTCGACCGCGGTGGACAGTGTCTGCAGGCCGTACGTCCTCGCGGCGAGCGGGGTCGCCAATGCTGCCTTGGTCGGGTCACCCCACTCGGCGACCTCGCGGGCGGCGCCCGCGGTGTCGCCGGCGATCACCGGTCGCAGCCCGCGCTCGCGGATGATGCGGCGGCACTGACCGAGAGCGTGGACGTGGCTGTGGACCTCGGTGATGGTGTCGAGTGTCGCCCCGGGCACCGCGAGCAGGTCGAAGTGGATGGGCAGGAAGTACTCCCCGACGATGTGCAGCCCCGACGTCGGCAGGAAGTGGTGGATGTCGGCGACGCGTCCGGCGAGCGTGTTGTCGATCGGGATCATCGCCAACCCGGCTCGTCCGTCGGTCACCGCCGCGAACGCATCCTCGAACGATGCGCAGGCCATCGCCTCCCAGTCGGGGTAGGCGTCGGCGCACGCGATGTGAGAGTTGGCGCCGGGCTCGCCTTGGTAGGCGATGCGGCGGGGGAGGTCCACGTCCTGGGTCACGGCGCCATCATCGCACCGCCACCAGGCGGCGGTGCGCCCGACGACCCGCCGGCGGACGGCGGGCAGACGGGTCAGGAGACGCGCCGTGCCCCGTCGGCCGGCTCGACCACGAACGTGCGGGGCGCGGGGAAGTCGACCCTGGCGAACGCCGCAGCCACGGCCGCCCTCAGTGCGTCGACACCACCGGCCTCCACCAGCGCGATCGCGCTGCCGCCGAAGCCCCCACCGGTCATCCGGGCCCCGAGTGCACCGTGCTCGAGGGCCGCCTCCACGGTGAGGTCCAGCTCGGGGGCGCTCACGTCGTAGTCGTCGCGCAACGACACGTGGGAGGCGGTCATCAGCTGGCCGAGCTGCGGCCAGTCGCGAGCGGCGAGGGCGCGCACCGCCGACCGCACCCGCTGCGTCTCCGTGATCACGTGCCGGAGCCGGGCCTTGAGCGTGGGGTCGTCGACCTTGAGGACGGCGTCGGGCGGTGCGGCGGCCAGCGTCTCCAGGCCGAGGAGCTCGGTCAGCTCGACGGTCTGCGCGCGCCGCTGACCGTACTCGCCGCCGGCGTGGCTGTGCTTGGCCCGCGTGTCGACGACGACCAGGGCGTAGCCGTCGTCCACCCAGTGCGCGGGGACCGGTTTGACGGTCGGCGGTGCAGAGGCCGTCTCGATGAGCAGCGCGTGCCCCTGCTCGCCGCACATCGACGCGAGCTGGTCCATCGAGCCCGTCGGGGCTCCCGCGTAGTCGTTCTCGCCCCGCTGGCAGATCAGGGCCGTCTCGACCGGGTCGACCTCCCAGCCCTCCAGGCCGGCCAGCGCCACCGCGATACCGCACTCGATCGCGGCCGAGCTGGAGAGGCCGGCGCCGAGGGGGACGTCGGAGGAGATCACGAGGTCGGCGCCCCCGGTCGTACGGCCGGACTCTGCGAGGGCCCACACGGTGCCTGCCGCGTAGCGCGCCCATCCGTCGACGTCGCCGGGGGCGGTGTCGGCGCCGAACTCGACCGACCGGTCGGTGATCCCCGACCACACGCGCACACGGCCGTCCGTGCGCCGCCGAGCCTTCACGGTGGTCTGCAGGTCGATCGCGATGGGGAGGACCGGGCCGCCCACGTAGTCGAGGTGCTCGCCGATCAGGTTCACGCGTCCGGGAGCCGCCCAGACACCGACCTGACCATCGGGAACGGGCTCGGCTGCAGTCATGCGAGCCATCCTCGCGCATGGCGTCTCGCTACGCTGGAGGGGTGGACGAGACCCTGTGGAACATCGCCCTCGTGCTCGTGTTCATCCTCCTCGGCGGTGTGTTCGCCGCGGCGGAGATGGCGCTCGTCTCCCTCCGTGACTCCCAGCTCCCCGAGATCGCCAGCCGGGGCAAGCGCGGCGCGACCGTCGCGCGACTGGCGTCGGACCCGAACCGCTTCCTGTCGGCGGTGCAGATCGGTGTCACCCTCAGCGGGTTCCTGTCGGCCGCCTTCGGTGGCGCGACGCTCGCCAACGACCTGAGCCCGCTCCTCGAGGAGCTCGGCCTGTCGTCCGGCGTCGCCTCCGTCGCCGCGCTGATCCTCACCACCGTCGTCATCTCGTACCTGTCGATCGTCTTCTCGGAGCTCACCGCCAAGCGCCTCGCGATGCAGCACTCCGTGGCGTTCGCGCTCGCGCTCGCACCGGGGGTCGACGCGGTCGCCCGGTTCGCGACGCCGGTGATCTGGCTGCTGTCGGTGTCGACGAACGTCGTCGTGCGGATGCTCGGGGGCGACCCGTCGGCAGCCCGGCAGGAGATCACCGACGTGGAGCTGAGGGGCCTGGTCCAGACGACGCAGGGTCTCTCGGACGAGGAGCGCAGCATCGTCGAGGACGTCTTCGCCGCGGGTGACCTCCAGGTCCGGGAGGTGATGCTGCCGCGGACCGAGGTCGACTTCATGGACAGCTCGCTGCCGGTCTACAAGGCCGTGCAGCTGGCCCGCGAGAAGCCACACTCCCGCTACCCGGTGATCCGGGGGACCGCGGACGAGGTCGACGGCTTCGTCCACGTCCGCGACCTGTTCGACCCCGGCATGCGAGACCGCGCCGTACGGGTCGGTGAGCTGGTGCGTCAGGTCGTGATGATCCCCGGGACGCGGCCGGTGCTCGCCGCGATGACCGACATGCGTCGTGCCAACACCCATCTCGCGATCGTGGTGGACGAGTACGGCGGCACCGACGGGATCGTCACGCTCGAAGACCTCGTCGAAGAGCTGGTCGGCGACATCCGCGACGAGTACGACACCGCCGACTCCGAGACGACCCGGTTGCTCGGAGGCGCCGTCGAGGTCGACGGGCTGCTCAACCGTGACGCCTTCGCCGACGAGACGGGGATCGAGCTTCCCGAAGGCCCGTTCGAGACGGTCGCGGGATATCTGGTGGCCCGGCTCGGCCGGATCCCCGAGGTGGGGTCGTCGGTGCCGATCGACGGGTACCGCCTGACGGTGACCGCGATGGACGGGCGCCGCGCCGCGCGCCTGCGGGTCGAGCCCGAGTCCGCCGCAGCGAATCCGGAGGCGCCGCCCGAGGAGGGGCTGGCAGAATCGGAGCATGCCTGACGCCGCTACCTCGCCCCGCCGTGTGCTCTCCGGGATCCAGCCGACCGCGGACGCGTTCCACATCGGCAACTACCTCGGCGCGGTGCGGCGCTGGGTGGCGCTGCAGGAGGACCACGACGCGTTCTACTTCATCCCCGACATGCACGCGATCACCGTCGCGTTCGATCCCGCCGTCGTGCACGCCCGGACCTACCGTGCCGCCGCGCAGCTGATCGCGCTCGGCCTCGACCCGCGGCGGGCGACGCTGTTCGTCCAGAGCCATGTCCCCGAGCACGCTGAGCTCGCGTGGGTCCTCAACTGCATCACCGGGTTCGGCGAGGCCCGCCGGATGACGCAGTTCAAGGACAAGTCGGCCAAGGGCGGCATCGAGCAGGCCTCGGTCGGGCTCTTCACCTATCCGGTCCTGATGGCTGCCGACGTGCTGCTCTACCAGGCCGACGGCGTCCCGGTCGGAGAGGACCAGCGTCAGCACCTCGAGCTGACCCGCGACCTCGCGCAGCGTTTCAACAGCCGCTACGGCGACACCTTCACCGTGCCGAAGCCGCTCATCGTCGCCGACACCGCCAAGATCCTCGACCTGCAGGACCCGACGATCAAGATGAGCAAGTCGGCGTCGTCGCCGAAGGGCATCCTCGAGATCCTCGAGGAGCCCAAGTCGGCGGCCAAGAAGATCCGGGGCGCGGTCACCGACTCCGAGGCGGAGGTGCGCTTCGACGCTGAGGAGAAGCCGGGTGTGTCCAACCTGCTCTCGATCTACTCGGCCCTCACCGGGCGGTCGGTCGACGACATCGTCGCCCAGTACGCCGGCGGCCAGGGCTACGGCACCTTCAAGGTCGACCTCGGTGAGGTCGTCGCCGACTTCGTGACACCGCTGCGCCAACGCACCGAGGCGCTGCTCGCCGACAAGGCCGAGCTGGACGCCGTCCTGCGCGACGGCGCGCAGCGGGCACGCGAGGTCGCGTCCAAGACGCTCGGCGACGTGTACGACCGTGTGGGGTTCGTCCGCGCACGCTGACACGAGCCGTCGGCGGGGATCACTCGCTGCCCGGCCAGCCCGTACGGCCGAGCGCTAGGGTGGTCGCCATGCCCACGATCGGCGTCGCCATTCCCGTCCCCGAACCCTGGGGAAGCGAGCTGCGCGAGCACCGCGCGGAGTTCGGCGACACCCAGGCTGCGCTGATCCCGTCCCACGTGACCCTCCTCCCGCCGATGGAGGTCTCCGAGCGTGCGCTCGAGATGGTCAACGACAAGCTCCGCGTGGACGCTCGTGCCATCGAGCCGTTCGTGATGAGGCTCCGGGGGACGGGCACGTTCCGGCCGGTCTCCCCGGTGGTCTTCGTCGCGGTCAGCGAAGGCATCTCCAGCACCGAGCAGCTCGCCAAGCACATCCGCGACGGGCTGCTCGACGAGGGTGAGCTCGAGTTCCCCTACCACCCGCACGTCACCGTCGCGCACCGCGTGAGCGAGGCCGCGCTCGACCGGGCCTACGAGGAGCTCGCCGACTTCTCGTGCGAGTTCGAGGTCCGCGCGTTCGCGGCGTACCGGCACGACGACGAGGTGGGATGGGTTCCGTACCAGGAGTTCGAGCTCGGCTGAGGTCGCGGACGCGCGGACGGGGGGAGCGTCGTTGGGCAGGCTGATCGAGCGGGTCAAGGCCTGGTTCGCGTCGGTACGTCGTCGACGACCGTTCGTGGACCACGTGGCCCGGACCGTCGCGCACTTCATCGCGGTACGCGGCAACATCCTGTCGGGAGGCATCACCTACTTCGGGTTCCTCTCGGTGTTCCCGATCCTGGCGCTGGCCTTCTTCGTCGTCGGCTACCTCTCCGAGTACGTCCCCGGCGCGCAGGATGCGCTGGAGACCGCGATCGACCAGATCCTGCCCGGCATCGTGACGACGCAGAGCCCCCCGCCCGACGGCATGATCTCCTTCGACCAGATCGCGGCGAGCCGCAACATCGCCGGTGTGCTGGGTGTCCTGGGTGTCCTCTACACCGGCCTCGGCTTCGTCTCGAACCTGCGGACGTCGCTCGAGGCGGCGTTCGTGGTGCCGCCCAAACGGACGTACGGATTCCTGCCCGGCAAGCTGCGCGACCTCGCAACGCTCGTGCTGGTCGGCATCATCCTGCTGCTCTCGGTCGGGATCTCCGGCGCGGTCACCCGCTACACCGGTGACCTTCTCGACCGGATCGGGATCTACAGCCTGCCGGTCGAGATCGCCGTCGGCGTGCTGAGCGTGGTGCTGGGCGTCGCCTCGAGCACCCTCCTGTTCTTCGCGATGTACGCGATCCTTCCGCACACCGACGTGCCCCCGCACGCCCTGTGGCGCGGCGCGTTCCTCGCAGCGATCGGGTTCGAGGCGATCAAACAGCTCGCGTCGTTCGTCCTGGACGCCGCTGCCGGTGGGGGACTCGCGTCCCTGGCGCTCGCGGTGACGCTGCTGGTCTGGATCCACTTCTTCGCCCAGCTCACCATCTACGGCGCTTCCTGGGCGCTGACCTCGCCCGAGTCCCGCACGCGCGGCGTCGTCGTCGAACCCACGATCGTGCCGTCGATCGGCGCAGAGGTCACTCCGGCAGGCCTCGCCCCAGCGCCGCAGGCGGCGCCAGGGCGAGAGGAGACGGCCACGCCGTCGCGCGTCCTCCTGCTCCTCGCCGGCCTGGCTGTGGCAGCGTGGGCCTGGCTCCGGCACGACAAGGCGAGGAACACACTGTGACCAGAAGACTGCCCTCGAACGCCGAGATCGAGGAGGCGTACGCACGGGTGCGCCCGCTGGTGCGCCGCACTCCGGTCGGCGAGATCGACGGTGGAGACGTCGGGGTCGCCGGACGCGTCCTGCTCAAGCTCGAGCTGCTGCAGCACACCGGCTCGTTCAAGGCGCGCGGCGCGCTCAACACGGTGCTGAGCATGCCCGAGGGCACGACAGGTGCCGTGGCCGCGTCGGGCGGCAACCACGGTGCCGCGGTGGCGTGGGCCTGCGGCATCGCCGGCATCGAGGCGGACGTCTTCGTCCCCTCGACCTCTCCGACCGAGAAGGTGCGGCGGATCGAGCAGTACGGGGCGACCGCGCACGTCGTCGACGGCTGGTACGCCGCCGCGTACGAGGCCTCGCGTGCCTGGGCGGAGGGCCGCGCCGTGGTGCCGGTGCACGCCTACGACGAGGACACGATCGTGGCCGGGGCGGCGGGGGTCGGGGTCGAGATCGGCGACCAGGCGCCGTACGCCCGACGGGTCCTGGTGCCGTGTGGTGGTGGCGGGCTCTACAGCGGCACCGCGCTCGCCCTGCGCGACCAGATCCCGGTGGTCCCCGTCGAGCCGGACCGCTGCCCCTCGCTCACCGCCGCGCTGGCCGCCGGTGCGCGGGTCGACGTCGAGGTGTCGGGGGTGGCGGCGGACTCGCTCGGCGCGGCGCGGACCGGTGAGCGGGCGTTCGCGGTCGCCCGCGAGCTCGGAGCCGAGCCGATGCTGGTCAGCGACGACCAGATCCTCGCCGCACGACGTCTGCTGTGGGACGAGTGTCGGGTGCTCGCCGAGCCCGGAGGTGTGACCGCGCTGGCGGCGCTGGTCGCGGGCAAGGCGGACGTCCGCGAGGGCGAGACGGTGGTCGTCGTCATCTCCGGCGGCAACCACCCGACCATCCCCGACGACGTGGTGGCCACGGTCTCTCGCTGACTCGGGGCCGAGGCAGGTTTGAGAGGCAGGGTCAGCCGATCAGGTCCACGTCGACGCCCAGGTCCTCGGCGGCGAGCCCGCGCAGGTGCTCGACGAGGAGGTCGCGGAAGGCGCGGGGGGCCAGCGGGAGCGCCTCCGTACGGCGGTGTGCGAGCGCGATGGTCCGGGTGAGCTCCGGCTCGCCGATCGGGGTGCCGCGCAGCGACGGGCGTGACGGCAGCACCATGCCGGGGACCACCGCGTAGCCGAGCCCGGCCTCGACGAACCGCAGGACCGCGTTCATCTCGCCGCCCTCGATCGCCAGGGTCGGCTCGAAGCCGGCGTCGAGGCAGGCCTTCATCGTGGTGTCGCGCAGGTCGTAGCCCTCGCGGAACATCACCAGCGGCACGCCCTCGAGGTCGCGGACGGCGAGGGGATCTTTGCCGGGAGCCGGCGCGTCTGCGGGCCCGGCGACCACCAGGCGCTCGCGCAGCAGCGGCGTGGCGACGAGGTCGGGATCGTCGCTGCGCAGGGGCACGATCACGAGCGCCAGGTCCAGGTCTCCTCGGCCGAGCGCGCGGGTCAAGGTGCGGGAACCGCCCTCGGTCACCTCGAGCTCGATCCCCGGGTAGGCCGAACGGAAGGCGATCAGGGCGTCGGCCATCAGGCCCTCCCACATCGAGGGCGTCGCCCCGACGCGGACGCGACCGCGTTGGAGGCCGGCCACCTCCCTGACGGCGCGCAGGCCCTCGTCGTGCTCGATGATGATCTCCTGGGCGTGGGGGAGAAGCGCTTCGCCGGCGGGGGTGAGCCGGACGGCTCCACGCTCACGCTCGAACAGCGCGGTGCCGAGCGAGTTCTCCAGGACTCGGATCTGTTTGGACAGGCTCGGCTGAGAGACGCCGCAGTCGTCCGCGGCCTGGGTGAAGTGCCGCGTTCGGGCGACCGCGACGAAGTAGGTCAGCTGCTGGATCTGCACGACTCCAGTGTGCCATGCCTGTTGGCTATGAAAGTGAGCCTCAGTATGACTTAGCGCAGTCGGTGGAGTGCGGCCTATCGTGAGCGGGTGGCGACAACCGAGATCACCAAACCGCGACCGGGCGCCCGACGCTCCACGGTCGCGCTCAAAGCACTCATGGCGGTCAGCGGCCTCATCATGGTCGGCTACCTCCTGCTCCACATGTACGGCAACCTCAAGGTCTTCAGCGGCCAGGCGGCCTTCGACGAGTACTCGCACCACCTGCGCACGCTCGGCGAGCCGCTCCTCCCTTATGAGGGACTCCTCTGGATCATCCGCGTGGTGCTGCTCGCGGCGATCATCGCCCACGTCTACGCGGCCGTGGTGCTGACGATCCGAGACCGCAAGGCGACCCGCACCTCCCCGGGATCCCGCTACAAGTCGAAGAAGAACAAGCGCGGCTTCCAGCGCAGCTACGCGTCGTTCACCCTCCGGTGGGGCGGCGTGATCATCTTCCTCTTCATCATCTTCCACCTGCTGAACCTCACGACGAACGACATCGCCCCGGGCGGCGCCTCGCCGAGCCCGTACGAGCGGGTCCTCAACACGTTCGGCGAGTGGTACATGGTGCTCGCCTACACGGTGGCGCTGCTGGCGGTGGGCTTCCACCTCCGTCACGGCGTGTGGGCCGCGGGCATGACCCTCGGCGCCAACACCAGCGCCAAGGCACGTCGCAACCTCAACCTTCTCGCGTACGCGGTCTCGGGAATCATCACCATCGGCTTCCTGATCCCGCCGTTCGCCATCTTCTTCGGATGGGTGGGCTGACCCCATGACCGTCAACGTCTCGGAACGCACCGACGACTTCACCGACCTCTACGACCTCGGCGCCCCGATCGCCGACACGAAGGCGCCCGACGTCGACGTGACCAAGCGCTGGGAGACCCGCCGCTTCGAGGCCAAGCTGGTCAACCCGGCCAACCGCCGCAAGCTCAAGGTCATCATCGTCGGGACCGGCCTCGCCGGCGCCTCGGCGGCTGCCACCTTGGGTGAGGCCGGCTACCAGGTCACCAGCTTCTGCTACCAGGACAGCCCGCGACGGGCGCACTCGATCGCCGCGCAGGGTGGCATCAACGCCGCCAAGAACTACCGTAACGACGGCGACTCGATCTATCGGCTGTTCTACGACACGGTCAAGGGCGGCGACTTCCGGAGCCGGGAGTCCAACGTCTACCGGCTCGCCGAGGTCTCGGTCGAGATCATCGACCAGTGCGTCGCCCAGGGCGTGCCCTTCGCCCGTGAGTACGGCGGACTCCTCGACAACCGCTCGTTCGGCGGCGTGCAGGTCTCGCGCACGTTCTATGCGCGCGGCCAGACCGGCCAGCAGCTGCTGATCGGCGCCTACCAGGCGCTGGAGCGTCAGGTCGCCGCGGGGACCGTCGTCAACCACACCCGCCACGAGATGCTCGAGGTGATCGTCGCCGACGGCCGCGCCCGCGGGGTCGTGGTGCGTGACATGGTCACCGGCGAGATCGAGTCGCACTTCGCCGACGCCGTCGTCCTCGCGACCGGCGGCTACGGCAACGTCTTCTTCCTGTCGACCAACGCGATGGGGTCCAACGTCACCGCGCCCTGGCGGGCGCACCGCAAGGGCGCCTACTTCGGCAACCCCTGCTACACGCAGATCCACCCGACCTGCATCCCCGTCTCGGGCGCCTACCAGTCCAAGCTCACCCTGATGAGCGAGTCGCTGCGCAACGACGGCCGCATCTGGGTCCCCAAGAAGGCCGGCGACGACCGTCCGGCCGCGGAGATCCCCGAGGAGGAGCGCGACTACTACCTGGAGCGCCAGTACCCGGCGTTCGGCAACCTCGTGCCTCGTGACATCGCCTCGCGCGCCGCCAAGTACGTCTGCGACGAGGGCCGTGGCGTCGGTCCCGGCGGCCTCGGGGTCTACCTCGACTTCGCCGACGCGATCGCCCGCCTCGGACGCGCCACGGTCGAGGCGAAGTACGGCAACCTCTTCGACATGTACGCCCAGATCACGGGCGAGAACCCGTACGAGACGCCGATGCGGATCTATCCGGCCGTGCACTACACGATGGGCGGGCTGTGGGTCGACTACGACCTGCAGAGCTCCATCCCGGGCCTGTTCGTGACCGGCGAGGCCAACTTCTCCGACCACGGCGCGAACCGTCTCGGGGCGAGCGCGCTGATGCAGGGTCTGGCCGACGGCTACTTCGTCCTGCCCAACACGCTGGCGAACTACCTGGCCGACGGCCCGTACGAGCCGGTCGATGAGTCGCACCCCGCTGCCGTCGAGGCCAAGCAGCAGGTCACCGACCGCATCGAGAAGCTGCTGTCGATCAACGGCACCCGGACGGTCGACTCCTTCCACCGCGAGCTCGGCACCATCATGTGGGAGTACTGCGGCATGGCGCGGTCCGAGGGCGGGCTGCTCAAGGCGATCGAGCTCATCCGTGAGCTGCGCACGGAGTTCTGGCGAGACGTCAAGGTGACCGGCGTCAACGAGGACCTCAACCAGACCCTCGAGCGCGCCGGCCGGGTGGCCGACTTCATCGACCTCGGCGAGCTGATGTGCATCGACGCGCTCCACCGCCGCGAGTCCTGCGGAGGCCACTTCCGTGTCGAGAGCCAGACCGAGGACGGTGAGGCGCTGCGTCACGACGACGAGTACGCCTACGTCGCGGCCTGGGAGTTCGGTGGGGACGGCGGCAAGCCGATCCTGCACAAGGAAGCACTGGTGTACCAGAACGTCGAGATGAAGCAGCGGAGCTACAAGTGAAGATCACCATTCGTGCGTGGCGTCAGGCCAACACTTCCGACCAGGGCACGATGGTCGGCTACGAGCTGGACGACGTCTCGGAGCACATGTCGTTCCTCGAGATGCTCGACGTGCTCAACGAGCGCCTCACCCTCGAGGGGGAGGAGCCGATCGCCTTCGACAGCGACTGTCGCGAGGGCATCTGCGGCATGTGCGGCGTGGTCATCAACGGGCTGGCGCACGGCCCGGAGCGTACGACCACCTGCCAGCTGCACATGCGGTCCTTCAACGACGGCGACGTCATCGACATCGAGCCGTGGCGCTCGGCGAGCTTCCCGGTGGTCAAGGACCTCGTCGTCGACCGCGGGGCGTTCGACCGCATCATCCAGGCGGGCGGCTACATCAGCGCTCCGACCGGATCGGCGCCCGAGGCCAACAACCTCCCCGTTCCCAAGGAAGACGCCGACCGCGCCTTCGAGGCGGCCGCCTGCATCAGCTGTGGCGCTTGTGTCGCCGCCTGCCCGAACGGCTCGGCGATGCTCTTCACCGCCGCCAAGATCACCCACCTCGGCCTGCTCCCGCAGGGACAGCCCGAGCGCGCCGAGCGCGTGGTGAGCATGGTGGAGCAGCACGACGCCGAGGGCTTCGGCAACTGCACCAACATCGGCGAGTGCACGGCAGCCTGCCCCAAGGGCATCCCGCTCGAGACGATCTCGCGGCTCAACCGCGACCTGCTCGGAGCGCTCGCCAAGGGCAAGGACTGACCGACGTCCGTCCGACGGCCCGCACCTGGAGCAGGTGCGGGCCGCCGACTTGCCGCCGGCCGGGGCGGTGCGACCGAGACCTCGCGATAACCTGAGGCCATGCCCACGCCCGCGGACCTCGTCGCGGCCGTCGACGCACTCGTGCCCGACCTGCTCGACGTCCGCCGTGACCTGCACGCCCATCCGGAGCTGTCCTGGCAGGAGCACCGCACCACCGACGTCGTGGCGGGCTGGCTGGACAAGTTCGGGATCGAGTCGACGCGACTGGACCCGACAGGGCTCGTCGCCGAGGTCGGTGACGCCGAGGGACCCGTCGTGGCGTTGCGCGCCGATCTCGACGCCCTGCCCATCACAGACAAGACCTCCGACCCGTGGCGCTCGTCCGTGCCCGGTGTGACGCACGCGTGCGGCCACGACGTCCACACCGCGGCCCTCATCGGGGCGGCCGGCGCCCTCGCGCGGCACGCGCACGACGGAGGGCTCCCTGTCCGGGTGCGGCTGGTGTTCCAGCCCGCCGAGGAGGTGATGCCCGGTGGTGCGCTGTCGATCCTCGCCGCGGGCGCGCTGTCGGGCGTCTCTCGGGCGTTCGCGCTGCACTGCGACCCCTCTCTCGACGTCGGGCTCGTGGGGCTGCGAGAGGGCTCCATCACCGGTGCCGCCGACCGGGTGCGGGTCCAGCTCAGCGGCCGTGGGGGCCACACGTCGCGTCCTCATCTCACCCAGGACCTCACCTTCGCCCTGGCGACGCTCTGCACCCAGCTGCCCGCGGCGCTCTCGCGACGGCTCGACCCGCGCGCCGGGGCCAGTCTCGTGTGGGGCAGCATCAACGCGGGCAGCGCTCCCAACGTCATCCCCGCGACCGGCGAGGCCTCCGGGACGCTGCGCATGCTCGACGCCACCGCCTGGCACGAGGCGGAGCACCTCGTGCGGGCGCTCGTCCGCGAGATCGTCTCTCCGTACGGCGTGGATGCCGAGGTCACCTACACCCAGGGCGTCCCGCCGGTCGTCAACGACGTGGAGTCGACCGAGATCCTGCGCGACGCGGTCGCCGTCGCCCTCGGCCCGACCGCCGTGACGACGACCAGCCAGAGCCTCGGAGGCGAGGATTTCGCCTGGTTCGTCGAGTCGGTCCCTGGATCGATGGGACGGCTCGGGACCCGCACACCTGGCGGACCGACGTACGACCTCCACCAGGGCAACCTGCGCATCGACGAGCGGGCCGTGGCGATCGGCGCGAAGGTCCTCGCCATGTCGGCGCTGGCGAGCGCGACGGTCTGACCACCCCGCGCGGACCGGTGTGGCGCCGATAACAAGTGCGCATCTACCTGGGGGTCTGTGGTTCGTGCCGCAGACGTCGGGGTTATGGTTCGAAAATCCTCCGGGCCTGGCCCGGGCACGAACAAATTTCCTGACTGAGGAGTCCCCTTGCGTCGAATGGGCAAGATCACCGCGCTGGCCGCGGTGGCTGCGCTGGCTCTCGCCGGCTGCGGCAGCGACGATGACAGCGATGACGACAACGCGAAGTCGGGCGGCAACGCGCTCGACTGCGCGGCCGCCAAGGGGGACGGCCCCAACGTCGGCATCGCCTACGACGTGGGCGGTCAGGGCGACAAGTCCTTCAACGACGCCGCCGCCGTCGGCGTCAAGAAGGCCGTCGACGAGCTCGACGCCACCTGCACCGAGGCCGAGGCCCAGGACGGCGAGGCCGAGTCCGCTCGTGAGGACCGTCTCCGCCAGCTCGCCGACGGAGGCCACAACCCGATCCTCGCGGTCGGCTTCCTCTACAGCGAGTCGGTCAACAAGGTCGCTCCGGACTACCCGGAGGTCAACTTCGACGTCGTCGACGGCTTCGATCCCGACGACCAGCCCAACGAGAACGTCGCCTACCTCGGGTTCGCCGAGGAGCAGGGCTCGTTCCTCGTCGGCGCTGCCGCGGCACTCAAGTCCAAGACCGGAACCGTCGGCTTCGTCGGCGGCGTGAACTCCGACCTCATCAACAAGTTCGAGGCCGGATACGTCGCAGGCGCCAAGCAGGCCAAGCCGGACATCAAGGTCCAGGTGAAGTACATCGAGGAGTCCGACGCGAGCGGCTTCAACGATCCCGCCGGGGGCAAGGCCGCCGCAACCGGGATGTTCGACCAGGGCGCCGACGTGGTCTACCACGCCGCCGGCGGCTCGGGTGCCGGTGTCTTCCAGGCCGCTGTCGAGGCCGGTGACGGCATGTGGGCCATCGGCGTCGACTCCGACCAGTGGCTGACCGCCTCGAAGTCCGAGAAGCCGCACATCCTGACCTCGATGCTCAAGCGCGTCGACGTCGCCAGCTTCGACGCGATCAAGGCAGTCGACGAGGGCAAGCCGCTCGTCGGCTACAAGGTCTACGATCTCAAGTCCGACGGCGTCGGCTACGCCACCTCCGGTGGGTACGTCGACGACATCGAGGGTGAGCTCAACGGCTACGCGGACGAGATCAAGAGCGGCAAGATCAAGGTTTCGGCAGCGCCGTGATCGCCAGGTAGGGCCTCGAGTCCTATCGTGACGGTCGTGGCAGCGGACCCGGGGTGGCGTCCAGTCACCCCGGGTCCGAGCCCGTTCAGCTGGAGTTCAGAAGGAGCACGATGACGACCTCCGCGGTGGAGCTCCAGGGAATCGAGAAGCGCTTCCCCGGCGTAGTCGCGAACCACGACGTCAACATGCGGATCGCGCCGAGCACGGTCCACGCCGTCATCGGCGAGAACGGCGCGGGCAAGTCGACGTTGATGAAGATCCTGTACGGGGTGCAGAAGCCGGACGCGGGGACCATCCAGGTCGACGGTGAGGTCGTCTCGTTCTCGAGCCCGTCCGATGCGATCGCGCACGGGATCGGGATGGTCTTCCAGCACTTCATGCTGGCCGACAACCTGACGGTCCTCGAGAACGTCGTCCTCGGGGCCGAGAAGCTCCATGGCACCGGCGCGAAGGCTCGTGCCGAGGTCCGAGCGATCTCCGAGCGATTCGGGTTCCACCTGGACCCCGACGTGCTCGTCGAGTCGCTGGGCGTCGCCTCCCGGCAGCGGCTCGAGATCCTGAAGGTGCTGTACCGCGGCGCCAAGATCATCATCCTCGACGAGCCGACCGCCGTGCTCGTCCCGCAGGAGGTCGAGGCGCTCTTCGCGAACCTCGAAGGACTGAAGGCCGAGGGTCACACCATCCTGTTCATCTCCCACAAGCTCGACGAGGTCCTGTCGATCGCCGACGCGATCACGGTCCTGCGTCGCGGGACCACCGTCGGCCACCCCGACCCGTCGAGCGCCACCAAGCGGCAGCTGGCCGAGCTCATGGTCGGGTCCGAGCTGCCGTCGCCCGCGACCGAGGAGTCGACCGTCACCGAGACCGTCCAGCTGTCGGTCGAGGACCTCACGATGGTCGACGAGTTCGGCCGTACGGTCCTCGAGGGGATCAACCTGCAGATCCACCGCGGCGAGGTTCTGGGCATCGCCGGCGTGGAGGGCAACGGGCAGAACGAGCTCGTCGAGGGCATCCTCGCCATGCGGCCCGCCACCGGCCGGGTGCGCCTCGGGGACGAGGACATGTCCCGCTGGGGGACACGACGCCGGCGCGCAGCAGGTGTGGGCTACATCCCGGAGGACCGGCACCGGCACGGACTCCTCCTCGACTCCCCGCTCTGGGAGAACCGCATCCTCGGGCACACCTACGAGGACGTCGCCGTCAAGGGCGGCTGGATCAACCGCGGTGGATCGCGGCGGGACGCGGAGCGGATCGTCGAGCAGTACGACGTCCGGACCCCCGGCATCGACACGATCGCCCGCGCGCTGTCCGGCGGCAACCAGCAGAAGTTCATCGTCGGGCGCGAGCTCTCCGGTGAGCCGAGCCTGCTCATCGCCTCCCACCCCACCCGAGGCGTCGACGTCGGTGCCCAGGCAGCGATCTGGGACCAGATCAAGGACGCCCGCCGGGCTGGCCTCGCGGTCCTGCTGATCTCTGCCGACCTCGACGAGCTCATCGGCCTCTCCGACCGGATCGAGGTCATCCTGCGGGGTCGCCTCGTCGGCACCTTCGACCCGCGTACGGTCACCCCGCAGGACCTCGGTGAGGCCATGACGGGCGGACAGGAGGAAGAATGAACCGCCTGCGCAACATCGCCGTGGCCGTGGCCGCGCCCCTCCTCGCGATCGCGTTCTCGCTCGCGGTCACGAGCCTGGTCATCGAGATCTCCGGCGGCTCTGCCGCTGACTTCATCGGGATCATCTTCTCCTGGCCGGCCGACCGGATCCTGGTCAACATCGCCAACCAGACGTCGTTGATCTACCTCTCCGCGCTCGCCGCCGCCGTCGGCTTCCGGATGAACCTCTTCAACATCGGTGTCGAGGGCCAGTACCGCATGGCCGCGTACGCCGGTGCGCTGTTCGCGGGGGCTGCGCTCCTGCCCGGTGCTCTCAACGTGATCGGGGCGCTGCTGGTGGCCGTGGCGGCCGGCGCCGCCTGGGCCGGGATCGCAGGCCTGCTGCGCGTGACGCGCGGCGTCAGCGAGGTCATCTCGACGATCATGCTGAACGCCATCGCGGTGACGATCACCGGCTACCTGATCAACACCTACGGCGTCAAGGCCGGTGACTCCCGCCGTACCGAGGTGATCCCCGAGTCCAGCCAGGTGCCGGGCTGGCAGCCCTTCGAGAAGGCCGCCGGGGAGGTCTGGACCCTCGGCCTGCTCGCCGTCCTCGCGGGAGTCGCCTTCTGGCTCGTGCTCAACAAGACACGGTTCGGCTTCGACCTGCGAGCCACCGGGCAGTCGGAGTCCGCCGCGGTCGCGAGCGGTGTGAACACCAAGAAGATGACGATCCTGACGATGCTCATCTCCGGCGGCATCGCCGGCCTCATCTGGATGCCGTCGCTGTTCGGCAGCGCCCACTACTACGGCACCACCTTCCAGGTCGGTCTCGGCTTCACGGGCATCGCGGTGGCACTCCTCGGGCGCAACCGAGCGCTGCCGATCGCCTTCGCCGCCCTGCTGTTCGCCTATCTCAACGAGCAGTCGAACCGCCTCACGATCGAGGCCGGCATCTCGGTCGAGGTCATCCAGATCACCCAGGGCATCATCGTGCTCGCCGTGGTCATCGCCTACGAGCTGGTGCGTCGATATCGCGTCCGGTCCGAGGAGCAGAGGGTCGCCCAGGCCCGCCAGGACGCGACCACCGAGGAGGTCCCGGCATGAGCACCGTGGTCACGACGACGACGCCGCCGCCTCCTCCCGCACCGTCGGCCTCGGTCGGACGGTCGTACCGCTGGCTGATCGTCACCTTCGGCTTCCTGGCGATCGTGTCGTCGGTGCGGCTGATCAGCGGCGCCCACGAGATCGACTCCGTGGGCACCATCCAGGCCGCTCTGATCGCGACCTGCCCGATCCTGCTCGCCGCGCTCGGCGGCGTCTGGGCCGAGCGCGCCGGCATCGTCAACATCGGGCTCGAGGGACAGATGATCCTCGGGACCTGGGGTGCGGCCTACTTCACCTACTTCTACGGTCCGTGGGGCGGCCTCCTCGGTGCCGCGCTCATGGGCGCCCTCGGCGGCCTCCTTCACGCCGTCGCCACGGTGACGTTCGGGGTCGACCACATCGTCTCCGGTGTCGCGCTCAACATCATCGGCGCCGGAGCCGTCGCGTTCCTCGCCGAGGCCTACTTCCGGGACCTCGACGGCGGCGGCATCAAGCAGCTCACCGGTCTCGAGACGCCACCCAAGGTGGAGATCCCCTGGCTGGGCGACGCCGCGGCCGAGCTCGCCGGCAAGCACTGGTTCGTGATCTCCGACCTCGCGGCGGTGGTCGCAGCGCTCACCCGCAACATGTCGATCATGGTCTACCTGGTGGCGGCACTCGTGCTGTTCACGGCATGGATCCTGTGGCGCACGACCTTCGGACTCCGGCTGCGCTCGTGCGGAGAGAACCCGCAGGCTGCGGAGACCCTCGGGGTCAACGTCTATCTCTTCAAGTACGTCGCGGTCGTCATCTCCGGTGTCTTCGCCGGTCTCGGTGGCTACATGCTCGTGCTCGTGGCCTCCAGCGGCTTCGTCACCGGGCAGACCGGTGGCCGTGGCTACATCGGGCTCGCGGCCATGATCTTCGGCAACTGGCGACCGTTCGGCGCCGCGGGCGCCGCGACGATGTTCGGCTACACCGACGCGATGCAGCTGCGCAACGCCGACGCCGTGCACGCGCTGCTGCTCCTGGTCGCGGTGCTGCTCCTGGTCTTCACCGTCCTGCGCCTGCGGCAGGGCGACCGCAAGAACGCGATCCTCTTCGCCGCCGTGGGTGTCGGCTTCCTGGCGTGGTTCCTGCTGAGCGACGAGGTGCCGCGCGAGTTCGCCGGCATGACGCCGTACGTCGCGACGCTGCTGGTGCTCGCGCTCGGAACACAACGGCTGCGGATGCCCGCGGCCGACGGGAAGCCGTACCGGAAGGGGCAGGCAGGATGACGGACGCAACACCCACGGTGACCGTCGACTGGCCCGCCCTGCGCGAGGCGGCTGTCGCGGTGATGGAGCGCGCGTACGCTCCGTACTCGCGCTACCGCGTGGGTGCGGCGGGCCTGGTCGACGACGGCCGTGTCGTGGTCGGCTGCAACGTCGAGAACGCGGCGTACGGGGTCGCGCTCTGCGCCGAGTGCGGGATGGTCTCGGCGCTGCACTCCACCGGAGGTGGTCGCCTAGTCGCCGTGGTGTGCGTCGACGGCCATGGCGACCCGGTGATGCCGTGCGGTCGGTGCCGTCAGCTGCTCTGGGAGAGCGGTGGGCCCCAGATGCTCCTGGACGGGCCGCGTGGCGTCGTGCCGATGACCGAGGTCCTCCCGGACGCCTTCGACGACGGCGACCTCGCGACGGGCCGCTGAGCGCCGCGGGCGATGATGGAGGCGTGAAGACCGACGTCGACCTCAGCGATCCCGCGTTCGTCGCGGATCCGTACCCGGTGCTCGCCGAGCTGCGTGCCGCAGGCCCGCTGCTGTGGCACGAGCCGTCCCGGCGCTGGCTCGCCACCACCCACGACGCGGTCAGCCAGACGCTGCGCAACCGACGGCTCGGCCGCCTGTGGCGGGACTGGGAGCCGGTCGACGACATGGAGCCGTTCAACGCTCTGCACCGCAACCAGATGATGGAGAACGAGCCGCCCGCACACACGCGGCTGCGGCGGCTCGTCGCCGGTGCCTTCGGGCGCGGCCACGTCGAACGGATGCGGCCACGCGTCGAGGCGCTGACCGCAGGGCTGCTCGACGGGCTCTCGGGCACGGCCGACATCCTCGGCGACTACGCCGAGCCGCTGCCGGTCTACGTGATCTGCGACCTGCTCGGTGTGCCGGGCGCCGACCACGCGCAGCTGCGCGCGTGGTCGCAGGCCATCGTGCACATGTACGAGCAGGGCGTCGACGACACGACCAAGCGGGAGGCCATCGAGGCGAGCGTGGCCTTCAGCGCGTACGTCGCCGAGCTGGTGGACGAGCGCAAGGCGCAGATGGCGCGGGGCATCCGCGGGGAGGACCTTCTCACCGACCTCATCGCCGAGCGAGACACCGCCTCGGGCGGCGCGGCCCGCCTCAGCGAGGACGAGCTGGTCGCCACCGTGGTGCTGCTGCTCAACGCCGGTCACGAGGCCTCGGTCAACGTCTTCGGCAACGGAGTCCATGCGCTCCTGTCGCACCCCGAGCAGCGTGACCGCGTGCTCTCCGGGGAGGTGTCGGTGACCACGGCGCTCGAGGAGATGATCCGTTACGACGCGGCGCTGCAGATGTTCGAGCGGACGGCGACCGAGGACGTCGACGTCGCCGGCACCCTGGTCCGCGAGGGCGACACGGTCGCCTGTCTCATGGGATCGGCCAACCGTGACGCCGCCGTCTTCACCGACCCCGAGGCGTTCGACGTCGCCCGCGATCCGAACCCGCACGTCGGCTTCGGGATGGGACTGCACTTCTGCCTCGGTGCACCGCTGGCCAGGATGGAGCTCGAGATCTCGATCTCGCGCCTCCTCCAGCGGTTCCCCCGGCTGGAGCTGACCGGGGTCGCCCCGCGTCGGCCCACCTGGGTGCTGCGAGGCTTCGAGTCCGTACAGATCAACCTCGGGGAGGCAGCATGACGATGTCAGGGCACGACGCGGTCGAGGTGATCGCGGCGAAGCGGGACGGCCACGTGCTGACCGGATCTCAGATCGACTGGGTCGTCGACGGCTTCACCAGCGGTGAGGTCGCCGACGTGCAGATGGCCTCGCTGGCGATGGCGATCGTGCTCAACGGCATGGAGTTCACCGAGATCGCCCGGTGGACCGACGCGATGATCCGCAGCGGTGAGCGGATGGACTTCTCCGGTCTCTCGTGGCCGACCGCGGACAAGCACTCGACCGGGGGAGTGGGCGACAAGATCACGCTCCCGCTCGCCCCGCTCGTCGCGGCCTGCGGCGTCGCGGTCCCGCAGCTGTCGGGCCGTGGACTGGGCCACACCGGTGGCACCCTCGACAAGCTCGAGTCCATCCCGGGCTGGCGCGCCGAGATCTCCAACGAGGAGATGATGGCCCAGCTCGAGGACGTGGGCGCCGTGATCTGCGCGGCGGGCAAGGGGTTGGCGCCGGCCGACAAGAAGCTCTATGCGCTGCGCGACGTCACCGGCACCGTCGAGTCGATCCCGCTGATCGCGAGCTCGATCATGAGCAAGAAGATCGCCGAGGGGACGGGCTCGCTGGTCCTGGACGTGAAGGTCGGGTCCGGCGCGTTCATGAAGGACCTCGACGCCGCACGCGAGCTCGCCCGCACGATGGTCGCGCTCGGCAAGGACGCAGGCGTCGACACCCGCGCCCTGGTCACCGACATGTCGACACCTCTCGGGCTGACCGCGGGCAACGCGATGGAGGTGCGCGAGTCGGTCGAGGTGCTCGCGGGCGGTGGTCCCGCGGACGTCGTGGAGCTCACGGTCGCCCTGGCGGGGGAGATGCTCTCGGCCGCCGGCCGAGAAGACGTCGACCCGGCCGACGTGCTGGCGTCCGGTCGCGCGATGGACGTCTGGCGCCGGATGATCACGGCCCAGGGTGGGGACCCCGATGCCGAGCTGCCTCGTGCCCGCGACATCCAGGTGGTCGCTGCCGAGCGTGACGGCTTCGTCACCCGGCTGGACGCGATGGCCGTCGGGCTCGCCGCCTGGCGCCTGGGCGCAGGCCGCTCGCGGCCCGGGGAGTCGGTGCAGGCGGCGGCCGGTGTCGAGCTGCACGTGCGGCCCGGTGACGCCGTGCGCGAGGGGGAGCCCCTCATGACGCTGCACACGGACACGCCGGAGCGGTTCCCCCGCGCCCTCGCCGCGCTCGAGGGTGGCTACGACATCGGCGACGCGGCGCCCTCCGTGGCCGGCTCCCCGGTCCTGGAGCGCATCGTCTGACAGCGGCGAACTAGGCTGACCCGATGGTCAGTCCCGAGCAGATCGCACGCGTCCCGAAGGTCCTCCTGCACGATCACCTCGACGGCGGTGTGCGTCCGTCGACCGTCGCCGACATCGCGGACCGCACAGGGCACGAGCTGCCGGTCGACGATCACGCCGCGCTCGGGCAGTGGTTCGCCGACGCCGCGAACTCGGGCAGTCTCGTGCGCTACCTCGAGACGTTCGAGCACACGGTCGGTGTCATGCAGACCACCGAGGACCTCGTGCGTGTGGCGCGCGAGTGCGCCGAGGACCTCGCCGACGACGGCGTCCTCTATGCCGAGGTGCGCTGGGCGCCCGAGCAGCACCTTCGTGAAGGGCTCTCGCTGACCGGCGCCGTCGACGCGGTACGCGAAGGCTTCGCCCAGGGAACGGCGGAGGCCGCACGTCGCGGCCGCACGATCCACGCGCGGCAGATCCTGACGGCCATGCGGCACCAGGCGCGGTCGTTGGAGATCGCCGAGCTGGCGGTCGCCTACCGCGATCGCGGTGTCGTCGGTTTCGACATCGCCGGAGCGGAGGCCGGCTATCCTCCGACCCGCCACCTCGACGCCTTCGAGTACATGCATCGCGAGAACGCCCACTTCACCATCCACGCGGGTGAGGCGTTCGGGCTGCCGTCGATCTGGCAGGCGATCCAGTGGTGCGGTGCCGACCGGCTCGGTCACGGCGTGCGCATCATCGACGACATCGACATCAGTGACCCAGAGCGTCCCGGACTGGGCCGGCTGGCGGCGTACGTCCGTGACAAGCGCATCCCGCTCGAGCTGTGCCCGTCGTCGAACGTGCAGACCGGGGCGGCCGCGTCGATCGCCGAGCACCCCATCGGCACGCTCGCTCGGCTCGGCTTCCGGGTGACGGTGAACACCGACAACCGCCTCATGAGCCAGACCTCGTTGTCACGCGAGATGGGCCTTCTGGTGGACGCCTTCGGCTACGACCTGGACGACCTCAGATGGTTCACGGTGAACGCGATGAAGAGCGCGTTCCTGCCGTTCGACGAGCGCCTCGCACTGATCCAAGATGCGATCAAGCCTGCTTATGGTATTTAGCAATTCGGACTCTGCTACCTTGTGCGCAGTCGTGTGTGAAACGTGCCACGAGTTAGGGAGATTCTATGGGCGGGCGTCATGCCGTTGCCAAGGAGTCCGATTCCGGCCACAAGTGGCAGTACGGCATCGGGCTCGTGGTCATCGCCACCATTTTGACCGGGGTGTTCGTCCTTCAGGAGGACGACAACCCCGCTGCTGCGTCGTGCTCCACGACGCGCGACGTCACCGTCGCGGCCGCGCCTGAGATCGCGCCGGTCGTCGAGGCGGCGACCAAGCGCGTCAGCGGCGACGCGTGCGCGAAGTTCACGGTCGAGCCACAGGCTCCCGCTCTCGTCGCGCAGACGTTGGCGATCGGCGAAGGCGCACCCGATCTCTGGATCCCGGACTCGTCGCTCTGGCTCGCCCGCGTCAGCGCGCAGCTCGTCGAGGGCGCGCAGGGGCCTCAGGAGATCGCCAAGTCGGTTGCCCTGTCACCGATCGTCCTGGCGCTGCCCAAGGACGGCCCCGGGCGTCCGGAGACGTGGCTCCAGGCGATGTCGGACCCGAAGTTCACGACCGGGGACGCGCTCGCCACGACCTCGGCGGCTGTCCCTCTGCTTGCGGCGCAGGCCGAGGCGGCCAAGGGGCTGACGAGTGCCGACCAGGTCAGCGCGACGATGGTCACCATCGCCCAGCGGCAGTCGGTCACCACACCCAAGACCAATCCGTCGGAGCTCCTCGCGGAGGTTGCGAAGGCCGGGGGCAGCACGGTCGTGAGCGAGCAGGCGTTTGCCGCGCAGGAGGCCAGCCCGTTCGTCGCGGTCGTCCCCCAGACGGGCAGTCTGCTACTCGACTACCCGATGGCGGCGACGTCGGACAACCCGGGCAACAAGGAGGTCGGCAAGGCGCTCGCCTCGGCGCTCGGTTCGGCCGACGGCGTCAAGGACCTCACCGCCGCCGGGTTCCGGACCCCGAAGGGCGAGCCCCTGCCCGAGGGCGTGGGCGTCGGCAAGTTCGCCCCCATCACGATCGACAACCCTCAGCTGGTCGCGCAGACGTTGCGCAAGTGGTCCGTCATCGCCCTGCCGGCGCAGATGCTCTCGGTGGTCGACGTGTCGGGCTCGATGGAGGCGCAGGCCGGTGACTCGAGCCGGATGGCGTTGACCGTCGAGGCGGCGCTGACCGGCCTTTCGCTGATGCCCGACTCCTGGTCGGTCGGCTCGTGGGCCTTCTCCCACCGGATCGACGGCACGCAGGACTGGAAGAAGCTCGCCGCGATCCGCAAGCTCGGCACCGTCACCGATGGCGTCAAGCACCGTGATCTCGTCGTCGACGCGACGCGATCGATGCCCTCGCTCGTCGGAGGCGGCACCGGCCTGTACGACACGACCCTCGCGGCGTGGCGCACGGTGCAGGCGCAGTACGACCCGAAGTCGATCAACTCGGTCGTGATCCTGACCGACGGAAAGAACGAGGACGCCAACAGCCTCTCGCTGTCGGAGCTGCTCGCCACGCTGCAGCGCGAGCGTGACCCCGCTCGCCCGGTGATCGTCATCACGATCGGCATCACGAAGGACGCGGACGCATCGGCGCTCGAGAAGATCGCGAAGGCCACGGGCGGCCAGTCCTACATCGCCCGTGAGCCGGACGAGATCGCGAACGTGTTCGTCAAGGCACTGGAAGCCCGCGGTTAGCTCCACCCGCATGCCGTCGCTCCGCCCGGGACATCGGGGCGGAGCGGCGGCGTCGAGGGACGCCGCCGGCAGCCGTTCACGAGTCAAGGAGCAGACATGGGCGGGCGACACGCCGGGGACAAGGACCTGGGGGCTCGCGGGGGCCTGAAGTACGCGGTCGGTGCCGTGGCGCTCGTGGTCGCGGTCGCGGTGGTCGGCGTTCTGGTGGCTCGCCACGACGACCCTTCCGCATCAGCAGGGTGCGGCTCGGACGTGGTGGTCCGGGTCGCCGTCGCCCCGGAGGCGGAGGATCTCGTCGCCGCGGCAGCACGACGTGTGGATCGCGGCTCGTGCCTCACCTATGACGTGGTGGGAGAGCCCCCGGCGCTCACCGCGCAGTCGGTGGCGATCGGTGACGGCGCGCCGGAGCTGTGGGTCCCGGACTCGTCGGTGTGGGTGTCGCGGGTGTCGTCCCAGCTCGTCGAGGGCGTCGCTGCGCCGAAGACGGTCGTGCGTTCGATCGCCAGCACCCCTGTGGTCCTGGCGTGGCCGAAGTCAGACGGACCCCACCCCTCGTCCTGGCTCTCGGTGCTCACCAGCGCGACGTTCACCGCGGGCGACCCGCTCGCCACTGCCACCGCCGCGGGGCCGCTCCTCGCTGCCTACGCGGAAGCTGCCCGCGGAGTCTCGCCCACGACGTTCAACACCGTGAGTGCCGCTCAGGTGAGGCTCGCGCAGCGCCAGTCCGGCAACCCGCCTCCGACCGATCCCGCGGCGCTGCTCGCGGCGGTCGCGAAGTCGGGCGGCAGCACGGTCGTCAGCGAGCAGGCGTTCAACGCCTGGTCCGAGTCGTCTGCCGCGTTCGACCCGGTGCTGCCGACCTCGGCCAGCCTCGCGCTCGGCTATCCGCTGGTGGCGGTCTCCGGTGACTCCGAGCACGACGAGGCGGCGGAGGCACTGGGTGATGCGCTGATGTCGAAGCCTTCACAGGCCGCGTTCACGAAGGCCGGGTTCCGCTCTCCTCTGGGTGAACCCTTGGAGTCGGGACGGAGCGTCGGTGACTTCGAGGCGATGTCCCTCTCGGACGACGCGATCGTCGCCGACACCATCAAGCGGTGGTCGCTCATCGCGATGCCGGCCCGGGCGCTCGCGGTGATCGACGTGTCCAAGCAGATGAAGGCGCGTGCTGGCGGGTCGACCAAGATGGCGCTGACCGCGCAGGCCGCACTCAAGGGCCTTGGCCTGATGCCGGACTCGTGGGCGCTCGGTACGTGGGTGTTCTCCGAGAAGCTCGACGGCAAGAAGGACTGGAAGGCGCTCGCATCGATGCAGCGCCTGGACGCGAAGGACGGGGCGGGCACCCAGCGCCAGAAGGTGACCCGTGTCATCCAGAGTCTGCCCAAGCGGGTCGGTGGGCGCACCGGGCTCTATGACGTGACGCTCGCGGCCTACCGTGAGGTGCAGGCGTCCTACGATCCCAAGACGGTCAACTCGGTGATCATCCTGACCGGCGGGCGCAACGACGACCCCGGGAGCATCTCCCAGGGCGAGCTCGTGGCGGCGCTGCAGCGCGAGCGGGACCCAGCCCGTCCGGTCGTGGTGGTGGCGATCGGTATCACCCAGGACGCGGACGGCTTCGCCCTGCAGAAGATCGCCACGGCCAGCGGCGGGCAGGTCTACCTCGCGCGCGAGCCGGACGAGATCGTGGACGTCTTCATCAACGCCTTGCAGTCGCGCTACTGAGCCTTCGCGCTACTGAGCCGTCACCCTCGTCGCCGCCGTCACCGTCGTGTGGCGGCGGCGACGATGTCGATGTGGCGCTCGGCCCGGCGTGGCGTCATCGGGCGGCAGCCGTGGTCGACCGCCTCCGCGACGACGGTCGGTTCCTCCCGCATGAGGTGCCAGCCGCGTCGGAGGAGAACGGGGAGCGGCTTGCGCTTCTCGCGCAGGTCGCGCACGAGCCGGAGGACGAATGTGACGACGCGGTGGTGCCGCACGCAGATGGCGTCGGCGAGGAGCCCGCGCCGCGCGAGCTCGGCGACGACCGCCTGGGCGAACAGCCCTTCGGCCACCACCGTTGTGGCGTCACCGAGAGCGACCGTGTGCCTCCCCGTCTGCCGGCTGAGGGCGATGTCGTACACAGGGACCTCGACCTCGCCGGTCGTGCACAGGCGCTCGAGGGCGTCGCACGCGGCGGCGGCGTCCCACGATCGGGCGTCGTCCCAGTCGACGACCTCGGTGTCGCCGAACGTGATGGTCGGCAGCAGCGGGTCGTCGCCCTCGCGGTAGAAGTCGTCGAGCCGGACCACGGGCAGGCCGCTGCGTTCGGCCACGCGGGACTTGCCGGAGCCTGACGGCCCGGTGAGGACCACGACCCCGGGGGAGCGGTGAGCGGTCACACGCCGACGGGGTGCCAGACGGTCTTCGTCTCGAGGAAGGCCGTCATCCGGGAGAGCGACGGCTCTGCAGCCCAGTCGGGCCTGCTCGGGCGTACGACGCGCTTCAGGTTGACGGCGGCCTCCGCCTCGAGGTCGGTGGCGAGCGAAGCGTCGTCGACGCCGGTGAGGTCGAGCCCGTTGACGTCCAGATGACCGGCGAGCCACGGGGCGACGTCCGCTGCGTCCGCAGTGAGGATGTTGACGACCCCACCGGGCACGTCGGACGTGGCGAGGACCTCGGAGAGCGTCACCGCGGGGAGCGGGCGGGCGTACGACGTCACGACCACCGCGGTGTTGCCGGAGACGATGACGGGAGCCAGCACGCTGACGAGCCCGAGGAGGCTGTCGTCCTGCGGCGCGACCGCGACGACCACGCCCGTCGGCTCGGGGGACGACAGGTTGAAGTAGGGGCCGGCCACCTGGTTGGCGTTGCCGGTGACCTGCGCGAGCTTGTCGGCCCACCCTGCGTACCAGACCCACCGGTCGACCGCGGCGTCGACGACCTTCGAGGCCTGCTGGGTGCTGAGGCCCTCGGCCGAGACGACGTCGGACGTGAACTGGTCGTGGCGACCCTCGATCATCTCAGCCACCCGATAGAGGATCTGTCCGCGGTTGTAGGGGGTGCGGGCGCTCCAGCCGCCGAAGGCCTTCCGGGCCGCACCGACCGCGTCTCGGCCGTCCTTGCGCGACGCCTTGGCGGCGTTGGCGAGGAAGCGTCCCTCGGTGTCGAGGACCTCGTAGGTGTGCCCCGACTCCGACCGCGGGAACGACCCGCCGATGTAGAGCTTGTAGGTCTTGCGCACGTCGAGCCGGCTCATGCGGTCTCGCCCTCCTGCAGGTATGCGGCGAGGCCCTGGCGGCCACCCTCGCGGCCGTAGCCGGACTCCTTGTAGCCGCCGAAGGGCGACGCCGGGTCGAACTTGTTGAACGTGTTGGCCCACACCACGCCGGCTCGCAGCCGGTCGGCGATGGCCAGGATGCGCGAGCCCTTGTCGGTCCACACTCCGGCCGAGAGGCCGTACGGGGTGTTGTTGGCCTTCGCGACCGCCTCGTCGGGTGTCCTGAAGCTGAGGACCGACAGCACGGGGCCGAAAATCTCCTCGCGCGCGATCCGGTGCGCCTGCGTGACGCCGGTGAACACCGTCGGTGCGTACCAGAAGCCGGAGCTCGGCAGCTCGCACGGTGGCGACCAGCGCTCGGCACCCTCGGCGTCACCCGCGTCGGCGAGCTCGGTGATGCGCTCGAGCTGCTCGCGCGAGTTGATCGCCCCGATGTCGGTGTTCTTGTCGAGCGGGTCGCCCACGCGCAGGGTCGCCATCCGGCGCTTGAGCCGTTCCATCACCTCGTCGTAGACGTTCTCCTGGACGAGCAGCCGCGACCCGGCACAGCAGACGTGGCCCTGGTTGAAGAAGATGCCCGAGACGATGCCCTCGATCGCCTGGTCCATCGGCGCGTCCTCGAAGACGATGTTGGCAGCCTTGCCGCCGAGCTCGAGGGTGAGTCGCTTGTTCGTGCCCGCGACCGCACGGGCGATCTGTCGACCCACGTCGGTGGAGCCGGTGAACGCGACCTTGTCGACGCCCGGGTGCGACACGAGCGTCTGACCGGTCGTTCCCGCGCCCGTCACGATGTTGACGACGCCCGGCGGGAGATCGGCCTGCTGGCAGATCTCGGCGAACAGCAGCGCGGTGAGGGGCGTCGTCTCGGCCGGCTTGAGGACGACGGTGTTGCCGGCGGCGAGGGCCGGCGCGATCTTCCAGCTGAGCATGAGCAGCGGGAAGTTCCACGGGATGACCTGTGCGGCGACGCCGAGCGGGCGCGGGTTGGCGCCGAGGCCGGCGTACGACAGCTTGTCGGCCCATCCCGCGTAGTAGAAGAACCACTGCGAGACCAGCGGGATGTCGACGTCGCGCGACTCGCGGATCGGCTTGCCGTTGTCGAGCGACTCGAGCACGGCCAGCTCTCGGCTCCGCTCGGCGAGGATGCGGGCGATCCGGTAGAGGTACTTCGCGCGCTCGCGGCCCGGCATCCGGGACCAGCCGGCGAACGCCCGCCGCGCGGCGTCCACGGCGAGGTCGACGTCGGCCTCGGTGGCCTCGGTGACCTCGGCGAGGACCTCTTCGGTGGCGGGGTTGACCGTCTTGAACGTACGGCCGTCGCTGCCCTCGGTGAACGCGCCGTCGATGAACAACCCGTACGAGGGCTGGAGGTCGACGACGGAGCGCGACTCGGGGGCGGGCGCGTAGTCGAGCCCGGTCGGGGGGACAACGGGGGGATCGGTGAACTCAGCCATCGGTGCCTCAGTCGATCGTCACGTAGTCGGGGCCGGAGTAGCGACCGGTCTTGAGCTTCTGTCGCTGCATCAGCAGGTCGTTCAGCAGGCTCGACGCGCCGAACCGGAACCAGGTCGGCGTCATCCAGTCGATCCCTGCGGTCTCGTTGACCGTCACGAGGTACTTGATCGCGTCCTTGGTGGTGCGGATCCCGCCGGCGGGCTTCACGCCCACCTGGCGGCCGAAGGCGTCGCGGTAGTCGCGGACCGCCTCGAGCATCAACAGGGTGACCGGCAGCGTGGCGGCCGGGGAGACCTTGCCCGTGCTCGTCTTGATGAAGTCGGCGCCGGCCAGCATCGCCAGCCACGACGCCTTGCGGACGTTGTCGTACGTCGCGAGCTCGCCGGTCTCCAGGATGACCTTGAGGTGGGCGTGGGTGCCGTCGGGGCGCTCGCACGCGGCGCGGACCGCGACGATCTCCTCGTAGACCTTCTGCAGGTCGCCGGCGAGGAAGGCGCCCCTGTCGATGACCATGTCGATCTCGCTCGCGCCGGCAGCGACGGCGTACTCGGTGTCGATCACCTTCACCTCCAGCGGTGCGCGGCCGGAGGGGAACGCGGTCGCGACGCTGGCCACGCCGACAGGGGCGTCGCCGAGGGCCTCGCGCGCTGTGCCGACGAGGTCGGGATAGACGCAGACGGCGGCGACACGGGGGCAGGTCGGGTCGGAGGGGTCCGGACGCAGCGCCTTGGCGGCGAGGGAGCGGACCTTGCCGGGGGTGTCGGAGCCCTCGAGGGTGGTCAGGTCGACCATCGAGATCGCGAGGTCGATCGCGGTGCGCTTGGCGTCCTTCTTGATCGATCGGGTCGCGAGCGCGGCGGCGCGTGCCTCCAGTCCGACCTGGTCGACGCCCGAGAGGTCGCCCAGCACGGTCCGGACGTCAGCGGCGTTGCCGAGGTCGGTCGGTGTCGTGGTCACCCCGACAGTCTAGGCGGGGGCCTTGGGGCGCCGTCCCCGCGCTGCGGGCATGCTGGGGTCATGACTGACGCACACGCACCCGTCCTGGTCGGTATCGACGGTTCCGACGACAGCATCCGAGCACTCCGCTGGGGCATGCGGTACGCGCGAGCGGTGGGAGCGCCGGTGCGCGCAGTCGGCGTCCTCACCGACGACCTGGCGGCCTCCGAGGCCGCCGACGAGGTCGAGGAGAGCCTTCTCGCCGAGGCTCGCGCCCTCCTCGACGGTGACGGCGTGCCGTCGTACGAGGTCGAGACCCGCACCGGCAAGCCGGCCGAGCAGCTCGTCCGCTGCGCCGAGGAGTCCTCGGTGGTCGTGATGGGCAGCCGGGGGCACAGCACGCTCTCGGACCTCGTCGTGGGGTCGGTCAGCCAGCACGTCGCCCGGCAGTCCCCGCGCCCGGTCATCGTCGTCCGTGAGCAGGCGCAGGCTCAGGCGACCCGCGTCGTGGTGGGCACCGACGGCTCGGAAGGCAGCCGCCCCGCCCTCGAGTGGGCCTTCGCGTATGCCGAGGCCGCGGGCGTCGAGCTCGCGGTGGTCTACGGGTTCCAGACGTCGGCGTCGAGCCCGGCGATCCTGTCCGGCTTCATTCCCACCACCGTGGGGGACGAGATCGCCGTCGCGGAGGACATGCTGAAGGACGTGGTGGCGCCGTACGCGGCTCGTTTCCCCGGCGTCGCGGTGACGCGAGAGGCGATCACCGTCCCGGCCTCGGTCGCGCTCGCGGAGGCCTCGGAGACCGCGGCGCTGGTCGTCGTCGGGTCCCGTGGCCGCGGGGCCTTCGAGGGCATGCTCCTGGGCTCGGTGAGCCAGGGCCTGCTGCACCGCGCACGCTGCAGCGTGGCCGTCGTGCGCTGAGGGGTAACGAACGAGGACCAGGGATCGTGGCCGCCACCGGCCGCGATCCCTGGTCCCTTTGTCACACCCCAGAGTTCTTGTGTCCGGTTTGTCATGATATGTAGGCTTGACCCATTGGAGAACGGCCGAGGTTCTGGCCGTGTGTGCTGAGACCCCGGTCCCCCGACGGGTGGTGGTCGGCGCAGGATGACGACGATCCGCTCCTGACGTCCGGCGCCCGCCGGTCAATCCGTACGCCGTGACCCCCGGAGCGTACGAGCACCTCCGTAAATGCCGAGACCCCTCGGCTGCTCGTGCCTGTCTTCCCTGCTCCTCCGTGGTCGCGGAACCCCCGCCCCGGAACAGGAGAAGTCCATGGCGACCCATGCCCTCGCCCTCACGACTCGCCGCGCGATCACGATCGCCCTGGCAGTCATCACCGTGCTCGGCCTCACAGCCTTCGCGTCGCCCTCGACGGCCTCCGCCGCCATCGACGACTCGGCCCGCAAACAGGCCGTCCGCGGGATCGACGTCTCGGGTCACCAGCACCCCCGTGGCCGTGCGATCAACTTCCGCAAGGTCCGCAAGGCCGGCTACGGCTTCGCGTTCGTCAAGGCCACCGAAGGCCGCGGCTTCGTCAACGAGTACGCGAAGGTGGACGGCCGCGCCAGCGCCCGAGCCGGCCTCGCGACCGGCTTCTACCACTTCGCGCGACCGACGAGCTCCGCGCGTGCACAGGCTCGCCACTTCGTCCGGCAGGTGCGGCGGACCGATGTGAAGGCGCCGATGCTCGTGCTGGACCTCGAGGTCTCCGACGGCCGCTCGCCGGCCCACATCCGAGCGTGGACCAAGACCTGGCTCACCACCGTCGAACGGCTCAGCGGCCAGCGGCCGATCATCTACACCGGTCCCGGGTTCTGGTCGAGCAACGTGGGGGCGCGTCGCACGTTCGCGCGCTACCCCCTGTGGGTCGCCCATTACGGGACCAGGCTGCCGAAGGTGCCGTCCCCGTGGAACAAGTACGCGATCTGGCAGCACTCCAGCACCGGTCGCGTCCCGGGTGTCCCCGGTCGTGCTGACGTGAACATCGCTCCCCGCAAGGTGCTCAACGCGCTGGCTGCCGGGGAGACCCTTCCCGGGCGCGCCACGGCGCCGCCGGTGAGCCGCAGTGCGAAGCGCCCGGCAGCGGGCACGGCCAAGGCTCCCGCGCGTCAGCCCGCCGCCAAGAAGCCGGCTGCCACGAAGCCGGCGGCCAAGCCGCTCCCGGACTTCGTCCGGATGGCGCCGGTGCCGGACTTCCTCTCGCACGTCGGCCCGCACCTCGGGATCACGATCCCCTCGCAGGCCGACTGACGCTCGACCCGACCCTCGGCCCTCGACGGCCCTCGCGCTTCTCGGCGAGAGGGCCGTTGACGTCTTACTCCCGCAGTAATACTCTGAGTCGGGTACTCGATTTCGAGGAGAAGGTGGCCATGGCCGTGCGCCGACCGTCCAACGCGCTCGCGCTGGCGGTGCTGTCGCTGCTGTCGGAGCGCCCGATGCATCCGTACGAGATGTCGAGCACACTGCGCCAGCGTCACAAGGAGGAGAGCATCCGTCTCAACTACGGCTCCCTCTACTCCGTCGTCGAGTCGCTGCAGAAGAAGGGCCTGATCTCCGCGCGCGAGACGGTGCGCGAGGGGCGACGCCCTGAGCGGACGGTGTACGAGATCACCCCAGACGGTCAGGTCATGATGACCGACTGGCTGAGCGAGCTCTTGAGCGAGCCGACGGCGCAGTTCACCGACTTCGAAGCGGCGCTGTCGCTCGTCGCGACGCTGCCACCGGAGGACGTCGTGCCGCTCCTCGAGCGCAGGCTCGCCGAGCTCGCCTTCCAGAGACGGGCGTACGAGGCGATCCGCGCGGCGGTCCCCGGCGGCTTCCCGCGGCTGTTCGTCGTCGAGAGCGACTACCAGCAAGCCCTGCGCGACGCCGAGCACGCGTTCGTCTCCGGCCTCCTCGCGGAGATCCGCGAGGGATCCTTCGGCGGGCTGGGCGTGTGGAGGCGCATGCACGAGCTGCGCGACGAGGGCCTCTCGCCCGACGAGACGCAGCAGCGGCTCGTCGAGGAGTTCCCCGAGCTGAGCAACCCGATGCCCGAGACCTGACCCACGACACCCGTACGCCGCACCCGCGGCCGTACGGACACAAGCGCGGTCCCCGACCGACTGGCATCGACCGGGGACCGTGACCATCGAGTCCGACGCTGACGCCGAGCCACGACGGCTGCACCTCAAGGCTACGGCACCAGCGGTGGACTCCTCACCTCAAGGAGCACCACCATGTCCACCACGACCGATCCTCGGTCGGCGATCACGGTCGCCGATCTGACGAAGACCTACCGTGCCCGGGACCGTGAGGTCCGGGCGCTCGACGGTGTCGGCTTCACCGTCGACGCCGGCACCGTCCTCGGACTTCTCGGCCCCAACGGCGCCGGCAAGTCGACCGTCGTCAAGATCCTCACCACCCTCTCCCAGGCCGACTCGGGGACCGCCACCGTGGCGGGCTACGACGTCCGTCGCGACGGACGGCACGTACGACGGGCGATCGGCTACGTGTCTCAGAAGCCCGGCTTCGACCCCCTCGGCACAGGCGTGGAGAACCTCGTCCTGTCCGGACGGATCTACGGCATGTCGCCACGAGCCAGCCGCGGACGCGCTGAGGAGCTGCTCGAGCGGTTCGGGCTCGCCGACGCGGGACGCCGTCTCGCCCGTACCTGGTCCGGTGGCATGCAGCGCAAGCTCGACGTCGCCATGAGCCTCGTGCACCGGCCCCACGTCCTGTTTCTCGACGAGCCCACCACCGGGCTGGATCCCGAGGCACGGGCCGACCTCTGGGCCGAGATCAGCCGTCTCGCCTCCGACGACGGGCTCACCGTCCTGCTCACGACCCACTACCTCGAGGAGGCCGACCACCTCGCCCAGCGGCTGGTGATCGTCGACCACGGTCGTGTGGTCGTCAGCGGGACACCAGAGGCGTTGAAGCGCGGGCTCTCGGGGGACGCGATCGCGGTGGACCTCGCCGACCGCGACGATGCCGACCGCGCCGTCGGCATCCTCGGGCGACTCGGCGGCGTACGCGAGCTGACCCGCGACGTCGGCACGCTCCGCGCGAGGGTCGATGACGGTGCCGCCGCACTCCCACCGGTGATGGCGGCACTCGACGCCGCCGGTCTCCGGCTCGCCGCCGTCACGGTGTCGAGGCCGTCGCTGGACGACGTCTACCTCCGCTACGCGGGGCGTTCCTTCGACGCCGCTGCCGAGAGCGCCGCGTCGAGGCCTGACGGGACGGGGCCTGACGGGACGAGCGCGGAGGTGGCGGCATGAGCACGTCGCTCGTGCACACGCGGCTGCTCACCGAGAGATCGCTGCGGACCCTCGCACGCCAGCCTGCGTACCTCGCGTTCACGCTCGTCCAGCCGCTGGTCTGGCTGCTGCTGTTCGGGCAGCTCTTCCGCAACGTCGTGGAGCTTCCCGGCTTCGGGTCCGACAACTACCTGACCTACCTCACTCCGGGAGTCGTCGTCATGACGGCGATGTTCTCCGCAGGCTGGGCAGGGACAGGGTTCATCGTGGCGATGGACCGAGGCGTGATGGACCGTGACCTCACCTCGCCGGTGAGCCGCGCGGCGCTGATGGCGGGTTCGCTGACCTCGCAGTCGGCCACCGTCGTCGTGCAGACGCTGATCGTGATGGTGGTGGGAGTGGTCGCGGGGGCACGGTTCGACGGCGGTCCGCTCGGGTGGATCGTCGTGGTGGCCGCCGCGGTCCTTCTCGGCTGTGTGTTCGCTGCCCTGTCGAACGCCGTCGCGCTGCTCGTCCGCCAGCAAGAGGCGCTGATCGGCATCTCACAGTTCCTCGTCCTGCCGCTGACCTTCCTGTCGTCGGTGATGCTCGCGCCGTCCCTGATGCCTGAGTGGGTCGCCGACGTGTCGCGGTTCAACCCGGTGGACTGGGCGGCAGTCGCGTCACGAGAGGCGCTGTCTGCCGCACCGGACTGGTCGGTCGTCGGAGGTCGGCTCGGCCTCCTGCTCGTGCTCGCCGTCGGGATGGCGTGCCTCGCGACACGGGCCTTCGGGAGCTATCGACGCTCCGTCTGACCGACGATCCTAGGCGCCGAGCTCCGTCCGCCAGCCCTGCAGCACCCGGTGGAGGGAGTCGGCGCCGAGGATCGAGGCGGGCGGGGCGCCGAGGTCGGCCGGTGCCAGCAGCACGGCCCGGTCCTGCCAGCCGCCCAGCCCGCCGTGGCTGCCCACCAGCTCCTCGAAGGCGTGGACGGCGCCGGTCGACACGTCACACGCACTGATCACGTAGAGGTCCGGGGCCACCGCACGGTCCGCGGCGGGGAGCAACCGCTCGCACGCACCGGCGCCGTACGCTGCCAGCGGGTCGCACCCGCCGACCACGGCACCGGTGCGGAGCACGTGGAGGCCGTCGGGCCCGATCGCCACCGGGCCGTCGGCAGCAGTCATCGCGACCACGCACCCGATGGTCGGGCGGGCGACGAGCCCTGGCACCAGCCCCGGCCACCGCTCGTCGATCTCGTGCAGGAGAAGACGGCGCTCGGTACGGGCCTGGATCAGCCCGAGGTTGCCCGAGGCGAGCACCAGGAGGTCGCTGTCGGCGGCCGCGGCCGGTGCATTCTCGCCGTCGGCCACGGTACGGCCGGGCGGGACGCCGCCCGGGGTCGCGCCACCGTCCGCAACTACCGACGTCCGCTCGTCGAGCCGGGCGGCGGCACGCCGCGCCGCGCCCGAGCCGGCGCCAGTCTCGGCCATGTCCTCGGCGAGAGCACGCAGCCGGGCGTAGTCCTCGCCGGTCGTCTGCACCGCCTGCACCGAGCCCGACGTGAGCTCGGCGACGGTGTCTGCGAGCGTCACGCCGTCGGCCTGGAGAAACGTGTCGCCCTGGGACTGCCCGTGGTCGCTGACGACCACGATCCGATACCGGCGCGACGCCGTCTCGGCCACCGTCTCGAGCGTGGCGAGGACCGTGTCGAGCGTCGCGAGGACGGCGAGCGACTCCTGGCGGAACAGGCCGGCATGGTGAGCCACCTCGTCGTAGTCGACGTAGTCGACGTAGACGATCGGCGTCCCCCGCAGCATCTCCTGGGCTACCACGGCGGTGGAGAGGTCGCGGATGACGCCGTTGGTGACCGCCCGCAGCAACGCGAACGCCCAGTCCCTCGTGATCCGCGGTCGCAGGTCGCGCCGGACCTGGCGCCTCGCCTGGGTGCGCTCGCGCACGATCTCGCCGACGGCGCGAAAGAGGCTGCGCGCGAACCCGTCGGGCCGTAGGAGGAACCACGCCACCGCCTCCCGGGTGATCGTCGTGCCGCGTGCGACGCGCAGGCGCGACAGCACCATCGCCGAGCGGTCGGCGCCGCCGCTGAACAGGTTGGACACCGAGACGCCACCGTCGGCCAGCAGCCCTGGCCCGGGCGCGCGGGCCTCGATGATCGCGGCGTCCGCCGGATGGTTCGCGGTGAGGACCCGCCCCAGCTCGCGGTCGTACCACCGGAAGGCCGGCACCGGCTCCACCGTCCCGTGCAGGATCCCGAGCTGGCTGGCCGGGGTCGTCGCCGGGACGGTCGGCCGCCACTCGTGGAGCGTGTGCGAGCCGTCGCGCAGCCAACGGTCGACGGTCGGGGCGTTGCCGGCGGCGAGCGCCCACGTGAGGACCGGGTAGGGCAGACCGTCGAGCTGGACCACCAGAAGGCCGTCGGGGAGAGGGCCGTCCGTACGCGGCCGGGACCGTCGACCGCGGCGCGCCAGTGAGACGGCGAACCCCTCGTCGGTTCCTGCCGTCCCCAGCCAGGCCAGCACCGAGCCGACCAACGCGGCCAGCCATGCACTGATGACAGGGGCCCACCACGACTCCACCTCGACACCCGGGACGACCGCGAGGGCGACGGCGACTACGAGTGCCTGGCCCACGACGGCGAGCGCGATCACGGCGAGCCATCCCACCCGCGCCGCGACGGCGACGAGCAGCGGGTGCAGCACGAAGCCGATGAGACCGATCACCGCCGACGCGACGATGGGCGTCCACCAGGCGGTGAACCGGAGGTCGTCGAGCAGGACGTCGACGACCACCAGGGTGACGGTGCCCGCCACCCAGGCGACGAGGAGCCGCGCCACGTCTCCTCTGCGAACGCGGAGGATCCTCGTCGGCGCGGCCACGTCAGATCCCCAGCGCCGCCGACAGGTCGCCACGGATCGCGTCGAGGCGGGCGGCCGCGGCGATACGTGCGGCGCCGGGCCCGTCAGGTGTGGGGACCACCACCTCGAGATAGCACTTCAGTTTGGGCTCGGTCCCCGACGGACGCACCACCACGCGCGCTCCCTCCGCGAGCACGAACCTCAACCCGACGGTCGGTGGAAGCGTGCGTGATCCGCGCTCCAGGTCGTCGACGCGCTCGACGTCGAAGCCGCCGAGCCTCGGCGGCGGCGCCTCGCGCAGGCGCGTCATGGCCGCGCCGATCAGGCTGAGGTCGTCCACGCGGACCGACAGCTGCGCGGTGGCGTGCAGGCCGAAGCGCTCGGCGATCTCGTCCAGACGGTCCACGAGGCTGCGCCCCTCGGCCCGGAGCTCGGCCGCCAGCTCGAGGATGCGGACCATCGCACTGATGCCGTCCTTGTCGCGGGCGATCTCAGGCGCCACCGCGTAGCCGAGCGCCTCCTCGTACCCGTAGGCCAGACCCGGCACGCGTCCGATCCACTTGAATCCGGTCAGGGTCTCGGCGTACGGCTGGTCGTACGCCGCCGCGAGTCGGCCGAGCAGGGACGAGGACACGATGGTGGTGGCGTACGTCCCCTCGACGCCGCGGCGCAGGAGGAAGTCGGCGAGGAGCACACCGACCTCGTCGCCGGTGAGCGCGTGCCATCCGTTCGCGGTCGGGACGGCGACGGCGCACCTGTCCGCGTCGGGATCGTTGGCGACGGCGAGGTCGGCGCCGGTCCGCTCGGCCAGGGCGAGCAGGAGGTCGGTGGCGCCCGGCTCCTCGGGGTTCGGGAAGGCCACCGTCGGGAAGTCTGGATCGGGGTCGGCCTGCTCGGCCACCACGTGGAGCGGAGCGAAACCGGCCGCCTCGACCGCACGCTCGGCGGTCACGCGGCCGACACCGTGCATCGGCGTGTAGGCGACGGTGAGCTCACGAGCCCCGGGGGCGGCAAGGGCTGCCACCGCCGCGACGTACGCGTCCTCGACCTCGCTCCCGAGCACCGCGTACGAGGTGTCTCGGGGGAGGGCGTCGACAGGGCCGACCGCCGCGATCGCCGCCGCGATGTCACGGTCGGCCGGGGCGACGATCTGGCTGCCGTCGCCGAGATAGACCTTGTAGCCGTTGTCCTGCGGAGGGTTGTGGGACGCGGTCACCATCACGCCGGCGTCGGCGCCGAGGTGCTGGATCGCGAAGGCCAGCACGGGTGTCGGCAGCGCCTCGGGCAGGAGGAGAGCACGGATGCCCATCGCCTGGGCGATCTCGCAGGTGTCGCGCGCGAACACGGCCGAGTTGTGCCGCCCGTCGAAGCCGACGACCAGCGCGGGGGACCCGCTCTCGGCCCGCGACAGGACGTACGCCGCCAACCCCGCGGCGGCCTGGGCGACGACCACGCGGTTCATCCGGGTCGGGCCGGCGCCGAGCGGCCCGCGCAGGCCGGCGGTGCCGAACTCGAGACGGCCGCCGAACCGTACGGCGAGCCCCGCCTCGTCACCCGCAGCGAGCAGGGCCTCCAGCTCGGCGCGCGTGTCCGGGTCAGGATCCTGGTCGATCCAGGCGCGCACCTCGTCCTCGAGGGGGGTCGTCATCAGATCGCCTTCCCGAGCGGCATCACGGCGAAGGGCCCGCCTGCGTACGCGCCCTCGCCCTCGTCCTCGCTGCGCGCGCCGATCTGGTCGGCGTACGCCTCTGCGTCGTCGCGCGGCTCGTAGCCGAGACGTCGCCCGGCCTCCAGGTCCCACCAGGCGCGGGAGTTCGCGGAGATGCCGTAGACGGCGGCGAACCCCTCCACCGGGGCAGTGAGCGCGGCGTCGACGAGGCGGACCGCGTCGCCGTACGACAACCAGGTCGACAGCTCGCGCACGGTCGTCGGCTCGGGCAGGAACGAGCCGATGCGCAGCGCGACGGCGGCGATGCCGAAGCGGTCGGCGTACAGGCTGAGCAGGCCCTCGGCCGCGACCTTGGCGACACCGTAGAACGTGTCGGGCCGTGGGCGTGCGTCCGCGGCGAGCAGGTCCGTGCGCGGAGAGAGCCCGACCGCGTGGTTGCTGCTGGCGAAGACCATCCGCGGCACGCCCGCCTCGACCATCGCGTCGAGGAGCGCCGCGGTCGTGTGGGCGTGCGAGGCGAGCGACTCCGGCAGCGTCGCCTCGTCCGGGTGGCCCGCCAGGTGCACGACGGCGTCGACGTCCGACACGACACTCGCCGCGACCACCGGGTCCGTCACGTCACCGACCACGGCGCCCAGGGGCAGGAGCCCGGTCAGCTCCGTGTCGGCCTCGGTCCTGTCGACCCCGCGCAGGGCGTGCCCCTGCGAGGAGAGGCCGGAGACGACCGTCCGGCCGATCGCGCCGGACGAGCCGGTGACGAGGACGCGCATCAGATGCGGTCCACCACGCTGGCGAGAAGGTGCCCCATCGTCTCGGCCGACGCAGCCCCGGCGGCGAGGACCTCGTCGTGGTCGAGCGGCTCCGCGGAGACACCCGCAGCGAGGTTGGTCACGAGCGAGATGCCGAGCACCTCCAGATTGGCGGCACGGGCCGCGATCGCCTCGAGCGCCGTGGACATGCCGACGAGGTCGCCTCCGATGGCGCGCACCATGCCGATCTCGGCCGGCGTCTCGTAGTGCGGGCCGGGCACCTGGACGTAGACACCCTGGGCGAGCGTCGGGTCGACGTCGAGGCAGAGGGCGCGGAGCCGGGACGCGTAGAGGTCGGTCAGGTCGACGAAGTTGGCGCCGTGCAGCGGCGACGTCGCCGTCAGGTTGATGTGGTCGCTGATCAGGACGGGGGTGCCGGGCACCCACTCCTCGCGGAGCCCGCCGCACGCGTTGGTGAGGACCACCGCGCGGCAGCCGGCCGCCGCTGCGGTACGGACGCCGTGGGCGACCGCGTCGACGCCGTGGCCCTCGTAGAGGTGGGTGCGACCGAGGAAGACCAGCACCCGGGCGTCACCGACGCGGACCGAGCGGATCGTCCCGCCGTGCCCTGCGACCGAGGGCGCACGGAAGCCGGGAAGGTCGGTGGCGGGGATCTCGTGCTCGGGCTCACCGAGGATGTCGGCAGCGGGACGCCAGCCCGACCCCATCACGAGCGCGACGTCGTGGTCGCCTCCGGTGCGCTGGCGCAGCACCTCTGCGGCGGCGGTCGCCATCTCTTCGGGGGAACGGGGCTGGGGGCTCTCGGCTGCGACACTCACCTCGGTACATTAACCCAGCCTCACCGACACCCCGGTAGGTTGTCGGGGTGCCGAAGATCATCGGGGAGAGCCTGGCCGAGCACCGCGTCGAGACCCGACGTCGGGTGCTCAGCGCGTTCGGCGACCTCCTGACCGAGCGCGGCTACGATGCCGTGCGGCTCGCCGACGTGGCCACCCGCGCCGAGATCGGGCGTACGGCGATCTACAACCATTTCGCCGACAAGGAAGCCGTCCTCCTCGCCTTCGCGATGGAGGAGACCGAACGCTACGTCGGGGCGATCCGTTCCGCGCTCGAGGACGTCGCCGATCCGGTCGGACGTCTGCGCACCTACGTCCGCATGCACGTGGCGCTCTCGCGGGAGATGCACATGGGTCTCGGACCGCAGCTGTACTCGGTCCTCTCGCGCGATGCGCTGCTCCACATGCGCGAGCACGTGATCGTCGTCGAGGAGCTGCTCCGTGACGTGCTCGAGGACGGGATGGCGCAGGGAGCGTTCGTCGTCGACGACCTGCGAGCGACGACCGGGCTCGTCCTGGCCTGCCTGCAGAGCCGACAGGTCACGCACCCCGAGGCGTCCGAGCGTGACGCCGCGGTGGCGGTCACGGAGCGGTTCGTGCTCCGCGCCGTCGGTGTGGCCGCCTGACACCGCCCCGCCCCCCGCTGGCAAGAGGACCCGACGCCCCACCCGCTGCGGGGAGGAACGCCGGGTCCTGATGCCGGATGGCCGTCGTCAGCGCGCGACCTTCACCTTCACGGTCTTCTTCGAGCCCGAGTGGGTGCTGGTCGCGGCGAACGTCGCGGTGACCTTGTAGGTGCCCTTCTTCTTGAGCTTGGGCAGTGTCACGACGACCTTGCCGTTGCGCACCGTCGCGCGAACGGTCTTCTTGATGCCCTTGCCCTTGATGACGAGAGTCACCCGGCCCTTCGCCTTCGGCGTGCCCGAGACGGTGACCCTGGCCTTGCCGGCCTTCTTGCGGGTCGGCTTCTTCGTCACCTTCAGAGCGGTCCTGGTGGCGACCTTGGCGATCGACAGCGTACGGACGGCCGAGGAGGACGACCTCACGACCGGAACGTTGCCCGACACGAAGCGGGCCGACAGGCGGTGAGCGCCGACCGTGAGGTTCTTCGGGAGCGTGAACGACACTCTGCCCGCGCCGACGGGACGGGTGCCCAGGACCCTGGTGCCGTCGAGCAGCTGGATCGAGCCCGTCAGAGCCCTGGATGCCCGGACGGTCACCGTCGCCGTGCCGGTACGGCCGTACGTGAGCTTCGTCGGGGCGGACAGCGTCGTCGTGGACGCGACCGCGGGCGCGAAGGTGATCGGGGTGAACGTCTCGTACAGCGCCTGCTGCGGACCGCCACCGGCGTACGTGTAGATGCCGAGGTTCGCGAGCTTGTCCTTGGACGCGTCGATCGCGGCCTTGGAGATCGAGAACGAGGTCGTGAAGGTCCCGTCGGGCTTCAGCTCGATCGCCCCGGCGGCCGGCCCGCCGATGGTGGCCATGTCCTCGGCGAGGACGGCCCACCTCTGCGTGATCGCCTTGCGTGCGCTCGACGGCGCGCCCGCGCTCGGCCTCCACACGTCGGCGACGGTGCCGAGGACGACGTAGGCGCCGGTGGGCTTGCCTGCGAGCGGCGGGCGGGTGCCCGTGGCGAGCGACGGGTCGAAGCCGCTGCCCTTGACCGTGACCTGATGGGTGCCGGTGTCCGGGATCGTGGTGCTGCTCACCGTCACCTTGGCCGGGCCGGGGAACGACACGGTGAGGGGGAGAGGAGTCTTGTTCTTGTCGACCGAACCGCCGGTGGAGTACCAGTACGCGGCCTGGCCCGTCGGCTCGACGAACGTCACGAACGACGAGGGCCACGATCCCCAGCCCGTGGTCGTACGGCTCTGCGGCACGGCGGTGCTCTCGTACTCCACGCCGGCGAAGTCAGGGGTGACCGTGATGCCGGCGGGCGTCACGTCGACTCCGGAGAACGTGGCGAGGGTGACCCTGGCGCTCTCGAGGTCGGTCCACACGGAGGTGTCGTCCTGCTTGGTCCCGTAGCCGTCCAGCGTCGCGGTGACCGTGCCGACGCCGTCGTCGACGCTCAGCGTGGGGTCGGAGACGTAGAAGAACGTCATGCCGGAGTAGCCCAGGACGGTGAAGTCGCCGCTCCAGGTGATCGTGGCGTCGTCCGCCGCGACATCGGCAGAGCCGGTGCCGCCCTTGATCGCCACGCGGTGGTCGCTGAAGGTGCTGCTGGTCGGGGGCGAGATCGACGCGCCGCTCGGGCTGGTCTTGAGGCCCGCCCACATCGCGGTCGCGTATCCGCCGGCGACGGTCTTCTTCTGGATCTCGACGTTGCCGGCCCTGGCGCTCCAGCCGGCGGCCGCGCCGTTGCTCCACGAGGTCGCCGACGTCAGCGTCTGACCTCCCACACCCGGGTTGGCGATCTTGCCGGCCGAGAGCATGTTGGCGGTGCCCGGCGCGAATCCGGCGTTGTTGGCCTCGTTGGAGAGGCCCCAGGCGAACACAGCGCCGGCGACCGGCGTGGTGGCCGCCTGGGCGGGCGCGGCCATGGCGGCCAGCGAGCCCGCCGCGAGTGCCGTGGCGGCGGTGGCGGCGACGAGACGCCGCAACCGCCGGGGGAGGGACGTGGACATGGTGTTGCTTCCCTTCGTGTGGGTGAGGAGGTTCAGCTCAGGGGGTACGCGCGGTGAGGACTCGCGCGCCTGCGGTGACGGCCAGCGCCGCGACGACCAGACCCCCGCCGAGCCACCACGGCCAGGCCGGGAACGAGCCGCCGAGCGGTTGGGCGACGGGACGGATGCCTTCGGTGGTGCCGACGGGGACGGTGGCGCCGTGGACGGTGCCGGGTGTCGTGGCCGCAGCGGGGACCCCGCCGATCGGGACGGGACCGGCAGCGCGCCCGCCTGCGCCCGGCCCGCTCGCGGACGTGCTCGTCGTGCCTGTCGTACCCGTCGCCTGCGGGCCGCCGCCGCCCGACCCGCTCGTGGGGGCCGCCGCGGGACGGTCGGCGTCATAGCTCACGGTGATCGGCAGGGCGGCCTTGAACCGGTCCGTCGCGGCGCCGCTGGTGTACCAGTACGCTGCGGTGCCGACCTGCTCCTGGAACCGGACGAACGACGTGGGGAAGGCGCCCCACCCCGGCGTGCTCCGGTTCTGGGCGGCCGCACCGGCCGGAGGGTCGTACCGGACACCGGCGAAGCGCGGCGTCGTGCTGAACCCGCGCGCGTTCGAGAGGCTCGGGACGCGTGCGTCGGCGAGGCGCACCCTTTTCGGTGCGAGGGGCTCCCAGAGCGAGGCGTCCTCGCGGTCCGAGGCGTAGCCGCCGAGGGTGCCGTCGAGCCGCGCGGTGCCCGCGGTCACGGTGAGGACAGGGTCGGTGACGGTGAAGGTCGACAGCCCGCTGTAGAGCACCACCGTGAACGTGCCCGTCCAGCGGATCGTCGCGGTCTTCGTCGCGGGGTCGACCGTTCCCGTCCCGCCGTCGATGACGACGGTGTGGTTGCTGAGCAACCCGTTGGTCGCCGACCCGAGCGGGCGGCCGTCGGGGGTGGTGCCGAGGCCGGGCCACGTCGCGAGCCGGTGCCCTCCGCCGGCAGTCTGCTTCTCGATCCGGACGTTGCCGCGGCGGGCCGCCCAGTCGCCGGCGGCGACCGACGTGCCCCCGCGTCCTGGGTTGCGGATCGTGCCTGCGGAGAAGAAGTTGCGTGTGCCCGGGGCGAACGCCGAGTTGCTCATCTCGTCGCTGAGGCCCCACCGCAGCTGGGCGTCGGAGACCGTGAACGCCTTCGTGGCCGTGCCGCCGGGCCGTGGGGAGGTGGGCGGGGTGGTCGTCGGCGCGCCGCCTGGTGAGGGCGCGGGCGTGGCGGGCTCCGGGTCGACCGGGACTCCGGGGTCGTCCGGGTCGGAGGCGAGGGGATCGCCCAGCGACCACGCGAAGGTCACGGGCAGCGGGGGCTTGTTGGCGTCGATCGCTCCGCCGGAGGTGTACCAGTACGAGGAGGTGCCGGTCTCGGCGAGCCACGCCACGAAGGAAGCGGGCCACGATCCCCAGCCGGGCACCGTGGTCAGCTGGTCGGAGGCACCGTTCTTCACACCCGCGTACGCCGGCGTGACGGTGACACCGCCCTCACCGATCTCGACCTCGGGGAACGTCGCGAGCGTGACCTTCTTCGGGGCCACGGTCTTCCAGACCGACTGGTCGTCGAGCGAGGAACCGTAGCCGCTGAGCGTCGCGGTGAGCGTGCCGGAACCGTCCCGGCCGACGTTCAGCTGGGGGTCTGCGACATAGAAGAAGAGCATCCCGGAATAGAAGACGACCGAGAACGATCCCTTCCAGGACAACGACGCCCGACCCGTCTGCGGGTCGGCCCAGCCGGCGCCACCGGAGAGCACCACCTGGTGGTCGCTGAAGCTCCGGCTCGTGGGCGGGTTGATCGACCCGCCGGTGGGCGACGTCGTCAGTCCGCTCCAGGTCGCCGGTGCGTATGAGCCGCCGGCGGTCTGCTTCTCGATCGACACCGCGCCTGCCGAGGCCTTCCAGCCCGCAGCCCTGCCGTTGGTCCACTCTGCAGCGTTCTTGAGCGTCTGGCCGCCCGCTCCCGGGTTGCCGATCTTGCCGGCGGACAGGAAGTTGTACGTCCCCGGCGCGTACGCGGAGTTGTGGACCTCGTTCGACAGGCCCCAGCGCAGCGTGGCGCCGCTGACGGCGCGGGCCGTGGTCTCGCTCTCCCCCTCGGCATCGGCGGCGACAGGGGCGAACGGCACCGTGAGCGCGACGAGCGCGACGGAGGCGAGCAGGGCGAGTCGGCGCATCATCGGGTCACCGTCGTGGGAGTCGGCGTGGTCGTCGTGGGGGGAGCCTGCGCGCTCGGGGTCTCGGGAGCACGTCGCGCGCGGCGCACCCGCAGCACGGCGGCGACGACCGCGACGAGCAGGAGGACGGCAGCCGCGGCGAGGAAGATCCACGCCGCTGCGGTCGGTTCCTCGTCCGCGACCGGCGCCGTGGCGTCGACGACCGGGGTGCCGGCGGCGACCGGGAAGGCGATCTCCGGCGCGGCGCCGCTGGCAGCACCGGTCAGCCGCAGGACGTGCGTGCCCGGCTGGATCGAGGCGGGGAGCTGGAGGACCCCGGCGACCTCGCCGGACTGCCCGGCCGCGAGCGGACCGACCGCGGCGACACCGTCGTCGAGGGTCGCGACGACCTGCTCGCCTGGCTGGAAGGACGTGCCGGTGAACGTCAGGACGCGACCGACCACGGCCGTGGCACGGTCGACGGCGACCGACGGCGTGCCCCTGCGGGCCGGTGCAGCCGGTGTCGTCGCTGCGGCCGGCGCCGGTGCCGCGGTGGGCGTCGTGCCACGCGGTGCCGACAGCGCGGCGTCGCCTCGGGTCGACGCGGCGAACCGCACCGGCGTGAAGGTCTCGTTGCGGGGGTTCTTGATGCCGTGGGCACCGATCGTGATCACGCCGCAGGTGACCGTGGTGCAGTCCACCATGACGGTCCTGCCCGCTCGGTCGACCGACGAGAAGCGGGCGCCCGGCAGGCTCACCGTGGTGGTGAAGCTGCCTGAGGCGCGGAGCGTGCCGTTCGCCGAGGAGGCCGTGTCGGAGCCGGGGAAGGCCAGGTAGCGCTGGTGGCCCTCGTTGTCGGCCGACTCGCTGTCGGGCACGTAGCGGTAGTCGTCACCTGTCGCGCCGCCGCGCGAGGGCTTCCAGGAACCGCCTCGGGGGTCGGAGACCCACCCGAACGCGACGTAGATGCCGCCGGCACCGCCCTTGATCGACTGGAACCCTCGGCCCTTGACGGTGAGCGTCGTGGGACCGTCGACCGCGGCGGTCGGCGTCCCGGCGGAGCTGGTGACGGTGACCTGGGGGGCCGCGTGGGCCGGGGCAGCGGTGAGCGCGAGCGCAGACGCCGCGAGCGCGACAGTGGCGGCGCCGGCGAGCCTGCGTCGGAGCATGCTTCTCATCGGACGACCTCCTCGACGGATGTCCGCAGCGGGGTGATCACCAGGTCGCCCGTACGCGGATGGGTGAAGACGTCGACGGGGTGGCCGTAGACGTCGCTGAGCAGGTCGGGTCGGAGCACGTCTCCCGGCGCTCCGTCAGCGCGCACCCGACCGTCGGCGAGGAGGCAGATCCGGTCGGCGTACGCGGCGGCGAGCGAGAGGTCGTGCAGCACGGCCACGACCGAGTGGCCCTCCCGAGCCAGCCGGCGCGCCTCGGTGAGCAACGCCTCCTGGTGCGCGATGTCGAGCGCCGCGGTCGGCTCGTCGAGCAGCACGACCGGCGCCTCCTGGGCCATCACGCGAGCGAACGACGTACGCCCCTTCTCTCCGCCAGAGAGCGTGGGGAACTTGCGCGTGGCGAGTCGCTCGACGTCGGCGCGCCGCATCGCGTCGGCGACGACCGCCTCGTCGGAGTCGGACTCGTCGCGCCCGTGCCACGGCGCGCGACCCATCGCGACCACCTCGGCCACGCTGAACGGGAAGGAGAGCCGGTGCTCCTGGAGCAGCACCGAACGTCGCCGGGAGAGCTCGCCGGCACGTCGCGAGGCGATCGGCTCCCCGTCGAGCAGGGCCTTGCCGCGTGAGAGCGCGACGTCACCGGAGAGGACCCCGAGGAGCGTCGACTTGCCGGCGCCGTTCGGGCCGACCAGCACGAGCAGCTCGCCGGGGCGGACGTCGAGGTCGATGTCACGAAGGATGGTGGCCTGCCCGTACGAGACGGAGCCGCCGAGCACCTGGAGCGTCGCGCGGGTCCTCATGCCCAGCCTCCCGCCGTACGACGGGTGCGGCGAAGGAGCCAGAAGAACATCGGGCCTCCGAGGAGCGACGTCAGCATGCCGATCGGCAGCTCGGCGTACGGGACGGCGGTTCGGGCGACCAGGTCGGCCGCGAGCAGCAGGACCGCGCCGCCGAGCACGCTGGCCGGCAGCAGCAGCCGGTGGCCGGGGCCGACCACCATGCGCATGAGGTGCGGGACGACCAGGCCGACGAACGCGATGATCCCGCAGAAGGCGACAGCAGCGGCGGTGAGGAGCGCGACCAGCGTGATGGCGACGAGGCGCAGCCGCTCGACGTCGACGCCGACGTGACGTGCCGCCCGGTCGCCCAGCGCCAGCAGGTCCAGCCTGCGGCTGAGCACGAAGGCGCCGGCGATGCCCACGAGGGCGAGCGGCGCCACGACGCCGACATACTGCCAACGGGTGCCGTTGAGGCTGCCGAGCTGCCAGAACACGATCTCCTCGCGCGCCTGGGTGTCGGCGAGGAACATCATCAGAGCCAGCAGCGCGCCGGTCACCGCGTTGACGGCGATGCCGGTGAGCACGAGGGTGACGACCTCTGTCCGGCCGTCGGAGCGTGAGAGAAGATAGACGGCCACGGTGGTGATCAGGCCGCCGACGAAGGCGAGCGCCGGCACGGTCCACGTCCCGAGCGCGGTGAGCCCGAAGACCATGGCGCACGCCGCGGCGACGGCGGCGCCCGAGGACACCCCGATCACGCCCGGCTCGGCGAGCGGGTTGCCGAAGACGCCCTGCATCAGCGCTCCGGCTGCTGCGAGCGCCGCGCCGACGAGGAGGGCCATCACGACGCGCGGGAAGCGGATGCTCCACAGCGCGGCGTCGCCCTGGGGGTGCGCGGGCATCGGGCCGGCGTCGATCCCGAGCCGGTGCAGGAACGAGCCGAGGACCTCGGCCGGCGGGATCGAGAGCTGGCCGGTCCCGGCCGAGAGGACGGCCAGCACCACAAGGGCGACCGACAGGGCAGTGAAGAGGACGAGCGTCGCGCTGAGACGGAACCTGACCGAGATCGTCGGGTCGACGACGGTCATCGCAGCGACTCCGGGGCGTACATCGCCACCGCGAGCGCGTTGAGCACGTCGGCGCTGCGGGGGCCGAAGCTCAGGATCTGGCTGTCCGGCATCGTGATGAAGCGGCGGTTCGAGCCGGCCGGGGTGTTGGCCAGCGACGGGTAGCGCTCGAGCAGGCCGTCCACGCCGCCGGCCGACTCCAGCCCCTTGGTCATCATGATGATGGCGTCGGGCTGCGCGGCGACGAGTCCTTCGTCGTTGAGCGGCTTCATCCCCTTCCACCCGATCTCCTCGGAGACGTCGTACGCCCCCGTGGCCGAGATCAGGGAGTCCGCGCCCGAGTCCTGGCCGAACATGTAGTAGACGCCGCTCTGCCCGCGCACATAGAGGAACACCGTCCGGAGCTTGTCCTGGACCGAGCTCGGTGCCTTCTCGTCGATGACCGCCCGGACGGCGGCGACCTCGTCGGCCGTCCTCTTCGCGAGCGCCGTGCCGGTGTCGGTGACGCCGAGCGCGGAGGCGACCTGGCCGACCAGGTCGGCGATGTTGTCGAGGTTGCGCGCGCTGTCGACGACCACGACCGGGACACCGGCGTCGCGGACCTGCTCGATGACGTCCCACGGACCGAGCGAGGTGTCGGTGATGATCAGGTCGGGGGAGAGGTCGAGGATCGCCTCGCCGTTGAGCTCGTGCCCGTTGTGGGTGACGAGCGGGAGGTCCTTGGCCTGCGTGAACTGCGTCGAGAGATCGCGCCCGACGAGCGCGTCGCCGAGCCCCAGCTCGTACGTGATCTGCGCCAGCGTGCCGTACTGGTCGAGCGCCAGGACCCGCTCGGCGGTCTTCACGGTGACGCGGCTGCCCTGGCTGTCCTTGACGGTGACGGGGAGGCTCTGGGCCGGGTCCTCGACGATCGGCGTGGGCTCGTCGGCCCCGAGGTCGAGGTTGATCTCGCCGGAGAGGTCCTTCGCGGCGCCGGAGACATCGACGTCGCTGAGCCGCGGGATGGACGTCACGGCCTCGGGGCTCTTCGTCTCACCGCTCTGCGCGGGCCCGCACGCTGAGGCGAACGCCGTACAGACGCAGAGGAGGGCGACGATGAAGGGGCGGCGGCGTGGCACGACATGCTCCGATTCCGAGGGAAGTCAGGTTTCCCTAACCTCGACGGAAAGTAGCATAGGTAAGGCTTGCCTCGCTAACCAGCCCCGGATAAGGTGACACATCGTCAGGTTGGTCCTGACGCGGCGTCTCCTCGATGATGACGCCGTGTCATATTGGTCCCCGGACATCCGTCCCGCTCGCGCCCATCTCGTGGAGGCCCCCCGATGACCGTCACTGCCACGCAGGAGACGACCGTTCCCAGCTCCGAGCTCTCCGCACTGATGCGAGAAGGCTCCCGCGCCGAGCACACGTCGGCGGAGAACTCGACCTTCATGTCCGATCTCCTCGAGGGCCGCTCGTCGGTCGAGCGCTACACGGTCTTCCTGCGTCAGCTGGCCGTCGTCTACGAGGCGATCGAGTCGGTCGGCACGGTGCTCGCCGCCGACCCGGTCGGGTCGGCCGTCGTCGACGCCGCCGTGGAGCGGTCGGCCGCCATCGAGGCCGACCTCGTGTTCCTGGCCGGGGAGGACTGGCGCGACATCCCTGTCGGCCCCGCGGCCACGGCGTACGTGCAGCGGGTCGGTGAGACCCAGGACGATGCCGTGCGCTTCCTGGCGCACCACTACACGCGCTACCTCGGTGATCTGTCCGGCGGGCAGGCGATCGGCCGCATCCTCCAGCGCGAGTACGGCCTCGCCGAGGGTGGCGTGACGTTCTACGACTTCCCGCTCGTGCCGAAGCCCAAGCTGTACAAGGACGCCTACCGTGCGCGCCTCGACACCCTTCCCCTCGACGACGCTGCCAAGCAGCGCGTCGTCGACGAGGTCAAGGTCGCCTTCGCCCTCAACGAGGCGCTGTTCGCCGAGATGAGCGCCTGAGCGACGAGCGCCACATCGGCACGACGCGTGCGCACGCCGCCGCGTGCCGCTCGTCCGAGGTGCGAGACAATGACGGCGTGAATCGCGTCGTGATCGTCGGTGGTGGACCTGGTGGGTACGAGGCTGCGCTGGTCGCGGTACAGCTCGGGGCGGAGGTCACCGTCGTCGAGCGCGACGGGCTCGGCGGGTCGACCGTCCTCACCGACTGCGTCCCCAGCAAGACGCTGATCGCGACCTCCGACCTGATGACCGACGTGGCCGGTTCTGCCGAGCTCGGACTCGTCGGCGCCGGTTCGGAGTCGGTCGACCTCCGTAGGGTCAATCAACGGGTCAAGCGGCTCGCCCTCGCGCAGTCCGACGACATCCGGCGGCGCATCGAGCGGGAGAACGTCGAGGTCATCGCCGGCACCGCCCGTCTCGACGGGCCCGAGACGGTCCTCGTGGACCGCGCTGACGGTGGTTCGGAGGAGCTGCACTCGCAGGTGGTGCTGCTGGCGACCGGCGCCCACCCGCGGGTCGTGGACACCGCGATCCCCGACGGCGAGCGCATCCTGACCTGGGAGCAGGTCTACGAGCTCGACGAGCTGCCCGAGCACCTGGTCGTCGTCGGTTCCGGTGTCACGGGCGCCGAGTTCGCCGGCGCCTACAAGGCTCTAGGCTGCGAGGTCACGCTGGTCTCCAGCCGTGACCGCGTCCTCCCCGGCGAGGATCCGGACGCGGCCGTCGTCCTGGAGGAGGTCTTCACGCGGCGCGGCATGAACGTGCTGTCGCGCTCGCGGATGGAGTCGGTCGAGCGCAAGGGCGACCGCGTCCTCGTGCGTCTCACCGACGGCCGCGAGGTCGAGGGGTCGCACTGCCTGCTCGCTCTCGGGTCGATCCCCAACAGCGAGGGACTCGGACTGGAGTCGGCAGGCGTCGGGGTCGACTCCGGCGGCTTCATCGAGGTCGACCGCGTCTCGCGGACCTCGGCCCGCGGGGTGTACGCCGCTGGCGACTGCACTGGCGTCCTCATGCTCGCCTCCGTCGCGGCCATGCAGGGACGGATCGCGATGGCGCACGCCCTCGGCGACGCCGTGCACCCGCTGCGTCTGCGGACTGTCGTCTCCAACGTGTTCACCGCGCCGGAGATCGCCACGGTCGGGGTGACGCAGAAGGAGATCGACGCCGGCGAGGTCGACGCCGAGTCGGTCACCCTGCGGCTGTCGGGCAACCCGCGCGCCAAGATGCAGGGCGTGCGCGACGGCTTCGTCAAGCTGTTCTGCCGGGCCGGCGGCGGCGCCGTGATCGGCGGTGTCGTGGTGGCACCGCGTGCGTCGGAGCTCATCCACTCGGTGTCGCTCGCGGTCTCGACCGGACTCACCACCGACCAGGTCGCGAACGCGTTCACGGTCTATCCGTCGATGAGCGGCTCCGTGGCCGAGGCTGCCCGCCGCCTGCACCAGCCCCGCTGACCCGCCCCGTCCCCGATTTGTGCAGCTGGTCCAGGAACTGTTGGCCCGATTCTGCGACCAACTGCACACAGCGCGGACGGGTACGAGGCGTCAGGCGAACCAACGGGTCCACATCGCGTTGAAGAGCGGTCGTGCGCCCTCGTACCCGTTGTCGCGCAAGGCCGTGTGGACGCGCCAGACGATCGCCTTCGGACTCCTGAGGTCGTCCTCGAGGACCACGACGACCGTCCAGCCGAGGCGTTCGAGGTTCTCGCGGCGCGTACGGTCCCGAGCGCGCTGCTGCTTCGAGCGCTCGTGCCACGCGCCGTCGTACTCCACGATCACCCGCCATCGCCAGTAGACGAGGTCGCACCGCGCGACGAACCTCTCGCACGCGTCGAGGATCTCCTGGTTGCACTCCGGCTCGGGGAGACGAGCGAAGACGAGCATCAGCCTGATCAGCGTCTCCATCGGTGATTCGGCCCGCTCCCGGACGTAGGCGAACGCGCGCCTGGCACGCACGACGCCGTCGAGGTGGCACCGGTCGAGGTACGACCGCAGCTGCGAACGTGACGTGTGTCCGCGGTGGATGAGGTGGTCGGCAGCCTGGACCAGCTCGACCAGACTGACGATCGTGGCGAGGTCGACGTACGTGCGGTCCGGTCCCGTGCACCCGATGTGATCTCTGACGGCCATCCGCAGCCGGCCACGCCGCCGGTGGAGACGGATCTCGTCGCGTCGGACCTGCGCTGCGGTGTTGGTGGAGAAGTGCAGCGGCAGCACCGATCGGACGCCGAGGCCCCAGAGGCGGAGGGCGGTGAGGTGGCTCGCGAGGGCGTCGTCGGGAAGGACGAGGAGCGCCGCCCTGACGAGGAGGGCAAACGACACGGGCAGGTCCGCCGCGACGTGGACGCCGCGGAAGAGCCGCCGGAACCGCGCGCCCGTCAGGTCCTGGGCGCTGAAGCCGAGAGAGCGTGCGGTCGCGTTGGTGAAGGGGCCGTCGCGCAGCTCCTCGGGCACGGGTTTCATGCCGGGAGCGTGGTGCCGCTAACGCGACTGAGGACACCCGATCTGTCGCCTGTGGAGATCCCGTCCCCGATTTGTGCAGTTGGTCCAGGAAGTCGGCAGGGGATTCCTTGATCAACTGCACAAATCGCGGACGGGACGGGACGGGGCGGGAGCTAGCCCAGGACGAGCAGCAGGTCGCCGCCCTCGGACTGGCGCGGGCCCTCGATCACCAGGCGCGACACCGTGCCGCCGTTGGGTGCGGTGATCGCGGCCTCCATCTTCATCGCCTCGATCGTCGCGACCTGCTGGCCGGGCTCGACGGTGTCGCCGACCCCGACCGAGGGGGTCACGACGCCGTCGAACGGCACCGCGACCTGCAGCGGGTCGGCCGGGTCGGCCTTCTCGGCGGTCACGACGTCGCTGGACACCGAGCGGTCACGCACCGTCACCGGACGGAGCTGGCCGTTGAGCCGGCAGAGCACGTTGCGGAGCCCCCGCGCGTCCGCGTCGCTGATCGCCTCGAGCCCGAGGATCAGGGTCTTGCCCTCCTCGAGCGTCACCTCGACGTCAGCGCCGGGCCGCAACCCGTACCAGTACGCCTCGGTCGGCAGCACCGACACGTCGCCGAACTCTCCGCGCGCGTGCTCGAAGTCGCGCGTGGGTCCGGGGAAGAGCAGCCGGTTGAGCGTGGGCCGCGGGTCGGCCTCGAGACCGGCGCGGTCCTCCGGTCCCAGCTCCGTCTCGCCGATCTTGACCGTACGGCCCTCCAGTGCCTTGCTGCGGAAGGGCTCCGGCCATCCACCGGGCGGGTCGCCCAGCTCGCCCGCGAGGAAGCCGATCACCGAGTCCGGGATGTCGTAGGCCTGCGGGTTGTCGGCGAACTCCTTCGGGTCCGCGCCGACCGCGACGAGGTGCAGCGCGAGGTCGCCGACGACCTTCGAGCTCGGCGTCACCTTCACGATGTCGCCGAGGATGTCGTTGGCAGCGGCGTACATGTCCTCGATCTGCTCGAACCGGTCGCCGAGCCCCAGCGCGATCGCCTGCTGCCGCAGGTTGGAGAGCTGCCCGCCCGGGATCTCGTGGCGGTAGACGCGGCCGGTCGGCGAGGGCAGTCCCGCCTCGAACGGCGCGTACAGCTTGCGGACGGCCTCCCAGTACGGCTCGAGGTCACCGACCGCCTCGAGCGACAGGCCGGTCGGCGCCGTCGTGTGCTGCAGGCCCGCCACCAGCGCCGACATCGGCGGCTGCGACGTGGTCCCGGCCAACGATGCCGAGGCGGTGTCGACGGCGTCGACACCGGCGTCGATCGCGACCATCAGCGTGGCGAGCTGGCCGCCGGCGGTGTCGTGGGTGTGCAGGTGGACCGGCAGGTCGAAGCGCTCGCGCAGGGCGGTGACCAGACGCCAGCCGGCCGGCGCCCGCAGCAGCCCGGCCATGTCCTTGATCGCGAGCACGTGCGCGCCGGCGTCGACGATGCGTTCGGCGAGCCGCAGGTAGTAGTCGAGCGTGTAGATCGGCTCGTCCGGATCCATCAGGTCGCCGGTGTAGCAGAGCGCGACCTCCGCCACCGCCGTGCCGGTCGCGCGCACCGCGTCGATGGCGGGACGCATCTGCTCGACGTCGTTGAGTGCGTCGAAGATCCGGAACACGTCGATGCCGGTCGCGGTCGCCTCCGCGACGAAGGCGTCGGTGACCTCGGTCGGGTACGGCGTGTAGCCGACCGTGTTGCGTCCACGCAGCAGCATCTGGAGGCACACGTTGGGGATGGCCTCGCGCAGCTCCGCGAGACGCTGCCACGGGTCCTCCTTGAGGAACCGCAGCGCCACGTCGTACGTCGCGCCGCCCCAGGCCTCGATCGACCACAGCTGTGGCGTCGCCCGTGCGACGACCGGCGCCGCAGCGAGCAGGTCGAACGTACGGACCCGGGTGGCGAGCAGCGACTGGTGCGCGTCTCGGAACGTCGTGTCGGTGACCGCGACGTGAGTCTGCTCGCGCAGTGCCCGGGCGAACGCCTCGGGCCCGACCTCGAGCAGCTGCTGACGCGTGCCCGCCGGCGCCGCCGCGCCGAGGTCGACCGGCGGGAGCTTCTCGCGGGGATCGATCACGTCCGGCGCCGGGCCGTGCGGTCGGTTGACCGTCACGTCGGCGAGGTACGTGAGCAGCTTGGTGCCGCGGTCGGCAGACGGCAGCGTGTCGAGCAGCTCCGGGTGGCGGTCGATGAACGAGGTGGTGACACCGCCTGCGACGAACTCGGGGTTGCCCAGCAGCGCCTGGAGGAAGGTCAGGTTGGTCGTGACGCCGCGGATCCGGAACTCCGCGATCGCACGCCGCGCGCGCTCCACCGCGGCCTCGAAGGTGCGGCCCCGACAGGTGAGCTTGGTGAGGAGCGAGTCGAAGTAGGCGCCGATCTCGGTGCCGGAGTAGGTGGTGCCGCCGTCGAGACGGACGCCCGCGCCGCCGGGGGAGCGGTACGTCGTGATCCGGCCGGTGTCCGGGCGGAAGCCGTTGGACGGGTCCTCGGTCGTGATCCGGCACTGCATGGCGACGCCCCGGACGGCGATCTCGTCCTGGCGGAGCCCGAGGTCGACCAGGGTCTCGCCGGCGGCGATCCGCAGCTGCGCCTGCACCAGGTCGACGTCGGTCACCTCCTCGGTGACGGTGTGCTCGACCTGGATGCGCGGGTTCATCTCGATGAAGACGTAGTTGCCCTGGGGGTCGAGGAGGAACTCGACCGTGCCGGCGCAGGTGTAGCCGATGGACCGGGCAAACGCGACGGCGTCGGCGCACATCCGGTCCCGGATCTCCGGGTCGAGCCGCGGGGCGGGGGCGATCTCGACGACCTTCTGGTGGCGCCGTTGGACCGAGCAGTCGCGCTCGAAGAGGTGGATCACGTCACCGGTCGCGTCGGCGAGGATCTGCACCTCGATGTGGCGCGGGTCGACCACGGCCTGCTCGATGAAGCAGGTCGGGTCGCCGAACGCGCCCTCTGCCTCCCGCATCGCGGCGTCGACCGCGTCGCGCAGCTCGGCCGGGTCCTCGACGCGCCGCATGCCGCGCCCGCCGCCACCCGCGACGGCCTTGACGAACAGCGGGTACGGGAGGGCCTCGGCGGCGGCGACCAGCTCGTCGCGGTCACGGCTGGGTGGCACGGACGCGAGCACCGGCACACCCGCCTCGCGTGCCGCCTCGATGGCTCGCGCCTTGTTGCCGGTGAGGCGCAGGACCTCCTCGGACGGGCCGACGAACGTGATGCCTGCCTGCGCGCAGGCGCTCGCGAGCGAGGGGTTCTCCGAGAGGAAGCCGTATCCCGGATAGACGGCGTCGGCCCCGGCGCGTACGGCCGTGGCGACGATCTCGTCAGGGTCGAGATAGCTGCGGACCGGGTGGCCCACCTCACCGATCTGGTAGGCCTCGTCGGCCTTCAGACGGTGCTCGGAGCCACGGTCCTCGTACGGGAAGACGGCGACGGTGCGGGCGCCGAGCTCGTAGGCGGCGCGGAAGGCGCGGATCGCGATCTCGCCGCGGTTGGCGACGAGGACCTTGCGGAACATGGGGGTACTCCGATCGAGCGCATCAGGTCCGGTCGGCCGCCGCGACGGTGGGGCGGCCGGCTCTCAAGGTACCGGGTGCTGTCCGGGCTTGGCCGCGAAGACCGGGACCGGCGCATCGAGCAGCAGCTTCTGGGCGACGCTGCTCATGATGAGCTTGCCGACGGGGGTGCGGTGGCGGATGCCGATCACCAGCAGCTCGGCGCCCTCGTCCTCGACGGCCTCGATGATGAGGTCGCCGATGCCGGGTCCGACGGGCTGCCGCAGGCGGTGGCCGGGGAGTCCGGCACCGGCCAACCGGTGCCGCAGCTGCTCGAGGTCGTACCCGTGGACGAAGTCGGGGTCCTCCTCGAACCGGGAGTGCTTCGCGACGTTGACCACGACGAGCCGTGCATCGTGGGAGCGAGCCCAGGCGATGCCGTGCTCGAGGGCGACCTCGCCGTACTCGTCAGGGGTGTAGGCAACCGCGATCGTCATGGGGAGCACCATGGCACAGCGCTCGGGTCCCTGTCTGCAACGTCAGTCCTTGATCTCGACCACAACGGCGCCGGCGGTGACCGTCTCGCCCGCGATCGCGACCAGCCCGGTGATGGTGCCGGCCTTGTGCGCGTTGAGAGGCTGCTCCATCTTCATCGCCTCGAGGACGACGACGAGCTCGCCCTCCGTGACGGCCTGCCCCTCCACGACCGCGACCTTGACGATCGTGCCCTGCATCGGGGAGACCAGCGCGTCACCACCGGCCGCGGCGCCAGCCTTCTTGCCGGCCGCCCGCTTCGGCTTCTTGGCGCCGGCTCCGGCGGCAGCACCGGCGGCACCGAGCCCCGCGGGAAGCACGACCTCGAGTCGCTTGCCGCCGACCTCGACGGTCACCGTTTCGCGCTCCTCCGCCTCAGGCGCCTCGCCGGCGGCACCGTCGTACGGCGGGATCGTGTTGTCGAACTCGGTCTCGATCCAGCTGGTGTAGACGCCGAACCCCTCGCCGTCACCGAGGTAGGCCGGGTCGTCGAGGACCCGGCGGTGGAACGGGACCACCGTCGGCATGCCGTCGACGCCGAACTCGTCGAGCGCGCGGCGCGACCGCTCGATGGCCTGCTCCCGGCTCGAGCCGGTCACGATGAGCTTGGCGATCAACGAGTCGAACGAGCCGGGGATCGTCTCGCCGACGACGTAGCCGGAGTCGACGCGTACGCCCGGGCCCGACGGGGGATCCCACGTCGTCAGGGTCCCCGGGGCGGGCAGGAAGTTGCGTCCGGCGTCCTCGGCGTTGATCCGGAACTCGATCGAGTGGCCGCGGATCTCCGGGTCGTCGTAGCCGAGCTCCTCGCCGGCGGCGATGCGGAACATCTCACGGACCAGGTCGAGGCCCGTGACCTCCTCCGAGACCGGGTGCTCGACCTGGAGGCGGGTGTTGACCTCGAGGAAGGAGATGGTGCCGTCGCGGGCCACGAGGAACTCGCACGTGCCCGCGCCGACGTAGCCGGCCTCGCGGAGGATCGCCTTCGACGAGGCGTACAGGCGCTCGATCTGGTCGTCGGTCAGGAACGGCGCGGGCGCCTCTTCGACGAGCTTCTGGTGACGGCGCTGCAGCGAGCAGTCGCGGGTGGAGACGACCACGACGTTGCCGTGCGCGTCGGCCAGGCACTGGGTCTCGACGTGACGCGGCTGGTCGAGGAACTTCTCGACCAGGCACTCGCCACGCCCGAAGGCCGTGACGGCCTCGCGGACGGCAGAGTCGTACTGCTCGGGGATCTCCTCGAGCGTGCGAGCGACCTTGAGACCGCGTCCGCCGCCGCCGAAGACCGCCTTGATCGCGACCGGGAGGCCGTGCTCCTTGGCGAAGGCGACGACCTCGTCGGCGTCGGCGACCGGGTCTTTGGTCCCCGGTGCCAGGGGGGCATCGGCCCGCGCAGCGATGTGCTTGGCCTTGGCCTTGTCGCCGAGGGCTTCGATGGCGTGCGGCGGGGGGCCGATCCAGATCAGCCCGGCGTCGATGACGGCCTGCGCGAACGCCGCGTTCTCGGCGAGGAACCCGTAGCCGGGGTGCACGCTGTCGGCGCCGCTGCGCTGCGCGACGTCCAGGATCTTGTCGATCGACAGGTAGGTGTCGGCGGGGGTGGCGCCACCCAGCGCGTACGCCTCGTCGGCGAGCCGGACGAACAGCGCGTCACGGTCGGCGTCGGCGTACACCGCGACGCTGCCGATCCCCGCGTCCTTGCAGGCGCGGACGACGCGGACCGCGATCTCGCCACGGTTGGCGATGAGGACCTTGGTCAGCGGCCGGATGCCTTCGTTGTTGCTCACAGGTGTGCTCCTCGACGTGCCTGGGGGCTGCGTGCCGAGTCTAAGCGGCACCCTGACGGTTGCCGTCAGGTGCTCGGGGACTGAGCAGGAGCGGCCCGCTCACGACCCGCCTGCCGCCGCTCTCGGAGGGCGCTCGCTGCGGATAGGGTGAAGGCCGTCATGACGAGTCCCGAGATCGACGCGAACACCCGCGCGCAGGCCGAGCTGTACGGCGAGCCGCTCGGGATCATCGTGCGCCGGTGCGTCCAGACGTTCGGGGTCACGCAGGCGCGCATGGCGTCGTTGCTGGGCATCTCGGCGCCCATGCTCTCGCAGCTGGTCAACGGTCACCGCGTCAAGATCGGCAACCCGGCGGCGGTGGCCAGGCTGCAGGCCGCGTACGACATCGCGGGCCGCGTCACGCGCGGCGAGACCACGTCCGAGGAGGGCCTGGCCGAGCTGGAGCGCGAGGTAGCGGGAGGGGTCGTCACGCACCGCAGCACCGAGGCCGCTGTGCTGCGGACCGTGCTGAGCGTCGCGGGCGATCCCGACGAGTACGAGGCCGCGGCGCTGCTGCTCGACGCCGACCACCCTCTGATCGCCCAGCTCCTCCGTCAGTACGGGGGCCACGGGCGTGGGTGAGGTGTTCGCCGGCCGGTACGAGCTCCTGGAGCCGATCGGTGCCGGTGGCATGGGGACGGTGTGGCTGGTCCACGACCGTCGGGACGACCACCTCCGGGCGGCCAAGCTCGTCCGTCAGGTCGACGCGTCGCTGCTGCTGCGGTTCATCCGCGAGCTGAGCACCCGGATCGAGCACCCGCACACGGTCGTGCCGCGGGGCTGGGCCGGCGAGGACGACACGGTGCTGTTCACGATGGACGTCGTACGGGGCGGGTCGGTGCACCACCTGATCGAGGACTTCGGGGCCCTCCCGGCGCCCTGGGCCGCATGCTTGCTCGACCAGCTGCTCGACGCGCTCGAGGCCGTCCACCGGGCCGGCGTCGTGCATCGTGACGTCAAGCCCGCCAACCTCCTGCTGGAGCCGACCGGCCGCGGCCGGCCGTACCTGCGACTGAGCGACTTCGGGGTGGCGGTGCCCCTGCACGAGCCCCGGATGACCGCCCCGGCGATCGTCCTCGGCACCCGCGGCTACCGCGCGCCCGAGAGCACGGTCGGGGCCGACCCGCTGCCTGTGCAGGACCTCTACGGCGCCGGTGTGGTCCTGGCGGAGATGCTGACCGGCGAGCGGCCCGAGGACGGCCGCGCCCTGCAGTCGGCGCCGCCGCCCGGGGTCGACCGACGGCTGTGGGACCTCGCGCGGGCCCTGGCGGAGCCCGACCCGGCGCGCAGGCCGCCGAGCGCGGCGCGGGCACGCAGGATGCTGCACGACACGGGCCTCGTCCCCCCGGCCGGTGCAGCGCCCGGCGACGACGGAGCGGAGATCGAGGTCTTCGAGCACGTGCGGCTGCACGGGACCGACGCGGCCCCCGCACTCCGCACTGTCCCCCTGCCGCCGACGGCGCCCGAGCCGCTGCCCTCTCCGTCCCCGTCGCCGGGTCTTCCACCGGGCCTTCCGCGACCGCCGGCGTCCACCCGGCGGCCGAGCCCGCTGGCCGCGTTCGGCCTGCTGAGCGTCGGCGCCGGGGGACTCGTCATCGTGCTGGCGATCCTCATGCTGCTCGGCTGAGCAGCATCACCAGCCGTCGCCGGGACGCTCGCCCCGGCTCGCCGGCGGCGGGCTGTACGGAGCCTGCTGCCCGCCGTACGGCTGCGGATAGTCCTGCGGCGCGTCGGGCGGGGTGTAGCCGCCGTACGGGGTGGCCTCCGCGCGTGCGCCGGCCGCGCGCCGTCGTGCGATCAGCACCGCTGCCACACCAGCGAGGACGAGAAGCACCCCGAGGCCGACGAGCACCCACGTGAGCCAGCCCGAGGAGCCGCCGTCGAGGTCCGGGCCGATGACGGCCGCCTGGTCGCCGAGGTCGGGGGTGCCCGACACCTCGCCGTTGACGGCGACGCCGAGTGTGAAGCCGAGGTCGGCTCCGGCGGCGCCGGAGCCCTCCTCGACGGGCGGTGCCGCGACGACCACGTAGTACGGGCCGGCGGACGAGACCGCCGTCGCTGTGCCGTAGGAGTTCTCGCGGGCGTTGTAGAGCACGAACGGCGTGGTGGAGCGCAGCTCGGGCGAGGAGTACTCGTTGAGGCGACCGTACGTGTACGAGATGCTGTCGGTCGCGACCGCCCGCGACGGCGCGTACGTCACGAGGCTGGTCTGGACGTCCTCCCCGTCGAAGGACGTGGCCTGCGCCGCCGTGACCGGGGCGAACTGCGCGACGGTGTCGAGGCTCTGTCCCCAGTCGAGGTCCACCCGGTAGATCTGGGTCTCGCCCGGGCTGATGGTGCCCTCGTAGGCCCCCGGGTCCAGGGAGACGGCCTCGTCGAACGACACTCCGCCGGCCGGGAGCTCCTCGGGATCGGACAGCGGCGGCTTCTTCTCGGGCAGCTCGGCGGACTTCGTGGGGAGCTGCTCGGCATCCTTGGCCGTCGGCTCCTCCACCACCCGGATCTCGAGCGTCTCGTCCGTCTGCTCCTCGCTGCCCTCGGACACCTCGCGCGTGACGCTGAAGGTGATGGCGTCACCGTCGACGCACTCGTCCGAGTCGCCGGCCCCCGCGGCGGCGCTGGCCACGACGATCGGCTGGTGCCCTCCTCCTGCCGAGGAGGAGTCGCCCTTGCCGCAGCTCGTGTTGCCCGCGAACGCCTCGACCGTGACCTTGTGCTTGGCGGTCGGCGCCCCGGACGGCACTGCTGCGGCGAAGCGGACGGTCGAGCCGTCGACGGTCCGCTTGACCGTGTACCAGCGTTGGCCCTCTGCGGTGCCGGTGAGGCCGATGGTGTCCTTCCAGTCACCCGCCTCGAGCCCGGTCGCGTCGCCGGCGCTGGCGCCGCCGTCGACCGACTTCCCGGCCTGCTCGTACGTCGCCGCGTCGTCGGCCGCGGCCGGCAAGGGCGTGGTGAGGACGACGGTCGCGGTCAGCGCCGCGGCTGCGACGAGGACTGGGGTCCGGAGAGGGAGTGCGTGTCGGTGCACGGTGGTCCTTTCGTGGATCTCGAGCGGGGAGAGGGCGGTCAGGCAGGTCTTCACTGGTACGGGCTCGCGCCGCCCGGCCCCTCCCAGGGCTGGTAGGCCGGCGGAGCCTGCTCCGCCGACTGGCGTCGCCGGCGACGGACGACGAGCAGGGCGGCGACACCGCCCAGGACCAGGACGGCTCCTGCCCCGGCCAGGGCGAACGGGAGCCAGCCGGCGCCGTCGTCGGAGTCTGTCGCCGAGCTCGCGGACGTGTCGCTCGCGTCGGCCTCGCCGGAGTCGTCGTCGCCGGGGTCGACCGTCTCGCTCGTCTCGCCGCCGAACTGCGGCGCCTCGCCGTCGTACTCCGGCACGCCCTTGCGCTCCCCGTTGCGGGCGAGGCCGAGGGTGAACCCGAGCTCGACACCTGCCGCTGCGCCCTCGACGGTCCCGCCGTTCTCGCCGGCGACGCCGAGGACGAGGTAGTACGGTCCGGCGATCGAGGCCGCGGCATTGCCGTCGGCGGTCGAGCGGCGCTCGTTGTAGGTCACCACCGGGGTCACCGCGGCCAGCTCGGGCGACGAGAAGTCCGTGAGCCTGCCCTGGGAGTCGGAGACGAACGGTGCTCGCGCGATGGCGCGCCCGGGGGAGAACGTCCACAGCGTGGTGTTGAGGTCGACGTCGCCCAGAGCCTGCTTCTGGGTGTCGGTGATCGGGTCGAACTGGATCACCGAGGACAGGCTCTGGCCCCAGTCGAGGTCGATGCGGAAGATCTGGGTCTCGCCGGGCACGATCGACCCTCGGAAAGCGCCGGGGTCGAGCGGCGCCGCGTCGCCGAAGGAGACTCCGCCGGTCGGGAGCGGGGTCGGGTCGGACATCGAGGGCACGTCCTCGGACGCCTTCGGGGCCGAGGCGGGCAGGCTCGCGGCGTTGGCCGCGGGCGGCTCCTCGATGATGCGGATCTCGACGAGCTCCTCCGTACGCCGTGACACGTCGCCGGACTGCTTGCCACGGGTCACGTTGAAGGTGATCTCGGAGCCGTCCTTGCACTCGTCGTTGTAGTCGCGGTTGCCGGGGACGGCCTCGGTCGCGACCAGGATCGGCTGGTAGCCGGTGCCCGCCTGTGAGTCCGCGCCGGTGCCGCAGTCCTCGCTCCCGACGAACGTCTCGACGTACAGGCCGTCGTCGACCTCGTACCCTCCGGTCGGACCGGCGATCGCCGCGGAGACCCGCACCGTCGACCCGGGGATCGTGCGGGTGAACCGGAACCAGCGCTGCCCCGGGACCGTGTGCTGCGGACCGAGGACGTCGCGCCAGTCGCCGGTGGTGATCGGCGTGGCGTTCGCGGCGTCGGGGCCGCCGGTGATCGGGGTGCCGATCGCGGTCCACGGGCGCGCGGCGCGGACGGCCGCCGTGTCGAGCGCACCGGACAGCTCGCCGGCGTCCTCGGCGTCGTAGTAGCGGCCGTTGCCGGCCTCGGCGATGCAGCGCAGCTGCTTGCGGGTCTTGGCGTCCACGGACAGGCCGACGACGTCGACGGTGAGGTCGATGCCTTGCTTGGAGATGCGCGCGGCGACCTTGCACGGGTCGGGAGCGCAGGTGGACTCCCCGTCCGAGACGAGGACGATCGATCGCCGCCCTTCGTCGCCGAGGTCGCGTGCGGCCTCGAGCAGCGCCGTGCCGATCGGCGTCTCGCCGTACGGCTTGTAGGCGCTGATCGCGGCTCGCAGCGCGTCGCGGTTGTCGGTGCCGGGGTCGACGACCTTCTGGGTGTCGGTGCAGGCGCCCTTGTCGTTGCGCGAGAAGACCGTCGCGCCGAAGACACGCATCCCGACGTCCTGGGAGTCGGACAGCTTGTCGACGACGCTCTCGAGGGCGGTCCGGGCTGCCTCGATCTTCGTCGCGCCGTCTCCCGCCTTCTCCTTCATCGACCCCGAGGAGTCGAGAACCAGCATCATCCGTCCCGTGTCGTCGGCGTCGGCAGATGCCAGCGCCGGGGCGGAGGACGAGACGGCGGAGGCGCCGGTGGCAAGAGCCGTGGAGGCGATGAGAGCGCCACCGAGGACGGTCGTGGCGATGCTGGCTGTGCGGCGGGCCAGGACGTGGGGGAGTCGCACGGGGTTCCTCTCGGAGGGGCGGCCGGGGAGGCGCAGAGGCGATATTTGCGATTGCGAACACGACCATATGTTTGCGATTGCGAACACGTCAAGTCTCGGAGGAAGCATTCCATGCTCCGAGACGACCCCCTTGCGGTGGTCGGTGCGCGGACGACGACACTTCCTCGTCAGGTTAACGACTGTTAACATCGGCGGATGGCGTACAGCACCCTCTCCGCAGAGCACGAGGCCTTCCGCAAGGTCGTCCGCGACTTCGCCCAGGCCGAGATCGCCCCGCACGTGGCGCAGTGGGACAAGGGCCACCACTTCCCGGTGGACCTCGTCACGACGATGGGCGAGCTCGGACTCTTCGGGCTCACGGCCCCGGAGGAGTACGGAGGCTCGGGCGGCGACTTCACCAGCCTCTGCGTCGCCATCGAGGAGCTCGGTCGCGTCGACCAGTCGATCGGCATCACGCTCGAGGCCGCGGTGGGGCTCGGCATCAACCCGATCCTCACGTACGGCACGGAGGCGCAGAAGGCGCAGTGGCTCCCTGACCTCGTCGAAGGGCGGGCGCTCGCCGGGTTCGGGCTCACCGAGCCTGGCGCGGGGTCGGATGCGGGCGCCACCGCCACCAAGGCCACTCTCGAGGCCGGCGAGTGGGTGATCGACGGCGCCAAGCAGTTCATCACCAACTCCGGTTCGGCGATCACCTCCGTGGTCACGGTGACCGCCCGTACGGGCGTCCGTGACGGCGGCCGGCCCGAGATCTCGACGATCATGGTGCCCGCCGGCACGCCCGGCTTCGTCGCCGAGCCCGGCTACGACAAGCTCGGCTGGCACATCTCCGACACGCACCCGCTCACGTTCACCGGCTGCCGCGTGCCGGAGGAGAACCTCCTCGGCGAGCGTGGCCGGGGCTATGCGCAGTTCCTCGCCACTCTCGACGACGGACGCATCGCGATCGCCGCGCTCGCGGTCGGGTGCATCGAAGCCTGTCTCGATCTCGCCCGCGAGTACGCGCTCGACCGCCAGACCTTCGGTGGTCCGATCGGACGCAAGCAGGGTGTCGCGTTCCAGATCGCCGACCTCGCCGTGGCTGCCCGGGCGGCGCGCGCGCTGACGTACGAGGCGGCGGCGATGAAGGACGCCGGTGTCGGCGGGCAGGAGCTGAAGCAAGCCGCCTCGATCGCCAAGCTGTACGCGACCGAGCAGGCCGTCACCGCGACGCGGATCGCGACGCAGGTGTTCGGCGGGTACGGCTTCATGGAGGAGTATCCGGTCGCCCGTTTCTACCGTGACGCCAAGATCCTGGAGATCGGTGAGGGTACGTCGGAGGTCCAGCGCATGCTCATCGCGCGTGGGCTCGGGCTGCCCGTCGAGTAGCCACGCGGTCTCGCCACGGGGCGGATCGCGTTGGTTCATCTGCACGCGTCGGCGGGTGGCGTCACTGCGTGCCTCCTGGGTGCGTCGACACGAGCCATCCTGCCGAACGATGACCGGGCGAGAAGAGTCCAGGTCGCGCGATCGAGACCTGTCGGTGGGCATCGTTAGAGTCGTATCTATGTTCGATACCGAGGTGCTGGCCGGGCTGGAGGCGATGCTCGACGCGCTCGCCGACCTACCTGTCGCCTCGGCCTCGGATGCTCAGACGTGCGAGACGCTCCGACGGCTCGCGCACGCTGCCGACCGGCTCGCCGGTCTCCAGGCGGTGTGGCTGGATCAGATGCAGGAGCGGGCCGCGTACGAGGCGGAGGGTGCCTCGTCGACGGCCGGGTGGGCACGTCGAGAGCTGCGCTGGGACGTCCGGCAGTCGCGAGCGGCGATCGCCGCGGGACGGACGCTGCGCGTGCTGCCCGCGGTCGGCGCCGCGCACCGCGCGGGAGAGATCCGCCGGGCACACGTGGACGCGTTCACGGTTGCGCTCAAGAAGGCCGATCGTGAGGTCGTCGAGGCGGCCGAGGACGTCATGCTCGACGTCGCCCGCGTGTGCGAGCCGGGCGAGCTGACGGCACAGCTGACGATGCTCGTGGAGGTAGCGCACCCCGAAGACCTTGACCGCGCCTACGTCGCCGGGATGGACAAGCACGATCTGACGATTGCACGGTGTGGAGAGGGCTATCACGTCAACGGGTTCCTGGACGCCGTCAACGGCACGCGCCTGCGGACCTGGCTGACGGCGGCGTCGGCCCCGCGAGGGACCGAGGACGACCGGACCCCGGCCCAGCGACGCGTCGACGCGGTCGGCGATCTTGCTGCCGCAGCGCTGGAGCACGGCCTGCCCTCCGATCGCGGCGCCCGCCCGCAGGTCAACGTGATGGTGGACGCCGCCTGGCTGGCAGGCCTGCCCGGGGCGGAGCCGCCGGTCCTCACGGGCTGGGGGCCGGTGGGGCCTGCACTGTTCGACTACCTCGCCTGCGGTGCGGACCGCACCGACGTCCTCGTCGCGGGAGTCACCTCGTCCACGACGCCGCAGGCCGACGTCCTCAACGTCGGGCGCACCCACCGGCTGGCGACCTACAAACAGCGGCAGGCCGTTCTCGCGCGTCAGGGTGGGGTCTGTGCCAACCCGGCGTGCGGCGGCACCCACCTCGAGCTCCACCACGTCGCGTGGTGGGACCGGGACGGCGGCCGGACCGACCTCGACAACCTTGCCGGGCTGTGTCCTCGCTGCCACCAGCTCGTCCACGCCGGCAAGCTCTGGGTCGAGGCCGACGGCCAGAGAGGGTTCGTCTTCAGCCGCCGCAAGGGAGCGAGGATCCTCGCGATCGAGGACCACCACCGCGTCCAGCGTCAGCGGCTGAGCGCGCGCCTTCGTGGCCTCCGCGAGACGAGGGACGCCCCTGTCGCGCCGCCGGCGCCCCCTCCCGCCCGCGAGCCTGTCCGGGCGCGTCGCTGCTCCCGTCCCCGACCGGACCCGCTCTCACGGATCGAGAGCCATCTCGATCGACTCCTCCGGCTGAGGACCTGAGCGGCGACCGTCCGTGCCCGCGTGCACCCACGCGTGCGCTCGCCAGGTCACCCGCGCGACGCGTCCCAGAGGTCGGTCCACCGGACACCGAGTCCGGCGAGCATCCTGCGCAGGAGCGGGAGCGACAATCCGACGACGTTGTGGTGGTCGCCCTCGATCCGCTCGACGAACGGGCCGCCCAGCCCGTCCACCGTGAAGGCTCCAGCGACCTGCAGCGGCTCGCCGGTCGCGACGTACGCCTCGATCTCCGCGTCGTCGAGGTCGGCGAAGTGCACGGTCGTCGCGCCGTCGTCGGAGATCTCGCGCTCCCCGAGCCGCACGCAGTGTCCCGTGTGGAGGACCCCGGAACGGCCGCGCATCGCCCGCCAGCGTTCGACCGCGGTCTGCGGGTCGGACGGCTTGCCGAGGATCTCCCCGTCGAACGCCAGCACCGAGTCACAACCGATCACGAGGGTGTCGTCCGGGCTCGCGAGCCGGTGGGACACCGCCCGGCACTTCAGCCGCGCGAGCTCGGTGGCCACGACCACCGGGTCGTCGGACACGACGACCGACTCGTCGACTCCGGAGACGATCACGTCCGGCTCCAGGCCGGCGCTGCGCAGGGTCGCGAGACGGGCGGGGGACTGCGAGGCGAGGACGAGGCGTGGTCGAGTCACGCGGGCCAGCGTACGGCTCCGGATCGGCCGTACGGGTGGGCGGACACGGCTCGTAGCCTCGCCGCGTGATGCAGGGTCGGGAACGCGTTCTAGCGCGCGAAGGCCGACCTGCGCCACCCGTCGTGCCCGTGGGCGTGCGGCGGGCGCGTGGCGAGCGAGGGGTCCCCCCACGCGGATCGCCGCGTCGGAGGAGCCAGCTCCGAGGCGGCTCCGTGTGCGGCGACGACGGCGACGAGCGCCGCGAGCTCCTCCGGCGACGGGTCACCCTTGACGACCCGCAGCAGCGGCGCTGCGGCGGTGTCCTCTTGCCCGGTGCTCACAGCGGGATGTTCCCGTGCTTCTTGGGCGGCAGCGTCTCGCGCTTGCTGCGCAGGAGCCGCAGCGCACGCACGATCTCGATGCGGGTCTCGTGCGGCTGGACGACCTGGTCGACGTAGCCGCGCTCGGCGGCGACGTAGGGGTTCGCCAGCGTCTGCTCGTACGCGTCGATCAGCTCCGCACGCTTCGACTCGGGGTCGTCGGCCGCGGCGAGCGTCTTGCGGTGCAGGATGTTGACCGCGCCCTGCGCGCCCATGACGGCGATCTGGGCGGTCGGCCACGCGATGTTGAGGTCGGCGCCGAGGTGCTTGGAGCCCATGACGTCGTAGGCGCCGCCGTAGGCCTTGCGGGTGATCACCGTGACCAACGGGACGGTCGCCTCGGCGTAGGCGTATATGAGCTTGGCGCCCCGGCGGATGATGCCGTTCCACTCCTGGTCGGTCCCGGGGAGGAAGCCCGGCACGTCGACGAAGGTCAAGACCGGCACGTTGAACGCGTCGCACGTGCGGACGAAGCGCGCGGCCTTCTCGGACGCGTCGATGTCGAGCGTGCCGGCGAACTGCATCGGCTGGTTCGCGACGATGCCCACGCTGCGCCCTTCGACCCGGCCGAAGCCGATGAGGATGTTGGGCGCGAACAACGGCTGGACCTCGAGGAAGTCGCCGTCGTCGAGGACGGACTCGATCACCGTGTGCATGTCGTACGGCTGGTTGGTCGAGTCGGGGATGAGCGTGTCCAGCGCGCGGTCGACGTCACTGATCTCGAGGTCGGCAAGCCCGTCGTACGCCGGCGCGTCCTCCATGTTGTTCTGCGGGAGGAAGGAGAGGAGCGCCTTGACGTACTCGATCGCGTCCTCCTCGTCGGCGCCCATGTAGTGGGCGTTGCCCGACTTGGTGTTGTGCGTACGAGCGCCGCCGAGCTCCTCCATCGTCACGTCCTCGCCGGTGACGGTCTTGATCACGTCGGGGCCGGTGATGAACATGTTGGAGGTGCCGTCGACCATCACGGTGAAGTCGGTGACGGCGGGGGAGTAGACGTGACCGCCCGCGCACGACCCCATGATCAGGCTGATCTGCGGGATGACCCCCGAGGCGTGCACGTTGCGCCGGAAGATCTCGCCGTACAGGCCGAGGGAGACGACCCCCTCCTGGATGCGCGCGCCGGCGCCCTCGTTGATGCCCACGATGGGGGAGCCGGTCTTGATCGCGAGGTCCATGATCTTGGTGATCTTCTCGCCGTAGACCTCACCGAGACTGCCGCCGAAGACGGTGAAGTCCTGGGAGAACACGCACACCTGACGGCCGTCGACCGTGCCGTAGCCGGTGATCACGCCGTCGCCGTAGGGGCGGTTCTTCTCGAGGCCGAACGCCGTCGAGCGGTGCCGCGCCAGCTCGTCGATCTCGACGAAGGAGCCCTCGTCGAACAGCATCTCGATCCGCTCGCGGGCCGTCTGGCGTCCCTTGGCGTGCTGCTTCTCGACGGCCTTCGCCGACCCGGCGTGCACCGCCTCGTCCAGGCGCCGGTCGAGGTCGGCCAGCTTGCCGGCGGTGGTGTGCGTGTCGATCTGACCCGGTTCAGGTGCCACTGCTTCGCTCACGCGCTCAGGGTAGCCGCCGGTCCGCTCGCCCCGACGAGGGGCGCGGATCATGGGACAGTGGGGACATGAGCGACTCACCGCCAGCCGACTCTCCTCTCGCCCGCCGTCCACTCGACGCCGCCGGTCTCGAGCAGGCCCTGATCCGACCGACGTCGTGGTGGCAGGAGGTGCGCGTGGTCCCCGAGACCGCCAGCACCAACGCCGACCTCGCCCGGCTGGCCCGGGAGGGCGCGCCGGAAGGCACGCTGCTGACCACCGACCACCAGACGGCAGGGCGTGGACGGCTCGACCGGACCTGGGAGATGCCGCGCTACTCCGCGCTGGCCGTCTCGGTCCTCGTGCGCCCGCGCATCGACGGCTACCGATGGACGTGGCTCCCCCTGCTGACCGGCGCCGCCGTGGTCGCCACCGTGCGTCAGGCGGGGGTCGTCGCCCAGCTGAAGTGGCCCAACGACGTCGTCGTCGAGGACCGCAAGCTCGCCGGCATCCTCGTCGAGCGGGTCGACACCCCGACCGGGCCGGCCGCGGTCGTCGGGTGCGGGATCAACGTGTCGACGACCCCTGAGGAGATCGGTGTCCCGAACGCGACCTCGCTGACCATCGAAGGCTCACCGACGGCGGAGAGGACCGGGCTGCTGAGCGGCTTCGCCGCCGCCTTCGAGGCCCTGTACGTGCCGTGGGCCGACGCCGGCGGCGATCCCGACATCGGCATCCGGCAGGCGTACGAGCGGAGCAGCGCGACCCTCGGACGCGAGGTGTCGGTGGAGCTTCCCGACGGCCAGCGGATCGAGGGCGAGGCCGTCGGACTCGACGACAGCGGCCGGCTGGAGATCTCGGTCAACGGCGAGGTGACCACAGTCAGTGCCGGAGACATCACGCATCTGCGGTCCCGGGCATGACACCATGACCCCGTGGGTGTCTCCAAGAAGCTGTTGATCGGCGGCGAGAACGAGGTCCTGACGGTCAGGACACACGTCAAGGCGCTGTTCGGCGCCGTCTTCGTCCTCGTGGTCGCTGCCGCTGCCGGTGGGTTCGGAGCGGCGGTCACGGACGGGCCCGTGCGCTCGGTCGTCGTGGTGGTCGCGCTGCTCGTCGTCCTGATGTGGGTGGTCCTCCCGTTCCTGGGCTGGTTCACCTGGACGTGGACCGTGACCAACCGACGTCTCATCGAGCAGCGCGGCATCCTCACCCGCACCGGTCGGATCATCCCGCTCAACCGCATCAACGACGTCTCGTTCGAGAAGCAGCTCACCGACCGCCTGCTGGGGTGCGGGACGCTGATCGTCCACGCCGCCAGTGAGCAGGACGGCCTGCGTATCCGCGACGTCCCTCACATCGAGGACGTCCACCGGCAGCTCAGCTCCCTCGTGTTCGAGGCGCACCAGCCGATGACGAGCGACGAGCAGATCTGACGTGCCCGACGACCTCGCCCGCGCCATCCTCGGTGCGGATCCCATCTTCAGCAGCGACGAGGTCGCCGCGGCAGCAGGAGTCTCGTACGAGGAGGCGAGACGACTCTGGCGAGCGCTCGGGTTCCCCGACTCGGCCGACGCCAAGGCGTTCGTCCCTGCCGACCTCGACGCGCTGAAGACGGTACGCGCCGTCGTCGCCTCGGGGGTGCTCGACGACGACACGGTCGTCCGGTTGACCCGCGCCCTCGGTTCGACCATGTCGCGCCTCGCCGAGTGGCAGGTGTCGACCCTCGCCGAGGTCCTCGAGCGGCGCAACCAGTCCGAGGAGGACCGTCGGCGGTGGCCATCGTCGGGTCGTTCGGTGGCGGAGACGATGGGGCCGGTGTTCGAGCGCCTGCTGGTGTACTCGTGGCGCCGGCACCTGGCCGCGTCGGCGACGCGCGCGGAGGCGCTGGCCGCCGACGAGGAGGACGTGCTCCGGATGGTCGTCACCGTCGGCTTCGCCGACCTGGTGGCGTTCACCAAGCTGTCGAACGGGCTTGACGACGACGGCCTGGCCGATCTGGTCGAGGAGTTCGAGACACGCTGCATCGACCTCGTCACCGAGGGCGGCGGTCGGCCGATCAAGACTCTCGGCGACTCCGTCCTCTATCTCGCGGAGTCCCCCGAGGTCGCGGCCGACATCGCCTTCTCCATCGTGGCCGAGATCGGTGGCGACAAGAACCTGCCCGACGTGCGCGTCGGTCTGGGGACGGGGCCGGTGATCTCGCGGCTCGGAGACGTGTACGGTCCACCGGTCAACCTCGCCGCGCGGCTCACCGGTGTCGCCCGCCGCAACCGTGTGATCATCGACGCGGCGACCGCCGAGGGCCTCGGGGACAGGTTCGAGACCCGGGCGATGGCCCAGCGCAACCTGCGGGGATTCGGCAACGTCGAGCCGCTCACGGTGCGGCACCGCTGGTCCTACAACGGCTGAGGTTCTCCCACGACGAGCTCCTACGACGGCTCAGCCGGCTCGCCGTCGGGAAGGACGAACCGCCGATAAGCCCAGAACCGGAACAGGGTGCCGAGACCCAGCCCGACGACGTTCGCGGAGATGTTGTCGGCGAGGGCGCTGTCGAGTCCCAGGACGTAGTGCGAGAACGCCAGGCACCCGACGGCGAGGAGCATGCCGATGCCGTTCATCACCACGAAGAGGACGACCTCGCGGTGGACGCTGCGAGTGCTCCGACCGCGCCACGTCCACTGCCGGTTGCCGACGTAGGTCACGATCATCGCGACGGCCACGGAGAGGATCTTCGCCGTCACGGGCTTGTGCTCCAGGACTCCCGGGTCACCGGCGTACCGGAGCAGGTTGAAGACGACGACGTCCGTGACGTAGCCGGCGAGACCCACCGTCCCGAACCTCGCGACCTCACCGAGCCGAGTGGTGACGCGCGACGGCGACAGAGAGGAAGTCACGGGTTCAGCCTACGGAGTCCTCTCTGCCGCCTCGCTCGACTGCCGTGTCGTCAAGGACAGACGTAGAGGTCTTGCGCGGCGAGCGTCCCCTTGAAGGTTCGCGAGTACGGCTTGGTCGCGCGCTGGGTCTTCTTGAAGTAGTAGCGCGGGACGCGCACCGTGCCCGGGCCGGTCGGATCGTCGACCCGTGAGTAGCGGACGACGACTCGCCTGGTGAAGCGAGACGCCTGCGTGCCACGCAAGCAGGGGGTCGCCCGCTTGGCCTTGCGTGCTGCTGCGTCGCTGACTCGGCTGCCGACCGCCTTGCCGCGGTAGCGGGCGACGATCATCGGGACGGCGTTGAGCACTGTGGTCGACGCAGCCTTCGGGTTCCGCTCGACGAAGAAGGTCAGACCGGCGGTGCGGTCGGTACGCACGGACCAGCGGACCTTGCCGTCACGGACCCTCTTGGCCTTCCCCGTCCAGGCGGACTTCCCCCGGACCGCCTGCGTCGGACGGAGGCGACAACCCTCGCAGCCCGCGATCTTGAGAGTGATGACCGTCCGTGGCGCCTTCCGTACGGCATCGTCAGCCGACGGAGTGCTCGTGCCCTGCGCGGTGGCCGGCGGGCTCTGGACGGCGCCGGCGTAGGCGGGAGCGCCGACGGCCAGCGCGGTCGCAGCGACCATCACCAGGATCGCCGTGCGAGCTTGTCGTTGTGCCTTCTTCATGTTTCCCCCGGATTTGATCGTGGCGCGCCCGACACGGTCGCGTGAGCGCCCGGCCAAGGTAGCCTCGCCTCGGGTCACGCCCCGCGCCTTTTCGGCCGCGTCCAGCACGCCCGATAGCATGACCGCGTGCAGAGGCCGATCGACAGCCCCGCGCTCGCCATCGTCGGGGGCGGGCAGCTGGCTCGGATGATGGAGCAGGCCGCCGTCTCCCTCGCGGTGCCGGTCCATCTCCTCGCCGAAGGGCCGGACGTGAGCGCCGCCCAGGTGAACCCGGCGACCACCGTGGGCGACTACCGCGACCTCACCACGCTCCGAGGCGTGGCCGAGGGGTGCGCGGTCGTGACCTTCGACCATGAGCACGTGCCGCCCGAGCACCTCCGTGCCCTCGACGCGGAGGGTCACGCCTGTCGTCCAGGGCCGCACGCCCTGCTCTTCGCCCAGGACAAGCGCGAGATGCGGGAGCGGCTCACCGCACTCGGCGTGCCGTGTCCTCGCTGGGCGCCGGTCTCGGACGCCGCAGGGCTCGACCGCTTCGCCGCCGACGGTGACGGTTACCCGGTCGTCGTCAAGACCACGCGCGGCGGGTACGACGGCAAGGGCGTGTGGGTCGTCGAGGACGCAGGAGCGGCAGCCGAGGTCTTCGCGGCCGGTGTGCCCTTGATCGCCGAGGAGCTGGTCGACTTCCGTCGCGAGCTGTCGGCACTGGCCGCGCGTTCGCCCTCCGGGCAGGTCGCGACCTACCCGGTGGTGGAGTCGAAACAGGAGAACGGCATCTGCCGCGAGGTGATCGCGCCCGCCCCTGGTCTGGACCCCGAACGCGCTGCAGAGGCGGAGATGCTCGCGATGAGGGTGGCCGCTGAGCTCGACGTCGTCGGGATCCTCGCGGTCGAGCTCTTCGAGACCGCCGACGGCCGCATCCTCGTCAACGAGCTGGCGATGCGTCCGCACAACACCGGCCACTGGACCATGGACGGCGCGGAGACCAGCCAGTTCGAGAACCACCTGCGCGCCGTGCTCGACCTGCCGCTGGGCTCGCCACGGGCGCGGGCCCGGTGGACGGTGATGGTGAACATCCTCGGCGGCGAGGTGGGGCACCTGTACGACGCCTACCCGCACGTGATGGCGCGCGACCCCGGGCTCAAGGTCCACCTGTACGGCAAGGACGTCAAGCCCGGGCGCAAGGTCGGCCACGTGAACGTCTACGGCGACGACCTGGATGATCTCCTTGCGCGGGCGAGGCACGCCGCAGCCTGGTTCGAGGGGCGGCTGGACGACGACGTGGACCCAGACGACGAGGACCGAGACGACGTGGACCCAGACGAGTGGGACAGGGGGAGCACCGGTGAGTGAGACACCACAGGTCGGGATCGTGATGGGGTCGGACTCCGACTGGCCGACGATGAAGGCGGCGGCAGAGGCGCTCGAGGAGTTCGGTGTCTCGTACGAGGCTGACGTCGTCTCGGCCCACCGCATGCCGGACGAGATGATCGCGTACGGCCGCGAGGCCCACGGCCGCGGCCTCCGGGTGATCGTGGCCGGTGCCGGAGGAGCGGCTCACCTGCCGGGCATGCTGGCGTCGGTGACGCCGTTGCCGGTGATCGGTGTGCCGGTCGCCCTGAAGTATCTCGACGGCATGGACTCGCTGCTGTCGATCGTCCAGATGCCCGCCGGCGTGCCGGTGGCGACCGTCGCCGTCGGCAACGCACGCAACGCCGGTCTCCTCGCCGTACGCATCCTCGCGGCGTCCGACCCCGCGCTCGCGGACGCGATGGTCGCCTTCCAGTCACGCCTCGCCGACGCCGCGCGGGCGAAGGGCGCAGCCGTCCGGGGTCAGCGGCCGGGCGCCGCTCAGTAGAGGTTCTTGGAGTACGCCTCGCCGTAGTAGGCCTCGAGTGCGCCCAGCGACTCCTCCGGACGCTCGAGGCGCTTGGCGATCTCGGCGCGGGTCGCGAGGACCTCGGGGTGCCAGGAGTCCTGGTTCCACAGACGCGAGCGCAGGAACGCCTTGGCACAGTGGAAGAAGACCTCCTCGATCGAGACCTCCAGCGCCATGATCGGCCGGTGGCCCTTGACGGTCATCGCGTCGAAGTAGGGGGCGGCGGAGACGATCCGCGCCCGGCCGTTGACCCGTAGCGTGTCGCCGCGTCCGGGGACGATGAACAGCAGACCGACGTGCGGGTTCTCGAGCACGTTCAGGTAGCCGTCCACCCGCTTGTTGCCGGGGCGCTCGGGGATCGCGACCGTGGTGGCGTCGACGACGTGGCCGATGCCGGCCGGGTCTCCCTTCGGAGACACGTCGCACCGCCCGGAGGCGTCCGAGGTCGCGACGAGGCAGAACGGGGATGCCTCGAGCCAGGCGACGTGGTCGTCGACCAGCGTCGACATGACCTTGTCGCGCACACGGGGGAGGGGCTCGCCGACGAGCGCGCGAAGCTCCTCGAGGGAGGTGATCTCGGTGACGTGGGCAGCAGGCTCGGCAATCGCGGTCATGCGACCAGGTTAGGGCCCTGCTGGTCGCTGGTTAACACTCATTAGCATGGAGGGGTGACCAACGACCAGCCCATGTATGCCCTGTCCGAGGAGCACCAGGCTATCCGCGAGGCCGTCCGGGCCGTCTGCGACGCCAAGGTCGCCCCGTACGCCGCCGCCGTCGACGAGGAGGTGCGCTTTCCTCAGGAGGCCTACGACGCGTTGGTGGCGTCGGACTTCCACGCGCCCCACGTCGGCGAGGAGTACGGCGGCGCTGGGGCAGACGCCCTCGCGACCGTGCTCGTGATCGAAGAGGTGTCGCGCGCCTGCGTGTCGTCCTCGCTGATCCCCGCCGTCAACAAGCTCGGCAGTCTGCCGGTGATCCTGTCCGGCGGCGAGGAGCTCAAGAAGAAGTACCTCACGCCGCTGGCCGCTGGCACGTCGATGTTCTCCTACGCGCTGTCCGAGCCCGACGCGGGCAGCGACGCCGCGGGCATGAAGACCCGTGCCGTCCGTGACGGTGACCACTGGGTCCTCAACGGCGTCAAGCGTTGGATCACGAACGCCGGGGAGTCCGACTTCTACACGGTCATGGCGGTCACCGACCCGACGAAGCGCTCGAAGGGCATCAGCGCCTTCGTGGTCGAGAAGTCCGACGAGGGTGTCTCGTTCGGGGCGCCGGAGAAGAAGCTCGGCATCAAGGGCTCCCCGACCCGCGAGGTCTACCTCGACAACGTCCGCATCCCCGCCGACCGCATGATCGGCGCGGAGGGCACCGGCTTCGCCACGGCGATGCGCACCCTCGACCACACCCGCGTCACGATCGCGGCACAGGCCGTCGGCGTCGCCCAGGGCGCGCTCGACTACGCGCTGGGCTACGTCAAGGAGCGCCAGCAGTTCGGCAAGGCGATCGCCGAGTTCCAGGGGCTGCAGTTCATGATCGCCGACATGGGCATGAAGGTGGAGGCGGCCCGCCAGCTCACGTACGCCGCCGCCGGTCGCAGCGAGCGCGGCGACAAGGACCTCACGTTCTTCGGGGCTGCCGCCAAGGCGTTCGCCTCCGACACGGCGATGCAGGTCACGACCGACGCGGTGCAGCTGCTCGGTGGCTACGGATTCACGCGCGACTACCCGGTCGAGCGGATGATGCGCGACGCGAAGATCACGCAGATCTACGAGGGCACCAACCAGGTCCAGCGCATCGTGATGGCGCGTCAGCTCCTCGCCGGGATCCAGTCGCAGCTGTAGTCAACATCCGGGCATCCGCACATTCCATCCCCAAGGGCACTGCGCCCTTGGGGATGGTCTGTCTCGGCGAGCGGAACGGCTATGTCGTCAGCTCGGCCAGGCCGGCGCGCGCGAACTCGAGCACGCGGTCGACCAGGGAGGGCAGCTCTTCGCGGCTCGTTTCGTCGGCCACAAAGACCTGGCGTAGGACGCCCAGGCGCAGGCCGCCCACCAGCGTGTACGCGGTGAGGCGGGGGGCGAGCGCATCTGGCGACATGTCCAGCTCCTTCCCGAGTGCCTGGGCAATCACGTTCTCGAGCTCGGCGTAGAAGACCTGTGCCCGGCTGCTCAGATCCGCGTCCTCGGCGATCAGGGCAGCGCGCTTCGCGTGCAGGGAGAACATCTCGCCGGGCGATCGGCCCTGGTCCGTGTCGTCTTCGCCGAGGGCGTGCATCGTGTCGTGCATCCATACGCTAAAGGCGTCGAGCGTGTCGCCGGTGCGGTCGGCGAGGCGGGCAGCCAGCGACTCCGGTGCGAACGGATCCTCGTCGGCGAACAGCAGGTCCGCCTTGGTGGGAAAGTGCAGCGTGACCGTCCGCGTCGCGACGTCCGCGTGTTCGGCGATCGCCGCGATGGTGGTGTTCCTGTAGCCGTGCGCGGTGAACAGCTCCAGCGCCGAGGCCCGGATCCGATCTCGGGTCTGCTTCTTTTTCCTGTTGCGTCTGCCTTCCATGTGGACAAAAATAGCATCTAGCCAATTAATGCAGTCCATGCTACTTTTACGTAGAACCTATTCAGTGAGAGGGGTGGAGACGGGGTCTCTCACGACGCGCCGCTCGGGGCGCCGCCGCGATCGGTCCTCAGGGTCGGCTCGTAGGGCACCGGTCTCGGCGCTCGAGGCACGGGCTGACTCGCACTCACCCGTCCGCGAGCTCTCCGAAAGGGGTCGTCATGACCACCGTCGCCTCACCCACTACCTCACAGTTCGAGCACGGCCTGCGTCGGCTGTACTACGCCAGGTTCGGGTTCGCCATCGTCTGGGCAGCACTGCTGTTCCTCAGCAGCTCCGACCTCAACCCGGTCAGCGTCGTCCTGCTCGTCCTCTATCCCGCCTTCGATGTCGCCGCAGCTGTCGTCGACCTTCGCTCCTCCCATGCCGCGGAGCAAGCTCGTGGGCTGTACGTGAACATCGCGGTGAGCGCGCTCGCCGCCGTCGGCATCGCCCTCGCCTGCACGTCGGACGTGTCTACTGTCCTGCGCGTGTGGGGGGCCTGGGCCGTCGTGTCTGGGCTCGTGCAGCTCAGTGTCGGGATCGCGCGCCGCACCCTGGGGGGCCAGTGGCCGATGATCCTCAGCGGCGGCCTCTCGGTGCTCGTCGGCGTTGGGTTCATCCTCGCGGCCGGCGCCGATGACCCGTCCCTTGCCGGCCTGGCCGGCTACGCCGCTCTCGGCGGGGTCTTCTTCCTCATCTCAGCCCTGCGCCTCGGCCGCGTCGCGCAGGAGAGCTGACATGGACACCACGACATACGACGTCATCATCATCGGCGCAGGTCCGGTCGGCGAGAACGTTGCGGACCGCGTGACGCAGGGCGGTCTCAGCGCTGCCATCGTCGAGCGCGAGCTGGTCGGCGGTGAGTGCTCGTACTGGGCGTGCATCCCGACAAAGGCGCTGCTGCGCAGCGGGGCGGCGTTCCGGGCGGCTCGGGACGTGCCCGGAGCGCGGGAAGCGCTGACGGGCGGCCTGGACGTGGCGGCCGTGCTCGGCCGGCGCGACGCCTTCGCCGCGCACTGGAAGGACCAGAACCAGGTGTCCTGGCTCGACCAGGCGGGCATCTCGCTGTACCGCGGGCAGGGACGGATCAACTCCACCCGAACCATCGAGGTGACCGGTGACGACGGTGCGACCACTGTGCTGACCGCACGCCACGCGGTCGTCATCGCCACCGGGAGCGGCGCACTGGTCCCTGACATCGCCGGTCTGCGCGAGGCCGAACCGTGGACCAACCGGGAGGCGGCCGCCGCTGCTGCGGTTCCCGACCGGCTGGCCATCCTCGGCGGCGGTGCGGTGGCAGCGGAGATGGCGACCGCGTTCGCCGGGCTAGGGGCGTCGGTGACGATGCTGGTCCGTGACGGCGTGCTGCCGCGCGCGGAACCGTTCGCCGGCGACCTGGTCGTCGAGTCGCTGCGGGACGCCGGCGTGACGGTACGGCTCGGCACGGAGGCCACATCCGTGACGCGCGAGGCCGACGGAACGGTGCGCATCAGTCTCACCGACGGTGAGCAGATCGAAGCCGACGAGCTCCTCGTCGCGACCGGCCGCGTACCGAATACTCAGGACGTCGGACTGGACGCCGTCGGTCTGACTCCGCGCGCGTGGCTCGAGGTCGACGACACCCTGCGCGTCCTCGCCGCCGACGGCGCACCGATCGGAGGCGGCTGGCTGTACGCCGCCGGTGACATCAACCGGCGCGTGCTGCTGACCCACCAGGGCAAGTACCAGGCCCGAGCCGTGGGAGACGTCATCGTGGCACGCGCCAAGGGCGACCCGGTCCAGGACCGCCCGTGGGGCCGGCACGTGGCAACGGCCGATCAACGTGCGGTGCCTCAGGTGGTCTTCACCGAACCGGAGATCGCGTCGGTGGGATTGACCGCGGCCGCCGCCGCGGCGACCGGGCTGCGGATCCGGGTCGTCGACCAGGACCTGGGCGCCGTCACCGGCTCCACCCTGCACGCCGACGGATACCGCGGCCAGGCGCGCATGGTCGTCGACGAGGAGCGACAGGTCATCGTCGGCTTCACGCTCGCCGGGCCCGACGTCGCGGAGCTGCTGCACGCGGCGACGATCGCGGTCGTCGGCGAGGTTCCCCTGGACCGGCTCTGGCACGCGGTTCCGGCCTTCCCCACGATCAGCGAGGTGTGGCTCCGGCTGCTCGAAGCCTACGGCCGCTGAATGTCCGGGCGACTGAACGCCCGGCGAGTGAACGTCCCGCCGCGACCGCGGCGGGTGAAGGAGACAGCACGACCCCATCAGGAAGGAAACCTCTGTCATGCGTATTCACACCCTCAAGGGAGCCCTCATCGGCACCGCCGCGGCCGCCCTGCTCGCCGCTTCCATACCGGCGACGGCGACCGGCGCCACACCCGCGGGCGGGAAGCACCCCACGTCACCCAAGCCGACGATCGTGCTCGTCCACGGCGCGTGGGCGGACTCCTCCAGCTGGAATCCGGTCATCAAGCGGCTGCGAAAGGACGGCTATCCGGTCCGGGCCATCGCCAACCCGCTGCAGGGCCTCACGAGTGACACCGCCTACCTCAGCAGCTACCTGGCCGCGATCGAGGGACCCAAGGTGCTCGTGGGCCACTCCTACGGTGGCGCCGTCATCACCAACGCCGCCACCTCGGTGCCCGACGTCAAGTCCCTGGTGTACATCGCCGCCTTCATCCCCGCCAAGGGAGAGACCCTCGCCGGGCTCACCGAAGGGTCCGGCATCCCGCTGATCTACACGCCGGTCCCCGGCGGTGTGGACGTCGCCATCGACCCGGCGGAGTTCCCGGAGGTGTTCGCCGGCGATCTCGACAAGACGACCGCCGCCGACCTCGCCATCACCCAGCGGCCCGCCAACTCCGCGACCGTCACCGACGCCAGCGTCGTGGACGGCTACCGCACCATCCCCTCCTGGGCCCTCCTCACCCGCCGTGACCACGCCATCGACCCCGCCCTCCAGCGCATGATGGTCGGCCGCGCCGGCGCCTACGTCACCGAGGTCGACGCCTCTCACGCGGTCATGCTCAGCCGTCCCGGCGTGGTGACCGACGTCATCGAGCGAGCCGCGAGGTGAGCCCTGCGTCCGCCAGCGGGACCTCGTTCGACGTGACAAGCCCGATCCATCCCATCGACGAAAGAAGGACACCATGACCGCCAAGCTCACCATGATCTACGCCAACCCGGTCGACGAAGAGGAGTTCGAGCGTCGCTACAAGGCGCACAAGGAGCTCGTGTCACAGGTTCCGGACCTCCTGCGCGCGGAGTACGGCAAGGTCTTCCCCAAGGAGGACGGCACCCCGCGGCCGCGGTGGCGCACTGCCGACCTGTACTTCGCCGACTACGACACGGCCGTCGCTGCCTTCGACCACGAGAACGGAATGGCTGTGGGGCGCGACGCCTTCGACCTCGCCACCGGCGGTGTCGAGTTCCTGCTCTCTGACATCGAAGACTGAACCCACCGCCCAGACGGGTGGGCACGGGTCTCGGCCCGTGCCCACCTGCCTCAGCTCACGACCTGAGGTCGTACTTGCGGTAGGTGACCACGAACTGGTCCAACCGGACGGGCTTCTTGCCCTTCCAGATGACCTTGAGCCGCAGGCGCCCGTCGGCGCCGACCTCCCGCTCAGCGGCATCGAAGGCGAGGTGGCGTCGCGTGCTGGGGAGATGGCGGAAGGGGAGGGTCCGCCCTCGTGGCGTGACGACGGCGATCCTGATGTCGTTCTGCGTGCCCCAGGTGCCTCGCAGACGCACACGAGCGGCGAACCAGAGATCACGGTTGCGGTCGCCAGGGATCCGCAACGAGTGCAGGGTCGTCACGCGTCCCAGTCCCCGCCCTCCCGCCTTCCGCACGAATCGCACGTTGCCATGCCTGGCGCGCTTGACGCGGGCGTTCCGCTTCACCAGGGTGCGCTTCAACGTGGAGCGCGCGGAGGCTCTCACCGTCGTCTTGATGAGCTTTGGCGGGGTGGCGCGGACCGTGAACGGAGCCGACACCGGCCCGTACACGTACTCGCATCCGGTGTGGGTGCAGTTCCGCGTTCTCACGAGCTCGAGCCGGTAGCGTCCACTGGGCGCCACGGTCGCCACGCCGTCCTTCCAGTAGCGACCGTTCCACTCCAACGCACCCGCGATACCCAGGAGCGGCGTGCTGCCGCCCAGGGGTTTGCCGTTGCTCGCGAGGATCCTGTAGCGGATGTCGCCGTACCTCGCCTCGATGGGGTCGAGCGCAGGGCTGAACCTCATCACGGTCGGCACCCCGGAGCCAGGGCCGACGCCAGCGAACGGGTAGAAGAAGGGCGTCGTCGGCGTCAAGCTCGTGATCTTCGCGGCGTTGCTCACGAACAGCGGCACGCTCTTGCGGGCGGACTTCGTGAAGTCGGTGGCCGTCGCGGTGACCTCGACCTCGAACCGGTACTCACCGGCCGGCAGAGGACGACCCAGACGTGCCTTCGGGTCGATCAGGACGCGCAAATTGGTCCCCGCCCAGTTTCCGCCGAATTGTCCCGCCCGGATCTCGTCGGCGGTGAACTCGTACGGGCCGGCAACCGTGGCACCGGCAGTCGAGATGATCCGCCAGCGGGCAGTGAGCGGAGTACGGGAGTCCAGGCTCACGTGGCTGGTCGCGGTCTCCCACAGGCCGTCGCCGTTCTGGCTCAGCAGCATCGGCCCCGGACTCGACAGGGTGATGTCCGGTTCCTTGCGAACCCTGAGGGAGAGGCCCGCTCCCTCGCACACCGCCGCATTGAGCGGACTGCACTGCTGCAGCGAGACGTAGACGTCGACACTCGATGTGCTCGGGATGTCGACATCGATCACGTCGCCGTCACGGACCTGCCTGCTCCTGACGCCGCCGTCGACCGTCGCCGGAAACCCCCCGAGACCTGTGGCCCGCAGCGAGACCCGCTTGATGACCGACGGGTCGATCACCGACGGCAACGGCTTGGTCGGTGTGAGCGTCGGCCGCAGCCCCAGCACCGGGACGGCCTCGCTGGCGGTGGTGCACGACTCCAGGCTCGCATCGGAGCATGCCCGGACCCATGCGACGAACCGTGGGGGGAGCCCGGCTGTCGGCAGGGTGCCGCGGAAGATGCCGTCCGCGCCGGCAGCCACCGGCGTGCGCCGGACGATCCACGACGAGCTTGCCGACGTCGCCAGCTCGAAGACCACGTACGGCGACTCCGACGTCGCGGCGAGCTCGGCCGTCCCGCCGACCTCCGACTCCGCAGCCGGGGAGGTCAGAACCGGCGGCGCTGAGCCGGACACCGCCGTCTCCGCCGCCCCTGCAGGAACCTGCCCCGCTCCGGACGCCACCAGCACGGCAGCAGCAACCAACCCCACGACAACACGACGTGCCACAGCGGTTTCCGATCAGTTCGAGGCATCGCTGCCCACGCCGAAGAATGGCGCTGAACCTAGCAGAGACCGGGCGGGGTCAGCGCGCGGGTAGACCATCCTTGGTACAAACGGCCTTGGTGATCTTGTCGGTCTCGCCGGCCTTGATGTAGCCGAACAGCTCGAGCGCCCGCTTCTTGTCCCACCGGACCGAGGCGTCGGCGATCGGGACCGTGCAGTTGTGACCCGAGCCGCCCATCGCCGCCGACAGGCTCCACGCGAACCGGCCCAACGAGATCGGGCCGACGTTGTCGCCGATCCGCAGCGAGTCGGTCGCTGCCGTCACGACGCCGGCGTACCGGAACGGGTTCAAGAACGTCGACGGCGACTTCACCGCGCCCGCGATCGCTCCGAGCACCTCGCGCTGGGACTGGACCCGCTGGAGGTCCTGCGTCGCGTACGAGTGGCGCGAGCGGGCGTACCCGAGGGCCTGCGCGCCGTCGACCTCCTGGCAGCCCTTCTTGAGCTTGAGGCCGGCGTCCTTGTCCTTGATCCCCTGCTTCGGGCAGATCTCGACGCCACCGACGGCGTCGACCATGTTGACGAAGCCGCCGAAACCGATCTCGACGTAGTCGTCGATACGGACGCCGGTGGACTGCTCCAGAGTCTCGACGAGCAGCTTGGGCCCGCCGTACGCGTACGCCGCGTTGATCTTGGTACGGCCGTGGCCGGGGATCGGGACGATGGAGTCGCGCGGGATGGAGACGAGCGTCGTCGGTCCGCCACCGACGTGCATCATCATGATCGTGTCGGTACGCCTTCCTTCGGCGTTGCCGGTCGCGAGCTTCTTGCGCTGGGCCTTGGTCAGCCCTTCACGGCTGTCCGAGCCGACGAGCAGGTAGGTCGTGCCCGGCTGGTCGGCGGGACGCTCACCACCCGGCGTGGCGTCGACCTTCTCGATCTTTCCCCACGCCCACACGGGCACCGCGATCAGGAAGATCAGCCATGCCACCAGGAGCAGGGGGATGATCCGGCGCGGCCGGAGCCACCGGCGGCCCGCGCCTCCGCCTCCGCCCGAGCGGCGCGGCGTGGCGGCCGGCCGGCGCTCGTCGGGGAACTGCATCGGGGGCAGGTCCGACGGCCGCTGCTGCGGCTGGCCGGGGTGCGGCTGCTGGTGCGGAGGACCGTACGGCGGGCCACCGTACGGTTGCGACGACGGGCCTCCGACGACCCGCGTGGCGTCGTCGCCAGGGCCGTAGAGCCAGTCGAAGTCGTCGCCGTCACCGCGGCGCGGATCTCGATCGGGCATGCGGTCGAAGGTACCGGACAGGTCGTTCGACCCGCCGACGTGTCGGCGCGTCGCCCCGGGACGCCACCCTCCGGTGGTGATACTGGCGTGGCGTCCACTCGGGGCCGGCGCAGCACGACAGCGACGTCATGGGGGTACATGTCCGACTACGCAGATGCCTACGGGCGGACGCAGGCCGAGGAGCAATCGGCCCGCATCCGCTTCCGTCGCGCACTCTCGTTGATGCTCATGACGCTGGTCGCTCCGGGCTCGGCCCAGGTCGTCGCCGGCCATCGCAGGATCGGGCTGCTCGCGCTGCGGGTCTGGGGAGCGGTCTGGGGTGTCGTGGTGATCGCGGTGCTGCTGGGGCTGCTCGACCGCGGGATCATCATCTGGCTGCTCACCTCGTCGGGGATCCTCTGGCTGCTGCGGTTCGGCCTGATCATCCTCGCGCTCGCGTGGGTGGCGCTCTTCGCCGACGCCTGGCGACTCGGGTCACCGCTGCGGCTGGAGCGTCGCCAGAGGCTCGCGCTGAGCGGAGTCAGCGGCGTGCTGTGCTTCGTGACCGCCGGCGCGCTGTTCGTCGCCTCCAACCTGATGGCCGTCCAGCAGGACTTCATCACCACGGTCTTCGGTTCGTCGGCGGTCAGCGGGACCGACGCGGGGCGCTACAACGTGCTGCTCCTCGGTGCGGACTCCGGCAAGGGCCGTGACGGACTCCGCCCGGACTCTCTCACCATCGCGAGCATCGACTCCGAGACCGGTGACACCGTCCTGGTGGGCCTTCCGCGCAACCTGGCCAACGTGCCGTTCCCCGAGAGCTTCCCGATGCATGACGAGTTCCCGGACGGCTTCGACTGCGAGGGCTGCTACCTCAACAGCGTGAACACCTGGGCCGACGGCCACCCCGAGATCTTCGGCGGCAAGGGGCACGAGGGCATCGCCGCCACGGAGGCGGCGATCGAGGAGATCACGGGGCTCGAGATCAGCTATCACGTGCTGGTCAACATGAAGGGCTTCGCCTCCCTCGTCGACGCCGTCGGTGGGGTGAAGGTCCGGGTCCGCGAGCGCACCGCCATCGGTGGCATCGGCTCGCCGATCACCGGCTGGATACGCAAGGGCAGGCAGGTCCTCGACGGCAAGCAGGCGCTCTGGTACGCCCGCAGCCGCGTGCAGAACTCCGACTACTCACGGATGGCACGGCAGAAGTGCCTGATGAACGCGATGCTCCAGCAGCTCGACCCCAACACGGTGCTGCTCAAGGCGACGGGCATCGCCGAGTCGAGCAAGCGGATGCTCAGCACCGACATCCCCGCCGGTGAGCTCGACACCTTCGTCGACCTCGCGCTCAAGGCGCGGGGTGCGAAGATCTCGACGGTCTCTCTGGTGCCGCCCCAGGTCGACACGGGTGATCCGGACTTCGGCAAGATCCGGAAGATGGTGTCGAAGGCGGTGAAGCGCTCCGAGGACGGGGCCGGCGAGTCCGGCGGCGGCTCCGCCACCAAGGCCGGGTCGTCCGGTCGCCCAGCGGTGACGAAGACCGGGGGCGACCCTGCTGCCGAGCGAGCGGCCCGGGCGAACCAGGCCGAGGACCTGGCGGACGCCTGCTGACGATCACGCGTCGGTCGGCCCGGTGGCCTGCGTGCCTGTCAGCCGACGGTGACCCGCTCGGTCTCGGCGATCGCCGCGATGCGGTCGGCGTCGGACTCCGGCGAGCGCGAGCGAACGAGCACCAGGGAGCCCTTGGCGTGAAGGGCCCCGAGGATCGCGGGCATCAACGCCGCGGTGTCGCGGTCTCCCACCAGCAGCACGCGGGCGCCGTCGGGGTAGCGGTCGGCGGAGTCGGCGACCAGGTCGGCGTGCGTGACGATGCCGTCGGCGTCGCGAACCGCGACGGAGGAGCTGCGCGGCGGGTAGTACGCAGTGAACCGGTCGCCGTGCCCGCCCACGTCAGCGTTGTAGTCGATCACCCCTGGCGGCAGCGGTGACGTGAAACGGCCCCCGAGCGGACGCAGCGACAGCGCGACGATGTCGTCGGCGTCGCCGGCCACCTCGAGCGTCTCCGGGTCGACGACCACGACGGGATGGCCGGGCTCGAGGCTGACCGCAGACCCGACCACCCAGACCGCGAGCAGCCACACGACGGTCTCCCAGTGGATCGGGAGGAGCACCCCGACGGTGCTCTCGTCGTCGGCGCCCAGGGTGTCCTGCAGCATGTTCGCCGTCTTGGCCACCCAGTTCATCGTGGTCGTCAGGCTCAGCTCGGTGCGCTCACCCGTCTCGAGGTCGTAGAACGTCACCACGGGCCGCGACGGATCGGCTCGAGCGGCACTCGTGAGGAGGTCGGCGATGGTCACGCAGCCACCTTAACGGCCCGCGGTGAGCGTGGTCCTCACCTCGACCTCGACCTCCAGACGGTACGCGGCGGCACCGATGCGCAGGCGCTCGGCGACACGTCCGGCCTCGACCATGGCGGCCGCGCCGCCACCGAGGGGCGTCACGTGGAAGGTGCCCTCGGCGTGCGTGACGGCGACAAGGTCCTCGTCGGGGGCCGCGAGCTCGTGGACGCGGTCGGCCGCGCCGTCGCCGGCGGGGGAGAAGCCCGCGGGCTGACTCTCGGTCAGCACCGCCTCGACCGCGTCACGGGCGCCCAGGCCGAAAAGGTCCTCGTCCTCGGGGCGAAGGAGGTCGCGCGCCCCGGTGCCGGCCGTCGTCCAGTGGTCCCCGACCCAGTGACGCGGGAGGCCGCGGACGACCACGAACGGGGTGTTGCTCGTCTTCCCGGCGACCAGCTCCGCCGCGCCGGCGATCTCGTCGGCGACCGCGGGCTCGGTCACGTGCAGGGCGTTGCCGTAGGAGTCCTGCGTACCCGACAGCGAGTTCATCACCTTCAGACCCGCGCTCCCGATCGCGATGTCGGTCTGCCCGCGCCGCCAGGCCCGGCCCGCGGTGTCGGAGAGCACCAGGCCGATCTCCACCCCTGCCCGCCGCCGGAGCGCCCGCCAGAGGTCGTACGCCGTCGCGTCGGGGTCGTCCGGCAGTGTCAGGACCGTGCCCGGCGTGGTGTTGCTGGCGTCGACGCCGGCCGCGGCCATCGTGAGGCCCGCGCGGTTGCGCACGATGCGGGTCGGACCGCGGCGCGCGACCACGCGGACGGTCTCGCGATCGATCACGGTCTCGCGGTCCCCGCTCGTCACGAGGCCGAGTGCCTTGCTGACGACCTTGCTCGTCACCACGACGACGTCACCGTCGCGGAGCGGCTCGTCGAGACGGCCGAGGAGGAGGTCGACGAGGTCGTCGCCCGGCCGCACCTCGCGCACACCGGTGACCGGCCACAGCGTGAGGCTCATCGGGCGACGCCGACCTCACGTGCGAGAGCGAGCGCGTCGGCGGCGAGCGTGCGGGTGGTCTCGGCGTCGGACATGTAGAGCGGCACCGCGCGGGCGACGAGGCCTGCCTCCTCGAGCGGGCCGAGCTGGTCGGCGTCACCGGTGTCGACGAGCCAGCCGTCGAGCACGCCACCGGTCTTACGGGCGCCGTAGCGGACCCCCACGGCGCCGGCGCTCACACCGACGCCGAGCGCGGTGAGCAGCTGGTCGGCCATGCCTCGCACCGCACCGCCGGCGATGATGGGGGAGATGCCGATCACGGGGGCACGGGTGGTCCGGAGCGCGTCCGAGACACCGGCCACGGCGAGGATCGGCCCCACCGACACGACGGGGTTCGACGGCGGGACGAGGACCACGTCGGTGTCCATGACCGCCTCGATCACACCGGGGGCGGGCTTGGCCTCCTCGATGCCGATCATGACGACGTCGTGGGCGGGTACGGCGGCTCGGAGGCGCACCCAGTACTCCTGGAAGTGGATCGCGCGGCGCTGACCCTCGTTCTCGACGACGACGTGGGTCTCCACCCGGTCGTCGGTCATGGGGAGCAGCGTGACACCGGGTTGCCACCGCACGCAGAGCGCGCGGGTGACGTCGCTGAGCGGGTAGCCCGCCTGCAGCATCTGCGTACGCACGAGGTGGGTGGCGACGTCACGGTCGCCGAGTCCGAACCAGGTGGGTTGCGCGCCGTACGCGGCGAGCTCCTCCTTGACGCTCCAGGTCTCGTCGGACCGGCCCCAGCGGCGCTCCTCGTCGATCCCGCCGCCGAGGGTGTACATCAGCGTGTCGAGGTCGGGGCAGACCTTCAGTCCGAAGAGCCACAGGTCGTCGGCGGTGTTGCCGACGACGGTGACCTCGGCCTCGTCGCCTACCTCGTCGAGCAGGCCACGGACGAACGCGGCGCCGCCGATACCTCCGGACAGAACGGTGATCCTCATGCGGACATTCTCCCTGTCCGGTCCTGATCCGACGCACTCCCGGCCGGACGAATGGACTGTCTCGTGCGTAGGGTAGGTCCGTTCGTTGGGCCAGGGCACGACCCTGCGCCCGATCCAGGAGATGGGGATCTGTGTTCGACTCACTACGCAAGTACCGCGACATCTTCTCGTACGCGTTGCTGGGGATCGTTGCCGCGACGTTGCTGGCGCACTTCATCGCGCTGCTCGACGACCGCGGCTGGGGTTCCTGGGCGAACGCCGCCCTCAACCCGGGCCTCGTGCTGGTCACCGCCCTCGCCGTCGCGATCGCCGCACCGCGCAAGGACGACCTGAGCTCGGGAGCGCGCACGATCACGATCGCCGCGATCGCGGTGCTCGGGGTGAGCATCGCGCTCGGCCTGTGGGGGCTCATCAAGGCGCTCAGCGAGGACCTCTACCCCAACAAGGCGTCCTTCACGATCCTCGTGCTGGCGACACTGGCGCTCAACGGCCTCGTGATCTTCGCTGCCGTCACCCTTCTCCGCGAGCTGCCTGCTCCGGCGCGCGCGCCGAAGCACCAGCAGGCGTGGGGCGGCCAGCAGCAGGGGCCGTGGGGGCAGCCGCAGGGCGGCCAGCAGGGCTGGCCCGCGCAGCAGCAGCCGCAGCCTCAGCAGTGGGCCGACCAGGGTGGCTGGCCGCAGCAGGGCCTCCCGCAGCAGCAGAGCCCGCAGGCGCCTCAGCCGCAGCAGCAGAGCTGGCAGGGGTACGGAGCGGGCGCGGCAGGTGCCGCCGCCGGCTACGGTGCGGCCGAGGCCGCGCAGCACTCGCCCTCGTGGGGCACCCCCTCGTACCCGGCGCCCGAGGCGCCCGCCCCCGAGGAGCCGGCCGAGCAGTCCACGGCCGTGTGGACCCCGCCGGCTGAGGAGCCCTCGACCGATCTACGGTCGCAGAGCCCGGGCCAGGAGCAGCCGGCCTCGGCGTGGGGGGCGCAGCCGCCCGAGCAGCAGCCGAACGCCGACTGGGGAAGCAGCGCACCGGACGCCGGATGGGGGCGTGACTCGCAGTGGTCGCCGCCCGAGCAGCCGATCCCGAGCACGTGGGCACAGCCGGCGACCGAGCAGCCGACGTGGCAGCCGCCCAGCGAGTACGGATCGACCTGGCCGCAGCCGCCGCAGCCGCCGCAGCCCGAGCAGCAGTCCTATACGCCGCCTGAGCAGCCTGCCCAGCCGACGTGGCAGGGCGAGGGTGGCGGATGGGGCAGCTCGTCCCCCTCGACGGGTTGGTCCGCTCCCACGACTGAGCCCGAGGGCGATCAGCCGGTCGCACGCCTCGGAAACGCCACGTTCGATGCTGTTCCCGAGACGGACGCCACGTACGAGGCAGGGACGTCGACTGGCGAGTCGTCGGACAAGCCGACCGACGGCGAGGACGGTGGCGACGAGCCTCGTTCCTCGTCCTGGTGGACGCCCGGAAGCGGCTCCTGATCCATCTCGGAGCTTGACGAAGGCCCGTACCACGGATGGTGCGGGCCTTCGCATTAGCACTACTCGGCTTGACGGATGGGTATTGACAGGCTTGTAATTTCACTAGTGTCGTCCTCTTGGACGGCTCAGGTGCACGATCGGGACTCTCACGAGCCACGATCACGGTCCACGAGGGGTCGAGGACTGGCGCCGGGGCCGGGGGCGGTACGGACCACGGGGACTATCAGGGGCAGGAGGCGAGACTGATGGAGGACATCTTCCATGCAGACGCCGAGGAGATGGGCTGGCAGGATCGCGCCCTGTGTGCGCAGACCGATCCAGAGGCGTTCTTCCCGGAGAAGGGCGGCTCGACACGCGAGGCGAAGCGGGTCTGCCTGACCTGCGACGTGCGTGGCGAGTGCCTCGAGTACGCGCTGCAGAACGACGAACGGTTCGGGATCTGGGGCGGACTCTCCGAGCGCGAGCGTCGCAAGCTCAAGAAGCACGCGATCTAAGTCGCCGCGGGGCCGGTCCACGACCGGCCCGCGGACGACGCCCGGCGAGCGCCGTCGCGCCAGGGCTGGACCGGCCCGGTGAGCGCTCTGGCGTCATGGCTAGACTCGCCCACCTATGATCGAAGGCGTCGAAGAGGGCTTGGTTCCCTCCCGTGACTGGACCGCCTCGCCCCCCAGCGTCACCGCCGTCATCGTGTGCCGCAACGGCGCGCGGTGGCTCCCTCAGGTTCTCGACTCGCTGGCGTCCCTGTCCCACCTCCCGACCGCGGTCGTCGCGGTCGACGTGGCCTCCACGGACGAGACGCGCGAGATTCTCGCCCGTTACCTGCACCCCGCATCGATCAGGACCGCCCCGGCCGGCACCGGCTTCGGTGACGCCGTCCGTGTCGCCCTCGACGGCGCCCAGCCGACCGAGTGGGTGTGGCTGCTCCACGACGACTCGTCGCCCGGCCCGGATGCTCTCGCCCACCTGCTCGACCAGGCGACCCAGTCCGAGCGCATCGGCATCGTCGGGCCGAAGCTCCGCGAGTGGCCGTCGCTCAAGCGCCTGCTCGAGGTCGGTGTGTCGATCACCGGCACCGGGTCACGCGAGACCGGACTCGAGCGCGGTGAGCCGGACCAGGGCCAGCACGACCGCCCACGCGACGTCCTCGCGGTCAGCACGGCCGGCATGCTCGTCCGCCGCCGCGTCCTCGACGACCTCGGCGGGTTCGACCCGAAGCTCCCCCTCTACTTCGACGACGTCGACCTCGGCTGGCGTGCCGCGCGGCGCGGCTACCGCGTCCGCGTGGTCCCGAAGTCGGTCTTCTTCCATGTGGAGGCGAGCGCGACCGGCGTACGCCGAGGCTCTCTCTCCCGGCGCCCACGGCGCGATGCGAGACGGGCGGCGACCTACACGTTGCTGGCCAACGCCAGCCGAGCCGGTTTCTGGTGGCAGTCGGTGCGGCTGCTCCTCGGCACCTTCTTGCGGGCGCTCGCGCTCCTCGTCGCCAAGGCTCCGCGCGAGGCCGTCGACGAGATCCTCGGAGTCCTGACGGTCTACACGCGTCCGACCACGATGATCTCGGCGCGCCGCCGGCGCAACGCCGCCGCGCGGGTCGACGAGAAGACCGTGCGCGAGACGCTGCTGCCGCCACCGCTGATGCCGTACCGCCACGGTCTCGACGCCGTGGGCGAGCTGGTCAACACGCTGGTCGGGCCCGCGCCCGAGATGACGGGGCGTCGCGCAGCGGTCGAGGCCCGCCCGGAGGACGAGGACGACGCGCTGCCCGTCAGCGGGTCCTTCCTGTCGCGCCACCCGTGGGCCGCAACGGTCCTGCTCCTCCTCCTCGTCTCGCTGGTCGCGGCACGGTCGGTGATCGGCCCTGGACTGCTGGCCGGCGGCGCGCTGCTGCCCGCACCGGACGGCACCGGCGACTGGTGGTCGTTCTTCGTCTCCGGCTCCCACGACGTCAGCATCGGCAGCGACGTGCCGGCTCCGGGCTACCTGGTCCCCCTCGCCCTCCTCGGCACCCTGCTCGGAGGCAACGCCGACCTCGCGGTCTCGATCGTCGTCCTCGCCGGCGCGGTCCTCGCCGCGCTCACCGCGCACCGCCTCGCCCGGAGGCTGTTCGTCTCACCGGGCGTGCGGTTGTGGTGGGGAGTGACGTACGGCGTGCTCGTCGCGACGTCCGGCGCGGTCGCCCAGGGCCGCATCGGGACGGTGGTCGCCCTGGCCGCCGTGCCGGCGATCGTGAACTCGGCCTACCTGCTGATGACCCGCCCCAAGGTCACCGACGGGCTCCGGCTCGGCCTGTGGCTCACGCTGGCGACCGCCTTCGCGCCGCTGGCCTACCTGCTGACCGCCGTGCCGCTGCTGCTCGCCGGTGCGCTGCTCCTGCGTCGCCGTGGGTGGCCGAGCATCAGCACCGCGCTCGTCCTGCCGTGGCTCCTGCTCGGCTCGTGGATGTGGCGACGAGCCCTCGACCCCGGCGCCTGGTGGTGGGAGGCGGGACGGGCCGACGCCCACGTGGGTCCGCTCGACCCTCCGACGTGGCAGCTCGCGCTCGGGCACGCCGGCGGTCCCGGCGCCGCAACCTACGCAACGGGCGCGCTGGTCGTCCTCGGCCTCCTCGCCCTTCTTCGTAGCGAGCGTCGCGGTCCCGTCCTCGTCGCGTGGGCCGCGGGCCTGTGGGGGCTGGCGTGGGCGAGCCTGGGGGCCGGGTCGCGCTTCACCGACGGCATCTCGACCGGCCCGGCCTGGGTCGGTGTCCCCGCGACGCTGTGGGTCGCCGCCCTCGCCGCCGCAGCGGGCATGGCGGCCGACGGGCTGAGCGACCGCTGGTCCGGCCGGCCGTTGCGCCGGCGGGTCCTCGCGGTCGGCACCGCGCTCGCGATCGCCGGACCGCTCCTCGCGACCGGGTGGTGGGTGGTACGCGGCGTCGACGACCCCCTCGAACGCGGTGCGGTCGACCAGGTCCCCGCGTATCTGGCGTCCCGGGCGAAGGACGGCGCCTCCACGCTCGTCCTGAGCGGGTCGCGCGAGGAAGGCGTGACCCAGCAGGTCTACTCCGGCGACGGGATGCGGCTCGGTGACGAGGCGGTGCTGCCGGGACCGGAGGCCTTCGGTCCCCTCGACGCCGACGTGCGACAGCTCTTGTCCAACCCGTCGACCGGTGTGCTCGAGCGGCTCGGCGCGTACGGCATCGAGGCGATCTACGTCCCCGCGCCGGCCGATCCCGACCTCGTCGACGCACTCGAGGTCGCACCAGGGCTCGAGCCCTCCGGAGGGCCCGAGGGCTCACGGGTCTGGACCTTCACGACGACGGGGGAGCCGCGGGCCCTCCCGGACTCCGCCACCCGTCCGCTGATCGCGTGGGTCCAGCTGGGTCTTCTCGTCGTCGTCGTCATCGCGGCGGCGCCCGGACGAACGAGGGAGGTGCGATGAGCCCGCGGAAGTCCAAGCGCAAGGCCGGCGGCCGCCGCGTCAAGGACCAGGTCGTCGAGACCACCTCGGCGGCACTCGCCCTCGGTGCACAGTCGGGACGGCTGGTGATCGGGGCGATCGTCGTCGCGGCGCTGCTGCTGGTCGTCGGGGAGATCCGTACCGCGTCGTCGGGGGAGTCCCCCGAGCCGCCGTCGGAGCAGCGTGTCAGCGCGCTCACGTACGGGTGCCCGGCCTTCCTCCAGTCCCGTACCGCCTCGTCGACCACCGTCGCGGTCGCCTCCCTCCCGGGTGAGAAGCGCGACGGTGGATCACGCACGGTCGTCCGGCTCCCCGGGGGCGATCCTGTCGCCGGCCTCGCCGATGCGCCGCGCGGGACGTGGGCGACGGCGTCCGCCGGACGTGGGACCCGTGCCGTCCTCGTCGACGCCGCGGGCGCCCAGGCGCCCGGCACCGTCGCGTACTCGGCCTCCCGAGCGACGCTCGCCGACGGCGGGGGTCTCGCGGTGGCGGCCTGTCCGCGCCCGGCGCCCGAGCGCTGGTTCGTCGGTGCCGGGAGCACGCCTCAGCGCAGCACCGCGCTCGTGCTGACGAACACGTCGAGCTCGCGGGGCGTCGTGGACCTGACCCTGTACGGCGACGGTGGACCGATCGAGGGGGTCGGCACCCGCGGGATCGTGGTCGACGCCGGCAGCGCTCGGGTGCTCCGGCTCACCCAGCTCACCTCGGACGACTCCGAGCTCGCCGTCCGCGCGGTCGTCCGCCGGGGAGCGGTGGCCGTCGGCGCGGTCGACATCGCGGCGGGTGCTTCTCCGGGCAGCGAGTTCCTTCCCGGATCGGCGCTTCCCGCGACCGACCAGACCGTGGCCGGAGTGCCCGCGCAGCGTGGCTCGCGGACGCTGCTCATCGCCAACCCCTCGGACCGGACGGCCACCGTGGGCCTCTCGATCGCGACGAACGACGGCGTCTTCACCCCCTCGGGCCTGGAGTCCGTCGACGCCGCTCCCCAGTCGGTGACCTCGGTGACGCTTCCCGCCGACATCAGCCCTCGGGCGTACGCGGTGCGACTCGCCTCGGACGTTCCCGTCACCGCGTCGGTCCGCACCCGCTCCGGGCGGGACCACGCCTACTCCGTCGCCGCGGTGCCGTGGCAGGGGACCGCGGCGATGCCCGTCCAGATCGGCTCGTCGTTGCGACCCGGCGGCTCCGCGCTCGTGGTGAGCGCCGACGGCGACCGTCCTGCGGCGCTGACGGTGACCGCTCACGCGGAGGACGGCTCCGAGCTCGGCACGGCCGACGTCAAGGCGCCGGCAGGGACGACGACGTCGCTCGACCCGTTCGGCTCCGGCGGCGTCGGTGTCGCCGCAGGCAAGGTGTCGTACCTGACGATAGAGACGACGAGCGGCTCGGTGCGGGCGGCCGCCTCGTACACCGGCGGCGGGCTCGCCGTCACGCCGTTGAGCGCCGCGCCGGTTCGTGAGGCGGCTCCTGTCGTGCGGGCCGGGGCGCCCTGACCGGTCAGGCGCGCGGGTCGACCTCGTCGGGGTCGACCTGCCAGAACGCCGCGAGCTGGTCGACGAGCACGCTCAGCACCAGGTCGTCGAGCTCTGCTCGCGACGTCGCCCGGTGCTGGACGGGCTGACGGAAGAGGACGACACGCGGCCGCCCGCGGTCGGCGACGACCGTTCCGAGCGGCACCTCCTCGCGCCACCGCCGTGGCAGCACCGGGACGTCCTCGACCGCGACGTCGACCTGCTCGAGCGCCGACGAGTGCCGGGTCCGCAGGCGGGCGATCGCTCCGAGGACGGCGGTGTCGAACTGTGCCCGGCGGTCCCACGCACCTGGGACACCCTCGGGCGAGAGCGGGCCGGGCAGCGCCACCGGTCCGCGGAACCCCCGGCCGCGGCGGTCCCGCCGGCTCCCGCCGCGGGGCTCCACCAGCGGAGGGACCCGCGGATGCGAACGAGCGCTCCTCATCCCTCCTTCTATCCCGCGGGCCGACGGTGCGCAAGGACGCCGTCGGTGCGGTGCCGGACAGTCGTCGCGGCGGTGCGCCGCGTCCTGGACGGCGGATGCGGCACGCTACCCTCGCGGGGTGAGCCCCCTGCGTCGATGCACCCGCCCCGCGTGCGTGCGACCCGCCGTGGCGACGCTGACGTACGTGTACGCCGACAAGACCGCCGTGCTGGGTCCGTTGGCCGTCTACGCCGAGCCGCACAGCTACGACCTGTGCGAGAACCACGCCGAGCGCCTGTCGGCGCCCAAGGGCTGGGAGGTTCTCAGGCTCGAGATCGACCTCGCCGTCCAGGCGCCCTCACCGGACGACCTCGAGGCGCTCGCCGACGCCGTGCGCGAGGCGGCCCAGGCGCCGCCGCCGGTCGCCGGCCCCACCGAAACGACACGACGCGGGCACCTCCGCGTCCTGGGACCACAGGACTGATGATGACCCCTGACACTCTTGCCGCGCGCCTCTCTGTCCTCGTGAAGTCGTACGACGTGCGCGGCGCGTCTCCGGAGGTGCTCGACGCCGACGTGGCGAGGGCGCTCGGCGCTGCCTTCGCCGTCGAGACCGGCGCCGCCCCCGGGGACGACGGGGCTGCAGGCTCGGTCGTCATCGGCCACGACATGCGCGTCACCTCGCCCGAGCTGGCAGACGCCCTCGCCGAAGGCGTCACGAGCACCGGTGCCGACGTGGTCGCGATCGGGCTCGCGTCCACCGACATGCTCTACTACGCGTCCGGGGCGTGGGAGCTGCCGGGGATCATGGTCACCGCCAGCCACAACCCGAGCGGCGACAACGGGCTCAAGCTCTGCCGCGCCGGCGCTCGGCCGATCGGTCGCGACACCGGCCTGTCCGCCATCGCCGAGCGCGCCGTCAAGGGCGTCGACCCCGTCGTGGCGCGGGGTTCGGTCGTGGCGCGCGATGCCCTGACCGCCTACGCGCTGCGGGTCACCGAGCTGGTCTCGGTGCCCGCCGGGCCGCGGCCGCTCAAGGTCGTCGTCGACGCCGCCAACGGGATGGGCGGACTCATCGTCCCCGCCGTCTTCGCGCGCCTCGACGTCGAGCTCCACGGCCTCTACATGGACCTGGACGGCACCTTCCCCAACCACCCCGCCGACCCGCTCGACCCGGCCAACCTGGTCGACCTCCAGCGGGCGGTGCGCGAGCAGGGTGCCGATGTGGGTCTGGCCTTCGACGGCGATGCCGACCGCTGCTTCGTCGTCGACGAGCGCGGCGAGCTGGTGTCCCCGTCGGCGGTGACCGCGTTGATCGCCGCCCGCGAGCTCGCGACTCACCCCGGCGAGACGGTCCTCCACAACGTCATCACCTCGCGAGCGGTGCGGGAGGTGATCCTCGAGAGCGGCGGCACCCCTGTCCGTACCCCGGTGGGTCACTCCTTGATCAAGGCGGAGATGGCGCGCACCGGCGCCGTCTTCGGCGGCGAGCACTCCGGGCACTACTACTTCCGCGACTTCTCCCTCGCCGACTCCGGCATGCTCGCCGCGCTGCACGTGATGGCGGCGATGAACGCTGCCGGGTGCCCGTTGTCCGACGTCGTCGCGCAGTACGAGCGCTACCCGTCCTCGGGAGAGATCAACAATCGCGTCGCCGATGCCGCGGCCGTGACGGCCCGCGTGGCGGCGGCGTACGCCGAGTACGACCAGGACCGCCTCGACGGCCTCACCGTCACCGCGGACACCTGGTGGTTCAACCTCCGCAGCTCGCAGACCGAGCCGCTGCTGCGGCTCAACGTCGAGGCCGACGACGAGGCGACGCTGGCCCGCGTCCGTGACAACGTCCTCACGCTCATCCACCAGGAGGAGACCCCATGAACCTCGACCCCGCGCTGCTCGACATCCTCGTCTGCCCCCAGTGCCGCGCCACGCTCGCCGTGGACGTGGACCGCGACGAGCTGGTCTGCCACCTGTGCCGGCTCGCCTATCCGGTCCGCGACGACATCCCGGTGATGCTCGTCGGCGAGGCCCGCAGCCTGGCCGACTGACACAGGCATCGGACGAGCCGTGTTCGACGACGCGCTGCTGGACGACGAAGGCGCCCTGACGCGCGCCGACCCGGTCCTGCGTGAGCTGGCCCAGTCCGGCGCGCGGGTCAGGATGGACACCCACACCGCGGCGGAGGTCGTCGCGTCGCTCGCGCACGACGACGACCAGCGTCCTCGGGCGGTCGTCGCCGCAGGCCCGGCCGCCCGCCTGCTGCGCGCCGTGCTCGAGCCCGTGTGCCCCGTGCCGTTCGTCGCCTGGCCCGGGCCCGGCCTGCCCGGATGGGCAGGCAACCTCGACCTGGTCGTCGCGCTGGGTGCTCCCGACGGTCAGGCGGCCCACTCGACGGCCGCCGAGGCCGTACGCCGGGGGTGCCCGATGCTGCTCGTCACCGCGGCGACCTCTCCGCTCGCCGAGGTCGGCGCCTCTCGCTGGACGACCCTGCTGCCGACCGCGACCTCCGACGGGCTGACGTCGTCGGTCGTGGCTCTCCAGGCCCTCGCTGCGCTCGGGCTCGCCCCGGCCGTCGACGCCGACGAGGTGGCAGCGGCGCTCGACACGGTGGCGGTCGAATGCTCGCCGTTCCACGACCTCGGTTCCAACCGGGCCAAGCAGCTCGCGTCAGGGCTCGGTGACACGGTCCCGCTGGTGTGGGGCGGCAGCGTCCTCGCGGCACGGGCCGCGCGCCGGTGGGCGGAGGGGCTGCGTCGGGTCTCCGCGCGCCCGGCTCTCGCGGCGGAGGCCGACGACCTGGTCGCGGTGCTGCAGGCCAGCCCGCGCCGGGACGTGTTCGCCGACCCCTTCGAGGACCCGGTCGAAGGCGCCTCCCCGTACCTCGTGCTGCTCGACGACCAGGTCGACGCGCCGACGGTGCGGGTCGACCGGGGCCGCGTCCTGGGTGCGGCGCAGAGCCAAGGGGTGCGGCACGACGAGGTGGCGTCGGTCGGGGGCGGGGAGGTGGCGCGGTATGCCTCGCTGGTGGCAATCGGCGGCTACGCGGCGGCGTACCTCGCGGTCGGTCTCGGACGATGAGCGGCGGCGGGGCGTCGTAGCCTGCGGAGATCGGTGACCCGGCACATCGACACGGTGGCCCGGATGCTTCACCAGCCTGGCTACGATGGAGGAATGGACTTTTCGGTTGCTGATCTGACCCTGGCCGACCGCGGCCGCACGGAGATCACCCTTGCAGAGCACGAGATGCCCGGCCTCATGGCGATGCGGGCGCGCTACGGCGACAGCAAGCCGCTCGCAGGGGCCCGCATCGCGGGGTCGCTGCACATGACGGTGCAGACCGCCGTCCTCATCGAGACCCTCGTCGATCTCGGCGCCGACGTGCGCTGGGCCAGCTGCAACATCTTCTCGACGCAGGACGAGGCCGCTGCCGCGGTCGTCGTCGGTCGGAGCGGCACGGTCGACGACCCGCAGGGCGTCCCGGTGTTCGCCTGGAAGGGCGAGACCCTCGCCGAGTACTGGGACCTCGCCGAGCAGATGCTCGTCTGGCCCGGTGACGAGACCCCCAACATGATCCTCGACGACGGCGGCGACGCGACCCTCCTGCTGCACCTCGGCGTGGAGTACGAGAAGGCCGGCGAGGTGCCGTCCCCGGACACCACCGACAACGCCGAGCTCAAGGAGGTCCTTCGGGTCCTCGGTCGCAGCATGGAGTCCGACCCGCAGCGCTGGACCCGTATCGGCAACAGCGTCCAGGGCGTCACCGAGGAGACGACGACGGGAGTGCTGCGGCTGTACGAGCGCTTCAAGGAGGGCACGCTCCTCTTCCCGGCGATCAACGTCAACGACTCGGTCACCAAGTCGAAGTTCGACAACAAGTACGGCTGCCGCCACTCGCTCATCGACGGCATCAACCGTGCGACCGACGTGCTCATCGGCGGCAAGGTCGCGGTCGTCTGCGGCTACGGCGACGTCGGCAAGGGCTGCGCCGACTCGCTGCGTGGCCAGGGTGCGCGCGTCATCGTGACCGAGATCGACCCCATCTGCGCGCTGCAGGCGGCGATGGACGGCTACCAGGTCGCGCGCCTGGACTCGGTGATCGAGCACGCCGACATCGTCATCACCGCGACCGGCAACAAGGACGTCGTGACCGCCGAGCAGATCGGTCGCATGAAGCACCAGGCGATCCTCGGCAACATCGGCCACTTCGACAACGAGATCGACATGGCCGGGCTGGCGGCGACGCCCGGGGTGAAGCACAAGAACGTCAAGCCGCAGGTCGACCTGTGGACGGTGCCGAGCGGCAGCACCGTGATCGTGCTGAGCGAGGGGCGCCTGCTCAACCTCGGCAACGCGACGGGCCACCCGTCGTTCGTCATGTCCAACTCGTTCACCAACCAGGTGCTGGCGCAGATCGAGCTCTTCACCAAGAACGAGGAGTACCCGGTGGGTGTCTACACGCTGCCGAAGCACCTCGACGAGGAGGTCGCGCGTCTGCACCTCGATGCGCTGGGCGTGGAGCTCACCGAGCTCAGCGAGGACCAGGCGAGCTATCTCGGCGTCCCGGTGAGCGGACCCTACAAGTCCGACCACTATCGCTACTGAGCCTTCGGCGGAGGAGACACACGTGGACGGCAACGGCGCTGTCAGGGAGCCGGTGGTCAATGACGACCAACCGGCCCCTGCCCGGTACGGCGGCAAGATCCTCGTGGTCGACGACGACCGTGCGTTGGCGGAGATGTTGACGATCGTCCTGCGCGCGGAGGGCTTCGACACGGCGGTGGCCTCCACGGGCACCGCCGCCATCGAGGTGTTCCACAGCTACCAGCCGGACCTGGTGCTGCTCGACGTCATGCTGCCGGGCATGAACGGCATCGACGTCGCCAAGGTGATCCGGGCCGAGTCTGGTGTGCCGATCGTCATGCTCACCGCCAAGAGCGACACCGTCGACGTCGTCCTCGGGCTCGAATCGGGTGCCGACGACTACGTGGTGAAGCCGTTCAAGCCCAAGGAGCTCGTCGCCCGGGTCCGCGCGCGGACCCGGGTCCACCACCAGCCCGACCCCGAGGTTCTTGCCGTCGGTGACCTGGAGATCGACGTCCGCGGTCACGTGGTCCGTCGGGGTTCCCAGGAGCTGTCGCTCACCCCGCTGGAGTTCGACCTGCTGGTCTGCCTGGCACGCAGCCCGCGGCAGGTCTTCACCCGTGAGGTGCTCCTGGAGCGGGTGTGGGGCTACCGGCACGCGGCCGACACCAGGCTCGTCAACGTGCACGTCCAACGACTGCGCTCGAAGGTCGAGCCCGATCCCGACAACCCGACGGTCGTCGTCACGGTCCGCGGGGTCGGCTACAAGGCCGGGAGCTCCTGACGGCCATGGCGCGACGGGCGCCGAGGTGGCTGCGTCGAGGGCTGCTGCGGGTGCGCAACGCGTTGTTGCCCGCGGTGTCGCTCTGGCGACGGTCCATCCAGGCCCGGGTCGTCATCACGACGATGGTGATCAGCGCGCTGGTCATCGGCGGCGTCGGCTGGCTCATGCTCCAAGGTGTCGCCGACGGCATGGTCGAGGCGCGGCGCAACGTCGCGCTCTCGGAGGCCCGCGCCGGGTTCAGCGCCGCCCAGCAGACGCTCGACGTGAGCGCGATCTCCGACGCCTCGGCCGAGACCGACGTGCTGCGCACCCTCGTCACCGACCTGGCGTCGCGGTCGGGCTCGCCGCCGTCCTACCAGGTCCTGCTCGAGGGTCCGCTCGACGGGACGGGCAACGCCGACGCCGCCGTCGTCTCGTCGTCGGGCATCGCGTCGCAGAGCATCCCCGACGACCTGGCGCGCTCGGTCGCGGCCGGTGACGGTGTCGCGTACACCTTCAGCCGCATGCAGGTCGACGGCAGCGACGAGGAGTCGGCGGCCATCCTCGTGGGTGACGTGCTCCGGATGCCCGACGGCACCCAGTCCTACGCGTTGTACTACGCCTTCCCGATGGCAGACCAGGCTCGGACGCTGGCGCTGGTGCGCAACTCGCTGCTGTACGCAGGGCTGGCGCTGGTCCTGCTGTCCTCCGGGGTCGCGTGGCTGGTGACGCGGCAGGTCGTCACGCCTGTGCGGCTGGCGCGCCGGATCGCCGAGCGGCTGGCCGACGGCCGGCTCGAGGAGCGGATGGTGGTGCGTGGCGAGGACGACATCGCCCGCCTGTCGTTCTCGTTCAACCGGATGGCTGAGAGCCTCCAACGGCAGATCCGGCAGCTGGAGGAGCTGTCGCGGTTGCAGCACCGTTTTGTCTCCGACGTCTCGCACGAGCTCCGTACGCCCGTCGCGACCGTCCGGATGGCTGCGGACCTCCTCTACGACAACCGCGAGCACTACGATCCCGCGTCCCAGCGCTCCGCCGAGCTGCTCCAGGCCGAGCTCGACCGCTTCGAGTCCCTGCTCGCGGATCTGCTGGAGATCAGCCGCTTCGACGCGGGCGCCGCGCGGCTCGAGGTCGACGCGGTCGATCTGGTGGAGCTCGTCGAGGGAGTGTGCGTCCACTACGGCCCGCTCGCCGAGCGGCACGGTGTCGAGCTGAGCGTCGTCAACCGCGACGGTCCAGCCGTGGTCGAGGCCGACGTGCGGCGTATCGAACGGATCGTCCGCAACCTCGTCGCGAACGCGATCCACTACTCGGGCTCGGACCGCGTGGAGCTGATCGTCGCCCACGGCCCCACCAGCGCGGCGATCGCCGTGCGCGACTACGGCGTCGGGCTGGAGCCCGGCCAGTCGCAGCTGGTGTTCAACCGGTTCTGGCGCGCCGACCCGGCCCGCGAGCGCAGCCGCGGAGGGACCGGCCTCGGGCTCGCGATCGCTCTGGAGGACGCCGTCCTCCACGGGGGTTGGCTGCAGGCGTGGGGCGAGCCGGGGCTCGGGGCGCAGTTCCGGCTCACGCTGCCGAAGCAGGCGGGCGACGACCCGCAACGGTCCCCGCTGCCACTCGTGCCGACCACCAGCGGTCCTGACACGCGTCGCCGGACGGGAGGTGTCCGATGAAGATCTCGACAGAACAGCAGCCGTCGCGGCGCGCGGCCGGCCGTATGTTCGTGGCGCTCGTCGCGCTCGCGACCGTCCTGAGCGGATGCGTCTCGATCCCGGACAGCGGGGCCGTCCGCTCGGTCGAGGACGGTCGACCCGAGCAGGCATCCCCCGCCCGCTTCCGTCCCGCGGGGCCGGTCGACGGCGCAACTCCCAATGACGTCGTCAACAGCTTCCTCCAGGCGATGATGGCTTCGCCGGTGCGCTACGACATCGCCCGCCGGTTCCTCACCGAGGGGGCGTCGGACGACTGGCGTCCCCGAGACTCCGTGACGGTGTACTCGCAGACGTCGGTGTCGCTGCCGGAGACCCGCACCGGCGGCGAGAGCGTGGGCGTCGACCTCGTGCGCGAGGCGGTCCTCTCCGACCAGGGGCGGTTCACCGTGCCGACGTCGCGCGAGCAGCACCTGGATCTCACGCTGGTGAAGGAAGAGGACCAGTGGCGGATCGCCGATCCTCCGCAGGGCGCGATGATCAAGCAGGACTTCTTCGAGGACTACTACGACTCGTTCAACAGCTACTTCTTCGACGCCTCGGGGAGCCAGCTCGTGGCGGAGCCGGTGCACCTGCCCGACGACGAGAACCTCCCGACGTATCTCGTCTCCTCGGTCCTCAAGGGGCCTCGGGGTGCCGTAGGCGGCCAGGCGCGTTCGTTCCTGCCCGAGAGCTGGGTGCTGGCACGCCAGGTCGAGATCGACGACGCGGGCGTCGCCGTCATCCGGTTCGACGGCTCGCCCGCCGAGGTCCCGCTCAAGGACCGCGAGCGTCTCTCGGCCCAGCTCGTCTGGAGCCTGCGGCAGATCCCCGCGGTCACAGCCGTCGAGATCGTCGTCGGTGAGCGGGCCGTGGCACTGCCGGGTACGCCACGACGCCAGGCGGTGGATGCCTGGACCGAGTACGACCCAGCGGCGGACCGGTCGACGGAGCTGTTCGCGATGGTCGACGGCCGGCTCCGCGTCGTCGACCGGACCCGCACGAGTCCGTTCGGGGGAGTGTGGGGGAGCGACCCGGTGGAGTCCGACGACTTCCGCGTCTCTGTCGACCGCGACCGCATCGCCCTCGTGACCGACGGGCGGAAGGTGGTCCGGGTCTCGCCGTTGACCGGTGAGCCGAAACCCGTCGTCGTCCGTCAGGGCTCCGACCTGCTGCGGCCGAGCTGGGACGCCGCCGGTCGGCTGTGGACCCTCGACCGGACGCGGCGCGGGTCCACCTTGACCGTGGGACGGCCCGGCGAGCGCGCTCGCATCGTTGGTCTCGGGCCGTTGGTCGGGGGCCGGGTGACCGGGTTCGAGCTGTCGCCGGACGGCGCACGATTCGTCGCGACGGCGCGCGTCGCCGGGCGTGACGGGGTGTACGTCGGTGCGGTCCGCTACGAGCCCGAGTCCGAGACGGTGGTGGCCCTGGTCGACGTCAGAGAGATCCCTGTTCCGGCTGAGTCCGGTGTCCCGATCTCGGCTGCCTGGCGCTCGAGCACGTCCCTGGCGCTCCTCGCACGCGCTGCCCAGCGGGCGCCACAGGTGACCCTCGTCGCGATCGACTCCTCGAGTGCGGCTACCGGAGCGGTCCGCGTCGGTCTGCTGCCGCAGGACGGTGCCCGTCAGGTCCTCGCGCCGGGCCTGGTCTCGGCGCCGCTCTACGTGCTCGACGCGCGAGGCATGCTGTGGACGCAGAACAACGACGGCCGGTGGCAGCAGCCCGGGAGCGACCCGGTGGGTTCGGCAGGCTTCGCCGGCTGAGCCCTTCGTGCCGCTCGCGGCGCTCGGTCGTCCCCAGGCCCGCACGTTGCTCGATCGTCCCCAGGACGTCCGAGGGTCGCGGCCCGGCCGGCCGCCGGCCAGCACCCTGAGGACGTGCGCGAACTCCTGAGGGCGGCGGCCGACCTGGTGCTCGGAGTGAGGTGTGCCGGATGTGGTCTGCCCGGCCTGGTGCTCTGCGAGCGGTGCCGTCGAGCGGTCGGTGGCCGACCCGGCATCCGTGCGCCCGACCCCGTCCCGCTCGCACTGCTGCGGCCCTCCTTGGTGGTCCCGGTGTCGCTCACCGCCTACGAGGGCGTCGTCGTCGAGCTGCTGCACGCCTACAAGGAAGAGCCGCGGACGGCTCTCGCACGTCCGTTGGGGGCCCTCCTGGCGGTGGCGGTCCTCCTCGCGCTCGGGGTCGCCGAGGAGCGCGGGTTCGCACTCGGGAGGCGCCAGACCTGGTCGGTCGTCCTGGTCCCGGTGCCGTCGCGGCGTCAGGCGGTGCGCGCACGTGGGTTCGACGCGGGAGCGCAGCTCGCCCGTGCGACCGCGTCGGCCTTGAGGCGACAGGGGGTCCGCGCCCGCGCCGATCCGGTCCTGCGGGTCGGCAGGATCGCCGACCAGGCAGGGCTCGGCGCGGCCGAGCGCGCGGCGAATCTGGCCGGTGCCTACCGCGTACGACGGCCGGTGGCGGGTGGGGCGGCGGTGGTCGTCACCGACGACGTGGTGACGACGGGGGCCAGTGTCGGCGAGGCGGTCCGCGCGCTCACGGCGGCCGGGTCACGGCCCGTCGCAGTGGCGACCCTGGCGGCTACGCGCCGTCTTCGTCGTCCTTCGCAACGTCCCCTAGGGTGACCCGTGACCGCGTTCGCCGCTTCGGTGGAGAAATGCGACGCGGCGGTCTACGGTCGAGATATGTGAACCACCCCCGCCCCGCGTCGGCACCGTCAGCGGTGGCCGACGCTGACCCGAGGAGGCCTCGTGGAAGTTGTCGTGAAGGGTCGAAACTGTGAGATCACCCAGCGTTTTCGTGACTACGTCGACGAGAAGATACCTCGCATCGAGAAGTACGACCAGCGCAAGAAGATTCAGCGCGTCGACGTCGAGCTGACCAAGGAATACAACCCTCGCCAGAGCGGGCGCTGCGAGCGGGTCGAGATCACGCTGCGCAGCCGTGGGCCGGCCATCCGCGCCGAGGCCTGCGCCGACGAGCCTCTCGCGGCACTCGACAAGGCTGTCGACAAGCTCGAGGCCCAGGTGAGGAAGGCCCAGGACCGCAAGCGCGTCCACCGTGGCAGCCGGACCCCGATGTCCGTCGCCGAGTTCGCCTCGACAACCGCGCAGGACTCGCCGGCCGACGAGGAGGAGCCGATCGACGCCGTCCGCTACGCCGGTCCCGTCGAGGTCCGCGGAGAGGGCCCGCTCGTCGTCCGCGAGAAGACGCACCGTGCGAGCCCCATGACTCTCGACCAGGCTCTCTACGAGATGGAGATGGTCGGCCACGACTTCTACCTGTTCGTGGAGAAGGACTCCGGTCAGCCGAGCGTCGTCTACCGGCGCCACGGCTACGACTACGGCGTGATCCACATCGACCCCGAGACCGACGCCGACACGCTGGACACCGCGGTGAGCTGACCTGGCTCGTGGCATGATCGGCTGCGATGAGCTCCGCAGCCGATCATGTCGAGTCGATCCGGGTCCTCCTGGTCGACGACCAAGAACTGTTCCGGCGCGGTCTCCGGATGGTTCTCGAGGCAGACCCAGGGCTCGAGGTGGAGGAGGCCCAGGACGGGCCCTCCGCCGTCGCTCAGGCGACCGCGAGCCCACCGGACGTGGTCCTGCTGGACGTCCGGATGCCCGGGATGAACGGGCCCGAGGCGGCCGCCGCGATCAAAGAGGCGGCCCCGTCGGCCCGCATCGTGATGCTCACGGCCAGCGACGAGGAGAGCGACCTGCTCGGCTCCATCCGCAACGGTGCGTCGGGCTACCTGCTCAAGGACTCCTCGGTCGACCAGGTCAGTGATGCCGTCCGGCGGGTCGCCTCCGGTCAGTCGCTCATCAGTCCGCAGGTCGCGACCCGCCTGCTGGAGGAGTTCCGGCAGCTGGCGACGCGCGGCGAGCCGGAGCCGCGAGGCACCAGGCTGAGCGACCGCGAGCTCGAGGTCCTGCGCCTCGTCGCGCTCGGACACAACAACCGCGAGATCGGTCGCGCGCTCTTCATCAGCGAGAACACCGTCAAGAACCACGTCCGCAACATCCTCGAGAAGCTCCAGCTCAGGTCGCGCGTCGAGGCGGCGACCTACGCGGTCCGGGAGCGCCTGCTCGATCCGCCGTGAGCCGGCCGGAGGAGATGTCGGCGGCGACCGCTCGCCGTACGGTCCTGGCTGCGCAGGGGTTCACCGACCGGCCGCACAACCGAGTGACGATGCGGACGCTCGACCGCGCGCTCGTGCGGACCGGAGTTCTCCAGATCGACTCGGTCAACGTGCTTCAGCGCGCCCACTACCTGCCCCTCTTCAGCCGGCTCGGTCCGTACGACACCACGCTCCTGCATCGCGCGGCGGAGAAGCGTCCACGCCGCCTCGTCGAGTACTGGGCGCACGTCGCGGCGTACATGCCGGTCGAGCTCTGGCCGACGATGCAGCACCGGATGCGCCGCTATCGCGACCGCGGCCACGCCTGGGGTGGAGACAAGGGCCGGCCGGAGATCGCGGACGACCTGCTGCGGGAGGTCGGGACCCGCGGTGCCGTCACGGCGCGCGACCTCGACCCGGCCACCCAGCGGAGCCGGGACAACTGGGGGTGGAACTGGTCGGAGACCAAGTACGCCCTCGAATACCTCTTCCTGGCCGGCGAACTGACGGTCGCTCGACGCAACACCGCCTTCGAGCGGGTCTACGACCTGCCCGAGCGGGTCCTTCCGCGGGCGGTCCTGGACCTGCCTGAGCCCGATCCCGCCGAGGCGGCCCGCGCACTGTTGCGCAGAGCGGCCGCATCGTCGGGGGTGGCGACGGAGGCGAGCCTGCGCGACTACTACCGGATGGGTGTGGCCGAGACCCGCACGGCGGTCCACGAGCTCGTCGAGGAGGGCACGCTGGAGCCGGTCACGGTCCAGGGCTGGCGGCGACCGGCGTACCGGCACACCGCCGCGACCACGCCCCGCTCGATTCGTGCCGCTGCTCTGCTGAGCCCGTTCGACCCGCTGGTCTGGGAGCGTGCCCGCACGGAGGACCTCTTCGGGTTCCGCTACCGGATCGAGATCTACGTGCCCGCGCACAAGCGGGTGCACGGCTACTACGTCCTGCCGTTCCTCCTCGACGACGCGATCGTCGCCCGGGTCGACCTCAAGGCGGACCGGGCCACGGGACGTCTGCTCGTCCGATCGGCCTGGGCTGAGCCCGGCGCGCCGCGTGACCGGGTGGCGGCAGCGCTGGCCGAGCAGCTGTGGTCGGCGGCGGGCTGGCTCGGTCTCGACACGGTCGAGGTGGAGCCGAAGGGGGATCTGGCCGGGGTCCTGGCAGGGGTCGTCGACCGGGCGGTGCCCGGCAGCGGCGGCGTCGAACCTGCCGCGGTGTGACGGCGATCTCCGACACGGTTACGGTTGGCGCCTCCTGTCGCCTAGGATGGTCGAGGTTCTGCTGTCGGTGGCCGCTCTGTCCGGGCCCCCGTCGACGGCTCGGCGAGCAAGTTCTCAGGAGTGCGATTCCGTGCCCAAGGTGATCGACAAGATCCTGCGCATGGGCGAGGGCAAGATCCTTCGCCAGCTGCAGGCCATCGTCAAGCAGGTCAACGCCCTCGAGGACGACTTCGTCGCGATGAGCGACGACGAGCTCCGTGCGATGACCGACGAGTTCAAGGAGCGCCTGGCCGGCGGGGAGTCTCTCGACGACCTCATGCCTGAGGCGTTCGCGACCGTGCGCGAGGCCGCGAGCCGCGTCCTCGGCCAGCGTCACTTCGACGTCCAGATCATGGGCGGCGCCGCCCTTCACCTGGGCAACATCGCGGAGATGAAGACCGGTGAGGGCAAGACCCTCGTCGCCACCCTTCCCAGCTATCTCAACGCGCTGTCGGGCAAGGGCGTGCACGTCGTCACGGTCAACGACTACCTCGCGAAGTACCACGCCGAGTGGATGGGTCGCGTCTACAACTTCCTCGGTCTGACCACCGACGTGATCCTGCCGTCGATGACGCCGGCGCAGCGGCGCGTCGCGTATGCGGCCGACATCACCTACGCGACCAACAACGAGCTGGGCTTCGACTACCTCCGCGACAACATGGCCGACTCGATCGACGAGTGCGTCCAGCGCGGGCACAGCTTCGCGATCGTCGACGAGGTCGACTCGATCCTCATCGACGAGGCGCGGACCCCGCTGATCATCTCCGGTCCCACCCAGGACGAGGTCAAGTGGTACGGCGAGTTCTCGTCGATCGTCGCCCCGATGGAGCGTGACGTCGACTACGAGGTCGACGAGAAGAAGCGCACGGTCTCCGTGCTCGAGCCGTCGATCACCAAGGTCGAGGACTACCTCGGCATCGACAACCTGTACGACGCCGTCAACACGCCGCTGATCTCGTTCCTCAACAACGCGATCAAGGCCAAGGAGCTGTTCAAGCGCGACAAGGACTACGTCGTGATGGACGGCGAGGTGCTCATCGTCGACGAGCACACCGGTCGCATCCTGGAGGGTCGTCGCTACAACGAGGGACTCCACCAGGCGATCGAGGCCAAGGAGAACGTGAGGATCCGCGAGGAATACCAGACCCTCGCGACGATCACCCTGCAGAACTACTTCCGCCTCTACGAGAAGCTCTCCGGCATGACCGGCACGGCGATGACCGAGGCGTCTGAGTTCGACAAGATCTACAAGCTCGGTGTCGTCCCGATCCCGACCAACAAGCCGATCGCCCGTGTCGACGAGCGTGACCTGGTCTACCGCACCGAGGACGCCAAGTTCGACGCGGTCGTCGACGACATCGCCGAGCGCCACGAGATCGGTCAGCCGATCCTCGTCGGCACGACGAGCGTCGAGAAGTCCGAGCGGCTGTCCTCGATGCTCAAGAAGCGCGGCATCGCGCACAAGGTCCTCAACGCCAAGCAGCACGAGCGTGAGGCGTCGGTCGTCGCGGTCGCCGGTCACAAGGGTGCGGTCACGGTCGCGACCAACATGGCCGGTCGAGGCACCGACATCATGCTCGGCGGTTCGGTGGAGTTCCTCGCCGACCAGGCGCTGCGGGCCAAGGGCCTCGACCCGGTCGAGACGCCCGAGGAGTACGAGGCGGCCTGGCCCGACACCCTGGCCGAGGTCGAGAAGCAGGTCCAGGAGGACCACGACGAGGTCGTCTCGCTCGGCGGTCTGGCGGTCATCGGCACCGAGCGGCACGAGTCCCGGCGCATCGACAATCAGCTGCGCGGTCGTTCGGGTCGGCAGGGAGACCCGGGGTCGACCCGCTTCTACCTGTCGCTCCAGGACGACCTGATGCGTCTGTTCAAGGCCGACTGGGTCGACTTCATCCTCACCACGATGAAGGTCCCCGACGACGTCCCGATCGAGAACAAGCGCGTCACCAACGCCATCGCGTCGGCACAGTCGCAGGTCGAGGGCCAGAACTTCGAGACACGCAAGAACATCCTCAAGTACGACGACGTGATGAACCGTCAGCGTGAGGTCATCTACGCCGAGCGTCGTCGCGTGCTCGAGGGCGCGGACCTCAGCGACTGGGTCCGCGAGATGATCACGGACACCATCGCCGGCTACGTCAACGGCGCGACGCAGGGCTTCCCCGACGAGTGGGACCTCGAGGCGCTGTGGACGGCGCTCAAGACGCTGTTCCCGATCTCGGTGACCATCGCCGGCCTCGAGGACGAGCACGGTGGCCGCTCGGGTCTGACCCGCGACATCCTCGTCGAGTCGATCACGACCGACGCACGGACGGCGTACGAGGCCCGCGAGAAGGAGCTCGGCTCGGAGGTCACGCGCGAGCTCGAGCGTCGTGTGGTCCTCTCGGTGGTGGATCGCAAGTGGCGCGAGCACCTCTACGAGATGGACTACCTGCGCGAGGGCATCGGACTGCGCGCCTACAGCCAGCGCGATCCCCTCGTCGAGTACCAGCGCGAGGGCCACGAGTTCTTCACGGTGATGATGGACGCGATCAAGGAGGAGTCGGTCGGCTTCCTCTTCAACGTCGACGTCCAGGTCGAGCCGGAGCAGGACGGCGACGTCGAGGTGTCCGCCAAGGGCCTCGAGGACAACGTCCCGCAGCAGCTCACCTACAGCGGACCCGACGACGTGGCCGGTGGCAGTGGCGTCGAGGTCGAGACCCGCGACGAGGAGGACGACGACCCGTTGGCGCCGAGCGAGAACGAGAGGGTCCGCCAGAACAACGCCAAGAACAGGGCGCGCCAGAAGGCCAAGGCGCAGCGGAAGTCGCGCAAGCGCAACCGCTGACCGCACCACGACGAAGGACTCGACATCGCAGCCACGAGGTGGTCGCGATGCCGAGTCCTTCGTCGTCGGTGCGGAGGTCGGCGCGGAGGTCGGCTGTGGCGGGCGGCTCGTTCCTCGCCGACCACCTGTGCCTCACTCCTCACACCCAGCGCCTCACACCCAGCCCAGTGCCTTTCGTGCCGGGTGCTGCGGGGCTCGGCTGCGGCGGGCGGCTCGTTCCTCGCCGACCACCTCTGCCTCACTCCTCACACCCAGCACAGTGCCGTGCAGACCCACGTCGGATCACGACGGTCGGTGTCGTGCTCCAGTCGTGCCGCCACGGCGCGTGAGCGCCCGTCTCTCACGACGCGGGCGGTGACCTCGGCGACGTCGTCGCGTGGCTTGTAGACGCGGACGCTCGCCACGCGTGCCGCCGACGGCACGCGGGGGTCACGGCCCCGGACGCGGCTGAGGACGGTGAGCCGGTGCTGCATCTCCTCGTACACGTCCGGACGGACGACCCGCGTCAGCTGCTGGAGAGACCGCGTGCCGGCCGTGACCTCGAGCACCGCCTGGACGAACCGGCCCGCGCGCTGCTCGAGCTCGCGGTCGGGAGCCGGCACGAGACTGAGGCGTGGCCGAGTCTCGGCAACCGGGGAGGCGGGCGGCTCGGCCGAGAGCGCCAGCGAGCCCTCGACCAGCGGCAGGGACCACTGGACGGCCCGCTCACGCACGCGTGTCTCCTGGACACCCTTCTGGTTGGCGGTGCCGTCCTCGGTGACGGTGCGTCGACGGGCGCGTCGGCTCCCGCGGTGGGTCGCTGGTGGGACGGTGTGCAGGCTCGTCGCGTTGGCGTCGCGTGTGTGAGTGGTGTCGGTGGTCATCGGGGTTCTCCTTCGTCGAGTGCGGCGGGTGAGGAGGGGGTGTCGGGTGCGGGGGCGCGACCTGGTCGCCGAAGAACGAGCCCGACCCGTAGTGCGTCCGGGTCGGCGCCGATGAGCGATCGGTTCGCGGCGTACCAGCGGCGCCACGACCGGTCGATCCGTCGCGGACCGGCGACGTCTCCGGCGGAGCGAAGCTCGTCGGCGGCGATGCTCCACAACGTCTCGCCGGCACGGACGCGGCGACCCGAGGGCTCCGCGGTCGATCGCACGGAGGTCGAGGGCGAGTCGATGCCACGAGCGGGAGGGGGAGCGCCCTCGGATGCCCTGCGGATGGTCGGTGCACCCTGTGGCGGTTCACCCTGTGGCCACGCAGGTCGCGGCGCCGCGAGGCGCCCGGGTCGGTCGGGCAACGGCAGCCCCTGGAACGCCGAAGTGGGTGGCCGGACAGCAGCGCCCGAGGCAGACGAGGCACCGGATGCTCCGGGTGACCCCGGGGTCGTGGTTGCGGCGGAGGCAGGCGGGGCCACCAGCACCACCGTCGCCGCCACCGCCGCGACGACCGGCCGCCAGGACGGCGGTGACCAGGCCAGCAGCCTCCGCGGAACCGGCCTTCGGATGACGCGACAGATCAGCGCGACCCCGCTGAGGAACGTGAGCCAGGCTGTCGCGGCGACCGCCAGCAGCACGGCGACGGCGCCGAGCAGGGTCTCCAGGCGAGGAGGGTACGGCGCTGTCGCGGATGCCAGCTGGGTGCAGGCCGCCGGGACCCGTCCGATCAGGAGCACGACGGCCGTCGCGGGCAGGAGGGCGGTCAGTCCAGCAAACGGTCGGGTCTTCATCGGCACCTCCTCTTGATGACGTTTGCCTACGTTTGCGTATGTCTAAGCACACGGTCAACCGTTCGTCCACAGGTTCGTCGGGCGCTAGAGTGCGGCACATGCGGTGGGACGAACGGTTCGACGCGCTCGAGACCGACCTGGCCCTGCAGGCCGACGGCGAGAGTCAGGCGGAGCGCGACCGGCAGATCGAGGACCTCGCCGTGGAGCGGTCGGCCGCCGTCTCCTGGGCAGACCGGTGTCTCGGGCGCGAGATCGTGCTCAGCGTCACGGCGGTCGGTCTGGTTCGAGGTGAGCTCGCGATGGCGACCGCGGACTGGGTGCTCCTGCACCACGACGTCACGACCGACTGGGTGGTCTCGATGGATGCTGTGCTCAGCGTGACGGCGGGGACGGGAGCGCCCCTGACCGCGCGCGGGGAGGTGCAGCGGCGTACGACCTGGCGGCAGGCGTGGGCGACGTTCGTCCGCGACCGCGACGTCGTCGTCGTGGTGCTGGTCGACGGCAGCACCGTGCGAGGCACCCCGACACGAGCGGGCAGCGACTACGCGGAGATCGGCGGCGAGCTGGTGCCGTACACGGCGGTCGCGGCGGTCAGGTGTCCGCGCTGACGTCCTCACCGTCGCGCGACTCGTCGCCCTCCACGAACGGGTGCGCGGCGATGTGGTCTCGCGCGGCGGCGTACTGGTCGGCGATGTAGCGCTCGAGCACGTCGGCCTCGACCCGCCACACCCCTCGGCCGCCGACGCGGATCGCGGCCAGGTCTCCGCGCCGGACCAGCGCGTAGACCTGCCGCTCGGAGACGTTGAGCACCTCGGCCACGTCCGACAGCCGCAGGAACCGGGGTGACTCGGATCCGAGAGGCATGCGTCGATTCTGCCAGCAGCACCGCCCCGAGGTCGCGGCCGCACCGTCGATCTGTGGACAGAGGGTGGACGGATCGGACTCCTTTGCGGCATCAATAGGCGCATGCCCACGCTCCTGCCGGGGTCGTCAGCCTCGGCGACGCCGCACACCGACGCCCGCCGCCTTCACCGACCCCGCTGGACCCACCCCCGTGCGGTGACCGGGGCCGCGCTTGTCGCCGTCTGCATGCTGCTGGGCGGTCTGCTCGTCACCAACGTCGCCAAGACCACGGAGGTGTGGGCGGTCTCGGCCGACGTTCGCGCCGGCGAGCCCGTGCGACCAGGAGACCTCGAGCGGGTCGATGTCCGGCTCGATCGGGTTGCCGCCGGGGCCTACCTGGACGAGCCGGACACCGATTCGCTGTCTGACCGGCTCTCGGGGGCGGCATGGGCACGCGACCTCGCGGCCGGCGAGCTCGTTCCGGTCGCGGCCGTGGCGGGCGAGACCGTGGTGAGTGGCGTTGAGGTGCCATTGCAGGTCACCGGGACCGCGATGCCCGCCGACCTCGGCCCCGGCCACCGGGTTGACGTCTGGGTCGCCGCAGAGCAGCCGAGCGCCGGGACGAGGTCGGAGGCCGCCCGCCGCGTCATCGACGACGTCGCGGTAGTCGCGGTGCACGGTGACGGCAGCGCCTTCGGCGAGGGTTCGGTGCGGAGCGTGGTCGTCCTCGTCGAGGACGAACGCGGCGAGGTGCTCCCGCGGGCGCTGGCGGCGCTCGCGGGAGGGAGCGCCACGCTCGTACGGCGGATGGGGCCGTCCGCGTGAGCGTTCCCGTCCTGATCGCCGCGGGTGGCGAACCCTGGGAGGCCGACCTGGTGGCCGCTGCCGTCGAGGCGGACGGGATCGAGGTCGTACGCCGCTGCGTGGACGTGGCCGACGCCGTGGCGACAGCGGCGAGCGGCGCGGTCGGTGTCGCGCTCGTGTCCCTCGGTCTCGCCGGGCTGGACGCCGACGCCGTCCGCCGCGTCACGGGCACCGACGTCCTCGTGGTCGCGGTCGTCGACGACGCAGCCTCGAGTCCCGACGCCGAGCGTCGTGCCGCCGCACTCGGCATCGACTCCGTGCTGCCGTGGACGCGTCTCTCGACGGTCGCGCACCTTGCCGCGACAGCGCGCACCCCGGGTGCCGAGCACGGGCTCCGGCCCGCACCGTCACGGCGGGACGACGCGATCCGACCCGCAGCCGGTGTCCCTCGCGACGGCGTCGTGACGGCCGTGTGGGGACCGGCGGGTGCGCCGGGGCGGAGCACGGTCGCTCGCGGGCTCGCCGCGGAGATGGCCGCCACGGGGAGACGGACGGTGCTGGTCGACGCCGACGTCGACGGCGGCACGCAGGCCGTGGCGCTCGCACTGCTCGACGAGGTGAGCGGTCTGCTCGCATCCACGCGCGAGGCCAACGCGGGCACGCTCACCCCGGCTGCCCTGACCGCATCTCTGCGCTGGATCGGTCCCGACCTGGCCGTCCTCACCGGCCTGCCACGCGCTGACCGGTGGCCGAGCCTGCGGGCCGCGGCGTACGAGGCGGTGCTCGAGACCGCACGGGAGCTCGCCGACGAGGTGGTCGTCGACCTCGGGTTCGCGGTGGACGACGTCGAGGAGCAGGCGTTCGACTCAGCCGCACCGCGGCGGACGGCCGTCACCCGGCACACGCTCGTGGTCGCCGACCGTGTGCTCGTCGTGGGCAACCCCGATCCGGTGGGTCTGGCACGGCTGGCCCGGGCGGTTCTCGACATCCGCACACGGTTCAAGATCGAGCCGGAGATCGTCGTCAACCGGATGCGTGCCACGCTCGGCTGGAGTGCTCGCGAGGTCGCCGACGCGGTCGAGCGCTTCACGACGTTGCGACCCTCCACCTTCCTCCCAGACGACCCGGCGGCGATCGACCGCTGTCTCGTGCACGGCTACACGCCGGTCGAGGGAGCACCGGAGTCAGCGTTCCGGACGGCGTTGTCCACATTGAGCGGCGGCATCGCCGCCCGCCGCCCCGAACTGGCGTAACCTCTACTCGTGCCCCGACGTCTCGATGCCCTCGATGCGGCGTTCCTCGACGAGGAGACCTCCACGACGCCGCGCCAGGTGATGACGCTTGCGGTGATCGAGCCGGGCGAGCGCACCTTCGACTACGACACGCTCGTGCGGGTCGTCAACGAACGCATCGGCCTGGTCCCTCGCTACCGACAAAGGGTGGCGACCGTCCCGGGTCATGTGGGGCCGCCGGTGTGGGTGGACGACGAAGCGTTCGACCTGACCTACCACGTGCGACGCTCCGGCCTCCCCGCCCCGGGCACGAGTGCCGCCCTGCGCGAGCTCGTCAGCCGGTTGATCGCACGGCGTCTCGACGTGTCGCGACCCCTGTGGGAGGCCTACGTCATCGAGGGCCTCGAGGACGGCCGAGTCGCGGTGCTGATCAAGTCGCACCAGGCGCTGGTCGACGGGTCCGTGACGGTGGACCTCGCTCAGGTGCTGCTCGACGAGACCCCCCGCGACCGTGACGTGCCACCCGACGGTTGGGTCCCCCGTGCCGGTCCAGGCAGCATGTCGCTGGTCGCGAGGTCGGTCATTGACACCGCGCTGAGTCCTCGGCGCGCCGCGAGCCGTGTCACGGCGGGGTTCGACCGCCTCCAGTCCGCGGTCGGCAAGGTCGTGCAGACGCTGCCGGTCGTCGGTCCGGTCGCCGCGGACGCCGCAGGGCCGTTCAACCGACGGCTCAGCCAACACCGCCGCTACGTCACCGTGAGCACGCGGCTCGACGACTACCGCCTGGTCCGCGACGCGCACGGCGGCACGGTCAACGACGTCATGCTGAGCACGATCGCCGGCGGCATCCGTGGATGGATGCTCAACCAGGCCATGCCGGTCAGCGACAGCACGCGACTCCGGGCGATGGTCCCGATGTCGGTCGCCGCCCCGGACGGCGCTCCCACCTCGTACGGTTCCACCGTCCGCGGTCACCTGGTGTCGCTGCCCGTCGGCGAGACCAACCCGGTCGTCCGCCTGCACCAGGTCTCGTACGCGCTCAAGGCGCACAGGGAGACCGGCGTGGCGGTCGCTGCGAACACGCTGGCGGAGCTCCCGGGCTTCGCCCCGACGACCTTCCACGCGGTCGGTGCGCGTGTCGCGGAGACGCAGGACCACCACCCGTACGACCTGGTCGTCACCAACGTGCCCGGGCCCCAGGAGCAGATGTTCATCGCCGGATCCCCGATCGTCCAGACCTATCCGGGGATCCCCCTCATCCCGGGTCGGACGCTGTCGATCGGGGTGACGTCCTACGCCGGCGGCGTCTACTACGGGATGGTGGCCGACCGCGCCGCGGTGGCCGAGCCCGACGTCCTCGGACAGTGCGTCGAGGACGCCCTCGCCGAGCTGGTCGAGACCGCCAGCCCTACCCGCGTGCGCGCACCGCGAGGCGGCGCGCCCGGGCGTCGTGACCGTGCGGCCAGCCCCGGCGAGGGCTCCGCGTGACTCGGCGGGCCTATCTCGCCGTTCGGGCTGCGGACCTGCGGTCCCTCGCCGACACCGGCGAGCTCCCTGGCGACGCGTACGCCTGCGTGGTGGCTGCCAGCGACGACGAGCAGGACGAGTACGACGCGATGGCGGTGGCCGGTGAGATCGCGGAGGAGCGCTGGGGGTCGGTGCTCGTGATCGCGATGCAGGCCGCTGCCGGGCCTGACGGCGAGGTGACCGGTCCGGTCGCGCTGCGCGACGTCGCCGCGATCCACGTCGGCGACGAATTGGCGTGGTATGCAACGCAGGAGCTCGACGCCGTGCTGGAGCAGATCGGCGCCTGACGTCCATCACGCCCGGCAGAAGGGCTTCTTGCCCATCGTGCTGAGAAGCCCGTTGACGACGTGGGTCTTGAACAGGCGTGCCTGCTCGTCGGCGTCCCCATTGCCGTCACCGTCACGCCAGAGCGCGACCTCGTGGCCGAGCGAGGTCACCCAGGCGCGTCCCCCGTCGTAGTACTGGCACCACGTGACCGGGTGCTGGTCGGGATGCCCCGGGTGCCCGTTGAAGCCCTTCCCGCCGCCCTCGAGCGTGTCGGGGTCGACCTCGGCGAGGATGCGGACCCCCGTCGGGAAGGGCGCGAGGTTGTAGAACTCGTCCTTGAGCACGAACCGCTTCGGGAGGTCGGCGACGGAGACGTCGCGACGGCTCGTCTTCTCGACGTGGCCGTTGCGTGACGGCCCGTGGTCATAGAAGGCGGCGCCGCCGAGAAGGCCCTGGAAGTACGGCCAGTGGTACTCGGCGCCCAGAGTGTTGTGCACCGCGACGAACCCGCCGCCGGCACGCACGTACTGCATCAGGGAGGTCTGCGCCGCGTCGTCGAGGATGTCACGCGAGTTGCTGAGGAACACGACAGCGTCGTAGCGGAGCAGCTTGCCGGGGGAGTCGAGCTGGAGCACGTCGTCGGTCCAGTCGACGCTCAGACCGTGCTCCGTACCCCAGCGGCGCATCGCCTGCTGGGCGACGTGGGCGTCGGTCAGCGGTGGGTTCATCCCGGGGGCGAGGCGACGGCCGAGGTGTGCGTGCCGTGAGACGCCGGTGGCGCTGTAGACGAGCACCCGGTCGACGCCATCGGTCTTGAAGGCGGTCTCCCAGTCGTGGTAGCACCCGGGATCGGTGCCGCGACAGACGCCGTAGTCGGCGCGGCTGTCGTCGTCGACCGCCCAGCGCGGCCCGCCCCGGTCGGCGGTCGAGGGCCAGGCAGCGAGCACGGTGGCACCCACGAGCAGGGCGGCGGCGCCCGCCAGGACAGTTCTGATCCTCATGACATCTCCCTCGACGCGGCGGAGCCTCCCGCGACACAGCGGGCGGCGCAAGCGCTTCCAGGAGCGCCAGGGCCCGTACGATCCTCCTCGCCGCCGTCCTCCGTCAAGGCCCGCTTGCGGGCGCCTGGGTCAGCCGGAAACCTATCTTGACGTGACGTACGTCATACGCCTACCGTTCACGAAAGCGTTTACGAAAGCGCTTCCAGCACGTCTCTCGGGGATCCGGGCCGTCAGGACGCACATTCCTGCCGCCGGCTCTCGGGCTGTCCGAGAAACCCTCTGACGACACGGACGGTGGATGGAATGACCCAGCGAAGGTGGAGTCTCCTCGCCGCGGCCGCACTGGTCGCAGCGACGATGACCACGACCACGACAGCCGCGGGCGCGGGCGCGGCAGATCCCGCACCTCCCGCACCTCTCACCGACCCCCTCCCTGAGCCGGTCATGGCCGACTTCGGACTGGTGGTCAAGGAGGTGGCCCAGTTCCCCAAGTCGGAGCCGACGCCAGCCCCGACCGACCCGCGCCTCATGCGGCAGGCGCGCATCAACTATCTCGGCGAGATCCCCGACGGCTCTCGGCGCCTCTCCGTCCCCGATCTCAACGGCACGCTCTATCACCTCGCGCGCGGCAGGGGGAAGCGCGGCACGATCGGCCCGCCGACGCCGTACCTCGACGTCAAGGCGGAGGTCGGTCCCGACTTCTTCTCCGGTGCGGGCATGGGCAGCGGGTTCGGCTTCGTCACCTATCACCCCGAGTTCCGCAAGAACGGGAAGTTCTACACCGTCCACACCGAGGCGTTCGGTGCGCTCACCACCAAGACGCCGGACCTGACGCCTCAGCCCAACACCGCCTTCCACGGGGTCATCACGGAGTGGACGGCCGCGGATCCCAAGGCGCGCACCTTCAGCGGCACGCACCGCGAGGTGTTGCGTCTCGGCTTCGCGACCCGGATCCACGGGATCCAGCAGATCGAGTTCAACCCGACCGCCGAACGCGGTGACGAGGACTACGGCTTGCTGTACGTCGCGGCCGGCGACGGAGGCGTCGGCGTCAACGGCGACGAGCCGCAGCGACTGGCGACACCCCAGGGCAAGCTGCTGCGGATCGACCCCGCGGGCTCCGACAGCGACAACGGGAAGTACGGCATCCCGCCCAGCAACCCGTTCGTCGGGACGCCGGGCGCGATCGGCGAGATCTGGGCGTACGGCTTCCGCGACCCGCACCGGTTCAGCTGGGATACCGGTGGCCGGCATCGGCTGCTCCTCGGCCACATCGGCGAGAAGGATGTCGAGGCGATCTATGATCTCCGCGCCGGTGACAACGCGGGCTGGAGCGAGCGCGAGGGATCGTTCCTGTTCGACAAGTCCGACCGCTGCAACCTCTACCCGCTGCCGGAGAACGACGCCGAGAACGGCTACACCTACCCGGTCGCTCAGTACGACCACAACCCGCCGCCGGGCTTCCCGTGCGGTGCCGACGTCGGACACGCCGTGAGCGGCGGCTTCGTCTATCGAGGCGGGGACGTCCCCAAGCTGCGGGACAAGTACCTCTTCGCCGACCTCGTGGACGGTCGGGTGATGTACACCGAGAACCGCGAGATGCGGCGTGGCAAGCCGTCGGCCCAGATCCACGAGCTCACGCTGTTCGACGAGCGTGGCAACGAGGTGACGACGCCGGTGCTGGCGGGCGACCGTCGTGTCGACCTGCGGCTCGGTCGTGACGGCGACGACGAGCTCTATCTGCTCGCCAAGGCGAACGGCAAGATCTGGAAGATCGTCGGGACCAAGAAGATCACGCGTGATCGTGACGTGCACCCGGCCTTGTCGCCGTACCTGGTCTCGCACTACGACTTCGAGCGCCCTCGCGGTGATGTCGAGCGTGACCGTGGTCCGTCCGGCACGGACATCGACCTGATCAACGGCGGCTCCGACATGCGGGTCAAGGACGGCGCGTTCCGGGGCAGCAGGCGCTCGCTCCAGATCCGCAACGCCGATCCCGTGACCGGTCGGCTGGCGTGGAAGGCGGGCGTGTACGACGACGACGCCGACGGTGTGGAGTCCTTGTCGCGCTTCAACGGAGTCAAGGGAACCACGGTGATGGGCTGGTTCAAGATGACCGGCGAGAACCCGTCGCTCAACACCAACACCCCCGCCCCGGACGACCGCTACAACGCCGTCGGGCTGGCCGGCGTGCTGGCCGGGAACTCCGACGGCCACGGCGTCCGTGCCCTCCTCGAGCTTATCGACGTCGGAGGCGAGCTCCGGCTCGTCGCCCTCGGACGCCGCGTCGACACCGGGGCGTCGCAGACGTTCGCCGCGTCGGAGGACTGGCGCACCCTGCTCCCGCATGGTGAGTGGGTCCACCTCGCCGCGACGTTCGACTACGCCAACGGCACGATGGCGCTCTACAAGAACGGCAGGCCGATCCCGGGCTTCTACACCCGGACCGACGATCCCTGGAGCAACAGCGCACTGGGGGAGGAGACGACGTCGGCGACCAACCCCCGCGGCATCAAGATCGGTGGCAGCTTCCCGCAGGACGGCTCCGAGCGGAATCCGTGCAACTGCCGCATGGACAGCCTCATGTTCCTCGACAGCTCCCTGACGAAGCTGGAGGTGAACCAGCAGTTCCGTCGCGTCGAGCGGTGACGTGACCGGGAGGGCGGCGGTCGACCCGCCGCCCTCCCGTCATGCCCGCGCCGGACCGGTCGAGCTCCGGACCATCAGCTCGTGGCCGGTGTGGCGACGTCGAGGGCGTGACGACGGATCCTTGAGCGCCATCTCGAGCGCCGCTGCTCCCATGTCGGTCATCGGCAGGCGTACCGTCGTCAGGCTCGGGGCGAGGTCGGCCGCGACCGAGACGTCGTCGAACCCGGCCACCGACATCTCCGACGGTACGGCGACGCCGCGGGTGCGCAGGACGGCGAGGACCCCGATGGCCATCGCGTCGTTGAGGGCGATGATCGCGGTTGTCTCAGGGTGCTGCGTGACGATCTGCTCGGCGGCGTACGCGCCTCCGTCACGGGTGAACTCGGCCTCGACCAGGGAAAGCTCATCGAGCTCGATGCCGTTCTCGGCGAGGGCGCGCTCGATCCCCGCGAGGCGGTCCACCACGGTGGTGAGGTTCACGGTGCCGGCGGCGATCGCGATCCGGCGGTGCCCCAGGCCGACCAGGTGCCCGGCGAGTGCAGCCCCCGCGTCCTCGTTGTCGGGGAGCACGGCGTCGGCGCGCAGGGCGTGCCGGCCGATCACGGCGACACGGCCGCCATTGGCCTGGAAGGCGGCAAGCTCGCGCTCGGCAGCGGCCTCGACTCCGTCACCGACGTAGCCGGAACCGGCGACGATGATGGCCCGCACGTTGTTCGCGATCAGGCTGCGGATCTGGCGGAGCTCGTTCTCCGGGTCGCGTGCGGAGTGGCAGATCTGGACCGTGATGCCCTTGTCGTAGGCCACCGAGATGACGCCTGCGGCGATCTCGGAGAAGTACGGGTCGTCGATCTGGTGCACGATCAGCCCGACCACCGACGCCGACCCGCCCGCGAGGGAGCGTGCGTGAGCGTTGACGACGTACCCGAGGGCGTCGGCGACCTGGTGGACCCGCTCGGCCACGCCCGGACTCACGCCCTCGCGGCCGGCCAGTGCCCGCGAGGCGGTCGCGAGCGACACTCCCGCGCGCTCTGCCACGTCGACGAGCCGCGGCGCGGATCGAACTCTCGCCATCCGGATGTCCCCCTCAGAAACGACCAGTGCTGTGACTCTTGCCACACGCGTTCACCCATGTCTATCCTACGAAAGCGCTTACGAAAGCGCTTACGGCGGCCCCCCGGGACACGCGGACCTCGAATCGTAGGAGCGTCAATGTCGACGAAGACAACGAGCATCATCCGAATCGGCGCCTTGCTCGGCGCCGCGACCCTCGCGCTCACGGCCTGCGGCGGGGATGGAGACTCCGGCGGCGACGAGGACGGCCCGATCACCATCGGCGTCTCGCTCCCTCTCACCGGTGACTTCGCCGAGCCCGGCAAGGGCGTCCAGCGCGGGTACGAGGCCTGGGCCGCCGACGTCAACGACGCCGGTGGACTCCTCGGGCGCAAGGTCGAGCTCAAGATCCTCGACGACCAGTCGAATGCCGACCGCGTCGTCGCGGACTACGAGTCCCTGATCGCGCAGGACGAGGTCGACCTCGTGTTCGGTCCGTTCTCCACCCGCCTCGTCGTGCCCGCGGCCCGCGTCGCCGACGAGTACGGGATGCTGTTCGTCGAGCCCGCCGGCGCGGCGCCCGAGGTGTTCGAGCAGGGATTCGACAACCTCTTCTACGCGGCCCCTGCCGTCGCGGACGACCACTACAACTACCTGGCGGAGTGGATCGAGGCCCTGCCTGCGGACAAGCGGCCCAAGACCGCGGCGTACGCGGCGATGGACGACCCCTTCGCGATGGGCACCGCGTACGGCCTCAAGGACAAGATGGAGGCCGCGGGCGTCAAGACCGTCGTCGACGAGAAGTATCCGCCGAACACCACCGACTTCAGCAGCATCGCGGCCAAGATCGAGAGCTCCAACGCCGACATGGTCGTCGGGGGCACGCAGTACCAGGACGCGGTCAACCTGATCGTGGCCCTGCAGCAGCTCGACTACCAGCCCAAGCTGGCCGCGTTCTCGACCGCGCCGACGAATCCCGAGTTCCCCGAGGCGATCGGTGCGAAGACGGAGGGCATCCTGTCGCCCACCGGTTACACGGAGCAGGCGGCGATCCCCACCAACAAGGAGTTCGTCGCGAGCTACACCGAGCGCAACGGCACCCCGCCCGGCGAGGACGAGGCCAACGCCTACACCACCGGCCAGGTCGTGGCTGCCGCCGTCGAGGCGGTCGGCTGCGCGGAGCAGGGCGACTGCCAGAAGGAGCTCATCGACTGGCTCCGTGACAACGAGGTCGACACGGTGGTCGGACCGTTGAGCTGGGACGAGGCGGGCAGGCCCCAGGGCGCCCACATGATCCAGCAGTACGTCGACGGCCAGATCAAGATCGTCCTCCCCGAGGACGTCAAGGAAGCCGACATCGTCTTCCCGAAGCCGGCCTGGTGACGTCCTGATGGATGGCGCCCTCATCTTCCAGAGCCTGGTGCTCGGTGTGCTGCTGGGAGGGCTCTACGCCCTCCTGGCGGCCGGGCTCACGCTCTACTTCGGGATCATGCGTGTGGTGATGATCGCGCACTCGGCGTTCCTCATCCTCGCTGCCTACCTCGCGTGGTACTTCCACCGGGAGACCGGCATCGACCCGCTGTTCTCCCTCTTCATCACCGTCCCGCTGTTCTTCGGTGTCGGCGTGCTCATGCAGCGGCTGCTCGTGGCCCGGCTCCGCCCGGTCACGCTCACGATGATGTCGGTCCTGCTGACGTTCGCGATCGCCCTCACGATCGAGGGCCTGCTCGGGTTCGCGTTCTCGGGCACCCAGCGCCGGATCCAGCTCGACTACAGCGGTGCGAGCCTCGAGCTCTTCGGTGCCCGCTTCGCGGTCGTCAAGCTGATCACGTTCGGGCTCGCCGTCGCCTCGCTCGCCGCGCTGTACGTGATCATGAAGCACACCCGCTTCGGCCAGTCGCTGCGCGCGACCATCCAGCACAGGGACGCCGCCCAGCTGGTCGGCATCAAGACCGACCGGGTCGCCGGCTACGGCTTCGGCCTCGGTCTGGCCACGGCGGCGATCGGCGGCACGGCGCTGTCGCTCGACGCCACCATCTACCCGTCGTTGCACTGGCACTGGATCGGCCCGCTGATGGCGATCATCGTGGTCGGCGGGCTGGGGAGCATCCCCGGGGCCGCGATCGCCGCGATGGTGCTCGGGATCGGCCAGAGCCTGCTGCAGATCCCGATGGGCACGACGTGGGCGCAGACCATCTTCTACGTGGCGCTCTTCGCCACGCTGATGCTGCGTCCGCAAGGATTCTTCGGAGGTCGTCTTGCCCAGCGTTTCTAAGCCCAGCGCTTCTAAGGCCGACGCTTCTCGGGCCCGTGTCTCTCGGACCCTCGTCGCCAAGGCCCTCGCGTTCGCCGCGTGCGCCACGGCGCTGCTGACCTTCCCGGGATGGGCGGCCAACCCCTACATCCTGTCGGCCGGCATCGTCGTGCTCAGCTATGCGGTCCTCTCGACCTCCTGGAACTTCGTCGGTGGCTTCACCGGCTACATCTCGCTCGGCCACGCCGCGTTCTTCGGGCTCGGCGCGTACGGGACGGCACTGCTGATCACCCGGCTCGAGATGCCGAGCTTCGTCGCGTGGGCGCTGGCCGGGGTCGGAGTCGCTCTCTTCGCCGTCCCGGTCGGCTGGGCAGCGCTGCGGGTGCGGGGCGCGTCGTTCGTGATCGTGTCGATCGCGCTCGTGCTGATCATGCTCCTGGTCTTCCAGAGCTGGAGCTCGCTGACCGGTGGCTCCAACGGCCTCGTGGTCCCGCGACCGTTCCCCGACATGCTCCGGCCGCAGCACCACGAGACGTTCTTCTACCTCTTCGTGGCGCTCCTCGCGGTCACGCTCCTCGCCTGGTGGCTGATCGACCGCAGCCGGTTCGGCATGGGCCTGAAGGCGATCCGCGAGGACGAGGACAAGGCGGAGGCGCTCGGCGTCCCGACCTACGCCTACAAGCTCGTCGTCTACGTCGTGTCGGCGTTCTTCACCGCGCTCGGGGGCGGCATGTACGCGCTGTGGTTCGGCGACCTCGACCCGGTGTTCCAGTTCTCGATCCTGATCGGCTCGTACATGGTGCTCATGGCGCTGCTCGGCGGCGTCCGTCAGCTGTACGGCCCGCTCCTCGGGGCGCTCATCGTCGGCACCGCGCTGGAGTACTTCAAGCTCGAGTTCGGGGACACGCAGTTCCACCTCGTCGCCACGGGGCTCCTCCTGGCCGTCGTGGTCCTCTTCATGCCCGACGGGATCATCCCCGCCGGCATGAAGCTCGTCGACCGCTTCACGCCGGAGCGCAGCTCGATCCGGGAGATGACCGCCGCGGAGCTGCTCGAGCGGGACGACGACGAGCGGCCGTACCCCCGAGAGAAGGCGACGCGATGACCACCACTGCCGCACCTCCCCGCGAGAGCCTCGCCACGGTCTCGCTCAGCAAGGCGTTCGGAGGCGTCAAGGCCGTCGACGACGCCACCGTCACGTTCCACGAGGGCAAGGTGAACGCCCTCATCGGTCCCAACGGGTCCGGCAAGACGACGTTCTTCAACTGCGTCACGGGCATGATCCGACCGGACTCGGGGGCGGTGACCTACCGCGGGAGCGACGTCACCGGCCGTTCGCCGCACCGGATCGCCCGCGCCGGGATCGGACGCAGCTTCCAGCTGTGCCGGATCTTCCCCCGCATGACCGTCCTCGAGAACGTCCTGGTCGCCCACCGCACCCACGGGCTCCGTTCGTTGCTCAAGGGCGCGCGCGACACCGACGAGATCGAGCGGGCCCGGCACTGGCTGCGGCGGGTCGGCATCGACCACCTCGAGCACTCCGAGGCCGCCGACGTCTCGTACGGCCAGCAGAAGCTCCTCGAGCTCGCCGGCGTCCTGATGGCCGAGCCGGACCTGATCATGCTCGACGAGCCGGCGGGCGGGGTGAACCCGGCGCTGATCGGCCGGATCGGCACCCTCATCCGCGAGCTCAACGCGGAGGGGCGGACGTTCGTCGTCGTCGAGCACAACATGGAGATGGTGATGAGCCTGAGCGACCACGTCATCGTGTTCGACCGCGGTCGGCCGATCGCCGAGGGACCTCCCTCCCAGATCCAGTCCGATCCTCGTGTGCTGGAGGCGTATCTCGGTGTCTGACTACCTGCTGGAGCTCCATGACATCGAGGCCGGGTACGGGCGAGCAGCGCTCGTCCTCCGCGGCCTCACCGTGAAGGTGCCCGCCGGTTCGGTGGTGTGCCTGGTCGGCCCCAACGGTGCCGGCAAGTCGACCGTGCTCAAGGTCGCGAGCGGTCTGCTCGCGCCGAGGTCGGGCTCGATCGTCGTCGACGGCGAGGACGTCACCGGCAGAGGTCCGCAGCAGATGCTGGCCTCCGGTCTGGCGCATGTCCTCCAGGGGCACAGCGTGTTCCGGGAGATGACGGTCGAGGAGAACGTCATGCTGGGCGCGTTCACCGTGCGCGACAAGGCCACGGTCGCCGAGCGCGTCGCCTTCGTCCGGTCGCTCTTCCCAATCGTCGGTGAGCGCTGGAAGCAGCTCGCCGGCCTGCTCTCGGGCGGGCAGCAGAAGCAGGTCGAGTTCGCGCGCTCACTGATGGTGAGCCCGAAGGTGGTGCTGCTCGACGAGCCGTCGATGGGTCTCGACCCCAAGACGACCGCCACCGTGTTCGACCAGGTGGCGCGCATGCGCGACGCGGGGATCGCTGTCCTCCTCGTCGAGCAGAACGCTCGCCGTGCGCTCGAGACGGCCGACGTCGGCTGCGTGCTCGACCTCGGCCGGGTCCACATCTCGGGCCCTGCGCCGGAGCTGCTCGCGGATCCGCAGCTGAGCGCGCTCTACCTCGGCGGACGACCGAGCGATCCTGCTCCGGCGGCGTCCGTCCCGACCACGAATCCCTCCAGGAACAGGTGAAGCCGATGGCATCGCAGAACGTCCGCATCATCATGAACGGCGTCACCGGCCGGATGGGATATCGGCAGCACCTCCTCCGGTCGATCCTCTCGATCCGGGATGAGGGCGGAGTCGAGCTGCCCGACGGCGGCCGTCTCCAGGTCGAGCCGGTCCTCGTCGGCCGTAGCGCCGACAAGCTCGCCGAGCTGGCGGACCGGCACGGCATCGCGGAGTGGACGGTGGACGTCGACGAGGCGCTGGCCGACCAGAGTGCCCCGATCTACTTCGACGCGCTCGTCACGTCAGAGCGCAAGAAGTCGCTGCTGAAGGCGATCACGGCCGGCAAGGCGATTTACACTGAGAAGCCGATCGCGCAGACGGTGGGCGAAGGGGTGGAGATCGCCCGCGCCGCCGACGCCGCCGGGGTCCTGAACGGTGTCGTCCACGACAAGCTCTATCTGCCGGGCCTGCTCAAGCTCCGGCGACTGGTCGACGCGGGCTACTTCGGTCGGATCCTGTCGGTCCGCGGGGAGTTCGGCTACTGGGTGTTCGAGGGCGACCTGATCGCGGCGCAGCGGCCGAGCTGGAACTACCGGGCCGAGGACGGCGGCGGCATGGTCCTCGACATGTACTGCCACTGGAACTACGTGCTCGAGAACATCCTCGGACGCGTCCGCTCGGTGACCACGCGGGCCGTCACGCACATCCCGCAGCGGTGGGACGAGAAGGGCGAGCCGTACGAGGCGACCGCGGACGACGCGGCGTACGGGATCTTCGAGCTCGAGGGCGGGATCATCGCCCAGATCAACTCCTCGTGGGCGGTCCGCGTGCACCGAGACGAGCTCGTGGAGTTCCAGGTCGACGGCACCGACGGCTCGGCTGTCGCCGGGCTGTTCGGCTGCAAGGTGCAGTCGCGGGTGCAGACGCCGAAGCCGGTGTGGAACCCCGACCTCCCCACCGACGAGGTCTTCCGTGACCAGTGGGCCGACGTGCCCGACAACGAGGAGTTCGCGAACGGCTTCCGCGCGCAGTGGGAGGAGTTCCTCCTGGACTGGCACGCGGGACGTCCGCACCGCCACGACCTGTGGTCGGGCGTCCGCGGGCTTCAGCTCGTCGACGCGGCCCTCGAGTCGTCGCAGGCAGGTCGTACGGTCGACGTCGCGGAGATCGCATGACGGCCACACGCGACACCGTGGCTCTCCCGCGGGCCGACGGCAGCTGGCAGGGGGTCGAGCTCCGGGCGCCGCGGGCGTGGCCGGAGCACCCGGCGCCGTACCGCAGCCGCGCGGTCTTCGCAGCGGCGCACGTCGTCGCCGACCCGTACGGCGACAACGTCCCGGGGGCCCCCGCCGCGATCGACTGGGAGTCCACGCTCGCGTTCCGGCGGCACCTCTTCCGGTACGGGATGGGTGTCGCCGAGGCGATGGACACCGCGCAGCGCAACATGGGACTCGACTGGCCGGCGGTCGTCGAGCTGGTCACCCGCAGCGCTGAGCAGGCGCACGAGGCCGGTGCGCGGATCGCCTCCGGGGCCGGCACCGACCACCGCAGCGTCCTCCGGACGCTCGGCGAGGTCACCGACGCCTATCTGGAGCAGGTCGCGGCCATCGAGAGGGCCGGGTCACAGGTGATCGTCATGGCCTCGCGCCACCTGGCCGCGGTCGCGCGCTCGCCCGAGGACTACCTGACCGTGTACGACGTCGTGCTTCGTCAGGTCGGCGGACCGGTGATCCTGCACTGGCTCGGTGAGGCGTTCGACCCGCAGCTCGCCGGATACTGGGGATCGAGCGACGTCGACGCGGCGACGGCGACGTTCGTGCAGCTCGTCACCGACCACGCCGATCGCATCGACGGAGTCAAGGTGTCGCTCCTGTCCGCCGACCACGAGGTCGCGCTGAGGTCGGCGCTCCCGGAGGGAGTGCGCCTCTACACCGGTGACGACTTCCACTACCCCGAGCTGATCCGCGGTGACGGAACCCACCACTCCGACGCCCTCCTTGGCGCCTTCGCGGCCGTCGCGCCGGCGGCGTCCGCGGCTTTGAGCGCCCTCGACGACGGCGACCTCGCGACGTACGACGCCGAGATGGCCTCGACGCTCGCGCTGTCACGGCACCTCTTCAGCAACCCGACGTACTACTACAAGACGGGGATCGCGTTCCTGGCGTGGCTCTCGGGTCACCAGCCCGGGTTCTCGATGGTCTCCGGCCTGCAGTCGGCCCGCAGCGTCGTCCATCTCGCTGAGGTGTTCGCGCTGGCCAACGAGGCTCGGCTGCTCCCCGACCCCGACCTCGCCGCGTACCGCCTCAACCTGCTGCTCGAGACCGCCGGAGCTCGTCGATGACGGCGTTCCTCGACGTACCGAGCGGGCGGGCCGCGCGGTTCGACACCCCGGCTCCGGGTGACCCGCGGCTCGCGCGGCTGTCCCTCAACCAGCGCACGACGGCGCAGTGGTCCGTGCGTGAGGCTCTGGACGGGGCCCGGTCCGCCGGCCTCGGCGCCGTCGGGCTGTGGCGGGAGCCGGTGGCCGACGTCGGGCTCGCGACCGTCGCCCGCTGGGTCGCCGACAGCGGCTTGCGGGTGTCGTCGCTGTGCCGCGGGGGCTTCTTCACCGCCGAGGAGCCGCAGGCGCGCGAGACCGCGCACGCCGACAACGTGGCCGCAGTCGACGAGGCAGCCGCACTGGGAGCCCCGACCCTCGTCCTCGTGCCGGGAGGGCTGCCCGAGGGCAGCAAGGACCTCGCCGGCGCGCGGGAGAGGGCGACCGAGGCGATCGCCCGGCTGGCGCCGTACGCGGGGGAGCGCGGCGTCCGGCTCGGCATCGAGCCGATGAACCCGATCTTCGCGGCTGACCGCGGAGTGGTCTCGTCGCTGCGCCAGGCGCTCGACATCGCCGAGGAGCACCCGGTGGAGCAGGTCGGTGTCGTCGTCGACACCTACCACCTCTGGTGGGAGCCCGGCGTCACCGAGCAGATCGAGCGCGCCGGGGACCGGATCGTCTCCTATCAGGTGTGCGACTGGATCACCCCGGTCCCGGCCGACAACCTCCTGGGGCGCGGGATGATGGGCGACGGACACGTCGACTTCGCGGCGTTCACGCGGGCCGTCGCCGCTGCTGGCTACGCCGGAGACGTGGAGGTGGAGATCTTCAACGCCGACGTCTGGGCCGCCGACGGTGACGAGGTCGTCGCGACCACGGTGCGCCGCTACGTCGAGCTCGTCGAGCCGTACCTGTGACACGAGTCGTCGTCGCACCCGACAAGTTCAAGGGCTCGCTCGACGCTGCCGGTGTCGCGGCAGCACTGGCACGGGGGATGCGACGGTCGGACGTGGAGGTCGTCGAGCTGCCCGTTGCCGATGGCGGCGACGGGACCGTGGCGGCCGCGCTGGCAAGCGGCTGGCGGCCCGTGCCGGTCACCGTCGCGGGCCCGACCGGCACGCCGGTGTCGACCACGATCGCGCGTCGGGGCGACCAGGCGGTGGTCGAGATGGCCGACGCCTGCGGGCTGGTGCGCCTCGACGGCCCGCCCGCGCCGATGACGGCGAGCTCGCGTGGCCTCGGCGAGGCCGTCGCGGCGGCGATCGCCGACGGCGCGTCCCAGGTCGTCGTCGGCATCGGCGGCAGCGCCTCCACCGACGGCGGCGCGGGGATGCTCAGTGCGCTCGGTGCGCGCCTGCTCGACAGCGAGGGGGCCCTCGTGCCCGAGGGTGGGGTCGGATTGGCCGAGGTGGCGTCGGTCGATCTCGACGGTCTCCGGCTCGGCGGGACCACCCTCGTGGTCGCCTGCGACGTCGACAACCCGCTGACCGGCCCGCACGGTGCTGCCGCCGTCTACGCGCCGCAGAAGGGCGCGCGCCCGGGGCAGATCGAGCTGCTCGACCGGGGCCTCTCCCGGTGGGCCGACGTCGTGGCATCGGTCACGGGACGGGACCTGCGCCAGGTGCCCGGCGCGGGCGCCGCGGGTGGTGTGGGCTTCGCCGCGCTGTCGGTCCTGGGTGCGGAGACCCGCTCGGGGGCGGAGCTCGTCCTCGACCTCGTGGGTCTCGACGCCGCTCTGGCCGGTACCGACCTCGTCGTCACGGGGGAGGGGTCGTTCGACGAGCAGACGCTGCGCGGCAAGGCCCCCGCCGTCGTGGCGGCGAGGGCCGCGCGCCAGGGCGTTCCCGTGGTCGTGGTCTGCGGTCGGACGACGCTGTCCGAGACGCAGGCTCGGCAGGCAGGATTCGCGGGCGTCCACGCGCTCCAGGAGCTCGAGGCCGACCTCGAACGCTGCATCGCCGAGGCGCCCGCTCTGCTTCAGCGCGCCGGGGCCGCGGCGATCGCCGCGTGGATCGGTGTCTGAGAGACCGGTGACGCGCGACCGCGGGTCAGGCCTCGGCGGCGATCCTCGCCCGGCCCTGAGAGGACTCCACGCGCAGGGCCGCCGTGATGGCCTTCGCGACCTCGGGCTCGATCCTGCGGCCGATCAGCGGGATCGCGACCTTGACGTCGCCCTCCACGACGAGCTCCGACCCGTCGGGGGTCGCCCGGATGGCCGTGGTCCCGTTCATCGTCGCCGGCTGGCCCTTGATCGTGAGACGGACCGTCCCGCGACGGGCGCCGTCGGCAGCGGGGGGTCCCCACTCCTCGACCTGGCGCACCTCGACCGTCTCGCCGGTCAGCTTCTTGACGAAGTCGGGCATCTCCGCCGGCATGGTCCGATCGATGCGGACCCGGACCTGATCGCCGTCGTCGTCCACCGTCACCTCGTACGCCAGGGCGTGGATCTTCTCGCAGACCTGCGCGCGGAAGTCGTCGTCGCGGATGATCGCGAAGACCTGGTCGGGGGTGGCGCCGGGGTACTCGGAGATCTCGTGCAGCTTCATCGGGCCATCATGGCAGGCGGCCTCTCGAAGGCAGGGAAGTAGTGTGCAGAGAGTCACAACGATGTGAACCCGAAGGAGTTGGATCTTGTCCGTCGAGGAAGGCGAGCTGTCCGCCGACGTCGCCAAGGTGCTGGTCGAGGCCTACTACCAGCACGTCCCGTCTGCCGAGCGGGAGGAACGGTCGCTCGACGCCCTGCGCGGCGCCGTCCTCAGCCATGCCGAGCTGGCGCGTGTCCGTGAGCCCGGCGAGACGTTGCTGCGCGTCTGGGAGCCGACCGTCGACGAGGACGGGTGGGACGCGCGAGGACGCCTGGTCCTGCAGGTGGTGACCGACGACCGGGCCTTCCTGGTCGACTCCACCATCGCCTACCTGTCCACGGCCGGGTTCGGGGTGGACTGGCTGGTCCACCCTCAGCTCGACGTGGTGCGTGACGAGGACGGAGAGCTGGTCTCGGCCCGTGTGGCCGGATCGACCGGCGAGCCGCACGCGACCCGTGAGTCGTGGATGTACTTCGAGATCGACCACCGAGGCCGGGCTGAGGCGGCCGAGGCGATCGCCGAGGGTGTGCGCCGCGTCCTCGAGGACGTCGCGCTGGTCAACGACGACTGGGCTCCCATGCGCTCCCGGGCGCTGGAGATCGTCGCCGAGCTCCGGTCCGACCCGCCGGCGGGGATCGTGGCCGACGAGTCCGCAGAGGCGGCGCAGCTGCTCGCCTGGCTCGCCGACGACAACTTCACCTTCCTCGGCTACCGGGAATACGACCTCGAGGGTGACGTCGGCGAGGAGCGTCTGCGGACCGTCCCGACGAGCGGGCTCGGGATCCTGCGTGGCGGGCGCAAGGACACGGCCTCGCGGAGCCCGCTGCCCACGCGCTCGCGCGCGCGTGCGCGCGACAAGACGGTCCTCGTCATCACGAAGGCCAACTCGCGCTCGACCGTGCACCGCAACAGCTACCTGGACTACATCGGCATCAAGTCGTTCGACGCCTCCGGTGAGGTGGTGGGTGAGCGACGGTTCCTCGGGCTGTTCGCGTCCTCGGCCTACACCGGGAGCATCACCCGCATCCCGATCCTCGACCGCAAGGTGGAGCAGGTGATCTCGGGCCTCGGCTATGACGCCGACAGCCACGCGGCGAAGGAGATCCTCGACCTTCTCGAGACCTACCCCCGTGACGAGCTCTTCCAGACACCGGTCGATGGGTTGGCCGAGATCGCCGAGGCCCTGATCCACCTGCAGGAGCGCCGGCACGTCCAGCTCTTCGTCCGTCGCGATTCGTACGACCGGTTCCTGTCGTGCCTGGTCTATCTGCCGCGTGACCGCTACACGACCGGTGCACGGCTCACGATCGAGAAGATGGTCGCAGCCCGGGTCGGTGGGGACCCGATGATCGACTACAGCGTCTGGGTGAGCGAGTCACAGCTGGCCCGGGTCCATCTCGTCGTACGCCCGAGGCCGGGGGCGACGCTCGGCAAGGTGGAGCCCGCCGAGCTCCAGACCGAGATCGCGGAGGCGGTGCGCTCGTGGAGCGACGCCGTCGGTGAGGCGATGGAGGTCCGCTTCGGCAAGGCGGCCGCGACCGCGCAGCTGGCCGACTTTCGCGGCGCGTTCCCGGCCGGCTACAAGGAGGACATCAGCGCTGCGAGCGCGGTCGACGACATCCTCTCCGCGCGAGCGCTCCTCGACGGTGACGACCGCGTCAGGCTCACCGTGGAGCCCGACCCCGCCGTCGACGACGAGCACGCGCTGCGTCTGCGTCTCTACACCCGGGAGCCTGCGGCACTGACCGACGTTCTCCCCGTCTTCGCCTCGCACGGCGTCGACATCATCGACGAACGGCCCTACCGTCTCGCCACTCCGGAGCCGGTCTGGGTCTACTGGTTCCGCGCGCGCTCGCGCACGGTCGCCGACGACGACGGTCTGAGGCGGTTGACCGACGGGTTCGTCGCCTGCTGGGAGGACCGGGCGGAGGTCGACGGCTTCAACAGGCTCGTTCTCGCCGCGGAGCTCGAGTGGCGTCAGGTCGTGGTCCTGCGGGCGTACGCGCGCTACCTGCAGCAGGCCGGGACGCCGTTCAGCCTGGAGTCGCTGCAGAACGTCCTCCTGGCCGAGACCGACGTCGTCCGCCAGATCGTCGCCCTGTTCGAGACCCGGTTCGACCCCGCGATCGACGACGCCGACCGGGAGCGGCTCACCGAGGACGTCGAGAGCGACCTGCGCAAGCGGCTCGAGGCCGTCGAAGGGCTCGACGCCGACCGCGTCCTGCGGTCGTACCGGACGTTGGTCCGAGCCACCGCACGCACCAGCTACTACCAGCGGGACGCCGACGGCCGCCCGCGGTCGTACGTCTCGTTCAAGCTCGCGCCACGTGAGATCCCGGACCTCCCCGAGCCGCGACCCGCGCACGAGATCTTCTGCTACTCACCGCGTGTCGAGGGCGTGCACCTGCGCTTCGGTGCGGTCGCCCGCGGCGGTCTGCGCTGGTCTGACCGCCGCGACGACTTCCGTACAGAGGTCCTGGGGCTGGTCAAGGCGCAGATGGTCAAGAACGCGGTCATCGTCCCGGTCGGGGCCAAGGGCGGCTTCTACTGCAAGCGGCTGCCGGATGTGAGCGACCGCGAGGCGTGGATGGCGGAGGGCATCGCCTCGTACAAGACGTTCATCTCCTCGATGCTGGACCTGACCGACAACCGGGTGGGCGACCGTGCCGTGCCCCCTCCGGACGTGGTGCGGCACGACGGCGACGACACCTACCTGGTCGTCGCCGCCGACAAGGGCACCGCGACGTTCTCCGACATCGCGAACCAGATCTCGGCCGACTACGGCTACTGGCTGGGGGACGCCTTCGCCTCCGGCGGTTCCGTGGGCTATGACCACAAAGCGATGGGGATCACCGCTCGCGGGGCGTGGGTGTCGGTGCAGCGCCACTTCCGTGAGATGGGCGTGGACTGTCAGCGCGAGGACTTCACCTGCGTCGGCATCGGCGACATGTCGGGGGACGTCTTCGGCAACGGCATGCTCCTGTCGGAGCACACCCGCCTGGTGGCGGCGTTCGACCACCGGCACATCTTCATCGATCCCGATCCCGACGCAGCACGGTCCTACGTCGAGCGCCAGCGGCTCTTCGCGATGCCCCGCTCGAGCTGGGCGGACTACGACCAGGACCTGATCTCCGAGGGTGGAGGAGTGTTCCCCCGCGCCGCCAAGTCGGTGCCGGTGAGCCCGCAGATGCGCGTGGTCCTCGGCATCGAGGAAGACGTGGCCAGCCTGAGTCCGCCGGAGCTGCTGCGGGCCATCCTGAAGGCGCCGGTCGACCTGCTGTGGAACGGCGGGATCGGGACCTACGTGAAGGCGTCGACGGAGTCGCACGCCGACGTCGGCGACAAAGCCAACAACACTCTCCGTGTCAACGGCAACGAGCTGCGCTGCAAGTGCGTGGGCGAGGGCGGCAACCTGGGGCTCACCCAGCGCGGCCGCATCGAGTACGCGCTGACCGGTGGCCGGATCAACACCGACTTCATCGACAACTCCGCCGGCGTCGACACCAGCGACCACGAGGTCAACATCAAGGTCCTGCTCAACCAGGCCGCTGCTCGGGGCGAGCTCTCGTCGGAGGAGCGCGACTCGTTGCTCGCCTCCATGACCGACGAGGTCGGACGGCTCGTCCTCCGCGACAACTACGAGCAGAACGTGTCGCTCGCGGGCTCGGTCGACGCCGCGGTGAGCCTCCTGCACGCTCACGCGAGCTGGATGACGCGGCTGGAGCGGGCCGGCTACCTCGACAGGGCTCTGGAGTACCTGCCCAACGAGAAGCAGATCGCCGACCGGCGCGCGCAAGGTGTCGGTCTGACGGCTCCGGAGCTCGCGGTGCTGCTGGCGTACACCAAGATCGTGCTCGAGGCGGAGCTGCTCTCGTCCGACATCGCCGACGACCCGTACTACCGAGCCCACCTGTTCCGCTACTTCCCGACGCCGCTCCAGCACGCCTATCGCGGCGACATGGCCGAGCACCCGCTGCGTCGCGAGATCGTGGTCACGGCGATCGTCAACGAGATGGTGAACCGTGGTGGTGTCTCGTACTTCCACCGGCTCTCGGGCGAGACCGGGGTGTCAGCCGACCAGCTCGCTCGCGCGCGGTCGATCGCTGCGGAGATCTGCGGCGAGGGTGCCCTGATCGAACGGGTCGCCGACCTCGACAACCAGGTGCCGGCCGACGTCCAGGAGCAGATGCGAGGTGCGCTCCAGGCGCTCGTCGAGCGGATGTCCCGATGGCTGGTGAACCACCGGCGGTTCGACGACGTGGAGGGGAGCGTCGACTACTTCGGGACGACGGTGCAGCACCTGCTGCGTGACCTCCCGCAGCTCCTGGTCGGGCGCGAGCACGCCAGGTGGCGCGATCGGGCCGACAAGCTCGAGAAGGCGGGGGTCGCCACGCACGACGCCGAGGCGTTCGCTGCGCTCGGACCCGCGTACGGCGCGATCGAGATGGCCGACATCGCCCTCTCGACCGGTGTCGATGCCTCGACCGTCGCCCGGGTGTTCGCCGAGCTCGGTGAACAGCTCGGTCTGGACCGGCTCTCGCACCGCATCCAGGCGCTGCCGCGCGACGACCGTTGGCGGTCGATGGCGCGTGCCGCGCTGCGTGACGACCTGCTGGGCGTCCAGGGGCAGCTTGTCCGCAAGGTGCTCGCGACGACGGACGACGCGCTGTCTCCGCACGACCGCGTAGACGCATGGGGCACGTCCGAGGCCGTGACCCTGAAGCGGGCCGAGGAGACCCTCGAGGAGATCTGGGGAGAGGACACTCCCGACCTCGCCCGGCTCTCCGTGGGGCTCCGGGTCGTCCGGACCCTCCTGACTTGAGCGCCGCGAACAGGGCCGGCACCTCCGCGCGGAGGTGCCGGCCCTGTTCTCTGAGAGTCAGCGCTGCTGGTCGGGCGGGGTGTCGCCCCGCGGACGCAGGGGGAAGACCTGCGCGTCGCCCGAGTCGTCGAGCGTGCCCGCGGCCCCGTTGACGCTGGGGTGGCTCGGACCCTCGGTCGGGTCGTACGCGAGGTCGTAGGCGGTCGGTACGCGAGGGCTCCGCGGGTCCCGCGAGCGTCGAGCTCGGCGGCGAGCGAGGACGTCGTCCTCGTTGTCGGGCAGATCGTGGACGAAGGGCCGATCATCGCGCCCGTCGATGTCGGGATCGTGGTCCCGGCCGATCTCCCGCGGTTCGGGCGGCTCGTTCACCGACTCCGCGAGCGCCGAAGCAGCGAACGGTCCAGGCCCCGGTCCACCGAAGGTGTCGAAGCGGATCGCGGGGTACTCGGTTGTCGGGAGCTCGTCCTCGTCCGGCGCCGGCAGGCCGTGGACGGCGTGCGGGCCGGCGGGGGGTGCAGCCGGGTCGGTCGGACGGGGCTCGTCGACGATGGCGGGCATGTCCCACTGCGTCTCTTCCTGCGCCCGCGCGAGCCGGTACGCCGCGTCGACGTCGGCGATGCCGGCGAAGGGGTTGGTGGGCGGCAAGGTGCCGTTCAGGCCCAACGAGAAGCGTGGAGAAGGCGGCGGCTCGCGGTGGTCGTCACCCTCCGGCGCGGCGCCCAGCGCATCGCCACGGCGCGGGTGGTCGGCGGGAGGGGCGACGAGGTCGTCGTCGGGGCCTCTGACCGGCACGTCTGCGCGCCGGCGGCCGCCGACCGGCCGAGACCGCTCGTCGTCGAACGCCGAGCGCCCCGCCGGCTCGTCCTCGTCGTGCTCGCCTTGCTCGCTGTGGAGGGCCTGCTCGTCGCGGGCGGCGGTCTCGTCGTGGAGGTCCTGCTCGTCCTCCTCGTTCGGCTCGCCCTCGTTGCGGAGGTCCGCCTCGTCCTGGAGGTCCTGCTCGTCGGGCTCGTCGCGGACGTGGGTCTCGTCGTGGACGTCGCGGACGTGGGTCTCGTCGTGGACGTCGCGGACGTCGGTCTCGTCGTGGAGATCCTGCACGTCCGGCTCGTCCTGGGCCGAGCGAGCCAGCCCGGCTGCGTCGTCGTCCACCTCAGACTCCAGCCTGACGGGCGCCGCCTCGACGGGCTCGACAGCAGGCTCCTGGGCGGCCGACTCGACGACGACGCTTCTCTCCCCGTCGAGGCCGAGGCCGAGGTCGACGTCGTCGTGCGTCGGGAGTTCGGAGGACGGCGACTGCTCCGCAAGGCGACGCCGGCGGGCGAGCTCGACGGGCGCGACGACCTCACCCTCGATGAACGTTTCATCCTCCAGCTCCAGCTCCAGGTCCGCTTCCGCCTCGACGGGCGAGTCGACGGGCTCGGGCTCCGGTTCCGGCTCGGCCGCGACCTGCGGCTCAGGCTCCGGTTCGGCCGCGACCTGCGGCTCAGGCTCCGGTTCGGGTTCCGGCTCGGCCACGGCCTGCTGCTCCGGCACCGGTGCAGGCTCGGGCAGGACCTTCTGCTCAGCCGCCACCTCGACCTGGTCAACCTCGATCTCTGCCTGCTGCTGAGCCTGAGCGACCATCCGCTCGGCCTCGTCCGCGATGCGTGCGGCCTCCGCGGACGCCCGCATCGCCAGTGCGGCGACGAGCTCGCCCTCGTCAGGACGCACGAGCTCGAGGCGGCGCTCGACCTCGGGCCGCAGCGCGGGGGCCACGGTCTCGGTGTAACGGCCGTCGAGGTAGGAAGGCTGCTCCACCGTGGACGTCTGCCGCTCGTCCTCGCGCAGGAGCTTCTCCGCGAACGCCCTCAGCTCGGTGTCGGGGTCGAGGACGTGGGGGATCTCGGGGTCGAGGAGGCGCCCGTCCTCGGGTTCGAGGTGGCCGATCTGGAGGTTGCGGCGCTCCTCGAGGACGGCGAGCTCTTCCTTGGCGAGGTCGAGCTGCTCGCGCAGCCGCTCGACGTACGACGCAAGCGCCGCGACCACGCCGGCGGCGTCGGCGACGGCCCGCTCGGTCGTGAGCTGCCGCTCCAGCGCCGTACGGGCGAGGCCGTCGAAGACCGCCGCGCCACTCATGTTGCCTTCGACCCGCAGCTCAGCCGCGTGATAGGCAGCGGTCGCCGCGTGGACGCCCCAGTCGTCGGCGGTCTGCCGGTCCTCCGCACGGTCGTGCTCGGTCAACCGCTTGGCCGCCACCGCGACGGCGAGAGCGTCCTCCGCCTCGGTGATCGTCGTCGCGAACGCGCGCCCGAGCGCGAGGAACAGCTGCTCGGGGTCAGCGGAGTCGTCGATCAGCGTCTGGACGTCGGCCTGCGCGAGTGCGGTGACCCGGCCGAGGACGGACTGCTTCTCAGCCATGACGAGATCCTCCGGTCAGTCGTGGGGACTCCGACTATCCCTCAATCAGCTCGGAGTCACGTGCGTGGGGTCCAGGACGCGGCGGAGGAACTCCTTGGTCCGCGCCTCCTTCGGGCTGCCGATCACCTGCTCGGGGATGCCCTGCTCGACGATCACCCCGCCGTCCATGAAGACGACCCGGTCGGCGACCTCGCGGGCGAACGCCATCTCGTGGGTCACGACGAGCATCGTCATCCCCTCCTCGGCGAGCGTGCGCATGACCGTGAGCACCTCACCGACGAGCTCGGGGTCGAGCGCCGAGGTGGGCTCGTCGAAGAGCATCAGGTTGGGCTCCATCGACAGGGCGCGCGCGATCGCGACGCGCTGCTGCTGACCGCCCGAGAGCTTGGCCGGGTAGGCGTCGTGCTTGTCGGTCAGTCCGACGCGGTCGAGGTTCTTCTCAGCGATCCGGCGAGCGTCCTTCTTGCCCCGCTTGAGCACGGTCTGCTGGGCGACCATGCAGTTGCTGAGGGCGGTGTGGTGGGGGAAGAGGTTGAAGCTCTGGAACACCATGCCGACGTGCCGCCGGGCGGCATCGATGTTGCCGTCGGGGTCGGTCAGGTCCTCGCCCGCGACGAGGACCGTGCCTGCGCTCGGCTGCTCGAGCAGGTTGACGCAGCGCAGGAGCGTGGACTTGCCGGAGCCGGACGGGCCGATGACGCAGACCACCTCGCCGGTGCCGACCGTGAAGTCGATGCCCCGGAGGACGTGGTTGTCGCCGAACGACTTGTGCAGGTCCTTGATCTCGACGAGGGTCTCGGGCATCAGCGGGCCTTCCCGGCAGAGGCCTCCAGGCGTCGGACGATCACCGACAGCGGGAGGGTGATGATCAGGTACGCGAATCCTGCGACGACGAGCGGCGTGACGTTCGCGTACGTCACCGACATGTCGCGACCGAACTTGGTCAGCTCGGCCTGGTCGGCGGTGAGCCCGATGATGAAGACCAGAGAGGAGTCCTTGACGAGCAGGATGAGCTCGTTGGTCAGCGGCGGAAGCATGGTGCGGAAGGCCTGCGGCAGGACGACCTTGCGCATCGCCTGGCCCGACGTCATACCGAGCGAGCGCGCGGCCTCGGTCTGGCCCTTGGGGACGGCCTGGATCCCGCCGCGGATGGTCTCGGCCATGTAGGCGCTCGCCACGATGCCGAGCGCCAGCCAGACGGTGCCGTACGGGTCGAAGGGGATCCGCAGGGCGGGGAACGCCAGCGGCAGCAGCGAGAAGATGAGGAACACGATCAGCGCCGGAAGCCCGCGGAAGAACTCGATGTAGGCCGTCGAGAGCCAGCGGTACGGGCCGACCTCGCTCAGCCGCATGATGGCGAGGATCGTGCCGACCACCAGCCCGAAGGCGAACGCCCCGACGGTGTAGATCACCGTGTGGAACAGCGCGTCCCACAAGCCGCCGGTGATCGCTTCCTTGATCAGATCGGGCTTGAAGAACGCGTCACCGATCGACTTCCAGTCGGCGAAGAAGATCGCCGCAAGGACGAGCCCGATCAGGACGGCGTACTGGACGAACCGGATCCGCTGAGCCCGCTTGCGCGGGCTCAGCGGACGTCGGGTCGCCACCTTCGTGGGGGTGCTCATCGCTCTCCTGTGAGGTGGTCGGACGTGGTGCGAACGGCGAGATTACTCGCTTGCGGGCGCCTCGCCGAAGTACTTCTTGTAGATCTCCTCGTACTTGCCATCTTCCTCGGCAGCCTTGAGGACCTCGTTGACCTTGTCGATCATTTTCTCGCCGTTGGCGTCCTTCGCGGCGGCGAAGCCGTACTCCTCGCCGGTGTCGAACTCGGTGGCGACGGCGAACTCCGGGTTGTCCTTGACGAAGTCGTAGAGGACACCGTTGTCGTTGATGACGGCGTCGACGCGGCCGGCCTGGAGCCCGGTCACCTCGAGCGAGAGGTCGTCGAACGCAGGCATGGAGTAGCCGAACTTGTCGGCGTTGTCCTCGGCGTAGATCTGGCCGGTGGTGTCGACCTGGACGCCCAGCTTCTTGCCCTTGAGGTCGTCGAGCCCGGTGATGCCGGAGTCGGCCTTGACCAGGAGCGCCTGCGTGGCCTCGAAGTACGGGTCGGAGATCGCGATCGCCTTGGCGCGCTCGTCGGTGATCGTCATGCCGCCCATGCCGACGTCGCACTTGCCGGCCTTGAACGCGGCACCGGACGTGACCTGGTTCCAGTCGACGTCGACGATCTTGGTCTTGAGCCCCATGTCGTCGGCGACCAGCGTCAGAAGGTCGGTGTCGAAGCCGATGATCTCGTCGCCCTCCTCGTACTGGAAGGGCTTGTAGGGCATGTTCGTGCAGATGGTGAGCGTGTCGGCCGAGACCAGCTTGATGCCGTCGACCTCGGCGGCCGAGTCGTCTCCGTCGCCGCCGCAGGCGACCATCGTCACGGTGAGAGCGAGTGCCCCGGCGGCAGCAGCAGCTGCGCGTCCCAGGCGTCGTCCGGTGACCTTCATCGGTGGTGCTCCTTGCGCTTGATGGATCATGCGGAACGGATGGTTCCACACGAACAACACAGAATTGTTACGGCCCGGCGGAATCTCCGAGGCTCGGCGGACGTCGCCGGCGATCCGCCCGGCCTGACGCCGCCCGCCCCGTGACGGATGATCGAGAGAACGCAAGGTCAGACGCAGGGCGATCGGCGACGGGGGACTCGATGCGCGTGCTCGTGACGGGAGCGACGGGATTCATCGGGCGGCGACTTGCGCCCGCCCTCGAGGCGGACGGGCACGAGGTCGTCGCGATGACGCGGAATCCCGACCGGTACGCCGGGGTCGGGCGGGCGGTGTTCGGCGACGTCCACGACGCAGGCTCCCTCGCTGACGTCCTCTCCGACGTGGACGCGGCGTACTACCTCGTCCACTCCCTCGACTCCGACGACTTCGTCCGCCGCGACGCCGACGCGGCGTCCGCGTTCGGAGCGGCTGCCGGTGACGCCGGGCTGCGCCGCATCGTCTACCTCGGCGGGCTCGGGGACGACTCCGACGAGCTCTCGGACCACCTGCGCAGCCGCCGTCAGGTCGAGGGCCTGCTGGCCGGTGGCGGTGTCCCCGTCACGACGTTGCGGGCCGGCATCGTCGTCGGGCACGGCGGCATCTCCTGGGAGATGACGCGCCAGCTCGTCGAGCACCTGCCCGCGATGATCACCCCGCGGTGGGTGAGCACACGGACGCAGCCGACCGCCGTGGACGACGTCGTGCGCTATCTCGTCGGGGTCCTGACCCTGCCCGAGGGCACGGACCGGGCGTACGAGATCGGCGGGCCCGACGTCCTCGCGTACGGGGCGATGATGCGTCGGGTCGCCGAGATCGAGGGACGTCACCCGATCATCGTGCCGGTGCCGCTGCTGAGTCCCGGACTCTCGTCGCGCTGGCTCGCCCTCGTCACCGACGTGGACACCCGCACCGGGCGCTCGCTGGTCGACTCGATGGTCAACGAGGTCGTGGTGCGCGACGACGCGATCCGCCAGGCGGTGCCGTTCGAGCCCCTCTCGTACGACGAGGCCGTCCTGCGCGCGCTCGCCGAGCGTGCCCGCGCCCAGGCCCGCGAGCGGGAGGCGGAGGAGGACCCGACGTGACCGGGGCCCTGCGTGCCGCGGTCGGCGCCGTCCGGGCCAGGACCCGTGCGGTGCTGCCCCGAGGTCTGGGGTACGCCGTTCCGTCCCATGCGCCCGAGCCCGAGGCGGTCGTGCGCCGGCGACGCCGTACGGTCGCGGTCGGCTGTCTGGCCGGGACCGGGATGCTCGGCGTCTCCCTCCAGACCAAGCCCGACTCTCCGCAGTTCTATGCGCTCACGGCGGCGACGGCGGCGACGTGGACAGTCGGTGCGCTGGCGTCCGGACCGCTGCACCAGGGCTGGATCGAGATGCAGGACGGCGTCCGCCGGCGGCCGGTCGTGGTGCCGGTCCTGACCGGGGTCGGTGCCTTCGGCTGCTTCGTGGCCGGGGGACTCGTCGCCCAGCGCGTCCCGGTGCTCGACGCCGCGGTCCGCCGCGTCCTGCGCTTCGCCGAGGAGGGCAGCGCTCCGCTCGTGGTGCTGACGACCCTGGCCAACGGCGCGGCGGAGGAGCTGTTCTTCCGCGGCGCCCTGTACGAGGCGGTGGGGGAGCGGCGCGGCGTGCTGGCGTCGACGCTCGCGTACACCGCTACGACCGCGTCGTCGCGCAACCCCTCGCTCGTGCTCGCCGGTGCCGTCATGGGCACGCTCTTCGGGCTCCAGCGGCGGGCGACCGGCGGCATCCAGGCGCCGATGCTGACCCACCTGACCTGGTCCGCCCTGGTGCTGCGCTATCTGCCGCCGCTCTTTCGCGAGCAGCGTTTCCGCCGGGTTTCGTGATCGCGGCTGGGGTTAACAGGACGTCAAAGGGTTCCCCGCTCGTCGAATCTTGGGCAGGATCGGAACGGTTCCGCCGCCGTGTCGCGTGCGCCACGACGGACCGTCCCCTCCGAGAGGACTCCCAGTGCGAACGTCACGTGTGGTGGGTGTCGTCGCGAGCTTCGCGCTCGCCTCGACGACACTCCTGACGGCACCGTCAGCCGTCGCCGAAGAACTCCCCGTCTCACCGTTCAACCAGCGCTCGGCCAAGGAGCCGACGGCGACCGGGTCGCTGACCGCCAAGGCCGCCCGGAACGCCGCGAGGCGCACGACGGTCGGCGACCCGCTGCCGATGCCGTCGTCGTACCCGACGCAGCCGGACCTGAGGGTGTTCCCCGAGGCCGAGACCGACGCGTCCGACAGCGGCAACCTCGTCCGCTTCGACGACATCGCGCCGACGCTGAACGCGTTGATGGACTCGTCCGACCGCGTCTCCACGCAGGTCGTCGGGCAGTCGACGCAGGGTCGTGACCTCTACCTGGTCACGGTGACGGCTCCGGAGAGCCGGAGCGAGACCAGGCGTCAGACCGCGTGGCGGGAGAAGATCAAGAACGAGCCGAGGGCCGCGGCCCGGGACAAGCGGCTCGAGCGGGACTACAAGACCCCCCTCTGGATCAGCGCCAACATCCACGGCAACGAGTGGGAGGGCACCGACGCGGCCCTGCAGTACATCGAGGAGCTGGCGACCGCCCCGTGGAGCGAGGTGAAGTCCCTCCTCTCGGAGCACCGGCTCTACTTCAGCCTCGCTCTGAACCCTGACGGCCGCACCATCGGGCAGCGGGCGACCGCGCTCAACCTCGACGGCAACCGCGACATGATCACCAACACCACGCCGGAGTCGACCTCGTTCATCCGTACCGCCCAGGCCGTTCAGGCGCTGTACGCCGCCGACTTCCACGGCTACACGAGCGTGCTCCAGATCGAGCCCTGCGGCCCGCCGCACGGTGACGACTACGAGTACGACCTGTTCATCCCGCACGCCTACGCGGCGGCGCTCCAGGTCGAGAAGGACGTCGTCGGGGCCGCGATCCCCGGCAACACCTACTACGACGTGACCACCGGACGGGTCGTCCCGGAGGTCACCGGCCCCGAGAACGCGCACATCAAGATCCCGTACCGCGACACCCCGTCGGGGTGGGACGACTTCCCGCCGGTCTTCACCGCGCAGTACGCCGCCTTCTCCGGCTCGGTGACGGCGACGGTGGAGCTGCCGAAGTCGCGTCCCAACGGCAGCAGCCAGACGCCGGCCAGCGCGGTCGTCAACACGGCGGTGGCGCTGAAGACGATGCAGAGCCTGGTCGACTACGTCGGCACGAACGACGCGGCGATGCTCGACGACCAGATCGAGTTCTTCCGCCGGGCCGACGTCGGAGCCCCGCGTACGGCGCTGACCACGGAGAACATCGCCGACGTCCCGGGTCCGCAGGAGTGGAAGGCGGAGTGGGACGCGGCCGACGACCAGAACGCGGTCTCGTACCCGCGGGCGTTCGTCGTCCCCGTGGGCGAGGGGCAGCGGTCGCTGACCGACGCGCGCACGCTCGTGAGCCGTCTGCAGCTGCACGGCATCGAGGTCGACCGGCTGGCGCGGACGGCCAGGATCGACGGCACGGCGTACCCGGCCGGGTCCTATGTCGTCGACATGCACCAGCCGCTGCGCAACCTGGCTCACGCTCTCCTCGCGCCAGGAACCGACATCTCGGCGAAGTTCCCGAGCATGTACGACATCTCGGCCTGGAGCTGGGGTCTGCTGTGGGGCGCCACGGTGGAGCCCGCCGGCACGACGGGCGAGGGTCGACTGCCTCGGACGGTCCCGGCCGCCGGCGCCGGAGCAGTCGACGGTGACGTCCCGGACCGCGGGTCGTACCTGACCTTCGACCTCGCAGGCGTCAACGACTTCCGGGCGCTCAACGCCCTGCTCGAGGACGGGATCGCCGCCTCACAGCTCGCGGACGGGTCGGCCGTCGTCGGTGCCGACAAGGAGACGTACGCCGCGGTCGAGGAGGTCGCCGAGGAGCTCGACGTCGACTTCGCCGAGGCGTCCGCGTCCGAGGTCGCCCAGCTCCGCACGGGCGCCGCGAAGGGCCTGGAGGACCTGACCGTGGGCTACACGGGGTCCCAGGACGACCTGCTGTCGTTGACCCAGCTCGGGTTCGACGACCTCGTGCCGCTGAGCGCGCCGACGATCACCGCGACTCCCGCGGTGCTCGACGATGTGGACGTGCTCTGGCTCGGGTCGGCGCTGACGTTCAACGCCGGGCAGTCCGCCGGCGCTGCGGCGCTGCAGGCGTACGTCGACGGTGGCGGCAGCATCGTCGGCCGCGGCGCGGGTGCGTTCGACACCGCGAGGAGCGCCGGTCTCGTCACCGGCACCGCAGTCACCGGCAACCGCAACGGCAACGGCATCGTCGCGGTGGACACCGCTGACGACGGGGTCCTGGCGCCGTACGCGCAGCCCTACTCGTTCATCTATCCGGCCACCTGGTTCACCGGGCTGGGGGCGGGGACGACGGTCGAGCAGTCGTACGCGACGGGCAACCCGCTGGTCGCGGGCCACTGGCGCCGAGGTGGTGACACCGGGACGAACCCCGACGGGCCGGAGGATGCCGCGGGTCAGCCCGCGGTGGTGTCGGCGGAGGCGGAGTCGGGTGCGAAGGCGCTCGTCTTCGGGACGTCGGTGTTCTTCCGTACCCACCCCAAGGGCGGTCAGAGCCAGGCCGCGCGCGGCCTGTTCTGGGCGGCACCAGAGGGTGAGGGTGTCGCGGCGCCGGTCGCCACGTCGACCACGCTCGAGGTCGGCCGTTCCCGCCCGGGCTCGGTCGAGCTCGAGGTGTCGGTGACGGCGGACGATCCGGCAGCAGCGGGCACGCCGAGGGGCGTCGTCCAGGTCCGCGAGGGCCGGTCGCTGCTGGGCACGGCACGCGTCCGGCGCGACGGCACGGCAGTGCTGACCCTGCGGGGTCTGCGTCCGGGCACCCACGTGCTCACAGCCTCGTACACGCCGAAGGCAGGGTCGGGCTTCGACGCCTCGGCCTCGGGTCCGGTGACCGTGCAGGTGAAGGCGGGACCGCGAGGCTGATCGTCACGGGGACGGGCCGTCGATCGCGCGAGGATCGGCGGCCCGTTCCCTAGACTCGGGCGATGCTCCTGAACGCCGCGACCGTCCTCATGGGCACGGTCGTCAGCCTCGTCCTGCTCGGACTCGTGATGGGGTTCAGCCCGACGCTGATCGCGACCCAGGTGGCGGTCGTCGCGCGGTCGCGTGGGTCGGTGCGCCCGGGCCTCGTGGTCGCCTGCGGGGTCGCCACCGGCGCCCTCGTCCTCAGCCTCGTCCTGCAGGTCGTCAATCCCGACACGTGGGACTACGTGCTGCGCGGGAAGGTCGAGAAGCTCTTCCTCCAGCAGGCCTTCGACGAGATCGCCGGCGTGCTGTTCGTCGTGGCCGGGATCTGGCTCCTGTGGCGACGCCCGACCACCGACGATCGAGCGGTCTCACGCACGGCCGAGCGACTTCTCGACCGCCCTCGGGACCTGTTCACCTTCGCGGTGCTCAACACCGTCGTGGGCGTGAGCGGTGCTGCGACGACGTACCTCGTCGTTCGGCTGGCGCGGGAAAGCACCTCGGTCGTCGCGCTGCAGGTGCTCGTGTACGTCGGCTTCGCGGCAGCCGCGGCGGCGCCGTACGTCCTGCTGGCGTGGGGCCGCCTCCGGATCCCGGCGCTCGCGGGTCCTGCCGACCGCGTGGTCGCGTGGGTCCGCTCGCAGCACTGGCGCAGGATCAGCGCAGTGCTGCTGATCGTCGCCGGGACGCTTCTTTTCGTCGCCGCGCTCACCGACTACTTCGGTCTGCGCTGACGCGCGGTCAGGTGCGCGGTGCCGCCTCGTACGCCGAGCCCGCGTTCAGCGGGGCCAGGTGTAGAGGAGCCGCGCCATCAGCCGGAACGGGATCGCCTGGCCCTTGACCTGGTCGACGGTGCCCGCGAGGTGCAGCCCCCGCTCGGGACAGTGGAACAGCCACGTGCCGGTGGAGCCGGAGTGGCCGACGAGGATGACGGGTCGACGCCCGGCGGACATGAGCCGGCCGACGGTGAAGAACATGGTGCCGAGGCCGTACTGGAGGACGGGGATGTCGCGGAGCCTGTTGCGCCGCTCGGTGAGCAGGTCCACCGTCTTGGCGTCGCGGAAGAGCTCGCCGCGGAGGAGCGCGCGCTGGAACGTGATCAGGTCTCCGGTGGTGCTCACGAGGTCGTTGCTGGACGCGATGACCGAGGGCAGGTCGACCCGCCGCTGCTTGGCGTACATCGGGAACGGTTCGCGCCTTGCGCACCCTGGCAAAGCGCGCCGGCGATCGTCGACATGAGCCCCAGCTCGCGGGCCTCTCGGATCATGCCGTCGGTGACGACGACTCCCGGGCTGACCGACGCGATGCGGACGGGGCCGCCCGCGGTCTCGCTGCGCCGTCGTGGCGGTGGGGCGGTGCCCGGGGAGCCAGGTCTCGGTGAGGCGGAGGGAGTCGATGATCCGCTCGGTGAGCAGGTCGCTGAAGCGTCGACCGGTCACCGACTCGAGGATGCGGATGAGCAGCTGGAAGCCGGTGTCGCAGTAGCGCGCCTTCTGTCGTGGAGCGGCGAGGTCTTGCGGCGGGAAGTGCGGGCGGTTCGCGCGGGTGAGCCGGAGGATGTCGTCGAAGGTCCAGCCGGCATCCTCTGCGGCCTCGAGACGCTGGTGGAGGCTCGGCCCGCCGTCGCGTACCTCGAAGTAGTCGGGCAGCCCCGACGTGTGACTGAGAAGGTGGCGCACGGTGATCGCGGCTGTCCGGTCGACGCCGTCGAGGACGTGAAGGCCGGCGGTCGTCTCCGTCGGCAGGTACGCGGTGATCGGTGCGTCGATGTCGAGCTCTCCACGCTCGTACGCCTGCAGCACGAGCGTCACGATGAAGCGTTTGGTGATGCTCGCGGTGAAGAACGGTGTCTCGGGCTGCGACCGGAGGTCGCTGGGCCCGGCGGGTCCGATGGCCGCCGACCAGTGCTGACCCTCGTCGGTGGCGATGGCGACGCGGGCGTGGTGGAGATCGCGTCGTACGACGAACGTCTCCAGCAGGCGCACCAGGCGTCGGTCGAGCTCGGCGGGGACACGGTTGTCGGGTCCCGCGGTCGTCGTGGGCGTGGGGGCAGGCGATTCAGGCACGGCATCCTCATCTCTCTTTGAGACATGTCTAGTAGATGGGTCTCAAAGAGTCAATGGACTAGGGTCTGCGCATGGCGAACGTGATCCTCGGCCTGCTGCTGATCGCTCCGCAGAGCCTGTACGACCTGGTCCGGGCGTTCGAGGCCGGCGTCGCGCTCTTCTACAGCGCGAGCTCGGGCAGCATCAAGCGCGCCCTCGACGTCCTGCTCGACCGGGGGCTCATCGAGGTGGCGAGCGTCGAGGCGGGCGGGCGCGGCAAGAAGGTGTATCGCGTGACCGACGCCGGCCGCGAGGAGTTCCACGCCTGGATGACGGGTGACCTCGTCGGCTCAGATCTCGAGGGTGCGGCGCTCTCGCGGCTCTACTTCCTCGGGCTTCTGGATCCTGCCGACCGTCCGTCGGTCCTGCGCCGCATCGAGACGCGCGTCGAGGCCGACCTCTCCAGGCTCACGAGCCTCGACTCTCACCTCGAGACGGTCGAGGTCCCCGACGAGCTCGCCGACGTCGCCACCTATCAACGCGCGACGCTCGACTACGGCATCGCGTCGCACCGCTTCATCCTCGACTGGTTCCGTGACCGAGTGGAGCGCGCAGAGGCCGACGCGCACTGACGGCGGGCCCTGTCGAGGGCCGGGGTTGTCCACAGTGTGGCCACGGGGTCTGTTGTGGTCGCCCTTGTTTGCGGCAGGATTCCGGGACGACAACCGCCGTGGGGAGTCCCGTGACGACGAGCAGCCTGGCCGACGAGGTGCGTGCCCACGTGCGTGCGCAGGGCGTCGATCCCTTACGGGATGCCGCGACGGTGCGGCGGATCGCCGAGGAGGTTGCTGCGGCTCACGACCAACGCAGCCTGACTGGCGCCGTGGCGGCGTTGACCGATCCTGACGCGACGGTCGGCGAGCTGGTCGCCGCGGTGTCCGGCCTCGGGCCGCTCCAGCCGTACCTCGATGATCCGGAGGTCGAGGAGATCTGGATCAACGAGCCGTCGCGGGTCTTTGTGGCGCGTGGGGGCAGGCACGAGCTGACATCGGTGATCCTCGGCCCGGTCGAGGTGCGTGAGCTCGTCGAGCGGATGCTGGCGACCAGTGGCCGGCGGTTGGATCTGAGCCAGCCGTTCGTGGATGCGACGCTTCCGGGAGGTCATCGCCTGCATGTGGTGCTGGAGGGGATCTCGCGCGGATTCGCCGCGGTCAACGTCCGCAAGTTCGTCGCGCGCTTCCGCGGTCTGGGGGACCTGGTCGCCGCCGGCGCGCTGAGCGAGCACGCTGCGGCCTTCCTGAGGGCGAGCGTGGTGTCGGGGCACAACGTGCTCGTCTCCGGAGGCACCCAGGCCGGCAAGACGACGTTCCTCAACGCACTCGCCGCCGAGGTTCCGGGGACGGAGCGGATCGTGTCGGCCGAGGAAGTCTTCGAGCTGCGGTTCGCCCATCCCGACTGGGTCGCGCTCCAGACGAGACAGGCCGGGCTGGAGGGCACGGGAGAGATCCGGCTCCGGACGCTGGTGAAGGAAGCGCTGCGCATGCGCCCGTCACGACTGGTGATCGGGGAGGTGCGCTCGGAGGAGTGCTTCGACCTGCTGCTCGCACTCAACGCAGGTCTTCCGGGGATGGCGACCTTGCACGCGTCGTCGGCACGGCAGGCGCTGGTCAAGATGTGCACGCTCCCCCTGCTCGCTGGTGAGAACATCTCTGCGCGGTTCGTCGTGCCCACGGTCGCGACCTGCGTGGACCACGTGGTCCATCTGGGCATGGACGCGCAGGGACGGCGGACGGTGCGGGAGATCGCGGCCGTCAGTGGGCGGGTCGAGAACGACGTCATCGAGACGGAGTCCTTGTTCGTCCATCGCGACGGGGTGCTGGTCCGGGCGAGTGGCACGCCGGCTCGCACCGAGCGGTTCGTCCAGGCCGGGATCGACGTGTCGGCGCTCCTGCGGACGGAGGGCTGATGGGCTACGTGCTCGGGCTCGGGATCGGGGTGGGGGCGCTCCTGGTCTGGTCCGGCGTGACCGCCCCCGTCCGGGACGCCGCGCGGGGTCGCCGGAGGGGAAGCCTGGATGAGCTTCTCGCGCGGGCGGGCGCCCCCGGCACCACCGCACGAGGGCTCATTGCGGTGTGTGCCGCGTGCGGTCTGGTCGGACTCGTCCTCGCTCTGCTCGTCACGGCGACGCCCACGGTGGCACTGGTCGCCGGCATCGGCGCGGCGTATGTCCCGCTTGCCGTGATCCGCGGTCGCGCCGGCCGGGTAGCCGAGGAGCGGGCGGCGGCCTGGCCGGAAGCCGTCGATCATCTGGCGTCGGCGGTGCGCGCGGGCATGTCCTTGCCGGAGGCGATCTCGGGGCTGGGGGAGCGCGGCCCCGAGCCGCTTCGAGAGCCCTTCGTTGCGTTCGCCCGTGACTACCAGGCGAGCGGCAGGTTCGCCGAGTGCCTCGACGGACTCAAGGCACGGCTTGCCGATCCGGTCGGAGACCGCGTCGTCGAGGCGTTGCGCGTGGCTCGAGACGTCGGTGGCGGCGATCTCGGGAGGATGCTGCGGACATTGTCGGGATTCCTGCGCGACGATCTACGCACGCGCGGTGAGCTCGTCGCACGGCAGGCCTGGACCATCAACGGCGCGCGTCTGGCGGTGTCGGCGCCCTGGATCGTCCTCGGACTGATGTCCTTGCAGCGCGACGCGATCACCCGGTTCGGATCCGGCACGGGACTCGCGCTGCTCGTCGTCGGCCTCGCCGTGTGTGTCCTCGCCTATCGGTTGATGCTGCTCATCGGGCGTCTTCCACGTGAGCCGCGGGTGCTGCGGTGACGGCGCCGCTTCTCGGTGCGCTCCTCGCCGCCGGCGTCGCGATCGGGCTGCTCGAGCTCGTGCGCGTCGCGCGGTTGCGGCAGCGCCCCTCCCTGGTGAGCCGCATCGAGCCCTTTGTCCGCGACGTCACGGTCGGCATGCCGGCCCCCCGCGAGGGGGCCGAGTCGTGGGCTGCCGGTCGAGCAGTGTTCGGCCCGGCAGTGCGCCGTACGGCGGGCGTGGTCGAGCGGGTGCTGGGAGGCAGCGCCTCGGTCCGAAGGCGTCTCCGCAGACAGGCGTCGACGAGCACGCTCGAGGAGTTCCGGGCGAGCCAGGTCGTGTGGGGGGTCGCGGCCTTCGGGGCGTCGGCGGCGGTCCTTCTCTCCTGGGGGATGGTGGCCGACGTCCGGCCTCTTGCGGGGCTGATCCTCTGCGTGGCCGCCGGGGTCGCCGGTGTTCTCGCCCGCGACCTTGCGCTCACCCACGAGGTCCAGCGCCACGAGGAACGGGTCACCCGTGAGTTCCCGACTCTTGCGGACCTGCTCGCACTGGCCGTCGCCGCAGGAGAGGGGCCTGTCTCAGCCCTGGAACGCGTCGCAGACGTGAGCAACGGCGCCATGTCGCGGGACCTTCGCACGGTCGTCGCCGACGTCCGGACCGGACGACCGTTGGCCGATGCGCTCGACGACTTGTCTGCTCGTACGGGCGTGCCCGCGGTCGCACGGTTCGCCGAGACGCTCGCCGTCGCGGTCGAGCGGGGGACGCCGCTGGTCGACGTCCTGCACGCACAGGCCGCGGACGTCCGAGAGGCCGGCCGCCGCGAGCTGGTCGAGTCCGGCGCACGGCGTGAGGTGCTGATGCTCGTGCCGGTGGTGTTCCTCGTTCTGCCCGTCACCGTCCTCTTCGCCTTCTATCCCGGTCTGGTCAGCCTGTCCGTCACCACGCCATGAACTCCAGAGGAGTGCCCATGCAGCTCGCAACCCTGCACCGTCGTCTCGGATGCCCGCCGCGCCCGGGGGTGCGTGAGCGCGTCCGCCGTCGCGGCGAACGCGGCGACGTCCCGGGGTGGGTGATGATCACCGTCATGTCGGCCGGTCTCGTCGCCGGATTGACCGCCTTGGCCGGGCCACAGCTGAAGGCGATGCTCCAGGCTGCTCTGGCTTCCGTCGGGGGATGAGCGTCGCGCGCCGCCGCGGCGATCCACGTGGGGACGAGGAGGCGTCGGCCGTCGCCGAGTTCTGTCTCGTGATGGTGGTGCTGGTCCCGCTCGTGCTGGCGATCGTCCAGGTGGGGCTCGTCCTCCACGTCCGCAACACGGTCACCGCTGCTGCTGCCGACGGTGCTCGCGCGGCATCGCGAGACGGCGCCTCACTCCAGACGGGGGTGTCGCGAGCCCGGTCACAGATCACTCGAGCGCTCTCCGCCCGGTACGCCGGTGACGTCCGGGCGGAGCGGGCCTCCGTCCACGGACAGCCCGTCGTCATGGTCCGCGTACGCGCCAGCGTCCCCGCGCTGGGGATCTTCGGGTCCACCGTCGACGTCGAAGGCGTCGGCCGGGCCGTGACGGAGATCGGATGAGGACGCGAGGGAGGACTCGTGACCTCGGACGAGAGAGCGGGTCCGCGGTGGTCGAGACCACGTGGCTCGCGCTCCTTCTCCTGGTTCCGCTCCTGTACGTGGTCCTCTCCGTCTTCGAGGTCCAGCGGTCTGCGTACGGCGTGAGCGCCGCCGGCCGGGCGGCCGGGCGCGCGTACGTCCAGGCGCCGAGCCCGCCGGTCGCCGAGCGGCGTGCCCGCCGGGCGGCGCAGCTGGTCCTCGAGGACCATCGGATCGAGACCGACATGATTGACGTCCGCCTGCGGTGCACCGGGGGCCCGTGCCTCAGTCCCGGGTCGTCGATCGTCGTCAACGTGACGGCGCGTGCCCAGCTGCCGTTCATCCCTGATGCCCTCGGGGGCGCTCGGCCGGCCGTGCGCGTGGACGGCACCCACACGGAGCCGTACGGCCGCTTCCGGGAGGACCGGTCATGAGTCGGTCCGAGGGTGGGCAGGTCACCGTGATGATCGTCGGATTCTTCGTCGTCGCTGGCCTGGTGGTCGCCATAGCGGTCAACGCGTCGGCCGCGTACCTCGGCCAACGCCGCCTCGCCGACCTCGCGGACGGCGCCGCACTCGCGGCGAGCGAAGGAGTGACCCGCTCCAGCCTGTACGCGGCGGGTGACGGGACGATCGCGCTCGACGCGGCCGCCGCGCGCGCCGCCACCGAGGACTACCTCCGCGAGAGCGGGGCCGGAGCAACGGTCCGAGGGCTCACCTGGCAGGTCGACCAGCGAGGTGACGCGGTCCGCGTGCGTCTGCGAGCTGGCGTCCGGATGCCGTTGGTGCCACCGGGGTGGGGTGAGACGGCGAGAGTGGAGGCGGATGCCGTCGTGGAGCTCCGCGTCCGGTGAGGGGCACCGGAGGCGGTCAGTGCGCACATCGCCGCAGGTCAGAGCGGGTTTTAGCGCTAAGGGGTACCCCCGGTTTGACCCTCCGAAACCGACCCTGTAATGTTCTTCTTGTTGCCGGGGACGGCGGCGGGCAAGGCCGAGAGGCCGGGCACGCGGCCCTGGTGACCACCACCTCCAGAAGAACCTAGCCGGTTCCGCACGTTCGGGACTAGTCAAGGTCACTGCCGAGCGCTCGAGGGGCCCAGGTTTGGGTCTCTGTCGGACGCCTGGTAGGTTTGGGGGTCGCGCCTTGGTCTGATGCTCCTGTGTGGGGTTGAGGGTTTTGTGTGTCTGATGTTTGAGAACTCAACAGTGTGTCAAAAGTCGACGAGATAATCAGCGACCTTGATGATGGCCTGGTTTTGCTGGGTTGTTGTTTTGGTCAAATTCCGTGACAGAATTATTTGTCAGCAAATAGTGATGTCCGGGGTTGAACGTTTTTGTTGTGCCTGACCGTTTGGTTGGGTTTCGATGGAGAGTTTGATCCTGGCTCAGGACGAACGCTGGCGGCGTGCTTAACACATGCAAGTCGAGCGGTAAGGCCCTTCGGGGTACACGAGCGGCGAACGGGTGAGTAACACGTGAGTAATCTGCCCTCCACTCTGGGATAACCTCTGGAAACGGTGGCTAATACCGGATATGACCTCCTGCCGCATGGTGGGTGGTGGAAAGTTTTTCGGTGGGGGATGAGCTCGCGGCCTATCAGCTTGTTGGTGGGGTGATGGCCTACCAAGGCGACGACGGGTAGCCGGCCTGAGAGGGTGACCGGCCACACTGGGACTGAGACACGGCCCAGACTCCTACGGGAGGCAGCAGTGGGGAATATTGGACAATGGGCGAAAGCCTGATCCAGCAACGCCGCGTGAGGGATGACGGCCTTCGGGTTGTAAACCTCTTTCAGTAGGGACGAAGCGAGAGTGACGGTACCTACAGAAGAAGGACCGGCCAACTACGTGCCAGCAGCCGCGGTAATACGTAGGGTCCGAGCGTTGTCCGGAATTATTGGGCGTAAAGGGCTCGTAGGCGGTTTGTCGCGTCGGGAGTGAAAACTTGGGGCTTAACCCCATTCGTGCTTCCGATACGGGCAGACTAGAGGCAGGCAGGGGAGAACGGAATTCCTGGTGTAGCGGTGGAATGCGCAGATATCAGGAGGAACACCGGTGGCGAAGGCGGTTCTCTGGGCCTGTTCTGACGCTGAGGAGCGAAAGCATGGGGAGCGAACAGGATTAGATACCCTGGTAGTCCATGCCGTAAACGTTGGGCGCTAGGTGTGGGATCCATTCCACGGGTTCCGTGCCGCAGCTAACGCATTAAGCGCCCCGCCTGGGGAGTACGGCCGCAAGGCTAAAACTCAAAGGAATTGACGGGGGCCCGCACAAGCGGCGGAGCATGCTGATTAATTCGATGCAACGCGAAGAACCTTACCTGGGTTTGACATACACCAGAAGCCTGCAGAGATGTGGGTCTCTTTGGACACTGGTGTACAGGTGGTGCATGGCTGTCGTCAGCTCGTGTCGTGAGATGTTGGGTTAAGTCCCGCAACGAGCGCAACCCTTGTCCTATGTTGCCAGCACGTGATGGTGGGGACTCATAGGAGACTGCCGGGGTCAACTCGGAGGAAGGTGGGGATGACGTCAAGTCATCATGCCCCTTATGTCCAGGGCTTCAAGCATGCTACAATGGCCGGTACAAAGGGCTGCGATGCCGTAAGGTGGAGCGAATCCCAAAAAGCCGGTCTCAGTTCGGATTGGGGTCTGCAACTCGACCCCATGAAGTCGGAGTCGCTAGTAATCGCAGATCAGCAACGCTGCGGTGAATACGTTCCCGGGCCTTGTACACACCGCCCGTCACGTCATGAAAGTCGGCAACACCCGAAGCCGGTGGCCTAACCCCTTGTGGGAGGGAGCTGTCGAAGGTGGGGCTGGCGATTGGGACGAAGTCGTAACAAGGTAGCCGTACCGGAAGGTGCGGCTGGATCACCTCCTTTCTAAGGAGCATTGCTCATCTCCTGCATCCTGGTGGTGTGGGGGGTGTGTTCCCGGCTTGATCACGCGAGTGTCGTGGTGGTCGGGTGCTCAGATGGTGGAACGTCGATTATTCAGCTGGTTCTGCCGGCCTGGTCTTAGTACTGCCTGTCTCCTTTGGGGGGTGGGTGTGGAACGGGGTTGGTTGGTGGGGCGGGTTGGGCACACTGTTGGGTCCTGAGGCATCAGGCGCTTCTGCTGGTCTCCCTTGTTTGGGGGGTTGGTGGGGGTGCTGTTGTCTTGGTTCCGGCCATGTCGGCTGCGGAGGTTTCTTCGTGGTTCGGGGTGGTTGCGGGTTGTGGTTTGAGAACTTCACAGTGGACGCGAGTGTCTTTGTAGTGTGTGTAATTTTACAAGCTACTAAGGGCACATGGTGGATGCCTTGGCATCGAGAGCCGATGAAGGACGTAGGAGTCTGCGATAAGCCCTGGGGAGCTGACAACCGAGCTGTGATCCAGGGGTGTCCGAATGGGGAAACCCGGCCAGAGTTATGTCTGGTCACCGGCGCCTGAACACATAGGGCGTTCGGAGGGAACGTGGGGAAGTGAAACATCTCAGTACCCACAGGAAGAGAAAACAAAAGTGATTCCGTGAGTAGTGGCGAGCGAAAGCGGATGAGGCTAAACCGTGCAGATGTTAAAGACGGCGGTCGTTGTCTGTGCGGGGTCGTGGGAACGTGCTTGCTGGTTCTGCCGGACTAGCGGGAAGTGATAAAGCTCAGTTGAAGTCGAAGGGCCTGGAATGGTCCGGCGTAGAGGGTGAGACCCCTGTAGACGTAAACCTGAGCCTTCCTTGTGCGTATCCCGAGTAACGCGTGACTCCTGGAATTGCGCGTGAATTTGGCGGGACCACCCGTTAAGCCTAAATACTCCTCGATGACCGATAGCGGACTAGTACCGTGAGGGAAAGGTGAAAAGTACCCCGGGAGGGGAGTGAAATAGTACCTGAAACCATGTGCCTACAATCCGTCGGAGCCTTGACTTCGGTCGTGGTGACGGCGTGCCTTTTGAAGAATGAGCCTGCGAGTTAGTGGTACGTGGCGAGGTTAACCCGTTGTGGGGTAGCCGTAGCGAAAGCGAGTCCGAATAGGGCGTTTGAGTCGCGTGCTCTAGACCCGAAGCGGAGTGATCTATCCATGGGCAGGTTGAAGCGCGGGTAAGACCGCGTGGAGGACCGAACCCACTTAGGTTAAAAACTGAGGGGATGACCTGTGGATAGGGGTGAAAGGCCAATCAAACTCCGTGATAGCTGGTTCTCCCCGAAATGCATTTAGGTGCAGCGTCGTTTGTTTCTTGCCGGAGGTAGAGCACTGGATGGTCTAGGGGGCCTACAAGCTTACCGAAATCAACCAAACTCCGAATGCCGGCAAGTGAGAGAGCGGCAGTGAGACTGCGGGGGATAAGCTCCGTAGTCGAGAGGGAAACAGCCCAGACCATCAGCTAAGGCCCCTAAGCGATTGCTAAGTGGAAAAGGATGTGGAGTCGCACAGACAACCAGGAGGTTGGCTTAGAAGCAGCCACCCTTGAAAGAGTGCGTAATAGCTCACTGGTCAAGTGATTCTGCGCCGACAATTTAGCGGGGCTCAAGCAATCCGCCGAAGCTATGGCATTCATACGTGTACTCGGCTCGTCTCCTTCGGGTGGCGGGTCCAGGTGTGTGGATGGGTAGGGGAGCGTCGTGTGGCGTGTGAAGCGGCGGGGTGACCCAGCCGTGGATGCCACACGAGTGAGAATGCAGGCATGAGTAGCGAATGAAGAGTGAGAAACTCTTCCGCCGAATGACCAAGGGTTCCAGGGTCAAGCTAATCTGCCCTGGGTAAGTCGGGACCTAAGGCGAGGCCGACAGGCGTAGTCGATGGACAACGGGTTGATATTCCCGTACCGGCGTTGGTGCGCCCATGCTGAATCAGTAATGCTAAGCACCCGAGCCGAGCGTGACTGCCCTTCGGGGTGGCGTGTCTTGGTAAGCGTGTGACCCGAGCTGGTAGTAGGCAAGTGATGGGGTGACGCAGGAAGGTAGCTCATCGCGGCGATGGTTGTCCGCGTGTAAGGATGTAGGACGAGGGATAGGCAAATCCGTTCCTCATGTGTCTGAGATCTGATGCCGAGCCGTTTCAGGCGAAGTGAGTGATCCTATGCTGTCGAGAAAAGCCTCTAGCGAGTACCAGAGCCGCCCGTACCCCAAACCGACACAGGTGGTCAGGTAGAGAATACCAAGGCGATCGAGTGAATCGTGGTTAAGGAACTCGGCAAAATGCCCCCGTAACTTCGGGAGAAGGGGGGCCCGACTCGTGAACACCCTTGCGGTGGGAGCGATGACGGCCGCAGAGACCAGGCCCAAGCGACTGTTTACTAAAAACACAGGTCCGTGCGAAGAAGTAATTCGATGTATACGGACTGACTCCTGCCCGGTGCTGGAAGGTTAAGGGGACGTGTTAGCACTTCGGTGCGAAGCGCTGAACTTAAGCCCCAGTAAACGGCGGTGGTAACTATAACCATCCTAAGGTAGCGAAATTCCTTGTCGGGTAAGTTCCGACCTGCACGAATGGAGTAACGACTTGGGCGCTGTCTCAACCACGAGCTCGGCGAAATTGCACTACGAGTAAAGATGCTCGTTACGCGCGGCAGGACGGAAAGACCCCGGGACCTTCACTACAGCTTGGTATTGGTGTTTGGTTCGACTTGTGTAGGATAGGTGGGAGACTGTGAAGCAGCCACGCCAGTGGTTGTGGAGTCATCGTTGAAATACCACTCTGGTCGTACTAGATATCTAACTTAGGTCCGTGATCCGGATCAGGGACAGTGCCTGGTGGGTAGTTTAACTGGGGCGGTTGCCTCCTAAAATGTAACGGAGGCGCCCAAAGGTTCCCTCAGCCTGGTTGGCAATCAGGTGTTGAGTGTAAGTGCACAAGGGAGCTTGACTGTGACACCGACGGGTGGAGCAGGGACGAAAGTCGGGACTAGTGACCCGGCGCTGGCATGTGGAAGCGGCGTCGCTCAACGGATAAAAGGTACCCCGGGGATAACAGGCTGATCTTCCCCAAGAGTCCATATCGACGGGATGGTTTGGCACCTCGATGTCGGCTCGTCGCATCCTGGGGCTGGAGCAGGTCCCAAGGGTTGGGCTGTTCGCCCATTAAAGCGGCACGCGAGCTGGGTTTAGAACGTCGTGAGACAGTTCGGTCCCTATCCGCCGCGCGCGTAGGAAACTTGAGAAAGGCTGTCCCTAGTACGAGAGGACCGGGATGGACGAACCTCTGGTGTGTCAGTTGTTCTGCCAAGAGCACTGCTGATTAGCTACGTTCGGGAGTGATAACCGCTGAAAGCATCTAAGCGGGAAGCACGTTTCAAGATGAGGTTTCCCACCCCTTGTGGGTTAAGGCCCCCAGTAGACCACTGGGTTGATAGGCCGGAAGTGGAAGCGCAGCAATGCGTGTAGCTGACCGGTACTAATAGGCCGAGGGCTTGTTCTACACACACTTCAACGACACTTATGCGTCCACTGTGAGGTTCTGGGACCACAACCCAGAACCCGAAACACACCAAAGTTTTGGGGTTGTAACCCGAAGGGTTACGGCGGCCATGGCGAAGGGGAAACACCCGGCAACATTCCGAACCCGGAAGTTAAGCCCTTCAGCGCCGATGGTACTGCACGGGAGACTGTGTGGGAGAGTAGGACGCCGCCGGACAATATTTAGGCCGAAGGCCGTCACCACTGGTGACGGCCTTCGGTCATTTTTGCGTTCACCCTCGCGTCTTCAGAGCCGGAACGCCATGATCCTTTCGGCAAGCGCTCGCCCGCGCGCTTGGCCGGCACGCGCAACGTCAGGGCGCCGTGAGAGATCCCTCTCCGTGGGCCCGAACAGGTGCTCCGAGCCGCTCATCGGTGTCGCCTTCCGCGAAGCGCCGGGCGGGCGCTCCCGGTGGCGACGAGCTCGGTCGCCCGATCGTGGGTGTGCAGCGGGGAGGTCAGCCCCAGCGGCGCATGATCATGCCGACACGCGGCTTCGGGCGGAACCACGATGACTTGTGCGGCAGGAGCCGACCGGTAGTCGCCGCCCGTGTCACGGTCTCCAGAGACGGCGTCGCCAGCAGGAGCGAGACGCCGCCCTCCTCCTTGGCGATGCGCGCGGCCGCGTCCAGGTCGGGCTCGTAGCTGACCGCGTCGGACTCCAGCCCGTGGTGGGGGGTGAAGACGTCCTCGACCCAGCACGATGCGCACTCGTACGCGTCGACGCCCAGGAACCGTCGCCCGTCCGTCAGCACGCAGCGCGTCTCGCTGACGGCGATGAACTCCGCAGCGGCCTCGACGCCGGCAAGCTCGAGGGCGGGCAGCGGCAGGCCCAGCAGCGCTTCGTCGAGGTTGAGCTGTGCGACGAACCGGTGGATCGGGCCGACCGTGAGGACGGGCTGGTCGAGCACGAGCGTGAGCGCGAGTCGGCCCTCACGCTCGGGGGCGGTGCGCCACGCGGCATAACGGTGGTGGCCGTCGGCGATGACGAGCTGCTGGTCCGCGAGGCGCTCGCTGACCGCTCGAAGAGTCTCCGGGTCGGTGATCGCCCAGATCTCGTCCGACCGGCCGAGGTCCTCCGCCACGTGGTCGGCTGGGCGGTCCGTCGCCGCCGCCAGCAGGGGACCGATCGGCTCCCGCGTGGTGTAGGCGGTGATCGGCTCCCACTGGGCCCGCGTCGCCTCGGCGAGGCGGGCCTGCCGGATCGCGTACGCGGCGATCACGTCCTCGTGCGGGCGAAGGTTGCCCGCCTCGAGGTCGACGAGCACGACGACGCCGAGGGCCTCGTGGCCGTCCTCGACCGTGCGGTACGCGTAGAAGGCGGGCTCCGCGTCGATGCCGAGCGTGCCGTCGTCCATCCACTCATGGGCGACGCGCGTCGCCTGATGGGGGTCGTCGCTCCTGAACGCAGGCTCGAGCAGCCGGAGCACGTGGTGCTCGGGCAGGTCTCGAGGGGCCCGTGACCAGGACGCCGACGGCACGTAGGTACGGGTCGAGACGACGGCGGAGCCGCCGCGGAAGCCCACAGCCCGGAACGGTCGGATGACGGCGTTGTCCACCGGTGCATCGTAGGCCAGACGTCGTGGCCCTACGCTGGTCGCGATGCCCGACCACACGCTCAAACCTGCCGCCGCCTCGTGGGCGGACGCCTCCTCCGACTCCCGCCGGCGCCCGACCGTGCGCCTCTCCGCCTGCGACGACCCGCTCCGGGAGCGCTACGACGTCGCGATGCTCGATCTCGACGGCGTCGTCTACCGCGGCGAGGACGCGATCGAGCACGTCGCCGAGAACCTCGCGGAGGCCCACAAGGCGGGCCTGCGACTCGCCTACGTGACCAACAACGCTGCGAGGACGCCCGACGCTGTGGTGGCCAAGCTCCGCGGGCTCGGCATGCCGACCGACGACGACGGCGTGGTCACCTCGGCCCAGGCGGCGGGGCGACTTCTCGCGGGCCTTGTACCGGCGGGCTCCCGCGTCCTCGTCGTCGGCGGCGAGGGCCTGAGGCGCGCGGTCGAGGAGCACGGTCTCGTCGTGGTGACGTCTGCTGACGACGAGCCGGCAGCCGTGGTCCAGGGCTTCTCGCCCGACCTCGGATGGAAGCAGCTGGCAGAGGCAGCGTACGCGGTCTCGACCGGCATCCCCTGGGTCGCGAGCAACACGGACGGGTCGATCCCGACCGCGCGCGGTCTCGCTCCCGGCAACGGCACCCTCGTCGCTGCCGTCGCCACCGCCACCGGGCGTCGGCCGGAGGTTGCGGGCAAGCCGTACCCGCCGCTCTTCGACGAGACGGTCCTCCGCGTCGGTGGGTCGCACCCGCTCGTCGTCGGCGACCGGCTCGACACCGACATCGAAGGCGCCAACAACGTCGGAGCCGACAGCCTCCTCGTGCTGACCGGCGTCAGTGATCTCGACGCCGTGGTCACCGCAGCGCCTCCCGTGCGTCCCACCTACGTCGCGCCGGACCTGCGCGCCCTTTCGCTGCCGCAGACCGCGGTGGAGGTCGTGGACGGCTCCGCACGCTGTGGCCGGCACACGGTCCGTGCCGAGCGAGGCGCCCTCGTCGTGGACGGCGCGCCGGGGGTGGACGAGCCGCTGTCGGCCGTCGAGCTGCTGCGTGCCGTCGTGGCGTTGTCGTGGCACCACCACGACGAGGTGGCGGGGGAGTCGGGGTCGCGGCTCGACCTCTCTGCCGTCCGTGCCGCCCTCGGGGGCTGGGGAGTGCGATGATCGATCCGGTGACACGAAGGAGCGCGAGATGACCGAAGGCGCCTCCGAGCGCGAGACCCCGGGCCTGCGACCGGGTCCCCGTCCAGGATCTCCGAGCCCGCGACCGGCCCCGCCCCAGGCGGTGCCCGCCGACGAGGACGGGCCGGACCCCCGTGTCCAGGCGGTCCTCTCCGACCTCGAGAAGCTCGCCGAGCTGCCGGTCGGCGAGCACCTCGCGGTGTACGAGCGGGTGCACGCCAAGCTCCGCGAGGTCCTGCAGACGGCCGGCCAGCAACCACCCGAGACCCCGTGAGCCGACGGATCCGGCTCGACGCGGAGCTCGTACGCCGTGGGCTCGCGCGGTCGCGCGAGCAGGCGAGCGACCTCATCACCGCGGGACGGGTGACGGTGGACGGCGCTCGAGCGTCGAAGCCGGCGACCCAGGTCACCACCGATCAGGCGGTGGTCGTCCGCGACGTGGAGAACGACCCGGGGTACGCCTCCCGGGGCGCCTACAAGCTGCTGGGTGCGCTCGAGGCCTTCGAGCCGCTCGGCCTCGCCGTCGACGGACGCCGGTGCCTCGACGCCGGTGCCTCGACGGGTGGCTTCACCGACGTCCTGCTGCGGCGTGGTGTGAAGGAGGTCGTGGCCGTCGACGTCGGCTACGGCCAGCTCGTCTGGGCGCTCCAGACGGACCCTCGCGTGGTGGTCCACGACCGGACCAACGTGCGCGAGCTCGAGCGGGAGACGATCGGTGGGCCGGTCGACCTGGTCGTGTCGGACCTGTCGTTCATCTCGCTCACGTTGGTGATGCCCGCGTTCGCGCGGGTCTGCGTCGACGACGGCGACCTGGTCCTGATGGTGAAGCCGCAGTTCGAGGTGGGCAAGGACCGCGTCGGCAAGAAGGGCGTCGTCCGTGACCCGGCGCTCCACGTGGACGCGGTCGTGGGGGTGTGCCGCGCGGCGGAGGGCGTCGGATGGGGCACCCGAGCGGTGGCCGCCAGCCCGTTGCCTGGCCCGAGCGGCAACGTCGAGTACTTTGGGTGGTTCCGGCGGGACGCTCCGCCCGTCGTCGAGGACGACGTCCGCGCGGCGGTGGACGCAGGACCGTTGGGATCACCGAGCGGACGGGAGCACCAGTGAGCACTGCACCATCGACCAGCGGTGGGCGGCGCGTGCTGATCCTCGCCCACACCGGCCGCGACGAGGCCAGCAAGGTCGCCGCTGAGTTCGCCCGAGCGATGGTGTCCGAGGGCATCGCCGTCCGCGTCGTGTCCGAGGACGCACCTGCCTTGGAGCGCTGGGGTCTCCCGGACGCGGAGATCGTCCCGGTCGAGCCCGCAGCGGGACGTGGCTGCGAGCTCGCGGTGGTGTTCGGTGGCGACGGGACCCTGCTGCGCGCTGCCGAGCTCGTCCGCGAGTGCGGCACGCCGCTGGTCGGTGTCAACCTCGGCCACGTCGGCTTCCTGGCGGAGGCGGACGTGGACGATCTCGACCACACGGTGCGACGGGTCGTCGAGCGCCGCTACACCGTCGAGGAGCGGATGACCGTCGACGCGCGCGTCTTCGTCGACGACCAGGAGGTCGCCCACAGCTGGGCGCTCAACGAGGCCACCGTGGAGAAGGCGTCCCGGGAGCGGATGCTCGAGGTCGTCGTGGCGATCGACGACCGCCCGGTCTCGCGCTGGGGCTGCGACGGCGTGGTCTGTGCGACGCCCACCGGCTCCACGGCCTACAACTTCAGCGCCGGCGGCCCGGTGGTCTGGCCCGAGGTGCAGGCGCTCCTCATGGTGCCGATCAGTGCGCACGCGCTGTTCGCCCGCCCGATGGTCGTCTCACCGACGTCGCTCCTGGCGATCCAGGTGATCCCCGAGGCACCGTCCTCCGGAGTCCTGTGGTGCGATGGACGACGGACGTACGACCTGCCGCCCGGTGCGCGCGTCGAGGTCCGGCAGGGCGACAAGAACATCCGCCTCGCCCGCCTCCACCAGGCACCGTTCACCGACCGCCTCGTGCGCAAGTTCGACCTGCCCGTGAGCGGCTGGCGGGGGTCCGCGGCGAACCGCATCAGCGCGGAGGACCGGCGGAGCCCCTACGGCGGATCGAAGGAGGGCTGAGGCGCTCGTGTGGCAGGAGATCAGGCTGTCGTCGCTGGGCGTGATCGCCGACGCCGAGCTCGAGCTCGGTCCCGGGCTCACGGTCATCACCGGCGAGACGGGTGCGGGCAAGACCATGGTCGTGACCGCACTCGGACTGCTGCGCGGGTCGCGCGCGGACTCCGGGCTGGTCCGGCACGGCGCGGACCGGCTGCGGGTCGAGGCGACCGTCGACGTCGGGGCGCTGCCCGGGGTCCGGGCGCTCCTCGACGAGACGCCTGCGGAGACCGAGGGCGACGAGCTCGTCCTGGCCCGGACGATCGGCAAGGACGGCCGCTCCCGGGCGTACCTCGGCGGCGCGTCGGTGCCCGCCGGGATGCTGGCCCGCCTGAGCGAGCAGCTGGTGGCGGTCCACGGACAGTCGGACCAGCACCGGCTGCTGCGGACGGGTGCCCAGCGTGCGGCGCTCGACCGCTTCGGTGACGTCGAGGCGCTGCTGGAGGACTACCGACCGGCCTACTCCCGGCTGCTCGAAGCACGCCGCACGCTCGACGACCTGACGTCGGCCGGCCAGGAACGCGCCCGCGAGCTCGACGTCCTCGTCTTCGGTCTCGACGAGATCGCGGCCGTCGCCCCTGAGGAGGGGGAGGACGACGCGCTCCGCATCGAGGAGGCGCGACTCGCCCACGCGGAGTCGCTCGCTCTCGCCGCCGCGGAGGCGCACAGTCTGCTGTCCGACACCGACGACGCCTCCGACGTGCTCGACCTGCTGGGCCGTGCGAGCGCCCTGCTCGACGGCGTCCGCGAGCACGACCCGGCTCTCGACGTCCAGGCGCGCCGGCTGGACGAGGTGCGGTTCACCGTCAGCGACGTCGCGGGCGAGCTGGCCTCGTACTCCGACGGCGTGGAGGTCGACCCGGCACGGCTGGCGGGGGTGTCCGAGCGTCGGGCGGCCCTGGCCGGGCTGACCCGCAAGTACGGTCCCACGGTGGCTGACGTCCTTCGTTGGGCCGAGGAGGCGCAGGTCCGCGTGACGACGCTGCAGGGCGACGACGGTCGCATCGCCGAGCTCGCGGACGAGATCGCGGCCCTGGAGAGCGAGCTGCTCGCGCAGGCGGCGACGATCACCGCCCGTCGCCGCGAGTCGGCCGTACGCCTGGCGGCCGAGGTCGGTGCGGAGCTCGAGGCGCTCGCGATGCCCCACGCGCGGCTCGACGTGCAGGTGGACGCGCCGGCCTCGCCGACGCCGGCCGATCTCGGTCCTGACGGTGTGGACGCGGTCGAGATGCTGCTGGCCGCCAACGCTGGTGCGGCCCCTCGGCCTCTCGCCAAGGGAGCCAGCGGCGGAGAGCTCTCCCGCGTGATGCTGGCGCTCGAGGTGGTGCTGGCCGACCGCGCCAGCGTGCCGACGTTCGTCTTCGACGAGGTCGACGCCGGGATCGGGGGACGCGCTGCCATCGAGGTGGGGCGTCGGCTGGCCCGGCTCGCGGCGAACGCCCAGGTCCTCGTCGTGACCCACCTGCCGCAGGTCGCGGCGTTCGGAGACCGGCACTACCACGTGCTCAAGTCCGACGACGGCACGGTCACCACGAGCGGGGTCGGCCTGCTCGACGACGACGCACGCGTGGCGGAGCTGTCACGGATGCTCGCCGGGCTGGAGGGGTCGGCGACGGCCGAGGCCCACGCCCGTGAGCTCGTCGACCTGGCGGCGGAGGATCGCGCCCTCCGCTGACGGTGGAGCGCGCTGACGGTGCGCCCTGAGCGGGCCAATCCGGACACGCCGGACGGCCCAGGGTGCGCCGATCCCCGCAGGGCCGGTGGCAGCATGGCGTCGGTGAGCCTGCTGAACCTCCGCCGTACGCCTCGCGACACCGACCTCGACGTCATGGGACCGGTACGCCTCGTACGCAGCGCACGAGACATCAGACGCGTCCGCTCCGGCGACGTGGCCGTGGCGGACCTGCCGGACCTGGACCGCAGTGCCGCCGAAGAGCTCCGTGAGCGGGGGGTCGTCGCGGTCGTCAACGCCGCCACCTCCAGCACGGGGCGCTATCCGAATCTCGGCCCCCAGGTGCTGGTGGGTGCGGGCGTCCCTCTGCTCGACGCCGTCGGCTCCGAGGTCCTCACGTCGCTCAAGGACGGCGAAACGGTCGGACTCGACGGGACGAGGCTCGTCCGTGGCGACGAGCCCGTGGCCGAGGGCACGCTCGTGGACGCGACGGCGGTCGAGGAGCTGCTGAGCCGCGGACGCAACGGCATGTCGAGGCAGATGGAGACGCTGGCGGCCAACAGCGGCGAGTACCTGCGCCGCGAGCACGCCATGCTCCTCGAGGGCGTCGGCGTGCCGGAGCTCACCACGAGCCTCGCCGGTCGCGAGGTCGTCGTCGTGCTGCCGGGCGCGGACGCCCGCGCCGAGATCCGGTCGATGAAGCGCTATCTGAAGGAGCGCAAGCCGGTCCTGGTCGGTGTCGACTCCGGCGCCGACGCGCTGATGGCCGCGGGCTACGAACCGGCGGTCGTGGTGGGTGACATCGCGCAGATGAGCGATCGCACCCTGCGGGTCGCCGGGGAGGTCGTCGTCACGGGGTCTCGTCGTCACGCGGAGTCGGAGGAGCGCCTGGAGCGACTGCAGCGCACGTCGGTGGGCTTTCCCGGTGCTAGCGGGTCGGAGGAGGCGGCGCTGCTCCTCGCGGATGCGCGGGGCGCCCGGGTCGTCGTGACCGTCGGCGGCTTCGGGACTCTCGAGGAGTTCCTCGACTCCGCCCGCTCGGGAGGCGCCACCCGGTTCCTCACCCGCCTTCGCCTCGGCGCGACGCTCGTGGACGCCAAGGCGATCACAGGGCTTCACCGTCCGCGGTTCACCTGGCTCCAGGTGCTCCTGGTCCTGCTCGTCGCCCTGGTCGCCCTGGGGGCGGCGATCGCGACCACCCCGGTCGGGGGAGAGTGGTTCGACTCCGCCCGCGACTGGCTGTCCACCGCGATCCAGGAAGCCCGTGCCTGATGCCCGTCCGCTCGCTGCTCGTCGTCGCCGCTGCGCTCCTGCTCGCTCTCGCCGGCGGGATCGCTCTCGGGACCGGTGTGCTCGACGGTGCCGAGGCCCCGCCCGCCGCCGCGGAAACCTCCAGGTCGGCCGAGGACACTCCTGAGGACGTCGCTGCCCGCGGCCTCGCCGAGGCCTACCGCGACCAGCTCGGTGCGGCACCGCTGGCCGGCCGGCTCACCGGCAGGTCGGTCGTGATGGTCACCCTGCCTGGGGCCGCGGACTCGACCGTCGACTCCGTCGACGCCGCACTGAAGGCGGCCGGAGCCACCGTGGTCGGTTCGGTGGCCGTCACCGACCGCATGCTCGACCCTGCTGACCGCCAGTTCGCTGTAGGCGTCGCCCAGCAGACCTTGAAGGGCGTGACCGACACGCCGACCGATGGGCTCGCCAACTACGAGGTGGTCGGAGCCGCGCTGGGACGTGGGCTCGCGGCGAAGGCGACGACCGCGGTGGACGCCCCCGCGCAGACGATCGTCTCGGCACTCACCGAGGCGAAGCTGGTGGGGACCGCGCAGGCGCCGGCGTCGCGCGCTCAGCTGGCGCTGGTGGTCGCGGGGACGGACGAGACCTTCGAGAGTGGACGCGGTGAGCTGTTGGCCACCATGGTCTCCGGGATGGACTCAGCGGGCCTGGGGAGCCTCGTGGTCGGCCCGGTGGGCTCGGGTGCCCCCGACGGCGCGGTCGAGGCCGTCCGCGCGTCGCCGTCTGCCGAGAGCGTGTCGACGGTCGACGTGGTCGGGGTGCCGTTCGGAGACGTCGCCCTCGTGACCGCCCTGCAGCAGGAGAGCAGCGGGAAGGCCGGACACTTCGGCACCTCGGGCGCGGCCGACGGTGATCTGCCAACGCCCGGATGACCTCGGCCTGGCCGGCCGAGTGTCGCAGGTCGCACGCGCCACGCCCCGCGGAGGTCCCGGACGTTGCCGGACCTTGATAGGGTGAAATCCCGTGAACATGTGCATTGATCCGCCTGTGTTCCACTGACGTGTCACGCGTCGTCCGGACCAACCGGACGCCGACCCGGCAACCCACACGATCACGGGAGTTCCCTTGGCAAACTCGGTGCCCACCAAGCACGTCTTCGTCACCGGCGGCGTGGCTTCCTCGCTCGGCAAGGGCCTCACGGCGTCCAGCCTGGGCCGGCTCCTCAAGTCCCGCGGTCTGCGCGTCACGATGCAGAAGCTCGACCCCTACCTCAACGTCGACCCGGGCACCATGAACCCGTTCCAGCACGGCGAGGTGTTCGTCACCAACGACGGGGCCGAGACCGACCTCGACATCGGCCACTACGAGCGGTTCCTCGACGAGGACCTCGTCGGTCGCGCCAACGTGACGACGGGTCAGGTCTACTCCGAGGTCATCGCCCGTGAGCGTCGTGGCGACTACCTCGGCGACACCGTCCAGGTGATCCCGCACATCACCAACGAGATCAAGGACCGCATGCTCACCATGGGCGGGCCTGCCGTCGACGTGGTGATCCACGAGATCGGTGGCACCGTCGGTGACATCGAGTCGCAGCCGTTCCTCGAGTCCGCGCGCCAGGTCCGCCACGAGATCGGCCGCGACAACTGCTTCTTCCTGCACGTCTCGCTCGTCCCCTACATCGGTCCGTCGGGGGAGCTCAAGACCAAGCCGACACAGCACTCGGTGGCCGCCCTGCGCTCGATCGGCATCCAGCCCGACGCCATCGTGTGCCGCTCCGACCGGGAGGTCCCGGTGAGCGTCAAGCGCAAGATCTCGCTGATGTGCGACGTCGACGCCGAGGCGGTCGTCAACGCGATCGACGCGCCGTCGATCTACGACATCCCGAAGGTCCTGCACACCGAGGGCCTCGACGCCTACGTGGTACGCCGTCTCGACCTCCCGTTCCGTGACGTCGACTGGAAGCAGTGGGACCAGCTCCTGCGCCGCGTCCACGAGCCGGAGGAGGAGGTCACCGTCGCGCTCGTCGGCAAGTACGTCGACCTTCCCGACGCCTACCTCTCGGTGGTCGAGGCGCTGCGGGCCGGCGGCTTCGAGCACGACGCCAAGGTCCGCGTGAAGTGGGTGCCGTCCGACGAGTGCGCCACGCCGGCAGGCGCTCAGCAGTGGCTCGGCGACGTCGACGCCGTGTGCGTCCCCGGCGGGTTCGGCATCCGCGGCATCGAGGGCAAGCTCGGTGCGCTGACCTGGACGCGCGAGCACCAGGTGCCCACCCTCGGGCTCTGCCTCGGCCTGCAGTGCATGGTCATCGAGTACGCGCGCTCGTTCGCCGACATCCCCGACGCCAGCTCGACGGAGTTCGACCCCGCCACCGAGCACCCCGTCATCGCGACGATGGCCGAGCAGGAGGCGTACGTCGAGGGCGCCGGCGACCTCGGCGGCACGATGCGTCTCGGTCTCTACGCCGCTCGCCTGACGCCGGGTTCGGTCGTCGCGGAGGCGTACGGCGCCACCGAGGTCGAGGAGCGCCACCGGCACCGCTACGAGGTCAACAACGGCTACCGCGACACGCTCGAGAAGGCCGGGCTGTCGTTCTCCGGCGTCTCGCCCGACAACCACCTGGTCGAGTTCGTCGAGCTGCCGCGCGAGGTCCACCCGTACTACGTGGGCACCCAGGCGCACCCCGAGCTGCGGTCGCGCCCGACCCGTCCGCACCCGCTGTTCGCCGGTCTTGTCGCTGCGGCGCTCGCCCGGCAGCGCGAGATGCGTCTGCCGGTCGACGAGTCGGGTCTGCGTCGACGTCCCGCCGAAGTCACCGCGTGAGCGCGGCGACGCGCGTCGCGCATCCCACCCTGCCCGGTTTCCTGCTCGCTCCGGGCGAGCAGCTCGAGGACCGCGCCGAGTCGTGGCAGGTCCGCAGCAGCGAGACCCCGTACGCGTCGGCGTTCGTCGACGTCGTCCTGGATCAGGTCGAGACGCCCGAGGGCGGCACGATCAACCGGACGACCGTCCGCCACGACGACGCGGTGGGAGTGGTGGCGCTCGACGACCAGGGGCGCGTCCTCCTGCTCGAGCAGTACAGGCATCCCGTCCGAGAGCGGCTCGTCGAGCTCCCGGCCGGGCTCCTGGACATCGAGGGCGAGTCGGCCGCCGACGCCGCGGCGCGCGAGCTGGCCGAGGAGACGGACCTCGTCGCCTCGGAGTGGTCGCACCTCGTCACCCTCCGCTCGTCGCCCGGATTCACCGACGAGCGGGTCGAGGTCTACCTCGCGCAAGGGCTCGAGGCCGTCGCCGATGACGCCCGCACCGAGCGGCTGGACGAGGAGGCCGACATGACGAGCGTGTGGGTCCCGCTGGGCGACGCGGTCGCGGCCGTGCTCGACGGGCGGATCACCAACGCCCTGGCCGTCGCTGGGCTGCTGGCGGGTCAGGTGCGCGCACACGGGGACACGTCCGCCTAGGATCGGCTGTGTCGACGACCGCCCAGCGGCAACGCTGTCATGAGCGGTCCGGGAGGAGTGCACGATGAGGATCGGCGTCCCACGCGAGGTCAAGGTCCACGAGTACCGCGTCGCGATCACCCCGGCGGGAGTGCGTGAGCTTCGGGAGGCGGGCCACGACGTGCTCGTCGAGGCCGGAGCCGGCGAGGGCTCCTCGATCTCCGACGACGAGTTCGTGCGTGCCGGGGCTGACATCCTCCCCGGTGCCGAGGGGGTCTGGGCGGCCGCTGACATGCTGCTGAAGGTCAAGGAGCCGATCCCCGAGGAGTACGCCCGGCTGCGACCCGACCAGGTGCTCTTCACCTACCTGCACCTCGCCGCGTCGCGAGAGTGCACCGAGGCGTTGCTGGCGGCCGGGACCACGGCGATCGCGTACGAGACCGTGCAGACCGCCGACCGGGCGCTCCCGCTCCTCGCGCCGATGAGCGAGGTGGCGGGACGCCTCGCGTCTCAGGTGGGTGCCTACCACCTGCTGGCCCCCGAGGGCCGCGGCGTGCTCATGGGCGGCGTGCCCGGAGTGCATCCGGCCGACGTCGTCGTCCTCGGTGGGGGCGTGTCCGGCCGCAACGCTGCCGCGATCGCGCTCGGCATGGGGGCACGTGTCTCCCTGTTCGACATCAACGTCGGCCGGCTGCGCCAGCTCGACGCGGAGTTCGGCGGACGGCTCCAGACCGTCGCCTCGAACCGCTATCAGGTCGAGGGCGCGGTGGCTGAGGCCGATCTCGTCATCGGCGCGGTGCTCGTCCCGGGAGCCAAGGCGCCGCGCCTGGTGACCCACGAGATGGTCGCCACGATGCGACCCGGCAGCGTGCTCGTCGACATCGCGATCGACCAGGGCGGCTGCTTCGAGGACTCGCGTCCGACCACGCACCTCGCGCCGACGTTCGCGGTCGAGCGGTCGGTGTTCTACTGCGTCGCGAACATGCCTGGTGCGGTGCCGCACACGTCGACGTACGCGCTGACCAACGTGACCATGCCGTACGTCCTGGCGCTCGCCGAGCACGGGTGGCGCGAGGGGCTGCGGCTGGACCCTGCCCTCCGCGCCGGTCTCAACGTCCACGACGGCTCGGTGACCAACGAGGGGGTCGCGGAGGCGCACGCCATGACGTACGTCTCGCCCGACGCGGTCGTGGGGGTCTCGTGAGCGAAGCCGGCCGAAGCGACGTTGGTCGGCTCGTCGAGGAGTACCTCAGCCACCTGGGCGTCGAGCGGGGCCTCGCCGCCAACACGCTCTCCTCGTACCGCAGGGACCTGCGCCGCTACTCCGCCTATCTCCGGGAGCGGGGGATCGCGTCCCTGGACGAGATCGCGGAGGCCGACGTGACGGACTTCCTCGCCGCGCTGCGGGAGGGAGACGACGACCATCCGCCGCTCAGCGCGCCCAGCGCGGCCCGCACGCTCGTCGCGGCCCGGGGCCTTCACAAGTTCGCGCTCCGCGAGGGCGTCATCGGACGCGACGCCGCGGCGGAGGTGAAGCCACCGGCACCGCCGCGGCGACTTCCCAAGGCCCTCGCGGTCGAGGAGGTCGAGGCGTTGCTGGACGCCTCCGGATCGGCGGGCACCGCGCTGGCGACACGTGACCGGGCCCTGCTGGAGCTCCTGTACGGCACGGGTGCCCGGATCTCGGAGGCCGTCGGGCTCGACGTCGACAACCTCGATCTCGAGGCCGGTGAGGTGCTGCTGCGCGGCAAGGGCGGCAAGCAGCGCATCGTCCCGGTCGGGCGCTTCGCCCAGGAGGCCGTACGGGCTTATCTCGAAGGAGTGCGGCCGGGACTGGTGAGCGCGCGGACCCCGGGAGGAGCGATCTTCCTCAACTCCCGAGGCGGTCGGCTGTCGAGGCAGAGCGCCTGGGCGGTTCTCGCGAAGGCTGCACAACGGGCCGGCATCACCGTCGACGTCTCGCCGCACACGCTCCGCCATTCCTACGCCACCCATCTGCTGGACGGGGGCGCCGACGTCCGCGTCGTCCAGGAGCTGCTCGGGCACGCCTCGGTCACCACGACGCAGGTCTACACGCTGGTGACCATCGACAAGCTGCGCGAGGTGTATGCCACGGCACATCCACGCGCCCTCGCGTAGCGCCGCCGACACGCCGCGCGGCGCCAGGGTGGAGACTTGTCGACTTGGTACAGTCCAGTCAGCCACCACCACGGGATCGAGAGCGCATGAACCAGCACCGCGATCTGCTCAGCGAGCTCCCGTCGGCCGGCGCCGAGATCGGCCCGACCGGCCGGCCCATGCCGGAGTTCCCCGCCGCGGGACCCCCGAGCGGAGGACCCGCCTACGTCATCGCCCTGTGCAACCAGAAGGGCGGCGTCGGCAAGACGACGACGGCCATCAACCTCGGTGCCGCGCTGGCCGAGGCAGGTCGTCGGGTCCTCCTCGTCGACTTCGACCCGCAGGCCTCCCTGACCGTCGGCCTCGGCTTCCCGGCCCACGATCTCGAGGCCACGGTCTACCACCTGCTCATGCACGACGACGTCGACGTGCCGGACGTGCTGCTCAAGACCCGCACCGCCAACCTCCACCTGCTGCCGTCGAGCATCGACCTGTCGGGCGCCGAGATGAGCCTGGTGCACGAGGTGGGCCGCGAGCAGACGCTGGCCCGGATGCTCCGGCCGGTCCTCAACGACTACGACGTCATCCTCATCGACTGCCAGCCGTCGCTCGGCCTGCTCGCCGTCAACGCGCTGACCGCCTCCGACGGCGTCCTGATCCCGCTCGAGTGCGAATACTTCGCGCTGCGCGGTGTGGCGCTGCTCAAGGAGACGATCGAGAAGGTCCGCCAGCGCACCAACTTCGACCTGGACATCATCGGTCTCCTCGGGACGATGTACGACAGCCGGACGCTCCACAGCCGAGAGGTGCTGCAGACCCTGGTCGACGGGTGGGGAGACAAGGTCTTCCACACCGTCATCCGCCGTACGGTGAAGTTCTCCGACGCCACCGTGGCGGGGGAGCCGATCACTGATTTCGCACCCGAGTCCAAGGGTGCCGAGGCCTATCGCCAGCTTGCTCGGGAGGTGCTCGTCCGGTGCCCCGGCGTGTGAAGCTGCCTGGCGCCGACGAGCTGTTCCGACCGACCACCGCCCCGGAGCACCCAGGCTCTGCTGCGTCCGCAGAGGGCGACGGGGCCGCGGACGCCGGACGCCGCGGCGGGCGGGTCAAGCACGACAGCAAGGTCACCGTCTACATGAACTCCGCGGAGCTCCTCGATCTCGAGGCGGCCCGCCTGGAGCTGCGGCGCGACCTCGGACAGACGTTGGACCGCGGACGGCTGATCCGCGAGGCGGTCGCGATGGCGCTGGCTGAGTACGCCGAGAACGGTGCCGACGGCGAGCTCGCCCGGCGACTCGGGGCGACGTGAGCGAACCCGCTGGGTTCGTCGTGCACCTCGACGCGTACGAGGGTCCGTTCGACCTGCTGCTGCAGCTGATCGCCAAGCACAAGCTCGACATCACCGAGATCGCGCTGTCCAAGGTCACCGTCGAGTTCATCGCCCACCTCAAGGCGATGGGCCCGGACGGCGACCTCGAGCAGACGACCGAGTTCCTCCTCGTCGCCTCGACCTTGCTCGACCTCAAGGCCGCACGGCTCCTGCCGCAGGCCGACGTCGAGGACGAGGAGGACCTGGCGCTGCTCGAGGCACGCGACCTGTTGTTCGCCCGGCTGCTCCAGTACCGCGCGTTCAAGCTGGTCGCGGCGCGGATGCAGGCGCGGCTGGCGGAGGAGTCGAAGCGGTTCCCTCGGTCGGTGGCGCTGGAGCCCCGCTTCGCCACGCTGCTGCCCGAGGTGCTGATCAGCATCGGTCCGGACGATCTTGCCCTGCTCGCCGCGAGAGCCATGCAGCCGAAGGTGCCGCAGGTTCTCTCGCTGACGCACCTGCACGCACCACAGGTCAGTGTCAGAGAGCAGGCGGTCCTGGTCGTCGAGCGGCTGCGGCGCGGCACCTCGATGACCTTCCGCGCGCTGGTGGCCGACGCCCCGGACACGTTGACCAAGGTGGCACGGTTCCTCGCGCTCCTGGAGCTGTTCCGCGAGAGCGTCGTCTCGTTCGACCAGGTCACGCCGCTCGGCGAGCTCACGATCCGGTGGACGGGCACAGAGGACGGCGAGGTCGAGGTGAGCGCGGAGTTCGACGAGTCCGACGCCGTACCCGTGGGCGCACCGGACGACGTACACGACGGGGCACGAGCCGGGGATGTCCCCGAGACCGAGGATGCAGATGGACGACAGTGACGCGACCGGGCCGACCGGTCCTGCCGATCAGCCGAACCCGGAGGACCCGCAGGAACCGGAGGAGCCGCCCGAGGCGTACCCGTTGCGCCCCGCGCTCGAGGCCGTCCTCATGGTCGCCGACCAGCCCCTCGACCACGTCACCCTCGCGTCGGCCGTCGGGCACCCTCCCGCCGTGGTGGAGACGGAGCTCGTCGAGCTCGCGCGCTCCTACGACGATGAGGGCCGTGGGTTCGAGCTGCGCAGGATCGCCGGCGGCTGGCGCTTCTTCACCAGGGCCGAGTACGGGGGAGCGGTCGAGCGCTTCGTGCTGGAGGGTCAGCAGGCCCGCCTGACGCAGGCGGCGCTGGAGACGATGGCCGTGGTCGCGTACCGTCAGCCGGTCTCGCGGGCGCGGGTCTCGGCGATCCGCGGCGTCAACGTCGACGGCGTCATGCGCACGCTCGTGACGCGTGGGCTGGTCGCCGAGGCCGGGACCGACAGCGAGACCGGAGCCGTGCTCTATGCGACGACTCCGTACTTCCTCGAGCGGATGGGACTCTCCAGCCTCGACGAGCTGCCCGACCTGGCGCCGTTCCTGCCGAGCATGGAGGACATGGACGATCCCGAGGTCCTCGGCGGCGGCGCCGCACCGGTGACCCCCGAGGCGCCCGAGGGTGAAGGCGCCGAACCTGAAGGAGACGAGCATGTCTGAGCAGCACCCCGACGGTGTCCGTCTGCAGAAGGTCCTCGCGCAGGCCGGGGTGGGCTCGCGTCGCGCCAGCGAGGACCTGATGGCCGCGGGCCGCGTCACGGTCAACGGCGAGGTCGTCACCGTGATGGGCCTGCGCGTGCACCCCGCGACCGACGTCATCCACGTCGACGGCAAACGCATCCCACCGGCGTCGGACAAGGCGTACCTCGTGCTCAACAAGCCGCGCGGCGTCGTGTCGACCATGAGCGACGAGCACGGCCGGAGCGACCTCTCGTCGTACGTCGCCGACCGACCGGAGCGGCTCTTCCACGTCGGCCGGCTCGACACCGACACCAGCGGACTGCTGCTGCTCACCAACGACGGCGAGTTCGCGAACCGGATGGCGCACCCCTCGTTCGAGATCACCAAGACCTACGTCGCCGAGGTCGAGGGCGAGGTCACCCGCGGGCTCGGGCGACGGCTGAAGGACGGGATCGAGCTCGACGACGGACCCGTGCGCGTCGACCGGTTCGCGGTGAAGCAGACGACGGCCGACCGGAGCATCGTCGAGCTCGACATCCACCTCGGCCGCAACCGGATCGTGCGCCGCATGATGGAGGCCGTCGGCCACCCGGTCGTGAAGCTCACCCGGACGGCGTTCGGGGGGATCCACCTCGGCGGGATGAAGCCAGGGGAGCTGCGCGACCTGACGTCGGACGAGCTCGGGGTCCTGTTGGATAGCGTGAAGCTGTGACCTCCGCCCCGCAGTCCCGTGCTCTCCCGGGTCCCGTCCTCGTCGTGGGCTGCGGACTCGTAGGCACCTCGCTGGCGCTGGCGCTCACGCGGTCGGGCGCCGAGGTGCACCTGCGAGACACCAGACCGGAGCACGCGCGCACCGCCGAGATGCTCGGCGCGGGCACGCTGGCCGCTCCCGAGAGGGTGGCGCTCGTCGTCGTCGCCGTTCCACCGGACTACGTCGCCGAGGTCGTCGCCGAGGCGCTGGGGGAGTGGCCGGACGCCGTCGTCACCGACGTCGCCAGCGTGAAGCTGCCGCCGTTGCAGGCGCTCGCGTCGGCCGGGACCGATGGCCTCGAACGCTACGTCGGGAGCCACCCGATGGCGGGCAGCGAGCGGTCCGGCCCGACGGCCGCCTCCGAGAACCTCTTCGAAGGGCGTGCCTGGGCGATCACCCCGCACGCCGCCGTCTCCGACGCCGCCATGGAGCTCGTCCGTGACCTCGGCCGTACGGCCGGGGCGACGCTCGTCGAGATGCCACCGGACGAGCACGACGTCGCCGTCGCGCGTGTCTCCCACCTGCCGCAGGTGATGTCGGTCCTGACGGCCGCGCGCCTGCACGGAGGTCCGACCGACCACCTTGCCCTGGCCGGCCAGGGTCTGCGCGACGTGACCCGCATCGCCGGCAGCGATCCCGGCCTCTGGCGCCAGATTCTCTACGCGAACAGGCTGCCGCTGGTGGAGTTGCTGCGAGGTGTGCGCGACGACCTTGACGAGCTCCTCGACGGCATCGAACGCCGCCAGACGATCGAGGACGTGCTCGGCCGCGGTGTCTCCGGCACCCGTCTGATCCCGGGCAAGCACGGCGAGGAGACGCCCGCCGCGCTGGCCACCGTGTTCATCCAGGTGCCCGACCAACCGGGCGAGCTCGGGCGCCTTTTCCGCGATACGGGACAATCGGGAGTGAACATCGAGGATCTGCGTATCGACCACGACCTCGGCCGACCGGTCGGTGTCGCGGAGATCACCGTCCGCTCCGAGCGCGCCGACGAGCTCGCGGCCGCGCTCACCGAGCGCGGTTGGACTGCCCACCTGTGAGGAAGGACCTCTCTGTGCCCCCTGTTGTCATCGCTCTCGACGGCCCGTCCGGGTCCGGCAAGTCGAGCACGGCCCGAGGCGTCGCGACGCGGCTCGGCCTGGCCTACCTCGACACCGGGGCGATGTACCGCGCCCTGACCTGGGCGGTGCTGCAGCGGGGCGCCGACGTCGAGGATGCCGCCGCGGTCGCCGCCGCGGCCGCGGACGCGACCATCGTCTCCGGCACCGATCCGCAGGCTCCGACGATCACCGTCGACGGTGTCGACGTCTCCGGTCCGATCCGCAGCCAGGAGGTCACCGATGCCGTCAGCCAGGTGAGCCGGGTCCCGGAGGTTCGCGAACGCCTGGTCAGGCTGCAGCGCGAGACGATCGCGGCCTCGGAGGGGATCGTCCTCGAGGGTCGAGACATCGGCACCGTCGTGGCCCCCGACGCTCCGCTCAAGGTCTTCCTCGTGGCCGACACGAACGCCCGCGCCGCTCGGCGGGCGGCCGAGCAGGGGCAGGCAGAGGCCGCTCACGTCGAGGCGACGGCTGCGTCGCTCCAACGCAGGGACGCGATCGACTCGTCTCGTACGACGTCGCCCCTCGCCAGGGCTGACGACGCGATCCAGCTCGACACCACCCATCTGACGCTCGACGAGGTCATCGACGAGGTCGTCCGCCTCGCTGCGAAGGCCGCCCCTGCTCTCGGAGGAACCACCCCATGACCGATCCCGTCAACGAGTCCGACAGCGGACGGGTCCCCGTACTCGCCGTCGTCGGCCGCCCCAACGTCGGCAAGTCGACGCTGGTCAACCGCATCCTGGGGCGACGCGAGGCCGTCGTCCAGGACGTCCCCGGCGTGACCCGCGACCGGGTCTCGTACGACGCCGAGTGGAGCGGACGCGAGTTCACCGTGGTCGACACCGGCGGCTGGGATCCCGACGCCCGAGGTCTCGCCGAGCGCATCGCGGCGCAGGCGGAGGTGGCGGTCTCCGCGGCCGACGCCGTCATGTTCGTCGTCGATGCGACCGTGGGCATCACCGATGCCGACGAGCAGGTCGTCAAGGTCCTCCGTCGTTCGGGCAAGCCCGTCGTCCTGGTCGCCAACAAGGTCGACGACGAGCGAGGAGAGCTCGAGGCGGCGACCTTGTGGAACCTGGGCCTCGGTGAGCCGTTCCCTGTCTCCGCCCTCCACGGCCGAGGCGCCGGCGACCTCCTCGACATCATCCTGGAGATCCTCCCCGACGCACCGCAGGAGACCGACGACGAGGACGAGGGACCGCACCGGGTCGCCCTGGTCGGCCGGCCCAACGCCGGCAAGTCGAGCCTCCTCAACAGGATCGCCGGCTCGGAGCGGGTGGTCGTGGACAGCGTCGCCGGCACCACCGTCGACCCGGTCGACGAGCTGGTCGAGCTCGGTGACGAGCTCTGGCGCTTCATCGACACCGCCGGCATCCGCCGCCGGGTCAAGGAGGCGTCGGGCCACGAGTACTACGCGAGCCTGCGCACCGCGACGGCCATCGAGCGGGCCGAGGTCGCCGTCGTCGTCATCGACTCGAGCGAGCCGATCTCGGAGCAGGACCTACGGATCATCCGCCAGGTCGAGGAGGCGGGGCGCGCACTGGTCCTCGCGTTCAACAAGTGGGACCTCGTCGACGACGAGCGCCGCTACTACCTCGACCGCGAGATGACCCGCGAGCTGGTTCAGGTCCAGTGGGCGCCCCGGGTCAACATCACGGCGCTGACGGGCTGGCACGTCGACCGCATCGTGCGCGCGCTCAACACCGCGCTCGACGGCTGGTACACCCGCGTCCCGACGGGGCTCCTCAACACCTTCCTGGGCCGTCTGGTCGCCGAGCACCCCCACCCGGTGCGCAGCGGGAAGCAGGCCAAGGTGCTTTTCGGGACCCAGGCCAGCGTGGCGCCGCCCACGTTCGTCCTCTTCACGTCGGGCAAGCTCGAGGACCAGTACATCCGGTTCATCGAGCGCCGGCTGCGTGAGGAGTTCGGGTTCGAGGGATCGCCGATCCACCTGACCCAGCGCGTACGGGAGAAGCGCAAGCGCCGCTGACGTCAGGCGCCTCGCGTGGGATCGATCGCCTCGCGAGGCTCAGCCGTCGAGGAACGGCAGCACGGTGTCCAGCCATGCCTGGGGAGCCCGGGCGTGGATCAGGTGGCCGACGTCGATGGTGACGCGGCGCGCGTCGGGGACTCGGTGCACCAGCTCGTCGATGGTGTCGTCCGGGACGTGGCTGGTGGGGCCACCGGCGAGGACGAGCGTCGGTGCCGTGACACGCGCGAGATCCTCGCGCCACGAGGGGTCCGGGCCGTCGATCTGGCGGCGGACGGCAAGGACCACGTCCCAGTCGAAGGGCAGCGGTCCGTCGGGCCGCTGAGGGGTGCTCGGGGTGCGCGGTCGTAGCGCGCCGACGTCTTCGAGGACGAGACGACGCACCCGGCTCGGATACGTCGCGGCGAGCTGGCACGCGATGGCTCCGCCGAGCGAGTGGCCGACGAGGTCGACCTGGTCGATGCCCTGCGCATCGAGCAGGTCGATGACGTCGTCACGCATCCGGTCCAACGTGTACGGGGGCTCCCAAGGCGCGTCCCCATGTCCACGGAGGTCGATCGCGTGGACCTCGCGCCCTCGGGAGAGGGCGGGCATGAGGGCGTCCCAGCTCGCACGCGTCTCGCCCAGCGAGGGCAGCAGGACCAGCGGCGGCGCCATGAGGCGACCGTACGGCGGCTGTCAAGCAGGGTCGTCCGTCCCCGCGCTCGGCACCTCGCGCGACCTCGTAGGCAGTGTCGAACGGGTTCGGGACGGCTGCTAATGTTGCTTGTCGGGTCCAGGACGCGTTTCTGGGCCTTCGGGCTGTGGCGCAGCTTGGTAGCGCACTTGACTGGGGGTCAAGGGGTCGCAGGTTCAAATCCTGTCAGCCCGACCGATTTCAGGCTCGGAGATCTGTGATCTCCGAGCCTGAAGCGTCTGAGATTTGATACACCCTCCAGAACCCTCCTTCCCGGAGGCTACTTCTCCCGACTCGGACGACGGGTAGCCGGAGGTAGGGGAGTGTGGTCCATGACGAACCACACCGCCCCTGCTATTGCGGCTCTCACCAAGCCCACCGGCATCCTGGTGGCCGTCCGGCGTTCCAAGACCGACCAGGACGGCCACGGCCAGCTCGTCGGCGTCGCCCGCGGCCAACACCGTCAGACCGACCCCATCGGCGCCCTGGAAGCCTGGCTCAAGGTCCGCCCCCCGCAGGCCACGGCGCTCTTCACCCGGGTCTACGCATCCGGAACCGCCACCACCGAACGCATCGCCCCCCGAGCGGTCAGCAGACTCGTCCAGGACCGCGCCAACGCGGCGGGCTTCGAGGGCCTCCCCGTCACCGGGCACTCCCTTCGCGCCGGGCACGCCACCACGGCGTCGCTCAACGGCGCCCCGATCGAACGGATCGCCGCCCAGACCCGCCACCGCGACCTCAGCACGCTGCTCAACCACTACATCCGCCCCGCGAAGCGCTCGCGACCAGCACCAGCCGCGACCTCGGAACTCTGAGCCGCCTCGATCGGCGCTGACCCCCGTACAAGCGTCCAGTCATCGGCGGGATCGCGCGGATCGCGGAGATCCAGACGCGGATGGTCGCGTCCCAAAGGCGGCGTTGTGACCGTTGTTGGCGGGGGTGCTCAACGTCCTGACATGCCGATGAGCGTGCGTACGTCCTGAGATCTAAGGTGCCGGAGGAAACCGGCACCAGTTCCATGTCCGTAGGGTCCAGCGAGGCACGTGCTCGCTCCGCCAGCAAGTCGGGGCTGTCTCGTAGCAGCGCGATGAGTTCATTCTGGCTGACGTAGCGGATGGGCATGCGGCTCATACTGCGTTGCCTGGCCGCCGTTCAAACCCACAGTCTCTTCAACCGGCCTCCGCACACGAACGCCCTCTCGCCGCGGAATGTCCCTCGCGTCCATCGCGGAGCGGGCTCAACTAACCAGGCATTCAACTGAGCATGTATTGCCGAACTCGTCCGCACGGGTATGGCGTCTGCTGACGCCTATGCCTCTGACACCAGGCACGACAAACTCATCATGGAGCTCCAAGGAGAGGTGAATAAGCTTCAGAAGATAGTCGAGAACCCAGCCAAGCGGATCTCCAACTCAGACAAGCCCAAGCGGATCAAAAGCCGGGAAGCCTCCCCGAGAACGGTTATGCCTTGTCGCCATTTGGCCGTACTTGCCTCGGGTATCTCGAGGATCTCGATCCCGAACAAGGTAAAGACATGGTGGAGGGCGAGGACCGCATGGCTACTGCCGAGCGAGGCGAGCACGACGACCTCGAACTCTGATCTCTCATCTAGCCATGAGTTCGCGCGGTCCTGCGATGTGCGGACGCGTCGGCCCTCAGCCAGAACGAACCTGGGCGGTCAGCCGCGCCGCGAGTTCCACTGAAGCCTCGATCTCTTCGCGCCGGATCGAGACGCTTTCCACGTTGAGGCCGAACGGAACCTCGAGTCGGCGGCAGAAGTCGGCGAGTTCAGCGGCTGTCGCTGCTGCTTGCTCCAACGAAGCGCTCAGCGGGTTCGTCGAGTGCCGCAGGTCGTTCTCGATCCAACGCGGGACGTCGACCCCGAGCCATCGAAGGAACTCGAGGGTCTTTATCGAGCCGCAGACCGAGAAGGTGAACACGATCGGCGCTGGAGGCATCTCTCGCGACTGGCACGCATAGCGGTAGTCAGAGACCAGGTTCTTGGCGGCGTTGACGTCGTAGACGACCTGGGTGACGAAGAAGCGACAGCCCGCCTCTTGCTTCGAGATCAGCCGCAGGTGCTCGTTCTCGCGGCGACTGTGCCGCTCAGGGATCGCAACTCCCCCGAGAAGCAACCCCGGGTTGAGCTCGGCGCGCAGCGCCTGCGCCTCGGCAAGGGACACCGGCCCGGAGGCGCTGCTGGAGGCGGCGCCGACCATCACCGTCAACGTGCGGCTGGGATCCTGCTCAGAGAGCCAGATGCGCAGACCCTCGCGCTGATACTTGCCAATCGCCCGGTAGACGATGACCGGCGTCCGCCACGACTGGAAGTGGTCGGACCGGTACTCGGAGGGGTCAACCGTCGGGCTGAAGGGGAACGGGCGCTCCGACGGGTTGCGGGAGCTCTCGTCGTCGATGTCGTACAGGACCAATCCGTCGAGATTGAGGTGGTCCAATCGCTCGACGGTGGCGCGGGCGATCTCCGGGAACCGATCGGCGGGCGTCGACTGCCGCGGGGGCGTGATGGCAAAGAGGACGAAGTCGCCCTTGCCGGCCTCGATTCGCTTTGCGAGATCCACGTGGCGAGGGTAGCGGCGCCAGACCCGTCCTGATATGCCGCGATCCGAGTGTGCGGGTCGGCTGCTGACCTACCCGGCCGTTGACAAGCGTGACAGATTTCCCGCATGCAGCTCACGCGGACATACGAATGGCAGGGCCGCTCGGTCGCCTGGGACCGTCTCGGATCCGGGCCGGCCGTGGTTATGTGTCATGGCACCCCGTGGTCTTCGGCTTTGTGGCAACCCTTTGCTGAAGCTCTCAGCCGCGAGTTCGCCGTCTACCTATGGGACATGCCCGGCTACGGCCAATCGTCCATGAACCCCGCTCGCCGTGTCGATCTTGGGACGCAAAGCACGCTGTTCCGTGAGCTACTCCGGCACTGGGACGTGGAATCCCCCCACGTCGTCGCGCATGACTACGGAGGTGCGGTTTCGTTGAGAGCATTCCTCCTGCACGGCGCATCCTTCGCTTCCTTGGCTCTGGTCGAGGGGATCGCAGGTTTTCCGACTTGATCGGAGTCGTCGCCGAGGTGGCTGACGGCTCCAAGGGGTCGCAGGTTCAAATCCTGTCAGCCCGACCGAACCGCTCAGGCCAGAGATGGCTTGTGAACTGCGGAGACAGGCCCGGGGATCTACGGATCCTCGGGCCTCACGCGTTTCCAGGACTCGGCGCGAGCCCATGAGCCGACGATTCGCCACTCCCACACAGGGTGCGGCGTGGGATCATCGAGCGGTGGGTGGTGTCCAGGAGATGAGGACCAACCGGCTGCGGTTGACCCGACCTGTGGCGAGGGACTCGGCGGGGGTGTTCGCGATCCTCGGAGACCCACGCACCGTTGAGCACAACCCGTCCGACCAGCTGGAGGACCTCGACGAGGCGACTGAGCTGGTGGCCCGGTGGGTCCACCACTGGGACGAGCACGGCTTCGGCTACTGGTGCGTCCGTACGTCCGGTTCGGACCACATCATCGGCTACGCCGGCGTCAAGCGGATGCTGATCCACGGACGTCCGGTGTTGAACCTGATCTATCGCTTCGAGCCGGAGGTGTGGGGACAGGGCTTCGCCACGGAGGCCGCCGCGGCCGTCGTGTCGAGGTGCCTGGACGAGATGCCGGGGGAGAGGATCGTGGCACGGGTGCGACCCGACAACCAGTCCAGCCAGAGCGTGGCGCTGAAGGTCGGACTGCAACGCGACGGGTCGATGGACTGCCAGGGCGAGGACGGCCTCGACCTCGCCTTCACGAGTCAGTGCACGGATCCTCCCTAGCGCAGGTGGAAGCGGGTCGCGAGGTCGTCGACAAGGTCCTCGACGTCCCGCGAGCCGTCGACAGTGAGGACCGAGAGGTCGAGCTCGGCGCCCTGGCGTCGGCGAAGCGATCCCGCAACGCCTGCTCTCGGAACTTCGGGGCGGGCAGGAGGAACGCCGCCTGCTCGGGCCAGGTGAGCAGCGGAGCGACGTCGCGGGGCAGGGTCCGGAAGTCGTCGACGAGGACGGGACGTCCGACAGGCAGCGCCAACAAGTCGTCGACGACGAAACCGAAGGTTTCACCGTGCAGGCTCGGCATCGACGCGAACACCTCTCGCGCACTCTTCCCGTTCCACGTCCGGGACGGCGGAGCCTGCAGCAACGCCCAGAAGCTCGGTGTCGCCTCCGGGGTGCAGCGGGCGACGTAGTCCCGTTCCGCGCGGTCCCCGTCGTAGACCAGCACGTCGTACCGCTCGGCCAGCGCTCGAGCAAGGGTGCTCTTGCCCGACCCGGTACCGCCTGCGATCCATCGGACGTGCGCGAGACGACGAGCAAGGTGTGGGCGATGGTGTTTGGTTGCCATGGCGCGAGACTGCCACCTCTCCGAGCCGGGGAGCAGTCCCTGTCTCCTTGGCCGGAGAGGCACGAGGTCGCGATGGGCGGCGGTGTCCGCCTACGATCGGGCGGCATCGCGGTCTCGCACCAACACGGCGATCCCGACGAGCGCACCCCAGCAGCCGACCGCGCCGGCGACCACGAGATTCAGCCACATCGGCAGCAGCCACGGGTAGGAGCCGACGAGGAACAGCACGCCAAGCGCGACGCCCGCGGCCACGGTGGCTCGACGTGCCCCGGTCGACCTCGCCGGCACCGGCAGAGTGAACGCAACAACCCCGAGGCCAAGCAGTGCCAGATGTACGGCGCCGATGACCACACTTTCGAGAAGGACGATCGTCTCCACCGCGAGCTCGATGTCGGCGACCGGATAGACCAGACGGCCCAGCGCAAGCAGAACGACCACGAACGCGATGAGTGCCACGCCCAGTGCGACGAGCGCGGTCGTGCGGCGCAGCGGCGAGCCACGACCGTGCGCGCCGAACGCACCTGCGGCACCGGTTCCCCACGCGATGGTCGCGAAGAACAGGAGTTCTCCCGCCCACGTGAGCTGGAAGCTGGCGTCGTCGACCCACAGGGCGACCGCGTCGGCGGTCGTCGGCAACGCTGGCACGGTCGCCAGAAGAGCCAGCGCCACGCTCGCGAGGAGCGCCCCCGCGATCCACAGCCACGCAAAAGCGACGGCACCACGATCTCTCCCCGCTCTCTCGATGACGGGCAGAGGTATCGCAGATGCTGTCGCGCCGTTCACGGCACCACCGTAGTGTCGGACCGGCTCGCTGAGCCGGGAGTCGTGCAGCGCGGCTGAGAAGGCGTACGACGGGTCGTCGCTAGGATGACGTCACCTGTGTGGAAAGGCTCGGTGTGGAGAACTCGAACGGGCTCACCGCCAGCCTTCTGGTGGCGGGGCACCAGGCGGCTCGCCTCTTGGAGGCTCATCTTTCTGCCACCGATCTGAGTGCGGGTGAGGCGGTCCTGGTGGCCTCTTTGGGCGACGGTCCCTTGACGATGTCGGACGTCATGTCGACGCTGCACATCCATGCATCCACGGCCACCAGCCTGGTCAGCCGGCTCGAAAAGGCCGCCTACGTCTATCGATCGTCCAATCCGGAGGACCGACGATCACGGCTCGTCCATCTCACCTCCTCCGGTCGGCGTCAGCTGGAGGCCATCGGGCCGGCCTTTCGGGCGGTCGACTCGATGTTGGCCGCGCGTGCTGGTGCGAACGCGGTTGCCGGCTGCACGACGGTGCTTGAAGCTCTGGCAGAGGCGGAGTGATCCGAAGTCACCCACGTCCGCTTAATCCGCTGTCCCGTGACCCTGGGCAGTCATATACTACGAACTCGTAGTAATGGCGGTCGAGCAGGGACGGAATGGGGATGGAATGAACGACCTCGAGTTTCTCGACAGATTCACTGCGGGCGACCTGGACGACTTCCCGCACGTCGACCACGTACGAATGGTCTACCTGCAGACGCGACGAGCGGGAAAGGAGGATGCGATTCGCTTTGCCAGGGCCGGGTTGAAGGCCATGGCTGAAGCGACGGGCCACCCTGGCAAGTACCACGAGACGATCACCACGGCCTGGGCACTCCTGGTGGGGGACAAGACTGCGTCCGACCCGGGAGAAGACTTTGAGGACTTCATCCGGAGGAACCCTCAGTTCCTGCGCACCGACCTGCTCGAGGACTACTACTCGCGTGCACGTCTCTTCTCACCTGAGGCCAGAGCGGGATTCGTCCCTCCGGACGTGCAGCCTCTCCCGTAGGGGACCCGTCCGTTAACATGAACACTGGTGTCTGCACCAGCGGGGAAGGGTGGATGGCGTGACTCAGGCCAAGACCAGCGCGTCTGTCGAGGACGAAGCCCCCGATCGCGGCAAGCGCGCCGACGCCGTGCGCAACATCGAAGCGATCGTGGCCGCGGCCACGCGGCTGCTGGCGGTCAATCCGGACGTGAGCGTCAACGAGATCGCCAAGGCCGCCGGGGTGGGGCGGGTGACGCTCTACGGTCACTTCGACTCCCGCGCGGCCTTGATCGGCGAGGTCGTCGACCGGGCTATCGTCCACACTGACAAGGCACTGGCAGGAGTGGACCTCGACGGCGATCCCCGCGAGGCGCTCGGCAGGCTGCTGGAAGAGACCTGGCACCTCACCCACAGATTCGGCGCCGTCGTGGTCGCCGCGTCCCAGGTGCTGTCGCCTGAGCAGATCCGCCGCGCCCACGACGAGCCTGCTGCCCGTGTCCGCGGCCTGCTCGAGCGCGGACGGGAGGCCGGCCAGTTCCGCGACGACGTGCCGATCGAGTGGCAGATCAGCGTGATCCAGGCGATCCTGCACGGCGCCTCGGCTGCGGTTCACCGCGGCGAGATCAGCCCTGAGGACGCCCCCGTACTGGTGCGTGACACCACGCTTGCGGCGCTGTCCTGAGCCTGCCACGAGCCTCCTCCACCTTGTCCGGGTGAGAAGATGGAGACGTGGAAGAGTTCGTGGGTACGACCGACGAAGACAGCGAACGGCCGTGGGCCAGCCACTACCCGCCCGGGGTGCCTGACCGCATCGAGATCCCCGACGAGCCGGTCACGGCCCCGTTCGAGCGCGCTGTCCAGCGCTGGCCTGACCGGGTCGCGCTGGACTTCCTCGGTGCGTCCCTGACCTATGCGCAGGCCGACGAGCAGATCCGGCGGGCAATGGTGGCCCTGCGCCGCCTCGGGGTCGATCGAGGGGAGCGGGTCGCGCTGGTCCTCCCCAACTGCAGCTCCCACGTCATCGCGTACCACGCGGTGCTGCGACTCGGGGCTGTGGCGGTCGAGCTGAACCCGACGTACACCGCCGACGAGCTGCACCACCTGCTCATCGACTCTGGCGCGCGGTTCGCGATCGTCTGGCACAAGGCGGTCGAGCCGGTGCTGTCGGCGCGCCCTGGGACTCCACTGACCCAGGTGGTCAGCGTGGACATGGTTCGGGACCTGCCCCTCCGATCGCGGCTCTTGCTCCGCCTGCCCGTGGCGGCAGCGCGGGAGAAGCGGGCAGCGCTGCGCGGCGTCGTACCCCCTGACGTCGCGGACTGGCACGACCTGCTCCGGCAGGCGGGTGCTGGGGACGAACCTGAGGCGGTTTCGTCAGAATCCGTCGGTGGTGACGACCTGGCGCTGCTGCAGTACACCGGCGGAACGACCGGCACCCCGAAGGCCGCCATGCTCTCGCACCGCAACCTGGTCGCGAATCTCGTGCACGGCGAGACCTGGGTGGGGTTCCGACCGGGGGAGGAGACGGTGTACGGCGTGCTGCCGTTCTTCCATTCCTTCGGCCTCACCTTCTGCCTCAACCTCCCGGGACAGATCGGGGCGACGCTGGTCATGTTCCCGAACTTCGACCCGGCGGAGGTACTGAAGGCGGCGGGCCGACGCCCCGCGACCTTTATCGCGGGTGTGGCGCCGATGTTCGACCGGATCGCCACGGCCGCGCAGTCGATGCCCCACCCGCCGTCCGAAGGATTGCGGCAGATCCGTCTCGCCTTCGCCGGCGCGATGCCGATCCCCGCGGAGACCGTCGAGCGGTGGGAGGCGCTGACCGGCGGGCTGCTGATCGAGGGCTACGGGATGACCGAGTGCGCGCCGGTCGCGCTCGGCAACCCCTGCGCCCCGACGCGGCGTCCGGGCACCCTGGGCGTGCCGTTCCCGAACACCGACATCCGCATCGTCGACATCGACGACCCGTCGGTCGTCGTCGAAGCCGACAGTGACGGCGCACGCCGCGGTGAGCTGCTGGTGCGCGGTCCGCAGGTGTTCCTCGGCTACTGGAACCGACCGGAGGAGACGGCCCATCAGCTGCTGCCCGGCGGATGGCTGCGTACGGGTGATGTCGTCGAGGTGGACGCGACCGGCTGGGTCCGCCTCGTGGACCGGGTCAAGGAGATGATCATCGTCGGCGGGTTCAAGGTCTATCCGTCGCCGGTGGAGGACCACCTCCGTACGCTCGCCGGGGTGGTCGACGTCGCCATCGTGGGCCTCCCAGCTTCGGGTGGCGACGACCTGGTCGTCGCGGTGCTCGTCCTTGAGCTCGACGCCGTGGAGCCGACGGTGGAGGAGGTCCAGGCCCACGCCGAGCAGTACGTCGCCCGCTACGCCCTCCCGCGCGCGGTGTACGTCGTCGACGAGCTCCCGCGGTCCCAGATCGGCAAGGTGATGCGGCGGGTCGTCCGCGAGCGGCTCATCGAGGGGCCTTAGCACTCAGGAGCATCCACCCTCTTGTCGAACAGTCGTGTTCGAGTTACTGTACTCGAACGCGACTGTTTGAGTTATGGGTGAGGGGGCTGTGCGATGGATGCATCCGATGCTGTGGCGACAGAGGGCGCTGCTGTTTCCGATCCGCGACGTTGGCGCACGTTGGGTCTGCTGGGTGTGGCGCAGCTGATGCTGATCGTCGATGTCACGGTGGTCGCGATCGCCCTGCCGGACATGCAGGCCGATCTCGCACTCGACCGTACGGGCGTCGCCTGGGTGGCGAGCAGCTATGCGTTGGTGTTCGGCGGGTTGATGCTGCTCGGTGGCAAGGCCGCGGACGTCCTCGGTCCCCGTCGGGTGGTGCTCAGCGGGCTCGGCGTCTTCGTGGCGGCGTCTCTGCTGGCGGGGCTGTCCGGCAACGGCGAGATGCTGTTGGTCGCGCGGGTGCTGCAGGGTCTGGGTGCAGCGGCGATGTCTCCGGCGGCACTCTCGGTGATCGTACGAACGTTCACCGGCGCCGAGCTGACTCGCGCGATCGGGGTGTGGTCAGCGCTGGGAGGAGCGGGTGCGGCGATCGGGGTGCTCCTCGGCGGTGTGCTGACCGCTGGTCCTGGTTGGCCGTGGGTGTTCCTCATCAACATCCCTGTCGGCGTCGTGCTGCTGGTCGGCCTGGTGAGATCGGTGCGGCCGTTGCCGGGCTCGGGTGGCAGCGTCGACGTCGTGGGCGCCGCGCTGGTCACCGCCGCGACCGGGGCCGTGGTGTACGGGTTGGTGGCCGCCGGGGACCAGGGCTGGCTCAGTCTTCATACCCTGATCGCCGTCGCGGCCGGCGTTGCTGGATACGCGCTCTTCGGGTGGCGGATCCGCAGCGCCGCAGCGCCGCTCATCGATCCGGCCATGCTGCGCCGTGGTTCGGTGGTGCGCGGCCTCGCGTTGATCTTCCTGGCGACGGCGCTGATGATCTCGGTGTTCTTCCTGGGCTCGTTCGCCCTGCAGCACCTGCATGGGTTCAGTGCGCTGGAGACCGGGCTGTCGTTCCTGCCGGTCGCTCTCGGCACCATTCTCGGCTCGACCCTTGCCGGGCAGATCATTCCGCGCCGGGGCGTGCGCGCGGTCTCGATCGTGGGTCTGCTCGTCGCAGCCGCAGGACTGGCCACAGCCGCGGCGGTCTTCTCGATGACCGTCCTGATCGTCGCCACCAGTGTGGCCGCGCTGGGTATCGGTGCGACCTTCGTGGCCGCGGCGGGCAGCATGTTCTCCGCCGTCCGACCGGAGGAGGCGGGAGTGGCCTCCGGTGCACTCAGCACCTTCCACGAGTTCGGAGCCGCGGCCGGTGTCTCCGCGATCTCGAGCGTCGCGGCTGCGGCGCTCCTGACTCCGGGCTTCGCCGCCTTCGCCTCGGGCTACTGGTTCGCCGCAGCCGTCGCACTCGCCGCGTGCCTGGCATCCCTTGTCCCGTCTCCCAGGGTGTCGTGAGAGTGTCTCAGGCAGGCGTCGGTGGGTCAGGGCGTCAGGGCGTCAGGGCGTCGGGCTGTCAGGCGTCTCGTCGCGGCGCTGAAGCTCGTCAGCGGTCGGGTGACGGTCGACGTACTCCTGCCCGCTCAGCTTCTGGATGGCGGCCATCAACGCATCGGTGGCCTCGCGCCACGCCTCCGGGTCGTCGGCTCGGTGACGCCACGGACTCAGGTCGATCGGATCACCGAGGTGCACCTCGGTGCGGCCCCGGCGCCAGCCGCGGTGTCCCGGCGGGTCGATCTCCCTGGTGCCGCGGAGCCCGACCGGCACGACGGCTGCGTCGGGCACGGACAGCGCCACCCGCATGGCCCCCGTACGCCCGCGGTAGAGGCGACCGTCGGGCGAGCGGGTGCCTTCGGGATAGATGACCCACACGCCGCCCTCGCACAAGGTCCCGCGCGCCCCCTCGAGAGCAGCATCCGCGCTGCCCGCGCCCGAGCGTTCGATCGGGATCTGGCCGGTGACGCGGCACAGCGTGCCGTACAGCCGTCCGCGCAGACTGCCACGCGCAAAGTAGTCACTCTTGGCGACGAAGGTCACCCGACGGGAGAGGGCGGCACACACGACGAGTGAGTCGATCTCGCTCAGATGGTTCGGCGCGAAGACGACGGGCCCCGCGGGCAGCTTTCCGATCAGCCTCGGGCGCGTGACCCAGTGCACGAGAGGACCCAGCAGGACGTACTTGATGAGCCAGTACACGCAACCTCCTCGGGGGAGCCTGATCCTTTCATGCCGGGGAGATCGTCCGGCGGGCGACCGCTGACCCTGAGAGCCCACCACGCGCGTGACGTTGCTCTCGCTCGCTAGGCGCCGTCGGTGCCGGTCTGCCGCAGCCACGGACGTCCGCCGCTGCCACCCGGGGTACGGGCGAGTCGGTCGCGGGTGTCCCTCGGCCCGTCGTAGTCGTCCGGATAGCCGGGACCGACGCAGAACTGCACATCATCCGGTCCGACTGTCTCCCCGCACACCTCGCACACCAGCCGGCCGACAATCGCATGGTCGGGCTCATGATGGTGGAGGGTCACCGGCGCGCCGTCGCCGCCGTCCAGCCATCGGTCGCCCCAGGCCAGCATCGCCACCAGCACGGGGAAGAAGTCACGTCCCATCTCCGTCAGCACGTACTCGTAGCGCGGCGGATTGTCCTGGTAGAACTCCTTCTTCAGGACGCCCGCGTCGACGAGCTTGCCCAAGCGGTCCGACAGCGTGTTTCGGGCGATGCCGAGCGACCGTTGGAACTGGTCGAACTTCGTGAGGCCCTGCATCGCATCTCGCGCAATCAGCAACGTCCACGCATCGCCGAACAGCTCCGCCGAGCGAGCGATCGAGCACGGCCACGTCGAGAACTCACGCTTCATCAGTCAATTCTAGCAACTGAGTCCATTTCCACTTGCACGAGTAGTGAATCGCAACTAAGTTGCGATGAACTACTCACTGTGAGGAGCGCACCGCGTTCTTCGCCCACCGTCGGAGGCGACGACATGGCAAGAATCACCGTGGGTCACGAGAACGGCGCCCCCGTAGAGCTCCACTACGAGATGCACGGGCAGGGGGCTCCAGTCGTCCTCATCCATGGGTGGCCCCTGAACGGGCGCTCCTGGGAGATGCAGATCGCCCCGCTCGTCGCCGCGGGGCACCAGGCGATCACGTACGACCGCCGTGGCTTCGGCCTGTCAACGCCGGCCTGGGAGGGGCACGATTTCGACACTGCCGCAGCGGACCTCGACTCACTCATGGCGCAGCTCGACCTGAGCGACGTGACGCTGGTCGGATTCTCGGCCGGTGGAGGTGTGGCGGCCCGCTACCTCGGGACCTACGGCACCGACCGCGTCGCCAAGGCGGTCCTGGCGAGCGCTGTCACGCCGTACTTGTACGCCACCGAAGGCAACCCTGGCGGCGGACTCGACGACGCGACGATCGGACACTTCGAGGCTGGCATCGCCGCCGACCGTGCTGACTTCGTCGACCACTTCCTGACGATGTTCTACTCCAACGCCGACGGCCTGACCGTCAGCGAGGCGCAGCGCGCGTACGGGCGCGACCTGGCGAACGAGGCTTCGCCCCGCGCCACCCTGGCCGGAGTCTCCGCGTTCGGGCGGACGGATTTCCGGGCCGATCTGGAGAAGCTTGCCGTCCCGACGCTGATCGTCCATGGAGATGCCGACCAGGTCGTCCCCTTCTCGATCAGTGGACGCCGATCCGCGGAGGCGGTACGCGGCAGCGAGCTCGTCGTCATCGACGGCGGTCCGCACGGCATCAACGTGTCCCACTCCGAGCAGTTCAACGCCGCCCTCTTGACGTTCCTCGCACGCTGAGGTCCGCGAGGTCAGCACCCATCGGCGCGACGCGCCAAGAAAGGAATCCATCATGTCCATCGCCACGCCCAGAAAGTTCAGAGTCGTCGGTCTCCTCGCTGCGGCGGCCGCAGTGGTGGGGCTCGCCCTCCCCGCTGCAACCTCCGCCGCCGCACCCTCGACCCATCCGAAGCCGGTCAAACCGACCGTCGTCCTCGTCCACGGCGCATGGGCGGATGCCTCGAGCTTCGCTCCCGTCACGGCTGCCCTTCAAGAAGACGGCTACAAGGTCGTGAGCGCTCCGAACCCGCTGCGCTCCCTCGCCACCGACGCGGCGTACGTGGCCGCGTTCGTCAACCAGAACACCACCGGACCAGTCGTCCTGGTGGGTCACTCGTACGGGGGCAGCGTCATCACGAACGCTGCGACAGAGACGCCGCGGGTCAAGGCGCTGGTGTACGTGAACGCGTTCGCCCCGGACGAGGGAGAGAGCGCCTACGAGCTGACGGGTGCCAAGCCCGGATCTCTCCTGAACGTGCCTCCGGCGGACCTCGGCACCGTGTTCGACTTCGTCCAGTTCCCCGGCGCCGGAGTCGACGACTACGACGCGTACGTCAAGCCGGCCCGCTTCCGCGAGATCTTCGCTGCCGGCCTGTCGCGCGACCGGGCAGCCGTTCTCGCCGCCGGTCAGCGGCCGATCACGACCGAGAGTGCCCTGAAGGCGCGCTCGGGGGCGCCGGCGTGGAAGACGATCACGAGCTACTTCTTCGTCGGCACGACCGACAAGGTGATCCCTCCCGCTCAACAGCTGGCCATGGCCGACCGGGCTGGAGGTGTCGTGGTGAAGGCCAAGGCCGACCACCTCTCCATGCTCGAGGTGCCCCACAAGGTCGCCCACCTCATCGAGAGGGCCGCCGTGACTCGCTAGAACGAACGACGACGGGGCCGGCGGTTGCGGAGACCGCCGGCCCCGGCTGCTAAATCCCTGGACGTGGAGCAGTCCCGGTGCTGTACTGCGATGTACCAGGTGGTACATCTAGTGAGGAGCACTTCATGCCTACCCTTCGACTCTCGGCCGGTGAGATCGACTACTCCGACTCCGGCGGTGACGGGCCGGTCCTCGTGCTCCTGCACGGGGTCACCATGGACGGCGGCATCTGGGACGACGTCGTCGCGGCGTTGGGACCTGGCTTCCGCTGTATCGCTCCGACGCTCCCGTTGGGGAGCCATCGGCGTCCGATGGAGAGGACAGATCTGGTCACTCACCGGGGCGTGGCGGCGATGGTGGGGGAGCTGCTCGAGGCTCTGGACCTGCACCAGGTGACGCTGGTGCTCAACGACTGGGGGGGTGCCCAGTTCCTCCTGGCCGATGGCCCGAACGAGCGGATCGCCGGAGCCGCGCTCGTCGCCTGCGAGGCGTTCGACAACTTCCCGCCGGGTCGACCGGGCAAGGCGGTCACCACCGCTGCCCGCGTGCCCGGTCTGCTCTGGCTCTCGATGCAGCTCCACCGCACCGGTTGGTTCCGCCGGGCTCCGGGCGCTTGGGGGTGGATGAGCAAGCAGCCGGTGCCGGATGCGGTGATGGACCGCTGGTTCGCGCCCGCACGGCTCGACGCTGGCGTGCGTCGCGATCTGCGGGCGTTCGCGCTGTCCACACCGTCGAGCGCCGAGCTCGTCGGACTGACGCAACGGCTTCGGTCCTTCGACGGGCCAGTGCTGGTGGTCTGGGCCGTGGAGGACAAGCTGATGCCTCGGGAGCACGGCCACCGCTTGGCCGCGTTGTTCGATCACGGGCGCTTGGTGGAGGTCGACGACTCCTACACGCTGGTGCCCGTCGACCAGCCCGATGCGCTGGCCGCCGAGCTTGGTCGCTTCGTCACCGCCGAGGTGACCGTCGGTCGCTGAGTGTCGATCGTCGCGCGCAGTCACCGCCCTGGCCACGTCTCGTCCAACACGGTGCGCACGGCGAGGTCTGCGGCGGCCCGGTCCCCGGTGATCGCCAGCTCCCAGAGGGCTCCACGCACCACCGCGATGCCGGCCCGCGCCAGCTCCTCTGCCCGCTCAGGGGACTCGCCGTAGGCGACCAGGTGAGCGCTGATCTGGCGCACCCAGGCGGCCGTGCCCTCACGGAAGGACTGTGTCCACGCCGCGTCCTTCATCGCGGGTGCGGACAGCTCGAACACGAGGGGCGTGATGGCGCTGCCCGCGGCCATCACCTCCCACATCCGCCAGGCGTTGCCACGTGGGTCGGCGGGGTCCGCGCCAGTGAGCGCGTCGAGCACGGCCTGCTGGCTGTGCCAGAGGTGCGAGACGACCGCAGCGAGCAGATCCTCGCGGGACCCGAAGTGGTAGATCAGCATTCGATGGCTGGTGCCCATCTCTGCGGCGAGGGTGCGCAGGCTGGTGCCACCGACCCCGCGGGCCACGAAGACGGCGATCGCCTTCTCGAGGAGCTCCTCGCGCGGACGTGGACTGGCCATGAACCGGATGGTACAGACATGGCGACCCCGCGGAGCGGCTGCTCGGCGCCTCGCCAGACCGCCGAGGCGCACTAGTGGTAGAGCGCCGGAGCGAACGCGTACGCCACCGACGCCACGTCCTCGTCACCTCGACCGAGCTCCACCGTCTCGTCGAACAGCGCGGTCAGTGTCGTGAGGAGAGTTTCGTTGAGCTGTCCGGCGACGGCCGATTGTGCGAGTCGTAGGTCTTTGAGGAGGCCGTTCGTGGCGAACTGGGGATCATAGTCGCCGGCGAGGATCTCCCTACCCTTCGACTGGGCGTACGGACTGTCCGAGGTCGAGCCGCCGATCGCCTCGAGGAACAGACGCGGGTGCAGGCCGAGCACGTCGGCGACCTTCATCGCCTGCGCCGTCCCCGCGGTGAGGCACGCGAGCCAGGTGTTGCACGCCAGCTTCAGTCCCGTTCCGGCACCGGCGCGGGTGCCGGCTCGGACGGTCTTGGCGCCGTACGCCTGGAACACGGGGGAGAGAGCGGATACGAGCTCGTCCGGACCAGACGCGAGGATGGTGAGCCGCCCGTCCTCAGCCGGGCCTTTGGTGCCGAGGACGGGTGCGTCGACGAAGCGCAGGCCGTGGTCCTCGGCTAGCGCGTGCGCGCGTTCGGTGCCCTCGATGCCGATGGTTCCGCTCTGGATCCAGACAGCGTCCTCAGGCGCGTACGGCAACCAGCCGTCGGCGACATCCAGGACGGCAGCCGCGTCGACGAGCATGGTGAGGACGACGGCGGCGCGCTCCACGGCGCGGTCGAGGGCCGGCTCTACACCGATCCCGTCGTCCGCGAGTGGACGGGCGTGCTCGATCGTCCGGTTCCAGACAGTCACCTGGAACCCAGCGTGCCGCAGCCGACGGGCGATCGCCGTCCCCATGATGCCCGTACCCAGAACGGTGACTGTGGTCGTCGACGGGTCGAGGTCAGCGAGATCGGTGTGGTGGTGTGTCATCGTGGGCCCCTGACTGGGATCGTACCCACAAGACTTCGGCGTGACGCGTCGTCAGAGCGACGACTGGCGGGGTCCTGGAGCAGACGGAGCGCCCACCTCAGGAGTGACGATCTTGCCCTCGAGCTGCGGCGCCGCCTTGTGCAGCCTGCCCCTGCGCCACGCGGCGTGGATGGCGGCCGCGGCGACGAGCGCGCCCAGCGTGCCGAGGGTGAGGTCACCGAGCGTGTCCGAGTAGGCGCTGTGGCGCTCCGCAGACTTGCTGATGAACGCGAAGTACTCCGCCAGCTCCCAGACCACCGCGGCAGTCACCCCGAAGGCGAGCGCGCGTTCGAGTGTCATGCCCAGGGTCGCCGTACGAGGGAGAGTCAGCAGGATCACGGCCCCTGCCAGCAGACCGGTGTTCATGAAGTGCATCCAGTCGTCGAACCACACGATCGTGTCGTAGAGGTCCATCCGGTTGCCGAGGATGTCGGTGAAGCACGTGATGGTGACGAGGAGGTCGGCGAGCCACGGGAAGGACGCCCGCTCACGCCAGTAGAGGTGCCAGATCACCGGGATGGTGAACGCCAGCATCGGGTAGGCGATCGCCCGGAGCCCCGCACCCTTGTCCTCGAGGTTGCCGAACTGCGGGAAGGCGAGGGCCAGCGCCAGCATGAGCACCAGCAGGCCCTTGGCTGCGACGTCGAGGAGGCGGACCAGCGCCGGAACGGGGTGCCGGATCGCGGCGACGTCACTCATGCGCTTACGCTAGCGGAGCCGCGTCGCGACGACGACGAGGGGTTTGTTCAACCGCTCGCCTGGTCGTTGTCCTTGAGCGCGCCCCAGCCGTGCCAGCGCTCGATCTCGATCCAGGCGCTGACCCGCCGGCGGTCTCTGGTGGGGTACGCGCGACCCGTGTAGTGCGTCGACAGGCGGTCGATGTCGACGAGCCCTTCGTCGTCGTGCATCTCGACGACCCGGCCCATCACCGTGACGTGGGTGGCCCACCCGTCCTCGGCGAGCATCGTGAGGCTGACTCGCGGCTCGCGGCGCAGATGCTTCAACCGGACTCGGCCCTCGTCCATGTTGACGAGGATGCGGCCGTCGTCCCAGAGGTACCAGGTGGCCGTCGTGACCGGGGACCCGTCCTGGCGGACGGTGGCGATCACGCAGGGGTTCGGACGGCGCAGGAGCGCGATGGCCTCATCGGGCAGCGGTGGCTTCGACACGGACGATCTCCTTCGCGGGCGGCGGACGTCTCCCGTCACGTTACGCGGCAGGCGGTCAGCCGTCACGGCGTCGCGGGCCGCTCTGTCAACCCGTGTACGGCTTGGCAGAGCCGTTCTCGATGCCGGTGCGGATGCGTCGCTCGACGAGCGCCGCGACGGCGTTGCGGACTCGCCCGACCTTGGCGCCCGTGAACCAGTCCGCCTCGAACCAGCCGCGCTCGTCCCAGTACGCCGCGTCGACCGGACCGTCGCTGCGGCCGGACTCGACCAGCAGGCGGGCGACGCGGAAGCCGATCAGGTCGGAGGTCGTCGGTGCGGGCTCCCCGCCGTCGTGCACGGCCCGTACGGCGGTCGCCGCGAGCTCATCGAGCGCGCGGTCCACCTTTGCGCGGTACGGCGCCTTGGCGAGGCCCGGACCGTTCACGCCGAGCTGGCCCGCCGTGTGGAACCCCCACCGGCGGATGGCGGTCGTCAGGTAGCCGAGAGCGGCATCGTGACCGGCGCCCGCGGCGGTCGAGACGAGGATGGCCGGGGTCCCGAAGTAGCGTGGGCGGTGGATCAGGTAGGCGAAGTGGTCGACGAACCGTTTCATGGTCGCGGAGAGCGTGAAGCTGTGGACCGCGGTCGCGAAGATGACGAGGTCCGCAGCATCCATCAGCTCCCGGGCCGGCGAGGCGTTGTCGGCGTTCGGGCACGCCTGTTCGCCCGCGGTCATGCAGGCGAGGCACGCGGGACAGCTCGGTCCGAGTACGAGATCGTCGGTGCAGATGACGTCGACCTCGATCTCGACGCGCTCGCGCATCCGCACGATCAGGGCGTCGACCACCATGCCGGTCGTGCCCTTCTCGCCGTGTCCGGTGCCGAGCACCACGCCTACCCTCATGTCTTCTCCTGCCACCGCTCAATCGGAAAATATAGGATAGACGATCATCTGACCGGTTCCACCGTGACTCGAGGCCACGCTGCATCTGATCTGTCCGGTGCATGACGGACGCACGTGGGCGGTGGAAGGCACACCTTCGTTTCCGTCGGCCCTCCTGGTCCGGCCCGAGGGGAGTCCCATGACTGACCAACGACCGCCCGTGGCCACCGACACGCCGATGCCCCCGTACGTGTTGACCGTCAGCGAGGTCGTCGGCGCCGCAGGTTCGGACGGACGCCAGCACGGGACTGTGCGTCGGCGAGGCGGAGATCAGGCTGACCTCGGAGGGGCCGAACGAGATCGCCGCCGAGAAGCCGCCGTCGTCGTGTGCGCGTCCCACACCTTCTCGCTGAGGGTCCTCGCCACGAGCGCGGGGATATCTGATCTAATCTCACCCGGCTCAGGCGGAGCCAGACCGATCGTCCTCGGCGGCGTCGGCCGCACGGCCGTAGCGCGCGGCGACGCGACGAAGGGCGGGTGCGAGCTCAGCCGGTCCGTCGACGGTGAAGTCGGCGTCGAGGAGCCCGAGCCACAGGGCCAGCTGGTCGCACGAGTCGGAGCCCACGTGAGCGATGCAGGTCGATACGTCGACTTCCTCCACGACCACAGCGGCTGGCACCCGTGCAATGATCCGCGCCGCAGGCGCCTGGACGCGCGCGCGTGCCCTGACCTGCCAGGTCACTGTCCCGAGCGTGCGCTCGACGAATCCGATGAGGTCACCGTCGGGCTCGTCTCGCGGGAGGAAGCGTGGCCCGTTCGGTGTCCGCAGGCGCATGCGGTCCACGCGGAACGTCCGCCACGCCGTACGCGCGACGTCCCACGCCGCGAGGTACCAGCGGCCACGGGTGTGGACGAGCCGGTGGGGCTCAGCCGTACGGAGTGTCGAGACTCCGTCGCTGTCTTCGTAGCCGAAGCGCACGCTCTCGCGGCAGCGCACGGCGTCGGCGATGGCGGTGAGCCGCTCGACCGGTACGGCCGACGACTCCGTCCGCAGCGCGACCGTGGCCGCCACGAGGTCCTCGAGCCGGTGACGAAGCCGAGAGGGGAGCGTCTGCTCGACCTTGACCAGCGCGCTCATGGCCGTGCCCTCGAACCCGGCGAAACCCCCGACCGCGGTGCGGAGACCGATCGCGACCGCCAACGCCTCGTCGTCGTCGAGGAGCAGCGGCGGAAGCGCGGCGCCTCCACCGAGGCGGTATCCGCCGGCCACACCCGGGACGCCCTCCACCGGATAGCCGAGGCTGCGAAGCCGGCCGACGTCGGTCCTCAGGGTCCGCGTGCTCACCTCGAGGCGCGCTGCCAGCGCCGACCCCGTCCAGTCACGTTGCGAATGCAGGAGAGACAGGAGCTGCAGCAGGCGTGCTGAGGTCGAGAGCACTCCTTTATCCTGCCCTGAAAACGCGGAAGGAGATCTTCCGCATGTCGTTCTACCGTCACGAGATGGACGAGAGCGCAGCAATCCGGCCGTACCAGATCGACATTCCTCAGAGCAGCGTCGACGACCTGCACGAGAGGCTTCGCCGTACGCGATGGCCCGACTTCTCGGCGGGTTCCGACTGGGCCAGGGGAGTGCCGCCCGGCTACCTGGCGACGCTGACCGACTACTGGTTGAACGACTTCGACTGGCGGGCCCAGGAGGCCCGTCTGAACGCGATCCCCCAGTTCGTGACCACGGTGGACGGACAGGACATCCACTTCTTCCACGTCCGGTCATCGGAGTCCGACGCGATGCCGCTGATGCTGACGCACGGTTGGCCGAGCTCGTCGGTCGAGTTCCTCCGGGTCCTCGAGCCTCTCGCGGACCCGCAACGGTCGGGTGGGCAGTCCACCGACGCGTTCGACGTGGTGGTGCCGACGCTGCCCGGGTACGGCCTGTCCACGCCCTTCCACGCGGGATGGGGCAACCTCTTCCAGGTCGCGCAGGCGTGGGCGGAGCTCGCGCGTCGCCTCGGCTACGAGAGGTACGGCCTCCAGGCGACAGACGCCGGAGCCGGCGTCGCCGGCATGCTTGCGATGATCGCGCCCGGGCAGGTCGTCGGCATGCACCTGACCGGGACCTCCGCAGGCACGCCGTTCGGGCCGGCCCTCGACCCCGACGACTTCGATGGCGCGGACCGCGACCGCATCGTGCGGTTCAACAAGGACCGCGACGAAGGTTTCGGCTACTTCCACCTTCAGGCGACCCGGCCGCAGACGATCGCGTACGCGCTGACCGACTCGCCCGTCGGTCAGCTGGCCTGGATCGTCGAGAAGTTCCACGAGTGGACCGATCCCGCTGCGGAGCTGCCCGACGAGGCTGTCGACCGCGACCAGCTCCTGACCAACGTCTCGTTGAACTGGTTCCGCCAGGCTGGGGCCACCTCCGCCCACGCCACCTACGAGGGCATCCAGGCGTGGAAGCAGATGGCGGCAGCGCAGACCAACGGTGCGGGCCACGGTTCGGAGGGATCGGAGCTGCCCGAAGGCCCACCGACCGGGTACGCCGTGTTCGCGGCCGACACCACGGTGCGGTCGTTGGCCGACCCGGAGGGAAGCCTGGCGCACTGGTCGAACTTCGACCGCGGGGGTCACTTTCCCGCGATGGAGGTGCCCGACCTGTGGGTCTCTGACGTACGGGAGTTCTTCCGTCCCCTGAGAGGACTCAGGATCCCGAAGGATCGTTAGGTGCAACGCCCGGTGGGGCGTTGCCGGGCGGCTCCGCGTCCTGGTCGTCGTCGGTCGATCGTGTGCTGTCCTCGCGCACGGAGTCGGCGGACGGCGACGAGCGGATCTCGTCGGCCTCCGCGGCGTCGTCGTTGATGGCCTCGTCGTCGCCGACGTCGGCGGGCTCGTTCGATGCGTTGGTCATGATGTGGGGGTACCCGCTGACCGGCCGGGCAATCACACCCTTCCCGTGACGCACCAGGCGGTCGCGTCGACGAAGAACGGCCGCGCCGGCACGCGAGCGCGGCAAGACTTGCGGACCGCCGCGAGCGCGTCCTCGTCGAGTCCGGCGACGTAGGCTCCGGCCGGACCCACCCCGAGCAGGAACGGCTCCCACCACTGCTCGAACGACTCGAAGCGCACCGTCACGGTGAGCGCCGACGCCTCGAGGTCGTGGAGTCCTGCCTCGGCGAAGAGCTCCTCCAGGTGGCCCTCCCGGGTCCCTGCGAGGCCGGACTCGTCCGGGGCGTCCGGATCGACGTCGAGTACAGCGTCCCAGAAGGCGGCAAGGGGTCCGGTCCCGCCCTCGTGGTCCCAGACGCACGCGGTGACCGGACCACCAGGCGCCGTGACCCGCCGCATCTCGCGCAGGCCGGCGACGGGATCGTGCATGAAGTGCACCACGAGCTGGGCGTACGACGCGTCGAACGTGGCATCGGCGAACGGGAGGTCCTCGGCGCGGCCGAGGCGTGCGTCGACGTGGGGGAGACGTCGATGCACGGCCCCGACGAAGGCCGGCGACGGATCGACAGCGCTCACCGCCTCGTCACCGATCCAGGCCGCGAGATCGCCGGTGAGCGCGCCCGGCCCACAGCCGACGTCGAGCACCTTCCAGCCGCGCTGAGGGTCCGTTGCCAGGACCAACGCGGCCGCGAGGGGCTCGGAGAATCGCCCCATGAACCGCTGGTAGGACTCGGCGGCCACATCGAAGGACATACGTGAAATCTACGGGGCAGCAGGCGCCGCGAAGGTACCGGTTGCCCTCACCACCTCCAGGTAGTGCGGATTGTTCATGATGCCCAGGAGGTTGCCGAAGGGGTCGACGACCGACGCCGTCACGAATCCCGTGCCGCCACCCTGCTCGGTGATCGGCAGGTGCGGGGTCGCGCCGAGGGCGAGGAGACGGTCGTGTGCTGCCTGCAGGTCGTCGACATGCCAGTAGGTGACGGCTCCGGCCGGCCCGGACGGACGGTCCGCGGGCGCATACCGCGCGTCGATGATGCCGAGCTCGTGCTCGTAGTCGCCGACCCGGAACTCGATGTAGCCGGGCGCCCCCTCGGAAGGGAACGCGTAGTACGGGTCGGCGCCGAGCACCTCGGCGTACCAGTCTCGGGCAGCGGCGAGGTCGTCGGCGTAGAAGCTGATGGTGGCGAGTCCGCGAAGCATGGTGGTGGTCCTCTCTGATGGGGTGGTGATCCCAGCCTGCCCCGTTAAGTGATCACCTTCTGAGCACTTTCTTTGACAAGATCGGGACATGCGCGCGGACCGTCTTGTCGCCACCCTCCTGCTCATGCAGTCGCGGGGACAGGTCACCGCTGCCGAGGTGGCGTCGGAGCTCGAGGTCTCGGTGGCGACCGCGCGGCGTGACCTGACGGCTCTGTCGTCCGCCGGTGTCCCGGTCTATGCGCGCCCAGGGCGTCACGGGGGCTGGTCGCTCGTCGGCGGCGCCCGGACGGACCTGACGGGCCTCACCGCGTCGGAGGCCCGGACGCTCTTCCTGCTCGCAGGCCCGGCGGCGTCCGGATCCCCGGAGCTCAAGGCGGCGCTGCGCAAGCTCGTCCGAGCACTCCCACGCACGTTCCGCGAGGACGCCGAGGCGGCGGCCGAGGCGGTCCACGTCGACGCGACCCCGTGGGGTGGAGCCGACCGGTCGCGACCCCCGCTCGTCGAGCGCCTCCAGGACGCCGTGGTCCGGCGTCGACGCGTCCGCCTCGTGTACGAGGGTCGCGGCGGTGAGACCGAGCGGCTCGTGGATCCCTGGGGCCTCGTCGACAAGGACGACCGCTGGTATCTCCTGGCGGGGACCGAGCGGGGTCGACGAACGTTCCGCGTGGACCGGGTGCGTACGGCGGAGGTCACCGACGAGTCGGCCGAGCGACCCGACGACCTCGCGCTGGAGGAGGCGTGGGCGGACGTGGTGACCACGATGGAGCGCCGACGATCCCTGGTGTCCGCCGTCGTGCTCGTCGACAGGCGATTCGTCCCCGTCCTGCGTGACCACTTCGGTCAGCACTGCACTCCAAAGCCGCCGGCCGCGGACGGCCGGGCCCGTGTCAGGGTCGCGGCCCACACGGCGGTGTCGGTCGCCGAGCAGCTCGCCGGCTGGGGAGCACGGGTCGAGGTCGTCGAGGGAGACGCGGTGAAGGAGGAGCTCCGCAGGATCGGTGCCGAGCTCCTCTCCCGCTACGGCGAGAGATGACCTCGCCGGGGCATTGGCGTCGGGCACGTTCGGAATGCGCGGCTGCCCGGCACGGTTCGTCCCTGCATGAGAGCTATCGCGTACGAGGAGTTCGGAAGCGTTGACGTCCTGAGCCTCCGCGACCTGCCGGAGCCGCACATCGGCCCCGACACGGTCGTGGTCAAGGTGATCGCCGCAGGCGTCAACCCCGTCGACTACAAGGTTCGAGAGGGTCACCTGCAGGGACTGATCGACGTCGATCTGCCGGCCGTCCCCGGCTGGGACGTCGCGGGTGTGGTCGACAAGGTCGGTCTCGACACCCCGGAGCTGGAGGTCGGCGACGAGGTGTTCGCGTACGCCCGCAAGGACGTGGTCTCCGGCGGCACGCTCGCCGAGTACGTCGCCGTCCCCGTCCGCACCCTGGCCAAGAAGCCGTCGACCATCGGGTTCGAGGAGGCCGCAGGCGTCCCGCTCGCGGGTCTGACCGCCCTGCAGACGATCCGGCGGTCGGGTCTCGTCGCGGGTCAGACGGTGCTGGTCCATGCTGCGGCCGGAGGCGTCGGCTCGTTCGCGGTGCAGCTCGCCGTGCACGCGGGTGCCCGGGTCGTCGGTACGGCGTCCGAGCACAACCACGACTATGTGCGCTCGCTCGGTGCCGAGCCGGTCGCGTACGGCGACGGTCTCGTCGAGAGGGCTCGCGCGGTGGCACCCGGCGGGTTCGACGTCATCCTCGACTACGTCGGCGGCGAGGCCGTGGACACCGCGCCGGACCTCCTCGCCGACGGCGGCCGGATCGTCTCGATCACCGACCCGCGTGCCCGTGACGAGCTCGGCGGCGCTTACGTCTGGGTCCGCCCCGACGCCGACGACCTCGCCGAGCTGGCGACGCTGATCGATCAGGGTGTCGTCAAGGTCGAGATCGCTGAGGTCTTCGATCTCGAGCACGCCGCCGATGCACACCGCACGGTCGAGAAGGGCCACACCCGCGGCAAGGTGGTCGTGCGGATCGGCTGAGGTGCCTGATTGGCCAGCCGGCGTCGGGGTACGGGGCGGAGGACCCTTACCCCGACGCCGAGGGAGCCGCTGTGCCTGGCGCTGAACCGTACGACTCCGACCTGCTGACCGTCCTCGATCCCGCGGACGGCTCGCTCGTCGGCACTCTGGAGTGCGCCGCGCCGGCCGAGGTCGGGGCGGCGGTCGAGGCCGCCGCCAAGGCTGCGCTGGACTGGGCGCGTACCGCGCCGGCCGAGCGTGCCGCGTGCGTGGCGGAGGCCGCCGCCCGGCTTGCCGCCTCCGCTGACGCACTTGCCGTCCTCACTACCCGCGAGATGGGCAAGCCGCCCGCGGACGCTCGCGGGGGAGTCGACGCCGGTGTCGCGACGTTGCGCCAGTACGCCGAGCTCGGTCCCCTCCACCGCGGCCGGTCGTTGCAGGGAGGCTGGGACGCGACCGATCTGATGGTGCCGCAACCACGGGGCGTCGTCGCCGCGATCACGCCGTGGAACGATCCCGTCGCGGTGCCGTGCGGACTGATCGGCGCTGCGCTGGTGACTGGCAACACGGTCGTCTTCAAGCCCTCCGAGCGCAGCCCGCACACGGGCGTCGAGCTGGCCCGGGCGTTCGCCGAGGTGCTGCCGCCCGGAGTGCTGCAGGTCCTCGTCGGCGACGGCCGTACCGGGGCCGCGCTCGCTGCGGACCCGCTCGTCGACGTCGTCGCGCACGTCGGTTCGACCCTGACCGGGCGGGCGATCGCGCAGGCCGCGGCGCGCACCGGCGCCAAGGCCGTGCTGGAGAACGGCGGGAACGACCCCATGATCGTGGACGCCGGGGTCGATCCGGTGTGGGCCGCCGAGCAGGCGGCGCTCGGCGCGTTCGCCAACGCCGGGCAGATCTGCACCTCGATCGAGCGGATCTACGTTGCCGAGCCGGTCGCCGCCGACTTCCTCGACGCGCTGGTCCGGCGCGCGAACGAGCTGGCGACCGGCTCGGGCGTCGAGCCTGCGACCGAGCTCGGGCCGTTGGTCGACGAGCGCATGCGCCGGAGCGTCCACGACCAGGTGTCCGAGGCGATCCTCGACGGTGCGACGTTGCTCGCCGGCGGTGAGGTACCCGACGGTCCGGGCACGTTCTATCCGGCGACGGTCCTCACCGACTGCACCGATGCGATGACGGTCATGCGTGAGGAGACCTTCGGGCCGGTGGCCCCGGTGCGGGTGGTGCCGGACTTCGACACCGCCCTGACGGCGGCGATGACGGGGCCGTACGGGCTGGCGGCGGTGGTGCTCACCGCCGATATGGAGCACGCCCAGCGCGCGTGGCGGGAGCTGCAGGTCGGCACGGTGAAGGTCAACGCCGCGTTCGGAGGCGCGCCGGGCGGTGCCGCGCAGCCTCGGCGGGCGAGCGGGTCGGGCTTCGGGTACGGACCCGAGCTGCTCGACGAGATGACGACGACGAAGGTGGTCCATCTCGGTACGCCGAGGGTTTGAGTCACGACCCCGGCCGGTGGAGCGGGCGTCGCGTAGGTTGCAGAGATGCGACGTGCGTGCCTCCCGCTCCTCGCGAGCGCGCTGCTGGTCCTCTCCGCGTGCGGGTCGTCGAGCGACGAACGCACGGAGCCCGCGACGGTGTCCGCCACCGCGGCGACCCCGAGCGAGCAGGCCCCGCCGGACGTCGGTGTCCTCCGGCTCCAGGCGACGCAGCAAGCGACTGCCCGCTCGTGCGGACCGCGGGACGTCAGCGTGGCCCTCACCCCCGCGGAGCCGGCACTGGGACACCGTTACGCGAGGGCGGTGCTGCGCAACAACACCGGCTCGGCCTGCGTCGTCGACGGGTTCCCCGGCATCGGCGGACGGGGGGAGAGCGGCGACCCGCTCGAGCTGGCGGCCGAGCACCGGCAGCGTACGGGGGAGCGCACACCGACGGAGGTCGTGCCCGTGCCGCCGGCGGGTGAGGCGTATGCCAACGTCGAGTGGACGGGCAGCCTCGCCGGGGCCGAGACGGAGCGGATCACCGTGCTCGCGCTCCAGCTCGCCGAGGGACAGCCGCCTGTCGTCGTCCGCACGACGGAGTCCCTCGACATCGGCAACGGGACCACGGTCCGGATCGGGCCCTGGCAGGCGGCGCCGACCGCGCAGGCAGCGCCGACCACGCAGTCGGCGCCGGCTCAGCGCGTTGCCCCGGCGTGCAGGGTGGGCCCGGGCCGAACCCCTTCGGGAGTGAAGCGCTTCTGGACGAGCGACACGCGCTGCTACGCCTCGCGGTGGTTCGCCGGCGCCCACCGGCGGATGATCCCGTTCGGCTGCACCCGCGCGCCGTGGTACCCGCCTTCGAGGCGCTGCGCCGGCGGCAGGGGGTTCCACCACGGGCTCGACATCGACATGCCCCGCGGCACGCCGGTCTACGCCGGGGTGTCCGGGCGCGTCGTGACCCGCGGTCTCGGATCGGCGTACGGCACTCGGGCGGTCGTGATCCGTTCGCGCGGGCGTGACGTCCTCCTCGGCCACCTGCGATCACGCCGGGTGAAGCACGGCGAGCGTGTGAGCAGAGGTGACCTGATCGGGCGCAGCGGGGCCCGAGGAGCGCCGGACGGGCCGCACCTGCACCTCGAGGTCCGGCCGGCGCGCGGGTCGTACCGGACGGCGGTGAGCCCGCGGCGGACCGTCGGCCTGACTGCCGTGAGGTAGCGCGGGCTAGCGGCTCTCGGAGTCCTGGGCGTCCTGGGAGTCCTCGCGGTCGTCGCCGCCGCTCGGTCCTACGAGCCGCGCCAGCAGGTGCAGGACGACCCCCACGGCGAGCAGCGCCGCTCCGAAGACCCACACCATGCCCCTCTGCTGGGTGAGGAGGACGACGCACGAGATCACGCCGAGCACCGGGACGAACGACCAGACCCTGAAGTGGTCGTGGTCCACGACGTCACGCCGCAGGACGAGGACCGCGACGTTGGTGCTGATGAACACGAAGAGGAGCAGCAGCACCACGGTCTCCGCGAGGGTGGCGAGATCGCCCACGAGGGTCAGCCCCATCGCCACGGCGGTGGTGGCGAGGATGGCCACCCACGGCGTCCGCCGGCGCGGCAGGACCGCACCGAGGACCGGTGGCAGCAGCCCGCGCTCCGCCATGCCGTACGTCAGGCGGCTCGCCATGATCATCGTCAGCAGCGCACCGTTCGCGACCGCGACCAGCGCGATGGCGCTGAACAGCTCGTCCGGGATGCCGAGGTCGGTCGCGTCGACGACGGTGGTCAAGGGTCCGGTGGACTCCGACAGCTCTGAGGGCGGAAGGGCGATCGCGCTCGCCATCCCGACCGCCACGTAGGCCATCCCGGCGACGACCAGAGCACCGAAGAGCGCCCGGGGATAGATCCGCGATGGATCGCGGACCTCCTCGACGATGTTCGCCGACGTCTCGAACCCCACGAACGAGTAGTAGGCGATGATCGCCGCTCCCAGCGTAGCGGTCAGCGGCGCCGCGCCCTCGGGGAACTCGGTCACCCGCCCAACGTCACCGCGTCCGTCGCCGACCATGATCCCGACGGCGACCACGACGAGGACCAGCCCGCTCACCTCGATGACGGTCATCACGAGGTTGGTCCCCATGGACTCGCGGATACCTCGTGCGTTGAGCGCGGCCACCGCCGCGAGGAAGAGGACGGCGGCCAGGGTCGTCGGGACGTCGACGAACGTGCCGAGGTAGTCGCCGGAGAACGCGAGCGACAGCCCGGCAGCGCTCGTCACCCCGGCGGCCAGCATGGAGAACCCGACGAGGAACGCGAGCAACGGGGAGCCGAAGGCGCGCTCGGCATAGACCGCCGCACCGCCTGCTCGCGGATACTTGGTGACCAGCTCCGCGTAGGAGCCCGCCGTCAGCAGGGCGAGGAGCAGCGCGATCAGCAGCGGGAGCCAGATCACGCCGCCGACGTCTCCTGCGAGGACGCCGACGAGCGCGTAGATCCCGGCGCCGAGCACGTCGCCGAGGATGAAGGCGAAGAGGAGAGGGCCGGTGATCCGCCGGTTGAGCCGCGTGTCGGTCGAGGTGAGGTCGTGCGAGGTCATGGCATCGAGCCTGACAGAGCACAGCGGATCGCACAGACGACGCGCGGCCCGGTGCGGCACGATGGCGGGGTGAATCCGCTCGAGATGCTCAGCCTCGACGACCTGCACGCGCGGACGAGTGTGAAGTGGCGTCTCCACCCGCCTGACGTCCTGCCCGCCTTCGTGGCCGAGATGGACGTCGTCCTCGCCGAGCCGGTGGTGCGTGCGCTGAGCGACGCGCTGCGCCGGGGAGACACGGGCTACCCCAGCGGTACCGGGTACGTCGAAGCCTTGGCGGCCTTCGCGTCGACACGGTGGGGTTGGGACGGGGTCAGCGTCGAGCGGTCGGCGATGGTGGCTGACGTGATGACCGGCGTGTCGGAGGTGCTCCAGCTGGTCACCGAGCCCGGCTCGCCGGTGGTCGTGAACCCACCGGTCTATCCGCCGTTCTTCGGCTTCGTCTCCAAGATCGGCCGGCGTCCGGTGGACGCGCCCCTCGGCGCTGACGGGCGCCTGGACCTCAAGGCGCTCGGTGAGGCGTTCGCCCGCGCCGCGACGACCGGACTGCCGGTGGCGTACCTCCTCTGCAACCCGCAGAACCCGACAGGGACCGCTCACCGTCCCGACGAGCTCGCGTCGGTCGCGCGGCTCGCGCACGAGCACGGGGTCCGCGTCGTCGTGGACGAGATCCACGCGCCGATCGTGCTGGACGGCGTCCGGTTCACCCCGTACCTGTCGCTCGAAGGGACCGACGACGCCTTCGCGGTGATGTCGGCTTCCAAGGCGTGGAACCTCGCCGGCGCGAAGGCCGGTGCGGTCCTCGCGGGCTCGGCCGCCGTGGACGACCTGGGACGGATGCCCGAGGTCGTGGCCCACGGCCCCAGTCACCTGGGGGTCATCGGGCACACCGCTGCGCTGCGCGACGGAGGGGAGTGGCTCGACGAGGTGCTCGCCGCCCTGTCCGCGAACCGCTCCCACCTGGCCGACGAGCTCGCGCAACGGCTCCCCGGCGTACGGCTGCGGGAGCCGGAGGCCACCTATCTGGCGTGGTTGGACTGTCGCGCGCTCGGACTCGGGGACGATCCGGCCGAGACCTTCCTCGAGCGCGGACGGGTCGCCCTCGGCTCGGGTCCGACGTTCGGGACCGGGGGAGCGGGTCACGTCCGGGTCACCGCCGCGACGTCGAAGCCGATCCTGTCCGAGATCGTCGAACGGATGGCAGCGAGCGTGGGGTGATCGGAACTGGTCCACAGGTCGCCGACCGCGGGACTGTTCCACAGGTCGTTCGACGACCGGCCGCCGCGCCGTTCCGATGCGCCACGATGAACGTATGTTCGATTCCAGCCGATATGCTGCGCTCAACGAGGCGTTCGATGCGGTCGTGGAGATGCCTCACGAGTTTGCCGACACCATGCAGACCCGGGCCGCGCTGAGGACTCTCCAAGCGATGTCCGACCGCGCCGAGGGGCTTCGCGCGAGGCTGCTGCGCCAGATGGACGAGACGGGGGCTTACGCGGATGACGGCGCCTCGTCCACGTTGTCGTGGGCGCGCCGCGAGCTGCGGCTGAGTGCGGCGTCCACGGCGCGGCTGCGAGCCGCCGGGCGCACGATGCAGGTGCTTCCGGGAGTCGGTGAGGCGATGCTGGCCGGCGAGATACGACTCGATCACGTCGCCCAGTTCACCGGCGGCCTTCGGCGCGTGGACACCGCCGTGCTTGCCGACGCGACGCAGCAGATCTTGCTGCCGCTGGCCAAGCAGGCGGCTCCAAGCGACCTCGCCGTGGCGATCGACCGACTCGACGAGGTGACCCATCCGTCCAAGGTCGACGAGGCCTGGCGGCGGGGGATGGACAGACGGGACGTGCAGGTCACCCGCGCAGGTGACGGCTACCACCTAGCGGGGTTCGTCGACATCGTTCTCGGCGCCAAGCTGGCGTCGTTCCTCGTCGCGGCATCGGCGCCGCGATCGACCGGCCCCGGTGAGGCGGACGGCCCGGCTGGGAGCGCCTCGTGCGCCGACGAGCGTCCCGCGTCGCAGCGTCGGACCGACGCTCTCCACGAGCTGCTGGACACCGCGATCGCGGACGGCATCCCCGGCGACAAGGGCGTGCGACCGCAGTTGCACGTCACCGTGGAGGCCGAGTGGTTGTCGCACCAGCCCGGGTCCGCCCCGCCCACGCTCCAGGGGTACGGCGTGATCGGCCCGGACCTCTATGGCTACCTCGCCTGCGAGGGGGACCACACGACGGTCCTCACGCACGGGACGACGAGCGGGAGGACACCCTATGCCGCGGTGCTCAACGTTGGACGCACACGACGACTCGCGACCCGCGCCCAACGGGTGGCAGTCCGCGTGCAGCAGGACGGGCACTGCGCCTCACCCGGGTGCAGTCACACCAACCTCGAGCTTCATCACGTCTCGTGGTGGGAACGGGACGGCGGCCGGACCGATCTCGTCAATCTGGTGGGACTCTGCCGGGCCTGCCACCTGGCCGTGCATGCCGGCCGACTCGGAGTCGAGCGCGACGAGGCGGGCGGGTTCGTCTTCCGGCGAGTGCACGGGCCGTCACGGCGGGCCATCGAGGATCGAGACCGCATCCACCGCCGTCGGTTCCGCGACTACCTGCACGCTCTCGGGGTGGCTCGCGACGGCGCGTTCGAGCCTGCATCGCGCCAGCAGGTGACCGCACCCTGCGGTTCACTCGAGCGTCATCGCGCCGGGATGGTGGACGTGTCGATCACGAAGCGGTAGCGCACGTCCGAGGCGACGACCCGGTCGTACGCCTTGTCGACGTCGTCGGCGCCGATGGTCTCGATCTCGGCGCCGATGCCGTGCTGCGCGCAGAAGTCCAGCATCTCCTGAGTTTCGCGGATCCCTCCGATGTTGGACCCGGCAAGGCTCCGTCGCCCGCCGATCAACGAGAACGCGCGGAACGACTGCTTGTTCTCCGGTGCTCCGACGAAGACCATCGTCCCGTCGAGCCTCAGCGCGCGGAGGTAGGCGTCGACGGGGAGGTCCGCCGAGACGGTGTTGATGATCAGGTCGAACGAGCCCCGCAGGCGCTTGAGCGTCTCGCGGTCCCCGGTCTCGTAGTGGTCGGCCCCGAAGCGGATCCCGTCGTCCTTCTTGGACAGCGTGTGGCTGATGACCGTCACCTCAGCACCGAGCGCGTGCGCGATCTTGACCGCGAGGTGCCCGAGACCGCCCATGCCGACCACGGCGACCTTCGTCCCCGGGCCAGCTTTCCAGTGCTTGAGAGGGGAGTACGTCGTGATGCCCGCGCACAGCAGCGGCGCAGCGACATCGAGCGAGATGCCTTCGGGGATCCCGAGGACGTACGCCTCATCGACGACGATCTGCGTCGAGTAGCCGCCGTAGGTGGGGGTCCCGTCCGCATCGCGCCCGTTGTACGTCGGCACGTTGCCGCTGAGGCAGTACTGCTCCTCACCGGCACGACAGGTCTCGCACTCGCGACACGAGTCGACGAAGCACCCCACGCCGACGCGGTCGCCGACGGCGTACCGCGTCACGGCCTCGCCGACCTCGGCGACGACCCCGGCGATCTCGTGGCCGGGGACCATCGGGAAGATCGCGGTGCCCCACTCCTCGCGCGCCTGATGGATGTCCGAGTGGCAGATCCCGGCGTACGCGATGTCGATGAGCACGTCGCCGGGACCAAGAGCGCGGCGGTCGATGGTCGCGCGTTCGAAGGGAGCTCCGGCGGACGCGGTGACCAGGGCAGGGACGGTGAGGCTCATCGGCACTCCTCGAGACAGGCAGCAGATCCTCGGCGAGTGTCGCAGACGCCACCACGGGGTACCCGCTCAGACATGACGTCGCCCCGTTCCATAGCCGCTGTCCCCGCTCACGTGGGTGGCGGTCTGCTCGCCGGGGCGTCGTTCGGCCTCGCTGCGCTCCGACGGTTCACCGCGAAGCCGCTGCACCCGCGTGGTGCGGTCGTGGAGGCGACGCTGACCCGCAGCAGGGTGCAGGACCGCGCCCGTGCGAGCGGTGTCGCCTGGATCGACGGTGCGGGTGTCGACCGGGTGCTCGCCCGGACCTCGAGAGCGGTGGGGCTACCAGCCAGGGTTCCGGACGTGCATGGGTTGGCCCTGCGGGTGCCGACAGGACCAGGTCGGCACGGGGACCTGCTGCTCGCCTCGACCGGGTGGGGCAGCGTCGGCCGGTTCTTCCTGACGGCGAGCCGCGTCCCGACGGCACGGCCGCTGACCACCTTGCTGCCGTACCGCACCGCTGGCGGCCCGGTGCTGATCGGGGCTGAGCACATGGACGGAGACGGCAGGGTCCGGCTGTCGTGGGCGCGTCTCGCGGGGCCGTGGCACGCCTTCGCTGTCCTGGAGCTCCCCGCTGCGCCCGGTGTCGGCGCCGACGCCTCGGTCGACTTCGACCCGGTGCGCTGCACCCTGCCCGGCCTGGAGACGTACGCCTGGGTGCGCCGTGTGCGAGAGCCTGCCTATGCCACGGCCCGCGCGGCTCGATCGAGCCGAGGCGTCGGCAGGCGCGTCGAGAGCCGCAGCCGTCAGCGCTGACGGACCGCTTGTGCCGAGGCGAACCACATCGGGACATCGGCCTCGCGCGGGGGTTCGTCGATGGGGATCCGAGTGGCCATGCCATCGGGATGCAGGGTCAAGGGCCACGGGTCGGTCAGGGCGTCGAGGATGGTCTCGCGATCGAGACCGGCGCGGATCATCGCGGCGATCTCGCGCGGATTGACGCCGAGCGGGAGGTCCCCATTGCCGAGGTCGGTGCCGTACAGCGCGCGACCGCCCGCGGCGTGGAAGACCCCGAGGTTCGTGACGGCGGTCTGCTGGCCCGACCCGCTGTCGCGGTGGATGTCGAGCGTCGTGACCCATCGCTGTCCTTGGTCCACCGCGCTCTGCACGAGCGAGGCGTCGAGCGGCTCGGTCCACGGGGTGTGGGCGAGCGCGTGGATGCCCACCTCGACGGCGAGCTCGGTCATCCCCGTCCCCTCCACGTGGGCGGCGACCGGGACTCCGTGCCGCTCCGCCGCAGTGACGACGCCGGCGAGCGTCGATCGGTCCGGCACCGGTCCGGCGTCGGTATTCAACGTCACCTTGACGACCGTCGCACCGCTCGCGACCTGCTCGGCGACCGCCTCCGCGGCATCGGCGGGGGAGCGGATCTCACGCACGGCGCCGTCCGGGCACCAGGGCCGTGCGCTCGGGTAGCCGCCGGGCGCAGCGAGGAACGCACCGGCGTGCCGGACGTACGGCAGCTCCGCCGCGTCGGCAGCGGCGGCGAGGGAGGCCACGGCCGGCGGTGCACCGCCGAGATCGACCACGCCTCCCAGTCCGCCCGCGAGGAGCTGCGGCACGTCGATCAGCTGGAGGTGGACGTGGTGGTCCACGAACGGCGGAAGGAGACCCGCCACGGGTCAGCCGCCGATCTCGGTCCGTACGGCGAACAGCTCGGGGAAGAACGTCAGCTCCAGGGCACGCTGCAGGAAGGGCACCCCGCTCGAGCCACCCGTGCCGCGCTTGGTCCCGATGATGCGCGAGACCGTCCTGAGGTGACGGAACCGCCACAGCTGGAAGTTGTCCTCGAGGTCGACGAGCTCCTCGCAGGTCTCGTACGCCGACCAGTGGTCGTCTGCGTCGGAGTAGATCGACGCGAGGACCGGCACCAGGTCGGGGCGGAAGGTCCACGCCTTGGTGACGTCGCGCTCGAGCACGTCGGCGGGGATGGCGTAGCCGGCCCGAGCCAGATAACGGAGGAACTCGTCGTACAGGCTCGGTGCCTCGAGGACGTGCCGCAGGATCTCCCGGTGGGCCGGGTCGGCGTCGAAGACGGCCAGCATCGCCTCGTTCTTGTTGCCGAGGACGAACTCGACCGCGCGGTACTGGTACGACTGGAACCCGCTCGCGTTGCCGAGGACGCCGCGGAACTCCGCGTACTCGGTCGGCGTCAGCGTCGCGAGGACCGACCACTGCTCCGCCAGCGTGCGCTGGACGTGCTTGACGCGCGCGATGCGTTTGAGCGCCGGTCCGAGCTCGTCGGCGCGGAGGAGGGCGCACGCACTCTCCAGCTCGTGCAGCACCAGCTTGAGCCAGAGCTCGGTGGTCTGGTGCTGCACGATGAAGAGGAGCTCGTCGTGGTGCTCCGGCCTGCTGATCGGCCGCTGCGCCGACAGCAGGGTGTCGAGATCGAGGTAGCCGCCGTAGCTCATGCGGTCGGAGAAGTCGGTGACGACACCGTCCTCGACCGTACGGGTGTTGGCGTGCACTCCGTGCCTTGTCTCGTCTGAGCTCACCCGAACACGGTAGGTGATGCCACACTTCGGGCATGAACGCCCGCCTGTTCCGCGACGCGTACGGGGTGCCGCACGTGCGTGCGGAGTCCCTCCTCGAGCTGGCGGAGGCGCAGGGACGGGTGACGGCTCGCGACCGCGGTGACCAGATCCAGGTCGAGCACTGGCGAGCGCAGGGCACCCTCGCCGAGCACATCGGGCGCGATGGCGTCGCGTGGGACCGCTTCGCCCGGAGCGCGCGGATCGCGGACACCGCACGGCGGGCGTCAGAGGCCCTCGACCCCGACGACCGGGCGTGGGTCTCGGCCTACGTCGACGGGGTGAACGCCGTCCTCCCCGAGGCTCGCTGGCCCGAGTGGGCGCCGCTGGGGATCCTGCACGTCACGCACCTCCTGTTCTCCGACCTGCCCTCGCTGCTCTGGCGAGAGCACGTCCGGCGAGCTCTCGGCGACGCGTTCGTCGACGTCTTCCACGCCGACACCGCGACCGGGTCCGGGAGCAACGCGTGGGCGCTGCACGGCTCACGGACGAGCACCGGCGCCCCGCTGCTCGCCGGAGACCCGCACCGCACCATCGGGATTCCCGCCGTCTACCAGCAGATCCGCCTGGCATGCCCGGGTGTGGACGTGGTCGGCCTCGCCTTCCCGGGAGTGCCGGGTGTCCCGCACTTCGGTCATGCGGAGAAGGTCGCGTGGGGCATCACGAACGCGGCCGCTCACCACGTCGACGTCTTCCGCGAGCGCCTCCGTCGCACCGAGAGCGGGGAGGTCCAGGCGTACGGCCCGGCCGGGTGGGAGGCCGTGGCGTCGGGGGAGGAGGTGATCGCTGTACGCGATGACGATCCGGTGGCGGCCGGCTGGATCGAGACGCCGAGGGGCCTCGTCGTCGCAGGCCCCGGTCTCGGCCCGGGCTTCGGTCCCGAGCGGCCGGGGTACGAGGTCCTCGCCTACTCGGCGCGGTTCCCCGCACGCGCCACCTCTGACCTGGGGACCGCCGCGCTGCGGCCGCTCCTGCAGGCGCGGTCGGCCGAGGAGGTCGCCGCCGCCTTCGGTCGCTGGGTCGACCCGGTGAACCGGGTGCTGACCGCCGACCAGGACGGGAAGGTGCTGAGCCTGACTGCCGGGCGCGTGCCGGAGACCGGTGCCACGGCCCGACGTCGATCTCGCGACGGCTGGGAAGCCGGGGTCGAGAAGGTCGCGTGGAGGCGGCTGCCGCCCTCTCGCCCGATCCACGACTGCGCCGTCGATGCGAACGAGCGCCCCGAGGACCCGGCGTTGCGGCTCGGGCACGCCTACTCTCCGCCGCACCGGGCGAGGCGGATCCGTACGCTCCTGGACGAGCTGCTCGACGGACGAGGAGCGCTCGACGTCGAGGACATGCACGACATCCACCGCGACACGCTCTCCTCGAGCGCAGGCGGCCTCCTCCATCACCTCCCAGCGCCCGGGGATACCGCCGTCTCGGCGCGGGCTCACGAGCTGGCCGCACGCCTGCGGGGGTGGGACGGGCGGATGGACGCCGCGAGCGTGGAGGCTGCCGCCTTCGCCGCCTGGCGCAGCGCACTGGTGGGTCGGCTTGCCGATCTGCCCGCGCTGGCGGTGCTGCACGCCCCCCACGAGATGGGACCGGTGCTCGACCCGTGGTTCGACGTTCGCGCGAGGATCGCCGACGGCCTGGGCGTGCTCCTCGCCGCCGACGGGCCGGCCGGCCCGCTCGGCATCGACCGTGCTGCCGTGGCGCGCGACGCCTTGGAGGACGCGGCGGCCCGAGACGGCGGTGAGGCCTGGGGCGACCGTCATCGGCTCGAGCCCCAGCGCGTGCTCGCCGGCGTGCCCGGTGCCGCGTTCGCCCGACTGCCCAGAACAGGTCTCTCGGGTGACACCGACACCGTGCGGTCGACCGCGACGATCCCGGGAGTCAGCGACGTCTGTTCGCGAGGGTCCGTCGCTCGGTGGATCTGGGACCTGTCCGACCGCTCCCGGAGCAGGTGGGGGGTCCCGTTCGGTGCGGCCGGTGATCCTGCCAGCCCTCATTCGCTCGACCAGCACGAGCACTGGCTGGACGCCCGGACGGTGCCGATCGCGACCGGCTGGGACGCGCTCACCGAGGAGCACCTGCCGTGAGCCCTCTCGACGCTCCGCTCGTCGCGCAGCTGGGCGCCGACTAGGAGGACGCGGATGAACGAGACGGTGGACATGACGGTGTTCTGGGCAGTGGTCGCCGCGCGCCTGCTGGTCCCGTTGCTGATCTTCACGTTCCCCCTGCCGGGGATCGTCGCCTGCATGCTGCTCGACGGTGTCGACCAGACGATCTTCCAGACCTTCACGTCGCTCGACCTCACGCACTACCAGAGCTATGACAAGGCGCTCGACGTCTTCTACCTCTCGCTCGCCTACGTGGCCACGATGCGCAACTGGACGAGCCGCCCGGCGTTCGAGGTGGCCCGGTTCCTCTTCTTCTACCGCCTGGTGGGGACGACGATCTTCGAGCTGACCGGCGGCACCCACCGGTGGCTGCTGCTGGTCTTCCCCAACACGTTCGAGTACTTCTTCATCTTCTACGAGCTCGTGCGTCTGCGATGGGACCCGAAGCGCTTCTCGATGCGCTGGTGGATCGCCGCGGCAGCGGTGATCTGGGTCGTCATCAAGATCCCGCAGGAGGCGTGGATCCACGTCTTCAAGCTCGACCTGACCGACACCATCCGTGACGTCGGCTGGTTCCTGCCCGCGATGGTCTTCGCGGCACTTGTCCTCGCGGCGGTCTTCTGGTTCGTCGTACGACCGCGGCTCGCCCCACCCGACCACGCCTGGCAGGTCGTGGCGCCACCGATCCCCGCCGAGATCGACAGGGAGCGGGAACGGGCGGCGTTCCGGGTCGCGCACGGCAAGGTCCTGGATGCCCAGCTGGGCGAGAAGACCGTGATCGTCGCGCTCGTGAGCATCATCATCGCCAACATCGTGCCGAGCGTCCGTACGTCGCCGTTCGACATCGCCGTGAGCTGCACCGTGCTGGTGGTCGTGAACTCCTTCCTCGGACTGTGGACAGCCCGACGCGGTGGTGGACTCGAGTCGGCGGTCACCACGTTCTTCGCGCTGTCGGCGCTCAACATCGGACTGGTGCTGGTGGCGAGCCTGGTCCTCCCGAACAACGAGCAGTTCTTCCTCACGGCTGGCTTCTTCTTCGTGTTCCTCCTGACGCTGATCGTCAGCCTGTACGACCGCTACCGTCCTGTGCTCGACGTCCGGACAGGTGGCGTGCGAACGGGACCGGTAGCCTCGGCGCCGTGACCGACGGCCTGACGACACGCGGACGTGCCGAGGTCCGGACGTCGCCGGGACTCGGCGGGCGGCGCGGCGTCCTCGTCATCGTCACCGGCGGCACCGCCACCATGTCGCCGGGATCCGGCGGCGGCCTGGAGGTCAGTGCCGAGGGCGTCGACGTGCTGCGGGCGGTGGTCGACGGATGGGCGGCGGTCCGCCACGTCCCGGCCGAGCTGGTCCTCGACCTCCCGCTGCGAGACAGCGCGGAGATGGGTCCGCAGGACTGGAACCGGTGGCAGCGGCAGATCCGTGCGGCGCTCCCGTCGGTCGCCGGTGTCGTCCTCGTGCACGGCACGGACAGCATGGCCTTCAGCGCCGGTGCTCTCGCGTACGCGCTGGCCGACGCTCCGCGTCCGGTGGTGCTCACCGGAGCCCAGCGTGGCCCGAACGAGCCGGGGAGCGACGTGGCGGACAACCTGAGGCTCGCGCTCGACGCCGCCATCGAGGACCGGCCCGGGGTCTCGGTCGCGTTCGCCGGGCGCGTTCTCGCCGCCGCGACGGCATGGAAGCGCTCCACCACCGACCTCGACGGCTTCGCCGGTGACCCGGGCACCAGCCGGCGCCGGTCGGCACTCCTGCCGGTCGACCGCTTCCAGGCGTACGCCGCGGAGCGGTTCGTCGCCCTCGCCACCGTCACTCTCGACCACTGGCACGACCAGCTCGCCTGGTCACGGGAGCCGGCCGGTGTGGTGGTGCGGGTGTTCGGGGGCGGGACCGCCCCGCGTGACCCGGTGGCCGAGTCACGACTGCTGGACCTGCGCGACGCGGGGATCCCGGTGGTGGCGGTGAGCCAGACACCGGCGGCCGTGGTCGATCTGACCCGGTACGCCGCCGGTCGGGTCCTGGTGGAGGGAGGCGTGGTCAGCTGTGGGGCGATGACCGTGGAGGCGGCGTACACGAAGCTCCACTACCTGCTCGGCTGCGGGCTCACCTACGACGAGCTGACCGCGGCCCTGGCCGAGGATCTCGTCGGCGAAGCTCGCCTGGCCTGACACGACCTGGCTGATTTGTCCGATTGCAATCACGCCTGATCGTGACCCTCGTGCGGGGCAGGCTCGAGATCGGCGGGCCCTCGACCGCCACCACGCCGGCGCTGTCGTGCCGGTGTCTCGGGAATCCACCTGCGAGGAGAGCACCATGGCCACAACCACCGGGCACGAGACGACCTCCGCCGAGGAGCGCCCGCCCACACCGGCGCCCGAGCCGACCACGCCCACGAGGCCGGTCCACCACGGGGCGTCACAGCGGGGGATCGACATGATCCCGTCGTCGTCGTTCAAGTCCGGCCGCTTCGGACGGATGTTCCGACACCTCCCGGTGTTCGAGCATGCCGCCGACGACATGACCGCTCTGGCACAGCGCATGGTCGAGCCGGCCGGACCACCCGCCGCAGAGAACCCCGACATCCCGTCCGGATACACCTACTTCGGGCAGTTCGTCGACCACGACATCACGTTCGACCCGGTGTCGAGCCTGCGTCGTCAGAACGACCCGGACGCGCTGCACAACTTCCGTACGCCGCGGTTCGACCTGGACTCGCTGTACGGGCGCGGTCCCGCGGACCAGCCGTACCTGTACGACGACTCCGGCCCGGTGACGAAGATGCGGCTCGGTGAGGACGTCGGCGTCGTCCCGACCGAGACCAGCGGTGCGGGGCCCGACCTCCCGAGGAACGAGCCGCGGCAGCGCACGAGCGGTGAGGAGGTCTTCTTCGGGCGGGCGCTCATCGGGGATCCCCGCAACGACGAGAACCTGCTCGTGTCACAGCTCCACGTCTCGATGCTGCAGTTCCACAACCGCGTCGCCGACGTCGTGGGAGCGACCACCCCGCTCACTGGCGACGACGCGTTCAAGGAGACCCAGCGCCTGGTCAGGTGGCACTACCAGTGGGTGGTCGTGCACGACTTCCTCCGGCGGATCGTCGGTCAGGCGGTCGTCGACGACATCCTGCGCACGGAGACCTTCGTCTCCGGCCGCGACGGGGCGACGACGTCCTTGGTACGGCCAACGTTCCAGTTCTACGAGCCGGCCCACGAGGCCTACATCCCGGTGGAGTTCGCCGTGGCGGCCTACCGGTTCGGGCACTCGATGATCCGCGGCCGCTACCACATCAACGACTTCGTCCGGAACGCACGAGGGGCGCAGGGCCCCATCCCGATCTTCGGCACGGAGCTGCCGCCCGACGAGCTGTCGAACCTCAACGGCTTCCGTCGTCTGCCTCCCCAGTGGGCGGTCGAGTGGAAGTTCATGGTCGACATGCCTGGCTCGGATACTCCTGCGCAGGCGTCGCTGCCCATCGATACGCAGCTCGCGCGGCCCTTGGCGGACCTTCCGCTCTCGGTGTCGGCACACCCGCCGCACGCCCTCGCGGAGCGCAACCTGCAGCGCGGGGTCGCGCTCGGGCTTCCGGCCGGCAACACGGTCGCCCGCGCGATGGGCGTCGACCCGCTCGACGCGGCCACGCTCGGGATCGGCGACCTCAGCGAGGACCTCCGCATGCATCCGCCTCTGTGGTTCTACATCCTCAAGGAGGCCGAGACGCTCGCGGACGGCAAGACGCTCGGACCGGTCGGTGGGCGAATCGTCGCCGAGGTCCTCATCGGTCTCCTCAACGAGGACCCGCTGTCGTACCTCAGCGTGGAGCCCAACTGGAGGCCGCAGGCACCGATGGCCCGCGACGACGGCAGCTTCGACCTGCCGCAGCTCCTGCGGTTCGCCAAGGAGGGATGATCACCGTCCGAACCTGCGCGTGACGAACCCGGCGGTGGAGACCAGCGCTCGTACGTCGGCATGGCCGATACCGGGCCGTTAGCGTGGAGCCATGGCAGGGTCGCGACGCGTTCGGGTCGGGATCTCGGGCTGGAGCTACGGATCATGGCGCGGCGACTTCTACCCACGAGGGCTCAGACAGGCCGACGAGCTGGCCTACGTCGCGCAGCGCATGGACACCGCTGAGGTCAACGCGAGCTTCTACCGACTGCAGCGGCCGACGACGTACGCGCGCTGGTACGAGGCGACGCCCAAGGGCTTCCGGTTCGCCGTGAAGGGCAGTCGTCTGCTCACGCACCTCCTCCGGCTGCGCGACGCGGAGCAGCCGCTCGCGACCTTCCTCGCCTCCGGCGTGCTCGCGCTGCGCGAGAAGATCGGGCCGCTCCTGTGGCAGCTCCCGGCCCGCGGCGCCCCCACCCCGGAGTCGCTCGACGCGTTCTGCAGCCTGCTGCCGCGCACGTACGGTCAGGCCGTCACGCTGGCACGCCGGCACGGACCGCAGGTCGGTGGCGATCGTGTCTGGCTGCCGGGCGCCGTCGAGGGAGGGCAGCGCCCGATCCAGCACGCGGTGGAGGTCCGGACCACAGACGGGCTGGACGAGGTCGTCGAGGTGCTCCGGCGCCACCGCGTCGCACTGGTCGTCTCCGACGGGGCAGGCCGGTGGCCGATCATCGAGAGGCCGACGGCCTCGTTCGCCTATGTGCGGCTGCACGGCCACACCGACCTCTACCACGGCGGCTACTCGGTCCAGCGGCTCCGGACCTGGGCCGACCGCATCAGATCCTGGGACCAGCCGACGTGGGTGTACTTCGACAACGATGCGGACGGACGCGCCCCGTACGACGCCGTCGCCCTCGGTCGGATCCTCGGCTGATCGGGACTCGCCACGACGACGTGGCCGCTGCGCTCGCGACCGGCGGGGCGACCACGGCGAGCCTAGAGTTCCAGGATGGACCGTCTCGACATCATCGCCATCGTGCTCGCCGGGGGCAAGGGAAGCCGCCTCGGCGAGCTCACCGACCGACGCGCCAAGCCCGCTCTTCCGGTCGCCGGGACCTACCGGCTCGTCGACATCGTGCTGTCGAACCTCGTGCACAGCGGGATCAGCGACGTGTGGATGATCGAGCAGTACCTGCCGGGCAGCCTCAACGAGCACCTCGCGCACGGCCGCCCGTGGGACCTCGACCGATCCTGGGGAGGGCTCCAGGTGCTGCCGCCCTTCGAGGGGACGGAGGGGAGCGGGTTCGCGCAAGGCAACGCCGACGCCATCGCCCGCCAGGTGGAGGCACTGCGGGACCGCTCGCCCGACGTCGTCCTCGTCCTGAGCGCCGACCACCTCTACACCCTCGACCTGCGCGACGTCCTCGAGACGCACACGAACGCGGACGCCGACCTCACGGTCGTGACCACCACAGGCGTCCCGGACGCTTCACGCCACGGCGTCCTCGAGACCGACGACGACGGCCGTGTGACCGGCTTCGCGTACAAGCCGGACGAGCCGGCCACCGACCTGGTCGCCGCCGAGATCTTCGTCTACCGGACGACGGCGCTCCTCGACACCATCGACGAGCTCCTGAAGAAGCACGACCAGCTCGACGACTACGGCGACCAGCTCGTACCTCACCTGGTGGACCACGCTCGCGTGGTGGAGCACAGGCTGGAGTCCTACTGGCGGGACCTCGGCACGATCAACGGCTACTGGCAGGCGCACATGGACCTGCTGGACCGGACCGGTGTCAGGCTCGACGACCCGCAGTGGCCCATCCGGACCGCAGCACCCGTCCGCCTGCCGGCCTGGCTCGCGCCGTCCGCCGAGGTCCACGAGGCGCTGCTCGCCCCCGGCAGCCGCGTCGCCGGCTCGGTGCGGCACAGCGTCGTCGGACCGGACTGCCAGATCGCCGAGGGCGCCGAGGTCATCGACAGCGTCCTGCTCGAAGGGGTCAGCGTCGGGGCAGGGGTGCGTCTCGTCGGCGTGGTGGCCGACGCCGGCGCGGAGATCACCGGTGGCTCGGCGCGCGGTTCCGACGACGCCGTGACCTTGATCAGCGCCGACGGCAGCGTCTCCGACCGCGAGCCGCGCGAGGGGTGAGGCCGGGGACCTCGATCTCCCACGACGCGGTCAACTAGGCTGGCGGGCGTGAGCACGGTCGTCCACCAGGCAGCAGGCGCGCCCCTCTGGCGCGCGGCGCGCGCCACGGTGGTCGCCGCGACGGCGCTCTGCGTCGCGTTGCTCGGGCACCTGTCCGGCGGGGGTTCTGTCCCGTCCGGCCGGACGGTTGTGGTGACCGTGGCGGTCGCGGCCGCGCTGGCCTACCGCCTCGCCGCGCGCCGGTGGACCGTGCGGACGTTGAGCGGGTTCGTGCTCGCGGTCCAGGCCGGCGTCCACCTCTGGTGCTCGATCGCGGGAGCCCAGGCCGGGCCCGTCGCTCCATCGACGGCATCGCCGGGTGCCGTTCCCGACGCGGCGATGCTCGCCGGCCACCTCGTGGCGACCGTCGCGACCGTCGCCCTGCTCCGCCACGGCGACGCCGCCCTCGTCAGCGTCCTGTCGCTGGTCGTCGCCCGGCCGGTGCGCCGCCTCGCGTACGCCGCAGGTGCGCTGGTCGTCCCGGTTCTCCCGCGTCCGTCGCGTGACGTGCGGTGGGCGACCGACTCGTCGCCGCCGGCCGTCCTTCTGCTCGGCCCGACGGTCAGCCGTCGCGGCCCCCCTGTGCGGGTCTGACCCTCCGTCACGCACCCCCACCAGCAGAAAGCACCAGCATGAAGACGTTCGTCGTGCGATCCGGCGTGCTCGCCGGATCTGCAGCCCTCGCCCTCGCCACCGTCCCGCCGGCCGCCGCCCACGTCGGCGTCGACGCCCCGGACGCGGCGAAGGGTGGATGGTCCACCCTGTCCTTCCGCGTCCCGGCCGAGTCCGACACCGCCAGGACCACCGGTCTCACCGTCACCTTCCCCAAGGGCGTGACGTTCGAGTTCGTCAGCACCCGGACGAAGCCGGGGTGGAAGGTCACCAAGGTCGAGGACCGGTCCGTGACCTGGACCGCCGAGCCCGGCGCCGGTATCGCGCCGGGCGAGTTCGACGTGTTCGACCTGCGGGTCGGACCGCTGCCCACCGACACCGACACTCTCGTGTTCCCCGCCACCCAGACCTACTCCGACGGCTCTTCGGTGGCCTGGGACCAGCCAACCGAGGAGGGAGCCGAGGAGCCCGAGCGCCCCGCGCCGGTGGTCACACTGGCCGACGCCGGGGAGGGCGGCCACGGGTCGCACGGCGCCCAGACCACCGACGACTCCTCGGACGCCGCCGACGACGACTCCGAGGGCGTCGACGGCTGGTTGGTCGGCGGGATCGCGGTCCTGGCCCTCGCGGTCGGCGTGCTGGGCGCCAGCCTTGTCCGCAGGAGGTCACGGTCCTCATGAACCGGGCCGCTCGCAGCGTGCGCGACGCCGCGCTCGTCTGCGTCTCCGTCGTCGGGCTGCTGCTGCTCAGCAGCCCGGCGGCGGTCGGTCACGCCGCCCTGGTGTCCAGCTCGCCCGAGGACGGCTCCACGGTGGCGACGCTGCCCGCCGAGATCGTGCTGACCTTCAACGAGAGGGTCACCACGCCCGCGTTCGTCGTGGTGGAGGCCCCTGACGGCACCGACGTCACGGCCGGCGAGGCACGGACTGACGGGGTGGCGGTGCGCGCCCGGCTCGACGACGCCGAGATCGCGGGGGAGTACCGGGCCTCGTACCGCGTCGTCTCCGCCGACGGCCACCCCATCAGCGGATCGGTGTTCTTCACCGTGACCGAGGGGCGTACCGTCGACAAGACCCGGGCCGACGACCAGGAGGCCCACCAGGAGAGCTTCCTTCACGCGCACCGTGCACACTTTCTGTGGGGTGCCGCCGGAGTGGTCGCCGCGGCAGCGCTCCTCCTGTGGCCGCGGCGGCGAGAGGACAAGGAGTCGTCATGACCGCGCCCGTGCGCTGGACCCTTGCCGGGTTCCTCGTGACGTCCGTGACGCTGTACGTGGCGCTGCAGCTGGGGGGAGCGGCGCCTGAGCCGCCGCCTCCGGGGATCCCCGACCCGGGGCCGTTCACGGGATGGGCGATCCCTGCTGTGAAGGTCGTGTCCGACCTCGCCGGCCTCGTGACCGTCGGCTTCCTGACGACCGCCGCGTTCCTGCTGCCCTCGAGCGCCCGCGAGGTGCAGGGGCTCTCGGCTCGTGCCGTACGCCGGGCGGCTGTCGCTGCCCTCGTCTGGGCCGCCGCCGCTCTCGTCCTCTTCGCGCTGAACGCCGCCGCGACCCTCCTCATCGGCGTCGACGAGCTCTCGTGGAGCGTCCTGACACAGTTCTTCGACGGTTCCTCGCTGGGCTGGGCGCTGGTCGCGCAAGCGGTGATCGCACTGCTGGTGGCCGTCCTCGCCCGCCGCACCTTCAGCGTCAGGGCCACGGCGCTCCTGCTCGGGCTCGCTCTCGGAGGGTTCGTCCCGCAGGCCCTCTCGGGACATGCCGCCGGATCGGGGTCCCACGACCTGGCCGTGGTCAGCATGCTGCTGCACCTCGCCGGCGCCGCGCTCTGGGTCGGCGGCCTCGCCGGGCTGGCGTGGATCGCGCTCCGCGGGAGCCGGCGGCTGCCGGCCGGCGTGTCGCGGTTCTCGACGCTCGCGCTGTGGTGCGTGGTCATCATCGGGATCTCCGGAGTGGTCAACGCGGCGACCCGCCTCCAGGACCTCGGCGACCTCGACTCGCAGTACGCGCTGCTGGTGTGGGCGAAGGTCGCTGCGTTCGTCGTCCTCGCGATGATCGGCCTCCTGCACCGTCGCCGTACGGTCGTCGCGCTCGAGCGCTCCGGCGGTCTCGTCGAGGACGGGCCCGCACAGGGGCGCGCCCGCTACCTGTTCCTCCGCGTCGCCGCGGTCGAGCTCCTCGTGATGGGGATGACGGTCGCGGTCGCAGTCGCCCTGTCCCGTACCCCCACCCCGCGGCCGGCCGACCTCTACCAGTCGCCCGCCGAGGCGATCCTCGGTGGGGCGCTCCCGCCGGCGCCGACGCTGTGGCACCTCGTCTGGGGGTTCACCGCCAACGGCGTCGGGCTCGCCGTCGTCGGGCTCGGGCTCGCCCTGTACGTCGCGGGCCTGCGGGTGATGCGCCGTCGCGGCGACACGTGGCCGCTCGGACGCACGATCGCCTGGATGTCGGGCCTGCTCATGGTCGCCTGGGCGACCTTCGGCGGCCTGGGCGTGTACTCGCACGTCCTGTTCAGCGCCCACATGGTGTCGCACATGGTGCTGAGCATGGTCGCGCCGATCCTGCTCGTCCTCGGTGCGCCGGTGACGCTGGCGCTTCGGACGCTCCCTGGTCCGAGGCAGAAGGGCGACGTGTCCCCGCGCGCGATGCTCGTCTCGTTGCTGCACTCACGCTTCGTCAGCGTCGTGACGTTCCCGCTGTTCGCCGCGGCGATCTTCGTCGGCAGCCTGTACGGGCTCTACTTCACCCCCATCTTCGAGAACGCGATGGAGAGCCACATCGGCCACGGGCTGATGGAGCTGCACTTCCTCGCCGCAGGCGCGCTGTTCTACTACGTGATCATTGGGGTCGACCCGTCTCCGCGGCGGCTCGCCCCCCTCTGGCGGTTCGTGATCCTCCTGGTGACGATCCCGTTCCACGCGTTCTTCTCGATCGCGTTGATGGCGATGACGACGGTCGTCGCGGGCGGCTACTACACCTCGCTCGACCGCCCGTACGCCACCGACCTGCTGGAGGACCAGTATCTCGGCGGCGGGATCGCCTGGGCGATGGGCGAGGTGCCGCTGGTGCTCGTGATGGGCGCCCTGTTCGTCCAGTGGTTCCGGTCGGACGCGCGTGAGGCGGTGCGTCACGATCGCAGTGCGAACCAGAACGACGACGCCGACCTGACGGCGTATAACGCCTATCTCGCGCAGCTCGCCGAGCAGCGCCCGAGGCGCGGCCCGGGGGAGAGGACCGAGGAGACGGCAGGAGCCCGGACCGACCCGAAGGCCGACCGGGCTCCCGACCGCTGAGGCGGCTAACGCCTCAGCACGCTGCGCGTGCGGTCACGGCACGTAGAGCGACGTGGTGTTCGTGCGCGCTGCCTCGAACCGGGCCTGGACGTCCGCCCAGTTGACGACGTTCCACCATGCCTTGACGTAGTCCGCCTTGACGTTCTGGTACTGCAGGTAGAACGCGTGCTCCCACATGTCGAGCATGAGGAGCGGGACCAGTCCGACCGGCAAATTGCCCTGGTGGTCGTACAGCTGGCAGATGATCGGGCGCTGACCCAGCGTCTCCCAGGCCAGGATGGACCAGCCGGAGCCCTGGATACCGAGTGCCGTCGCCTCGAAGTGGGCGCGGAACTTGTCGAACGACCCGAAGAAGCTGTCGATCGCAGCACCCAGCTCGCCATCGGGCTTGTCGCCGCCGTCGGGCGACATGTTGGGCCAGAACACCGAATGGTTCACGTGTCCGGCGAGGTTGAACGCGAGGTTCTTCTCCAGGAGGTTGACAGTCGACAGCCCGTTGGTGTCGCGGGCCTCGGCCATCTGCTCCAGCGCCTGGTTGGCGCCGTTGACGTACGTCTGGTGGTGCTTGTCGTGGTGCAGCTCCATGATCTTGCCGGAGATGTACGGCTCGAGAGCTCCGTAGTCGTACGGCAGATCGGGCAAGGTGTACTCAGCCACGTGTCCTCCATCGATTCTCTTGAGTTGTGCTCACAGTCTCGCAGCCCTCACGGCGGTGCAAGCGCCGGGTTCGTCAGGTGATCCACCGAGCGTGTACGGGCAGCGGTTAGTCTGGGGTCGGCCGTGACTCCCGCGTCAGCGACGCCTCTCGAGTGAAGGAACCCAGTGACCGCCGCCCCGAACGCCTCGAGTGCCGAGCGTGTCCTGACGATCCCCAACGCGCTCAGTGTCGTCCGCCTCCTCGGCGTGCCGGTCTTCTTGTGGCTGGTCCTCGGCCCTGAGGAGGACGTCCTGGCCCTCGTCGTGCTCGTGGTCTCGGGCATCACCGACTACCTCGACGGCTACCTCGCGAGGCGGCTCGGCCAGACCTCCAAGCTCGGCGCGCTGCTCGACCCGATCGCCGACCGGCTCTACATCCTGGCCGTGGTCTTCGGTCTCGCGATGCGCGACATCATCCCGTGGTGGCTGGCCCTCATCCTGCCGCTGCGCGACCTCATGCTGTTCGCGCTCGTGCCGTTCCTGCGGACCCGCGGCTACAGCTCGCTGCCGGTGCACTTCCTCGGCAAGGCCGCGACCGCCGGCCTCCTGTACGCGTTCCCGCTGCTGCTCCTCGGTGACGACACCGGCACGGTCGCCGGCCTGGCCCGCGTCTTCGGCTGGGCGTTCGCGATCTGGGGCGTCGCACTCTACTGCTGGGCCGGTCTGCTCTACGTCTGGCAGGTAAGACGTCTGATGACGACCATGCCGCCGGTGAAGGCCCGCTAGGAGCGCCGTGACGGACCGCAGCACGACGTCGGGGGACGTCACGGGCAACTCCATGACGCTCCTGCAGACCATCACCGACAACCCGCTCGACGACGACTACTACACCCACGCGCCGCACGCTCGCACGTCGCGCGGGCGTCTGGCCGCCATCGCGGTGGTGGCGTTCTTCACCCTGCTCATCACTCTCGCCCTGCTCCAGACCCGAGCGAGCCGCCCGGCCGTCGAGACCGAGCGCGCCGTGCTGACCGGCCAGATCGACCAGCGCAGGACCGAGATCGCCGCCTTGCAGGAGGACGTCGCCGCGCTGAGCGGGTCGGTGGCACGGCTCCGACGTGAGGAGTCGGGGGCCGAGGCGCTGGCGAGGGCTCGCGAGCAGGCCGCCGTCGTCGGCACGGTGGCCGTGACCGGCCCGGCGCTGCGCGTCACCGTCGACGGGGCACCGGACGCCGACGCAGGCAGTGCTGAGCGGGTTCGCGACAAAGACCTCCAGCTCCTGGTCAACGGGCTGTGGCAGGCCGGTGCGGAGGCGATCGCGATCAACGGCAACAGGCTGACCGCGATGTCCCCGATCCGTTCTGCCGGAGAAGGCATCACGGTCAACTACCGCTCGCTCACGAGCCCGTACGTCGTGACCGCGATCGGAAACCCGCGTACGCTTCCCGCCAACTTCGCCGAGACCCCTGCGGCGCAGGCCTGGAGTGGACTGAAGGAGAATTTCGATATGCGGTTCGACGTGAGCGCGCGCACCGAGGCCACCCTCCCCGCGGCGCCCCGTCGCGCCTCGACGATCCGCAACGCAAAGGTGCTGGAGGTGGAGGAGAAGTGATCGCCGTCCTCGGCCTCGTGGTCGGAGCCGCGTTGGGGCTCCTCTTCGAGCCGACCGTGCCCGCCGGCCTCCAGCCGTACCTCCCGATCGCGGTCGTCGCCGCCCTCGACGCGGTGTTCGGTGCGATCCGGGCGTACCTCGACGGACGCTTCGACGACAAGGTCTTCGTGGTCTCGTTCATCTCCAACGTGCTGATCGCGGCGCTCATCGTGTTCGTCGGCGACCAGCTCGGAGTCGGGTCCCAGCTCTCGACGGGCGTCATCGTCGTGCTCGGGATCAGGATCTTCTCCAACGCCGCAGCGATCAGGAGGCACCTCTTCCATGCCTAGGCAGAGTCATGAGTGAGCGCCAGGCACCCGACTCGGCGAAGGCCTGGGCGCGCGTCAGGCACGCCCTCACCGGGCGTCCGACCCGCGGCCAGTGGGTCGTGGCCGCGCTGTTCCTCGTGCTGGGATTCGCTGCGGTCACCCAGGTCCGCTCGGCCAACGACGACGGCTACGCCGGCATGCGCCGCGACGAGCTCGTGAACCTCCTCGAGACCCTCGACAGCACCGAAGACCGGTTGACGCAGCAGCGCGCCGACCTGTCCGCGACGCAACGACGTCTCCAGCAGAGCTCCGAGCGCAACCAGGCCGCGATCGAGGAGACCCGCAAGGCGGCCGACACGCTGGCCATCCTGGCGGGGACGGTACCGACCGTCGGACCAGGCGTCGTGATCACGATCGAGGACCCTGACTCCACGGTCGGGGCGAGCACGCTCCTCAACGCCATCGAGGAGCTTCGCGACGCCGGGGCAGAGTCGATCCAGGTCAACGGCGTGGTCCGGGTCGTCGCCCAGTCCTACGTCACCGACTCGCCCGAGGGCGGGGTCCGCATCGACGGCCGCGAGGTGAAGCGACCCTTCGTGATCGAGGCGATCGGCGACTCCCATACGCTGGACCAGGCCGTGGTGTTCCGAGGCGGGCTCGTCGACCAGGTGGAGGCACTCGGTGGCGACGTCGCCGTCGAGCAGACGAAGTCCCTCGAGATCACCGCACTGGCCGAGGAGCGCGAGGCCGAGTACGCTCGGCCCGCACGTTGACGACGAGGAGTGACCGTGATCCCCGAAGACCTCCAGTACAGCGCCGACCACGAGTGGATCCGGCTCGACGGCGACACCGCGACGATCGGGATCACCGACTACGCGCAGGACCAGCTGGGAGACATCGTCTACCTGCAGCTGCCGGCGGTCGGCGACACGGTCGAGGCGGGCGCGGTGATCGGAGAGCTCGAGTCGACGAAGTCGGTGAGCGACCTCTTTGCGCCGGTCACCGGCGAGATCGTGTCGGTCAACGATACGCTCGAGGCGAGCCCGGAGACGGTCAACGCCGACCCCTACGGCCAGGGCTGGCTGATCACGGTCCGGGTCGCCGATCCGGCGGCGCTCGACGGTCTGATGGACGCCGCCGCGTACGGGGCGGCGACCGAGTCCTGATCGGCCCCGCCGTGGTCCCGTGTGTCGGTTGACCGCCCCACGGCGGGCACGTAGGTTTCATGCAACAGTCGTCAACCTGAAGCACCGGTTGAGAGTAGCGAAGGGGATCCCCGCCAATGTCGCGCACGAACGAGGACGAGCCGAACCAGGACGTCCCCGAGAGCCCGTCTGAGACGACGTCGACCATCTCGTTGCCCCCGACGTCGGACACCGACCTCGGGTCGGGCGGTGGGTTGAGTGCGGACGACGCGGCGGCGCTCGATGCGCTGCCGCCGGGCTCGGCCCTCCTGGTCGTCCAGCGGGGGCCGAGTGCCGGCTCGCGCTTCCTCCTCGACACCGAAGAGGTGTCGGCGGGACGTCACCCCGACAGTGACATCTTCCTCGACGACGTGACCGTGTCGCGGCGTCACGCCGTGTTCCGGCGTACCGAGGAGGGCTTCACCGTGAGCGACGTCGGCAGCCTCAACGGGACCTACGTCAACCGCGACCGGATCGACGACGTCCTGCTCAGCAGCCGCGACGAGGTGCAGATCGGGAAGTTCCGCCTGGTCTACTACCCGAGCGCCGCGGGGAGCACCGCTTCGTGACCCAGGCCGCGCCGAACGCCGCGCGGTTGAGCATCGGGGAGGTGCTCGACGAGCTTCGTACGGACTTTCCGGACATCTCGATCTCCAAGATCCGTTATCTCGAGACCGAGGGCCTGGTGGAGCCGGAGCGGACGCCGTCGGGCTATCGGAAGTTCTCCCGGGCCGACGTCGAGCGCCTGCACCTCGTGCTGCGCGTGCAGCGGGACACGTACTGGCCGCTGAAGGTCATCCGGCAGAAGCTGGACGACCTCGACCGGGGGATCCTCTCTTCCGACGACGAGGGGACCCTTCAGGTGCCACGGGTGATCATGTCCTCGGACGGGCTGCCTGGGCCTGACACGTTCGCGAGCAGCCCGAAGGACATCCGGTTCCGACGCTCCGAGCTGCTGCAGGCGTCCGAGATCGACGAGGATCTGCTGGACGAGGCGGAGCAGTACGGTCTGGTCGCCCCTTCGTCCGGACACTTCACCGAGGCCGACGTCGTGATCGCCAAGACGCTCGGCGAGCTCGCGGCCTTCGGGCTGGAGCCGCGGCACCTGCGCTCGATCCGTACCGCTGCCGACCGCGAGGTGAGCATGCTCGAGCAGATCGTCGAGCCCCTGCGACGGCGGCGCGATCCGGAGTCTGCGGCAAGGGCCGACGAGACCGCGCGCAACATCGCGTCGCTCTCGGTGCTGCTCCACACGATGCTCGTCAAGAACGGACTGCGCCACCGGGGGTAGGCTGAGTCTCGTGCGGGAGCTCGATGTTGTCGGCGTTCGGGTGGAGATGCCCACCAACAATCCTCTGGTGCTGCTCCGTGAGGTCTCGGGGCCGCGCTACCTACCCATCTGGATCGGTGCGGTCGAGGCGACGGCGATCGCCTTCGCCCAGCAGGGTGTGGTGCCGCCCCGGCCGTTGACGCACGACCTCCTCAAGGAGGTCATCGAGGCGCTCGGGGACGAGCTCACCGAGGTGCGCATCACCGAGGTCAAGGACCACGTCTTCTATGCCGTCCTGGTCTTCGCCTCGGGCGCGGAGGTGGAGGCGCGCCCGTCCGACTCCATCGCGCTCGCGCTGCGCACAGGCACGCCGATCTACTGCGACGAGGACGTCTTGACCGAGTCCTCGGTGGGTGTGCCTGACGAGGAGGAGGAAGAGGTCGAGAAGTTCCGAGAGTTCCTCGACGAGATCACGCCCGAGGACTTCGAGCAGGGAGGTTCCTGACCCCAAAAGTCATCCTGGACTCGAGGTTCAGGGTCATCCCGGCGAGTCGCGGCCGATGTCGTTGACCCCCCGGGGGAGCGGCCCTACTTTGAACGGGCAGATGATGGTGCGAGACGGAGGCTCCGGTGAGCGGCAAGCAGAACTCGACGACCCAGCACGACGAGGGTGTCGCCGCGGCGCGTGAGGCGGCCAGCGATCAGGGCCTCCTCTTCGACGACGACGTGGCGAGAGTCCCGGAGGACACGGGCTTCCGTGGGCCGAACGCGTGCAAGGCGGCGGGGATCACCTACCGGCAGCTCGACTACTGGGCGCGCACGCAGCTCGTGGAGCCGTCGATACGGGATGCCAGCGGCTCGGGCACCCAGCGGCTCTACTCGTTCCGCGACGTGCTCCTGCTCAAGATCATCAAGCGCCTCCTGGACGCCGGCATCTCGCTCCAGCAGATCCGCACGGCGATCCAGCACCTCCGTGAGCGCGGCACCGACGACCTGACCAGCGTGACCCTGATGAGCGACGGAGTGTCGGTGTACGAGTGCCGCTCGGCCGACGAGGTCATCGATCTGCTCCAGGGCGGCCAGGGTGTCTTCGGCATCGCGATCGGTGGGGTCTGGCGCGAGATCGAGGGCACGCTCTCCGACCTTCCGAGCGAGCGCATCGTCACCGGGGCCGATCCCGACGACGAGCTGGCTGCGCGCCGCAAGGCGCGTCGCGTCGGCTGACGCACGGCCTCCGCTGTCCGGCCCGGCGGTGCTAGCCTGGCCGGGTACGGCCGAACACGTCACGCGGGAGAGCCCGCGAGCGTCGCGGCGCCGAAGGGGCAATTCCTCCCCGGAACCTCTCAGGCACCAGGACCGCGTGACCCAGGCACTCTGAAGCGTGACGACGCGTGACAGAGGGGGAGGGTTGACCGACCCACCCGAGCCTGCGGGAGATCGCCGATGAGCGACCAGTCCATGTCCCTTTCCGGGCCAGCACGGCCCACGCTGTCCGAGCTGGCCGGCGCAGCACCGTTCGCCACCCGCCACATCGGCCCTGACGCCGCCGAGCAGGCGACGATGCTCGAGGCGCTGGGTTATCGCAGCCTCGACGACCTGATGTCTGCAGCCGTACCCAAGGGGATCCGTCTCGGCGAGACCCTGTCGTTGCTGCCGGCGCTGTCGGAGCCGCAGGTGACCGGCGCGCTTCGCCAGCTCGCCGACCAGAACAACCCCGGTGTCGCGATGATCGGTCTGGGCTACCACCCGACCGTCACACCGGCGGTCATCCGTCGCAACGTGCTCGAGGACCCCCGCTGGTACACGGCGTACACGCCGTACCAGCCCGAGATCTCGCAGGGGCGGCTCGAAGCCCTGATCAACTTCCAGACGATGGTCGCCGACCTCGCCGGGCTCCCGACCGCCAACGCCTCGCTCCTGGACGAGGGCACGGCGGCGGCCGAGGCCATGACGCTGACGCGCCGGGCCGTGCGCGCCAACGCCACCAAGCCGTTCGTGGTCGACACCGGTTGCCTTCCCCAGACGCTCGCCGTCGTCCGTACGCGTGCCGAGGCGATGGGCATCCCGCTCGTCGAGGCCGACCTCTCCGGGGGACTTCCCGACGTCGACCTCTGCGGTGCGCTCGTCGCCTACCCTCGCCACGACGGCGCGATCGTCGATCCCAGCGACGTCATCGCCGCCGTGCACGAGCGTGGCGGTCTCGCGGTCGTCACCGTCGACCCGCTCGCGTCGACGCTCCTCGCCTCGCCCGGGTCGCTCGGCGCCGACGTCGTGGTGGGTTCGAGCCAGCGCTTCGGCGTGCCGATGTTCTACGGAGGCCCTCACGCCGGGTTCATCGCCGTCAAGGACGGGCTCGAGCGCCATCTGCCCGGCCGCCTGGTCGGCGTGTCCGTGGACGCCGAGGGCCGCCCGGCGTACCGGCTCGCGCTGCAGACCCGCGAGCAGCACATCCGCCGCGACCGCGCGACGTCCAACATCTGCACGGCGCAGGTGCTCCTCGCCGTGGTGGCGTCGATGTACGCGGTCTTCCACGGGCCCGAGGGCCTGCGGCAGATCGCCTACCGGGTGCACCGGTCCGCGGCCGTGCTCGCCGAAGGGCTGCGCGCGGGTGACGTCGAGGTCGTGCACGAGACGTTCTTCGACACCGTCCTCACCAGGGTCCCCGGCCGGTCCGACGACGTCGTGAGCGCAGCCCGGGCCCGCGGTATCCACCTACGGCGCGTCGACGCCGACCAGGTGGCGATCTCGACCTCGGAGGTCACGACGCCGTCGCACCTCGAGGCGGTGTGGGAGGCCTTCGGGATCGACGGACTCGACCTGCCCGCGATCGACGCCGCCGCCCGCGACTCCCTGCCGCAGGCACTCGAGCGCGAGGGCGGCTTCCTCGAGCACCCGGTCTTCAACACCCACCACTCCGAGACCGAGATGCTGCGCTACGTGACGCGGCTCGCCGACCGCGACTACGCGCTCGACCGGGGCATGATCCCGCTCGGCTCCTGCACGATGAAGCTCAACGCGACCACCGAGATGGAGCCGGTGAGCTGGCCGGAGTTCGCCGACCTCCACCCGTTCGTTCCCGGCGAGGACGCCCAGGGCACGCTGCGGCTGGTCAAGCAGCTGGAGTCCTGGCTCGCGGAGGTGACGGGCTACGCCGCGGTGTCGGTGCAGCCCAACGCCGGGTCGCAGGGCGAGCTCGCAGGGCTGCTGGCGATCCGCGGCTACCACCGCAGCCGCGGCGACGTGCACCGTGACGTCTGCCTGATCCCATCCTCCGCGCACGGGACCAACGCCGCGTCGGCGGTGATGGCCGGCATGCGCGTCGTCGTGGTCAAGGCTGCCGACGACGGCGAGGTCGACCTCGCCGACCTGCGCGCCAAGTGCACCGAGCACGCCGACGACCTCGCCGCGATCATGGTCACCTATCCGTCGACCCACGGCGTCTACGAGCACGGGATCACCGAGCTGTGCGACGTGGTGCACGGTGCGGGCGGCCAGGTGTACGTCGACGGTGCCAACCTCAACGCGCTCCTCGGGCATGCCAAACCGGGTGAGTTCGGCGGCGACGTCTCCCACCTCAACCTCCACAAGACCTTCTGCATCCCGCACGGCGGAGGCGGACCCGGTGTGGGTCCCGTCGCGGTGGCCGAGCACCTCAAGCCGTTCCTGCCGAGCCACCCGATGGCACCGCTCGCCGAGGACCGCGAGGGGATCGGGGCGATCAGCTCCGCCCCGTACGGCTCGGCCGGGATCCTGCAGATCTCCTGGGCCTACGTCGCCCTCATGGGCGCTCAGGGACTCACCGAGGCCACCTCGGTCGCCGTGCTCAACGCGAACTACGTGGCGCACCGCCTCGGTGAGCACTTCCCCGTGCTGTACGCCGGCGACCACGGGCTGGTCGCGCACGAGTGCATCCTCGACGTCCGCCCGCTGACGAAGGCGAGCGGCGTCAGTGTCGACGACGTGGCGAAGCGGCTGATCGACTACGGATTCCACGCTCCCACCATGAGCTTCCCGGTCGCCGGCACGCTGATGGTCGAGCCGACGGAGTCGGAGTCGCTGGCCGAGATCGACCGGTTCTGCGAGGCGATGATCGCGATCCGAGCCGAGGCCGAGACCGTCGCGCGGGGCGAGGTGGCCTTGGGGGAGAGCGCGCTGCGTCGCGCTCCGCACACGCTCAAGGCGCTGGCAGGTGAGTGGGACCGCCCGTACGACCGTGACCTCGGCGCCTTCCCGACCGGGAGCCACGTCGACAAGTACTGGCCGACGGTCGCCCGGATCGACCAGGCCTACGGCGACCGCAACCTTGCGTGCGCATGCCCGCCTCCGGAAGCATTCGCGGAGTGACCGGACAGACCGACCCCGTCCTCCCTCCGACCGCTCTCCACCTCCACGCCGCCGTGGCGTCGGCACAGGCGACCAGCCGCGCGCCGTCCCTCAGCGCGGCCGTCGTCCGCGACGGGTCGGTCGTGTGGCACGGCGCGCGGGGGACGTCGGTGCGCGCCGGAGAGACCGCGCGACCGGCTCCCGCGACCCAGTACCGCATCGGGTCCCTCACCAAGACGCTCACCGCTGCGCTCGTGATGCAGCTGGCTGACGAAGGCGCGCTCGACCTGGCAGACCCCGTCGCCATGTACGTCCCCGAGGGTCCCTTCGCCGAGGCCACGATCCGTGGCCTGCTCTCGCACGCGGCCGGTCTGCCGGCGGAGCCCGCCGGCCCGTGGTGGGAGCGCAGCCCCGGTGGCTCCTACGAGGCGCTGGTGGGCGCGAACGCCAACGCCTCGCGCGTCCTCGCGCCGGGGGAGCGGTACCACTACTCGAACCTCTCCTACGCGATCCTCGGCCGCGTGGTGGAGGCGCTTCGCGGCGCGCCGTGGGCGGACGTGCTGACCGAGCGCATCCTGGCTCCGCTCGGCATGTCCCGCACGACGTACGCCGCTGCTGCACCGCACGCGGACGGCTACTCGGTCGAGGCCCTCACGGGCATGCTCGTCGCCGAGCCGCTCCAGGACACCGGCGCCATGGCCCCGGCAGGCCAGCTCTGGAGCACACCGGCCGACCTGTGCCGGTGGCTCGGGGAGCTCGCCCGCCCGACACTGCTCAGCGATCACGCGATCACCGCGATGACCACGCCGCAGTCTGCCGACCCGGACGAGAAGGGCGCGGGCGCGTACGGGCTGGGCCTGCGGCTGTCGGTTGCGGGGGAGCGCGTCCTGGTCGGTCACGGCGGATCGATGCCTGGATTCCTCGCCGGTGCGTACGTGGACCGTGACAGCGGCGTCGGCGCCGTCGTGCTGGCGAACACCGCGTACGGACTGGACGTGGGCGAGCTGCCGCGCACGCTGATCGAGACCGTCCTTGCGCACGAGCCGGTCATCGCCCCGGAGTGGACACCGACCCGCGAGCTGCCCGAGGGCGTCCGTGAGCTCCTCGGCACCTGGCACTGGGGTCACCAGCCGTTCACGATGGCCTACGACGGCAACGTCCTCGTGCTGGCCGCCGACGGGGGCAGGGCGTTCACGTTCGCGCCCGACGGAGTCGATCGCTGGATCGGGCTCAGCGGCTACTCGCTGGGGGAGCCCCTCCAGGTCGTGCGACGCGAGGACCGCACGATCAGCCACCTCGACATCGGCACGTTCTGCTACACCCGCGTCCCGTACGACCCGTCGGTCCCGATCCCGGGCGCCTGACGGCAGCCGCCCGGCGTCAGGAGCCGCCGAGGAGGCCCCGCTCGTACGCGGTGGCGACGGCGGCGGCGCGGTCCTTGACGCCGAGCTTCTCGTAGACGTGCCCGAGGTGCGTCTTGACGGTGGCCTCGCTCACGAAGAGCGTCTTCGCGATCTCGCGGTTCGGGCGGCCCTTCGCGACGAGGGCCAGGACCTCCGCCTCGCGCGGACTCAGCTCCTGCGACCGGGAGCGGACGCGTGACACCACGCGGGTCGCCACCGCGGGGGAGAGTACCGACTCACCGCGTGCGGCGGCGCGGATCGCCGCGAAGAGATCGTCGCGGCGGGCGTCCTTGAGGAGATAGCCGGTAGCCCCCGCATCGAGGGCCGCCATGATGTCTCGGTCGGAGTCGTACGTGGTGAGGACGAGGATGCGCCCTGCGAATCCCCGCTGGTGCAGCGCGGAGATCGCGTCCACCCCGCCCCCTCCCGGCATCCGCAGATCCATCAGGACGACGTCGGGCCGGTGCGTCATCGCGAGTCTCACACCTGCCGGTCCGTCGGACGCCTCGCCGACGACCGCGAATTCGCCCGCCCCCTCGAGCATGCCGCGCAGACCGTCGCGGACCACAGGATGGTCGTCGACCAGGACGAGGCGGAGCACGGACTCGATCATGGTGCCTCCGACGGGATGCGGAGCGAGACCGCCGTCCCACCTCCGCGCTCCGACTCGACGACCAGCGCCCCGCCCGCCCGCTCGGCGCGCCGCCGCATGCCGATGATCCCGAACCCTCTGCCGTCACCGCCGACCACCCGGGAGACGTCGAACCCTCGGCCGTCGTCGCGCACGTCGAGGATGGTCTCGTCGTCGGTGTAGGAGAGCGTCACGCCGACCCGCGAGGCTCGCGCGTGCCGTCCGACGTTGGTCAACGACTCCTGGACGACGCGGAGCACGACGGCCTCGGCGGCGGCGTCGACCCGCGTCGGGGTACCCGTCACCACGAGCTCGGTGTCGACCCCGGTCTCCGCCGACCACTCGCCGGTGCGCAGACGGACCGCGTCCACGAGGTCGAGATGGTCGAGCGCGGCAGGGCTGAGGGCCTGGACCGAGCGCCGTGCCTCCTCGAGGGAGGCACGGGCGAGCTCCGCGGCGCGCTTGCGGTGTGCGGCGGCCGCGGCGTCGTCGGGGCTGTCCTCGGCGGCCTGGAGCTGCGTCACGATCCCGGCGAGACCCTGGGCAATGGTGTCGTGGATCTCGGCGGCCAGACGCTCACGCTCCTCATGGATGCCGGCCTCGCGCGCCCTCGCTGTGAGCGACTCCTGCAGGGCGGCGTTCTCGCGCAGCGCCTCCTCGAGCGCGGTGATCGTCGTCGAGCGCTCCTCAGCAAGGTCCGACTCGTTGTGCGAGATCGCCGTGAACAGGAGGACGAGACCGGCGTTGAGCACGAACAGCCCGGCGAACGCGGCCGCCTGGCCCGCGCTCTGGGGCGGGAGACCGCCCGACTGCGCCCCCGCCATCGTGGCCGCGGTGACGAGCAGGACCGCCCACGTGGCGCGCTTGCGAAGGAACACCGAGGCGTCGTAGTAGCCGATCGACGCGTAGATGCTGAAGAACGGGTTCAGCCAGGAGAGCACGAACGCGAGGCCCGTACGGGCCACGACGTACGCCTTTCCGAGCCAGTCGTCGAGCGGCTCCTGCCACCGCCGGGAGACGCACCACCAGTGGGCGAGCCCCGCGACGACGGTGAGCGCGGCCAGGAGCGGGAGCCGGTCCGCCGTCCCGACCGCCTGGGCGAGCGGGACGGCGAGGGCGAGCGACAGGACGAGGAGGGGATACGCCCCGTACCGGAGGAGGACGCTCCACCGGCGCTCGATCCGTGCCGAGAGGTCGTTCATGTGCACTCCGTCGCCCGTCGCATCCGGTTCACTCCCAACGGAAGTATCGCGCAGCCAACGACCCGAGCCCCACCGTCCAGACGAGCAGCACCACGACGTGCAGCAGCTCCGGTGTCCGACCCGCCGCCGCCTCGTCGAGCGCGAGCGCCGCCGCGCCGTTCGGCGTCAACGCGACGATGTCGCCCAGCAGGCCCGGCAGGACGGTGACCGGCAGCCAGACGCCCGAGGTGAACATGGACGGGAAGAACACGACCGTCCCGATCGCCGCGGACGCCTTGGTCGACGGTGCCAGTCCTGAGATGAGCCCACCCGTCGACAGGTTCGCGAGGACCACGAGGACGAAGATCCCCAGGTACGTCAGCGGCGCGCCGGGCAGGGCGACGTCGAAGACGAGACGGCCAACGCCGATCGCCAGCACCGATCCCGCGAGGATGCCGGCACCGTGCAGCACCCACTGGGCCATGAGGATCTGCGTCGGCCTGGCCGGAGTCGTCGCGTACCGTCGCAGCACCTGGTTCTCGCGATACCCCGAGATGATCGTGGGCATGGACATCAGCGACGCCATGATCGCCGACAGCAAGATGGCGATCGGCACGTACAGGTCGATGACGCGGATCCCGCCGAGGCTCTCGTCCGGCTCCCGGAAGGACGGGATCGCACCGAGGATGGACAGGAGGATGGTCGGGAAGAGCACGATCCAGAACATCGCGCCCGGCTCGCGCAGCATGAGCCGGGACTCGGTCCGCAGCATCGCGGTGGTGGGGGAGGTCGTGGCGGTGCTCATCGGACGGTCTCCTTCTCGTCGGCGTCTGTCATGAGGTCGAGGTACGCCTCGTCGAGGGAGGACTCGGTGATCCGCAGGTGCTCGGGCCGGACGCCGGCGTCGCGGAGCCGGTCGAGCACGAGGAGCACCGCGCTGTCGTCGCAGGCGACCTGGACCCGCTCGGCGCGCTCCATCACGTCGGCGACACCGGCGACATCGGTGAGGAGGGCGGGATCGAGGGGAACGGCGGTCCCGAAGGACATCACGAGCGGCGCCGCCGTACGGCTGATCAGCCCGTCGGGGGTGTCGGCGACGAGGATCCGCCCTTGCTGCACGAGCGCGATCCGATCGCACAGGTGCTGCGCCTCCTCCATCAGATGTGTCACGAGGAGGATGGTCGTGCCCTCCTCGCGCACCTCCTCCACCAGCTTCCAGACCTCCCTGCGCGAGGCCGGGTCGAGCCCGGTGCTGAGCTCGTCGAGGAGTGCGACCCGCGGCCGCCCGACGAGAGCGAGCGCGATCGCCAGCCGCTGCTGCTGACCGCCGGACAGCTTGCGCCACGGGTGGTCCATCCGCTCGGTGAGGCCGAGTCGTTCGGCCAGCTCGCCGGGGTCACGGGGGTCGTCGTAGAAGGAGGCGAACAGGTCGAGCGCCTCGCGGACGCGTAGCTTCGGCTGCAGGCCGGCGCTCTGGAGCTGCACCCCGACCGTGCGCTTCAGCGCGTCGCGGTCCTTCTCCGGGTCCAGTCCGAGCACGCGGATCGTGCCCGCGTCGGGCCGGCGGAGCCCGGCGATGCACTCGACCGTCGTGCTCTTGCCCGACCCGTTCGGCCCGAGCACGCCGAAGATCTCCCCCTCGGACACGCTGAGGTCCACGTGGTCGACGGCCACCACCGGGCCGTACGTCTTGCGCAGACCACGAACCTCGATGGCGGGCGCTGATGTCGTCGTCATAGGTCCATCCCACCGTCTGGCGTGACGTCGGCGCATCAGCCGATCGGCTGGACCTCGGTCCGCCGGTCGGTGCCGACGGACGCGAGTTGCCCGCCGGCCCGCGCGGGCTCCCCAGGGTCAGAGGGAGGTGGCGGCGGCGCGCTCCCGTGACCACCAGTCCTGCAGCGCGGCCACGGCCGGCGCGGGCGCCTTCGCCCACGCGAGGTGGTCGATCTCCGTCCCGGCGGGAGCGTCGGCTCGGCGGTAGTCCCACCACGTCACCGACTCCTCCCGTACGGCACGCACGAGCGCTCGGGCGGCGCGGGGGACCGAGAGCTCGTCGCCCTCGACCTGGAGGACGAAGGTCGGCAGATCGAGCGCGTCGTGCGGAAGGGGTCCCTCGGGGTAGGGGAACCGGCGGCGACGCACCAGCCGCGCCCACTCCCGCATCAAAGTCTTGGGCTGCGGGCCCCCGAACCCCCAGGCCGGCCAGTAGCCGTAGGCCGCCGTCACCGACGGTACGGCGGCGGCGAGGCCCCAGAGGCCCCAGCCCCGGCCTCCGTACCGCCGGAAGTAGGGCTCGGAGGCTCCTGCGAGGACGAGTCCGTCGGCATCGCCACCCGACAGCAGGTGTCCGAGCGCCACCTGCCCACCCAGGCTGTGTCCGAGAAGGACGACGGGGATGCCGGGGTGCTGGTCGCGGACGCGGGCGACGTGATCACCGAGTGCCGAGGCGAGGTCGGCGTACCCCCAGTCGTTCTCACGGGACGGTCGTTCGGTGTCACGGTCGACGCCGCGTGCGGCGAGGATGCAGGAACTCCAGCCGATGACCGCGAGCTCGTCGGCGAGCTCGCGGTAGTAGCGGGAGTGCACGCCCATCGCCGCGGCGATGACGACGTGTGGCTTCGTGGGATCGGTGTGCACGAGGAGGGAGTCTAGGCCTGCCCCGGTGTCTCGTCTCCCTGCGCGTAGACGACGACACGTCCGTCACGAGCAAATCCGGCCAACGTCATCCCGGTCTGGTCGCACAACCGTGCTGCGAGCGTGGTCGGGGCGCCGACGCCGACCACCGCCGCCACTCCGGCGACCGCGGCCTTCTGGACGATCTCGAAGCCGATCCGGCCGCTCGTGCACAGCGCCAGACCGTCGGAGGTGCCGTCGAGGAGATTGCCCTCGAGAAGCGTGTGACCGACCGCCTTGTCGACGGCGTTGTGACGGCCGACGTCCTCGCGGACCACCACCACCGTGCCGTCGGGATGGAACAGCCCCGCAGCGTGAGCCCCGCCCGTACGGTCGAAGTGGCGCTGGTGGGTCCGCAGCAGGTCGGGGAGCGCCGCGAGCGCGGTCGGCTCCCACCGGTGCGGTCGGCGGTGGTCAGGCAGACGCGTGACGAGGTCCGCGACCTCGTCGAGCGAGTCGGTGCCGCACACCCCGCACGCCGACGTCGCTCGCAGCGAGCGCTCCTGCCAGGTACGTGCCGGCGCCCCGCTGAGTGCCACCGTCACCACGTTGAACCGCTGCTCCTGGGTGAGGCGGGCATCGGTGCAGTACGCGATGCCGGCGATGTCGTCGCGCCCACGGACGACGCCCTCGGCCAGGACCAGACCCGCGGCGAGCGCGAAGTCGTGGCCCGGGGTCCGCATCGTCACCCCGAGGCGGCGATCGGGGAGACCCGGTGTCGCGACGCGGATCTCGAGCGGCTCCTCGGTGATGAGCCGGTCCTCGCGAGCGCGCGCGGCTCCGTCGACCCATTCGACGACGCGCCGGCGTGCGGTAGGAGCGGTCATGCGCCCCAGCCTATGTCCGTCTGCGTGGGTCCCGGGACTAGCATCGGGGCCATGAGCAACCGTCGTCCGCCCACGCTCGACCCGTACGACCCGCTCGGCATCGACGATCTTCTCCAGCCGGAGGAGATCGCGATCCGCGACACAGTACGCAGCATGCTGGCCAGCGAGGTCGACCCGTACGTCGCCGAGTGGTTCGAGACCGGTGACCTGCCTGCGCGCGACCTGATGCGCGCTTTCGGCAAGGTCGGGCTCCTCGGGATGCACCTTGACGGCTACGGCTGCGCCGGCACGAGTGCGACGGCGTACGGGATCGCCTGCCTCGAGCTGGAGGCCGCCGACTCGGGCATCCGCTCGATGGTCTCGGTCCAGGGGTCGCTCGCGATGTACGCGATCTGGGCGTTCGGCAGCGAGGACCAGAAGCAGACCTGGCTCCCGCGGATGGCTTCGGGTGAGGCTGTCGGCTGCTTCGGGCTCACGGAGCCCGACGCCGGGTCCGACCCTGCGAGCATGCGCACCGTCGCCCGCCAGGACGCCGGCGGCGACTGGATCCTCAACGGCACCAAGATGTGGATCACGAACGGCTCGATCGCCGACGTGGCCGTCGTCTGGGCCCAGACGGAGGAGGCCGGCAGCGGACGCGGCGTGCGCGGGTTCGTCGTCCCGACCGAGACACCCGGCTTCACCGGCACCACGATCAAGCACAAGATGTCGCTGCGGGCGTCGGTCACCGCTGAGCTCGTCCTCGACGACGTCCGGCTCCCCGCCGACGCGGTCCTGCCCGAGGTCACCGGCATGCGCGGCCCGCTGTCGTGCCTGAGCGAAGCCCGGTACGGGATCGTGTGGGGCGCGATGGGCGCGGCGCGCTCGTCGTACGAGGCCGCGCGTTCCTACGCCGGCACGAGGACCCAGTTCGGGGCGCCGATCGCCGGCTTCCAGCTCACGCAGGCCAAGCTCGCCGACATGTCGCTCGAGCTCAACAAGGGCATCCTTCTCGCCCTGCACCTCGGTCGCCGCAAGGACACTGTCGGTCTGCGGCCGGAGCAGGTCAGCTACGGAAAGCTCAATAACGTCCGCGAGGCACTCGAGATCTGCCGCACGTCGCGCACGATCCTGGGCGCCAACGGCATCTCGCTGGAGTACCCGGTCATCCGCCACATGAACAACCTCGAGTCGGTCCTCACCTACGAGGGCACCTCCGAGATGCACACGCTGATCGTCGGTCAGGCTCTCACCGGGCAGGCCGCCTTCCGCCCGTCCCAGAGCTGACCCGCCCGTGGCTCTCTGGTTCGCCTGGTTCGTCGCGCTCGCAGCCGTCGCCGTCGCCGGATACGCAGCGTTCCTCCTTGTCCGCGACCGCCCGGTGGACAACCCGCTCTTCTACGCCGCCGCTGCCCTCGAGGTCCTGGTCGTCGTCCAGACGGTCGCCGGGTGCGTCGCGCTCGCCAACACAGGGCGTGACGTCGAGGGCGTGACGTTCGTCGGATACCTGCTGACGTGTGTCCTCATCCCGCCGGCGGCCGTGATCTGGGGCGTCGCCGAGAAGACCCGCTGGGGCACTGGCGTGGTCGTCGTCGGGATGCTCACGGTCGCCGTCCTCGTCGCTCGTCTCGTCCAGATCTGGAACGGCCATGCCTGAGCACAGCGAGCCTGTCCCGTCTCCCGCCGACGAACCGACGCGCGCGCGTACGGCCTCGGGCTTCGGGCGTGTCCTGGTCGCCGTGTATGCGGTGTTCGCCATCTCGGCGACGGCGCGATCCGGTGTCCAGCTCGCCCTGCAGTTCGACGAGGCGCCGCTGGCCTACCTTCTGTCGGCCTTCGCGGCGGTCGTGTACGTGGTCGCGACGGTTGCTCTCGCCCGCAGCGGTGAGACGTCGACCAAGGTCGCGGCCGTGGCGATCGGTGTCGAGCTGGTCGGCGTGCTCGTCGTCGGCACGCTGACGGTCCTCGACCCGGAGCTGTTCCCGGACGCGACCGTGTGGTCGGAGTTCGGCGCCGGTTACGGCTACGTACCGCTCGTCCTGCCCGTCGTCGGACTCTGGTGGTTGCTCCGTACGCGCTCCCGCAACCGATGAGCACTGCCCGGAGTCTCTGGACCGCCACGTCGGGCGTCATGACCAGGCGGTAGCCTCGTCGCGTGAACGAGCGCACCGTCATCACCTTCGGCACGTTCGACGTGTTCCACGTCGGGCACGTCCGCATCCTCGAGCGAGCCGCCGAGCTCGGCGACCGACTGGTGGTCGGTGTCTCCGCCGATGCGCTCAACGTCCGCAAAAAGGGCCGAGCGCCCGTCTTCTCCCAAGACGAGCGGCTCGAGATCGTCGCTTCGCTGCGTTGCGTCGACGAGGTGTTCGTCGAGGAGAGCCTCGAGCTCAAGGGCGACTACATCCGCCAGTTCGATGCCGACGTCCTTGCGATGGGCGACGACTGGAAGGGCCGCTTCGACGAGTTCGCCAACCTCTGCGAGGTCGTCTACTTCCCGCGCACACCCTCGGTCTCGACCACCGCACTGATCGAGCACATCACCTCGACGCGCTGACTCGACGCGCTGGCGCGCCGCGGGCTCAGGGCTCCTCGGACAGGCCTGCCCGCTGGCGACGCCGCAGCTGGACGACGCGGACAACCACGAAGACGACGACCACGAGCACTGCCGCGACGAGGACGACCTTCGAGTAGGTCCCGACCACGTCGCTGACGGTCTCCCAGCGTGAGCCCAGCCCGTAGCCGAGCATGATGAAGAGCGTGTTCCAGATCGCACTGCCGAGCGCGGTCAGCGTCAGGAAGATCCGCAGCGGCATCCGCTCGAGTCCGGCCGGGATGGAGATGAGGCTGCGGAAGATCGGGATGAAGCGGCCGAAGAAGACGGCCTTCGTTCCGTGCTTGGCGAACCACGCCTCTGTCTTCTCGACGTCGGTGACCTTCACCAGAGGGATGCGGGCCACCACCGCGTACAGCCGGTCACGTCCGAACGCCTGGCCGATCCCGTAGAGCGCGAGCGCGCCCACGATCGAGCCGAGAGTGGTGCAGATCAGGGCGGCGGCGAGGTTCATGTCGCCGACGCTGGCGGTGAATCCCGCGAGCGGCAGGATCACCTCGCTCGGGATCGGCGGGAAGATGTTCTCCAGGGCGACGGCAAGGCCGGCCCCAGGTGCACCCAACCACTCCATCAGGTCGGCTGCGAAGCCCGCGATCCCTCCGATGTCACTCACGCGCCCAGCCTAGCGACGCGTGCCGCGGCCTCTTTCACGCACTCCTCCGTGCGCGCCTCCGCTCCCTCCAACGCCGCGTCTCGGTGTCGACGTCGCGGGTCGGGGTGATCACCGGCGGTCCGCCGCGGAGCTGCCGACGAGCCTCGACGATCCGGCTGTTGAAGGCCTCGACGGCGACGCGCACGGCCTTCTCGGACCCCAACCGGTCCAGGACGACGTCGAGAGCCCTGTCGTCCTTGCGCAGCTGGAGAGCCTCGGGCAGCGCACCCGAGATGTCCTCGCGGTCGATCAGCCGCTTCACCCACCAGTCCGGATCGTGGGTGTCGCCGAGACCGGGGATCGGTTTGCCGTGGAGGGGCAGGTCGTCGAACGCACCGCGTGCCATCGCGGCCCGGATCTGCTGGTCGACGAAGGACGCCTTCTGGACGGCGAACGCCTCCGCGTCATCGTCGCTGTGGGCGTTGCGCCGCCGGGCGCGGTCACGGTCGTTCACGTGATCACCTCCGACTTTCAGGGTAGTCGGCGTCGTGCCCTGGTCGGCGCGATCGCCTGGATCGCGACGTTGCCGGTCAGCATCTCGGTCTGACTCAGGACCGCACGGGCACGTAGGTCAGGACGACGTGCCCGTTGGCGAAGGCCTGCAGACCCGTGCGCTTCAGGGGGACGGGTTTGGCGAGGCCCGCCAGCGCCGGGATCCCTCGACCGAGCGCGACAGGATCGACGATGATCCGGAGCTCGTCGATGACCCCGGTCGGCAGCAGCTCGGCGACGAGGCTGGAGCTGCCGAAGATCGCGATGTCCTTGCCCGGCGCCTCCTTGAGCGCACGCACGTGCTCGGCGACGTCGTCGGCGACGAAGGTCGTCGGCCCCCACGGGTGCTCGGTCATGGTGCGCGAGGCCACGACCTTGGGCAGGTCGTTCATGAATCCGGCCACCACCGGGTCCTGGTCGTACGCCTCGGGCGTGGGCCAGAAGCTCGCCATCATCTCGAAGGTGACGCGTCCCATCAGGATCGCGTCGATGTGCTCGCCCTGGGCGCGTGAGTACTCCTCGAACTCGTCGTCGACGTTGAACCAGTCCGTGCCGCCATCGGCGTCGGCGTGGTATCCGTCGACGGACGTCAGCAGGAACGCGTACAGGTCTCGCATGGAGCCTCCTCGGCATGGTGGTCGGGCAGGGAGGACATGGCGAAGGCGGCAAAGTCATCGGTGCGGGCCCGAGGCTGGCACAGCAGCGAGTTTCGCTCGGTCCGCCAGTGGGTGTGTGGAAGGATCGCCGTGTGACGGAGCTCCGAGACATCTTCACCGGATCCTGGCGCGGAGTCCTGGTGACGCTCAAGCGCGACGGGCGCCCTCAGCTCTCCAACGTCGGCCACGTGTACGACCCGGAGACCGATGCCGTCGTGATCTCGACGAGGGCCGACCGAGCGAAGGTGCGCAACCTGCGACGTGACCCGCGCGCAAGCTACTACGTGACCACCGAAGGGCTGGCCGCGTACGCCGTCGGTGAAGGGCTGGCCGAGGTGGGCCAGGTCGCGGCGGCGCCCGACGACGCGGCGGTCGAGGGTCTCGTCGATCACTACCGCGCCGTACGGGGTGAACATCCGGACTGGGCCGAGTTCCGTGCGGCGATGGTCGCCGAGAGACGGCTGCTCGTGACCGTGCGGTTCTCGCGCGTGTACGGGTGGGCGGGACCCGTCGCCTCTTCACGCACACCGTCTGCCTAGGGCGTGTCTCCTACGGCGGAGACCGCGTGGCTCACCGTCACGGCGTGACTGGGGGGCAGGTGGTCTCGTTCCGCATGGCGTCACGCACGTCGACCTTGGTCTCCTGGACGAGCTCGTCGAGGTCTCCACCAACGAGCTGAGCGACACCGTCATCGCCGATCCGCGATTCTTCAGGTTCGTCGAATGAAACGAAAACCAATCGCCGCTCTGGCCCTACCCGCCAGTGAGTAGTGGGGTCGTCGGGGTCGTCGACGCCGCGCAGCGAAACCGTCGTTGGCCCGTTAGCCGGCTTCAGCCAGGTTTCGACCTCGAGCGAGACATCCACATCACCCGACTCACCCCGAGCGACGACATCAGTGACATGGCCGACGAACACCTGTTCAGAGCACGCGACGTACTCTTCCGGCGACAGCCCGCCCTCCTCGTCTCGAAAAGTCTGCCCGCACCCCGCGGCAGCCCCGCCAATCGCCAAGATGAGGCTGAACAGCAGCCAACGGGCTACTGTTCGCACGACGACTCGACCTCAGCTTGGGAGCCGAGACTTGCCGCTCGCTCGTTGCTCGCACGAGCGAGCTCGTCGACCACCTCTGACACGGGCACCCCAATCAGCGATTCTTCGAAAGTCGGTCGAACATCGGCATCGACGAGGTTGCGCCGGTTGCCGAATTGAATCACCGCCCATTTGACCGGTCAATAACGAGATATGCGTGCTTGAACCTCAGCGCCAGAGCTGGACGACGACGCCGGTAGGGGAGCTGATGTCAGCCGGCCTGGCTGTCCACCTAGGCCTCGATTGGCGCGGCTGATCTGGCGACCTGCTCGACCATCGCGAAGTGGGCTCGGCGGGCTTCCTCGTCGATCGGCTGCTCGTTCTCGGGGCGCAGCCCGGTCCGGCCGTCGACCGCCTCGCGCAAGATGTCGGCATGCCCGGCATGCCGGATGGTCTCGCCAAGGACATGGACCATGATGCCGAACAGGTTCGTGTTCGCAGAAGCCTCCGGCCACCAGGGCACGTGGCCGGGCGTATCGAGGGCAAGCTCGTTGATCGTCGCGTCCGAGTGTTTCCACGCGCGTCGGTAGACCCCGGCGATGTGATCGCGCGTCTCGTTCTCGGCCGCCCAGTGATCGCTGCGGTCGGAGTCCTGCCACCGGCCCAGCGGTTCCGGCGAAGGCCGGTCGAAGATCTCACCGAAATACCTGGCCTCGACCGTGGCGACGTGCTTGACCAGGCCGAGGAGGTTGGTCCCGGTCTCTGTCAAAGGTCGGCGGGCGTCATATTCAGACAAGCCATCGAGTTTCCAGAGCAGCGCGGTGCGGTCCCGCCCCAGCCTCCCGTGCAGGTTCGCCTTGGCGAATTCGTCGATCATGCGGCATGAGACTGCCACGGGTTGCTCGTGTACGCGAGGCCGGCCACACCGGCATCCTCGGGAAGCGCAACTGATGGTTGCGTGATTGCTGTGCACCCGCTAGCGTGTCCTGCAACCAAAGGTTGCAGGAGGATGTCATGGAGTTCGGATCGATCGAACGCGAGATCTACGTCGACGCGCCGCTGGAGACGGTCTTCGAGGTCGTGAGCAGTCCTGAGCACCTGAAGCACTGGTGGCCGGACGAGGCGCAGTACGAGCCGACCCCGGGGTCGGCAGGGGAGATCACCTTCGGCGACCCAGCAGCCGACGGTGTTGTCGTGGCGTTCACCGTCGTCGACGTGCGGCCTCCGCGACAGTTCACGTTCCGTTGGACGCACCCCGCAGGCGCGACGGCGGGGGAGGACAACTCCTTGCTGGTGACCTTCGATCTCACACCGAAGGACGGCGGCACCCTCCTCCGGATGACCGAGACCGGTTTCCGCGAGCGGGGCTGGGAGGCCGCCGTGCTCGAGAACCAGTATCGGGAGCACGTCACCGGCTGGGACTTCTACCTCCCGCGGATCGCGCCGTACGTCGCCAGGCTGACGGCGCGGCGATGAGCGTCGCGGTGGACGACCAGGTCGACGACGACCTCTGGTCCGCGATCGGTGACCCCACCCGGCGGCGGATGCTCGACCTGCTCCTCACGAGCGGCGCTGCGACGGCGACCTCGCTCAGCGAGAGCCTCCCGGTGACGCGGCAGGCCGTCGCCAAGCACCTCGGGGTGCTCGACCGCGTCGGTCTCGTCCGAGGAACCACGGTCGGCCGCGAGCGGCACTTCCGGGTCGACCAGAAGCAGCTCGAGCGGGCAGTGGCACAGCTCAACGCCGTCGGCACCGCCTGGGACGGCCGTCTGCAACGGATCAAGCGGATCGCTGAGGCGATCGAGCGCACGCAACAGCGCTGAGGCGCGAATCAGACCAGCACGAATCGAGAGCAAGGAGAACGACGATGGTGGACATCCTGCACAGGGTCGGCGTCAAGGACGCCAGCCCCGCAGCCGTGTACGACGCGCTGACGACGCCCGAGGGCCTCGCCGGCTGGTGGACCGAAGACACGCGGGGGAGCGCCGACGTCACCGGGGGCGTCGTGGAGTTCCGGTTCCCGCCGATCGGAGGGTTCGACATGGAGGTGCTCGAGGTGGAACCGCCCGAGCGGGTCAAGTGGCGGGTCTCCGACGGTCCCGACGAGTGGATCGGGACGACGGTCACGTGGGACCTCCGCCAGGACGGCGACTACACGATCGTGCTGTTCTCGCACGAGGGGTGGAAGGAGCCCGTCGAGTTCATGCACCACTGCAGCACGAAGTGGGCGTCGTACCTGTTGAGCCTGAAGTCGCTCGTCGAGACAGGGGACGGGGCGCCAGCGCCGGGCGACGTACAGATCAGCGACTGGCACTAAGACGTACGGCATCTGGGGGACTACATTCGTCGGATGGCAGATCAACCCCAGCGGTGGACCGAAGCGACCGTCAACGACGACATGTGGGCGGATCCCCACCGCGATCCGCGCGACATCGACCTGCCCAGCCCGGATGGCGAAGCAGCGACGTTGCAGGGCTCCCTCAACGAGCTACGCATGACCCTGCTGATGAAGTGCGAGGGTCTCGACACCGAACAGCTGGCCCGCCGCTCGGTGCCGCCCTCCACGATGTCGCTGCTCGGACTGCTCCGTCACCTCGTCGAGGTCGAGCGCAGCTGGCGCTCGTGGATCACGCCGGAGCAGCCGGTCGCCACGCTGTACGGCGACGATGATGCGGCGTTCGACGACGCAGTCGCCAGCGCGGAGGTCGTCGAGTCCGCCTACGCCGACCTCGCGCGAGAGCAGGTGGCGACCGACGCGCTCCTCGCGCAGTTCCCCGATCACGGCGCGCGGTTCGTCCCTGACGGAACCACCGTGAGGGGTCTGATGGCCCAGCGGATCGAGGAGTACGCGCGGCACTGTGGCCACGCAGACCTGCTGCGCGAGTGCATCGACGGCCGCGTCGGGCAGTAGTGACCGACGGTCCCTCGCACCGCCTCGCCGGCAACATGGGCACGGTGATGCGCCACGGTGACCGTGTGATGCGCGAGTCGGGCGAGTGGACTCCCGCCGTGCACCGCCTGTTGCGCCAGCTGAACGACGCCGGCATCGGGGGAGTGCCTGCTCCTCTCGGCGTCACCGACGACGGCCGCGAGGTCCTCCGCTTCATCGAGGGGGAGGTGCCTGCCTCTCCGATGCCTGCGTGGGTCTGGGGCGACGCGGCGCTCGAGTCGGCTGCTCAGACGTTACGACGGGTTCACGACGCGACCGTCGGACTGAGCGTCGAGGGACCGTGGCGGTCGCCCACCCGCGAGCCGGCCGACGTGATCTGCCACAACGACTTCGCCCCGTACAACCTGGTCTTCCGTGCCGGCGTGGTCGTCGGCGTCATCGACTGGGACATGGCCTCTCCCGGACCACGTCTCTGGGATCTCGCCTATCTCGCGTACCGCATCCTTCCTCTCACCACCGACGACTGGGGAGACGGCTTCGCTCCTGCGGAACGACGACAGCGCGCGCAGCGGCTGATGTGCGCCTACGGGGACGAGTGGCCTCTGTCCGAGCTCACCCTCATGGTGCGCCGGCGCCTCCTCGCGCTGGCCGCCTTCAGCGATCAAGCGGCACGGCGGCTCGGCAAGCCTGAGCTGAGCGACCACGCCGTGCTTTACCGGCACGACGCGCAGAACCTGCTCGACTGGTGAGGTTGTCCACCTCTACGGTCGCTGGCATGACGCCCGTCGAGAGTGCGGTCATCGTGACCGTTCTCTATCCGTTCGTGCCACCGCGGGACCTCGACGTCGTCCCGCACCTCACCGTGGGGGACTGCGCCGACGAACCGCAGCTGGTCGAGGCGGAGCGCCACATCGTGCCGCGCCTTCCGGTCGAGGCGCCAGTCACCTCGGCATCCCTCTGGTGCGGATCTCCCGTCCCCGGATCGTGGCGCCAGATGGCGGCCTTGCCCCTTGGATGACGGTGGCCGGGGGACTGGTAGACAAGCGGCATGAGGCCCGATGACCTTCCCGCACTGCACCACACCGAGCACGGTCCGGCTGACGGGACACCCGTTCTCGCGATCCACGGCTGGAGGCCCGACCATCGCCTCATGACGGGGTGCTGCGAGCCGGTATTCGCCGCCCGCCCGCGGCCTTACCGACGGCTCTACCCAGACCTTCCTGGGATGGGCCGGTCGTCGGGCGCGGGGGTCGCGAGCTCCGACGACGTTCTGAGCTGCGTCGAGGCGTACGTCGATGAGCAGCTCGGTGACAGCCCGTTCCTCCTGGTGGGGGAGTCGTACGGCGGCTATCTCGCCCGCGCGCTGACGGCGCGTCGAGCGGGACAGGTCCGCGGGCTCGCGCTGATCTGCCCGGTCGGGCGGGCGGTCGAGCAGGCAGATCGCACCGTGCCGCGGCACCAGGTCCTGGTGAAGGAGATCGAGGTGGAGCCCGGCTCCGAGTTCGCCGAGATCGCCGTGGTGCAGACCGCTGACACCTTCGAGCGCACGGAGCGCGAGGTCGTGGTCGGTGTGGAGCTGGCCGACGCGGAGGCGTTGGCAAGGATCCGCCGGCGTTGGGTGCTCAATGACGAGCCCGAGGACGGACCGGCGTACGGGGGACCGACGCTCATCGTCACCGGGCGTCAGGACTCGTCCACGGGGTACGTCGATTCGTGGGCTCTGCTGGACCACTACCCCCGCGCCACCTTCGCGGTGCTGGACACGGCCGGACACAACGCGCAGATCGAGCGACCGGAGCTGTTCGGGAGTCTCATGAACGATTGGCTCGACCGCGTGGACCACGTCGGCGCCTCGTCCAGCGCGTGATCGAGGTGCCGATCACGGCGCCTCGGGCGATGATCGGAGAGCGGATCTCCCGCCCACAGCAAGGGGTATCGACGTGTGCACAGGCATCAGGTTCTCGGACGGCAGCAACAATCTCTATCTCGCACGCAATCTCGACTGGACGAGCGGTTATGGAGAGCGGGTGGTTGTGACGCCCACTGGGTACGCCACCCATTCGCCGTTCGGCGCGGTGCCGAATATCCGGCACGCCGTCATCGGCATGGGGATCGTGGAGGAGGACACCCCGCTCTACTTCGACTGCGGCAACGATGCGGGCCTGGCAGTTGCGGGTCTCAACTTCCCGGGGTATGCGAGCTATGCAGACGAGCCAGCCGACGGCGCGACGAACGTCGCCGCGTTCGAGTTCCCTCTGTGGGTGGCTTCCCAGTTCGCCAGCGTCGACGAGGTCGAGGCCGCACTCGGCGACGTCGTCATCGTCGACAAGCCGATCAACGAGAAGTATCCGAGCTCGATGCTGCACTGGATCATCGGTGACGCCTCGCGCGCCATCGTGGTGGAGAGCACGAGCGACGGCCTGCACGTCTTCGACGACGACGTCGACGTCCTGACGAACCAGCCCGGCTTCGCCTGGCACCACGAGAACCTGCGCAACTACCTCAACGTGTCGCCCGAGTTTCCCAAGGAGATGGCCCTCAGGCGCGCACATCTCGCCCCGTTCGGCTCGGGGTCGCACATGCGCGGGGTCCCCGGTGACTACTACTCGCCGTCCCGGTTCGTGCGCGCGGCCTACGTCAACGCGCACTACCCGGACAAGGGGAGCGAGGAGGAGAACGTCAGCCGCGCGTTCCACACTCTGCAGCAGGTCGCGATGGTCGACGGCTGCGCCGCCATGGACTCGGGCGAGTTCGAGAAGACGATCTACACCGGACTCTTCTCGTCAGCGACGACGACCTACTACTGGAACACGTACGAGGACCCGGCGATCCACAGCGTCGCGATGGCCGACCAGCAGCCCGGGGGAGAGAAGCTCGTCGTCGTCTAGGACGCCGCGGTCGCCGCCTCGCGTCGGTCTCAGGTGCTCCAATCCACCGGCCCATGGGTGCCTATCGGTGGGCCGGGCGAGTCCCATGCAGCCGAGCGCGATCCGGCTCACCTGCAGGCTCGAGGAGCCGAGACGGGTGTAGTCCATCAGCCTTCACACCCCACCTGGGTACGGGGCGGCGGTGCGGGCGGCGCGCAATGCCTGCGCCCACCACGAAAGCTGTTCAAGAAGCGTCTTGGCGAGGACGGCTGCCGCGGCGTCGAGCGGGGCGCCATCCTGCCAGGTGGTGAAGTAGTTGGGGAAGGCAAGTCCGTCGCGGATGGTCACCGCGTGCAGCTCGGTGAGCACGTTCTCCAGGTGAAGCACCGCGTGCCGGCCACCGGCCGCACCGCCGTAGCTGACGAAGGCCACCGGTTTGGCGGTCCACTGGGTGAAGTGCCAGTCGATCAGTGCCTTCAACGACGCCGGGTAGCTGTGGTTGTACTCGGGAGTGACGATGATGAAGGCGTCAGCCTCCGACAGCTTTCTGGTGAGGTCCTTCATGCCTTCTGGACGTGGATAGTCGTCTCCGGCGAACTTGGGTGGAGTGGCGGGCAGCGCCAGTGGAATGTCTACCCCCGCGAGATCGACGAGGTCGACGTCGAAACCGCCATGTGCCTGAGTCTGCTCCGCTACCCACGACGCGACGACCGGCCCGAACCGGCCCTCACGCACGCTGCCGACGATGATCACGAGTCTGCTGTTATCGCTCATACCGTCGACCATGTGACGCTCGCGGCCGAGCAACCAGACCGGGTGCAGGCTGGCCCCCGCAGGGCCACCTTGAACTCCGCCGGCCAGGCGCACCGGACCTTAGGCTGACTGCATGGGCACGCCGCTAGGGGGCTTCATCCGGGCCAAGCGCGACAGCATCCAACCAGAGGCCCTCGGCCTTCCATCACACCAACGACGACGTGCTCCCGGGTTACGACGTTCGGAGTTGGCCTCGCGGGCCGGGGTGAGCGTCGAGTACCTCACCAGAATCGAACAGGGCCGCGACCGCAATCCGTCGCCCTCAGTCGTCAACGCCCTCGCCGACGCGCTCGACCTCGACACCGCCGAACGCACTCATCTGGGCTACCTCGCCAAGATCTCCGGTGAGGCGTGCGCCGGGCACGTCAGGGCGACGCCACCCGAGCGCACCGTCCGGCCAGCCGTGCGCCAGGTACTCAGCCTCCTGGAGCCGGGCGTCGCCTTCGTCACGAACAGGCTCGGTGACGTGCTTGCGCACACCGACAGCTTCGCCACGGTGATGCGCGACACCGGCCTCCTGGACGCCGAGGAACCGAACCTCACCAGGTATGTCTTCACCCATCCTCACGCCCGAACCACCTTCGTCGACTGGGACCAGATCGCCGACGAACAGGTCTTCAACTTGTGGCTCGGGCCCTCGAACGACGCGTTCGAATGGTTCACGGCAGACTTCGCTTCCATCGCCGGAGCCGAGTTCACGCGGCGACTGCACCGCCACATTCCTCCTGCCCAAGTCCCGCTGAGGATGACTCACCCCCGCGGGCACCAACTGCGATGGGACCGGGAGCTCCTTGAGCTTCCTGCCTCGGACGCCCAGCAACTGATCCTTCTCCTGCCCGCTGACGACGCGACCGCGACGGTGCTCAACCACCTGCGCGAGCACTCAGACCGAACCGCCCTCCGCGCGCTCTGACATCGGCATCTCCCGTACTTGGGAGGCTCGTCGTCGTCTGATGCGGCGGACGCCGCCTCACGTCGGTTCCAGCCTTGGGCCTCGCGTGGGAGACGTTCCGGATGGGGTGCTCCATTCCACCATTTTCAGAAGCCGGTTGGCCGCGCGGGCGTCGACACCCGCCGCCCCTCTCAACTGGCACAGTGGCGTGACATGACCTCCGAAACGCGGATCCCTGAGCAGCGGCCGGACCACTATGACGCCTTCGCTGCCGCGTACGCGAGGGCGAACGAGAACGGTCTGTTCAACAGGTGGTACGCGCGACCCGGGGTGCTGGAGCTGCTCGGGAACGTTGCCGGGCGTCGGATCCTGGACGCTGGCTGTGGATCCGGGCCGCTCCTCGGCGATCTGAGGGAGCGGGGCGCGAGTGTGGCCGGATTCGACGCGAGCCCCGCGATGATCCAGCTAGCCCGGGAGCGGCTCGGAGGCGAAGCCGACTTGCAGTTGGCCGATCTGACACAGCCGCTTCCGTACGACGATGCGGCGTTCGATGACGTGCTGGCCGTCCTCGTGCTGCACTACCTCGAGGACTGGTCGCGGCCGCTGGTGGAGTTGCGCCGGGTGCTGAAGCCCGGTGGCCGGCTGATCGTGGTGGTCAATCACCCGGCCATCCCGCCGGTGATGTACCCCGAGGTGAATTACTTCGAGACTGTGCCAAACGAGGAGGCGTACGACTTCGACGGTGTCACCGCGACACTGACGATCTGGTACCGCTCCTTGAGCGCAATGTCGGAGTCGTTCACCGCGGCGGGGTTTCGCATCTCGGCGATCAGCGAGCCGCCGGTGTCGCCCGATACGCCACCGGAGCTGCTTCCGACGAGCGAGCCCGACCCCAGCCGCTTCATCGGGTTCATCTTCTTCGGCTTGGAGGCCGTCTCCTAGGTTCGTCGGGAAGTTTTCGCAAACGGTTGCGTCGACGTTTTCGCAGGTCAGACGGCCAGGTGGGAGGAGGTGAGGATAGGGGAGCGGGCTGCGAAAACCATTGGTGCCCGGCTTGCCCCGCTGATGGACTGACGTCCCGGCGTGAGTCTGCCGCGTGACGGAGGTTGTGGGTTGTGACGGATTATGACGTGCTTGCCGAGGTGTACGAATGGCTCATCTCGGATGCGAAGTTGCCTCCCGCCGAGTTCGCTGCGTCATTCGATGACGTCCTCAGTCTCCTGCCGTCGAACGCTCACGTCCTCGACTGTTCGTGCGGAACCGGACAGTTGGCGGTTGGCCTCGCCGGTCGTGGCATGCAGGTTGTCGCAACTGACGCCAGCGAAGCGATGGTTCGTCGGACTGCAGAGTTGTCTGAGGAGTTCGGGGCATCCGTACGGGCCATGCGGGCGACCTGGGAAGAGTTGCCCGACCATTTTGAGGACGGCACGTTCGACATGGTGTTCTGCGTTGGCAACGCGCTGCATCATGCCGCGGGAGCGCCAGGCAGGGTTGCTGCTCTGGAGTCGATGTCACGGCTTCTGCGCCCTGGCGGGCGCCTGGTGCTCACCTCCCGCGCTTGGGAGCTCGTGAGGTCCATGGGTTCCCGGCTGGACATCAGTGACCGACTCGTCCGCCGGAACGGTCGCGATGCCGTCGTGGTCTACCGCTGGGAGATTGCGCCGCATTGGGAGGAGGAGCACCACATCGAGATTGCGATCGCGCAGTTTGATGCGACCGGGCGGGTTCTTGTCCGCTCGGAACTGCTGTCCTGCTGGCCCTACCGGTACGAGGAACTGGAACTCGAACTGCACCGGGTCGGACTCCGGACGGACGTGAGCACCTTCGAACGTGAGGCCGACAACTACATGGTGGTCGCGAGCAAGATATAGAGACCCCTCATGCAGTACGCAGGGCGGTACTGGAAACCCTGCGTATCAAGTCTGTGCGAATTCGAAGCGCACCTGGACATGCACGGGGCCTCGTTCCCTCCGGTTCAGGGTGCATGCCGAAGCGATACGGTCGCTCAGGTGAGAGTTTCGATCCGGAACGCAACGCGTGTGGATGTGCCGTCTGTGATGACTCTCTGGGAGGAGGCCGCGGAGAACGATGCACGTCCGGCTGATTCCGCGCGTTCCGTCGAGACGCTTCTGGCGCGTGACTCGCAGGCGTTGTTCATCGCGGAGATGGATGGTCGCATCGTCGGGAGCGTCATCGCTGGTTGGGACGGCTGGCGTGCTCATCTCTACCGACTCGCGGTTCACCCTGACGCACGTCGGCGAGGTGTCGGTGGGCAGCTGCTAGTAGCTGCTACCGAACGGCTGACCGACCTGGGCGCCACCCGCCTGGACGCGATGGTGTTGGAAAGCAATGACCTTGGTCAGTCGATATGGCGCTCCGAAGGATTTGCCTCCCAGAAGGAGTGGCGACGCTGGGTCCGGCCGATTCAGGCTGACTCGAGTGTTCGGGACCTCACACCTCAACCGTGAAGCCAAGATCGTGATCGCATGCTGCCTGCCCGTCCCAAGCCCAGTTCTCGATCGGTGACTCTCGCAGCAGAATGCTGACGTTGTGCGGCGGTACACCGAGCGCGCCGAGCCGGTGGGTTACCTCCCGATAGAGGGCACGCTTAGCGTCCAATGAGCGCCCAGAGAAGCAATCGATCGTGACTCGCGTGTAGCTATCGGCCACCCCGGGCTCGGTGCCGTGAACCATCTGATGTGGTCGGTAGGTGAGCACCCGAACGTTCCGGTCCTCGACAGGGATCTTGAATGCAACCACGAGGGCGTCATGCACTGCGTCCATCAACGCCACCTCCTGAGCATCCGTGTACTCACGTCTGACTTCGATCAACGAGCTCGGCATGCGTTCGATCCAAGCACAGTGGAAGTCGTAGGGATCCCGGCGCTGGCAGTGGAGCGGTTGGCTGGCGGGTCGCAGATTGACATAATGTCGCTTATCGGCGCACTGTCGGGAGTGCGTGGTTAGGCGCGAGAGCGGCGTTCGCTACATCGTAGGGTTGCCCGCATGCTCACCATCGTCCCGTACGCGGAGGCGCACCGCGAGGCGCTTCTCGACCTGGCTATCCGGGCTTGGGAGCCTGTCTTTCCGCTGATGCAGTCGGCCGTCTCTCCGTTCGTCTACGACGCGTTCTATCCGGACGGCTGGCGCGCCCGCCAGTACGCAGACCTCGAGGAAGTGCTGGCCCACGAGTCGGAGAGCGTCGACGTCGCGCTCGACGGATCCGATCCAGTCGGGTGGGTCTGCACGAAGATGCACCCCGAGGACAGCATGAGTGAGCTTTACGTCATCGCCGTCGATCCATCTCGTCAGCGTGAAGGCATCGCGCGGGCGCTCATGGATCGGTCGTTTGAGCGGGGACGCGAGGCGGGGATGCTGATGGTGATGGTGGAGACCGGCGATGATCCCGGCCACGCCCCTGCACGGGCCGCCTACGAGACTGCGGGTTTCGAGCGCTGGCCGGTAGCCCGGTACTTCAAAGACCTGTCGAGCTGACCGTCTAAGCGGTGACGATCAGGTCGACGACCTCGCCTGGACTGCCGTCGGTCAGGAGTGAGACGACGACGCCGGCAACATCCGCCGGCGGGATGAGCGGTCCGACGTCATGCTGCTGCTCGGGCGACAGCGCAGCCCACTCACGGTGAGCGCGCTCGAGGCCGATCCACCCCGGGACGACCGCCATGACGCGCACGTCGGTGCGCGCGGAGAGGCTGGTGGTGAATCGTCGGATGCCGGCCTTCGCCGCGGCGTACTCAGGTGACCCGTAGGCGTCGTCACCGATCCCTCCGCTGGAGCCGATCGTGACCACCGCGCCACCGCCCGTCGTGAGCCTGGGCCACAACCGTTGCGTGAGCAGCATGGGGGCGAGGAGGTTCAGGGTGATCGCCGACAGCCACGCGTCCGGGTCCGCGTCGGGATACTGATCGCCCGGAAGCCAGCCGCCCGCGTTGTTCACCAGCCCGCCCAGGTCTGATCGCCCGGTCAGCTCGTCAGCCGCCGCGTGGATGCCGTCCAGCGTGGACAGGTCGGCCACGACCGCCGACACCGTCGCTCGACTCCCCTGCCCGCCGAGCTCATCGACCGCAGCATCCAGGCCGTCGGAGTCCCGATCGAGAAGGATGACCGGACGGCCCCGGGTGAGCAGCTCGACCGCGATGTGCCGGCCCAAGCCCGACGCGGCACCGGTGACCGCGACAGCACGTCCGTCCATGTCGATGATCCTGCCTGCTACTACTGACATCCAGCGCCTAGGCTGCCGTGCGTGGAGACACGCTATCGGGTGCGCCCAGCAGTGAGCGACGACGATCTCTCGAGCGTGCTCGGAGTCCTCGCAGAGAACGAGGCACTGGCTCCGGTGCCGGCGCCTCCATCCGCGGCGCCCGAGGCATCACCTCGCCAGAGCACGACGTGGGCCCGCATTCAGCGCACGTCGGACGTGACGGTCTACCTCGCGGAGTGCCACAGTGGCGCCGTCGGAACCGCGTGCCTGTCTCTGCTGCCCAACCTCACCTATGACTGCCGGCCCACCGCCTTCATCGAGGCGGTGGTCGTGACATACGCGCACAGGCGTCGAGGAGTGGCGAGTCTCCTTCTGCAGACCCTGTTGCGAGACGCTGGAGCCGCCGGGGCCTACAAGGTGCAGCTGCTCACCCACAAACGGCATGCCTCCGACGGCGCCCACGACCTGTATCGCAGTCTTGGCTTCCAGGCCGAGGCCGAGGGCTTCCGGTTGTATCTCGAGTGACGGCCAGTCGGCCTCAGACAGGGGGAACTGAGTCGAACACCGACCAGCAGATCTGATTGCGGAGCCGCTGATCATCAAGGACGAGGTCACGGATCGCCTCCGGAAGCTGTTCGCGCTGCCACCGGCACTCCATCCGTCCGGCGTCCTGGGCAGCGGCGGGCGCGGCAGCGCGCGCCGCCTTGATCGCGTACGCCGCAGCGCCGAGCTCGTGGGCGGCGACGTGCGCAGTCACCGCCGCCTGACCCGCGGCAAAGGCGGCGTGTCGTGCCGCACCACGCAGGTCTCGTGCCGCCGCCATGGCGTGCCCGCCCGCGGCGCGGGACTCGGACATGCGGATCTCGCCTCTCCCCCACGCTCGTACCTGCTCGATCGCGAAGCGCGGCCGAGGGTCCCCAGGCTGGACCGACTCGAAGAGGTGGAGCACGTGCTCCGCGCACGCAGCGGCCCAGAGCGCCAGGAGCCGGTGATCGGAGTCGGTCAGCGTCCCTCCCCGGCGGATCGTGATGAACCGGTCGTCACGCACCTTCGGCAAGATCACAGCCTGCGCCCCTCCCGCCCGTGGCCTGAACAGCAGAAGAGAGCACCCACCGGTGCCCTCATGTTCGATCTTTAACGGACGTGGAGGCTTGCCGCAAGACCCCGCAGGTGTCTCAGAATCGTCGGCGTGACCGACCTGTGCCTAGTCCTATGGTTCCGGTCCATGGCGAGGAAAGCATCCAGACCTGCACGATCCCGCGATGACGATCACATCCGTTCGCAGAACCGAGTCGCCTCGCGTTCGCAGAAGTGCATGCCGAAGCTGTTGAAGGTCCGGTGCAAGCGACCCGCGCTGGTGTAGTGGACGTGGTAGCCGAGGGCCTGGACGCTCTCAGCAGCAGGCTTGCGCAGCTCCACGATCAGATTGGGAGACGACCCGTCCGACACGCACTCGTGCGTCAAGGTCCGTGTCACGGATCTGCCCTCGAGCGCTTCGGCGAACGTGGAGCGCTCGTTCTCGATCCCCGAGGTCGTCGCCTCTCCGATCACGACCGAATCCACGAGACCGAAGTCGGTCACTCTGAACCCGTTGAGCGGACGATAGGGAACGACGGACACGAGCTCGACCGAGCCTTCGTCGTCCAAGCAGACCGGTCCGAGATCCATCGTCAATGTCGCCGGGCCGGCCACGGGGCTCGATAGCGCGACGCCTGCGGTGCTCTCGTCGAACCCGTGATCCTCGATCCGCGGCCCGGCGTTGACCCACGTGTGAACGCCGACGCCGATCGCGGCGAACCCCGCCGCCGCTGACAGACCGAGCACTGCGATCTGCCGGGAGAGGTGGCGCCGCCTCGACGGAAGGCGATCAGGTCCGGCGTCACTCTCGGCGGGCATTCGCGGACGGTAGCAGCGCGCACGGACGCCGCGCCGACGAACGTGTCAGTCCAGGCAGAACTCGTTGCCCTCGGGATCGGTCATCACGATGTGTCCCGCGCCCATCGGCGGTGAGGGCTCGTAGCGACCCACCCTCGTCGCCCCGAGCGACACCAGGCGCTCGCACTCCGCCTCCAACGCCTCCATGCGCTCGACTCCCTGGAGGCCAGGCGCAGCGCGCACGTCGAGGTGGACGCGATTTTTGGCGACCTTGTCCTCCGGCACCTGCTGGAAGAAGATGCGTGGGCCCTTGCCCTCCGGGTCTTCGATGGCCGATCGTGAGTTGAACTGCTCCCGCGGCATGCCCAGCCGCTCGAGGAACTCATCCCAGGCAGCGAGCGGGTCGTCTCCCTCGGAGAGCTCGACCCCCGGCGGGCCTGGGTGCACGTATCCCAGCGCGTCGCGCCAGAACGTCGACAGTGCTCGGGGGTCGCGGGCGTCGAAGGTGACCTGGATCTGGCGGCTCATGGCGTTGGCTCCGTTCGTCTCCGTCTCCTTGCCGACACCCTCCCACCGAACGCCGACAGAATCATCCCCAGACGTCGCCCCGAGCGCTGTCAGCCAGCACGATCGTGGTCACGACGTCCGTCACCGCCGGCGCCGCAGGCGTGGACCCGAAGCCGAACCGCACCGGAGGATCCACCGCCCCCATGGGTCCGAGGTCCTCGCCCGCCCAGGAGGTGCGTACGGCGTCGAGACGGTGCACGTCCGTCGCGCCGTAGTACTCCCGTCTGCCCGACCCCGCGCTCCCCCGCGTTCGTACGCCCTGCAGAAGGAGCCGCGCGACCGGATCCGTAACCCTTGTCGCGCTCACCGAGGTGGCCACCCGAGGCGGGACCAGCCGCAGCAGGCGGCCGAGCGTGGTCCGGCCTCCGATGGTGAGCTCCGCGACGAGCGGGCCGGCAGAGATCCGCCACCGATGTCCACCCGGTGGCGCGTCGGCGACGACCACGGGGACGACCTCGACCCTGTCGAACTGGTAGGTGGAGGCGACCAGCCGCGCGATCTCCTCCGACGGCGCGAGCAGAGACCGCTCCCCGCTGGGACGTTCGAGCATCACGTCCGCGAAGGATCCGTACGGCGAGACATCCCATCGCCCGACGACGAACCGCGTCCCCGAGGCCGTGCCCCAACCGGCGATACGACCGGCGAACCGCAGCGTGGTGCCCACTCAGGAACCCTAGGCCGAGGATGAAGCGCTCTTGCCGAGACTATCGAATAACGATAGGTTAGCATCGTCTTTCGATAGAGGAGAAGCCGATGGGACAGTTCGCCGTTCTCGCGTTGCGGATCGTCATCGTGATCGGGCTGGTCGGCTCGGTCTTCATCCAAGCGGTGATGGTGCCGCTGCTCGCCGCAGATCTCGATGACGCTCCGACCGCGGTGCGCGTCCCGTTCGTCCTCATCGTGCTGCTGGGCGTCACCACTGCACAGGTCACGATGCTCTGTGTGTGGCGCCTGCTGACGATGGTGCGTCGCGGCACCGTCTTCTCGCACTCGGCGTTCCGCTATGTCGACGTCGTGATCGGTGCGATCGCCGTCGCGTCGGCTCTGACCTATGCCCTAGGAGTCGTGCTCGCCCCCGGAGAAGCAGTCGCCCCCGGCGTCGTCCTGCTGATCGGCGGGCTCGGGACAATGATCGCGGGAGTCGCTCTCCTGGTCCTCGGGCTGCGCATGCTCCTGGCGCAGGCGGTCGCGCGCGACACCGAGGCGCAGCATCTCCGTGCCGAGCTGGACGAGGTGATCTGATGCCGATCGTCGTCGACATCGACGTGATGCTGGCCAAGCGCAAGATGTCCGTGGGCGGCCTGGCAGAGAGGGTCGGCATCTCCCCCGCCAACCTGGCCGTCCTCAAGAACGGGCGCGCCAAAGCCGTACGGTTCACGACGCTCGCGGCCCTCTGCGAGGTGCTCGAGTGCCAGCCTGGCGACCTGCTGCGCTGGGAGCCCGACGATCCGTCCGACGGGCGAGCAGCCCTCGGTGAGGTCCACCCCCTGGCCCACGACTGACGCTAGCCTCCTCCCATGTCAGAGCTCACCGGAAAGCGCGTCCTCGTCACCGGATCCGCCCGCGGCATCGGTCGCGCCATTGCGGCGCTCGCGATCGAGCGCGGGGCACGGGTCGTCATCAGCGACGCGGACGCCGACGCCGCCGAGCAGACTCGCCGTGAGCTGGACGCCGCGGGTACGGCGAGCTGCGACGTCTCCGACGAGGCCGCCGTCGGTGCCGCGATCGCGGAGACCGTCGGCCTGCTGGGCGGGCTCGACGTGCTCGTCAACAACGCCGGCATCGAGGTGTCGAGTCCGCTCGTGACGCAGTCGACGGAGAGCTTCGACAGGATCTTCGCCGTCAACGTACGCGGGCCATTCGTGGCCACGAAGGCGGCTGTCCCCCACCTCGTCGAGTCGGGCGGCAACATCGTCAACATCGCCTCTGTCGCCGGCCTCGGAGGCAGCCCGCTCCTGGGTTCGTACTGCGCGACCAAGGCGGCGCTCATCCAGCTCACCCGCGTCGCGGCCATCGAGCTCCGCGCCTCGGGGGTCAGAGTGAACGCCGTGTGCCCCGGCTTCGTCGACACGGAGATGGTCGATCGGCTGCGGCCTGACTTCGAGGACGCCACGCAGGTCCCGTTCGCCGACCTCGTCGGGGCGAAACAGGGACGGCTCGGGACGCCGGCCGACGTCGCCGAGGTCACCTGCTTCCTGGCCTCCGACCGCGCCGAGTGGATCACCGGAAGCCACTACGTCCTCGACGGCGGGCTCACGGCGAGCCTCGTGTAATAAGGCACGATCCCGCTAGCGTGGTCCGGCATGAGCGACTACCCCCAACTCCAGACCTCGGTCCTCGACTCGACGATCCCCCGTGAGCTCGCGGAGTTCTACCGCAACCTCCTGGGTCTCGACTACCGGGCCGGCGACGAGCCCGGTGCCGACGACGACGGTCAGCCGGACTGGCTGGTCCTGGTCGATGAGAGTGGCCACCGTGTGCTCTCCTTCCAGAAGGTCGAGAAGCTCACGCGGACGACCTGGCCCAAGGACGACGTCCCGATGCAGCTGCACCTGGACTTCACAGTCCCGGACGCCGCCGCGCTGCACCGCCACCGAGAGCGTGCCGAGGCGCTCGGCGCGGAGCTGATCCTCGACCGCAGCGACGATCCCGACGAGGCATTGTTCGTGTTCGCCGACCTCTCGGGGCATCCGTTCTGCATCTTCGTCGCCTGACGCTGCTTTGGCGGTGCAGGACAGGCGTGACGCGTCTAGCGTGACGACATGCGTACACGTCGACTTGTCCTCGCGATCGCGCTCGCCGTGGGCGCAGCGGTCCTCTCCCCCACCACGTCGGTGGCGACCGCCACACCCCGGGCGTTCCCGGCCGAGTTCCCGCTCCCTGACGGCTTCCAGCCCGAGGGCATCGCGATCGGTCCTGGACCGACCGCGTGGTTCGGCTCGCTCGCCGACGGCGACATCTACCAGGTGGATCTGCGGACCGGCAGGGGCGAGGTCATCAGCCAGGGACCGGGTACGGCCGCGGCCGGCCTCAAGTCGGATCGTCGAGGACGGTTGTACGTCGCCGGGGGTCCTTCCGGCACCGGCCGCATCGTGGACACCCGGACCGGTGCCACCCTCGCGTCGTACCCGTTCACGACGGGCGCCGGCTTCATCAACGACGTCGTCCTGACCAGGCGCACCGCTTGGTTCACCGACTCGCTGCAGCCGCAGCTGTACGGCGTGCCCCTCCGTCGCGGCGGGCGCCCGGCAGACCCGGACGACGTCGTGACGCTGCCGCTGTCCGGGGACTGGCAGCAGGGCACCGGCTTCGGCGCCAACGGGCTGACCGAGACCCCCGACGGCCGCGCCCTGCTCGTGGTGCTGTCCGAGCGCGGCGAGCTGCACCGCGTCGACACGAGGACGGGCCGGACGCGGATCGTCGACCTGGGTGGCTACGTCCTCACCAACGGCGACGGCATGCTCCTCCAAGGACGCACCCTGTACGTCGTCCAGAACCGGCTGAACACGATCGCGGTGTTCCGCCTCGACCGACGGGGCACGACCGGCCGCCTGGTCGACCAGATCACGAGCCCTCGCTTCGACGTCCCGACCACCGTGGCGGCGTTCGGACCGTGGCTCTATCTTCCTAACGCCCGGTTCGGGACTCCCCCGACCCCGCAGACCCCGTACTGGGTCACGCGGGTTCCCCGCACGCGCCGTTAGTCCGACCTCGACCGGGCGAGTTTCTTGCACGGTGATCGGAACTCTGTCATTGTGTACCGAACCTAGTGACTTACCTAATCTCGTGGGGACACAATGCGCACTCTTGTACTGCTCTCGCTCGTCGGGCTGGGCGCGCAGCTCGTGGACGGCAGCCTCGGCATGGCGTACGGGGTGACGTCGACGACGCTCCTCCTGGCGATCGGGACCAACCCCGCGGCCGCGTCGGCCACCGTGCACCTGGCCGAGATCGGCACGACGCTGGTCTCCGGTGCGGCGCACTGGAGGTTCGGCAACGTGGACTGGAAGGTCGTCGCCAAGATCGGCATCCCCGGCGCCATCGGCGCGTTCGCCGGTGCGACATTCCTCTCGAGCCTCTCCACCGAGGCAGCCGGGCCGCTGATGTCGGTGATCCTCCTGGCCCTCGGCCTGTACATCCTCGTACGGTTCACCGCGAAAGGGCTGCCCAAGGGCAACCTCGGCAAGCCTCTCCGCAAGCGGTTCCTCACACCCCTCGGCTTGTTCGCAGGATTTGTCGACGCCACCGGCGGGGGCGGCTGGGGCCCGGTCGGCACACCGGCGATCCTCGCCAGCGGACGCCTCGAGCCCCGCAAGACCATCGGCTCGATCGACACCAGCGAGTTCCTCGTGGCCATCGCCGCGAGCCTCGGATTCATCGTCGGCATCGGGTCGGCAGGCGTCGACTACACCTGGGCCCTGGCACTGCTCATCGGCGGCGCGATCGCCGCGCCGATCGCGGCGTGGCTGGTCCGCCACATCCCGCCGCGTGTCCTCGGGTCGCTGGTCGGCGGTCTGATCATCCTCACCAACACCCGGACCCTGCTCAAGAGCGACTGGATCGATGCCGCGGGGGGCCTGCGGTCGGTGGCGTACATCGTCATCGTCGCGCTGTGGGTCTCGGCGGTCGTGTACTCGTTCAAGCGCCACCGCGCGGAGCGCGACCAGGAGCTGGCAGAGGCTGACGAGCCGAGCGAGAGCGCCTCGGTCGTCTGACCGAGCGCGGCGACTCTCCGCCGTGGTGGGATGTCGGCATGGCTCACCTCTATCAGGCAGAGATCCGCCCGACGAAGCTCGAGCTCGTCCAGCAGTGGGTGCCGACGCAACCGTGGGGGCGGTCGGCGGCAGACGGAGCGCTGGAGCGCGTCGGCGCCTTCCGTTTCGACGATCCCGACGGCGAGGTCGGCATCGAGACGTTCCTCGTCCGCACACCGGGAGGTCCGCTCCTGCAGGTGCCGCTGACCTACCGGGCGTCCGCTCTCGAGGGTGCCGATGCGGCGTTGATCACCACCATGGACCACTCCGTCCTGGGCCGGCGGTGGGTGTACGACGGGTGCGGCGACCCCGTCTACGTGCAGGCGGCACTCGCGGCGATCCGTACGGGCGGTCGCCAGGCGGACGAGTTCGTCGAGACCGATGCCGGCCTCGTTCGGCGCGAGCCCACGACGTTCGTGACAGGCAGCGGCTCGGCCGGCACGCCGGTCCCCGAGGTGGTGGCGCCGGTGGCTCGCAGCGACGCCGAGCAGACGGTCGTCGACGCCGACCAGGCGTCGCTGGTGGTCCGCCGCGTGCTTGTCGGCGCAGACCTTCAGCGCGGGACACCGTCGCCGTACGCCCTGCGCGGTCGGTGGCCGGGTCAGGACGACGAGGTGGAGCTCGTCACGGTCAGCCCTCGGCCAGCCGAGGCGGGAAGCCGCCCGTAGCGACCGGCCCCCACCGCTCGATCGAGATGCGGATGATCGACTTGCCCTGCTCGACCATCGCCCGACGGTACTCGTCCCAGTCAGGGTGCTCCCCGGAGATGGCCCGGTAGTACTCCACCAACGGCTCGACGGAGTCCGGGAGATCGATGACCTCTGCTGTGCCGTCCACCTGCACCCAGGCGTCGTTGAAGTCCGCCCCCAGCGACAGGACCGAGGCGGCGGGACGCCGCCGGAGGTTGGCGACCTTGGCGCGTTCGGGGTAGGTCGAGACGACCACCCTCCCGGCACCGTCGACTCCGTAGGTCACGGGACTCATCTGCGGAGACCCGTCTTTGCGGGTCGTGTGCAGCACGGCATGGCTGCGGCCGCGCAGGAACGCGAGCAGCGCCTCGCGGTCGACCGTGTCAGCGGTGGCGATGCGACCTGGCACGACGTCAGCCCGCCTCTGAGATGTTGACCATCCAGCCCACACCGAACCGATCCGTCAGCATGCCGAACGAGTCGCCCCACGGTGCCTTCTCCAGCGGCACGGTGACCTGGGCACCGTCCGCGAGACCGTCCCAGTAGCCGCGCAGCTCCGACTCGTCGTCTCCACTCAAGGACACCGTGCCGTTCGGTGTCGGGCCGCTCATCTCGGGAGGTGTGTCCGCCCCCATGAGGACCATCCCGTTGGGTGCCTCGAGCTGTCCGTGCATGATCCCGTCGCCCGCGCCCGTGCCCGTGCCCACCGTGGGGTCGAACTCGGAGAAGGTGCTGAGCGTGAGCTCACCCCCGAACACCGACCGGTAGAACTCCATCGCCGCGCGCGCCTGGTCTCCGAACGAGAGGTAGGGGTTGAGTCGGGTCGTCATCGGTTCCTCCTGGGGTCGAGATCGTGACTCCCTGACACTCTGCCCTCTCGCGGCCGTGGCTGTCATCGGAGCGGGCGGAAGAACCTGCGCAGGTCCTCCACGAGCGCGTCGGGTGCTTCCCAGGCAGCGAAGTGACCGCCACGGGCGTGCTCGGCCCAGTAGCGCAGGTCCGGATAGCGGCGCTCGACCCAGCGCCGTGAGGGTCGTGGCACCTCGGCGCCGAAGATCGACGCCCCGGTCGGCACCGTCACCTGCTCTGCGTCAGCGCCGCTGATCCACCGCGACACCAGGTCGATGCTCTCGGCATAGAGCCGCGTCTGCGTGAACCAGTAGAGGCTGACGTCGTCGAGCACCCGGTCGCGCGTCAGCACCGAGTGGAGGTCACCGTTGTGGTCTGTCCAGGACCACATCTTCTCCACGATCCACGCGCAGAGTGCGGCCGGAGAGTCGACGAGCGCGTAGCCGATCGTCTGCGGCTTGGTGCGGTGGACCTCCGAGTAGGCCGACTCCTGCCGGGCCCGGCGCTCGAGGTCACCCAGCGCCGTGCGTTCGGCGGCTGTCGGCGGTGAGGGGTCGTCGGGGTCGGGACCGGCCAGCGGTGGCACCAGGTGAATGCCTGCCACATGATCGGGATCGAGGCGCCCGAGCGCGCTGCTGACGCTCGTCCCCCAGTCGCTGCCTGCGGCGCCGTAACGGCGATATCCCAGGCGCTCCATCAGCCGTGCCCACGCGCCGGCGATGCGGTCGACGCCCCAGCCGGTGGTCGTGGGTCTGCCGCTGAATCCGTACCCCGGCAGGGAGGGCACCACGACATCGAAGGCGTCCTCCTCCGCTCCCCCGTGCGCCGTCGGATCCGTGAGTGGATCGAGGAGGTCGAGGAACTCCAGCACCGAGCCCGGCCAGCCGTGGGTCAGCACCACCGGCAGCGCAGACGGGTGGGGCGAGCGGCGGTGAAGGTAGTGGACGTCGAGCCCGTCGATGCGCGTACGGAACTGAGGGACAGCATTGAGGCGCGCCTCGGTCACCCGCCAGTCGTAGTCCTCTGCCCAGTAGCGGCACAGGTCTTGGAGGTAGCCCCGCGGAATACCCTGCGACCAGTCGGAGACCGGCTCCGCCTCCGGCCATCGAGTCCGGCGCAGACGGTCGCGCAGATCCCCGAGCGCGTCGTCGGGTACGTGGGCACGGAAGGGGGTGATCGCCGCCTCCGCCGCGCGATCCATCAGCCGGCCGTGACCTGGACGTGCTGGCCGAGCCACCGGCGCGTCGTGTCGTCGGCCGGGACGAAGGTCTCGATCGCCAGCTCCGACAGGGTCACGTCGATCGGTGTGCCGAACGTCGAGATGATCGAGAGGAACGTCAGCATGTCGTCGCCGACACGAACGACCAGCGGCACGAACACCTGACCACCATCAGGCGCCCGCGCGTCCGACGTCACGGGGACCTCGTACCCCGCGAGCTCGTCGCGGAGCGCCAGCATCTCGACGTCCCCCTGCGCCTGCGCCATGCGACTCAACCCGGCGAGCACCGCCTCGCGCCACTGCGCGAGATTGACCAGGTGCGGCGCGAGACCGTCCGGGTGGAGTGTCAGGCGAAGCGCGTTGACCGGCCCCTCGAGCAGGGAGGGCGAGGCGAGCGCCGCCAGGGCGCGTACGCCGGCGTTGGCGTCGACGATGTTCCACAACCGGTCGACAGCGAGCGCGGGGTACGGCTCGTGCGCGACGAGGACCTCACGCACCGCAGAGCGCGCCGCTTCGAGGTCGCGGTGCTCGAGTGGGCGCTCGGGGAAGGCGGGCGCGAATCCGCCGGCGAGCAGCATCCTGTTCTGCACTCGCGTCGGCACGTCCAGTGCTGCCGCGAGGCGGAGGATCATGTCGCTGCTCGGCCGTGACCGTCCTGTCTCCACGAAGCTGATGTGGCGCGTCGAGATCCCGGTCTCCGACGACAGCGCGAGCTGGCTGTAGCGGCGCCGCGTCCGCCACGTCCGCAGCAGGTCCCCCAGGGCGCGCTCCCCGGGCTGCCTCGTCACGGTCTCCGTCGTCACGGCTCCCACTCTGGCGCATCCACCGTCCAGCGACCATGACCTGAGAGGTCATCGAAGCTGCGAGATCGTACGCGGTAAGACCGCGGGCGGCGAGGGCTGAGCACGGACCCAGTCCTTCACGGCCGGCGCCGTCACGGCGAGGAACGCGAGGGCACACATCGTCATGGCAGCGAGCACACGGTGCTCCTCCGCCGTGAGAGCAGAGCCTCCGTGCACGACGTAGTAGGTCCATCCCCACAGGGCGAAGAGCGCCCAGAAGGCAGCGCCGAAGGCGAAGACCGTACGCGCCCACCTCACGCCGCAGGCAGCCAGTGCGAGGAGCGCGAGCGGCACCTCGGCCCTGCCCATGCTCGCCAGCTGGCCGGCCGCCAGCGTGCCGCCCGCGGCGATCACGAACATCCGTCGCGTCTCCACCGGCATGGCGCGAGGACTCTTCACAGGTGGGAGAGTATCGGCGCGGTCAGGGCGTGTCACGCGTTCCGTGGGGCGTACATGATGAGCCCGACGCCGACGAGGCACACCAGCGCCCCGGCGACGTCCCAGCGATCGGGTCGGAACCCGTCGGCGACCATCCCCCACGCCAGCGAGCCGGCGACGAACACTCCACCGTAGGCGGCGAGGATGCGGCCGAAGTTGGCGTCGGGCTGGAGCGTCGCGACGAACCCGTACGCTCCGAGCGCCACCACGCCTGCACCGATCCACGCCCATCCCCGGTGCTCGCGCACACCCTGCCAGACCAGCCAGGCACCGCCGATCTCCAAGAGTGCTGCCACGCCGAACAGGACGATCGAGCGCATCACCGACATCGAGAGCTCCTTCGGGAAGGCAGAGAGCTCGATGATCCCAACTCGGGAACGGTCGACACACCGGTGGGCCTCCCCCCTTGGGACAGCGCCGCGCCCTCGTGCCAGCATCGGCATGTGCGAAACGAGAGGCCCCCCACCGTCAGCCCGCGACGTACGGCGGTGCCACCGCTGTGCTCCACCGCGCTCGCGCTCGTCGGACCCGGCAAAGGCCGTACGGCCGTCGTCGTCGGATGTGCCGCCGGCGCCGAGGCGACCGCCCTCCTCGAGCTCGGCTGGACCGTCATCGGCATCGACGAAGACCCAGCCACGTGCGACGCCGTACGTGCGCGAGCCGGCACCGAGGCGCTCGACCGCCTCACCCTGGTCGCCGAGAGCCTGCCGCAGCTGAGCGGTCTCCCCGACGCCGACCTGGTGCACGTGCGTTCCGCACTGCTCAGATCGGGCTCCGAGCAGCTCTGGGCGCACATCCAGGCTGCGCTGCGACCGGACGGCCTCGTCGCTGTGAGGCTCGGCGAGAGCAACGTGTCGAGGTTGCGAGGGTGGGAGACGCTGAGCGAGCGGTGGGTGGCTCCTCACGTCCTCGAGGTCGTCGCACGTCGACGGTGATCGGCGCGCGCGGGGTTAGATAGGGCCATGGACATCACGCGCTTCGGCCACTCCGCCCTCCTCGTCGAGTCTGGACCGCACCGGGTCCTCATCGACCCCGGCACGTTCAGCCGCGACGAGGCCTTCTCCCTCACCGGGCTGGACGCGATCGTCGTCACCCATCAGCACCCAGACCACGTCGATCCGGCCCGCATCGAGCGCCTGCTCGCCGCCAACCCCGACGCCAGGCTGCTCGCGGAGCCGCAGACGGTCGCCGCGTTGGGCGGTCTGGGCGTCTGGCAGCCGCTCGCGGCCAACGTGACCGTCGAGCTGGGACCGTCGCTGACCCTCACGGGCATCGGCTTCGAGCACGCCGTGATTCACCCGGACATGCCCCGGATCGGCAACGTCGGCGTCCTCGTCGAAGCCGAGGACACGCGCCTGTTCCACCCCGGCGACTCCTACGAGTCGGTCCCTCGGGCGGTCGACGTCCTGGCTGTCCCGCTCAGCGCCCCGTGGGCGAAGGTGAGCGAGACGGTCGACTTCGTACGGGCGGTGGCGCCGCGGGTCGTCTTCCCGATCCACGACGGCACCATCTCCGACCTCGGCTATCCCATCTACTGGGGCCGGGTGGCCGAGATGGGCGGCGCAGAGGAGGCCCTGCTGCTCGGGTCGGACGGCACGGCGACGGTGTGAGATGAGCACGGGCGTCGCCGCCTGAGCCGGGACGAGGCCGCCGGTCAGGACTCCAGCATCGCCTCGGCGACGACCGCGTCGATCTCGTCACGGAGCGCGAGCTTCAGCGCGTCCGGCGCGAACGAGACGTCGACCGCGGTGCGGGCGACGTCGGCGAGGTCGGCGAGACTGAGGCCGAAGACGTCGTGGGCGAGCTGGTACTCGTGCTCGAGGGTCGTGTCGAACATGCCCGGGTCGTCGCTGTTGAGCGTGACGACGACACCCGCCTCGTGCAACGCGACGAAAGGGTGCTCCTGGATCCTGGCGACCGCGCCCGTCCGCAGGTTCGAGGTCGGCGCCACCTCCAGAGGGATGCGGCGGTCTGCCAGCTCTGCGACGAGGGCCGGGTCGTCGACCGCCCTGATCCCGTGTCCGATCCGGACGGCTCCGAGCGCATCGAGCGCGTCGCGTACGGTCTCGGCTCCGGTCGTCTCGCCGGCGTGCGGGACGCTCCCGAGACCGATCGCCCGGGCGCGCGCGAAGACCTCGGCGAACTGGGGGCGGGCGACGCCGATCTCGGGGCCGCCCAGGCCGAACCCGACGGTTCCCGAAGGCGCGTACTTCTCGACCCAGTCGATGGTCCGCTCCCCCGACACCACACCGAGCTCGCCGGGGATGTCGAAGATCCACGCCAGCTCGACGCCGCTCTCTCGAGCCCGCTCCCGTCCGCCGACCAGCGCCTGGGCCAGGGCGTCGGGTTCGATCCCCATGAGGAGCTGGCTGTCCGGGGTGACGGTCAGCTCGGCGTACCGGATGTTCTGGGCCGCCATGTCCGCCCCGACTCCCGCGACGAGGTCCTCGACGTCCTCGGGGGTGGTGACGAGCTGGTTGGTCTGGACGTAGACCTCGATGAAGTGGGCGAAGTCGCGGAAGCGGTAGAACTCCCGGAGTGCCTCGATCTCGACAGGGACGCCGACCTGGGGGTGTCTGCGCGCGAGCCCGAGAACGGTCTCGGGAGATGCCGCTCCGAGCAGGTGAACGTGCAGCTCAGCCTTCGGCAGAGCATGCAGGAACGGGTTCACAGGACGGCCGCTGCCAGTCGGCGACACGGCGGTGGGGTTGCTCACCGCGCCATTGAACCACCCCGTACGGTGGGTCGAGGTGCCTTCGCCGTGGCGCGGGCAGCCGTGACCGTACGAGGTATCACACCTCGTGTCCTCGACGATTATCTCATATCTGAGATACGGTGGAGCCCATGACTGACGACTACCTCACTCGGATCGGGAACCTCATCCGAGATGCGCGCAAGCACCGCGGGATGACCCAGGCGGACCTCGCAAATCTCCTGAAGACGAGCCAGAGTGCGGTGAACCGCATCGAGCAGGGCCAGCAGAACCTCTCCCTCGAGATGCTCGCCCGCGTCGGCGCCGCCCTCGACTCGGAGTTCGTGGCCTTGGGCACGTCCGGTCCGAGCCACCTGCGCGTGGCGGGCGAGACGAAGCTCTCCGGCGTGATCGACGTCAAGTCCTCCAAGAACGCCGGCGTCGCGCTTCTGTGCGCCGCTCTGCTCAACGAGGGCCGGACGACGCTGCGCAAGGTCGCACGCATCGAGGAGGTCAACCGGCTCCTCGAGGTGCTGCAGTCGATCGGGTTCAAGACGACGTGGATCGGCGACGAGGGCGACCTCGAGCTGATCCCGCCGGCATCCCTCGACCTGTCGTCGATCGACGCCGAGGCCGCACGCCGTACGCGCAGCATCATCATGTTCCTCGGCCCGCTGATGCACCGCGAGCAGTCGTTCGAGCTGCCGTACGCCGGCGGCTGCGATCTCGGCACCCGCACGGTGGAGCCGCACATGACGGCACTGCGTCCGTTCGGCCTCGAGGTGAAGGCGACCGAAGGCAGCTACCAGGCGACCGTCGACCCGTCGGTGTCGCCGACCCGTCCGATCGTGCTCACCGAGCGCGGCGACACCGTCACGGAGAACGCCCTGCTCGCGGCGGCCCGCCACGACGGCACGACGCTGATCCGCAACGCGAGCCCCAACTACATGGTCCAGGACCTGTGCTTCTTCCTCGAACGGCTCGGGGTCGTCATCGAGGGCATCGGCACGACGACCCTCCGGGTCACCGGGCGTCCGCGGATCGACGTGGACGTGGAGTACGCACCGAGCGAGGACCCGATCGAGGCCATGAGCCTGATCACGGCCGCGATCGTGACCGAGTCGAAGATCACCGTCCGCCGCGTGCCGATCGAGTTCATGGAGATCGAGCTCGCGCTGCTCGAGGAGATGGGCTTCGCCTACGACCGCAGCGAGGAGTACCTCGCGGAGAACGGCCACACCCGGCTGGTCGACATCACCACGTACCCGTCGGTGCTGCACGCCCCCATCGACAAGATCCACCCCATGCCGTTCCCCGGCCTCAACATCGACAACCTGCCGTTCTTCGCAGTCATCGCCGCGACCGCCTCGGGCACGACGCTCCTGCACGACTGGGTCTACGAGAACCGCGCGATCTACCTGACGGAGCTCAACAAGCTCGGCGCCAACGTCAAGCTGCTCGACCCGCACCGCGTGCTCATCGAGGGCCCGACCCGGTGGCGCGCCACCGAGCTCGTGTGCCCGCCGGCGCTGCGGCCGGCGGTCGTCATCCTGATCGCGATGCTCGCGGCCAAGGGCACGTCGGTGCTGCGCAGCGTCTACGTGATCAACCGTGGCTACGAGGACCTCGCGACTCGCCTGAACGCGCTAGGGGCCGAGATCGAGACGTTCCGCGACATCTGAGGAGTGAGGCGAGGGTGGTCGGCGAGGGACGAGCCGGCCACCGGGAGCCATGATGTCGTCGAAGAACCGACAGACGAGCCAGAGGGCTGCATACTAGGGCGGTGACAGCCGCGGTGCCGCCCTTCCTCGCCTCGCCGAAGCCCTTGGCGTACGCCCATCGTGGTGGCGCACACTACGGTCCGAACCTCGGCATCGAGAACTCTCTTGCGGCGTTCGAGAACGCCGTACGACTGGGTTACACCTACCTCGAGACGGACGCGCGGGTGTCGTCGGACGGCGTGGTGTTCGCGTTCCACGACGCGTCGCTCGACCGCACCACCGACCACCGTGGGGAGCTCGCCCGGCTCCCCGCCTCGACGATCGAACGCGCCCAGATCGGCGGACGGGAGCCCGTTCCGCTGCTCCGAGAAGTCCTCGACGCCTTTCCGGACGTGCACGTCAACATCGACGTCAAGGAGATGGCAGCGGTCGCGCCCACCCTGCGGGTGATCGACGACGCGAGGGCCGGCGAGCGCGTGTGCATCGCGTCGTTCTCGCACCGTCGTCTCTCCCGGGTCCGTGCGCTCGCGCCGTACCTCGCCACGTCCGCCTCTCCCCCGGAGATCGCCCGCATGTCGGTCCGTCCGTGGCGGGTGCTTCCGTGGCTGCGCCGGCTGGGGGCGTCGTGCGTGCAGGTGCCGACCCGGCAGGGGTGGCTGTCGATCGTCACACCTCGGTTCGTCGAGACCGCCCACGATCTCGGCCTCGAGGTCCACGTGTGGACGATCGACGACCCCGACGACATGAACCACCTCCTCGACCTCGGGGTCGACGGGCTGATGAGTGACCGCATCGACGTCCTGAAGGACGTCCTGACTGCCCGCGGGCAGTGGACCGGAGGAGACGCACGATGACGACGGCACAGACGAGCGGCCCGACCCCGGCAGCGGCCCGACGCCGGGAGCAGCGTGCGTGGTACTGGTACGACTGGGCCAACTCCGCCTACATCACCAGCGTGGGGACGGTGCTCATCGGCCCCTACCTCACCTCGGTCGCCGAGCGGGACGCGTGCGGTCGGGTCGGCACCGTCGACGACCCGTGCACAAGCCGGGTCGACCTTCTCGGACTCGGTCTGTCGGCTGGCTCGCTGGTGTTCTACGTCGTCACCTTCGCGACGCTGCTCTCCGCGGTGGTCCTGCCGATCGTCGGAGCCGTCGCCGACCGCGTCGAGTCCAAGCGCACCCTGATGGCTCGCCTCGCGTGGGCCGGCGCCCTCGCGACCTGCTGCATGTTCCTTGTCGCCGGCAGCAACTGGCAGCTCGGCGCGGGTCTGCTGATGGTCGCGAACCTCTGCATGGCTGCCTCGTTGACGGTCTACGACGCGATCCTGATCGACGTCGCCGAGCCGGACGAGCGCGATCACGTGTCATCCCGCGGCTGGGCCGTCGGCTATCTGGGTGGAGGGGTGCTGCTCCTGCTCAACCTCGGCCTCGTCCTGGGAGCGGGCGACGTCGTCGGGACCGACACGGCGGTCCGCATCAGCCTGCTCTCGGCCGGTATCTGGTGGGGCGGGTTCACGATCGTCGCGTACCGAGGGCTTCGCGACCATCCGCCGGCCGACCTCGTCGCCGCCGACCCCGAGCATCGACCCGGACTGGTCCAACGCAGCTTCGGGCAGCTGTGGACGACCCTGAAGGACCTCAGGAGATATCCACAGACGCTGCTCTTCCTCGTCGCCTACCTCTTCTACAACGACGGCATCCAGACCGTCATCTACTCCTCTTCCATCTACGGGCAGAAGCAGCTCGGCTTCTCGCAGGAGGTTTTGATCGCCACGATCCTCCTCGTCCAGTTCGTCGCGATCGCGGGCGCTCTCTTCTTCGGGCGCGTGGCACGCAGCGTCGGAGCGACCCGGACGATCATGGGCGGACTCGTCGTGTGGATGGTCATCGTCTGCGTCGGATACGTCCTGCCTGCAGGCCAGGTCGTGCCCTTCCTCGCGATGGCGACGGGGATCGGCATCGTGCTGGGCGGCACGCAGGCGCTGTCGCGCTCCTTGTACTCCCAGATGATCCCCAAGGGACGCGAGGCCGAGTACTTCAGCCTCTACCAGGCCGCCGAGCGAGGGACGAGCTGGCTCGGTACGCTGGTTTTCGGCCTCGTCCACCAGCTGACGGGGTCGTACCGTCCGGCGATCTTCGCGCTGATCGTGTTCTTCCTGGTCGGATTCGTACTCCTGACGCGGCTCGACCCCCGACGTGCGATCCGCGAGGCCGGCAACACTGTCCCCGCCGTGGTCTGACGGCGTGGCCTAGGACACGATTCGCTCTCAGGGGAATCTCACGAGCCCCCGATACGTTGGACAGCGTGTACGGAAACGGACACGTCTCGTACCACCATGTTGTGATTCATTGTCGGGAGGGCATTAATGGCTGAACGCGCACTCCGGGGGGCGCGCCTCGGAACCCAGAGCTTCGAGGACGAGCGTGGCGTCGAGATGGCGCCGCGGCAGGACGTCGAGTACGTCCTCCCTGACGGTAAGACATTCACGATCACGATGGCCGACGACGCGGAGATCCCCGCCGAGTGGGAGGACCCGCGCACCGGAAAGATCGGTCGCCTCGTCGACGGCACCGAGCCCGAGCACAAGGACGTCAAGGCCCCGCGTACGCACTGGGACATGCTGCTCGAGCGGCGTTCGATCCCCGAGCTCGAGGAGATCCTGACCGAGCGCCTGGAGCTTCTGCGCGCCGGCGAGATCGGCCCGGCGCACCTGCACCGCCCGGCGAAGTCCAAGGCCAAGGCCAAGGCTCGCAAGCGTACGGCCTGACCGACAAGCTCCCGACCTGATCCCCCGGATCGCCTGGGTCGCACCGTCTCCCCCCATGGTGCGGCCCAGGCTTTTGTCTGTGCCCGGGCCTGCCGGCGTTTACGGGGTCGGCGGTGGGAAGGTCCGCTGCGGTGTGTTCGGCGCCGGAGCGGGTCGCGCTCGGCTGCCCGGCAGGTCGTCGTCCTCGATGACCTCGCCCTGGACCACCGTGCTCGACGCGTCCGCGGGACCGGTGCGGCCACCTCGGCTCGTTGGGCGGCCGAAGCGGTCCACGACCACCCAGGCGCCCTGGCTCTCGACCCATCGTCGTGTCCGGCTGCGCACGAGCCGACGGACCGGCGGCAGCATCAAGAGGAGCCCGGCGAGAGCGGTGAGGAATCCGGGTACGGCGAGGAGGATGCCGGAGAGCACGGTCAGCGCTCGCCCGTCCCCACCGGTCGGCACCGCACCCTCACGGGCGGCCTGACGCATCGCCTGCCAGCCACGACGCCCGGCCTCGCGCAGGACGAGCACCCCCACGACGGTGAGGGCGAGGAGCACGAGCAGCGTGGGGCCGACGCCGATCAGCCGGCTCACTCCCACCGCGACGGCGATCTCCGCCACGGGCAGCAGCAAGAACGCGGCTGCGATACCTCGACGCATCGACTTCCCCTCTCGCCCCGGGACGCTCAGAACTCTCGGTGCCTTACGACGAGCGTACGCGGCGCAGCCAACGGGTGCGGTCGTGCAGTCCCCAGCCCGTCACGCGCCAGAGCGCCTCACGGACGATCCCGCCGTCCATCTTTGACTCCCCCGCCACGCGCTCGACGAACGTGATCGGGACCTCGCGGACGTCGTACCCGGCACGGACCGAGCGCCGGGCCAGGTCGACCTGGAAGCAGTAGCCCTGCGACGCGATCTCGTCAGCCAGCAGGTCCTTGAGGACCGCGCCTCGGAACGCCCGGTATCCCCCCGTGGCGTCACGCAGCGGCAGACCGAGCGCCACGCGCGCATAGAGATTGCCGCCGCGTGAGAGCACCTCGCGCTGCTTGGGCCAGTTGACCACCGAACCCCCGTCGACCCAACGCGAGCCCAGGACGAGATCGGCACCGGCGTCGATCGCGTCGAGGAGACGATAGAGCTCCTCCGGCTGGTGGGAGCCGTCGGCGTCCATCTCGACGAGGACGTCGTACCCACGCTCGAGGCCCCACGCGAACCCTGCGAGGTAGGCCGCGCCGAGACCGTCCTTGGTGGTGCGGTGCATGACCTGGACCGAGGGGTCCGCGGCGGCCAACTGGTCGGCGAGATCACCGGTCCCGTCAGGCGAGCCGTCATCGACGACGAGCACGTCCGCGTCGGGCTGCGCGCCACGGACCCGCCCCACGATCGACTCGACGTTCTCCACCTCGTTGTAGGTGGGGATCACTACCAGGGACTTCACCGTCGACGTACCTTCCTTCGGATTCCGCTCAGCAGCACGAGGGCGACCGTGAGCGACGCGGCCGCCTCTATCCAGATGCCGAGCCGCGTGCCGGTCGTGACCGCCGTGGCGGCCTGGATCTCCTCGGCGAGATAGCCCGGCTCCTCCTGCGGCGCCGTCGCCTGAACCGTACCGTCTGGACGGATGAGACCGGAGATCCCGTTGGTCGACGGCACGGCGACGTACCGCCCCGACTCGATCGCGCGCAGCCGCGAGATCTGCCACTGCTGCTCGGGCTGGGAGGTTCCCGTGAAGGTCGCGTTGTTGGTCTGCACCACGAGCAGCTCCGCCCCGCCGAGCACCGCGCTGCGGGCCAGCCCGTCGAAGACCACGTCGAAGCACATCATCGTGCCGACGACGCTGTCGCCGATCGGGAGGGAGCCGGACTCGTCACCGGGGAGGATGTCGCGTGGGATCTCCTCCGCGAGGAGCGGCACCAGCCACTCGGAGAACCCCCGAAACGGCACGTACTCGCCCCAGGGGACGAGGTGCTGCTTGATGTAGCGGTCGCCGGGCCCGGTCACCGGGTCCCACACGAGGCCGGCGTTGTACGCCGTATCTTCTCGGGGTCCATCGAGGATGGCACCCACCAGGATCGGGGCGCCGACGTCACGCGCCGCACGGGTGATCGCCTCGCCCGCCGCCCGGTCCGTCGTCGGGTCGATGTCGGAGGCGTTCTCCGGCCACAGGACGAGGTCGGGCGGAGGGAGAGCGCCACTGCGCACCTGAGCCGCGTACGCCGACGTCACGCGGACGTGGTTCTCGAGGACCTGGCGCTGCTCGCCGTACCAGGACGCGCCGGTCCCGGGAACGTCACCCTGCACGATCGCCACCTGCATCGAACGACCGTCCCCGGCGATCCCGACGGGAAGCACGGCACCGACCGCGAAGACAGCGCCGACGGACACCGCGCCCAGAGCCAGCCGACGCACGCGTCCCGACTCGGCGCGCCAGCACGAGAACGCCCACACGGCCAGCGCCGCCGTCAGGAACACCGCTCCCGACAGTGCCGAGACCCCCAGCCAGCGCGCGATCGGCGCCAGCGGCGTGTCCACCGCGGCAAACGCCAGCCTCCCCCACGGGAAACCACCGAAGGGAAACAGGCTCCGCAGCATCTCCGCCGCCATCCACGCCAGCGCGCCGAGCACCGGCCAGGCTCGCAGGCGCGCCAGTGCCGCGAAGGCGGCACCGAACGCGCCGTAGAAGAGGCCTTCGAAGGCGGCGAGGGCGACGTACGCCCCGGGGATCTCGAAGACCAGCACCCAGGACAGCAGGACGAGGAGGAACGACGTCCCGAACGCCCAGCCCAACCACGCCCCCACGCCGACGCTCGCGCCACGAAGGGCGACCACCAGCAGGATCAGGCCTGGCCACACGGACCATGGCTGCGAGACCGGCGCGAAGCCGCACGACACGACCAGGCCGGCCGCCACAGCAAGGGCGGTGCGCCGGAACCAGGTCCGGTCGGCGAAGGAGAGAGCACGAGGCACAGGTCAACGCTACCGGGAGGTGCCACCGACGGAGCGGCGAGAGGGAGGTGACCGTGCGAGAAAGTGATCCGCCAGAGGCCCGGCGCCCTTCGGACCAGCAGAAGCTGTTGTCTAGTGGGCGCCAGGTGCCTCTGGCGTGAAGCCTCTCCCCGTGATACCGCCAGCATCCGAGAGGCGATCAGGTACGACAGTGCCCTCCCTGACCGCTCGTGTCAACACTCAGGCGACGCTCGAGGCCATCTCGTACGCGGTGCGTCCCGACACCACCGTGCGGACGCACCGCGCCTCGCCGGCGACGGCCGCCTCGGCCGCCTGCGCTCCCGTCGGGACCTCCCAGAACGCGAGATGTGCCGCCGCCCCCGGCTCGAGCCGGCCGGTGCCGTCGATGCGGGCGGCCCGCCATCCGCCGACGGTGTGCGCATGCACCGCCTGTGCGAGCGACAGCGCCTGCCCGCCCGCCTGCGGCCTCGTCGCCGCCGCGATGGCGTGCCACGGCGCTAGCGGGGTCACGGGGGCGTCGGAGCCGAAGGCGAGCGGGACGCCGATCGCGGCCATCGCCGCCAGCGGGTTCATCCCGTGCGAACGGTCCTTGCCGAGACGAGCGGCATACATCCCGTCCGACCCGCCCCACGCGGCGTCGAACGCCGGCTGGACGCTGGCGGTGACACCGAGCTGGGCGAGCAGCTCGAGGTCGGCCCCCGACGGCATCTCGAGATGCTCGACACGGTGACGCGCGGCGCGCAACGTATCGGTCCCGAGGACGTCCCGTGCGCGACGCAGACCCTCGACCAGGGTGGCCGACGCTCGATCGCCGATGACGTGGAAGCCCGCCTGGAGGCCGGCGCGCGTGCACCCGACGACGTGCTCGGCAACCTCGTCCGCCTCGAGGTACTGGTGGCCGATGGTGGACGGACGGTCGTCGTACGGCTCGTGCAGCGCAGCGGTGTGCGAGCCCAGGGAGCCGTCGATGTTGAGGTCTCCCGCCAGGCCCGCCACGTCGTACGCGCGCGCGTCCGCATAGGCGTCGCGCGAACCCCAGTAGGTCACCACGTGCGGCAGGACCTCGGACGCGGCCAGCGCACGCACCACGTTCACGTCCTCCAGCGGCGAGATGTGCGGGGCGGCGTTCTCGTGGACCGAGACGATGCCGGCTGCGGCCGCCGCACGCAGGGCCGTACCGATCGTCGCCGCACGGTGGGAGGGATCGGACAGCGTCGCCAGATGCTGGCGTACGAGGTGGTGGGCGTCTCGCTCGACCCGTCCGCCGGCGCTCCAGCCGTCAGCCTCTCGCAGGCCGTGGACCCTGCTGACCAGGGAGGCCGAGACGACGCCCGAGTGCCCGTCGACGCGTCCCAGGTAGACGGGACGCCCACCGGCGGCGCGGTCGAGGTCGGGACCGGTGAGCGTGCCGTCGGGCCAGGACGTGTCGTCCCACCCCTGACCGTGCACGACGACGTCGCCAGAGCGGGACGTGTGGACGCCCAGGCGTTCGAGCGCCTCGACCCGCGAGCGCGCTCCTGCGAGGTCCAGACCTCGCAGCGCGTGACCGGTCATCGCCAGATGGACGTGGGCGTCGACGAATCCGGGCGTCAGCAACGTCCCGTCGAGCGCTCGGACCTCGGTCGCACCGTCGACCCACGACGCGGCGTCGTGGTCGTCACCGATCCAGGCGATCGTCTCGCCCTCGACAGCCAGCGCGGCAGGACGGCGGCGGTCCAGGAGACTGACCCCGCGGTACAGAGTCCGGCCGCCACCCATCAACGCACCTCGGAGGCCCCGGGCCCGGTCGGTGTGTCGCCGTGGAGCGTGAGGTCGTGCTCGTCGGTGCGAAGGTCCAGCCAGAAGTAGACGTTGTCCCACCGCTGGTCGCCGATGGCGACGAAGTCGGGGATCCTGCCGTACTCCTGGAATCCGAGGCGCTCGTACAGCGCCATCGCCGCGTGGTTGTTGCCGCGTACGTCCAGGGTGAGGATCTCGATGCCCGACTTGCGGGCGTAGTCGATGAGCTCGCCGACCAGGCGTCGGCCGAGGCCGGCCCCCCGCGCACGGGACGAGACAGCGACGCGGCCGATGTCCGCGTGCGGCTGCTCGGTCTCGCCCATCCGGCGTGACCAGTACGCAAACCCGACGACACCGCCCTCGGCGTCCTCGGCGACAGCGAGGCAGGCGTCGTCGAGGTCGCTCTCCTGCACCAGGTCGCCGAGAAGGTCGCCGACGTCGGACCGGCTCGGTGGCTCCAGCCATCCGAGCGCGGCACCCTCCTCCACCAGCTCGGTGATCAAAGCGTGCAGCGAGTCCAGCAGCTCAGGCTCTGGGTCGGTGACACGTCGTACGGTGAAGGTGGCCAGGTCGGCCATACTAGGGTCAGCCTCCGATCGGGCGGTTCTCGTAGTAGGTGGACAAGACGATGGTGCTCCTGGTCGAGACGTTCGCCGCCGCCCGGATCTCGGCGAGCAGCCCTTCCAGGGCCACGGTGCTCGGCACCCTGACCTTGAGCACATAGCTCTCCTCCCCCGCGACCGAGTAGCACGCCTCGATGGCGTCGAGGTGCCGCAGCCGCTCTGGGGAGTCGTCAGGCTGGCTCGGGTCGATGGGACGGATGGAGATGAAGGCGCTGAGGCCCAGGCCGACCGCCGCCGGGTCGAGCTGGGCCTGGTAGCCACGCACCACTCCTCGCGCCTCGAGCCGCTTGACACGTTGGTGGACAGCACTGGTGGACAGGCCGGTGGCCCGTCCGAGGTCGGTGAAAGACATCCGGCCGTCAGCAGACAGTAGCCGGACGATTTGCGCGTCGGTATCCTCCACGTGCGACAGGATATCGACCGCGGCCCGGGAGGCGACGATCTGACCGGTGTCAGAGACGTCGTCTCTCACGTCAGTCGAGCACGACGAGGTCGCGGGTGGTGAGGTTGAGACGCTCGAGGCCGTCGTCGGTGGTCACGACGATGTCCTCGATACGGGCACCGTGACGACCCTCGAGATAGATCCCGGGCTCGATCGAGAACGCCATCCCCGGCTCGAGTGCGAGCTTGTTGCCGGAGACGATGTAGGGCTCCTCGTGGGTCTCGAGCCCGATCCCGTGGCCGGTGCGGTGGAGGAAGGCCTCGCCGTAGCCCGACTCCGCGATCACGTCGCGGCCGACCGCATCCACCGACTGCGCCGAGACGCCGGGGCGGGCGTACGCGCACTGCGCGTCCTGAGCTCGGCGGAGAACCTCGTAGTAGGCGAGGAAGTCCGCCGGTGCCGAGCCCCCGGCGACGTAGGTGCGGGTCGAGTCGGAGCAGTAGCCGGACGGCATCACTCCGCCGATGTCGACGACGACGGGGTCGCCGCGCTCGATGACGCGGTCAGAGACCTCGGCGTGGGGCGAGGCCCCGTTGGGTCCGGAACCGACGATCACGAACTCGACGCTCTCGTGGCCCTCGGCCAGGATGGCCTCGGCGATGTCCCGGCCCACCTCCCGCTCCGTGCGGCCGGGTCGAAGCCACTCCCCCATGCGCGTGTGGACCCGGTCGATCGCGGCGCCGGCTTCGCGGAGGGCCTCGATCTCGTCGGGCGTCTTGCGCGTCCGGAGCGGCCGCAGCACGCCGCCGGCGAGGACCTGGTCGGCGTCACCGAAGGCGAGGCCGAACGCAAAGACACGCTCGGCCCACATGTGGTCGTCCACGGCGACACGTCGGGCACCCTTCGCTGCTGCGTGGGCGGCGGCGTACGGGTCGTCGGTCTCCTCCCAGCCCACCAGGGCGATGCCGTGCTCCTCGACACCGGCCTCGACCGCCATCGCCACCTCGAGACGCGGAAGGACCAGGACCGGGTCGCCCTCGGTCGGCAGCACCAGGCAGGTCAGACGCTCGAGCGGCATCGCGGCGAACCCCGTGAGGTAGCGCAGGTCGGCACCGGGCGTGACCAGAAGAGCGTCGATTCCGGAGTCTTTCGCTGCCGCCCGGGCAGCGTCGAGCCGGCGAGAGATGTCGGTGGTCATGCCCTCGAGACTACCGGCGGCGCCCCGCGGGCCCTCAGGGCGCCGTCAGGGCAGCTACGGCCCGCTCGGCCGGACGGCCGAGACCCCAGGCCTCCGCCAGCTCCGCCATCTCGCGGATCTGCTCGGTCGTCACGGGCCGGAGCGTCAGGTCGACATCGAGCGGCAGGTCACGGACCACCTCGACGACTCGAGGCGCGACCGCGAGATAGTCCGCGGCCGCCAGGAGGTTCTTACGAGCCCGCGGGGCCATCTGGACGTGCCGGTCCGCGGCAGCCTCCACGATGCCCGCCAGGTCACCATGGGCGGCGAGGAGGGTCGCGGCCGTCTTCTCGCCGATCCCGGCCACACCGGGCAGACCGTCGGACGGGTCGCCGCGCAGCACCGCGAAGTCGGCGTACTGGGCCGGCTCGATGCCGTACCGGTGGCGGATCCACGCTGCGTCGACCGACTCCAGCTTGCTCATCCCCTTGGCCGGGTAGAGGACGCGCACGCCACGGGCGTCGTCGACGAGCTGGAACAGGTCGCGGTCACCCGTCACCACGTCGACGGGGCCGTCCCAGGTGGTCGCGAGGGTGCCGATGACATCGTCGGCCTCGTAGCCGTCGGCACCGACGACGGGGATGCCGAGGATCTGGAGGGCTCGGGCGATCACCGGCACCTGGACGTCGAGGAGGTCGGGCGTCTCCTCCACGTCGGGGGCCGACGCCTGGGCCTCCTCGACCCGGTGTCCCTTGTAGGACGGGATGAGCTCGACGCGCCACGCCGGCCGCCAGTCGTTGTCCCAGCACGCGGCCATCGCATCCGGCTCGAGCGAGTCGACCAACGTCGCGACGAAGTCGAGCATCCCTCGTACGGCGTTGACGGGCGTGCCGTCGGGCGACCTGAGGGTGTCGGGCATCCCGAAGAACGCCCGGAAGTAGAGGGAGGCCGAGTCGAGCAGGAGCAGCTTCTGCTGGGACATACCCGCACCGTAGCGGGCGGCGGCGACGGATCGCCTCACGACGTACGACAGACAGCGCCAGGTGGCGGGCCTTCTCGTACGCTGAGGCGATGATCGCAGCGTTCAGCATCAGCCCGGCGACCGCCGACGACGCCGGCGGCGTGGGGGAAGCCGTTGCACGGGCCGTCGCCGTCGTCCGCGCGAGCGGCCTGCCTCACGAGACCAACGCCATGTTCACCAACATCGAGGGCGAGTGGGACGAGGTGATGGACGTCGTCAGGCGTGCCGTCGAGGCCGTGGCCGACGTCTCGCCACGGGTGTCGCTGGTGCTCAAGGCCGACATCCGTCCGGGACGTACGGGACAGCTCTCCGAGAAGGTCCAGCGGATCGACGAGCTTCTCGGCGAGGAGTGACCCGCGAGCCCCCGAGAGTGACCCGCGAGCGGTCCAGGAGTGACCCGCGAGCGCCCGAGAGTGACCCGCGGGGCTACTCGGAGACGGAGGAGTAGGCGATCACGCCGCGGCGCAGCAGGTCTGCGGCTGCCCGCGCCTTCTTGCGCAGCGCGTCGTCGGTGGCCGCCGCGGCAACCTGCTCGATGACGTCGAGGAGCTGCTTGATCGCGCGGACGAAGTCGCCGGCGGCCACGTCGTTGGACTCCAGGACGACGTCGAGGTCGTAGCCCGACGCCCACTGCCAGGCCGTCCAGGCGAAACCGAAGTCGGGACGCCGCAGGAACGACAGCCGGTGCGTGCGCTCCACCTGCTCCAGCTCGGCCCAGGTGCGCGCCATCTCGTCGGCGACGATCGCCGCGGTCCCGCGCGGGAACCGTGGCGGGCCGTCCCCCTCGGGGTTGCGTGACTCGTACGTGAGCCCGCTGAGCACCGCGGCGAGCTCGGCAGGATCCAGGTCGTCCCACGTGCCGCGCCGCAAGCACTCCCCTGCGAGCAGGTCGAGCTCGGAGTAGAGACGCTGCAGGCGCCGGCCGTCCGGGGTCACGGTGTCGCCGTCGAGGTAGCCGAGCTCGTCCAGGACCTCGCACACCCGGTCGAACTGCCGAGCGACGGTGTTCGTCCGCTGCTCGATCCGCCGGCGCTGGTTGGCGGTGTCGCGCTCCAGGCGGAACCACCGCTCGGCCCAGCGGGCATGGTCCTCGCGGTCGGGGCACTGGTGGCACGGGTGATGCTTGAGCGTGTCGCGGAGCTCGTCGATCTCGGGATCGTGCACCGGGGCGCCCTTGCTCCGGCGAGCACTCGGCAGATCGAGGTCGCGCGTCTTCTGCCGCAACGTCGACGCGAGATCGCGTCGCTGCTGCGGGTTGCGGGCGTTGAAGGTCCGCGGGACCTGCATCCTACGGACGGGGGTGATGGGCGACGGGAAGTCGACCAGCCCGAGCCGGCGCGCGTGCCGGTCGTCGGTGAGCACGAACGGACGGGGAGCGCTGCGGTCCTGGGTGCCGGGGTCGAGGATCACGGCCCAGCCTGCCCACCGCCCGGCGGGCACCGCGATCACGTCGCCGGGGCGGAGCCGTGCCAGCGAGGCGGCGACATCGTCGGCGTGCTCGGAGCGTCGCTTGCGGGACGCGTTCTGCTCGAGGTCCTTGATGCGGCGGCGCAGCGCGGCATACTCCATGAAGTCACCCCTGGAGCAGGTCGCCGCCTCGGCGTACCCCGCGAGTGCCTCCTCCGCCTTGTGGACCTGGCGCGCGAGCCCGACCACCTGTCGGTCGGCCTGGAACTGCGCGAACGACTGCTCGAGCATCTGCCGCGCGGTCGCACGACCGACCTGGTGGACCAGGTTGACGGCCATGTTGTACGACGGGTGGAAGGACGACCGGAGCGGATAGGTGCGCGTCGACGCGAGGCCCGCGACGTGCTTGGGATCCAGACCCGGCTGCCAGAGCACGACCCCGTGCCCCTCGACGTCGATGCCTCGACGTCCGGCGCGACCCGTGAGCTGCGTGTACTCCCCCGGCGTGATCTCGGCGTGCGTCTCGCCGTTCCACTTCGTCATGCGCTCGATGACGACCGAACGGGCGGGCATGTTGATGCCCAGCGCCAGCGTCTCGGTGGCGAAAACCGCCTTGACGAGGCCCTGGCTGAAGAGGTGCTCGACGACCTCCTTGAAGGTCGGCAGCATGCCCGCGTGGTGGGCGGCGATGCCGCGGGCGAGCCCTTCGACGAAGTCGGCGTAGCCCAGGACCTCCAGGTCGGCCGGCGGGAGGTTGTCCGTCGCGGACTCGACGTAGGCGCGGATCTCGCGCTCCTCGGCCGGTGAGGTGAGCCGCAGGTTCGTCGACAGGCACTGTTCGACGGCGGCCTGGCACCCGGCGCGGCTGAAGATGAAGGTGATCGCCGGGAGCAGCCCCGCCGCGTCCAGGCGGTCGAGGACGTCGACCCTGTTCGGCGTGTAGTTGCGGGAGCGGTGGCGGTGGGCGCCGTACGACTGGCCTCGCTTGCCACGCTTCCCCGGCCCGCCACCGGCGCGTCCGACCTGACGCATCCGCCACTCGTCGCGGGCGATCCGTTCGAGCTCGGTGTTGACCTGCGCACCCTCGGCAGGGTCACCCTCGAACAGGTCGTACAAGCGCCGGCCGACGAGGACGTGCTGATAGAGCGGGACCGGGCGACGCTCGGAGACCACGGTCACGGTGTCGCCGCGCACCTCGCTGAGCCAGTCACCGAACTCCTCGGCGTTGGAGACCGTCGCCGACAGCGACGCGACCTGCACGGACTCCGGGAGGTGGATGATGACCTCCTCCCAGACCGCACCGCGGAAGCGGTCGGCGAGGTAGTGCACCTCGTCCATGACCACGTAGCCGAGACCCTCCAGCGTCCGGGAGCCGGCGTAGAGCATGTTGCGCAGCACCTCGGTCGTCATGATGACGATCGGCGCCTCGCCGTTGATCGTGTTGTCGCCGGTCAGCAGCCCTACCCGGTCGGCACCGTAGCGCTCGACCAGGTCGTGGAACTTCTGGTTCGACAGCGCCTTGATGGGCGTCGTGTAGAAGCACTTGCGGCCCGTGGCCAGCGCGAGATGGACCGCGAACTCACCCACGATGGTCTTGCCGGACCCGGTCGGAGCGGCGACGAGGACTCCGTGGCCGTTCTCCAACGCTTCGCAGGCCTCGACCTGGAACGGATCCAGATCGAACGCGTACAGACTGGCGAACTCAGCAAGGAGAGGTTTGGCCTGCGCAGCCCGGAACTGGGCATATCGCTCCGCCGGTGAGGTCATACCTCCAGCCTACGGGGCGCTCCTCGGATCGTCGGGAGCGTCGAGGTCGCTCGGGCGCTCGTCCTCGAGGCGGTGCTCGACGGTGATGTCGGACATCTCGTCGTCGGAGACGGCGAGGCCCTCCGCGACGGCACGCTTGGCCCTCCGGCGGTCGGTGAGGTGCGCGATCCCCTCCGCGATCAGGAAGAGCACCGTCATCGGCAGCGCAAGGACCACCATCGTCAGCGGGTCTGTCGACGGGGTCGCGATCGCGGCGAAGACGAACGTCGCCACGATGATCCAGGAGCGGGCCCCGGCCAGCTGACGGCCGGACACCGCTCCCATGCCGTTGAGGAGCACGACGAACAGCGGGATCTCGAACGCCACCGAGAACACCAGCAGGATGCGCAGCACGAAGCTGAGATAGTCCGGGAGCGCATTGAAGTTGGAGGCGAAGTCGGGCGTGAAGCCCATGAGGAGCTCGATGCCCTTGGGCAGCACCAGGTATCCGGTGACGAATCCGATGATGAACAGCGGACCGGCGATCGCACAGAAGAGGATCGTCCAGCGCCGCTCGTTGCGGTGCAGGGCGGGCACGATGAACGCCCAGATCTGGTAGAGCCAGACCGGGCTGGAGACGACGAGCCCTGCGACGAGCGAGATCTTGAGCGCGAAGGTGAACGGGTCCGCGATCCCCGAGAACGTCAGGGCCTCGTTGATGTCGCGGCCGTTCTCCTCCAGCGTCTCGACGGCCTCGAAGTACGGGACGGTCAGGAAGTCGAGCAGCTGGTCGTAGAAGAACGCCGCGACGACCGTGCCTGCGACGATCGCCAGGACGGCCCTGAGGAGACGGTCACGCAGCTCACGCAGGTGCTCTGCCAAAGGCATCGTGCCGTCGGGGGCAGCGGCCGGTTCGGACCGCTTGCCCCTCGAGATGAGCGCCACGGGTCAGATCAGGGCGTCTCAGGACGCTTGTCGTACGTGGTCGCCGGGCGAGTCGGCTGCACCACGTCGGACGGCAGCGCGGCAGTCCTCTCCACGACAGGCTTCTCCACCACGGGCTTCTCGACGACGGGCTTGTCGTCGTCGTCGTCCATCAGGCCCTTGGTCTCGGACTTGAAGATCCGCAGCGCGCGCCCGGATCCCCGAGCAAGCTCCGGGAGCTTCTTGGCGCCGAACAGCAGGACCAGGACGGCCAGGATGAGGACGATCTCCATCGGGCCGATCTGCTTGAACATAAGGACCTCACGATTCCGTGCGTCGGTGCGCAGGGCGCTCCGTTGCGCCTTCACTGGCATCGTACGCCGCCGAGGAAGGACTCGTCTCCCCTCACACGCATCTGGGGCCCGCGAAACGAAGCGCTCAGGAATGGTCGGTCGACCGGTCGTACTCCGCCAGGGAGGCGGTGGTCTCCGCGATGACCTGCTCCGCGAGGCGTCGCGGCTCGACGACCCGCACGTTGCCCGCCGACCGCAGGACGAACCGCTTGAGCCACGCCTCGTCGCCGGTGACCACCTTGATCAGCAGCCACCCGTGGTCGTCCGTCCCGATCTCGGCGTGATCGACGTAGTCGCGGACCCACAGCGCGTTGGGGTGGAGCGCGACGATCGCCTCCGCGTCCCCTTCGTGAGGCTCGAACAGGTGGGTCGTGTAGTCCCGGCGTTCGACGCCCTCGTGCTCGGCGACAGCGGTGTCGAGGACCTCGATGCCTTCGACCCGGTCGAGTCGGAACAGCCGGACGCCGTCGGCGCGGTGGCACCACCCCTCCAGATAGAGCCTGCCCTCGGCGGTGATCAGACGCAGCGGGTCGACGTCGCGCTCGGTGAGCTCGTCGCGCGACTCCACGCGATAGACGAGGTGGATCCGGCGGCCTCGCGCCAGCGCGTCGGCAACGCGCTCGTGGGCGGCGGACTGCGCGTCGTCGACCAGGACCTCCGCGGCGTCCACGCCGTGCTCGGAGTCGCCGGTGGCAGCGAGCAGCTTGGCCAGTGCGGACTCGATCGCGGGCTGGTCCTGGCCACCGGCGGTCTCGCGCAGGGCGCGCAGAGCGGTGATGAGCGACGCGGCCTCGTAGCCGTTGAGCCGCAGCGGACGCCCGAGGAAGTCGGCGTTGTCGAGATAGACGACGCCGTCGACCTCGAGGGCGTCCATGTCGATGTCGATCATCTCGCCGGTCACCGCCTCGGGGAGGCCGCAGAACCACAAGACGTTGAGGTCCTTGACGATCTGCGCCCGAGGCACTCCGAAGACCTCGGCCACCTCCGCCACCGGCACGCCGTCGTTGGTGCGCAGGTACGGGACGAGCGCGAGCATGCGCTCGATCTGCTTCGCCGACGGGCTCACAGGTGTGCCACCTCCAGGACGCGGGCGAGTCGGGTCCGCACCTCGGCGCGCAGCTCAGGCGGCGAGACGGCCACCGCGTCAGCGCCGTACGAGGCGATCTCGGTCGCCAGCTCACCCACCGAGCCGTACGGCAGCTCGATCTGGTCCCATCCGTCCTCGGTGGGCTCCTGGGCCGTGGCCCGGCGACGCAGGCCGAGACCGCGACCCTTGCGGACCCGGACCACCGCGTCGGCGGTCGGTGGCGCGGGGAACAGCGATGCGGCGATCTCCCGGACGTCGGCGTCGTCGGGGACGTCGAACTCACGGGGAGAGCCCGCGGCTCGGACGTCGCCCACCACCCGGCTGAGCCGGAAGAGACGCTGGTCGGCGCGCTCGCGGTCGTAGCCGACGAGGTACCAGCGGCCGTGCCAGGAGACGAGCCGCCACGGCTCGACGACCCGCTGAGCCTGCGCACCGTCGGCCCGCTCGTAGAGGAACGTCACGGGCGTACGGCTGACGACTGCCTCCCAGATCGGCTCGAAGGCCGGCTCGCTCGCTGCAAGCCGGGGCTCGACGCCCGAGAGAGCCTCAGGATCGACGGGCACACCGGCGGCAAGGAGCTTGCGCAGCGCCACCGCCGTCGCCTCGCCGAGGCGTGCACTCTGCCAGACCCGGGCCGCGACGCCGAGCACCGCGGCCTCCGACGGCTCGAGGTCGATCGGCGGGAGCTCGAACTCCTCACGCCGGATCCGGTAGCCGGGCTCGACCCCGTGGTACGACTCGGTCTCGCCGACCTCGATCGTGATCCCGATCGTCCGCAGGGAATCCTTGTCGCGCTCGAACATGCGGTCGAACGCGGTGTCGGACTGCCCCCGGTAGGGCTCGATGACCTCGCGGATGCGGGACTTCGGGAGATAGGTCGGTGTCACCAGGAGGGCGATGAGGAGATTCATCAGCCGCTCGGTCGTGCGTGGTGCCACCAGGTGCTCCTCGTCGGGTCGGACCAGCAGGTCAGCCAACAAACTACATCGTCCGACCCGACGCGGTGGAGCGCCGCGGCGAGGTTACGGCGCCGGGGCCGGGGCCGGGGTCGCAGGCGCCGGCTTGCCCTTCTTGACGAGGTCGACCACGAAGATGAGCGAGTCACCACCGCTGATCCCGCCCTGAGGGTTGCCCGTAGAGCCGTAGCCGTCGGTGTACGGCATGGTGACCAGCACGCGGCTGCCGTACTTCTGGCCGACGAGGCCGGTGATGAAGCCCGGGATCATCTGCCCCGGTGCCAGCTGGAAGTCGACCGTGTCGCCGCGCTTGTACGAGCTGTCGAAGGTCTTGCCGTCGCGCCCGTTGACGCCGAGGTAGCGGACGGTGACGGTGTCGTTCTCCTTGACGGTCGCGGCCTTCTTGCTCTTGGCCGGGATGACGACCTTGGACTCGGTCTTGGCCACGACGAGCGGCTTCTTCGCGAGGGTCACGGTGGGCTGCTTGCCCCAGGCGCCCGTGACCTTCACGTCGGCGATGGACCCGTTGGGCTTGGGCGCCTCCCACTTGGAGAGGACGTCGGCGACGACCAGGAGCGTCTCGTCCCCCTGCTCGGTGCCCTTCTCGGCGCCGAGGTCTTCGCCGGTCACACCGACCAGGACGCGCGTGCCGAACGGCTTGCCGATCACGGCGGGAGAGATGATCTTGTCCTGCTCCTTGCTCATCGGGGTCGCCCCTGTGGCGTCGCCCTTGAACGTGTTGCTGGCCTCCTTGCCGTCCTTGGCCTGCACGAGCACGTACTTCATGACGACCTCGTCGCCGTCGGCGACCTTCGCCCCGTCTCCCTCGGTGATGACCCGGGTGGTGACCTTGTCGACCTTCACGCCCTTGGCGTTCTCGATCTTCGGGGCCTCACCGACCTTGCCGGTGACCTTGACCGCGTCGAGAGAACCGGCGTCCGCGTCGTCGTCACCTCCCCCGCCACAGGCGGCTGTGAGGACGAGTACGGGAGCGATGAGAACGGCTGCTAGGCGGCGCACGCGGCGGCGACCTTTCACTGGGGAGCGGGACAACGTCGACAACGGTAGCCGACGAACCTCAAAATTAGATGAGGGAGCCTGAGAACGCTGGTCACATCCCGTCGATGAGCTTCTGGACGCGCTCGTCGTGGGATCGGAACGGATCCTTGCAGAGCACGGTCCGCTGGGCCTGGTCGTTGAGCTTGAGGTGCACCCAGTCCACCGTGAAGTCACGCCGGCGTTCCTGCGCGCGCTTGATGAACTCCCCGCGCAGCCGGGCGCGCGTCGACTGCGGCGGCTTGGACTTCGCCTCGAAGATCGACAGGTCGTCGGTGACCCGGGCGACCGCGCCCTGGCGTTCGAGCAGGTAGTAGAGACCCCGGTCGCGCAGGATGTCGTGGTAGGCCAGGTCCATCTGAGCGATGCGCGGGTGGCTCCAGGTCAGGTCGTTCTTCTCGCGGTAGCGGTCGAGCAGGCGGTACTTGATGACCCAGTCGATCTCGCGCTCGACGAGCGAGAGGTCCTCGGACTCCACCGCCTTGAGGGTCCGCTCCCAGAGCTCGAGCGCCCGCGCGGCCACCGGGTCGTCCGGGTCGTGCCGGTCGACGAACGCGCGAGCCTTGCCGAGGTATTCCGCCTGGATCTCCAACGCCGACAGCTCGCGCCCGTTGGCCAGCGAGACCTTGCGCCGACCCGTCATGTCGTGGGAGATCTCGCGGATCGCGCGGATGGGGTTGTCGAGCGTCAGGTCGCGCATCGGGATGCCCGCCTCGATCATGCGCAGCACGAGGTGGGTCGTCGCCACCTTGAGCAGCATGGTGGTCTCGCTCATGTTGGAGTCGCCGACGATCACGTGGAGCCGGCGATAGCGCTCGGCGTCGGCGTGCGGCTCGTCGCGGGTGTTGATGATCGGTCGCGACCGCGTGGTCGCCGACGACACGCCCTCCCAGATGTGCTCCGCGCGCTGCGACACCGAGAACATCGCCCCTCGTGGCGTCTGCTGGACCTTGCCGGCCCCGCAGATGATCTGTCGCGAGACGAGGAACGGGATCAGGATGTCCGCGATCCGGCTGAACTCGCCGTCGCGCGAGACGAGGTAGTTCTCGTGACACCCGTAGGAGTTGCCGGCCGAGTCGGTGTTGTTCTTGAAGAGATAGATGTCGCCGAGGATCCCGTCCTCGCGCAACCGCGTCTGGGCGTCGAGGAGGAGGCCCTCGAGCACCCGCTCCCCCGCCTTGTCGTGGGTGACGAGCTCGACGATGTCGTCGCACTCCGGCGTCGCGTACTCCGGGTGGCTGCCGACGTCGAGGTAGAGGCGCGCTCCGTTGCGCAGGAACACATTGCTGCTGCGGCCCCAGGAGACGACCCGGCGGAAGAGATAGCGGGCCACCTCGTCGGGCGACAGGCGTCGTTGTCCGCGGAACGTGCACGTGACGCCGTACTCGTTCTCGATGCCGAAGATCCGTCGCTCCACGCCTCCACCCTATGCCGGAAACGGTCGGCGCACTCTGTGCTTCGCGGCGGCCTCGCCGGGCAAATTCCGGTCGAGTTCCGTCGGCGGCGTGTGGGACGCTGGAGTGGTGTTCCTAAGAGGAACACGTTGGCGTGCGCAACGACACGAGGTGGGAGACATGGCCAGCGGAATCGCGATCGAGACGCATGAGCTCGTGAAGACGTACGGGGACAAACCGGCGGTGGACGGCATCAACCTCCGTGTGCCCGAGGGCGGCGTCTACGGCTTCCTGGGACCCAACGGAGCCGGCAAGACCACGACGATCCAGATCCTCGCGACTCTCCTGCGTCCTGACGGCGGGTCGGCACGCGTGCTGGGCCACGACGTGGTCTCAGAAGCCGACGCCGTACGCAGCGTGGTGAGCCTGACCGGCCAGTACTCGTCGGTCGACGAGGACCTCACCGGCCGCGAGAACCTTCAGCTCCTCGGCCGCATCCTCGGGTTCTCCCGGGCGCAGGCACGGAGCCGGTGCGACGACCTCCTGGAGGCCTTCGGGCTGACCGACGCCGCCAACCGCCAGGTCAAGCGCTACTCCGGCGGCATGCGACGCCGGCTCGACATCGCCGCGAGCATCGTGGTCACCCCGCAGATCCTCTTCCTCGACGAGCCGACGACCGGGCTCGACCCCCGCAGCCGGATCCAGGTGTGGGACATCGTCCGGTCGCTGACGGCACGCGGTACGACCGTGCTGCTGACCACGCAATACCTCGACGAGGCCGACCAGCTCGCCGGGCGTATCGCCGTGATCGACACCGGCAAGGTCATCGCGGAGGGCACCAGCAGCCAGCTCAAGTCCGAGGTCGGCTCCGGGGCGCTCCACGTCCACCTCCACGATCCCGCCGACCGGCCGCGGGCGATCGACGTGCTCACGCGCGCCCTCGGCGACGAGGTCGTCCCAGGAGCCGACGCCGCCGATGTCACCGGCCGGGTGGACGACCGCACCAAGGTCCCCGCCGCGCTCGCCACCCTCGCCGCCGACGGCGTCGAGCTTGCCGGCTTCAGCTACGGGCAGCCGACCCTCGACGAGGTGTTCCTCGCCCTCACCGGCCATCCGGCCGAGGAGACGGCGCCCTCGGACGCAGACACCGAAGGAGCGATGGCATGACGACCACGACGGCGGGCACCACCGACTCCCAGATCGTGCCCGCCAAGCTCGACGCCGTTCTCGCCTCCGGGCCCCGCCCTCCGCGGGCCGGCGCGGTGACGACGTCGCTGGCGTTCGGCTGGCGGGCGATCCTGCGCATCAAGCACGTGCCGGAGCAGCTGTTCGACGTGACGCTGTTCCCGATCATCTCCGTCCTGATGTTCACCTATCTGTTCGGCGGGGCGATCGCGGGCTCGACCAGCACCTATCTCCAGTTCCTGCTGCCGGGCATCCTGGTCCAGACGGTCGTGATGATCACGATGTACACCGGCGTCGCGATCAACACCGACATCGAGAAGGGCGTCTTCGACCGGATCCGGACCCTGCCGATCTGGCGCCCCTCAGCCCTGGTCGGAGCACTCCTCGGCGACGCCGTCCGCTACACGCTCGCGTCGTTGTTCGTCGTCGCGCTCGGGCTGATCCTGGGCTACCGCCCCGGCGGCGGAGCGATCGGCGTCGTCGCCGGCATCGCGGTGCTGATGGTGTTCTGCTTCGCGTTCAGCTGGATCTGGACGTGGGTCGGGCTCCTGGCCCGCAGCCCGCAGTCGGTGATGGGGATCAGCATGATGGTGCTGTTCCCGCTGGCGTTCCTGAGTCCCGTGTTCGTCGATCCGTCGACGATGCCCAACTGGCTGCAGGCGTTCGTCGAGGTCAATCCGATCTCGCACGCCGTCTACGCCGTGCGCGGACTGATGTCGGGCGACGCGGTCGGCGACGAGGTGATGTGGACCTTCGCCGCGGCTGCCGTGATCGTCCTGATCTTCGCGCCGCTCACGATGCGGGCGTACGGCCGCCGCCGCTGACCTCGCAGCTGTCGTCGGGCGGGGGGGCCCCCCCCGCCCCCGGCGGCCAAGGGGGGGGGGGGCGGCCCCGGGGCCGGCGCGGCCGG
>NZ_JAHWCI010000003.1 GCF_019550915.1 Mumia sp. zg.B17
CTTGGGGGGCGCCCGCCCCCCCCCCCTCCCCCCCCCGCTGAGGGGGCCGGGCGGCCCCCCCCCGCCCCACGACAGCTCAGGCGGAGGCGAGCGCCGCGTCGACCTGAGCGTCCGTCAGGCGCTTGAACTTGCGCGGCCGGGTGCGGGTGCGGTCGAGCACCGCGACCTCGAGCTGGTCGGCGGTGAGCACGCGCGGCGTGGTGTCGTCGTGGCCCAGAGCCTTGGCGGCGAGGATGATCGCAGCCTCGAGCGCGAGTCCCTCCGTGTAGTGGTCCTTGAGGTAGCCCTCGGCAGCCTCGGCCTGTCCGCCCATCACCGCATGGCCCTGGATGTCGGCGACCGACCCGTCATAGGTGAGTCGATAGATCTGGTCCTGTGCCGGTGCGGCGCCCACCTCGGCGACGAACAGCTCCACCTCGTACGGCTTCTCTCCCCCGGAGGAGAAGATCGTGCCGAGCGTCTGTGCGTAGGCGTTGGCGAGCCCACGCCCGGTGACATCGCTGCGGTCGTACGAGTAGCCGCGCAGGTCCGCGAGACGGACGCCGGCGATGCGGAGGTTCTCGAACTCGTTGTAGCGCCCGACGGCCGCGAAGCCGATGCGGTCGTAGACCTCGCTGATCTTGTGCAAGGCGTTGGACTGGTTCTCGGCGACGAAGAGCACGCCGTCGGCGTACTGGACCACCACGACGCTGCGGCCGCGCGCGATCCCCTTCCGCGCGAAGTCCGCACGGTCCTTCATCAGCTGCTCGGGCGAGACGTAGAACCCTGCGCTCACGTGAGTCCTCTCTGGTCAGCGGTACGGCGATGAACGGATGCGTCACTCCAGCGGGGCTGATGGCCCGTCCGGGCGGACCATGCGGCCCCCGATCACACGGTCGGCGATCGCCGCTGTCACGTCGTCGTCGTAGGCCCGGTAGCCGTCGGCGGTGATGACGGCGACCATCGGGAAGATCCGACGCGTCAGGTCGGGCCCGCCGGTCGCCGAGTCGTCGTCGGCCGCGTCGTACAGCGCCTGGATGCAGGCCGTCACGGCCTCGGTCTCCTCGAGGTCGGGACGGTAGAGCTTTTTGAGGGCACCACGGGCGAAGGTCGACCCGGATCCGACCGAGTGGAACGAGCGCTCTTCGTTGCGGTTGCCGGTCACGTCGAAGACGAAGATCCGGCCGACTGCGGCGTCGTGGTCGTAGGCGGCGAAGAGCGGCACGACCGCGAGTCCCTGCATGGCCATCGCGAGGTTGTTGCGGATGAGCGTCGCGAGGCGGTTGGCCTTGCCGTCGGTCGAGAGGGGGATGCCCTCGATCTTTTCGTAGTGCTCGAGCTCGAGCTGGAACAGGCGCGTCATCTCGACGGCGATCCCTGCCGTGCCGGCGATGCCGACGGCAGAGTACTCGTCAGCCGGGAAGACCTTTTGGATGTCGCGCTGGGCGATGACGTTGCCCATCGTGGCCCGCCTGTCGCCGGCCATGACGACGCCGCCCGGGAAGGTGGCCGCGACGATGGTCGTCGCGTGCGTCAGCGGCTGGGCGACCGACGCGTCGGCGAGCCGGGCGGCCGGGAGCAGCTCGGGCTGGTGTCGTGCGAGGAACTCGGTGAAGGACGACGAACCGGCCGCGAGGAAGGCCTCAGGCAGCATCACTGCCCGCCCTTCTGGACGAAGCTGCGGACGAACTCCTCGGCGTTCTCCTCGAGGACGTCGTCGATCTCGTCGAGGATGGAGTCGATGTCGTCGTCGAGCTTTTCTTTGCGCTCGGCGACGTCCTCCGAGGTGTCGACCTGGACGTCGTCCTCACCCTCGGTGCTCTTGCGTGTGGTCTTGTGCTGCTGCCCACCGTCGCGTGCCATCGCAACCTCCTCGAGTCGGCTCTTCGTGCCGTCGACTCGACCCTATACCGGCCTGGTGACCGAACGCGCTGAAAGACTGTGCCGATGGATCGGAGCCGCGAGGACACCTGGGAGAACACCACCCACGACTGGCACGCGGCCGTCGACCTCGACCACCTCGCCGCCATCGCGGAGGGGGTCGAGACGTATGCACCGGGCGGCACCCTGCACCTCGTGCTCGAGGTGCTCGCCTACGCTGCCGACGAGGCTGAGTCCCGTGGTGGTGGGCAGGCAGTCATCACCCTTCACGGGGACGGATCGGTCTCGGTCGCCGACGACGGCCGTGGGACGGACACCCGCACCGACCCCCATGGCGTGCTCGTCAAGAAGCCCGTGATGGCCACCCGCGACCTCCGGTTCTTCGACGCCGCCGCTCCCCCGCTCCTCGCCGACGGCCAGCCCCGCCGCGGATTGTCGGTCGTCGCGGCGTTGAGCGCACGGCTCGTCCACGAGAACCGTCGTTCGAGCGGCTCGTGGCGGCAGTGGTACGAGCACGGCGTGCCGGTGACCGTCCTGGAGCCGTTCACCGCCGACGGGAGCACCGGGACGACGGTGCGCTTCTGGCCGGCGCCCGCGCTTGCGGCGCTCTCCGCTGACGCTCTCGAGACACTGGCCCGGGCTGGTGGACCGGACCTGAGGGTCGAGCTCGTCGTCGACGGCCTGCCCCGCGAACCGCGTGAGGCTCCCTGACGCCGGTCAGCGCCGGGTGATCGCGTCGAACAGCCCCTGGGCGGTGCTGTGCGCCTCGAAGAGCCCGCCGACGTGCTCGCGGGTCCCGCGCAACGGCTCCATGGTCGGGACGCGCTGGAGGGTGTCCCGGCCTGGGAGGTCGAAGATCACGGAGTCCCACGAGGCCGCCGCGACCGACTCCGGATAGCGGGTGAGGCACTGTCCTCGGAAGTAGGCGCGGGTGTCCTCGGGCGGCTGCGTGACCGCCCTCTCGATCTCGGTGTCGGAGAGCAGGCGCTTCATCCGGCCGGTGCGGACGAGCTGGTGGTACAGGCCCTTCGTGGGTCGGAGATCGGCGTACTGGAGGTCGACGAGGTGGAGCTTTGCGTGGTCCCAGTCGAGCGAGTCGCGCTCGCGGTAGGACTCCAGGAGTGCCAGCTTGGCCACCCAGTCGAGCTCGTCCCGGAGCTGGAACGGGTCCTCGGCGAGCCGGGTCAGCACCGACTCCCAGCGGTCCAGGACGTCCTTGGTCTGTCCTGCAGCCGGGTCGTCTCCGTCATGGCCCCGCGCGACGAAGGCCTGGGCCTTCTCGAGATAGCTCCACTGGAGGTCGAGCGCCGTGATGGTCCGACCGTCCGCGAGCTCCACCGCGGTGCGCAGAGACGCGTCGTGGGAGATGGCGTGCAGCGCGTTGACCGGCTGCGCCAGCTCGAGACCGCTCGAGAGCTCGCCGGACTCGATCATCGCCAGCACCAGCGAGGTGGCGCCCATCTTGAGGTAGCCGGCGATCTCCGACATGTTGGCGTCGCCGATGATGACGTGGAGGCGGCGATATTTAGAGGGGTCGGCGTGCGGCTCGTCGCGGGTGTTGATGATCGGCCGCTTGAGCGTCGTCTCGAGGCCCACGCCGACCTCGAAGTAGTCGGCGCGCTGGCTGATCTGGAAGCCGCTCTCGGACCCGTCTTGCTGGCGCCCGACGCGGCCTGCTCCGCAGATGACCTGCCGGGAGACGAAGAACGGCGTCAGATGCTCCACGATCGCGCCGAACGGCACGTCTCGCCGCATGAGGTAGTTCTCGTGGGAGCCGTACGAGGCGCCCTTGTTGTCGACGTTGTTCTTGTAGAGGAGCAGGCCCGGGGATCCCGGGAGCTGCGAGGCCAGGTCGGCGCCGCGCTGCATGACGAGCTCGCCGGCCTTCTCCCACAGCACGACGTCGCGGGGGTTGGTGCACTCGGGAGTGGAGTATTCGGGGTGGGCGTGGTCGACGTAGAGGCGGGCACCGTTGGTCAGGATCACGTTGGCGAGGCCCAGGTCCTCGTCGGTCAGCTGCGTCGAGTCGGCACGATCGCGGCTGAGGTCGAAGCCGCGCGCGTCGCGCAGGGGGTTTTCTTCTTCGAAGTCCCAGCGGGCGCGGCGCGTCAGCCCGTGGGCGCTCGCGTAGGCGTTGACGACCTGGGTCGAGGCCACCATCTGGTTGGCCGTGGGCTGACCCTTGACCGAGATGCCGTACTCGACCTCGGAACCCATCACCCGTCGCACCGTCATGTCGCCAGCCTAGCCAGTGTGACCGACGCCGCCCCGGAACCGCGCTGTCATGATGGCGGCGTGGACGAGATCGTGGCGCTGTACAGCAGGGACGGACGACCGGCCGGGTCGGCTCCGCGGTCGCGTGTCCGGGCCGAGAACCTTCACCACGCGGCCACCGCCGTGGTCGTCCTCGATCCCGCGGGACAGGTCTACGTGCACCGGCGCACCACGTCCAAGGACGTCTTCCCTGGCATGTACGACGTGTGCGCGGGCGGCGTCCTTCTCGCGGACGAGGCCCCCTGTGACGGCGCCGTCCGCGAGCTCGCCGAGGAGCTCGGGATCACCGCGGCCCCGCTCCAGCCGATCTTCACCGGCCGGTACGAGGACGAGCACACCTCGTACGAGGCGTTCGGCTACCTCGTCGACGGATGGGACGGCCCGGTCCGCTGGCAGCCGGAGGAGGTCGCCTGGGGCGGATGGATGCCGCTGACCGAGGTCGTGCGCCGCCTCGACGACCCGGCGTGGCCACTCGTGCCGGACTCCCGCGCACTGGTCGGACCCTGGCTTCGCGCCCGTCAGTCCTCGTCGGTGCGGTAGCCGAGGTTGGGCGAGAGCCACTTCTCTGCCTCGGCGACCGTCCAGCCCTTGCGCGCGGCATAGTCCTCGACCTGGTCGCGACCGATGCGACCCAGCACGAAGTACTGCGACTCCGGGTGCGAGAAGTAGAGACCGCTGACGGCCGCACCCGGCCACATCGCCATGCTGTCGGTCAGCTCGATCCCGGCGTTCTTCTCGACGTCGAGGAGCTCCCAGATCGTCTGCTTCTCGGTGTGCTCCGGACAGGCAGGGTATCCAGGGGCAGGCCGGATGCCGACGTAGCCCTCCTTGATCAGCGCCTCGTTCGTCAGCGCCTCGTCCGGCGCATAGCCCCAGAACTCCTTGCGGACCCGCTCGTGCAGGCGCTCGGCGAAGGCCTCCGCGAGCCGGTCGGCCAGCGACTCCAGGAGGATCGCGCTGTAGTCGTCGAGGTTCTTCTTGAACTCGGCGGCCTTCTCGGACACGCCGAGCCCCGCGGTCACCGCGAAGGCACCGACGTAGTCACGCAGCCCGGTCGCCTTCGGAGCGACGAAGTCGGCGAGCGACTTGCGCGGGGACCCCTCTCGCCCTTCGCCCTGCTGGCGGAGCGTGTGCAAGGTCGTCAGCACCTCGCTCCGCGACTCGTCGGTATAGACCTCGATGTCGTCGCCAGGCACCTGGCTGGCCGGGAAGAGACCGAACACCCCGTTGGCGCGGACCCACTTCTCGGCGATGATCTGGTCGAGCATCACCTGGGCGTCGTCGTAGAGCTTGCGGGCGGCCTCGCCGGTCGACGGGTTGTTGAGGATGTCGGGGAACTTGCCGCGCATCTCCCACGCGTTGAAGAACGGCTGCCAGTCGATGTAGCCGCGCAGCTCCTCGAGCGAGTAGTCGGTGAGCGTGCGGACGAGCTGGACGTGCCCGTCGTGGCGGTGGTCGCACCCGGCACCCGAGCACACGTCGCGCGCCTGCTGGAGCAGCATGTGCGGACGTGGAGGCCGGTAGTCGCTCCAGTCGATCGGTGTCGCCTGCGCGCGGGCCTTCTCGAGCGGGAGCAGCGACCGGCTGCTCTGCCGCGCCGCGTGGCGCTCTCGCAGCGCCTCGTAGTCGGCCTCGGTCTCGGCGAGGAGCCGCGGCCGCTGGTCGTCGGACAGCAGGGCCGCGACGACAGGGACCGAGCGCGAGGCGTCCTTCACCCAGATGACCGGACCGTGGTACTTCTTGTCGACCTTGACCGCCGTGTGGGCGCGCGACGTCGTCGCACCGCCGATGAGCAGCGGGATGTCGAAGCCCTGCCGCTCCATCTCGCCGGCGAGGTTGACCATCTCGTCGAGCGACGGCGTGATCAGGCCCGAGAGCCCGATCACGTCGGCACCTTCGGCCTTCGCGGCGTCGAGGATCTTCTGAGCCGGCACCATCACGCCAAGATCGACGACGTCGTAGTTGTTGCACTGGAGGACGACGCCGACGATGTTCTTGCCGATGTCGTGGACGTCGCCCTTGACCGTCGCCATGACCACCTTGCCGTTGGTCCGCTCGACATCACCCGGTTGACGCTCGGCCTCGATGAACGGGATCAGGTGCGCCACCGCCTTCTTCATGACGCGCGCCGACTTCACCACCTGCGGCAGGAACATCTTGCCCTCGCCGAACAGGTCGCCCACGACGTTCATCCCGGCCATCAGCGGGCCTTCGATGACCTCGATCGGCCGGCCCCCGCGCGCGGCGATGACCTGGCGCAGCTCCTCCGTGTCGGACTCGGCGTACGTGTCGATGCCCTTCACGAGCGCGTGGGTGATCCGCTCCCCCACCGGCAGGGACCGCCACTCCTCGTTGGCGACCTCTCTGACCGCGCCGTCCCCGGCGAAGTCGGCCGCGATGTCCAGCAGCCTCTCGGTGGCGTCCGGCCTGCGGTTGAGGACGACGTCCTCGATGCGGTCGCGCAGCACCTCGGGCACCTCGGCGTAGACCTCGAGCGCACCGGCGTTCACGATGCCCATGTCCATCCCGGCACTGATCGCGTGATACAGGAACACGGCGTGGATGGCCTCGCGCACGGCGTTGTTGCCCCGGAACGAGAACGACACGTTGGACACCCCGCCCGACACCAGCGCATGCGGAAGGTTCTGCTTGATCCAGCGGGTCGCCTCGATGAAGTCGACGCCGTACGCCGCGTGCTCCTCGATGCCGGTGGCGACGGCGAAGACGTTCGGGTCGAAGATGATGTCCTCGGCGGGGAAGCCCACGTCGTCGACGAGCAGGCGGTACGCACGCTCGCAGATCTCCTTGCGGCGCTCGAGGTTGTCGGCCTGGCCGTCCTCGTCGAAGGCCATGACGACGATCGCCGCACCGTAGCGGCGGCACAGCCGGGCGTGCTCGACGAAGGCCTCCTCCCCCTCCTTCATCGAGACGGAGTTGACGATCGGCTTGCCCTGGACGCACTTGAGACCAGCCTCGATCACCTCCCACTTGGAGGAGTCGACCATGATCGGGACACGGCTGATGTCGGGCTCGGACGCGATGAGGTTGAGGAACCTCACCATCGCCTCCACCCCGTCGATCATGCCCTCGTCCATGTTGACGTCGATCACCTGCGCGCCGCTCTCGACCTGCTGGCGGGCCACGTCGAGCGCCGCCGAGTAGTCACCTGCCTTGATCAGGTTGCGGAAGCGGGCGGACCCGGTGATGTTGGTGCGCTCTCCGACGTTGACGAAGAGCGTGTCGTCGACGACGGTGACGGGCTCCAGACCGGCCAGCCGCAGCGCCGGCACGGCCGTCGGTGGGACCCGCGGCGTCTTGTCCGCCACCTCGCGCGCGATCGCCCCGATGTGCGCCGGCGTCGTCCCGCAGCAACCACCGACGAGGTTCACGAACCCTGCGTCGGCGAACTCGGCGAGGATCGCCGCCGTCTCGTCGGGTGCCTCGTCGTACTCACCGAAGGCGTTCGGGAGACCCGCGTTGGGGTAGCAGCTGACGAACGTGTCGGCGATCCGCGCGATCTCGGCGATGTAGGGCCGCATCTCCTTGGCCCCGAGCGCGCAGTTGAGGCCGACGAGCAGCGGCCGGGCGTGCCGGACCGAGTGCCAGAAGGCCTCGGTGACCTGTCCCGACAACGTACGGCCGGACGCGTCGGTGATCGTGCCGGAGATGATGATCGGCCACCGACGGCCGTGATCGGCGAACACGGTCTCGACGGCGAAGATGGCCGCCTTCGCGTTGAGCGTGTCGAAGATCGTCTCGATGGCGATGACGTCGGCACCGCCGTCGAGGAGGCCCCGGGTCGCGGTGGCGTACGCGTCGACCAGCTGGTCGTAGGTGACGTTGCGCGCGCCGGGGTCGTTCACGTCGGGTGAGATCGAGGCCGTGCGTGTGGTCGGCCCGAGCGCCCCGACGACGTATCGCGGACGTCCCGTCGCCTGCGCGACCTCGTCGGCGACCTCGCGCGCGAGCCGGGCCGACTCGTAGTTGAGCTCGTACGCGAGGTCTCCCATGCCGTAGTCGCTCAGCGAGATCGCGGTGGCGTTGAAGGTGTTGGTCTCGATGAGGTCGGCGCCGGCGTCGAGGTACTCGCGGTGGATGGCGGCGATGAGCTGGGGCTGCGTGAGAGTCAGCAGGTCGTTGTTGCCCTGCACGTCGGAGGGCCAGTCCTTGAAGCGCTCGCCGCGGTAGCCGGCCTCGTCGGGCCGGTCGCGCTGGATCGCGGTGCCCATCGCCCCGTCGAGCACCAGGATGCGCGACCGGAGTGCCTCAGTCAGCTCGTCGGTCGCGTCCGGACGGAGGTTGCTGCTCACGACGCATGCCCTTCCGAAATGGGGTGATTGGCGCAGGAGCGCCGGTTTCGAGACTAGTCGACGGACGGTCGCCCACGTCGCCCCCGCGGCGTGCGTCCGCCATGTGGACCCGCCGTCACAGCGGCGCCGCGGCGGCGTCAGGCGAGAGTCTTGCCGAGATAGAGCGAGAGGGGATCGTCGGCGTAGTAACCGAACGGCTCTACGTCGGTGTAGCCCGACGAACGGTAGAGCGCGATCGCCTCAGGCTGCGGCCGCCCGGTCTCCAGGATGATCGCCCTCGCACCCGCTGCCGCCGCGGTCTCCTCCAGCCAGGCGAGCATCGCGCGGGCGTAGCCACGACCGCGCGCCCACTCACGGACGTACATCCGCTTGATCTCGGCGCGGTCGTCGCCCAAGCGCCTCCACCCGCCCGTCGCGACAGGAGTCCCGTCGGCGTACGCCACGGCGAACACTCCCCCGGGCCCGCGGAACTCGTCGGCGTCGGCGGGTCCCTGGTCAGGCGTGCCGTACCGCCGCGCGTACTCCGCCTGGACCTCGGAGACGAGCAGGACGGCGTCGGGGTGGTCGTAGCCCACGACACGGATGTCGAGAGCGGACAGGATCGGAGGCACGCACTCCATTGTGCGGTGCCTCGGTCCAGCGGTCAGAGGTACTGCCCGGTGTTGGCGACGGTGTCGATGGACCGACCCGGCTCGCTGCCCTGCTTGCCGGAGATGAGCGTACGGATGAAGACGATCCGCTCGCCCTTCTTGCCCGAGATCCGCGCCCAGTCGTCGGGGTTGGTCGTGTTGGGCAGGTCTTCGTTCTCCTTGAACTCGTCGAGGCACGCCTGGAGCAGGTGCTGGACGCGCAGACCCTTCTGGCGCAGCTCGAGGAAGTCCTTGATCGCCATCTTCTTTGCCCGGTCGACGATGTTCTGGATCATCGCGCCGGAGTTGAAGTCCTTGAAGTAGAGGACTTCCTTGTCACCATTGGCGTAGGTGACCTCCAAGAATCGGTTCTCCTCGGACTCGGTGTACATCCGCTCGACGGTGCGCTGGATCATGCCGTTGACGCACGCCACCCGGTCACCACCGAACTCCCCGAGGTCGTCCTCGTGCAGCGGGAGGCTGGGCGTCAGGTACTTGGAGAAGATGTCGCGGGCGGACTCGGCGTCGGGCCGCTCGATCTTGATCTTCACGTCGAGACGACCTGGTCGCAAGATGGCGGGGTCGATCATGTCCTCGCGGTTGGAGGCACCGATGACGAGGACGTTCTCGAGGCCCTCGACGCCGTCGATCTCGCTCAGCAGCTGCGGCACGATCGTGTTCTCGACGTCGGAGGAGACGCCCGAGCCGCGGGTGCGGAACAGGGAGTCCATCTCGTCGAAGAAGACGATGACCGGCGTGCCCTCGCTCGCCTTCTCGCGTGCTCGCTGGAACACGAGCCGGATGTGGCGCTCGGTCTCGCCGACGTACTTGTTGAGCAGCTCGGGGCCCTTGATGTTGAGGAAGTAGGACCGGCCCTCCTCCCCCGTCTTGGCCGACACCTTCTTGGCGAGCGAGCTCGCGACCGCCTTCGCGATCAGCGTCTTGCCGCACCCGGGCGGGCCGTACAGAAGGACGCCCTTGGGCGGCTTGAGCTCGTGCTCGATGAAGATCTCCGGATAGAGGTAGGGCAGCTCGACCGCGTCGCGGATCGACTCGATCTGGCCCTGGAGGCCTCCGATGCTCGAGTAGTCGATGTCGGGGACCTCCTCCAGCACGAGCTCCTCCACCTCCGACTTCGGGACACGCTCGTAGACGTATCCGGCACGGGAGTCGAGCAGGAGGGAGTCGCCGGCGCGCAGGCGCGTGTCCATGAGCGAGTCGGCGATGCGCGCGATCCGCTCCTCGTCGGCGTTGCCGATGACGAGCGCGCGCTCCCCGTCGGCGAGCAGCTCCTTGAGCATGACGACCTCGCCCACGGTCTCGTAGTCGAGCGCAGCGACGACGTTGAGGGCCTCGTTGAGGATGACCTCCTGACCGCGACGGAGATCCTCCGCCTCGACCGACGGGCTCACGTTGACGCGCAGCTTGCGGCCGCCGGTGAACACGTCGACGGTGTCGTCCTCGTTCTGCCGGATGAACGTGCCGAACCCCGTCGGCGGCTGCGCGAGCCTGTCGACCTCCTCCTTGAGCGAGAGGATCTGGTCGCGCGCCTCGCGGAGGGTGTCGCCGAGCCGGGCGTTCTGAGCGGTGACCGCGGCGAGGCGCGCCTCGGTCTCGGCGAGGCGGGCGTCGACGGTGCTGTCCGGGCGGCCGGTCGCGAGACGCCGACGGAGGTGCTCGACCTCGGCGCGCAGGTAGTCGATCTCGGCCTGCTGCTGGTGGGCGGTCTGCTCGTTCGCAGGCGGGCGCCGATCGGTGTGGTCGAACTCGCTCATGTCGTACCTCCCGCGAAGGCCGTGACACCGTCTGACCCGAACACCGCCGGGGTCGACCCGTGTGCGCGGCGTGTTGGCTCCTCGTACGACGACACTACCCGCCTGTGGTCGTCATCCGCTCGTACGAATCGGCGTTCTCACGATCAGATACCGGGATGTGATTCAGGTCACTCCGCGAGGTCGGCGGGACGCGGCCCCGAGTAGTCCGGGCCGTACGCGCCGGGGGCCGGGCGCCGCTTCTTGGTGAGCGCCCGCTGCCCATGGGCCATCCGCCGCGACGTGACCAGGAAGGCGGTGTGTCCGTTCATGGAGTGCTCCGGCCGGACGGCCAGGCCCTCGAGGTGCCATCCACGCTGCATCGTCTCCCAGGACGACGGCTCGGCGAACTCGCCGTGCGCGCGCAGTGTCTCGACCACCCGCGACATCTGCGTGGTCGTGGCGACGTAGCAGCACAGGATGCCGCCCGGCACCAGGACGTCGGCCGCGAGCGCGACGTACTCCCACGGGTCGACCATGTCGAGGATCATCCGGTCGACCTCGGTGTCGACGAGGCTCTCGCCGAGCCCGCCCACCGTGAGCCTCCAGGCGGGGTGCGGGCCGCCGAAGAACTGCTCGACGTTGCGGGTCGCGATCTCGGCGAAGTCCTCACGCTGCTCGTAGGACGAGACGAGGCCTCCCTCGCCGACGGCTCGCAGGAGGAAGGTCGTGAGAGCACCCGAGCCGGCGCCCGCCTCGAGCACGCGCGCCCCGGGGAAGATGTCGGCGAAGGTGACGATCTGGCTGGCGTCCTTGGGATAGATCACGGCTGCCCCGCGAGGCATCGATGTCGTGTACTCGTGCATCAGCGGGCGGAAGACGAGGTACTGGCCGCCCAGCGACGACTCGACCACGATGCCCTCCGGCTGGCCGATCAGCCCGTCGTGCGCGATCTCGCCGAGCTTGGTGAAGAACTTCTTGCCCTCCTCCAGCTGGATGTTGTGCCGCCGACCCTTGGCGTCGGTGAGTCGAACCCACTCGCCCACCGCCATCGGTCCGCGGTGGACTCCCGAGAGTCGCTCATCCATGCGTCTGCCTTCCTGCGTCGCCCTGCCTGCCACCAGCGCGGACCCGCTCGGAGAACGCGCTGTCGACGTCCGCCGTGACGAGGACGCCGTACAGGTGCTCGCCGTCGACGACGAGGTACTCACTTGACGGTGTCCTCTGCAACGCCCGGACCAGCGCCTCTCCGGCGAGATCGACGGGCAGTGCGAGGCCCGGGGAGAGCGTACGCGCCAGGGCTCCGACGTCGACCCACGGGCGTCGGGCCTCCGGTGTGGCGAGCACTGCTCGCTCGTCCACGATGCCGTCGATCGTGCCGGTCGGACCGTGGACGACGATGGCTCCGGCGCCGGCCTCGCGGGCTTGCTCGATGGCCTGCCCGACCGTCGTCGAGCGCGGCACGTCGATCGCCCGGCGAGCGAGCCCGCGCGCCGTCAGCCCCGGAAGACCGCGGCGGATCCGCGCCGCCACCAGGGCCTGCGTCGCCCCGGTCCACAGGAACAGGGCGACCACGAAGGCGATCATGTAGTCGAGGAGCGTGATGTCGAAGCCGAGCAGCTCGCCGCCGACGAACGGGTACGCGAGCGCGAGCACCGCCACGGCGCGCCCACCGTAGCCGGCTGCGACCGAACCGGCGTACGGACTGCCGGTCGCCTTCCAGACGGCGGCACGGAAGACCCGGCCGCCGTCGAGCGGCAGGCCGGGGAGCAGATTGAGGACACCGACCACGATGTTGGCCAGCGCCAGGGCGCGGAAGGCGAAGAGCAGCAGGCCCGTGTCGGGCATCAGCAACGACAGGCCCCACGACGCTGCGCCGACCGCGAGAGAGGTCAGGGGGCCGACCACCGCGATCCAGAACTCGCGGCCCGGCGTGTCGGGTTCTCCCTCGATCTCCGTCACGCCGCCGAGGAAGTTCAGGGTCACCGACCGGACCTCGTAGCCGAAGGCCTTCGCGACGAGGGCGTGCGAGATCTCGTGGAGCAGGACCGAGAGGTACAGCAGGACCGCGAACGCGAGCCCGGCCACGAACGTGAGGGCGCCCAGCCCTGGTGCGATCACCTCGATCGTCGGCTGGAGGACGAAGGCGATGAGGACCGCGACGACGAGCCACGAGGAACGCACGAGGACGTCGATCCCCCCGATCTCACCGATGCGCAACGTCCCCGGTGGACGGGTACGGGTGGGGGGTGTGGACGACGCGTTCACACCCTCCACCGTATCGGGTCGTGACACGCCGGGACTGTCGGTCCGCTGGCCTAGGCTGGTTGGCATGAGGACACAGACGATCGAGCGCACAGAGGTGGACGGCGTCGACGTCGTCGGATCCCTCTCGCCCAGCCGTGCGGCCGACTTCATGACGTGTCCGCTCCTCTACCGCTTCCGCGTCGTCGACCGCCTGCCCGAGGAGCCGTCGGCCGACGCGGTGCGCGGGACGCTCGTGCACGCCGTCCTCGAAGAGCTCTTCGACGCACCTCCCGGCGAGCGGACGCTCGAGCGGGCGCGTGCGCTGGTCGGCCCCGCGTGGGCGCGCCTCCAGGAGGCGGAGCCCGAGGTGGCCGCGCTGTTCGACGACGGCGACGCTCTCGCCGAGTGGCTGAGCACCGCCGGTGACCTCCTCATGTCCTACTTCGTTCTCGAGGACCCTCGGCGTCTCGAGCCCGCCGAGCGCGAGAAGTACGTCGAGACCGTGATCGACGGTGGGCTCCTCCTGCGTGGCTACGTCGACCGGGTCGACGTCGCGCCCACAGGCGAGGTGCGGGTCGTCGACTACAAGACCGGGCGCGCGCCGCGGGAGGTGTTCGAGGCCAAGGCGATGTTCCAGATGAAGTTCTACGCCCTGGTGATGTGGAGGACCACCGGGACGGTCCCGACACTGCTCCAGCTGATGTACCTCGGCAACGAGGAGATCCTCCGATACTCCCCCGACGAGGCCGATCTACTCGCGACCGAGCGCAAGCTGCGCGCCCTGTGGGCCGCGATCGAGCGGGCGTCGACCACCGGCGAGTGGCGCCCGCACAAGAGCCCGCTGTGCGGGTGGTGCGACCACAAGGCCCGCTGCCCCGAGTGGGGAGGCACCCCGCCACCGCTCCCCGAGCGCGACACGCTGCCGATCGAGCCTGCCGTCCACTCGCCTGCCGAGAGCACTGTCGACGCGGACTGACGCTCGCGAACAATTGCAAAGGTTCTTTGCAAAGAGTCTTTGCAAAGAACCTTTGCAGTTTTACGGTAGCCCGATGGCCGCCGAACCGACTCACGTCGTCCTCGACTCCTCCGCACTCAAGGCTCTCGCCCACCCGCTGCGCGTCTCCCTCCTGGGGGCACTGCGCCGCTACGGTCCCGCCACCGCGACGCAACTCGGTCAGCGGCTCAGCATCAGCTCGGGTTCGGCGTCGTACCATCTCCGCCAGCTCGAGCGGGCCGGCCTCGTCGCGGACGACACCACGCGCGGCAACGCACGGGACCGGTGGTGGCGGGCGGCGCACCGGTCCACGACGCTTCGCATCCATGACCTCGACCCGACCGACGATGACGCCGTGGACACCTACCTGCGCTCGGTCGCGGCCAACTACACCCTTCTCCTGCAACAGGCGGTGAACGAACGCGCGACGCTCCCGAGCGCCTGGCGCGGGACCTTGGAGATGAGCGACTACCTGCTGCGACTCACGCCGGACGAGGCCAAGACCCTTGCCGTACGCCTCCACACCGTCGTCCGCGAGTTCCGCTACGACGTGCCGGAGAACCGTGCGCCCGAGGACGCCGACCGCGTCAGCGTCATCCTCCAGGTGCTTCCCCAGCCGGAGACCGCGTCGGAAGACGGCCGAGACGGGGACGGCCTGGGATGAGCCGTCGACCGACCGGCGCGAGAGGGCCCGTGCGCCCACTGCTCGGCCTGCTCCTCGCCATGGCGGTGTCGAACGCGGGCACCCGGGTGTCTGCCGTCGCCTTCCCGTGGTTCGTCCTCGCGACGACGGGCAGCGCGACCAAGACCGGCCTCGTGGCGTTGTTCGAGCTCGCTCCGTACGTCCTCGTCAAAGCGCTGAGCGGTCCCTGGATCGACCGCGTCGGTGGTCGGTCGATCTCGTGGAGCGCCGATCTCGTGAGCGCCGCCGCAGCGGCGACCATCCCCGTCCTGTACGCCGTCGACCGACTGACGCTCCCGGTCTTCTTGATCCTGGTCGCGGTCGTCGGCGCCGCACGAGGCCCCGGCGACCTGGCGAAGGAGATCATGGTCCCCGACGCGGCCGAGCGTGCGCATGTGCCCCTGGTCCGGGCGACCGGCCTGTCGTCGACGGTCGAGCGGCTCGCCTCCACCGCCGGTCCGGCGTTGGGCGGGGTGCTCATCGCGGTCGCGGGCCCCGTCGCCGGCGTGGCCGTCAACGCTGCCTGCTTCGTGCTGGGATCGGTCGTCGTCGCCTTCGCCCTCCCCCGCGGCATGGGCCGACCTCACACACGCGCCGACGCCGAAGTCTCAGATGAGCCCGGTGACGGCTACCTGCACCAGCTCGCGGAGGGTGCCTCCTTCCTCCGCCGGGATCCCCTTCTCGTCGCCATCGTGGTGATGGTGGGGATCACGAACCTCCTGGACGTCGCCTACATCGGTGTTCTCCTCCCGGTGTGGGCCCGCGACTCCGGTGGCGGTGCCGCGACGGTCGGGCTCCTCCTCACCGTGTCGAGCGCAGGAGCGGTCGTCGGGAGCCTCCTCGCCTCGGCACTGGCACACCGGATGCCGCGCCGGCTCGTCTTCTTCGGGGGCTTCCTCGTCGCCGGGGCGCCACGCTTCCTCGTCCTGCTGCTCGACGTACCAGGTCCGGTCGTCGTCGCTGTGCTCGCCGTCGGAGGAGTCGGGGCCGGCTTCCTCAACCCGATCCTCGGCGCCATCCTCTTCGAACGCGTCCCACGTCGCCTCTACGGACGGGTCGGCGCCCTGAGCGACTCCGTCGCCTGGGCGGGGATGCCGCTCGGCGGACTGCTCGCCGGTGTAGCGGTCACCGCTGTCGGGCTCTCCCCCGTGCTGCTCGTCTTCGGCCTGACGTACTTCCTGACCACGAGCCTGACCGGGCTCCGGCCCGAGTGGCGCGAGATGGACGCGCGGTCAGGCGACGCGCAACGCGTCGGCGTAGGCGACGAGAGCAACGACGCAGAGGAGGGCGCGGACATCGTTGCCGAGCCGCCAGGGCCGCGAGTACGCCCTCCAGGCGACCAATGAGGCCTCGGCGTCGTCGGCGTCCACCGCGTCGATCCCGTTGTTGCGCGGGACGTGGAACACCCCCGTCACCACCACCGTCAGGAGATAGGTGACCGACCCGATCAGCAACCGGCCGCGGTCGGTGTCGTCGACCACGAACGCGATCACCGTCAGCGCGACCGCCACCGCCGCCGTCCCGGAGAACGCCAGCTGGAACGGCGGCCGGAGGGCGTACCGGTTGGTGGCCTGCATGAACCCGACCGCCTCGCCGGGAGGTCTGCGGTCGAGAGCAGGCATCACCATGACGGAGAAGGCGACGTAGACACCGGCCATCACGCCGGTGCCGACGATGCCGACGAGGGTGAGGACCGTCGCGAGCGTCATCGCGAGACGTCGAGCAGGGCGCCGAGGTCGTAGGGCCTGGTGCCTTCGAGCGAGTCGACGAGCGTGCGGCGCTCGCCCTCCTCGACAGCGACCAGGTTCGGGACCACGAGCACGTGGCAACCGGCGGCCGCGGCCGAGCGGGTGCCGGTGGTCGAGTCCTCGATGGCCACGCACCGGTGCGGATCGACGCCGAGCGCAGCTGCCGCCGCGAGGTAGGGCTCGGGGTGCGGCTTGCCCTGGCTCACCACGTCGCCGGTCACCACCGCGCCGAACGGCTCCCCCGGCACACGGGCCAGCATGGGCGTCGCGATCGCCTTGTAGGACATGGTGACGAGCGCCTGCGGCACGCCCGCTGCCTCCAGCGCTCCGATCAGCTCCAGCGCGCCTGGTCGCCACGCGATCTCACCGGTCGACATGTAGGCGGCCACCTCCGCGACGAGCGTGTCGACGATCTCCTCCGGCGACAGCGGCAGGGCCATCCGTCGCTTCATCTCCCTCGAGGCGGCGAGCAGGTCGCTGCCGACCAGCTCGAGCCCGTCCTGCTCCGACCACGAGGCCCCGTAGCGCGAGGCGAGGGACAGCTCGGCCGCGAGCCACACCGGCTCGGTGTCCACGATCGTCCCGTCGAGGTCCCACAGGACCGCGTCAGGCAAGGTCTTCGTCGGGCGGGTGTCGCTGAGGCTCATCGGCTCACTTCGGGGGGAAGGATGGACATGGACGGCCGCACCAGTCTCGCGCGGCCCTCGCGGGAGGGGCAAACCAGTAAGGGACCGACAGCTCAGGTGTCGGTGTCGCGCGACCGGCGCTTGAGGTAGCGCTCGAACTCGCGCGCGATGGCGTCACCCGAGGCCTCCGGAAGCTCGGAGGTGTCCCGGGCCTCCTCGAGGGACTCGACGTAGGCGGCGATCTCGGGGTCCGAGCTCGCCAGCTCCTCGACGCCTCGCTCCCAGGCGCGAGCAAGGTCGCGAAGATCGCCCAGCGGCAGGCTGATCTCGAGCACGTCGTCGAGGTAGCCGAGCAGTGCGAGGGTCGCCTTCGGGCTCGGGGGCTGCGCCACGTAGTGAGGGACAGCCGCCCAGAGCGAGACGGTGGGGATCCCCGCCTCGCTGCTCGCCATGGCGAAGACGCCGTTGATCCCGGTCGGGCCCTCGTACTGAGACTCCTCGACGTGCAGGCGCGCGGCGAGCCGGTCGTCGCTGGTGGACCCGGTGACGGGTACGGGGCGGGTGTGCGGGGTGTCGGCGAGGAGCGCACCGAGCGTCACGATGCCACGCACGGCGAATCGGTCGGCCAGTGACAGGAGCTCGTCGCAGAAGGGCATCCACCGCATGTTGGGCTCGATCCCCCGCACCAGCAGCACGTCACGGTCCGAGCCGACCGGGCGGGCGACGAAGACCCGCGTCGTCGGCCACGAGATCGACCGCTCTCCCTCGTCGTCGCGACCGATGTAGGGCCGGTTGACCTGGTAGTCGTAGTAGTCGTCCGGGTCGAGCTCGGCGATGAGCTCCGCGTCCCACCACTCGATGAGATGGTCGATGGCGTCGGTCGCCGCCTCGGCGGCGTCGTTCCACCCCTCGAAGGCGACGACCATCCACGGGTCGACGACCCCAGGGAAATCGCTGCTGTGCTCGCTCACGCCTTCACTCTATGCCGCTCAGACGACACCGAGGAGCGCATCGACGGCGGCGCCCACCACACGGCCGGAGGCAGGGTCGTGGTCGTCCGACTCGCGGCCGGCCAGGGCCGAGTCCACCCAGGCGTCCACGACCGCGAGGGCCTGGGGGGTGTCGAGGTCACGGGCGAGGGCCTGGCGCAGCCCCGCCACGACCGGCGCCGCCGCCGGCCCGCCCGCAGCGAACGCCTCACGCCACCTCGCGAGGCGCTTGTGCGCGTCGACGATGTCACCGTCGGCCCACGCCCAGCCGGTCCGGTAGTGGTGCGCCAGCAGTGCCAGACGGATCGCGACGGGGTCGCGCCCGTCGGCGCGGAGCCGTGACACGAGCACGAGGTTGCCGAGCGACTTCGACATCTTCTCCCCGTCGTAGGCGACCATGGCCTGGTGCACGTAGGCCCGCGCGAACCGGTGTTGCGTCGCGGCGTGCGCCTCGGAGGCGGACATCTCGTGGTGCGGGAAGATCAGGTCGGTCCCGCCGCCCTGGACGTCGAAGTCCTCGCCGAGCGTCTCGAGCGCGATCGACGCGCACTCGACGTGCCACCCCGGGCGCCCGCGACCGAACGGGCTGTCCCACGACGGCTCGCCCGGGCGCTCGGCCTGCCAGAGCAGACAGTCCAGAGGATCACGCTTGCCGGGGCGGTCGGGGTCTCCACCGCGCTCCGCGAACAGGCTCAGCATCGTCGCGCGGTCGTACCCGGAGACGCTGCCGAAGTCGGCGTCCTCGTGCACGGCGAAGTAGACGTCTCCGTCGACCTCGTAGGTCACCCCGCGGTCACGGAGGCGCTCCACGAGCGCGACGGCGAGGTCGATCGACTCGACCGCGCCGATGTAGTGGTCGGGGGCCAGGATGCGGAGCGCGGCCATGTCCTCGCGGAACAGCTGGATCTCGCGGTTGGCCAGCTCGCTCCACTCCACCCCGGTGGCGGTCGCCCGCTCGAGCAACGGGTCGTCGACGTCGGTGATGTTCTGCGTGTAAAGGACCTCGAGACCGCGGTCGCGCCACGCTCGCTGAAGCAGGTCGAAGGTCAGGTACGTCGCTGCGTGGCCGAGGTGCGTGGCGTCGTACGGGGTGATGCCGCAGACGTAGAGGCGGGCCCGGTCGGGCGGGTCGGCCACCGTCAGCGCACCCGTCGAGGTGTCGAAGACCTCGACAGCAGAACCGCGCCCGAGGCCCAGCTCGGAGAGGTCGGGGACTTCGGGGGACGTCCAGGCGCGCATGCCCTGAGGGTATAAGGCGGTCCCTACAGCGGTGGCCACGGGATCGTGGGCCACCGGTCCCCCGGGTCGGGCATCCTCCCGGACGTGAGCAACTGGTCGATACGGCGAGTCAGTGCCCTGCGTTCGTCGACGGCCAGCAGGTCCGCCAGCGCGTCGCACAGCGGACCGGAGGTGACGTCTGCGCGCAAGGTCTCCAGCCGCGACCGCTCCCCCGGCTCGAGGACGTCTCCGGACCATCCCCACAAGACAGTGCGAAGCTTGGGCTCCTCGTGGAAGGTCAGGCCGTGGTCGCAGCCGCGCACCCGGCCGTCCGACGGGAGAAGGTGCCCACCCTTGCGGTCGGCGTTGTTCACGACGGCGTCGAACAGCGCCATCGTCCGCAGGTCGGGCGTGTCGCGGTGCAGCAGCGTGACGGGCCGGTCGTCGAGGTCGACGGCGTCCACCACGGCGAACCACCCGTCGGGCGTCTCGTCGGCCGGTACGACGGCGACCTGTGGCGCGTCCACGTCGACGTCCACCCACTCCTGGACCATGCCGACGCCGAACGGACCGTCACGGAGCACCGTCGGAGGGACGACGTGCCAGCCGGCGGCCTCGGAGACGAGGTACGCCGCGTACTCCCTGGCCGCCAGCGTGCCGTCGGGGAAGTCCCACAGCGGTCGCTCGCCCCGGACCGGCTTGTAGACGCACTCCGTGGCGAGGGAGCCCTGGACGACGTGTCCGACGAACGTGCCGTTCGAGGCCGCCACGAGTCGCCCCGTGACCTCCAGCTCTCCCTCCGAGAGGGCACGCAGGTCACTCACGCGCGACTCGGCGGAACCCGTTGGCGCGGGGGCAGAGGTGTCCCTCGGCCTCGACGACACCGCCGCAGAACGGACAGGTCGGCCGACCGGCGGCGACGACGCTCTTGGCGCGCTCGGCGAACTCCAGAGCCACCTCGGGTCGCAGCGTCACGACCAGCATGTCGCTGGCCTCCGTGTCCTCGTCCTCCGTCGCCGCGAACGCCTCGACGACGATCTCCCCCGCCTCGGGCTCCCACGCGAGCGTCATCGTGCCGACCCGGAACTCCTCCTCGATCGGCTGGTCGAGCGGGTCGAGATCGACCGTGCGCTCGGGGGCCGTGCCCGATCCTGCGTCGCCTCCGACCTCGACGAGGAGCGCCTCGAGGCGCTCGGCGAGCACCAGGACCTGCTCCTTCTCGAGGGCGACCGACGTCACGCGACCACCGTCGCTGGCCTGGAGGAAGAAGGTCCGCTCACCGGGGGCACCGACCGTGCCCGCGACGAAACGCCGTGGGCGTTCGAACCGGTGGATCAGCATGGGACCGAGCCTAGACAGGGGCCTGGGTGGCGGCGACTCCTGCCCCGCGGGATGCGCACGGTCAGGCACCTCCCCCGACCGGCGCGTCGCCGGTCGGGCGGTCTCCCCCCGCGGCCGGGGCGAGCCCGCTGAGGTCGGATCCGAGGTCGTTGACGTGGCGCACGCTCGGGCGGTGAGAGCCATAGGTGATGACGCTGACCGATCCTGGGGCCACCGCGATCCGCTGGAACTGGTCGAGGTGGAGACCGAGGGCGTCCGCCAGCACGGCCTTGATCACGTCGCCGTGGCTCGCAGCAGCCCACACGGCCCCGGGACCGTGACGCCGCTCGACGCGTCGATCGATCCGCCGGACCGCCTCCACCGCCCGGGCCGAGACGTCGGCGAGACGCTCTCCGCCGGGGAACTCGACCGCGCTCGGCTGCTGCTGAACCGTCGCCCACAACGGCTCGCGCGCGAGATCGACGATCTTCTTGCCGGTCCACCGTCCGTAGCCGCACTCCACCAGCCCGGCCTCCCGCCGGACCTGGACGTTCTCCTTCTGCGCGTCGGCGATCCGGCGCGCCGTCTGCATCGTCCGCAGGAGCGGGCTGCTGACGAGGCGGGCGAGAGGAATGACGGACAGCCGGTCGGCGACCGCACGGGCCTGCTCCAGACCGACGTCGTCGAGACCGATGCCCCGGCTGCGTCCGGCGAGCACGCCGTCGGCGTTGGCGGCGGTACGTCCGTGACGGACGAGGATCAGGGTCGGCACGCCCCGAGCGTAGTCGGCCCGCGACGCCCCCGCGGGGCACAATGACGGTGTGATCCTGGACTGCGCCGCCTATCGCGACCTCACGCCCGTCCAGGTCAGCACGACGCTCGACGGGCTCAGCGAGCTCGCCGCGACCCTGACCGGTCCGGCAGACTTCGTGTGGGTCCTCCTCGAGGACCCGACGTACGGAGAGTTCACGGACCTCCAACGGATCTTCTCGCTCCACCCCCTCGCTGTCGAGGACGCCGTCGCCGCGCACCAGCGCCCCAAGATCGACATCTACGAGGGCTCGGCATTCCTGGCACTGCGATCGCTGGAGTACGACACCGAGACGAGCGAGGTCTTGCTCAGCGAGATCTCGATGTTCATCGGAGCGCACTACGCCATCACCGTCCGGCACGGGACGTGGCCACGCCTCGACAGCATCCGAGACCGGGCAGCGAAGCAGCCGGAGCTGTTCAAGTTCGGTGCCGTCGCCGCCGCGTACCACGTGGTCGACGCGGTGGTCGACGAGTACGAGCTCATCGCCGAGCAGCTGACCTCGGACGTCGAGGAGATCGAGGAAGCCGTGTTCTCCGAGGCAGCCCCAGGCACGACCGGGCGGGTCTACCCGCTGAAGCGGGAGCTGCTCGAGTTCCGGAAGGCCGTCGCGCCGATCCACGCTCCGCTCGAGGCGCTTCTCGAGGGCCACGCCAAATGGACGATCCCGGAGGGGATGGGGGTCTACTTCCGCGACATCGCCGACCACCTCGTCCATGCGCGGGGCACGATGGACACTCTCGACAGCCTGCTCGACAACGCGATGCAGGCCCGTGCCACCCAGATATCGATCCAGCAGAACGACGACATGCGCAAGCTCGCCGCGTATGCCGCGATGGCGGCCGTGCCGACCCTCGTCGCCGGCATCTACGGGATGAACTTCCGGGACATGCCCGAGTTGGGCTGGTCACTCGGCTACCCCCTCACGCTCGTGGTGATGGCCGGGCTCGTCCTCGTCCTCTGGCGAGCGTTCAAGCGCTCGGGCTGGCTCTGACGCCACACATCGACGCGAGTCGCCTCGATCGCGCTGAGCCTGACCTCACCAGGGCAGGAAGCCGTCACGGCCGAAGAACACCCCGGTCGGGCCCTCCGGATCGACCGTCGCCGCCCGCACGCTGGCGAGCGCGCCCTCCTCGACCGTCTGCGTGCCGGAGTGTCCGTTCAGGTCTGTGGCCGTGTAGCCGGGGTCGGCCGAGTTCACCGCGATCCCGGGCAGGCCCCTGGCGTACATGGTCGTGACCATGTTGAGCGCAGCCTTCGACGAGGGGTACACGAGACCGTAGAAGCCGTACTCGGGCCTCGCCGGGTCGCCGGTGATCCCGAACGACCCCATGCCACTCGAGACGTTGACGATCCGCGGGTGCGGCGAGCCGCGCAGAAGCGGGAGGAGAACGTGGGTGACGCGCACCGGCCCCAGGAGGTTGACACCGTAGACGGCGAGGAAATCGGCCGCCACCGTGTCAGCCGGGGCGTGCAAGGAGCCGGCGATCCCCGCGTTGTTCACCAGGACGTCGAGGCCTGTCCCACTGTTCTCGACCGTCGTCGCTGCCGCAGCCACCGACGCGTCGTCGGTGACGTCGAGCGTCACGGGTCGTACGTCGAGGCCGTCGCCTCGGAGGGCGTCGGCGGCCTTGCTGCCGAGCTCGGTGTCACGGGCACCGAGCCAGACCGTCCAACCCAGTCCGGCGAGCTGGCGCACGGTCTCGTAGCCGATTCCTTTGTTCGCCCCGGTGACCAGGGCCGTCGTGGTTGTTCTCGTTGTCGTCATGGAGCGAGCCTGGCGGTCGGTGCGACGGGCGTGCCAGGACCACGTCGTCCTGGTACTCCCCGTACCACGCTGTGCCGTGGTGGCGGCCACCTCCGCGTGCCAGGCTGAGGAGGTGGATCGCCAAGAGCTCGGCCGCCTCCTCGTACGCGCGCGCAGCAGGATCGCCCCCGGGGATGTCGGTCTGCCCGAAGGATCCCGCCGACGGGTCGCAGGTCTTCGGCGAGAGGAGGTCGCCGTGCTCGCCGGGGTGAGCGTCGACTACGTGACGCGGATCGAGCAGGGTCGCGGCGCACACCCCTCGCCGTCCGTGCTGGCATCGCTCGCCCAGGCGCTGCGCATGAGCGACGACGAGCGGCGAGAGATGTTCGACCTCGCAGACGCCGCGGCGCCGCGTGAGGGCCACGTGCCGATGCTCGTGCGCGCCAGCATCCTGCGCCTGCTCGAACGCCTCGACGACCAGCCGGCCGTCGTGGTGAGCGCGAAGTCCGACGTGCTGGCGTGGAACCCGCTGGCCGCAGCCCTGCTCGGAGACTTCTCGGCCCTCCCGGCAGCAGAGCGCAACATCGTCCGTCAGCGCTTCCTTGGGGAGCCGAGCCGTGTGTCGGTCTCCGCCGAGGAGGCGGCGCGCACCGACGCACGCTCCGTGGCCTCCCTGCGCGCGGCCGCCGCGAAGTATCCCGACGATCCCGATCTGCGCCGCCTCGTGGCCGAGCTGCGCGCCCACAGCGACGAGTTCGTTCGCCTGTGGGACGAGGCTCCGTCGCAGGTGTGGCGCAGTCACCGCAAGACCATCACTCATCCGAGCGTCGGCGCAGTCACGCTCGACTGCGACGCGTTGGAGATCCCGGAGACCGACCAGACCGTGATCGTCTACTCCGCCGCGCCAGGCTCGCGCGACGCCGAGCTGCTGCAGCTGGTCAAGGTCGTCGGCACGCAACGTCTGCATGCCGACGCCCCGTGACGACTAGCCGACCGCCGTCCCGGCCGTGATCACCCCGGTGGCCAGCAGCGCCAGCACCAGGCCTCCGAGTCCGATCCGATAGATCACGAACGGCGTGTAGGAGTGCTTGCTGACGTACTGCAGGAGCCAGTGGATCACCGAGATGCCGACCACGAACGAGACCACGGTCGCCAGGATCGTCGGACCCACGCCGTACGCGTTCTCGCCGCCGGGGATCTCGGGCAGCTGGAACAGTCCCGCGCCGACGACCGCCGGGATCGCGAGCAGGAATGCGTAGCGCGTCGCCGCGGCACGGTCGTAGCCGAGCGCACGCCCCATGCTGATGGTGGCACCCGAGCGCGAGACGCCGGGGATCAGCGCCATCGCCTGGGCGAGACCGAAGAGCACGGCGTGCGTGGCGTTGAGGTCGGCGATCTCGCGCTCCTGGCGTCCGAAGCGGTCGCAGATCCCGAGGACGATGCCCATCACGATGAGCATCGTCGCGATCACCCAGAGGTTGCGGAACTCGTGCTCGATGACGTCCTTGAGCGCGATGCCGAGGATGACGATCGGGAGAGATCCGACGATCACGAACCAGCCCATGCGCCACTCGAGGGTCGTGCGCGCCTCGCGCTTGACGAGACCCCGCAGCCAACCGCCGGCGATGGTCGTGATGTCGCGCCAGAAGTAGAGGACGACCGCGAGCTCGGTGCCGATCTGGACGACGGCGGTGAAGGCGGCGCCCGGGTCCTCCCACCCGAAGAACTTCGGGAAGATCGCGAGGTGGCCGGACGATGAGATGGGGAGGAACTCGGTGAGGCCCTGGATCAGCCCGAGGACGAGTGCCTGCAGCAGGTCCATCAAGAGCCGAGCCCCGATGCGTCGAGAGCGTCGGAGACGGTACGGAGGACGTCGGCCCGCTCGTCGTGCGTGCTGCCGAAGGTCGCGATCGCGAGCGTCGTGACGCCGGCGTCGGCGTACGCGTGGAGGCGCTCGGCGATGCGCTCCTTGGGTCCGATGAGGGAGGTCTGGTCGACGAGCTCGAACGGCACCGCGGCCGCGGCCTCGGCCTGCTTCTTGTCGAGGTAGAGGTCCTGGATCTTCTGGGCGGCATCCTCGAACCCCATCCGTCGTGCCAGGGCGTTGTAGAAGTTCTGCTTGCGGCTGCCCATGCCGCCGACGTACAGCGCGGTGTAGGCCCGCACCATGTCGGCGCACTTCTCCAGGTCGTCCCCGATGACGACGGGGACGGTCGGGACGATGTCGAAGCCGTCCAGGGTCTTCCCGGCCTTCTCCCGCCCGGCGCGGAGGTGGTCGGTGGAGACCGCCGCCTGCTCGGGGTTGAAGAAGATCGCCAGCCAGCCGTCGGCGATCTCGCCGGCGAGCTCGAGGTTCTTGGGGCCGACGGCCGCGAGATAGATCGGGATGTCCGAGCGATACGGGTGGAGCATGATCTTGAGCGGCTTGCCGGGGCCGTCGGGCAGCGGGAGCGTGAAGTGCTCACCGGCATAGTTGAGCGGCTCCTCGCGGGCGAGGATCGTACGGACGATCTCGACGTACTCCCGGGTCCGGCCGAGCGGCCTGTCGAACTTGACCCCGTGCCACCCCTCCGACACCTGAGGTCCGGAGACACCGAGGCCCAGGCGCACTCGGCCCTCGGACAGGCGATCGAGCGTGGCCGCGGTCATCGCCGTCATCGCGGGCGTGCGAGCGGGGATCTGAAGGATCGCGGTGCCGAGCTCGAGGGTCGTCGTGCGCGCCCCGATCCACGACAGGAGCGTGGGCACGTCGGAGCCGTAGGCCTCCGCGGCCCAGGCCGAGGAGTAGCCGAGCGACTCGGCGTACACGGCCGTCTCCACCCGCTCTGCGACGTCGGGCCCGGCGACGTAGCCGACATTGACTCCCAGCCTCATGCTCTGCTCCCCTTCATCGACGTGCTCGGCGCAGGGCGAGCCTAGCGGCACGCGACCCGCGGCCTCGACTAGCCTTCCGACATGGGTCCGGCGCGGGCCTTCACCCGAGGAGAGACATGCAAGAACGCTTCGTGGGAGGCAGCGGACTCGCCGTCTCGAGGCTCGGTCTCGGCACGGCCTCGTGGGGGCGTGACACCGACGAGCACGAGGCCGCTGACATCCTTCGCCTGTTCCTCGAGGCCGGTGGGACGCTCATCGACACGGCGGCCTCGTACGGCGCCGGGGCGAGCGAGACCCTCCTGGGTGAGCTGCTCGGTGAGGTCCGCCGAGACGACGTGGTGCTGGTCTCCAAAGCCGGCTCCAGCATCGCTCCCGGACGCTGCGGGACGTCGCGCGGCGCGATGCTCTCGGCCCTCGACCACTCCCTCGCTCGCCTCCACGTCGACCACCTCGACCTGTGGCTCGTCCAGGGCTGGGACCCCCGCGTCCCGCCCGAGGAGACCTTGTCGGCCCTCGACCACGCCGTCGCCACCGGGCGCACCCGATACGTCGGCGTCGCGAACTACACCGGCTGGCAGACGGCGTACGCGCACACGCGTCAGGCGCTGCGTGAGGCCAGCGCGCCGATCGTGGCGACGGAGGTGGAGTACTCGCTCCTCGCGCGTCAGGCCGAGCGTGAGGTCGTCCCGGCGTCGGTGGCGCTCGGCGTCGGTCTGCTCGCGTGGTCACCGCTCGGGCGCGGGGTGCTGACCGGCAAGTACCGCTTCGGCATCCCGGCGGACTCGCGCGCGGCCTCCGACCACCTGTCGGGATTCGTCGAGCCCTATCTCGATGCGGGCTGCCGCCAGGTCGTGGAGGCGGTCTGCCGAGCCGCCGAGGGCCTGCAGCTCGCTCCGCTCGAGGTGGCGCTGGCGTGGGTCCGCGACCGCCCCGCCGTCGCCAGCGCCCTCGTCGGTCCCAGGACGGCGGCACAATTGAAGGCAGCGCTCTCGGTCGAGGAGGTCTCGCTCCCGGACGAGATCGTCGAGGCGCTCGAGGACGTGTCGATCGAGACGGTGTGATGGAGGCGGTGTGACGGAGTACGAGTTCCAGCGGTTCTGGTTGCCGCGCACGGAGTCCCGTCAGGCCGTGCGCCGTCTGCTGGTCGACGCCGCCGAGCACCAGGGCTGGGAGCTCGCCCGGCTGCGCCTCTTCCCCGACGGGCGGCGGCGCGTGACGCTACGACGACGCATCATCCGCGTCCGCAGCACCCTCTGACCAGCCAGCCCGCCGCTAGGCCAGGTCGAGCAGCCGGTCGAACACCCGCGCCCCGAACTCCAGCGCGTCGGTCGGCACCCGCTCGTCGACTCCGTGGAAGAGGGCGGTGAAGTCGAGGTCAGCCGGCAGGCGCAGCGGCGTGAACCCGTACGAGCGGATCCCGAGCCGGTGCCACGCCTTCGCGTCGGTGCCCCCCGACATGAGGTACGGGGCGACGTGCGCCTCGGGGTCCTCGGCATGGAGCGCCACGGTCATCGCGTCGACGAGGTCGCCGCTGAACGGGTACTCCAGACCGGGTTGCACCGTGACGGGATCGATCCTGACCGCGTCGCCGGCCAGCGCCTGCACCTGGGCGAGGAACGCCTCCTCCTGGCCTGGGAGGAACCGCCCGTCCACGTGGGCCGCCGCCTCACCGGGGATGACGTTGACCTTGTACCCGGCCTCGAGCATCGTCGGGTTGCTGATGTTGCGCATGCCGGCGCGGACCATGCGGGCGGCGGGTCCGAACTCCGCGAGCAGCTCCTCCATCGAGGCATCGGTCGCCGAGGTCAGGTCGCGGACCTTCGCCATCAGCGCCTGCATCGAGGGGCCCGGCTCGTACGGCCAGTCGTGGTCGCCGATCGCGGCGACGGCACGAGCGACGGCCGTCACGGCGTTGTCGTCGTGCACCATCGACCCGTGCCCCGCGGTGCCCTGAGCCGAGAGGCGCATCCAGGCGAGCCCCTTCTCCCCCGCCTCCAGCAGATAGAGGCGCTTGCCGCCGATGTGCGTCGAGAACCCGCCGACCTCTCCGATCGCCTCGGTGCAGTCGGCGACGAGATCGGCGTGGTGGTCGACGATCTTGTGGGCTCCGTGGACGGAGCCCGCTTCCTCGTCGGCCGTGAACGCGAGCACGATCGTCCGTCGTGGCGGCGTGCCCGCGCGGCGACGTGCCCGGACGACCGACAGCACCATCGCGTCGAAGTCCTTCATGTCGACCGCGCCGCGGCCGTATAGGTAGCCGTCGACGATCTCACCGGCGAACGGGTCGTACGACCAGTCGGACGCCTGAGCCGGGACCACGTCGAGGTGCCCGTGGACGAGCAGCGGCGGCAGGGTGGAGTCGCTGCCCTCCCACCGTGCCAGCACATTCGTCCGGCCCGGCGACAGCTCGACGATCTCGGACTCCAGCCCCACCTCGGCCAGCAGCTCGGCGACGTACTCTGCGGCCTTCCGCTCCCCCGGACCGGTGTTGTCGCCGGTGTTCGTCGTGTCGATCCGGATCAGGTTCCGGCAAATCTCGACGACCTCCGCAGCAGGATCGAGGACGGGGGTCTCACGCTGGTCACCGGCGGTCATTCCCCCATCCTGCCTGGCCAGGGCGGGCGGCGGCCAACGGGCGCCCCCCGGTTTGGGGTTGAGCGGCGGGTGTTTGCTAGAGTTCTGACGCACGGTGAACGACGCACGACGCCGGTCACCAACCCTGTCCGGGTGGCGGAATAGGTAGACGCGCTAGCTTGAGGTGCTAGTGCCCGTATTAGGGCATGGGGGTTCAAGTCCCCCCTCGGACACTCACACAGCGAGATCGAAACCCCTGGGATACCAGGGGTTTTCGCTTTTCCTGGGACGGGGACGGGCTCGGCCCGCTCCGCGACTCCGCAGCACGATGTACTTCTCGTCATGACCGAGATCTCGATCCGCGCGCTCACTGTCCAGGACAGCCCGCATCTCGCCGATCTGTACCGAGGTGATCGCGACTTCCTCACGCACTGGGACCCGCAGCGTCCCGATGTCTTCTACACCGACGACGGCCAGGCCGACGCTGTGCGAGCGACCTTGCGCGAGTGTGCGGAGGGACGCATGTGGTCAGGAGTGGTTCTCGAGGGAAGTCGTCTGGTCGGACGGGTGAGTCTGAACGGCATCGTTCGCGGACCGTTTCGCAGCTGCTCTCTGGGCTACTGGATCGCCCGGCCCTACAGCGGCCGCGGCCTCGCCACTCAAGCAGCCGCGCGCGCCGTGGAGATCGCCTTCGACCCTCTGGGCCTGCACCGTGTCGATGCGTTTGCGCGTGAAGAGAACGCCGCATCGTGCCGGGTGCTGGAGAAGAACGGGTTCACGAGAGTGGGCGTGTCGCGAGGACACATCCACATCGACGGGCGATGGCGCGACGACATCATGTTCCAGAAGCGCGCTCCGTGGGACGACGGTGTTCGTCTCGAACCACCTCACGCCGCGTCGCGGGCACGCCCGTAGCGCTCGTAGATCACCCGAGATCCGAACGTCCTGGTCTCCAGGAGATCCAGCTGAATGTCATGGGTGACCGGCGGCAGGAACGGCGTGCCACCGCCGACGATCACGGGGTAGCGGAACATGCGCACCTCGTCCACGAGGTCGAGCTCGAGAGCTGCCCCGGCCAGGTCGGCACCGCCGATCGAGACGTCCTTGTCGGTGGCGGCGAGCGCTGCCTTGATTTCGTCGGCCACCGACGCCTCGGCGAGTCGGGCGTTGCCCTGAACGTGGTCGAGCGTCCGGCTGAACACCACCTTCGGAAGAGCGCACCAGACGTCGGCGAACTCGGCCCCGGCCTCGGTGCTGCTGCGCATCGACGGGTCGTTCTCCCAGACGAGCATGTTCTCGTAGAGCCTGCGCCCCAGCAGGTAGCCACCGAGCTTCCCCACCTCTTCGAGATGGAATCGAAACAGCTCGTCGATCGGAGCCGTCCACGCGAACCCGCCCTCGCGGTCGGCGACGAATCCGTCCACCGAGACACCCATCGAGACGATCAAGCTGGCATGTGACATCGAATCCCCACCTTTGTGTCGTGTGCTGTGCCAAGCCAGGGACCGACGGCACGGCGAAAACTCATCGTCCCGCCTTCGGAGATCAGGCGACCAGCGCGAGACCTGCGGTGCCCGCCAACCCCGCGAGCAGCGCAGGGCCGATCCAACGCAGCATCGGACGGTACTGGTGGCGGTACGCCCCGAGACTCACGGCGAGCACCACGGCAACGGCGCCGAACAGCACGGCGCTCGACCTGTATCCGAGCACGATCCAGTAGGTCACCACGGCTTCGCTCAAGAACGCAGCCGGCAGGGCCGCGGCTCCGGGGCCTGCCGGAGAGGCGTGACGCCACGCGTGTCCGACCCCTCCGAACACAGGGCCGCCGACGACGGCGCAGAGCGACCAGAACACCAGGTAGTACACGGAGGCGTCGTAACCCCGCAGCTCTGCCACGGCGTAGTAGGCGACGACCTGCACGAAGGTCGCGAGGAGTCCGGTCCACACCGCCGTTCGCAACCGCGACTGCAGGGCTCCCGCCACGAACGCCGTCGTCAGCCACGGACTGACCGCATTGACGAGCGCCAGCCAAGGGAAGTCGAGGCCCGTCTGGAGCACTGACGTCAGTGCCCCGACGACCGCGCCCAGCAGCAACGCGAGGAACGGCATCAACAGGTCCGCGCGCTCTCTCACGCGAGCGAGGATATCGTCCGCGCGAACACGTCTCGAAAGCGGCATATTCTCGCGTGCAGCGCGAGGATTCGTACCTTTCGGTCATGCGAGGGCGGCAAAATGTCGCAGGAGGGGCGTACGGTGTTGTACACCGATGTCACGAGAGGACCGGCGATGAACGACGGCTTCCCCACTGTCGTGTACAGCGATGTACACGACAAGGACCGCATCTCCCGCGCACGCGCCGCCGGGCGGCTGGTCAAGGTCGGATCCGGCGTGTACGTCAGCGACCTGAGCAAGCCAGCCGAGGACGTCGTGCGCGAGCGGCTGTGGGAGATCGTCGCCCACAAGCTGCCCGGCGCCGTCATCACCGACCGCTCGGCACGTCACGGAGGCGTGGCGGTGGACGGGTTCCTCTTCGTGACGCATCGCCGGACGCGGCCTCTGAAGCTTGCCGGCGTGGTGGTCGAGCCGCGCCACGGAAGCGGGCCGATGCCCGGTGACATCGCGCTGCCCGACGGCCTGTGGCTCGCCGGCCCGGCCCGAAGCCTCCTCGAGAACCTGGCACCGACCCGGCCGGCGTCAGGCAGGCCACCGCGGACACTCACGCGCGCGCAGGTCGAGCTGTGGATCGATGACCTCTGCCGAGACCGGGGCGAGGACGGCCTGAACGAGATCCGCGAGCAGGCCCGCGAGCTGGCGCCATTCCTCGGTCGACTGGCGGAGTGCGACCTGTTGAACCGTCTGGTCGGGGCGTCCATGAACACTCACCCGACGGCGATCCTGCAGACGCCGGAGCTGATCGGGCGCGCCGCCGGCCAGGCGTTCGACCGTCGTCGCGTGGACATCTTCGGCCGTCTCGTCGACTACCTCGACGGCCAACCGCCCGACCTCGTCACCGCCATGCCCGCCGACCGCGGCCGGCGGACGCTGCTGCCCTTCTACGAGGCCTACTTCTCGAACTACATCGAGGGCACGGAGTTCACCCTCGACGAGGCAGCCGACATCATCTTCGACGACGTGGTCCCTGAGCAGCGCCCCGAGGACGCCCACGACATCCTGGGCACCTATCGTCTGACGTCGTCCGATGCCGAGATGCGTCGCAGGCCCGCCACCGACCAGGAGCTCCTCACCCTCCTCCGGGAACGCCACGCCGTGCTGATGGGCGGCCGTCCGCTGGTGGGGCCGGGGAAGTTCAAGACGCAGGCGAACCGTGCCGGGGAGACGCACTTCGTCGCACCGGAGCTGGTCGAGGGCACGCTGCGGCGGGGGTACGAGGTCGGATCACGCCTGGTGTCGCCGTGGGCGCGCGCTGTCTACGTGATGTTCATGGTCAGCGAGGTCCATCCCTTCGCCGACGGCAACGGCCGCATCGCGCGGGTGATGATGAACGCCGAGCTCCACGGCTCAGGAGAGGTCCGGATCGTCATCCCGACCGTCTATCGGCTGAACTACCTCTCCGCACTCAAGGGCGCCACGCACAACGAGAACTTCGCCGGCCTGTACGCCGCGCTGAGCTTCGCGCGGAAGTGGACCGCCCGCGTCGACTTCACCAGCAGATGGACGGCCGAGGGCGACCTCGAACGGACGCACGCCCTCCGCGATGCGATGACCGCCGAGGACGCCGGGATCCGCCTCACCCTGCCGTAGACGTCCCCTCACCCCGCGTCGAGCGGCGGCGCCCATCCTGGTCGGCGGATGAGACAGAACGGGTGACCAGCCGGGTCGGCGTAGACGTCGTCCTCCAGGTGGTGCGCCCCCAGGGCGACGACACGCGCGCCCGCGGCAGCGACGTCCTCCACCATGACGTCCACGTGCATCTGCTGCGGGACGGCAGGGTCCGGCCAGGTCGGGTCCGGCAGGTCCGCCGCGCGCTGGAACGCCATGCCCGATGTCTCCTCGTCCGCGGACACGACGACGAAGTCACCGTCGTCGTAGGTCACTGGGTCGCCGAGCACGGCAGACCAGAACGCCGCCGCGACCTGCGGGTCGGTGGCGTCGATCACCAGATGGTGCCGTCGGCCGATCACACCAGCAGCCTAAGCCCGCCGCGGCGTCGTGCGGAGGACGTGGGAAGCAGCCGCATTCGGGTACCACCGCAGGAACGGACGATCCCGAGCCGACCTGGGAGGTTGCCATGCACACCCTCGACATCGTGCCAGGCGTGCACCGCCTGGCGCGCGGCTCCACGGCCTGCTACCTCGTGGAGACCGACGACCAGATCCTGCTGGTCGACGCCGGGCTGCCAGCCTTCTGGTCCGATCTTGCCGAGGCGCTGAAGGCCCTGGGCCGGACCCCCGACGACGTGCGGCACGTCCTCCTGACGCACGGCCACTTCGACCACGTGGGCATCGCCCGCAGGCTCGAGAAGTCCGGCGCGCAGGTCTGGGTGCACCGCGGAGACCAGCGGATCGCCGAGCACCCCTACCGGTACGAGCCGGGACGGCCACGCCTCACCTACCCGATCCGTCACCCCCGCTCGCTCCCCCACCTGGCGTCGCTGGTGGGCGCAGGGGCGCTGTGGGTGCAGGGCGTGCACGCACCGTGGGTCTACGACGACCCCATGCCGTTCGGGGACGTCCTCACGATCGTGCCGACGCCGGGGCACACCGACGGGCACGTCGCGATCGTCCTCCCCGACCACGACGCGGTGATCACCGGCGACGCGCTCGTGACGCTCGACCCGTACACCGGCAGGACCGGTCCTTGCATCGTCGCCCAGGCCGGAACTCACGACGCCGAGCAGGCGCTGCAGTCGCTCGACGCGATCGGCGCGAGTGGGATGCGTACGGTGCTGCCGGGACACGGGGAGGTCTGGCGTGACGGCGCAGAGGCGGCAGCCTGGAAGGCACGTCTGCGACCGGTTCCCTGAACCACGCCACGCCACGCCACGCCACCGCGATCGCCAGGTCGTGCGACGCACTCGCGCCGCACGACCTGCGTGTCAGGGGGTGGGCGGCGTGACGAGGTTCAGGTCAGGGATGTCAGGCACGTCCGGCATCTCCGGCCTGCTTCCCGCGTCCATGGCGATGTCGTCGACCTTCCAGGTCGAGCCGTCCTTGACGAGCTGGAGCGTCTGGTCGACGGGCGTGCCGGCCAGCGTGAGCGCGACCGCCACCGTGGCCTTGTCGCCGTCGATCGTGGTGTCCTTGACGTCGAACGTCGCTGCCTGGAGCGCGTCGAGCATGCCGCCCTCGCCGTCGCCCTCCTTCTCGAGCGCCTTCTTGCACTTGTCGGCGCCCTCCCCGTCGCGGAAGTTGTCGGTCGTCACGGCGACGATCGCGTCGCAGTCACGGTCCTTGATGGCGTCGATGAAGCTCTGCGTGGCATCCTCCGGCGTCGACGCGCTGGCGCCTCCACCACCGTCTCGCATCAGGAAGAACGCGACGCCGATGATTGCGGCGACAGCGACCACGCCGCCGATGACGGCGATGAGCCTGCCGGTGCCCTTCTTGCCGCCCTGCGGCGCGTTGGGCGGGAGGTACTGCGGCTGCTGACCGTAGGGCGACTGGCCCTGGCCGTACGGCGCCTGCCCCTGGTAGGACTGCTGGCCCTGGCCGTACTGCTGCTGGCCGTAGGTCGGTTGCTGGTGCGGCGGCTGCTGACCGTAGGTGGGCTGCTGGCCGTACGGCTGCTGGGGTTGACCGTACGGGGGCTGCTGACCGTACGGGGGCTGTCCCTGCGGCGGCTGCTGGGGGTACGGGGGCTGCGGGCCGTCGTTGGACGGCGGGCCGGACCACTGATCGCTCACGGCGATACCGTACGCGATCGGAAGGCCAGGCGGACCCGCTTCTCGGCGGCGCTCTCAGGCTCGGCGCACCATCGACGGAAGGCCTCCCACGGCGGCGACGCCGAGGGCCGAACGCGGCTCGTACCCGACCCTCCACAGGCCACCGTGCGCTGCTCCGTCGGTGAACAGCTGCTCGGGATGCTCGCGCGCTTCGGTCGCCGCGTGGAGGTCGTGGACGAGGAGTGCCGCCATCAGCACGCGGGTGGTCGCCGGCTCGAAGATCTCCACGCCGAAGTGCCGTGCGCCGCCGTAGGCGGCTGCGAGCAACCGGTTCTTTGTCACCGACCGTGTCCACGTCGCCGGGGCGACGTTGAAGGACACCCGCTGGCCGCAGTCCTCGGCGACGACGCCGCGCCACCGCTGGATCCGCTTCGCCATCGCGTAGTTGGGGCCCTGTTGCGGGACGAGGATGTCGGCCACGCCGGTGCCGTCGGGAAGGACGGTGGAGTAGTTGGGCACGAAGAGCCTTCCTCGGCTCACGACGCGCAACGGGGCCTGCAACCATCGGACGGGCCCGCGGTCCTGGTACGCGCGAGCGCTCGCCTGGACGACGTCCCGGGGGACGACGAACGCGTCCGTCGGCGTCGCCAGATAGGCGAGGGCGGTGTCCGGGTCGTCGTCGGTGAGCCGCGTCGCGACGACGTCGGCCGCCGCGGTGACGGCGACGTGGGCACCCCCGTCGGCGTAGGCGTACATGCCGACGACCAGCGCACTGCCCGCCGCCCGGGTCCGGAGCCAGGCCAGCACGTCTCCGGTCTGCGTGACCAGGTCCGCGCCCGGCGCACCGTCCGGCCCCACCGGGTGCGCGACCGTCCCGGCCCCGCTCTCGGCCAGGGAGCGGACCCGGTCCCAGATGGACGGTGACGACCTGTCGACGGCGAGGACGTCGGCGCCCCATGCCGCCAACGGCTCCAAGGGGCCCATCTCCGCGCCGGCGCCGAGCAGGGCCACCCGGCGTCCTGGGAGCGACAACCACTCCGGATGGGCGATCACCTGCTCGATCGCGGTCACGAAGGACTCCTCGACCACGCCCGCGTCACGCCATCGCCGGAGCTGCTCTCGCAGCCGGTCCCCGTGCAGGCTCGACCCGCCGTACGGGACGGCGAGCTCGCGCACCGGCGAGGAGGTGCCGCGCACGACCTCGGTCGCCAACGGCGTCGCGCGCGGCTCTGGGCCCCACTCCTCCAGCGGGACGTCACCGGAGGGGGCGGCGGCCACCATCCGGCCGCGCATCGAGGCCACTCCCCCGTGCGCCAGGGCGAGCGCTGCCTTCGACGACTCGGCCGAGGCCGCCGTCACGCGTCCGACGAGTGGCACGTAGTCGGAGCGCCACGAGTGCGCCGATTCGATGTCCGCGGCGAGCTCGGGGTCGATCTCGCGCGCAGCGTCGGCGAGGATCGCCCGGACCGTCGGGGTGGTCGGGCGGCGGCCGTCCACGGAGGGGAACGTGATCTCGGTCTGAGGGTGGGAGTGCACACCCCCAGTATCCGAGGATCCCCTCATGTTTTGTCCAGTGCCCCCCCGGACAACGTCGGCGAGGACCCCGATCCCGTCGCTGATGACACCCGGCGCAGGGGCCGCGTACCCGAGCAGTCAGCGCCTTCTGGGCGCACGCAGCGGCGGGATGGGCGAGGCGACCTCCTCGGACTCCGGCACGGGCAGGACCCCGAGGATGCGGCGAAGGCTCACCACGACGGCGGCTCCCGGGAAGGAGGTCTCGCCGTGGTCCGCCGTGTCGCGCACGAGCACCGAGAGTCTCTCGACGCCCACCGCCAACGGCTGGACGTCGCTGCCCTGGATCGGTTCGTCTCCGACCAGCCTGCGGACGACCGACGCCAGCTCGTCGAGAGTGTCCGCCACGCTCTGCGCCGCCTCTCCGCCGAGGCGCAGCCACGGGCGCGGCGACGCTTGGACCTCGCCGAGCATGTACGTCAGGTTCTCCACCAGCGCCGCGACCCGCTCGACGACCTCGGCGTCGGCCCGTCGACGCCCGACATGGTCGCGCCACCGGCGGGCACGAAGGTTGCCCCGAAGAGAGTCGTCGAGCGCGAGAAAGCTCTCGCGCAGCCGGAGCGCGTCCGGGAACACCTCACGGGCCACCTCCAGCCAGGCCTGCTCAGGGTCGGCGGTCTGCCCCCGCAGGACCTTCGCCATCCCCTCGAGCTGCTCCGAGACGTCGGCGGCGACAGAGTCGAGGTGACGCCGCGCGATCCGCGCGGGGATAGGTGGCAGCGCGAGGGTGAGGGCCAGTCCGACCGCTGCCCCCAGGGAGACCTGACCAACGAGTCCCGAGACGAAGTCGGACGTGTCGATGTTGCCCAGGATGTAGGTGAACAGTGCTGCCGTGATGACCCAGCTGCGTCCGTCGCCCAGGCGGTCCCAGCCGGCGAGGATCACGGCGACCAGGACGAGCAGGCCGATGGCCGCCCAGCCCGGCACCGGGAGCACGTGGAACACGGCGCCGACGCCGGCGCCCATGACCAGAGCGACGAAGATCTGCGCCGACTCCCGCACCGAGCCGGCCACGCTCGGGTGGACGGCGAGCACCGCACCCATGGGGGCGTAGTAGGCGTAGTCGCCGATCGGGCTCGGCAGGAGGTTGCCGAGCTGCCACGCCACCGCCGCCGCGATCGCGGCCTTGACGGCGATGTGCAGACGGGACCCGAGAAGTGGGTCGGTGCTCGCCGTCGAACGCGTGAAACCCATTCGGACGAGGCTAGCCGGGGGGTGGTGAGATCAACGGGTCGGCGACGCGTCGTCTCCGCGGTCTCCGCGCGCCCGGTGCTCGGCGGCACCGGCCATCGTCGCGGCCTCGCGGTCGACCAGTGCCCGGTAGTGGGCCCCTCCCATCGCCGCCACCAGCCGCGACAGCGGCCCGGACTGCTCCATCGCGAGCTCGAGCCGCGAGGTCCCCTGGCCTCTCGGCACCACCCGGTGGATGCCGTCGGTCCTGATGCCGAGGACCGACGACCGCCAGGTGAAGGCCGTGCCGTCCTCGACCTCGGTCACGGTCCAGCTCATCGAGCGGATGCCTGGCTGCCGTACGACGTAGCGCTGACCGACGACCAGCTCGCCGTCTCCCACCGGGGCCACCTTGATGAAGCTGTCCGAGATCAGCGGCCACTGCGACGGATCGGCGACGACCGACCACAGGACCTCGGCGGGCGCCTCGACGTCCACCTGCACGTCGTACCTCACGCGAACGACCACCACGCCACGCCGACGCAGATCACGAGCATCCCCACGGCGTTGAGGAAGAGGTTGCGACCGAGGTCGTGGGCGCGGATGTGCGCCGTGATCGCGGCGAGGAAGTAGCCCACGAGCGCCAGCGTCGTCACCAGCCCGAGGTAGGGGATCCAGATCCCGGCGATGAGACCGGCGGCCGCGGCGAGCTTGAGCGGCGTCAGCACCGGCCACCAGCGGCGCGGGAAACGGACGTCGGCGAGGCAATCGCGCACGAAGGCCAACGGCTTCACGCAGAAGACGGCGTCCGCGAGCTGGATAACAGCCAGCACGACCACGGGCCATACGGGGTCAGGAAGGGCACTCATGCCCGCTCCTCTCTCTGACGTCTGCGGTAGGCGGCCACGCGGGCACGACCTGAGCAATAGTCCGAACAGTATCGCCGCGGGCGACCACGGGGACCGTCGATCCACACGTCGACACACTCATCGTCAGCACAGGTGCCGATCGCGTCGGCACCACGGTCGGCGAGCACGTCGCGGATGGTGCGCAGAGCGGCCACCAGCAGGCGGTCGGCGGGGCGGGCGGCGACCCAGCGGTCCTCGACGCGCCCGTCGCTGAGGCCGAGGCGGACCGATGCGCCGGCGTCGGTGAGCAGACGGTCGAGCCGACGCACCCGCTCGTCGGGTGTGCCGGCAGCGAAGACGGGCTGGAGGAGGTCGGCCGTACGGACGAGGTCGGCGTGGCCGGCCCCCGACCATCCGAGCTCGGATGCGTCGGGGAACGGCTGCTCAGACTCGCCCGCCTCGGCGCGGGCCGCCGTGCCCCACTCGTTGACGAGCATGGCGACGGACTCGGGTGCGAGGGTGAGCACCCGAAAACCGTAACAGAAATGTCGCCCATTAGCGTTACGGTAAGGAGATGTTAGATCCCGCCGTGCTGCCCGCGTTCGTCGTCGCGGTGCTCGTCGTGACTATCGCGCCGGGCCCCGACAACACCTACATCGCCGCCGTGGCCCTCCGCCACGGACCCCGCGCCGGCGTGGTGTCCGCTCTCGGGATGGCCTGCGGCATGGTCGTCCACGTCGTGGCGGCCGCACTGGGCCTCGCCGCGCTCCTTCGCCTCAACCCCGAGATCATCACCGTCATCCAGCTCGTCGGCGCCGCCTACCTCATCTGGCTCGCGGTCGACACCGTTCGAGGACTGCGCAGCACGTCCGAGGCAGAGGTCGTCCCCCAGACGGGGACCGTGCTCGTCCGGGCGACCGTCACCAACCTCACCAACCCGAAGGTCATCCTCTTCTTCGCGGCGTTCCTCCCCGGCTTCGTGGTCGCCGGGCACGGCTCCACCGTGGCGCAGATGCTCGCCCTGGGGACGGTGTTCCTGGTCGTGGGCCTGATCTGCGACACCGTCATCGGCCTCACCGCCGGGCGTCTCGGTCGCGCGCTCGACTCTCGCGGGCGGGCCGGCACCGCGCTCGGCGTGCTGGCCGCGTGCGTGTACGCCGTGCTCGCCCTGATCCTCCTCGTCGAGGCGTTCCGTACGCTCGCGTCGTGACCGTTCACCCGCTCTGGCGCCCGCACGAGCAACCCACTCAGCACGAGACAGACCAGGCCTTCGTCTCCGGGAGCGAGCCCCGCACGCCTGATCCGATCGAGGTCGTGCCCTACGACCCCGAGTGGCCTACGACGTACGAGCGTGTTGCCGCGTCCGTCCGCGAGGCGCTCCAGGACCGGGTGCTCGACCTCCAGCACATCGGCTCCACCTCGGTCCCCGGTCTCCCCGCGAAGCCGGTCATCGACGTCGACCTGGTCGTCGCCGACCCGGCGGCCGAGGACACCTACGTGCCGGCCCTCGAACGCCGCGGCTACGTGCTGCGGGTGCGAGAGCCGTGGTGGCAGGGGCACCGCATGCTCCGTCACGAACGCCCGGCGGTGAACCTGCACGTCTTCGGGCCCGACGCCGTCGAGCCGCGACGCCACCGGTTGTTCCGTGACTGGTTGCGCAGGGCCGGCGACGACCGGGCGGCGTACGCAGCGCTCAAGACCGACCTGTCGGGCCGCTCGCTGCAGCGGATGTCGGAGTACAACGCGGCGAAGTCGGCGCTGGTCTACGAGATCTACGAGCACGCGTTCCTCGCCGACGTCGACCATCCCCACGATCCGCAGCCGATCGACTAGGCCGTCCCCTCACTGCGCAGCTCGCCGATGGTCCGGCGCGTCCGCTCCGTGGAGGGGTCCGGCTCGCCGAGACCGATCGCCGTCATCGTGAGCACGCGCCACCCCGGTGCCACCTCGAGCGAGGCTTCGAGCGCCTCCAGGCCGAAGGCCCGGAACTGGCGGCACGCCAAGCCCATCGCGTGCGCCTGGATCGTCATGTGCGCGACCGCCTGACCCAGGTCGTACTCGGCGAACTCGGAGTACTGCAGGCCGCTGTCGCCCACCTCGTGACGGGCGAGGTTGACGACGAGCGCACTGGCGTCCGGCGCCCAGCGTCGCGAGCTCGCGGCCAGGTGCTCGACGAGCAGGTCGTGCCCGGCCTCGTAGCGGCGGCGGAGGTGGAACGCCCAGGGCTGGGAGTTGCCGGCCGACGGCGCCCACCGCGCCGCTTCGAGCAGCGCCTCCACGTCGAGGTCGGAGAGCGTGTGGGTCCGGTCGAACGCCATCGGGCTGAACCGTTCACGCAGCGCAGGGAGGATCTCCGGCGGTCGCACCTCTGTCTCCTCTCTGCCGCGTGGCACCTCGGGTCGTAGGGCTAGACCGGCAGCAGCCGGCCGACGAGCCGCGAGAGCTGATCGACGGTGCGGCACTCGTGCATGTCGACGATCTGCGCGTACGCCGGCGCGACCGAGTCGCCCAGCCCCCACCGGCTCTCGTGCTCGGGATTGAGCCAGAACGTGCGGCGAGCACGAGCCACCACGTCACGCAGCGCGTCTAGGTCCGGATCCAGGTTGTTGGTGCGGGCGTCCCCCAGGATCAGCACGCTCGTACGGGGACCGACGACGTTGCCGTACCGGCTGACGAACGAACGCAGCGCCCGCCCGTAGTCGCTCGAGGGGTGCCAGGGCGCGACGTTCGCGCTCGACGAGATGCGCTCAGCCAAAGCCGCCGGGTCCGACTCCCCGGAGGTGACGAGCTCGGTGACCTCGTCGGTGTGGTTGACGAACGCGAACACGCGCACCTTGCTGAACTGGTCGCGCAACGCCTGCACCAGAAGCATCGTGAACCCAGCGAACCCCGCCACCGACCCCGACACGTCGCAGAGCAGCACCAGCTCGGGCCGGGCCTTGCGCCGGTGCTCGAAGACCGGTTGCAGCGGCACCCCGCCGTACGACATCGACCGCCGCAACGTCCGCCGGATGTCGACCTGACCGCGGTTGCGGCGCCGTCGTCGCGCCGACAGACGCGTGGCCAGGCGCCGCGCGAGCGGCTGGACGGCGCGGCGCAGCTCCAGCACCTGCGCCCGGTTGGCGGCGAGGAACTCGACCTGGCTGGCGTCGGGCCGGACGGCATAGCGCGCGACCCGCTCGCGTCCTCGGACCTCGGCCGTACGACGGCTGGCCTCGGACTGGACGAGCTCACGGAAACGCTCGACGTCGCGGCGCACCTCGTCACGGTCGAGCCGCTCGGCGAAGCCCTCGGTGCTCCCCCGTCGTGCCAGCGCCCTCACGATCGCGGTCTGCGGGCGCAGCTGCTCGAGGGTCTGGCGCGCCGACCAGCCGGATCCTGCCATGCCGGGACCGTCCGCACCCTGGACCGCCCCGAGCGCGTCGACCGCGGCCGCGGCGACCTCGTTCAGCGCCCCGCCACTCCCCCGCGCCAGGGCGTCGACGAGATCCTCACGAAGCTCCGCAACCGTCGGCGGCTCGGACGAGCGGTCATCGCCGGCACCGGTCGCGCGGGTCTGCGTCTCCTCACGCACCGACTCGCGCCCACCGACGCCGACCGGGAAGTAGACGTCGAAGACGGCGTCGAACACCCGACGCTGCCCCGACCGCCGCAGCAACGCCGCGGCGAGCCCTTCGCGCAGGAGGGCACGGTCGGCGAGCGACAGCACCTCCATCACCCGGGCGGCGTCGACGGTCTCGCTGGTGCCCACGACCATGCCGTGGCCGCGCAGCGACTCCACCATCGCGACGAGCCGCCCAGGGAGTGAGCCGGTCTCTCCCGACCCGACGCTCATCTGCGCCCGTCCGCCTCGTCGAGCTGCAGGTGCGCCCTTGCACGGGCGACGTCGTCGGTGTGCTTCAGCAGGACGCCCAGCGTCTCGTCCACGACCGCCTCGTCGAGCGAGTCCGCGCCGAGTGCGAGGAGCGTCCGGGCCCAGTCGATGGTCTCCGACACCGACGGCGCCTTGCGCAGGTCGATCCGCCGGAGGGCGTTGACGACCCTCACCAGTGACACCGCGAGCGCCTCGTCGACGGCGGGGACGCGCGTCCGGACGATCCGCTCCTCGAGCTCCGGCTCGGGGAAGTCGATGTGCAGGAAGAGGCACCGCCGCCGGAGCGCCTCACTGAGCTCCCGCGTCGCGTTGGAGGTGAGCACCGTGAACGGCGCGTGACGGGCGGTGAGAGTCCCCAGCTCAGGCACCGTGATCGCGTAGTCGCTGAGCACCTCCAGGAGGAGGCCCTCGATCTCGAGGTCGGCCTTGTCGACCTCGTCGATCAGCAGAGTGCTCGGCTCGTCGGAACGGATGGCCTGGAGCAGGGGTCGAGCGAGCAGGAACTCGTCGGTGAAGATGTCGTCGCGGGTCGCGTCCCAGGTCTCGCCGCGACCGGCGGTGATGCGCAGCAGCTGCTTGGCGTGGTTCCACTCGTAGAGGGCCCGGGCCTCGTCGACGCCCTCGTAGCACTGCAGCCGCACCAGCCCGGCTCCCGTCGCCCCGGCCACGGCGCGGGCCAGCTCGGTCTTGCCGACGCCCGCGGGCCCCTCGACGAGCAGCGGCTTGTCGAGCCGGTCGGCGAGGAAGACGGTGGTCGCGACGGACGTGGACGCGAGATAGCCGAGGGCAGCGAGCCGCTCGGTCACGTCGTCGACGGAGGAGAAGCGTTCGCTCACCCGCTCACCCTACGTGGGTCGCCGGTCAGAGCAGCTGTGAGACCGCGTGGATGGTGACGCCCGCCAGAGCGCCGACCACGGTGCCGTTGATCCGGATGAACTGCAGGTCGCGGCCGACGTGCAGCTCGATCTTGCGGGACGCTTCCTTGCCGTCCCAGCGGTTCACCGTCTCCGAGATCACCGTGGCGATCTCGCTGCCGTAGTTGGTGACGACGAACGCAGCGGTGTCGCTCATCATGCGGTCCAGGCGAGCCTGGAGCTCGGGCTCGGCGGCGACGCGCTCGCCCGTCTCGCACAGGAGCGCGACCATGCGGGTGCGCAGCATGCCCGCGGACTCGTCGAGCGAGTCGAGGAGGGCGTGCCGCAGCCCGCTCCACAGCGCCACCGCCACGTCGACGACCTGCGGTTGGGACAGGATCCGCTCCTTGAGAGCCTCGGCCCGGGCCTGGGTGTCCGGATCCTGCTCCAGGTCGCCGGCGAGCGAGACAAGGAAGGCGTCGAGCGACTGCCGGACGCTGTGGTCGGGGTCGGTACGGACGTCGTCGACCCACGACAGAGCCTCGCGATACATCCGGGTGGAGATCCTTCCGTCCACCCAGTGCGGGGTCCACCAGGGGGCCCGCTCGGCGACCATGCCCTCGACGGTCTCCTGGTTGTCGACGAGCCAGCGGTGCATCTCCTCCGCCGCGATGTCGACCAGCCCGTGATGGGCGCCGTCGCGGACGATCTCGCCGAGGGCCTGGCCGACGGCGGGGCTGAGCTGCTCAGCCTTGAGGCGGGGCACGATGACCTCGCGGACGATGGCCGCCACGTCGTCGTCGCTGATGCGCGACAGCCCGTCACGCAGGACCCGCGACCCGATGTCGACGATGCGCCGAGCGTGGACCGGATCGGCGAGCCAGCTGCCGACGCGCAGGCTGATCCGTGCTGCCTCGACGCGCTCGCGGACCACCGGCTCGTTGAGGAAGTTGTCAGAGACGAACTCCTGGAGGCTCTCGCCGAGCGCGTCCTTGCGGCGCGGGATCAGTGCCGTGTGCGGGATCGGGAGGCCCATGGGGTGCTTGAAGATCGCCGTCACCGCGAACCAGTCCGCGATCGCGCCCACCATCGCCGCCTCGGCGCCGGCGTTGACGTAGCCCAGCGCGCCCGACTCGCCGTGCGTCAGCGCATAGATCACCGCCGCCACGACCAGCAGCCCGGTGGCGAGCGTGCGCATGCGACGCAACCCGCGTCGACGCACCTCGTCCGAACCCCCGAGAGATGACGGCACGGTGAAGCCGACGGTGCTCAACTCGCTCACGGCTGCACTGTAGCCGGGGCGGTCCCGCCCGGTCCGATGGCGGGGAAGCCCTCCCCCGGCGACCGGATCGTACGGCCGCCCGGCCCTACACTCCGACCATGACGTTCAACGAAGGCGCCAGTCTCGACACGAGCCAGGTGCGCAGCGGCGGTTCCAACCGGGGTGGCGCGCTCATCGGCGGTGGTGCGGGTTCGATCATCCTGTTCCTCATCGCGACCTTCCTCGGGGTCAACCCGTTCGACCAGGGCGGTTCGGCGGGCGCCTTCGACACGTCTCAGGTCCAGCAGTCCGGCACGCAGGCCGACTTCTCCGAGTGCAAGACCGGGGCCGATGCGAACCGCGACGACACGTGCCGCGTGATCGGCACCGTGAACAGCGTCCAGGACTACTGGCGTGACGCGCTCCCGGCCGACGCGAACCGCCAGTACCGCGACGCGTACACCGTCCTCTACTCCGGTCAGACCCAGTCGGGCTGCGGCGCGGCGAGCAGTGACGTCGGGCCGTTCTACTGCCCGTCCGACGAGCAGGTCTACATCGACACGTCGTTCTTCGACGACCTCACGACGCGGTTCGGCGCCGACGACGGTGCGCTGGCCCAGATGTACGTCGTGGCCCACGAGTACGGTCACCACGTCCAGAACCTGCTCGGCGTCCTCAAGTACTCCCAGGAGGACCCGCAGGGCGCGAAGTCGGGCGCGGTCCGGGTCGAGCTGATGGCCGACTGCCTCGCCGGCGTCTGGGCCAACCATGCAGCGACGACCCAGGACGAGCAGGGCACCACCCTCATCAAGCCGCTCACGAAGGCCGACATCGCGTCTGCGCTGTCGGCCGCCGCAGCGGTGGGTGACGATCGCATCCAGAAGTCGGCCACCGGCCGCGTCGACCCGGAGAGCTGGACCCACGGCTCGGCCGAGCAGCGTCAGCGCTGGTTCATGACCGGATACGAGAAGGGCGACGTCAACTCCTGCGACACGCTGTCCGCGCGCAGGCTGTGACGCCGTGATGCCGTGACGCTCACGTTCCCCGGACCCCTGGTCCCGGCTCCCGACCCCGTTGCGGCGCCGCAGAAGCGGCTGCTGAGCACCGAGGTCTGGATCGTCCTGCTGCTGTCGCTGCTGCAGTCGGCGGTCTACGCCACGGTCTCCCTGGTGGCGAAGCTGACGCGTGGACCGCTGGCCGACCAGTCGGCGACACTCAACTCGTCTCGGAGCGACCGGCCCTGGCTCGACCTGACCTACCAGCTCCTCGGCATCGGCTTCGCCTTGGTGCCGGTCGCACTGGTCCTCTATCTCCTCGTGCGCTCGAGCGACGCTCCCCGTCGCGTCCTCGGCATCGGACGAGGCACAGCCGCAGGTGACGCCGGCTGGGGCGTCGGGCTCGCCGCGCTCATCGGGGTCCCCGGGCTCGGCCTCTACTTCGTGGGCCGGGAGCTCGGGATCACCGCGACCATCGTGCCCAGCGGTCTCGACGAGCACTGGTGGCGCGTGCCGGTGCTGATCCTCTCCGCCCTCATGAACTCGGTGCTGGAGGAGGTCATCGTCGTCGGATACCTCATGTGGCGGCTGACCCAGCTGGGGTGGAACCGGTGGTCGGTGCTCGCGGCCAGCGCTACCCTCCGAGCCTCGTACCACCTCTATCAGGGGATCGGGCCGGCGATCGGCAACGCGGTGATGGGTATCGTGTTCGGGTACTGGTACCAGCGGACAGGGCGCATCGTGCCGCTGGTGATCGCCCACGCGGTGATCGACATCGTCGCGTTCGTCGGGTACGCCCTGCTCAAGGACGCACTCGACCTTCCCTAGGGGTTCTCGGATGACCGTCGGCGAGCTGCGCACGCGGCTGCGCGAGGTGACGCTGCGCGACGAGCGACGGCTCCGGCGACGGCTCGACCGCGCAGCGTCCCAGCGCGACGCCGCTCGACGCACCGAGCAGCTCGCCGACGTCGAGAAGGACGTGGCCGCGGCGGAGGCACGGGCGGCCGCTCGCCGGGCGTCGGTCCCCGACCTCGACTTCCCGCCCGAGCTGCCGGTCACCGAGCGTCGTGACGACATCGCGGCCGCCATCGCCGACCACCAGGTCGTCGTCGTCGCCGGCGCCACCGGCTCCGGCAAGACGACCCAGCTGCCCAAGATCCTGCTCGGCCTCGGTCGCGGTGTCCGCGGGACCATCGCACACACCCAGCCCCGCCGCATCGCCGCCCGCAGCGTCGCCGCCCGGATCGCGGAGGAGACCCGGACGACGCTCGGCGAGACCGTCGGGTACGCCGTCCGGTTCGACGACCGCTCCGGTCCCAGCACGCTCGTCCGGGTGATGACCGACGGTGTCCTCCTGGCCGAGATCCACGACGACCCGATGCTGCTCCGCTACGACACGATCGTGGTCGACGAGGCGCACGAGCGGTCCTTGACCATCGACTTCCTGCTCGGCTACCTCCGTCGACTCCTCCCCCGTCGTCCCGACCTCAAGGTCGTCATCACCTCCGCGACCATCGACCCCGAGCGCTTCGCGGCCCACTTCGCGGCGCCCGACGGCAGCCCCGCACCGATCATCGAGGTGAGCGGACGGACGTACCCGGTCGAGGTCCGCTACCGTCCGCCCTCGGAGCGCGCCGACGCCGGATCAGGCGACGTCCTCGCCGCGATCGGCGACGCCGTCGACGAGCTGGCCCGGGAGTCCGACGGCGACGTCCTCGTCTTCCTCTCCGGGGAGCGCGAGATCCGCGACACCGCCGACATGCTCCGCGAGCGCAAGCTCCGCCGCACCGAGATCCTCCCGTTGTACGGCCGGCTGTCCGCGGCCGAGCAGCACAAGGTCTTCGAGCCCCACACCGGGCGCCGGATCGTACTCGCCACCAACGTGGCCGAGACGTCGCTGACGGTCCCCGGCATCCGCTACGTCGTCGACCCCGGGACTGCCCGCATCTCCCGCTACAGCCAGCGTCTCAAGGTGCAGCGGCTGCCGATCGAGCCGATCTCCCAGGCCAGCGCGAGCCAGCGGGCCGGCCGTTCCGGGCGCACGTCGGACGGCATCTGCATCCGGCTCTACTCGGAGGAGGACTTCGCGTCGCGTCCGGAGTTCACCGACCCGGAGATCCTGCGGACCAACCTCGCGTCGGTGCTGCTGCAGATGGCCTCGCTCGACCTGGGGCCGGTCGAGGACTTCCCGTTCCTCGACCCGCCCGACCGCCGCGCGGTGCGCGACGGCGTCGGCCTCCTCGAGGAGCTCGGGGCGCTGAGCGACGGCGCACGGGGCATGCGGAGCTCGCTCACCACCGTCGGGCGACAGGTCGCCACGTTCCCGCTCGATCCCCGGCTGGCCCGGATGCTGGTCGCCGCCTCGTCGTACGGGGTGCTGCGCGAGATGCTCGTCATCGTCTCGGCCCTGTCCATCCAGGACCCGCGCGAACGCCCGCTCGAGGCGCAGCAGCAGGCCGACACCAAGCATGCGCGGTTCGCCGACCCGACCTCGGACTTCCTCGCCTATCTGAACCTGTGGAACTACCTCCGCGAGCAGCGCCGCGAGCTGTCCGGCAATGCCTTCCGCCGGACGGTGCGCGAGGAGTACCTGCACTACGTCCGCATCCGCGAGTGGCAGGACGTGCACGCGATGCTGCGCGACCAGTGCCGTGGTCTCGGACTCGACCTGGGCCAGTCCGACGGACCTCCTGCCGACCCCGACCGCATCCACGCGGCGGCGCTCGCCGGGCTGCTGTCGCACATCGGCCTGCGCGAGGGCGAGACCCGTGACTACCTCGGCGCCCGCAACGGCAGGTTCGCGATCTTCCCCGGATCAGGGCTCGCCAAGAAGCCGCCCCAGTGGGTCGTCGCTGCCGAGCTCGTCGAGACGTCGCGGCTGTGGGCCCGCACCGTCGCCAAGGTCGAGCCCGCGTGGATCGAGCGGGAGGGCGCCCACCTTCTCAAGCGCACCTACTCCGAGCCGCACTGGTCGCGGCGCCGAGGGGCGGTCATGGCGCACGAGCGGGTCACCCTGTACGGCGTGCCGGTCGTCGCCGACCGGCTGGTCTCGTACGGGCCGATCGACCGGGAGGTGGCGCGCGAGCTCTTCATCCGGCACGCGCTGGTGCAGGGCGAGTGGAGCACGCACCACGCCTTCTGGACCCACAACGCCGAGGTCATCGCCGAGATCGAGGGTCTGGAGGACCGGGTCCGCCGACGCGACATCCGCGTCGACGACGAGACCCTGTTCGCGTTCTACGACAACCGGGTCGGGGCCGACGTCGTCTCGGTGCGCCACTTCGACACGTGGTGGAAGAAGGCGCGACGACGCACGCCCGACCTCCTCGACCTCACTCCCGACGACCTCGTGCGCGACGACGCCGGTGACGTGGCGCTCGAGGCGTACCCCACGACCTGGGAGTCCGCGGGCATCGACCTGCCGCTCTCGTACGCCTTCGAGCCCGAGAGCGACGTCGACGGTGTCACGGTCGACGTCCCGCTCGAGCGGCTCGCCGATCTCGACGAGACGGCCTTCCTGTGGGGTGTCCCCGGCTACCGCCAGGAGCTCGTGACGGCACTGCTGCGCGGGCTCCCCAAGGACGTACGACGGCGGCTCGTGCCCGCACCGGATGTGGCCCGCCGGCTGCTGGCGCTCCCCCTGGACACGACGCTCCCTGTGGCGGAGGCGATGTCGGCAGGCATCCGGACCCTCAACGGCGATGTCGTCGCGCCCGGCACGTTCGATCTCGCCTCGCTCCCCCGGCACCTGAGAGTCACGTTCCGGGTGCGGGACGGCGAGGCGGAGATCGCCCGCGGCAAGGATCTGGACGCGCTGCGAGCCGAGTTGCGCCCCCGCCTCGGCCGTACGATCTCCGCGGCCTCGAGCAACCTCGAGCGCACCGGCATCATGGCGTGGGACCTCGGCACGATCCCGACCGAGGTGACGTCGGTGAGCCGCGGGCACGAGGTCACGGCCTACCCGGCGCTCGTCGACCGCGGCACCCACGTCGACCTCCGGGTCTTCGCCTCCGCCCGGCACGCCGAGATCGCGACGCGGCAGGGCGTACGCCGTCTGCTGGCGTTGAACGTCCCGTCGCCGGCCGCGCAGGTGTCGAAGGACCTCGGGACCCGCACGCTGCTGGTGTTGGCCGGTTCGCCGTACCGCAGCACGTCCCTGCTGATGGCCGACTGCGTCCTGGCAGGGATCGACGCGGTCACCGGCCGTGCTGTCGTCCGCGACGCCGAGACGTTCGGGCTGCTGCGTGAGCAGGTGCGTTCCGAGCTGTACGCCCAGACCTCGGCCGTGGCGCGTGAGGTGGAGCGGGTGATCTCCGACCTGGGATCCCTGCGGTCCGAGCTCGACGAGGCCCGCCGGACCAAGCCGGAGATCGTGCGCGACGTCGAGGTGCAGCTGTCGTGGCTGGTCTTCGACGGGTTCGTGTCCGAGACCGGGCTCGAGCAGCTGCGTCACGTGCCTCGCTATCTCCGTGCCGCCGCGTTCCGCCTCCAGCACGCGACGGACCGCGGCGAGGAGGAGAACCGCCACATCGTCCAGGACCTCGAGGCACGGTTCTATGAGGCGGTCGAAGCGCTTCCTGACATCGAGCGGCAGTCCGACGCGGTGGCGGCGGCTCGCTGGGCACTCGAAGAGCTGCGGGTCAGCCTCTTCGCGCAGCGTCTGCGTACCGCGGCCTCGGTCTCACCGAAGCGGGTCACGAAGCTCATCTCCGCCCTGAGGTGACGCACCTCAGCCGATCGCGACCGACTCCTCCGAGTACGGCGAGGCGACCGGTGCCAGGGTGCCCAACGGCTCGGTGAGGGGAACGGAGGTGGTGGCGGCCTTCACGGTGCCCGGCTCGCAGTCGTCCTGGCGCCCGATCACGATCGTCACCTGGAGCTGAGTCTTGGTGCGACGCTGCGCGAATCCGGCCAGCTTCTCACACGTCGCGTCGCTCGCCTCGTACGTGACGTCGACGGCCCGGGCGTCGGGCCGGCCAGTGACGGAGGTGACCTTCGCGGTGCGGTAGGACTCCCACGAGGTGTCGATCATCGTCAGGCCGCGCAGCTCTCCGAGACTCCCGAGGGTCGGGGCCGCGGGGGTGGCGGGCCCTGGCGCCGGCACGGGCTCCTCGGTCTCCGAGCACCCCGCGAGGGCGATCACCGACACCGTCGCAGCGGACAGTGCGAGGGCGGCACGACGCCGCGAACGTCCCGAGAAGGTGTTCATCGCTCCTACCGTACCGGGGCCTTCAGTTCGACCCGCGCCGGCTCGGCCACGCTGCGACCAGCGTCACGCACCGGGTGAGGCCCGGTCGGGCGCCGCGACGGCGCCCGACCAGGGAAGACGTCTGCTCAGCCGACGCCGAGCAGGTCGATCACGAAGATCAGCGGCTCGCCGGACAGCGGGTGACCGCCGCCTGCGGCGCCGTACGCCTTGTGCGGCGGGATGGTGAGCTGACGGCGCCCACCGACCTTCATCCCGGGGATGCCCTCCTGCCATCCCTGGATCAGACCCTGCAGCGGGAACCGGATCGACTCGCCGCGGTTCCACGACGCGTCGAACTCCGCGCCGTCACGGAACTTCACGCCGACGTAGTGCACGGTCACGTAGTCGCCGGGCTTGGCCTCGGCGCCGGTGCCCTCCACGATGTCGAGGATGTCGAGGTCCTCCGGCTCGTCGCCCTCGGGGAACTCGATGACTGGCTTCTCGAGATTGCTCATTCCCCTACCCTCCCAGATCCTCGGCACTCTGGCGCCCGGCGGTGCGGCCCCACCCCGCGACGCCCCACCCGCGACGCCCTACCCGCGACGCCCCACCCGCGATTCGGTGAGGAGATCGGGCTCGTACGGCACGAACGTCCCGATCTCCTCACCGAATCGCCGTCGGGGCCGGGGCGAGGAGGGCGGGGCGAGCGTACGGCGGGCGGCTACTCCGTGGGAGCTTCGAGCCCGGTGTTGAGGCGGCCCAACAACGACGCGAGGGTGTCGAGGTCGTCCTCGGTCCAGTCGGCGATCGCCCGGGCGAGTCGCGCCCGTCGAGTCGCACGCACCTCCGCCAGCCGCTCTCGCGCCACCTCGGTGAGGGAGATGAGCCTGGCCCGACCGTCCGTCGGGTCCGGCACGCGCTCCACGAGTCCGAGCTGCTCCAGCTGGGCAATCCCCCGGCTGACCGTCGACTTGTGCACGCTCACCGCATCGGCGAGGTCGGAACCGCGGACTCCGTGCCCACCACCTGGCCGCGCATCGACGATGGCCACGAGCAGCATGTAGGACGCGAAGTCCAGGTCAGGGTGGATCCGGTTGATGGTGCCCAGCCCGCGCAGGCGAGAGCGGCGTAGCAGACGGGTGACCTCGTACTCGACGTCGTGCTCGACGCCGGCAAACGCCTGATCGGGGATCGTCGTCATAGCGCAAGCTCCGGTTCGGTGCAGGGAGGCGACCACGTCCGCCGGGCAGGTTGCCCGCACGGTCAGGGCCCAGCGTATCCGCCCGGACCGGTCACGCGGACCCAGATGACCGCGTGACCGGTCCGGGCACGATCACCTCAGCGCAGCTCCGTCGACGTCAGGCCCAGCACGCGACGCGCGATGATGAGCTGCTGGATCTGCTGCGTGCCCTCGAAGATGTCGAGGATCTTGGAGTCGCGCGCCCACTTCTCGAGGAGCTCGTCCTCCGAGTAGCCCAACGTGCCCACCAGCTCCACACAGCGCAGCGTGACCTGGTTGCAGACGCGCCCGGCCTTCGCCTTGGCCATCGACGCCTCGAGGGAGTTGGGCAGGCGGTTGTCGGCCATCCACGCCGCGGTGAGCATGAGGAGGTGCGCAGCCTCCCAGTCGGCCTCCATCTGGAGGTACGCCGCCGCGGCGGCCGACTGGGCGAGCACCGGCCGGTCGTAGTCGATGTCGACCCCCGCGTCCTCGAGGATCTCGCGGGTGCGTTCGAGCGCCGCACGCGCGCACCCCACGGCCATCGCCGCCACCAGCGGCCGGGTGTTGTCGAAGGTCTGCATGACCCCGGCGAACCCCTTGTCGGTGTGCACCTCGGGGTCGCCGAGCAGGTTCTCGGCGGGCACACGGCAGTTGTCGAGCATGATGGTGGCGGTGTCCGACGCCTTGATGCCGAGCTTGTGCTCCAGCCGCTCGACCCGGATGCCCGGCAACGACTTCGGCACCACGAACGACTTGATCGCCGCCCGCCCCAGCGCCTTGTCGAGCGTCGCCCACACGACCACCGCGTCGCTGCGCTCGCCGGAGGTGACGTAGATCTTCTCCCCGTTGAGGACGTAGACGTCCCCGTCCTTGGTCGCGGTCGTCGTGATCGCGGCCGAGTCCGAGCCGCAGCCGGGCTCGGTGATCGCCATCGACGCCCACATGCCCTTGAAGCGCTCGAGCTGCTCGTCGGTGGCGACCGAGGCGATCGCGGAGTTGCCGAGCCCTTGGCGCGGCAGCGACAGGGTGAGCCCGACGTCACCCCAGCAGGTCTCGGCGACCGACAGGACGGAGGCCATGTTGGAGCCGTTGCGGACCGCCGTGCCGGTCTCCGCGGCGCGGCGCACCCCGGCGGCCCCGGCGCCCTGGCCCTCGCCGGAGTCGCCCATGCCGTCGACGACGGCGGCGAGCATGTCGAGCTCCTTGGGATACTCGTGCTCGGCAAGGTCGTACTTGCGGGAGTTGGCCCGCATGAACTCGGCAGCGACCCGATGGGCCTGCGCGACGAACCCGCGGAACTTGTTGGGCGTCTCGAGATTGATCATCTGCTCTTGTCTCCTCCTGGCAGCCCCTCAGACGAGGAGGCCGCCCTCCATGACGCCGACCGCACGCAGGTCGCGGTACCACCGCTCGACCGGGTGCTCCTTGGTGAAGCCGTGACCGCCGAGGAGCTGCACCCCGTCGGTGCCGATCTTCATGCCGTACTCCGTGCACAGACGGCGCGACAGCGCCGCCTCGCGGGCGAACGACCGGCCGAGGTCGGCGCGGGAGGCCGCACGCAACGTCGCCAGGCGTGCGCCTTCGAGCTCGGTCGCCATGTCCGCCACCATGAACGCCACGCTCTGACGGTGGGCGACGGGCTCGCCGAACGCCTTGCGCTCCTTGACGTACGGGATCACGTAGTCGAGCACGGCGCGCATGGCGCCGACGGCCAGGCTGCTCCACGCGATCCGGGCAAGGCGGACGCTGTCGGCGTACGAGGTGATGCTCTCGGGCAGCAGGGCCTCGGCCGGCACGGTCACGCCGTCGAGGACGAGTCGCGACAGTGCGGCCGCTCGCAGGCCCATCGACGGGTCGGTCTCGATGGTGATGCCCGGCGTGCTCGACTCGAGCACGAACAGCGCCGGCCGCCCGTCGTCGGTCGTCGCGGCCACCACGAAGAGCTCGGCAGACGCTCCCCGGATCACCCCCGACTTCACCCCGTCCAGCACGAAGCCGCCGCCAGGGACCGAGCGTGCGGTCGTCCGCGGTCCGAACGGGTCGAACAGCGCCCGCGGCTCGGCCACGGCGAGCGCGGCAGCCGGGACGTCGGAGCCGGTGAACGCCGGCAGGTACGTCGCCTGCTGGGTGCTGTCGCCCCACAACCCGATCGCCGTCGCCACCGACCCCGGCGCGAGGAGACTGGCAGCGATCCCCATGTCGCCACGGCCGAGCGCCTCGGCCACCAGAGCGCCCGTCGTGGCAGAGCGCTCCGCGGCGAGTCCTCCGAGGTCCTCCGGGAGACCGGTCAGCGTGAGCCCGAGCTCGTACGCCTGGGTGAAGAGGTCGGCGGGCGTGTCGAGGGCCGTCTCGGCCTTCTCGACCGCGGGGATGACGACCTCCCTGGCGAACTCGGCGACGACGTCGACCATCATCTGCTGGTCCTCGGTCGGCGTGAGATCGAAGACGCCGGTGGTGGGCGCCGCCGTGGGGCGCACCGGTGCGCCGCGTCCGGGCACTCGTCGGAAGCCCCGGCTCACGGCGCCTGCCGTGCGGAAGCCGACGCGCGCCCCGTGGTAGGCCACCTGCTCGGAGGGGTGGCGGAGGTTGAGTCGGTCGAGCACCGGCATCGAGGCGATCCGGTTGAGGACGGCGAGACCCTTGCTCATGGGGTCTCGGCGCGTCGAGTGCGCTGTCACAGCGTCTCCTCGTGGTCGGAAAGGCAGAACCTGTGACGCCCACTGTAACTGTGAGTTGCAACCTCGCGCATCCATCCTGAAGAACAAGGTCGGATACCCTGCCCTGGTCAGCCCGTCGGCCGAAGTTCCGTGCGAAGGAGCCCCTGTTGCCCGTCTCCCTGCCCTCCGGAGGAACGGTACGTCCGATCACCCGTTGGGGTGAGCCCGTGATGCACCGCAAGCTCGCACCGGTGACCTCGTACGACGCCGACCTCGAGCAGCTGGTCGCCGACATGTTCGCGACGATGTACGCGGCCGAGGGTGCAGGGCTCGCGGCGAACCAGATCGGCGTGGACCTCCAGGTGTTCGTCTTCGACTGCACCGACGGTGACAACAAGCGGGTGGCCGGCGTCGTCTGCAACCCGGTCCTGACCCTCCCCGAGCCCGGCGACCGCAACCTCGACGACAGCGAGGAGGGCTGCCTCTCCCTTCCCGGTGCCTACTCGTACTGCGCCCGGCCCGACTGGTCGCGCGTCGAGGGCACCGACCACACCGGCGCGCCGGTCACCTACGTCGGCGAGGGCGGCACGCTCGCGCGCTGCCTCCAGCACGAGACCGATCACCTGATGGGCACGGTCTTCGGCGACCGTGTCCCGGCGCGGGCCCGCAAGAAGCTCTTCAAGCAGGCCGAGGCGATCGCGGAGGACTACCCCGCCGACTGGCCCGCCGTCGCGCGCGTCACCTCGGCGCACGACCTCTGACCTAGCCGACCGCAGGTCCGGCCAACGCCCAGCAGGCGACCGCCGTCGCGGCTGCGACGTTGAGCGAGTCGATGTCGGCGGCCATCGGGATCGTCACGCGTACGTCGGCGCTGCGGCTCCAGTGCGGTGACAGGCCGTCGCCCTCGGCGCCGACGAGGAGCGCGATCTTCTCCCCCGGGTCGGCCGGCGCCACGTCGCGCAGGTCTCGAGCGTCCTCGGCGAGCGTCATCGCGAGACTGGTCCAGCCGAGCGACCGAAGCAGCTCCGGGAACCCGTACCAGTCGTCGACCCGGGCGTACGGCAGCCAGAACACCGACCCCATCGACACCTTGACGGCTCGACGGTAGAGCGGGTCGGCGCACCGTGGGGACAGGATCACCGCGTCGAAGCCGAGGGCTGCGACGCTGCGGAACACCGCGCCGACGTTGGTGTGGTCCATGAGGTCCTCGGCGACGACCACACGGCGGGCGTTCGCCAGGACCTCCTCGACCGGGGGCACCGGCTTCCGGTCCAGGCTCGCGAGCGCACCCCGGTGGACGTGGAAGCCGGTCACCCGCTCGATCTCCGCCTCCGGCATGACGAAGACCGGCGCGTCGGTGGTGTCGAGCACGTCGGAGAGCGTCTCCAGCCACCGCGGCGCCATCAGAAACGAGCGTGCTTGGTGGCCGGACTCCACCGCTCGCCGGACCACCTTCTCCCCCTCGGCGATGAAGACTCCGCGCTCGGACTCGAGCAGCTTGCGCAGCTGCACGTCGCGGAGGTCGACGTAGTCCCTCAGCCGAGCGTCTGCCGGGTCGTCGACGGCGACGACCTCAGCCATCGGCGCCGTCTCGCAGGGAGTCGAGCAGCCGGTCGCGCGTCCGCGCCGACCGAGCCGGGTCACGGTTGGAGAGGACCGCGACCGTCGTCTGGTGCACGTGCCCGACCGCGGGAGTCCACGCGGTGCCGAGGGGGGCGTCGTCCGCGCGCACGCAGAAGATCCGCGCCTCGGTCGCCTCGTCGACGACGGCGGCGTTCACCGCCGGCCGGTCCGTCGAGGCCATCGCGTACCACGCGCCGGCCAGATCCCCCGTCTCGTACTCCCGCTCCACGAGGGCGATCTCGCCCCGTGACGCCGCCTCGCGGACGACCGGGTCGACCTTGGGCGACACGACCGTCACGGCGGCCCCCGCGTCGAGGAACGCGGGCAGACGGCGCGCGGCGACGTGGCCACCCCCGACCACGACCACCCGCCGACCGGCGAGGATCAGCCCTGAGGGGTATGGCGGGTGCGGCAGTCCGGGTCCGTGGCTCACAGCTCGATGCTAACCAGGTCCCTTCGCGATACCGTCCGGTGGAGATCCCCTACTCGAAGGAGTGCCGATGATCCTCGACCGACCGGTGGCGCCGAACCCGTACGACTACCTTCCGCCCGTCCCGTCCTTCACCGTCACGAGCACCGAGATCTCCGACGGAGACGCACTCGACGAGGCGCAGGTCTACGACGCGGGCAACCGTTCGCCGCAGCTGTCGTGGGAGGGATTCCCGGACACCACCAAGGGCTTCGTGGTCACCTGCTTCGATCCCGACGCACCGACGCCGTCAGGGTTCTGGCACTGGGTGCTCGTCGACGTCCCGGGCGACGTACGGTCGCTGGAGACCGGAGCCGGCTCCGGCGGGATCCTCCCCGCCGGAGCGTTCCACGTCCGCAACGACTTCGGGACGTCCGACTACGCGGGAGCGGCGCCCCCGCAGGGCGACATGCCGCACCGCTACTACTTCGTCGTCCACGCGATCGGCGAGGAGCGCCTCGGCGTGGACGAGAACGCCACGCCGGCCGTCGTCTCGTTCAACCTCGCGTTCAAGACACTGGCGCGGGCGACACTTCTCGGGACGTTCCAGCACTGATCAGCTGCTCGCAGTCGTCGATGGCGTCGGAGAGCAGCCGTCGGAGGACAGTGTCGGAGTCGGTGCTGACCGACCGTACGACGCCGTCGACGCTGTTGAGCACGATCCGCGGCGCGGCACGCCTCGAGAAATGCTTCGGGTGCGTGGTGAGCCCGCGACGGAACCCGCGCGCCCACTGCTCGGCTGCCGGCGCCTGCGCGAACGCCTCGGCCGTCAGCCCGTCGAGCTCCTCGGGAAGCACCATGTCGATGTCCTCGAGATAGCGCTCCACCGCGAGCAGGCCCACTGCGAGCGCCCGCTGATGCGCCCGTGGTGACAGCGGCAGCGCGATCGCCGCGGCCCGGACGCAGATCGCCGCGTGGATCCTCGGATCTGGACTGTTCAGCCCGACCACCTTGGGCACCAGCTCGACCATCGACGTACGAGTGTCGTCGGTGACGTTGTCGTTGACGAGCCGGGCGAGCCCGGCCAGGAGCGGGTGGGTGCAGGCCGGTTGGTCGCTCCACTTCTCACCGGCCAGGTACGACGCGAACTCCATGAAGCACGCCCCTTTTCGGGGGTTCCGGTGCTTCCCCGGTGACAGGACCGGGACGAGCTCGGGGACGCTGCTGGACCTCATGGCGGCCTCCTGGGGAGGAGCTGAACGGGACTTTGTCCCAGTGTGCGCCTGATCACCCGGTGGCGCTACTGCTGAGCCGCGCTCACTGTCGTCCCGTGGACCCGTCTTCCCAGATCTTGGTGGTGTCGTCCTCCCAGCCGGCAGCGCTCTCACCCTGCACGGCGTCCGGAGTCGGCGCGTCCTGGGCCGGCGCCTCGGGAGCCGTCACGTCCTGGGCCGGCGCCTCGGGTCCGTCGGAGAGCACCCGTGGCGGGACATCCGGAGCGGAGGCTTCCTTGGCGGCCTCGAGCGCCTCGCTGACGGCGCGGTGGGCCTCCGAGAGGTTGGGCCGAGCACTGGCGTCGGTGACCGGCTCGTCGTAGGACACGCGGGTCTTGGGTCCGTCGACGGCCGTCGGGATCTGACCGACTGCTGCTCCGAGCCCCTTGAGGGCGTCACCGACCTCGCTGGGGATGATCCACAGCTTGTTGGCGTCGCCCTGAGCGATCGCGGGCAGCATCTGGAGGTACTGGTAGGCGAGCAGCGACTGGTCGGGCTGGCCGTCGTGGATCGCCTGGAAGACGGTGGCGATCGCCTGGGCCTCGCCCTGCGCGGTCAAGATCTGCGACTCCCGCTTGGCCTGGGCGCTGAGGATCTGACCCTCGCGGTCGCCCTCGGCGCGCAGGATCTGCGACTGCTTCTCGCCCTCGGCCGTGAGGATCGCGGCCTGCCGGCTGCCCTCGGCCTGGAGGATCGCGGCGCGCTTGTCGCGGTCGGCCCGCATCTGCTTCTCCATCGAGTCCTTGATGGACGGCGGCGGATCGACTCCCTTGAGCTCGACACGGTTGACCCGGATGCCCCACTTGCCGGTCGCTTCGTCGAGGACGCCACGGAGCTTGGTGTTGATCTCGTCGCGGCTGGTGAGGGTCTGCTCGAGCGTCATGCCGCCGATGATGTTGCGCAGCGTGGTCATGGTCAGCTGCTCGATCGCCTGGATGTAGTTGGCGATCTCGTACGTCGCGGCGATGGGGTTGGTGACCTGGAAGTAGATGACCGTGTCGATCGAGACGACCAGGTTGTCCTCGGTGATCACCGGCTGCGGCGGGAACGACACGACCTGCTCGCGAAGGTCGATCTTGAACGACACCTTGTCGACGAACGGCGTGATGACGTTGAGCCCCGCATTGAGCGTCGTCTTGTACTTGCCGAACCGCTCCACGATCCCTGCCCGGGCCTGCGGCACGATCTGGATGGACTTCGCGAGCGCCACGACGACGGCGATCACGAGCAGTGCCAGGACGATCAGGGCTGCCATGCTGTTTCGTTCCTTGCTCTTCGAGGACCCGTGACCCGGAGACTAGCGCAGACCCGAACACAACCGAAGCCGGCTCCTGGCTACGCCTCGGGGTAGACGACGGCGGTCGCGCCGTCGATCTCGAAGACGGCGACGCGTGCGCCCTCCTCGATGACGACCGCAGGGTCGTAGGACCGCGCAGACCACGTCTCTCCCCCGATCTTGACCTGCCCGGTGGCGGCGTCGACAGGCGTCAGCGCGACCGCGCTGGTGCCGATGAGGGCCTTGGTGCCGGTGGCGAGCTCCGGCCCGCGGTGGAGGTGCCTGACGATCGAAGGCCGCGCCAGCAGCAGCATCGCGAGCGAGACGGCCGTGGCCACCAGGGCGGAGACCGCGAACGGCGCCCCGACGGCAGCGGCGAAAGCACCGGAGAACGCGCCCACCGCGAGCATCAGCAGCACGAGGTCGAGGCTCAGCAGCTCGGCCGTCGCCAGCAGAAGACCGGCGCCCAGCCAGCCGGCCCATCCGTTGTCGGCCAGCCAGTTCCAGAACGCGTCCATAACAGGACTCTATCGGGCGCGCGGGTGATTCCGGCGGTTCCCGCGACCTGAGGGCAAGACGACGGTCAGCGAGGCGCGCGACGAGCGGCGTACCGACCGTCGCGGACCTCGAGGATCAGCGGCATCTGGAAGGTGATCGTCAAGTTCTGCGCGGTCAGCGTCTCCTCGATCGGCCCCTTCGCGGTGACCTTGCCGTCGCGCAGCATGAGGACGTGCGTGAAGCCCGGCGGGATCTCCTCGACGTGGTGCGACACGAGGACGAGCACCGGCGCCTCGGGGTCGCGCGCGAGCTTGCCGAGGTTGGAGACCAGATCCTCGCGTCCGCCGAGGTCGAGACCGGCAGCAGGCTCGTCGAGCAGGAGCAGCTCGGGATCGGTCATCAGCGCGCGGGCGATCAGGACACGCTTGCGCTCGCCCTCGCTCAGCGTGCCGAAGGTGCGTCCCGCCAGTCCGTCCACACCCATCAGCCGCAGCAGCAGCATGGCCTGGGCCTCGTCGAACTCCTCGTACTCCTCCCGCCAACGACCGGTCATGCCGTACGAAGCGGTCAGCACGGCGTCGAGGACACGCTCACCACGGGGGATGCGTTCGGCGACCGCCGCGCTCGTGTAGCCGATGCGGTGACGCAGCTCGAAGACGTCGACCGCGCCGAGGACCTCCTCCAGCACCGTCGCCACGCCGGACGACGGATGGATCTGCGTCGAGGCGATCTGAAGCATGGTCGTCTTGCCGGCGCCGTTGGGTCCGATGACCACCCAGCGTTCGCCCTCACGGACGGTCCAGCTGACGTCGTCGAGCAACGTGGCGGTGCCGCGTCGTACGGAGACGTCGGCGAGCTCGAGCACGGGCGCCATGCACTACTCCTGGCCGTTCTGGGGTGGGCGTCCCAAACCTACGGCACCCGTCGTCGCAGTGCCTGACGCGGGTTACCACCTGACGTCCTAGGCTCGTCGTCGTGCCTCCTCTGACCCGCTCCGCGCGCTGGGTGTGCTGGTTCAACTCCTGGCTCGCCGGCGCCGCGCCGCTCGAGACCGCGGTCGACTCCGTGCGCGCCGAGGACGCCGCCCACCACGTGCTCGCGGACACCGACGGACCCGTCTCCCCCGGGGGCGACGCCACCCCGGTGGCGGAGACCTTGCTGCTCGCGTGGGGCGCCTTGCGCCGTGCCGGGGCCACGGGCGCCAGCCTCGCGCTCCCCGCGCCGGGAGACCCGTACGGACTGGCCGGGCCGGCGGCGTTCACCGCAGCCGCCACCGATGCCGGCGAGGCCGTGGTCGTGGAGGGCGCCGGTGTCGGCCTCGTGCCGGAGGTCGTCGGGAGCGGCGTCTTCTGGCACTTGTACGAGGCCCGTCCCGTCTCCCCCACTGCGGGGGTCGCCGAGGCCTCGCGCGAGCTGCGGACCGAGCTCGCGACGGCCGCCGACGAGCTGCTGTCACTCGACGTCGCCCGATGGCGCCCCGAGGTGCGTGAGGCCCTCTCCGACATCAGGGACGTGGCCGCGCCCTCCCTGGCGCCGGGGTACGACCCGCGAGCAGCGCAGCTGACCGCGACCGCCCTGCGGTGCCTGGCGATCGCCGAGCTCGCCGAGGACACCGACTCCGCGGCGGTCACCGCCTGGGAGTCCGACACCCGCGCGGTCCACCTGCGGGCGCTCGCGCGGGCCGCGCGGCACGCGCTGGTGGTGGCGTGCAGCGCGGGTCGACCCCGCTGACCGCACGCACGATGGCCTAATCTCGTGCCGTGAACGCGCCTGTCCCCACGCCGACCGCGCCGCTCGACGCTCCCACGGTCTCCGTGACGCTGCTGGGCCGTGACCACGCCGGCGTCACCGCTCGTCTCTTCGAGGTCGTCGCGCCGTACGACGTCGAGGTCATCGACGTGGAGCAGATCGTGCTGCGGGGCCGGCTCGTGCTCGCGGTGCTGCTCACCGAGCCCGCGGACCGCGAGGCGTTCGAGCGGTCGGTGGCCGACGTCGCGTCCGAGCTCGACATGGACCACGACGTGTCGTACGGGCAGGGTGACAACCGCGGGCGCCGCCGGGGCCGTAGCCACGTCACCGTCCTCGGCGCCCCTCTGCTTCCCAGCCAGTTCTCCGCGGTGACGGCTCAGATCGCCGCCGCGGGCGGCAACATCGACCGGATCGTCCGGATGGCGCGCTACCCGGTGACCGCGATCGACCTCGACGTCTCCGGCGCCGCACCCGAGGCCCTGCGCCGTGCCCTCGCCCTGGAGGCGGCGCGTCAGGGGGTCGACGTGGCGGTGCAGCCGCTCGGCATCCACCAGCACGCCCAAAGGCTCGTCGTCATGGACGTCGACTCCACCCTCATCCAGGGCGAGGTGATCGAGATGATCGCCGCCTATGCGGGGTGCGAGAAGGAGGTCGCCGAGGTGACGGCGGCGGCGATGCGCGGCGAGCTCGACTTCGCCGACTCCCTGCGCGAGCGGGTTGCCCTCCTCGAAGGCGTGGACGTCTCCGTGCTCGGAGCCGTCTACGAGTCGATCCAGCTGGCGCCCGGCGCCCGGACGATGATCCGGACGCTCAAGCGGCTCGGCTACCGCTTCGCCCTGGTCTCCGGCGGCTTCACGCAGATCATCGACACCCTCGCCGCCGACCTGGGGATCGACTACTGGGCTGCCAACACCCTCGAGGTCCGCGACGGCCGACTGACGGGCCGCGTCGCCGGCCCGGTGATCGACCGGGCCGGCAAGGCTGCGGCGTTGCGGCGGTTCGCCGAGCAGGCGGGCATCACGGTCGCGAACACCGTCGCGATCGGCGACGGCGCCAACGATCTCGACATGCTCGCCGAGGCCGGGCTCGGCATCGCGTTCAACGCCAAGCCCGCCGTGCGGGACGCGGCCGATGCGTCGCTGTCGGTTCCCTACCTCGATGCGATCGTCTTCCTCCTCGGCATCACCCGCGAGGAGATCGAGGCCGCCGACGCCGAGGTCGCCGCGACCGACCCTCAGCCCGGAGACGGCGCCAGGTAGTCCTCGAGCCGCATGGTCCGCGGGTCGATGTCGGCCCACTCGCCGTCGTACGTCATCACTGCCGCGGCCGAGGTCGGGAAGCCCCGATCCCCGTAGGCCGTCCACGCAGCGTTGCGGGTCCCGTCGTGCAGCATCCACACGAGATCGCCCATCGCCGGGTTGTGCCCGACGACGATCACCGTGACCGGCGCGTCGTCGAGGATCCGGACCTCCTGGAGGACCCCGTGCGCGCTCGCATCGTAGAGCGCACCCGGGTACGTCACGTGGTCCTCACCCAGGCCGAGGGAGCGGTTGAGCTCCTCGAACGTCTCCCGCGTCCGCACCGCCGGCGAGACCAGAGCCCTCGTCGTCCCGGTGACGAAGTCGGCGAGCTGCTCACCGCGTCGGCGCGCGTCGGCGCGCCCGCGCGTTGTCAGCGCCCGAGCGGCGTCTGACGGCGCGGATCCCTCGGCCTTCGCGTGCCGGACCACGACGAGCTGCTTCACCGCCTACTCGTCGTCCTCGAGGCGGAACCCGATCTTGAGAGTCACCTGGTAGTGCTCGACCTGGTCTCCCTCGATATGGCCGCGGATCCCTTCGACCTCGAACCAGTCCAGGTGGCGCAAGGTTCGGGAAGCGCGCGAGATGCCGTTGGTGATGGCCTCGGTCACGCTCTCGGACGAGGTGCCGACGATCTCGGTGATGCGGTAGGTGCGGTTCGTCATGCTGCCCATCATGCCGCTGATCGGCTGGCGTACCGTGGGGGGATGGAGGATCGTCACGACGACCCGGTCGCCATCACGACCGCCCAGGTCGGACGCAGCGAGGAGCTTCGCCACCGGCAGAACCGCTATCTGGTGTCGATGCTGATCCGTACGGTCTGCTTCATCATGGCCGTCGTGGTCACCGGCTGGGCTCGGTGGGTCTTCATCGCCGGAGCCCTGATCCTGCCCTACGTCGCCGTCGTCTTCGCCAACACCGCGCGCCGCAGACCGACCGACCAGGCCGACGTCGTCCGCCCGGAGCCGATCGGCGAGCTCGGGACCGGCCCCGTGACGAAGCCCGCCGCCGACGACTCCTCCCCCGAGACAGGACGCGATGACCGAGACTGACCCCGCCGCCGACGCGCCCCTCATCTGCTCGGCGAAGGGTTGCGAGAGTCCCGCGCAGCATGCACTGCTGTGGAACAACCCCAAGATCCACACGTCCGACCGGCGCAAGACCTGGCTGGCGTGCGACGAGCACGAGGCGTCCCTGCGTCAGTTCTTGTCCGCCCGTGGGTTCTGGAAAGAGACCCAGCCGCTCTCGGACGGCCTCTAGCCGCCGATCGCCGACATCGGGCGGCTGGGCTGCAGGAAGTCGACGTCGTCGATCCCGTGGCCGGGCAGCTTGGTCCACAGCGCGCCACGCCAACGGTCGGCGATCTCCGTGTCCGACGCCCCTCCCCGCAACGCCGCTCGAAGGTCTGACTCCTCGCGGGCGAACAGGCAGTTGCGGACCTGACCGTCGGCGGTCAGGCGTACGCGGTCGCAGTCTCCGCAGAACGGTCGCGTGACCGACGCGATGATGCCGACCGTGGCCGGTCCGCCGTCGACGAGGAACTCCTCGGCGGGAGCGGAGCCGCGCTCGCGGTCGGCCGGCGACAGCTCGAAGTGCGGCGCGAGGCGCTCGAAGATCTCGTCGGCGGTGACCATCGAGCCGCGGTCCCACCCGTGCTGGGCGTCGAGCGGCATCTGCTCTATGAAGCGCAGCCGGTATCCGCGCTCGAGGCACCACGCGAGCAGCTCCGGCGCCTGGCCGTCGTTGATGTCGCGCAGCAGCACGGCGTTGACCTTGACCGGAGCCATCCCGGCCGCCTGGGCTGCCGCCAGCCCAGCAAGGACGTCCGCGTGCCGCTTGCGCCGGGTGATCCGCTCGAACGTCTCCGGCCGGATCGTGTCGAGGCTGATGTTGACGCGGTCGAGCCCGGCGGCCGCCAGCGCCTGCGCCGTGTGCTTGAGCCCGAGACCGTTCGACGTCAGCGAGACCGTCGGCGACGGGGAGAGCGCCTTGGTCGCCGAGACGATGTCTACCAACCCGCGGCGGAGCAGCGGCTCACCTCCCGTGAACCTGACGTCGGTGATGCCGAGCTGCTCCACGCCGATCGTGACCAGGCGGACGACCTCGTCGTCAGTCAGCGTCTCCGCCGTCGGCATCCAGTCGAGGCCCTCGGCCGGCATGCAGTACTGGCACCGCAGGTTGCAGCGATCGGTCAGCGACACCCGGAGGTCGGTCGCGACGCGTCCATGTCGGTCGGCGAGCCCTCCTCGGGTCTCGTCCGGGGCGTGCTGCACGACGGAGTCGGCGGTCATGCCGTCAGTCTAGGCAGGACAACGGCCCTCCCGCCCGGGGCGCGTGGACCAGTTCGCTACCGTCGTGTTGTGTACAGGTTCCTGCTGACGCGACGTTGGATCGCCTTCGCGCTCTTCGTCGCGCTCCTCTCCGGGGTCTGCATCTGGCTGGGATTCTGGCAGTTCGGCAGGGGGGACCTGCGTGAGGCCCGCAACGAGCTGACCCGGCACAACATGGTCTCGACCCCCGTCGCGCCCGACGAGCTGGCGACCAGCGACCCCGACGCGTCGCAGCAGCACGAGTGGCGGCGGGTCGAGGTGACCGGGACGTACGACACCGACGCGCAGGTCGTGGTCAAGTACCGCACCCGCGAGCAGCGCGGGCCCGGCGTCGACGTCGTCACCCCGCTGCGGACCGATGACGGTCGCGCACTGCTCGTCGAGCGCGGGTGGGTGCCGTCGGCCAACACGACGGGCGCCGAGGTCGACATCCCGGAGCCTCCTGCCGGCGAGGTGACCGTCCTGGGCTGGTGGCGGGCCGACGACCACGTGCCCCTGTCGGCGACCCAGCCCGACGAGGGCCAGGTCCGCGCCATCTCGACTCTCGGGATGGGGCAGGCGCTCGACTATCCGTTGTACGAGGGCGGCTATCTGGCGCTCGAGGAGCAGAAGCCGGCCACCGACGGGTTCGTCGCCCCCGAGGGGCCCGAGCTCGGCAGCGGGCCGCACTTCTTCTACGGCGTGCAGTGGTGGTTCTTCGCGGCCCTGGCCCTCGGCGGGTTCGGGTGGTTCGCCTGGGCCGAGGCCCACCCGCGTGGCCCGCGCAGGGCCGGTCACGCCAGACCGGGCCAGCGTTCGGTGCCCGCGGCGCGTGCCGCCGCCGAGCGCGCGGCTGCGGCACGCGCCGGCGGCAGCCGTCCGACGGCACCGCCGGCCTCAGAGCGCGCGGATGGCGCCCCCGTCGACCGGCAGCATCACGCCGGTGACGTACGAAGCGGCGGGTGACAGCAGGAACGCCGCCGCGGCCCCGAACTCCTCCGGGCGCCCGTATCGCCGCAAGGGGATCGACTCCTCGTGCGCGGCACGTGCTGCCGCCGGGTCCTGCGCCCGACCGTCGAGATAGCGCACCCGCTCGGTGTCGATCCGCGCCGGGAGCAGAGCGTTGACGCGTACGCCGTGAGGTCCGAGCTCGTCGGCCAGCTCCTTGACCAGCATCGCGAGACCCGGGCGCAGCCCGTTGCTGATCGCCAGGCCCGCGATCGGCGCCCGGACCGACGACGAGAGCACGAGCGCGATCGCGCCGCCGTCACCCAGCTCGGGGGCGACCTCCCGCACGGTCCGGACGGCGCCGAGGAAGACCGACTCGAACGCCGCGCGCCACTGGTCGTCCGTCACGTCCATCACCGTGCCGCCCGGTGGACCGCCGACGCTCAGGACCAGGCCGTCGAGCCTGCCGAACCGGTCGCGGGCTGCCGCGACGAGCGTCCCGGGCGTCGCCGGATCGGCGTTGTCGGCCGCCACCCCGACGGCATGCTCCGCACCGAGACGGTCCACCGCAGCCTCCACCGCGTCCGCGTCGCGCCCGGAGACGACGACGTCGGCTCCCAGGCCGACCAGCGCCTCCGCGGTCGCGAACCCGAGCCCGCGGCTGGCACCGGTGAGGATGAAGACACGACCCGTGAGGTCGTACGGGGTGCTCATCGTGCGGTCACCAGCTCGATGAACCGCTCGCGCTGCGCACGCCGCTCCGCTGCGGTCTGCGCGGCCAGGTCGTGATCACCCGCGCTCTGGAGCAAGCCCTTGGTGGCGCTGACGGCGTGGTGCGGCGCCGCCGTCAGCGCGGCGGCCAGCTCGGCCACGCGGGCGTCCAGCCCCTCGACCGGGACGATCTCCTGCCCGATCCCGAGCGCGTACGCCTCCTGGGCGGAGACCCACCGTGCGGTTGCGCAGATCTCGAGCGCACGGGCGTAGCCGACGGCGTCCACCAGCGGCTTGGTGCCGGTGAGGTCGGGCACCAGGCCGAGCGCGGGCTCCTTCATGCACAGCTGCGCGTCGTCGGCCAGCACCCTCAGGTCGCAGGCGAGCGCCAGCTGGAAGCCGGCACCGACGGCATGTCCCTGCACCGCGGCGATGGAGATGAAGCGCGGGTCCCGGAGCCAGGTGAAGCCCTCCTGGTAGGTCGCGATCGTCGCGTCGAACTCCTCCGCGGTTGCGGCGGCGAGCTGAGGGAAGGACGCCTCGCCCTCGATGCCGCTCGGCGACAGCATGGCCCGGTCGAGGCCGGCCGAGAACGAGGCGCCCGCGCCGCGCAGCACCACGACACGGACGTCGGGCTCCACGGCGGCACCGACTGCCGCCAGCCCGCGCCACATGGCCGGAGTCTGCGCGTTGCGGACGTCAGGACGGTTCAAGGTGACCGTGAGGACGGCGCCGTCGACGGCGAGCTCGAGGCCCGCCTCGGCCAGGGTCTCAGGAGAGGGATACGTCATGGGGCGAGGCTATCCCCCGCCCTGGTCGCCGCTCAGGCGAGGCTGATGAGCTCCTGGTAGTCGGCGGTCCAGAGATCCTCGACACCGTCGGGGAGGATGAGCACCCGGTCGGGCTGGAGCGCCTCGACCGCGCCCTCGTCGTGGGTGACGAGCACGATGGCGCCCTCGTACGAGCGGATCGCCCCGAGCACCTCCTCGCGTGACGCGGGGTCCAGGTTGTTGGTGGGCTCGTCGAGCAGGAGCACGTTGGCCTGGGAGACGATCAGGGTCGCGAGTGCGAGCCGGGTCTTCTCGCCGCCCGAGAGGACCTTCGCCGGCTTGTGCGCGTCGTCACCGCTGAAGAGGAACGCTCCGAGCACGCTGCGTGCCTGGGTGTCGGTCAGGTTCGGGGCCGACGACTGCATGTTCTCCAGGACGCTCCGATCGAGGTCCAGGGTCTCGTGCTCCTGGGCGTAGTAGCCCATCTTCAGTCCGTGACCCGGACGGATCTCACCGGTGTCCGGAGTGTCGAGACCACCGAGGATCCGTAGCAGCGTCGTCTTGCCGGCACCGTTGAGCCCGAGGATGACCACGCGGCTCCCCCGGTCGATCGCGAGGTCGACGTCGGTGAAGATCTCCAGCGAGCCGTACGACTTCGACAGGCCCTCGGCCATCAGCGGCGTCTTGCCGACGGGCGCCGGGGTCGGGAAGTCGATCTTGGCGACCCGGTCGGACGCGCGCTCGCCCTCGAGGCCGGCGAGCATCTTCTCGGCGCGGCGCGCCATGTTCTGCGCGGCGGTCGCCTTCGTCGCCTTCGCCCGCATCTTGTCGGCCTGTGCCATCAGGGTCGTGGCCTTGCGTTCTGCGTTGGAGCGCTCGCGCTTGCGACGCCGCTCGTCGGTCTCGCGCTGCTCGAGATACTTGCGCCAGCCCATGTTGTAGACGTCGATCTCGGCACGGTTGGCGTCGAGGTGCAGCACCTTGTTGACGACGTCCTGCAAGAGCACCACGTCGTGGCTGATGACGACCACACCGCCCTTGTACGACATCAGGAACGAGCGCAGCCACCCGATCGAGTCGGCGTCGAGGTGGTTGGTCGGCTCATCGAGAAGGAGCGTGTCGGCACCCAGGAAGAGGATGCGCGCGAGCTCGATACGGCGACGCTGGCCGCCCGACAGAGTCTTCAGCGGCTGGTCGAGGACCCGGTCGGGGAGCCCGAGGCTCGCGGCGATGGTGGCCGCCTCCGACGCCGCGGCGTAGCCACCGCCGGCGTGCAGCTCGGCATCGGCACGCGAGTAGCGGTTCATCGCGCGGTCGCGCACCGCGTCGTCCTCGGAGCCCATGTCGATCTCCGACCGGCGCAACGTTCGATAGACCTCGTCGAGACCGCGAGCCGACAGGATCCGGTCGCGTGCACTCTGCTCGGGGTCTCCCGTGCGGGGGTCCTGCGGGAGGTAGCCGATCGTGCCTCGTCGGGTGATCGTCCCCGCGGTCGGGTCGCCGCCCTCACCGGCGAGGACCTTGGTCAGCGTCGTCTTGCCGGCGCCGTTGCGTCCGACCAGACCGACTTTGTCTCCGTCGGTCACCTGGAACGTCGCACCCGCCATGAGGACCCGGGCACCCACGCGCAGCTCGAGGTCGTGGACGCTGATCATGGCGGAGCTGCTCCTGGGAGTGGAAGAAGGTGAGGGGGAGGGCACCGACGCCCTCGGAGCCGAGAACCCGGCCACCGACCAGTGTACGGAGTGGTGTCAGTCCGCCACGACGACGGACTCGACCACGACCGGCTCGACGGGCAGGTCCGACTCGGTCGGAACCGCGGCGATCTCGTCGACGACCGCCTTGCTCGCGTCGTCGGCGACCTCGCCGAAGATCGTGTGCCTGCCATCGAGGTGGGGCGTCGGCACCGTGGTGATGAAGAACTGCGAACCGTTGGTGCCGGGGCCTGCGTTGGCCATCGCCAGCAGGTACGGGCGGTCGAAGGTGAGGTCGTCGACGATCTCGTCCTTGAACTCGAATCCGGGCCCGCCCGTGCCCGTACCGAGCGGGTCGCCTCCCTGGATCATGAATCCCGGGATCACCCGGTGGAAGATGGTGCCGTCGTACAACGGCTCGCCCGTCTTCTCGTCCCCCGACTCCGGGTCGGTCCACGCCTTCTCACCGGTCGCGAGCCCGACGAAGTTCGAGACGGTCGTGGGCGTCTTGTCGGCGAACAGCGTCACGGTGATGTCGCCGCGGTTGGTCTTGATCGTCGCCTGATCCGCCGAGAAGGAGGCGTCGGCGTCATCGGCCTTCTCGTCGGTTCCGCAGCCGGCGAGGAGGACCACGGTGAGGGCAGCGACGATCCACGGACGAAGACGCACGACGAAGACTCCTGGTGTGACGAACGACGAGACGGGAGACGAGACGGACGTCAGGCTACGCCACGGCGATAGCCCGGCAGAATCTCGTCGACGAGCGCCTCCGTTCGTGACGTCACGCCGAGGGGTGAGCCGTGGGCGGCGACCGCCGCGTACATCTGGTCGGCCACGACCATCGCGTCGTGGCGACCGCTGAACCGCAGGGCGAGCCGCATCGCTGCGCACCACAACGCCTCGCTGGCCGGGAGTGCGGCGAGCCCTGCGAGAAGCGCGTCCCGCGCACCGTCGGGATCGTCGGCGTTGCTGCACTCGGTGGCCAGCGCTGCGGACGTCATCTCGACGGCGAGGGCGACGTCGTCCTCGATGCTCAGGTGGGCCAGCCAGGCGTAGCGGCCTTGAGGGGCGTCCTCGAAGGCGGGCCCGCGGACCAGCGACATGGCGGTGCGCAGTGCTGGGACGCGCGACCGGCTGGCGACGGCGCGGTTGAGCGCCGCCCGGAACCGGTCCCAGTCGCAGGCGAGCGACGATCGACGGATCGACCACACGCCGGCGTCGTCGGCGAGCACCGGCTCGCCGGCCGCGGTCGACCCGAGCCACTCCGCGACGCACGCGAGTGTCGCGTCACGGGTCGTCGGGTCGACGCCGCGGGGCCAGAGCGCACCGGTGAGGACGTTGACGTGGACGCCCTCGGGGTGCAGGGCCAGGTAGGTGACGATCTCCGAGAACAGCTCACGCCGCTCTTCCTCGAGTGGCCCCGTGGCGCGGACGTGGACCGGCCCGAGCACGTCGACGGAGACGACGACGGGATCGTCGTCGCCGGTGGCGAGCACGGCCTCCTCCACCACGAGCGCCTCGGCGAGCTCCTCGATCCGCACCGCCGCGGGCTCCGCCGGGAGCTCGAACAACGTGGCGAGACCGCGGTAGGCCTCTGGCGCGAGCTCCTGTGCAGCGACGTCGACGGCCAGCGGGCCGCTGACGAGCCGGCCCTCCTCGGTCGCGGTCAGCCGTGCGGCACCGTCGGGGCAGTCGCCGACGACGACGGCCGCGAGCGCGACCATCGGGTCGGCCGCCCACGCACGCAGGCGCGCGAGGGACGCGGCGTCAGGGACGCCGGAGCAGACCACGAGCTGGAGTCGGACCTCCTCGGGGCGCTCGGCGACACGCCGCGCCTCCTGCACCGACTCCACGCCGTACGCACGGCAGGTCGCGCGCTGGTCGTGGGCGACATTGTCGAGTGCGTCGAGCGCTCGATCGATGTCGCCGACGGCGCGCACGTTGCCGATCCCCGCGACGTCGTCGGCGAACCCGACCAGCGTCACCACCGGGGCGTCGGCCCACGGGTGGGTGGCTGTCTCCACCGCGAGACTCATCGCCACGCCGCGGGCGACGTCGGGGTCGCCACCGAGAGAGACGACGCCGTCGTACGACTCGAGGTCGAGGAGCAGCACCGCGCCGTCGTCGCGGACACCGGCACACACGAGGCCGGGCAGGGCCGAGGGCGACGTGGACGACACGTCCGCGTCGCGAGGGAGCATCCAGGTGCGCGCGTCGCCGGTGGTGGTCCATCCGGCGGGGAGCGCACGCTCCGGCTCGGTTCGGAAGGCGATGACGAGCCCGTCCGACGACAGCGCGGCCTTCGCCACGGGGGGCAGCGCCGTCGCGTGCAGTCCGCGGACCGCGCCGGCCAGCCACTGGCCGTCCTTCGGGGCAGCCTCCTGCCTCAGACCGGCCTCCACACGCGACGCGATGTCCACCTGAGGGGTCGCCGCGGCGGGTTTCGACCCGCGTGGCCGATCGCCTCCACCTCCTGGGGTCGAGGCGCGGCGGCGCCGCAGGGCCAGCAGCGCACCCGCCAGCGCGAGACCGCCGGCGACCCCGAAGACCGGGGCCCACTCCCCCACGCCCGACCGCGGCGCGGCGTCGTCGACCACGCTGCCGGCGCCACCCCCCGCACCCTCCGCGCCGCCCGCCTGGGCCGCGTCGGAGTCCGCACCCGAACCTTCGGCCTGCGAGGTGCCGTCGGGCGCCGACACGGGCGGCGTCACGTCGTCCCGGGTGGCCTCGACGACCTTCAGACCCGGTCCGCGGGCGTCGTTGGGCATCTTCATGACCCATCCGGGGTGGATGAGGTCGGGATTGGTGAGCGTACGACCGTCGGGCTGGACGGCGTCGCGGTTCATCGCGTAGATCTCCTTGTAGCGGAACCCGTCTCCCAGGTAGCGCTCCGCGATGTCCCACAAGGTGTCGTAATTGCGGTTGTTGGGCGGCTTGACGTCGTAGTACGTCGTCACCTCGCCGCCGCGCTGCTCCGCCTTGGTCGCTCGCGCGAGGTCGGAGGCGGCGGGACGATCCGCGTCGGCGGTGCGCTCGACCGTCTGGGCCTGCGACGCGACGCGCTCGACGCCGGCCGGGCGGTGCTCGGGGCCGGCCTGGGTGGCGTTGGCGCCCGGTGCAGCGAGGGTGGCGGTGCCGACCAGGAGCACGAGGGTCGTCACGAGCTTGCGCGCCAAGGCCTGCGTCCCGATCCCGCCGCCGGGGACGCGTGGCGCGAGGCCTCGGTGCCGGACCTCTGCGGCGGTCTCGACGACGAGGCAGACGAGGAAGTGCAGCCACGCGAGCCAGACGATGGCAGCGAGGACGCTCATCAGGACGTCGGTCGTCAGTGGCTGCTTGATCCAGGCGGTGTCGGGGAGCGCGTCGGGCCACGGCGCTCCGAACGCGGTCCAGAGGGCCCAGGGCACGCCCACGACGAGGGCGAGGATCGCGATCAGCGCGACCAGCCCGCGAACGACCTCGCCACCGCGCCCACCCTGCTGGGGAGCCACGGGGAGACGGTTGTTGCTCCTCTGGGTCACGGTCATCGCCTTCAGTCCTTCAGTTGCGGGGCGGTCAGTACAGGACGATCGGAGGCTCGTTGGGCGCCTGGACCTCCTGGACGGGCAGAGCCTGCGTCGCCGTCATCTCGAATCCGTTGCCCAGCTCCTCTGTCGGGCTCCCGATCCCGAAGGTGATCCTCCACCTCACCGTCACGGTGACGGGGTAGGCGGAGACATAGACCTGCGGGAGCTCGGGCGCGTCAGCGTCCGCGTAGGCCCTGGCGGTGGCCGACGAGCGGGTGAACGTGATCCTGCAGTCGGACGGCTGGTCGGCGACCGACGCGCCCTCTTCGTAGACGAGCTCGTCAGGGGTGCAGGTGATCGGCTCCATGTCGGTCTGGTGCGGGTCGATAACGATCTCGGTCGCCTCGGCGACCATGTGCAGATCGTCACCGGGGCGCTCGAGGCGGACCTCCCGGTACGGGGCCCCCAGCGGGTTTCCCGCGAAGGCGCCTTCGGCGACCGGGTCGCTGGTCTCCGGGTCGACCCACGCGAAGGTGAAGAAGGTCGGGTATCCGACGAGGGGCACCGTCGAGGGCTCGGGACGCATCATCGGCACGGGGAGTGCGGTCTCGTCGCCGGTCACGCGCTGCCACAGGAACCTCATCAGCCCGTTGTTGGGGGGCGTGATGTCTGCACCGTTCGGCACCCACTCCAGCGAGATCGTCAGGTGCATGTCCCTGCCGCCCGCGTAGGTGTCCCAGTTGATGTCCTCGATGCAGCGCTTGAGCAGGAAGCTCCCCTCGCCGGGATCGGGGTTGGGGGGAACCTCGATCCACGGCGGTGGATCGGAGTAGCGGCACGGGACGAACTCTTCGCCTCCGAAGCGTTCGCGCAGCGTCTCGTCGTTGCCGCCGCCGCGCGCACAGGAGGACCCCATGCCCGTGCCGCTCGCGTACACGGTGCAGTCCGCGATCTGCGCCTGCTGCGGCGGCGAAGAGTGAGTCGGCGTCCCTCCGCCACCACCACCCCCCACTGCGGGCGGCTTGCCCCATCCGTCGACGGCCCACACACTCGAAGGAGGTGCGATCAGCGCGCCGATCAGGATGATGATGGACGCGAGCGTCCGGCGGCGGGTCATCGCGGTGCCCCAAGCTTGCATGGTCCAGACGGCTCCACCGCCGTCAGCACCCACCGGTCGCCTGTCGACCTCATCGAGATGGCGAGAGCCTCCCACTCGTTCTTGCGGCGGTCGATGAACCTCCGAGTCTTGGCATCGACCCAGGAGATTGAGGGAGACCATCGGCACAGTCGAACGGTGGACGCCTTCGCATCACCCTTGAGTCGGCCGACATGCGCGACGGGCTTGGAAGGGACAGTCCAGCCGTTCTTCTTTGCATCGTTCACAGCACCGGCGAAGAAGCGACTCAGATCGCGGGAGAGCACCGCGCGCAACTGCGCGGGAACCACATGCTCACGCTGGGAGTACGCGCTCCCGGCGACGAACGTCTTCAGCACCTCCACGCGCGCGTCGCCCGCGCGGCCACCGGTGAAGGTCATCTCGATCCCCGGGAACGGGTTCGGCGGGGCGGTCGTCGCGGCTGCTGTCGGCGTCGGAGACGGCGTCGAAGACGTGGCGGTCTCGCTCGGTGTCGGGGTCGGGTCGGCCGTGGCCGAGTCGTCTTCGGAGCTGCACGCGGACAGTAGGAGCACCGCCGCCGCGGCGGTCATGATCCATCGCAGATGCACGCCCGAGACCCTTCCGCGTCTGTTCTGGAGATCCGACACCAAGACCGCACAGTATCGGGTTGGAGGCTCACCCGTGAACCCTTCGCCCCCAGGCGTCAGCCCTCGGCCGGTGGACAGGTGGGGATCGTCGAGGTCGGCGTCGTGCGGGTCGGTGTCGGCGTCTCCGTGGGGTCGGTGCCGTCGGGCGGATCCTCCGGCGTCGAGGTCGGCGGCGACTCCGAGGCCTCCGGGTTCTCGTCCTCGTCCTCGTCCGGGTCCGGGGTGCGGCACTCGTCGATCGGCGACGGCGACGGCGGAGACCACGACGAGATCGGCAGCTCGTCCTCGTCCTCGTCATCATCCCCGGGGCCGCCGGGCGGCGCCACGCTCGGCGGTTCGAGCGTGCTGACCTTCGCGTCGTCGGGTGCGTCGATCCCGGAGACCGGACGCGCCTGCGCGACACCGCTCGCGGTGAGCGTCTCGCGCCCGATCATCCCGATGATGATCGCCGAGCGGGACACCTCGGTCTCGACCTCCACCGCGCTCGTCCGGCTGCCGTTGATGGTGACGTCGCGGATCGCGGCGCTGCACCGTACGAGTGTCGAGTCCCCGGCCTGTGCCTGCTCGCAGTAGTTGCGGGCGGCCGAGAGAGCGGCCGAGCTGATCAGGTTGAGCGACGGGTCGGCCACGTTGACGGCCTGGGCACCGGCGCGGGCGGCCTCCTGGGCGTACGCGATCGCGATGCCCTTGGCGTTGAGCTGGCGTCCGCCGTCGATGACCATCCCGGCCAGGAGCAGCAGCCCCACGCTCACGATGACGACGAACGGGGCCACCGACCCCGCCTCGTCGCGCCGCGCAGCCACCCGGCGTACCCAGGTCTTGACGCCCGTCATCGGTATCCCCGGTATCGGTCGAGCGGGCTGGTGAACGAGCGCTGAACCTCGATCTCCCAGAACGGGAAGAAGCTGAGATCGGCCGTGCTCAACGTGCACGTGACCGTCACGGTCACCGACGCGACCTCGTCGGCGGCGTCGGGGTCGGGGACGGTGAACGCCTTGCCGTTGAGCACCGGCGCGCCCGCACTCGCGCTGTCGCGGCAGCTCTGCGGCGCGTCGTCCATCGTCGAGGTGACCGTCGTGGCGGCGATGCTCGCGACCGCCCCGCGATCGTTCTGAGCCGTGGCCGCGCGGGCCGCGTCCCGAGCCGCCTGGTCGACGAGGTTCTCGGCCTGCGCATAGCGCGCGAACGCGACGATGAGCATCAGCAGCATCATCATGAACGGCGCGAGGATCACGAGCTCGAGGCTCGAGGCGCCCCCATCGTCACGACTGCGACGCAGGCGGCCACGACCACCGCTCCCCCGTCGGATCGTCACGGCGCCACGCTCCGCGGATCGACACGGAACTGCTCGAGGGTGGCGTCGGCCGACTGCACCACGGTGACCCGGCCCCCCAGCGGCAGGACCGCCTCCCCCTGGACGACCATCGTCACCCGGCCGGTCGTCTCGTCGATCGAGCCGTCGGCCTGCACCGCGTCGAGCCGCCCGAGCTTGCCCGCGTAGCCGACGCTCAGCTCTTCGGCACCCGTGAGGTACGAGGCGGCATTGGGGTTGTCACCGGCGAGACGAAGGTACGAGACTCCCTCGCGCGCCGCGGTCTGGGCGACGTTGCGGGCGTACATGTAGAGGCCCATCTGGATGGTGGCGAAGACGAGGAGCAGCAGCACCGGCGCCACGATCGCGAACTCGACCGCGCTCGCGCCCCGCTCCCCACGGCCACCACGCCTCAGGCGCCCGTGCCCGACGGGACGGCTCAGCCGCCCTCGTTGATCTTGTCGATGTTGCTGTCGACCACGTTGTTGATCGCCACGCCGATCAGCAGCGCAGCGGCGACGACGATCGCCGAGATGATCGCCCACTCGATCGCGGAGGCTCCGATCTCCGACCGACCCTCGCGCCGCATCTGCGCGGCACGCGCACGGACTCGCGAGATCATCACCTGAGCGGCCAGCACCTGTGAGTACATGTGTTTCCTTTCCTTGCTGCACGACGTCACCCGAGCTTCGACACCGCGGGATAAGCCAGGAAGACCAAGAAGGCGACGCACATCAGGAGCTGCGCCACCAGCATGGACTGCGAGCTCTCGCCGGCAGCGCCTTCGATGTCGGCCAGCTCGCGGCGCCGCATGCTGTTCGCCCGCGCGAGAAGACTCTCACGGATCCTGGCACCCTCGTCACCGGCCAACCCCAACGTGGACGCGAGGTCGCGGAGCTCCTCGACGCCGAGCTCCTGACCGAGGTGGGCGATGCCTTCCCAGGGGGTGCGCCCGGACAGGCGTGCGGTGGTGATCGCCTCGCGGATCCTGACCATCGCCCAGTGGTCACCGACCGTCGAGGCCGCCAGGAGCGCCTCGGGGAGACCGCGGCCGCCGGCCAGGTTCATGGCGACGAGGTCGAGGAACGAGCCGGTGACGTGACGGAAGTCGCGGCGTCGCTTCTCGGCGTCCCTCCGCAGCTCCAGGTCGGGCAGGAAGAACGCTCCCGCCGCCAGGGCGAGCGACACGACGGCGGGAACCCCGAGCGGGTCGTAGCCCAGCAGCGTGAAGATCATCGGGAACCACACCAGCGCCGCCAGCGCGAGCAGGACCTTGGTGCCGAGGTGCTGCGCGAACGGCCGGTCGACGACGGCGAGATCGGCTCGCGTCCGCGTGAACGACCAGCCGCGGGCCGAGGCCTCGTCCTCGAACCTCTCCCCCACCGATACGCGCCAGCGGTCGATCAGGTCGGGCTTCTTGCCGTCCTCGACCGTGCGGCGCGGACGACTCCGGCGTCTGGCGCCGTCGACCCGCGCCAGCGTCGCCGCCACACCCGGCACCGGGCGTACGGCCATGCGGACGAAGATCAGGATGCCGGCGCCGACCGCGGCCCCGGCGAGCATCGCGAGCATCATCGTGCGACCACCTGCCCGTCGCGTCTGCGGGCCGGCTCGGCCGCGATGAGGAAGCGCTCGGGCTGATCGACCCCGGACAAGCGCCGCATCCAGAGCACGGCCGCACCGAACATCGCCAGCACGACGGCGAGGACGATCTGGCCCACGAAGGTGCCGTACGGCTCGACGTAGGCGCCGTTGAAGATCACCAGCGAACCGGCGACGACCACGATCACGCCGACCACGATCTGGACGCTCCGGCGCGTGCTGCGACGGCTGGACTCGACCCGGCGGCGTACGTCGAGCTCGGCGCGGGCCGACTCGGCCAGCGCCGACAGGACCTCACGCAGACCCGGTCCGCGCAACCGTGCGTTGAGGACGAGCGCAGCCACGGCGACGTCGGCCGAGGGGTCGTCGAGGTCGTCGGCGAAGCGCATCAACGCGTCCGGGAGCGGCTCGCGGACGCGCAGCCGGTCGACCAGGAGGTTCAGTGCGGGACGGATGGAGGGCGCGGCGTTCTTGGCGGTCGCGGGGATCGCCTGCTCCAGACCGATGGCGCCCGCGATCGTGTCGCGCAGGGCCTCGATCCACGCGGCGAGCCCTTCGGCTCGCACGATCGCCTGACGCTCGGCGCGCCCGCCACCCAGCAGCCTGTCCCACAGCGCGACCACGCCGCCGATCACGACCGCGAGCACCACCCAGCGGGTCACGAGCAGCGTGAGGGCGAACGCGATGATCCCGCCCACGGCGAGCCGCACCTGGCGCTCGGAACGGTGTGCGGAGGACTTGCGCCGGATCATCGTGGGTCGCGGGGCACGACGGCGCAGCGCGTACGCCAGCATCAGCCCGCCGACGCCCACCAGAGCACCGGCCGTCAATGCCAGCGGGACGCGCAGCTCCTCCATCACCAGCCTCCGTGCACCAACGGCTGGTATCCGTACGAGGCGAGCTCCTCGGCGCACGAGATCGGCGCGTGCGGGACACCCCGTCCGTCGGTGTCGGGAGCGAAGACCTCCGAGGACAGCACCTGGTTGTCGAAGCCCACGACCTCGCGGATGCTCTCGACCACGCGCGCCTGTCCCCCGCCGAGGTGGGCGTCGTTGTGCTTGCGCATGAAGACGACGAAGTCGAGCGCACCCGCGACCAGCAGGTGGGTCGCCTCGATCGGGAGACGTTCACGGGCCTGGAGCGCGTAGGTGGCGATGCGGTTGAACACCTCGACCGACGAGTTGGCGTGGATCGTCGAGAGGGAGCCGTCGTTGCCCTGGCTCATGGCGTTGAGCATCGTGACGATCTCGTCGCCGAGCACCTCTCCGACGATGACGCGTGAGGGGTTCATGCGCAGCGAGCGTCGGACGAGCTCCGCCATCGAGACGCTGCCGAGGCCTTCGGAGTTGGGCAGACGCTCCTCGAACGCGACCACGTTGGGATGCAGGTCGGGCGTCTCACCCAGTCCCACCTCCAGCGCCCTCTCGACCGTGATGATGCGCTCGTGCGGCGGGATCTCGTTGGCCAACGCCCGCAGCATGGTCGTCTTCCCGGCGTTCGTGGCGCCGGCGATCATGATGTTCTTGCGGGCGGCGACCGCCGCCTTGAGGAAGTCGGCGATGTCGGCGGACATCGTCCCGTTGGCGACGAGGTCGTCGAGGAAGACCTTCGACATGCGGGCCTTGCGGATCGACACCGCCGGCCGCGAGCAGACGTTCATCACCGCCGACAGTCGGGAACCGTCGGGCAGCCGGAGGTCCAGCTGCGGGTTCGCGGAGTCGAACGGCCGGCTGGACAGGCCGGAGTGGGCGCCGAGCACCTGGACGAGCTCGACGAGCTCCTCGTCGGTCTCGGCCACCGACGGATAACGCTCCTCGCGCCCGTCGCCGTACTGGACGAAGACGGTGTCGCACCCGTTGATGTCGATGTTCTCGACCTGGGGGTCGTCGAGGAGCGGCTGCAGGCGGCCCACGCCGAACAGCGCCGAGTGGATGGCTCCCGCGACCTCGGCCTCGACGTCGGGCGGGATCGGCGTGCGCCCCTCGGCGATCTCGTACCGGGCGTGATCCTCCAGCACCTGGACGATCAGGGAGCGTGCGTACTCGCGCTCGTCGTCGGGCGACATCGTGGCGAGCCCGGCGGCCTGGTCGCGTCGGCGTTGCTCGTTGAGGCGGTCGGCGACCTGTCCTCGCAACGTGCGGACGAGTGTGTGGTCGATCACCGGTGTGCTCCCGTCCGCTGTCCGTGCTCGTGCTCGTGCGAGTCCGGGGGCGCAGGCTCCTGGTCGTCGACGGGTCCGGCCGCCACCGGTGAGCCGTGAGCCACGGCCGCGGCCAGCTCGGCGACGAGCGGGCCGGCTGACCGCACGAGCGCGAGCTTGTCGGGCCGGGAGGTCGTCTGCCCCTGGAAGAGGTGGGCGCCCCGCTCGTCGTACGCGAGGTGGTGCACGCCGGCGAGCTCCACGCCGGTCGCGGTCAGCGCGTCACGGATCTCGCGGACGGTCTGCGTCCGCTTCGGCGGTGCGACGACGGCGACGTGGACCGGGACACCGTACGCGCCGCCAACCGTGTCGGAGACCGGACGCAGCCGGTGGCGCAGGTGCACGACGCTGCTCGGCGACGTGTCGACGACGAGGACCGCGGCATCGGCACTGGCCAGGAGAGCGTTCTGAGGGGTCAGCACCCCGATGCGGCCGAGGTCGGCCACGACGTCGTGGCGCGGAAGGCGCGCCAGGAGGGGGCCGAGCTGGGGCCAGGTCGCCTGGAGGCCGCCAGCCTGCTCGGGGAACGGTGGGCCGAGCAGCACCTCGAGCCCGCCGATCAGCTGCTGGGTGTGCTCGTCGACGAGCTCGGGGTAGAGCGAGCGGCGACCCGCGGCGGCGAGGCTGGTCAGCCCGGTCTGGGGGTCCAGTGCGCTGCCGTCGGCGGCGGGCATCCGGGTGGCGACGTCGCCACCCGCCGGGTCGCACTCAGCCACGACCACGGGCCGTGGCCACAGCGCTCCCAGCAGCAACGACGTCGTGGTCACACCGGGCGCACCCTTGGCGGAGGCGAGGGCGATCAGCGCCACGTCAGCCTCCGCACGTGTCGTCGAGGTCGGCGCCCTCGCCGACCGTCGCGAGATAGACGGAGTCGTCGGCCAGTGCGCCGGCCAGGCGCGGGCCACAGCTCGCGTCCACGCTGACCAGCACGGTGATGTCCTGGCTCGACGACAGGGCACCGTCGTCGACCTCACCGACCTGGACGACCTCGGCGGCGATCCCGCGCGGGTCTCCGTCGGCACCGGAGAGGTACAGGCCGATCGGTGCGCCTCCGCGGAGCTCGGTGAGCGAGCGGGTGGCCGGCGTCTGGATGGGGAACTGTGCCTTGCCCTTGCCGACGCCGGTCGACTCCGCGACCATCGCCGGCGACAGCACCGTGCCGTCGAGGAGCCGGGCGGTCGCGTACTGTCCGACGACCGAGTCGCGTTCTCCGGCACGCACTCCGCCGTCGAAACCCTCGGGCAGCGAGACGGTGCCGAGGTCGTCGAGGGTCAGCCGCTGGCCCTGGGCCACCTCGCCCTGGACCTTGAGGAAGTCGGCACGGTCACCGGAGCTCATGGCGATCCAGCCCGAGAGGAGGGCTCCGCCGACGATCAGGATGACCGCAAGCGCAGCGAGCGCCGGACGGCGCTCCCGCGTGGAAGGGAGGCGCGCAGCGGTGCGCGTCTCACTCGCGGTCGGCAACTTGGACATGGAGGGCCTCCAGCTGGATGTCCGAGCGTCAAGTCAAGGCATGAACCTACACGCGGTGAGGTTCGTCATCCCTCGCCGTCCACAGTGGCGGGGGTCTCGGGAGTCTTCGGGGTCGCTAACGACCGTCTGGGTCGCTCTCTGCCGGTCGGTGACGGCGTCGGCGCCGACGCGGACGGCGTCTCAGCACTGCTGCGCTGGCGCTCCTGACGTTCCTGGATGTCCTGCTGGCGCTGGTAGGCGCTGGTGACCGCCATCCCGGCGACGATGACCGCGACCACGATCACCCCGGCGAGCACGGCCGGCCACGTGGAGCGGTGCTCGCGCCACGTCCGCCGTGTGCCGTGCAGGAGCGCGGACCGGAGCTGCCTGCGGCGCAGCGCGTCGGCCTCGAGGACGTACTTCTCTGCGTTCGGCGTCCGGGCGAGCGTCGCTCCCGGTGTCGGCGGGACCGGGCGCGTCGGCGGCGTACCGCCCTGGTCGGCGCCGCTCATCGTCCCTCTGCGAGCCGCGCGGCCACCTGCAGCAAGGCGAACCGGGTCTGGGAGGTGACCTGGTCGGCCCGGAAGGGGCGGCCGTGACGGAGCGCGTCGTCGCGCCCGACGACGACCACCTGTCCGTCGACGGCACCGACGGCCGCGGCCGCACGCCGAGCCTCGTCGACGGGGTCTCCGTCCTCGCGGCAGACGACGACCACGACCGCCGACCGCGCCGCCGCCGGGTTGACCCGGTCGAGGCGGGAGAGTGCGACCTCGAGGGCCCGCAGCCCGATCTCCCCCGGCCCGGTGACGACGACGGCACGGTCGCAGCGGGCGACCGCGGCGTACGCCCCGTCGGTGGGGTCGTCCCCGGCGTCGACGAGCAGGAAGGCGTGCTGCGCGACGAGGCGGTCGACGAGGCCGCCGAGCTCGCCGCGTTCGAGCGGCTGGTCCCACGAGGGGCCGTCGACGACGGCGAGGCCGCCGGGGGCGGTCGGCGGTGTGGCGGCGTCGGAGGCAGCAAGGATGCGCCGGACGGTGTGCGGGTCGTGAACGCCCTGGAGGGTGCTCAGCGGCGGAGTGCCCGCCTGGACGTCGACGAGCACCGTACGGTCGTCCCGGAGCGCGGCGAGCACGGCGCCGACACCGCTCGCGACCGTCGTCGTACCCACGCCGCCCTGCGCGGACAGGAACGCCACCAGACGTCGGCCCGACTGCCGGCGCCGGACCCCCGCGACCAAGGCGCGCTCGGCATCGGCGGCCGCGGCTCCGTCCAACGTGACGATGCCGCGTGCGGCGGCGCGCACCCACGACGGGCCTCCGACCCGCTCCGGGGCCGGTGAGACGGTGCGCGAGACGACCTCGTGGGCCACGGTCGGGGGGTGCTCGACCGAGCCAGGCACGGTCGCCGACGGGGGCACGGCAGGCGGTGCGGGCTGCGCGTGCCCGCGCGCCTGCGACGCCCACTCGGGGCGCAGGGCCACCACGTTGGCGTCGTCGGCCGGACGCTGGGGCACGGCGTGGTCCGACTCCTGGGTCCAGCGACGCTCGGGCGCCTGCGACTGCGGTGTGTCGAGCCCGAGGCTTCGCGGGTCGATGCCCATGCGAGCCAGGTCGGCGGCAGCACCCTGCGCCTCCGAACGACGCCCTCGATCGGGACGGGGCTCGGCGCCCTCCGGCGGCTGACGGTCGTCGGTCATCGCGCGTCCTTCCTCAGACCATGCTCGAGAGACGGTCGAACAGCCCGGTCGCCCCGCAGGCCAGCACGATCGCCTGGATCACCAGGAGCAGCTCGACCAGGTTGAGCAACCGCTTGACGCGGGCGCGGCTGATGCCCGAGATCTGCACGGACGCCACCGCCACCGCCACCACTCCCAGGGCGAGCACGATGACGACGAGCCAGCGGGTCGCGTCGACGTCGGCGACCTCGCGGACCAGCTGGGCCCCGAGCACGACGAGACCGGCGATCCGCAGGGGCAGCATGTGCGCGACGCGCGAGAAGATGCGCGAGCGCGACAGGGCGAGCAGCCCGACGGCGAGGGCGAGCCAGCGGTCCCACCGGTCGTCGGAGAACGTGAGGACCGCACCACCGACACCGGCCACCACCGCGATCGCCGCGAGCGACCCGACGAGCAGCCCGTTGCTCTCGCGGTATCGCGCCTGGATGGCCTCCCGCGACATCGTGCCGACGTTCCGAACCCGGTAGTCGGCGCTGGCCAGGCCACCGACCGACAGCGAGACCCTCGGCGCGACACCGACGGCCAGGAGCACCACGACGACCACCACGCGGAGCGTCTGGAGCGGCTCCACCGCGAAGGCGTCTGTCAGCGCGAACGCACCGGCGACGACGAGGAGGACTCCGGCGAAGGCGAGGTACGGCGTCGCGAGCGGGGTCATCGCGCGCCCGAGACCCGCGACCGCGGCGGCCATCGCGAAGGCCACGACCACCGTCAGCGACCCGCTCCAGTCCGCCCACGAGCCGAGGGCGGTGCTCCCGACGTACGCCCACACGAGCGCGGCGACCAGGACGGGCCGTACCGACCACGGTGCGGCCGCCCGTGCGGCCCACCCGGAGAGAGCGGCCAGGGCGACCGCGCTGGCGATGCCTCCCGCGGCGACCGCACCGGCGGGGGGCACCTGCCAGCCGGGCACCAGCCGCTCCAGCAGGCCGAGGCACCACAGGGCGAGGACGCCGAGAGCGACGGCGGTGGTGACGACGGAGAAGGTCAGCGTCGTCGTCGGCGTCCAGGCGCCGCCCGCCGACTCGGTGGCGTCCTCCACGGCATCGCGGACATCTTCGACCGACGCGGGCTCGACGCCGCTCGAACGGGGACGCAGCTCGAGCACGTCCCCGTCGAGGACCCCGGCCTCCTCGAGGGTCTGGCCCAGCCCGAGCGGAGAGCCTCCGACGCGCGCGAGTGCGAGGCCGGCCTGCGGCGCCTCACCGCCGCCGCAGTAGCGGATCACCTGCGCGACGACGTCGGCGAGCGGCAGGGCGCTCGGCAGCGCGAGGTCGACCCGTCTCTCCTCGGTGACGACCGTGACCCTGCTGTAAGCGGTGAGCACCGGCGCACTCCTCTCCCCTGTGCGAGTGGCTCGGTCCGCGGCGGTCGCGGCGTGCGCGGCCACCGCTCGGCGTGGACGCCGTGGAGCATATCGTTTGCGAGGACAACGCCTCTGCTCCGACCACGAGGACGGCGATGAGTACGACGCTGGTCAGACGGCCCCCACGCACGGCCCCTCCGCGCGTCGACGACGCCCCCCTCAGCATCCACGAGCCGCCGCACCGCACGCAGGCGCCGACACCGGCCGCCGGGATGACGATGCTCATGATGCCGATCATGAGCGGCACCGGGTCGTTGACGATGGCGCTCACCCAGAAGGACCGGCCGATCCTGGTCGTGGCCGGCTTCCTCGTCCTCATCGGCTCGATCGCCATCGGCGTCGTGATGATCGTCAGTCAGCGCGGCGGCGCACGGCGGCAGATGCGGGAGTCCCGGGAGCGCTACCTCGACTATCTCGAGGAGATGCGGCTGGCCGTCCGCGAGCGGGTCGCGACCCAGCGCACGGAGCAGGCCTGGCGGTTCCCGCGACCCGACGAGCTGATCGGTCTCGCGGGTGACGGTGCACGCCGGTGGGAACGACGCCCGTCGCACGGTGACTTCCTCTCGGTCCGCCTGGGGACGGGCGAGGTCCCCCTGTCGAGCGGGCTCGCTCTCGATGTCGACACCGGCCCGCTGAACGAGTTCGACCCGCTGTGCCTGAACGCCGCCGAAGAGCTCCAGCAGCGCTACGCCACCTTGTCGGAGCAGCCGATCACCCTCCCGCTGCGCCAGTACGGTCAGATCGCGATGATCGGTCACCCGGCGGCCGCCCGGGCGGTCGCACGGACGATGCTCGCCCAGCTGGTCACGCTGCACGCCCCCGGTGACCTCGATGTGGCGGTGGTCCGTCCCGAGGACGCCGCTGCCGCGTGGGACTGGGTGAAGTGGCTCCCGCACGCGCAGAGCAGCCGGACGTTCGACGGAGAGGTGCCGGCGCGCCGCGTGGCGACGTCGGTCGCGGCCCTCACCGAGCTGCTCGGCGCGGAGCTCGAGGAGCGGCTCGACCGCTACCAGCGCAGCCGGGGCGCCGGTGTCGTCGGGTCGCACCTCGTCGTGATCGTCGACCACGACGGTGGCAGCGGAGGTCACCTGGAGTCTCCCGACCCGGCGATCCCGCTCCAGGCCCTCGGCATCCACGTCGTCTCGCTGCTGCCGTCGCCTCGCCACGAGCCGCGACCGCTCGACGTCCGTGTCGAGATCGGGCCTGACGGCTCGCTGGTCACCGCGGTCCACCCGTCACCGTTCCGCGCCGACCTTCTCGACGAGGGCACCGAGAGCACCGTCGCTCGCACGCTCTCCGGCCTGCGGCTCAGCGCCGACGAGGCCGGGGAGAACGGGCTCGAGGGCTCGGTCGGCCTGGCCGAGATCCTGGGCGTCCGCGACCCCGCACACCTCGACACCCGTCGCACCTGGCGTCCTCGCGCGCTGCGTGACCTGCTCCGGGTGCCGATCGGCATCTCCGAGCAGGGCTCGCCCGTGCTGCTCGACCTCAAGGAGTCCGCGCACGGCGGCATGGGACCTCACGGTCTGGTCGTGGGCGCCACCGGCTCCGGCAAGTCCGAGATGCTCCGTACGCTCGTCAGCTCCCTGCTGGTCGGTCACGGCCCCGACCGGCTCGCGCTGATGCTGGTCGACTTCAAGGGTGGCGCGACGTTCGCGGCGATGGAGCACATCCCGCACCTCGCCGGCATGATCACCAACCTCCAGGACGACCTGACGCTGATCGACCGCATGCGTGACGCGCTGTACGGCGAGATGCAGCGCCGTCAGGAGGTCCTGAAGTCCGCCGGCAACCTCCCCAACGTCACGGCGTACCAGGAGAAGATCGACGCCGGTGAGCCGCTCGAGCCGCTCCCCCACCTGCTCGTGATCGTCGACGAGTTCTCCGAGCTGCTGACGGCCAAGCCCGACTTCGCCGAGCTGTTCGTCGCGATCGGGCGCATCGGGCGATCCATCGGCGTCCACCTGCTGCTCGCGACGCAGAAGCTGGAGATGGGCAAGATCCGCGGTCTGGAGTCGCACCTCTCCTACCGGATCAGCCTCCGCACGTTCTCGGAGTCGGAGAGCCGCGACGCCATCGGCGTCCCCGACGCCTACCACCTGCCGCCGGAGCCCGGCTCGGGTTACCTCAAGGTCGACACGACGGTGTTCGAGCGCTTCAAGGCGGCGCTGGTCTCGAGCCCGTACGTCCCGCCGGCCGAGGGCCCGAAAACGTCGGTCCCCGTCGTGCCGTACGTCGCGGTGAACGGCATCGGCGCCTGGATCGCCGACCGGGCCGCCGCCGAGCGCGAGGCCTCGCTCGGCGAGGCCGCCGCGGAGGCAGCCGCACGCAAGGGCGGCCCCACCGTCCTCGACGTGCTCTGCGAGCAGATGACCGCCGCCGGCGCGCCGCGGGTGCGCCCGGTGTGGCTCGACCCGCTGCCACCGGTCCTCACCCTCGACCGTGTGCAGACCGTCGACGAGCCGGGCGCTCCTGCGACGGTGCGCGCGACGCTCGGTCTGGTCGACGAGCCGGCCAAGCAGGCGCAGTACGCGCTCGAGTGGGACTTCACCGGTGCCGGGAGCAACCTCGTGCTTGCGGGTGCCCCGCAGACCGGCAAGAGCACGCTGCTCCGCACGATGGTGGCCTCGCTCGCGCTCCGCTACGCGCCGGGCACGGTCGCGTTCTACTGCATCGACTACGGCGGCGGCACGCTGCAGGCCCTTCGCAGCCTCCCCCACGTCGCCGCCGTCGCGACCCGCAACGACCCCGAGCGCATCAACCGCACCGTCCAGGAGGTCATGGCGGTGCTCGACGAGCGCGAGGAGCTCTTCCGCCGCTACGACCTGGAGAGCATGCAGGACTACCGGCGGGCCCGCGAGGAGGGACGCATCCCGCGCGACACGCCGGGCGACGTCTTCCTCGTGATCGACGGGTGGGCGACGTTCCGCGAGGAGTACGACGCGCTCGACTACGCGGTGGACGAGATCGCGGCGAGAGGTGGTGCGTACGGGGTGCACGTCGTCCTGACCGTCACCCAGAGCATGCAGATCCGGATGCGGATGCAGCCGTCGTTCGGCGGGCGGCTGGAGCTGCGCCTGAACGACCTGTACGACTCGCAGTTCGGCCGCAAGGTGATGGAGCAGATCCCGAAGGAGATCTCGGGACGCGGCGCGATGGAGGGCGAGCGGATCTTCCAGGCAGCAGTCCCCCGCATCGACGGCGTCCGCGAGACCGAGGACGTCTTCGAGGCGCAGAAGGAGCTGTTCACGGCGATCACGAAGCGCTGGGAGGGCATCGCGGTGGAGCGGGTTCAGACCCTTGCGCCGGTGGTCCACCTCGAGGAGCTGCCTCCGGTCGACCCGGCGTACCCGGGGGTCCCCGTCGGCGTGCTGGACCGCAACCTACGCGCGGTCTCGGTCAACCTGATCGGCTCGAACCCGCACCTGCTCGTCTACGGCGACCCGGAGACGGGCAAGACGAACTTCCTCAAGATGCTGCTGAAGGGCTACACCCAGCTGATGCCGCCCGAGCAGCTCGGCATCGTCCTCGTCGACTTCCGTCGCTCGCTGCTCGACGTCGTGCCCGAGGAGTACCTCGTCGCCTACTGCACCAACCGCGAGCAGACCGGGCAGGTCGCCACAGAGCTCGCGGGGTCGTTGCACCAGCGGCTCCCAGGGCCCGACGTGACCTCCGACCAGCTGCGCGAGCGCTCTTGGTGGAAGGGCCTGGAGCTGCTGGTGGTCGTCGACGACTACGACCTGGTCGCCACGTCGTCGGGCAACCCGCTCGACCCGCTGGTGGAGTACATCCCGCAGGGCAACGACCTGGGCTTCCACCTCGTCGCGTCACGACGGGTCAACGGGCTCGCACGCGCACAGTTCGAGCCGATGCTCCAGCGCCTCACCGACGTGTCGACCGCAGGCCTCATGTTCTCCGGCGACCGGCTCGAGGGGCGACTCGTCGGGGGCGTCGCGCCGACGCGCCTGCCGACGGGCCGTGCGCTCTACGTCAACCGCAACGGCCTCATCGGTCAGGTCCAGACCGGTCTCGTGCCGGAGCAGCACGCCTGACGGGTTCGTGAGACGACGAGGCCCCCTCCGTCACGGCGGAGAGGGCCTCGTCGTCTGGTGCGGCTCGTGCTAGCCGGCTGTGACCGGTTGTCGGGATCCCGAGTTGACGTCACGGTTCAGAGCCGACTGCTGATTGTGGAGGGCGGTGGTCTCGTTGCTCGTCTGGGCGACCGTCTTGGCACCGTTCGACGTGTTGTTGCCGAGGTTGCTGACGCCGTTGGCAACCGCGTTGGCGGTCTCCACGGCCCAGGTCTGGAACGCATCGACGCCGACGGTCACATCGCCGACGCCGTGCCGGGATCCGGGCGTGACGGCCTCGAGTGCCGTCACCAGCGTGCTCTTGGCCTGATGGACGTCGCCGGACAGGCCCGCGAGACGCTGACCTGCAGCGTGGGTCGCGGTCGTGTCGCCGACCTCGTAGAACGGGGCCATCGGGTCTCCTGGGCTGCGTCAGGCGCGGTTGCCGAAGAAGGACTGCATCCGCGGGATCGCGGAGTCGTTGATGTCCTGGGTCTTCTGGTCGGTCTGGTTGGACTTGAGCGAGGCCTGGTGCAGCTCGTCGGCGCGCTCGTAGGCCGTGCGGTGAACCGCGTGGGCCTCCTCGCTGCCGGCACCCGACAGGTTGGCCGCGATCTGGCGAGCGGCGGTCTCGACCGAGTCCTGGTCGGTCTGCGCGCCGCCGGCGAACTCCTTGCCGGAGGCGTTGATGTCCTCGCTGGCGGACTTGTCGTAACGAATCTTCACGTCGTGCTCCCTCTTCCTACGAGCTCTCGGACCGTCAGGCCTGGATGTCTCGGCGCAGCGACGTCGCCGTCGACTCGCCGTCGGTGGCGGACACCTTCTGCAGGGAGCTCGACTCCTCGGTCGTCTGCGCCTGCGACTGCTCGCCACGGTTGATGTTGGTGCCGACCGTGGCCACGTTGTTGGCGTTGGCCTGCTTCGCCGACGCGAGGGCGGTGTGGGCGGAACGCTGTGCGTTGCCGGCCGGGCCGACGTTGAGGCCCTCGGTGGCCTGCGTACGGCCAAGGTGGCGCGTCGCGGACGACGACGCGTCCTCGCTCGCGGTGCCGTGACCGCTCTTGGCGGCCTTGGACAACGAGCCGAGCTCTTCGTTACCCCAGTAGTTAGCACCCATGGTGGGCAAACCTCTCCTCAGACGACGAGTCAGTACAGACCATACGACGTACGGGGGCCACCGGGGCAAGGGAGAAACGGCCGCTGTCCCGGAATGTGGCGCCGCGTATCTCGCCGCCGCCGGGGCACCTCATTTTTTTCCGTGACCTGTGATTTGGCTAGAGTCCGTGACCTCTCAGGAAGACGGCTCGGCATGCGCGGTCAGGAGGGCGGCGGCAGCTCATCGCCGCTGATCGAGGGCTTCACCGACGTCGGCGATGCGCTGAGTTTCAGGATTGGTATCGATGTTCTCCTTGGTGATCGGTGCAGTGGGCCTGACGTTGGTCGTCCTCTCCGGATGGTCCTGGCGCGGTCGGACCCGGGCAGCACGGTGGTGGACCCGACGCACGGGCGGCGAACTCCTCGTGCTGGCGTTCCTCCCCTCGCTCGGGCTCGTCCTCCTCGGTGCCGGGCTGGCCGAGATCGGCTCGCTCTCCGGTCTCTCTTCCGTTCTTGCGATCCTCGGGGCGCTGTCGCTCGTGCTCGGGCTCCTGGTCACCGGCGTCGGCCTCCTCTGGTGGCCAGCGCAGCGCCTGTGGGGCCCGCGCTGGTACACCAGCCAGTCCGCGAAGGGCCGGTGGGACGCTCTTTCCGACCCGTTCTCCTCGCTCGCCGGCCGTCTCGGCTCAGGATCGACGGCCGCCGCTCCTGAGCCGCGATGGTTCGGCCGGGCGATCGCATCCTGGCGCGGGGGCCGTGTCCTGGATCCGGACACTCGGGAGCGGCCGGATGCGGCGTCGCGTCGGGGCACGGTGGCGGGCATCGTACGCCTTGGCGAAGGCGGGCTCTGGTTCGAGTCGACCGGTGGGCCGACAACCTGGTCCGGCCGCGCCTCCGCCGGTGTGCGGTGGTCGGAGATCATGGATGTGAGGGTTGTTCCCGCTCGCGCAGGCGCCGACGGGAGGGTGCGCACAGGCGTTCTCTACCGTTCGTGGTGCCGGAGGCTCGTCGTCGCGACAGCCGACGAGAGCTACCTCTACGAGATCTCGTGGGGCCGCGCGCACGCTGTCGCCGATGCCATCGCCCAGGAGCGAGCTGCCCGCCCTGCGCGTTGACCATCCGATCGCGCCGTGAGATCGCTGGGCGCGCTGGTCCCGGCTGACGCCTCCGGGTTGCGTCGCGAACGTCGTCGTCGCGGTCGGCGCGGCGGTAACCCTTTCGCCGCGAGGCGGGCCTCGCTACAGTCCGGACGGTTCGTGGGCTCTCCGGAAGGACGACTCGGGATGCACTTCGGTCATGTTGGCCTCGGCCTCGCCACCCTGGTCTCCTGCGCCCTCTCGGGGTGTGACGATCCCGAGCCCGCCACCGACGCGAAGTCCGTCGATGGCAAGATCTGCGGATACCTCAGCCCCGCCTTGATCGAGTCGATCGTCGGTCACGACGATGCGGCGGCGGCAGGTGACGAGATCGTGCCGGCCGACGAGCGGGCCGACCGCGAGCAGGAGTGCGCCGTCGTCGACGGCAACCGCACCGTTGTCTTGGCCCAGGTTCACGATGCCCCCTCGACACGACCCGGTCACGACGCTGCACCCCTCGACAACTGCGTGCGACTCGACGACCTGGCCGACTGGACCGGCAGCGTCTGTTGGAGCGACTCGAGCATGCGCGCGACCGTGTGGCCCGACAACGGGGCCCGGCTCCTCGAGGTCTCGTACTTTCCCGAGGGAGGGGGCGCCGACAAGGTCGACACCCGCGACGAGCTCGTCCATGTCACGGTCTCGCTGGCCCGTGACGTCGAGGCAAACATCAAGTCGTACGACGAGAGGCACCAGTGAGCGCTCACGCCCCCCCAGGACGTCCAGAACAACCTCCGGTGACCGTTCGACCGACGACCTTCACGAGCTCCTCGAAGGTGTCACGGAGGAGGTCCGCATCGGCGACCCGCCACAGATCCGGGACGCGGATCAGTGCACGGGCCCTCGCCGGCGTGGCAGCGGCTGCGTTGGTCGCCTCACTCGCCGGATGCGACGACGAGCCGGAGGCCGACGCGACGTCGCGCCTGTGCGGGATGCTCGACCCCGAGGCCGCAGAGCGGATTACCGGGGACGTCGAGCTGACCGGCTTCGGTGGCGGGAACCTCGACGCGACACGACGTCAGGGGAACGCTCTCACCTGCATCGTCGACGGTCCTGGTGGCGAGGACCTCCTTCAGGTCACCACGATGGATCTGTCGGACCAGGCCGAGTGGGCGGCGATGCAGAAGCAGCTCACTGACGAGATCGCCGGAAGCGACACCTGCGCGATGCGCACGGACGAGCCGCTCGGGTACGTCTGTCGGAGCACAGACGCCACCGAGATCGCTGTGCTCTTTCCTCGTCGCTGGGTACGCGTGGACGCCACGGCCCGCGCCAACGCGGAGCCTCCCGAACCCAAGGCCGTGCTCACGGTCGCGGCCAACGTCCACGCCAACCTCGAGGCGTACGACGAGAAGCAGTGATGCGTCCGGGACCTGATGAGGAACGTGGATGAGTCCTCGTTCGTACCGGACTGCGGGCACTGCTTCACCTCCCCTACCCTCGACGCTCTGGGGCCGGGCTACGTGCGCCGCACCGACGGACGCACGCAGACCAGGGTCGTCCTCCCCGACCGCTTCGTCTTCTTGACGCTCTTCGGGAAGGACGGGACCGACGATGCTGTGGTAGCCACTGCCGTGGACCTCATCGAGAACGCGCGAGGAAACCTGACGGCGAGGGAAACCCCGACGCCCGGGTGGCCCCCCTCCTCGCACATGAACTGGATGTACATCAGCGAAGCGCGCGACGCGCCTCAATCTCGAGATCCCTGTTCGGCCGTCGACCATCGGCGGCTCCGGCTCGCTCAGGTTGCACGGGCCCGGACCCCGTTTACCGCGGCCTGTGACTTCGCTACAGTCCGTACGGTCCGTGACCTCTGAGGAAGGACGACTCGGGATGCGTGTTGAGGACGGCGGCGGCGCCTCATCTCTGCTCATCGCGGGTTTCGAGCGGCATGACGTCTCCCCAGGCACGATCACCGCGCAGGCCGATGCCGTCGCTGGACCAGCCGGTGACGTCGAGAACTTCAACGCCGACCAGGCACGAAGCACAACACCGCCCGCGAAGGCGTGGCCGGTGTGATCGCCACCGCGATGGAGGGTGCCGACACGCCGACGAAGAACATAGGCCGGAACCTGATCCAGGGCATCACCATCGGCGCCGGCGCGATCCGCCTCTTCGGCACTGCCGTCGAGACGTTCAACAACACGATCGACGGCCTCAACAGCCAGATCCGGTCCGAGGCGACCCGCGAGGAGCAGATCGAGAGGAAGTCGACGCTCTCCGGCCAGCACGCCGGGGCGGTCCAGACGCTCCAGTCGGCAGCACGCACCGCCAAGGGCCAGCTGAGCGACCCGCTGAAACCCGCGCACGTCGAGGCGCTCTACGCCGCGGGCGCGCTCCCGTCCTTCGCACCGGAGATGTTCAGAAACGTCGCCGATCTGAAGGCGGTGAAGCTGACCGCCCTTCCGTTCGACGTGGCGAACATGTCCGCCGAGGACCAGGCGAAGTACGTCATCGACCACGCAAAGGATCTCGACGCGCAGTTCATCGCCCTCCTCAGCCCGGCGGTGAGGGGTCTCGTCGCCGAGGCCGTTGCGAAGGACATCCGCACCAAGGCGATCGACGAGGACACCGCGGCGACCCTCGCGCTGATGAAGGACGACGCTGCATTCGCGCACCGTCTCTACTCGACCGTGACCCCCGACCAGATGGCCGATGCCATCTTCGACCTCAGCAACGAGGTGTTCCCGCCGGGCACGTTCGGCCCGCCTGACCAGGTCGAGAGAGCCAAGGTCTACGCCGAGTTCCTCGCTGGCGCCGGCCATGCGTTCGCGACCTACACCAAGGCCACTGGGGCCCACGCGCCGCCGCAGGACCTCAGCGACCAGTGGTTCAGGGCCATCACCGACGAGACGAATCCTGAGAACGCCGCCGCCCTGACCATGCTCATCAAGCATGGCGGCAAGACGGCGTCGTACGACCCGACGTTCCTTGCCGACCTGACCGACCAGGTGTACGACTGGGAGCGCAGCCACGACGGGATGCCGGTGTGGGGCCCGATCAACGACAGCTTCGGAACGGGCTACGGCGTCAAGGAGCCCTACTACGACCTGGGCAAGCCCGGCGACCCGTACGACGACACGGCTCACTACCAGGTTCCGTACGACGGCCTCGCCAATCTGCTGTCCGGGATGGCAAAGACTCCCGAGGCCGCCGAGCAGTTCTTCGACGACCCGGACACCACGCGCTACCACGATCGCGACGTCAACGAGAAGCTCCACTACCTGTTCACCGAGCGGAAGTGGCCCACCGACGACGGCGACGGCTTCGGCGTGGCGCTCGAGGGCGCCACGACGCACTCGCGCGACGTCGTCTCGAAGGGCGACCTCGGCGGCGAGACGGCCCAGTCCCGTGCCGCGACGCTCGCCAGCCAGACGGTGTTCATCATCGGTCAGGAGTCGGGCACCGGCGACGGCCCGTGGCCGGGCGACGACGGCTGGCACGTCCCGGAGGGCATGACCGACTCCGTGGGGAAGATGCTCGCCTCGTACATCCCTGACGTGCACCGTGCGGCACAGGAGGGCAATGGCGACTCCCTCGACGGAGGTTGGACGTACGACGCCTCCGACGGAAAGGGCGGTGTCGCCCTCGGCATGCGAGCGAACGTCGACGACCTCACGAAGGTGCTCCAAGATGTCGGCCGTTACGACGACAAGACCGGCTTGCAGTACGTCACCACGGCAGCACTCACCCATCACAACGCGACGGTCGCGAACGCCCTGGACACCGCGGTGCTTCCTGACGGCTCCCACCCGACGACGCTCAAGGAGCTGAGTGCGTCCAACTTCGAGGAACTGCTCGGCGACGCATCCTCCAAGTCGGGCCGCACCCTGGCCCTGGTCATGAACGAGGGCTTCCTCGGCGGCAAGGACGGCGAGGCCGCGACTCAGGAGCAGCGCGAGGCACTCGCCAAGGCCTTCGGCGTGGCGACCGAGTTCCTGCCGCCGGTCGCGAACCCCGTCGGCAGCGTGCTCACAGGCCAGGCGCTCGGGCTGGTCGGCGATCAACTGGCCGCCCAACCCGACAGCGCTGCGCAGTCCTGGGCGTAGGACGCCGACAAGGGCGTCAAGGACTCCCTCAGGCACCAGATGTACAACACGCTTCTCAACGCCGGATATCTGCCGGTGGGCGAGGGCGGTATCCCTCCCGGGGTGGTTCAGACCGACACTCAGGGCAACCGCATCATCAACCCCGATCTCTACGACCCGAAGGCAGACGTCGATCCCGACCTCAAGGACGACTTCAACCGCTGGCTCGCGACTGCGCCTTCAGGTCTGGCGCAGGAGGCCATCAACTCGTACGCCTCGAACCTCCCCAGCTTCCGATGAACCGCAGGCTCAGGCTCGCTGTAGCGACGGGACTCCTCTCCGCGATGGCGCTCACAGGTTGCACGGACGATCCGCCGCAGGAAGAGGTGTTCAGCCTCGACGCATGCCGTCTCCTCGAGGAGGTCACGGTCGAGGAGCTCGTCGGCGCTCTGCGCGACACGGAGGAGACGTCGGTCGACAACGGAGGACTCGAGAGCAACTGGGCTCAGTGCCGCTACCTTCCGGACGACACGTCCCGTCCGGCCCTGGCTCTCCTGGTCAAGCACGGCGAGACCGACGACGCGGCCCTTGTCGGCGCGGCAGCGAGACAGTGCGAGGAGCGCGAGCCGTTGGCGGTCGAAGGCGCGACCGGCTATCTGTGCGGCGACCCTGACGTCGACGGCACGACGGCCCCTTATGCCCGCGCCGTCTGGGGCACCGACCCCGTGTACTACGCCTCTCTCGGTCTGACGCCGCATGGCAAGTCGCCGTCGGTCGCTGAGGCAGCCGACGACCTGCGCACCGCCGTTCGGGAGCTCATGGGGAACGTCAACGCGTCCTCGTTCGCGCCGCGATGACCCCGACCGCTGAGATGCCCGAGTCGTCCCAGCACCCGCGTGCGACGCGGATCGGTGTACGGGTCTTCGCCGGCGGCGTGGCGGTCGCGCTCGCCGACACCCTGGCCGGATGTGAGGACGAACGGGAGGCCGACGCGACGTCCCGCCTGTGCGAGTCGGTTGACCCCACGGCCGCAGAGGCGATCACCGGGGACGCCGACCTGACCGGTTTCGGCGGCGGGAACCTCGACGCGACGCGACGTCGGGGAAACGCTCTCGCCCGACGCGGACCAGTGAACCGTTCGACGAGGCCGGCCGACGCCGGGATGAACAAGGACGGATGATGCCTATGCTTCGCATCGGCGGTGCGCTCGGGCGCCTGGTCGGCGGCCTCGCGCTGGTCCTCGCCGGCACCATGGCCGTCGCGGCCTGCAGCACCGACGATGATCCCGACGCGCAGGCGGCCCGCGACCTCGTCGACGGCACGGCCTGCGGGTTCTTCACTCGTGACGTGATCGAGCCCGTCGTCGGGCACGGTGACCTCGACACCCTCGGCGACGGGATCGGTCCGGCCGACGAGCGGGCGCTGCGCGCTCAGGAGTGTGCCGTCCTCGATGAACGCCGGGACGAAACCCCCGTACGCCTCGAGGTGATCCGGTCCTGAGTCCAACAGACAGCACCGCGCCAGCCTGCGAGGGCATCTGGTCTCTCGCAGTTGGGGGACGGTCCCTCCGACGGCTGCGTCGTCGGATCATCGGTCACCTCGGCCGTTCGGCGGGGTCAAGCCGCAAGAGCGGACCACGCAGATCGAGGAAGCGATCGCGTTGGCCCGTGACGTCGAGGCAAACGTCCAGGCGTACGACGAGAGGCGCCAGTGAGCGCTCACGCCTGCGCGGACGCCCAGCACCATGTCGGGTGACTCGCCGTCGGACGACTCCGTGAACGCGCGCGTGGCGGCCTGCGCGCTCGCCCTTCTCGCGATGGTGGCCGCGTGTGACGACAGCTCCGCCCCCGAGGCCGAGGGGCCGTCCCGCTACTGCGACATCCTCGACCCAGAGGTGGCCGAGCCTGTCGTCGGTGACCTCGACGTCAAGACGTTCGGTAGCGAGGACCTCGACCCGACGCGACGCCAAGGCCATGGGCTCGACTGCCAGGTGAGCACCGCGACCGGCAGCGACACTCTGCTGACGATCACGCTGCGTGACACCACCGGCCCGGCCGACTGGGACGCGATGAAGGCCCAGCTGGCCGAGGAGACAGAAGGCGCTCCGGAGTGCACCGCCCTCACCGGCGATCCTGCGGGCTACGTCTGCGGGGGCATCGACGGCACGGACGAGACGAACCTCGCCGCACTCTTCCCGGACCGCTGGATTCGCATCATCGCGCGCACACGCAACGGCGATGCGCCGCCGCCCGATACCCAGGACGTGCTCGCGATTGCCGAGAACATCGACGCGAACCTCGAGGCGTACGACGCCGACCAGTGACGACCCGGCTGAGGGGCGAGGACGACTTCGACCACCGCGTCCGGTTTCTGCCTCGCCGATCGCCGATCGCCGACCGGCCGAGCAGGCGCGCCTCGGAGACGTTTACCGCGACCTGTGACTTCGCTACAGTCCGTACGGTCCGTGACCTCTTAGGAAGGACGACTCGGGATGCGCGTTGAGGACGGCGGCGGCAGCTCATCTCTGCTCATCGCGGGTTTCGAACGGCACGACGTCTCCCCAGGCACGATCACCTCGCAGGCCGATGCCGTCGCGACACCGGCCGGTGACGTCGAGAACTTCAACGCCGACCTCACCAAGAAGCACAACACCGCCCGCGAAGGCGTGGCCGGTGTGATCGCCACGGCGATGGAGGGTGCGGACGCGCCGACCAAGAACCAGGCACGCACTCTGATCCAAGGCATCACCATCGGGGCCGGCGCGATCCGGCACTTCGGCACCGCCGTCGAGACCTTCAACGGTGCGGTCGACGGACTCAACAACCAGATCCGCTCCGAGAAGACGCGCGAGGATCAGCTGAAGAAGAAGGCGGCGCTCTCCGGTCAGCACGCCGGCGCGGTCGAGACGCTCCAGTCCGCCGCCCGCACCGCCAAGGGCCAGCTGACCGACCCGCTCGATCCCAAGCACGTCAGTGCTCTGTATGCCGCCGGCGCCCTCCCCTCCTTCGCGCCCGCGATGTTCAGCAACGTCGCCGACTTGACCAAGGTCAAGCTCACGGCGCTTCCGGTCGACCTCGCCAACATGACCGATCGCGAGCAGGCCGACTACATCAAGCAGAACGCCGCGACTCTCGATCCCGCGCTGATCGCGCTGTTCGGTCCCGCGGCCAAGCAGATGGTGGCCCAGGACGTCGGCGCCGCGATCAAGAACAAGGCGATCGACCGCGCCACCGTCGATGTCCTCAGCTCTCTCAAGAACGACCCGGCGTTCGCCAAGGCGCTCTACAGCACGGTTACCCCCGACGAGTTCTCCAAGGCGATCGCCCACATCAACCTGGACCTCTTCGGCGTGGGCCCCGACCGCAACGGCGCGACCTTCCCTGGCACGGCCAAGGACAAGCTCGCGCTGTACGACGACTTCATCGACGCCGCCGGCGTGACCCTCGCGACGTACAGTCGCACGGTCGACGCCGACAAGCTCACCGACACGTGGTTCGACGCGATCACCGACCGGGACAACCCGACCAACGCCGCCGCGCTGACGCTGCTGCTGCGTGAGGGCGGCGAAGCCGGCGGCGAGTACGACGCGGCCTTCATCTCGGACCTCAGCAGCAGGGTCCTGGACTGGGAGCGCGACCAAGACGATGCTGTCTGGGGTCCTCTGGCCGAGGCGAGCGGGCAGTGGATCCGCGATCCCGACCGTGTCACGCTCAACGAGTACACCTTCAACAACGGCTACGAAGACGAGACCAACTACACCTTCGAGGGTGGCCACGCGACGGACGGTCTCGCCAACCTGCTCGGGGCGATGGGCAGCTCCCCCGAGGGCGCCCAGCGATTCTTCAGCGACGGAGACGGCGTCGACGACGATCGCCTCGAGTACCTCATGTTCAAACGCACCTTCTCCTCCGAGGGAGTGACGCGGAGCGACGAGGGAGACGGCCTGGGTGAGGCGCTGGAGGCGGCCACCACGGGGCACCTGCGCTCAGGCGAGAACAGCGGTCCCCCTTCGCTGGGCGACTACACCGACGAGCGTGCTGCCGCACTGGCGTCGAAGGTGTTCACCCTGATCGGAGAGAATCGCGGGACGGGCAACACCGACCACCTCCTCGATCCCAAGAAGCAGGGCACCGGGGGCGGTGGCATCGGCGACGAGTGGCACATGTGGAGCGAGATGCGCGACAGCATCGGCAACATCGGCGCCGGTTACGCCGAGGACGTCTATCGCACCCTCGCGAACGGCCAGGGCGTCGATGGTGACGGAAAGCTCACCGTCAGCTACGACAACCTCAACGCGGTCCTCGGCGAGATCGGTCGGGGCGACGACAAGTCGGGCATCGAGGTGCTTGCCACGGCGCTCGTCATCGAGGGCAACGACCGCATGGGTGAGGAGATCGCCGAGTACGAGCGCGAGGCGATCGCCGAGTGGCGGGCAGCCCACCCGAACCATCCCGCGGGCGAGCCGCTCCCTGCCGAGGTGATGAAGAACATCAAGAACGCGTCCGTGCTCGCCGAGGACAGCGCGGACCGCGAGCTCACCGACGTGGTGGAGGACAACGGACGTGTGCTCGGTCGGCTGCTCGGCCAGTCCGTCACCGTCGACATGGATGACGAAGAGGCAGCGGCGGCCCGGGCGGCGCTGGCGGCGAAGGCGTTCGATGTCGCGACCGGTTTCCTGCCCGGCAACGAAGTACTCGGACAGGGAGCGTCCGAGCTCGCCAAGACGGCCTTCGACACCGCGAAGTCACAGGGTCTCGACGCGATCAAGAGTGGTGTCACGAGCGCTCCGGCACCGACCTCGGACGCCTACCGCGCCACCACGGACAACGCGTGGCGCGAGAACCTGCAGGGCGGGTTGGCCAACGTGCTCGTCCAGTACGGCTACACCGCAGGCAACGACGGGCAGGACCTTCCCCGAGATGCCCTCGACAGCAACGGCCACGTCAAGCGTGAGTTCGTGGCGGAAGGTGGGACGGCGCCGACCTCGTGGCACGACTGGTGGGACAGCGACGCCGGCAACAACTACGGCACCTTGAGAGAGTCGATGGACCAGGCGTTCAACAATGCCGAGGAGGAAGCTGTTGAGGACGCCAAGAATCGCGAAGATGACGGCAACCAAGAGTCGCGCGGTGGGTGAGATGCGCCGCAGGTTCCGTGCCGTGGTTGCCCTCGCGGTGCTGTCCCTGGCGCTCGCCGGGTGCGACAGCGGCTCCGATCGCGCCGACGGCGACGAGGCGGTGCAGATGGTCGACGGCTTGGTCTGCGGCGTGTTCGACGTCGACATCGTGGAGGCTGTCGTCGAGTCGGACGACTACACCGCCTCCGGCACCGGCGTTCCCGAGATCGGTTCGGCGCCCGACTCCGGCCGCATCGAGTGCTCCATCGGTGTGGGTGAGGACGACTTCGACCACCGCGTCCGGTTCTCTGCGTCGCCGATCGCCGACAAGGCCGAGCAGACGCGGGTGGAGGCACGCGAGGCTGCCGCCTTGGCCAGCAGCCGGCAGAAGATCGGCGAACAGGGCGGGCACTGCTTCACCTCCCCGACCCTCGACGCTCTCGGGTCGGGTTACGTGTGCCGCACCGACGGACGCACGCAGACCAGGGTCGTCCTCCCCGACCGCTTCGTCTATCTGACGCTCTTCGGGGAGAACGGCACCGACGATGCCGTGGTAGCGGCTGCCGTGGACCTCATCGAGAACGCGCGAGGAAACCTGGCGGCGAGGGAAACCTCGACGCCCCGGTGACCCCCTCCGCGAAGCGCGCGACGCGCCTCAATCGCTCGACGATCCCAGTTCGGCCGTCGACCATCGGCGGCTCCGGCTCGCTCAGGTGCACGGGCCCGGACCCCGTCTACCGCGACCTGTGACTTCGCTGCTGTCCGTACGGTCCGTGACCTCTCAGGAAGGACGACTCGGGATGCACCTCGAGGACAACGACGGCGGAGGCTCCTCTCTGCTCATCGCGGGTTTCGAACGGCACGACGTCTCCCCAGGCACGATCACCTTGCAGGCCGATGCCGTCGCGGCACCGGCCGGTGACGTCGAGAACTTCAACGCCGACCTCACCAAGAAGCACAACACCGCCCGCGAAGGCGGGCCGGTGTGATCGCCACGGCGATGGAGGGCGCGGACACGCCGACGAAGAACATGGGCCGGAACCTGATCCAGGGCATCACCATCGGGGCCGACGCGATCCGCCTCTTCGGCACTGCCGTCGAGACGTTCAACAACACGATCGACGGACTCAACAGCCAGATCCGCTCCGAGAAGACGCGCGAGGAGCAACTGAAGAAGAAGGCGGCGCTCTCGGGTCAGCACGCTGGCGCCGTCGAGACGCTCCAGTCCGCCGCCCGCACCGCCAAGGGCCAGCTGACCGACCCGCTCGACCCCAAGCACGTCCGCGCGCTCCACGCGGCGGGCGCACTCCCCTCGTTCGCGTCTGCGATGTTCTCCAACGTCGTCGACCTGTCCAAGGTCAAGCTCAAGACCCTCCCCTACGACGTGGCGAACCTGTCGGCCGAGGACCAGGCGAAGTACGTCATCGACCACGCAAAGGATCTCGACGCGCAGTTCATCGCCCTCCTCAGTCCTGCGGTGAGGGGTCTTGTCGCCGAGGCCGTTGCGAAGGCCATCCGCGCAAGGGAGATCGACGAGGACACCGTCGCGACCCTCTCGCTGATGAAGGACGACGCTGCATTCGCGCACCGTCTCTACTCCACCGTCACACCCAACCAGATGGCTGACGCCATCCTCGACCTCAGCAACGACGTATTCTCACCAAGCTCGTCGGTTCCTCCGCTCGACCACGCCGAGAAGGCGAAGGCCTACGCCGAGTTCCTCGCTGGCGCCGGCCACGCGTTCGCGACGTACACGAAGGGCGTGGGCACTCATGCGCCGCCGCAGGACCTCAGCGACCAGTGGTTCCGCGCGATCACCGACGAGACGAATCCTGAGAACGCCGCCGCCCTGACCATGCTCATCAAGCACGGTGGCAAGACCGCGTCGTACGACCCGACGTTCCTCGCCGACCTGACCAACCAGGTCTACGACTGGGAGCGCAGCCACGACGGCAGACCGGTGTGGGGTCCGCTCAACGAGCGGCTCGGACAGGGCTACAGAGTCAAGGAGCCCTACTACGACCTGGGCAAGCCCGGCGACCCGTACGACGACAGGGCTCACTACCAGACCCCGTACGACGGCCTTGCCAACCTCCTGGCCGGGATGGCGAAGACGCCGGAGGCCGCTCAGGACTTCTTCGCGGCCGAGGCCGGGGACGTCGACAAGGACAAGCTCGACTACCTCATCGGCAAGAAGGACGGCGACGAGGTCGATGCTCGCACGTTCTCGGCCAGGTACGGCAGCGACGAAGGCGACGGCCTCGGTCTGGCGCTCGAGGCTGCCACGATCGGAGCCGGAGGCGATGCGGTGTTCGGCGCCGAGCTTGCCACCGACGTCTTCAAGAGGATCGCCGACCTGTCTGGTCACGGCGGCCCGGACTCGTGGTACGAGAATGCCTGGCACGTGTGGCCCGACATGACCGACAGCTTGGGCACGATCGCCTCCGGTCACACCGACGACGTCTACCGGCTGCTCGCCGGCGGCACCGTCGCCGACGCGGACGGGCGGCTAGTGCTCACCGGTCCCGAGCTCGAGACTGTTCTCGGAGAGATCGGCCGCGGCGACGACAAGACAGGTCTGCAGACCCTTACCACCGCGATGCTGCTGGAGACGCGCCTCCAGAACGGTGCGTTCCTCAACGAGTTCCCCGCAGGCAGCAGGACGCTCGACGGCCTCGCCAACTCCGGCTACCACGGACTCCAGCAGCAGCACGGCGAGGTCATGGGCAACCTGTTCAACCAGGGCCTCGAGATGAGTGCCGAGAGGGACGACGTCGAGACTGCCCGTCGCGAGCTGATGTCGAAGGCGCTCGATATCGGGACCGGCTTCCTCCCCGGAGCGGGCTCCGTACTTGGCGAGACGGCGAGCGAGCTTGCCAAGAACTCCTATTCTGCGATCCAAGGCGAGGCGCTCTCCCAGCTGAAGGATGCCGTCAAGTACTCGCCAGACACCGACGGGTACCTCGACCGCGAGACTGCCTCGATCCCCGACAAGCTGGAGAACGCCGCACTCGCCGACCTCTACAAGTACGGCTTCCTCCATGACCAGGACATCACCGTCGGCGTCGAGGGTTCTGCACACAAAGTCCACTTCGACGGCATCTCACCCGATCTCTTCACCGGTGGAGACAATCCGCAGCTGCATCCCGAGCTCTACGATCGTGCGGATGGGGCAGTGCTGCCCGAGGACATGCCGAACCGTGCGGCCGTCGAGCAGGCGTGGCACGACTGGTCCGACCCGCAGAACCAGCCTCGGCACCGGATCAAGGAGTTCATCTACCAGTCCACCTTCCTGGAGAGCTTTGTCGATCCCACCCTGCGAGGAGGCAAATGATGGCTGGGAGGCGCCACAGCGGCGTTGCTTTCGTCGGCGGAGCGCTCCTCGCCGCGACCACTGTGCTGAGCGGTTGCTCCGATGACGAGCCAGCCACCGCGGACGACCTTGTCTGCGGCATCTTGGACCGCTCGGCGATGGAGACCATCACCGGTGATCTCGTGGTCGCCGCGGATGGCGAGATGGTACCGGCGACTCAGCGGAAGAAGGGCAGCGAATGCGAGGTCGGACGCAACGGACGACTCTTGCTGGACATCTCCCTGCGCGACTTCGAAGACGAGGCCGACCGCACCGCGGCGATCGCGAAGGCCACCGAGAGCAGAGATTCGCTCGGGTGCACCGACCTCACGGACGCCGTGGGATACAGCTGCCGATTCACGGACCAGCAACTCGGTGACAAGACTGGCGTGATCGTCGTGTTCGACGACCGACAGGTCGCGGTCCACGCCCGCACACCCGATAGGACGATAACCCCCAAGACGGAGGATGTGCTCGCGATCGCCCGCAACGTCGACGCCAACATCACCGCCTACGACGCCGCGCGCTGATCTCGGTGCGGCGTCACCGCGGTCGAGCTCCCACAGTGCGCCTTGGCGCCCGACACCGGCCGTCGATACAGTGCTGATCCTCGATGAGTCCTCCCAGGAAGGCCCGCTCGGATGCGTCCAGACCACGGTGCGACGCTCCTGATCGAAGGCTTCGAGAGGCACGACGTGTCACCTGCCACCCTCACCTCCCAGGCAGAGGCCGTGGCCAAGCCGGCCGGTGACGTCGAGAACTTCAACGCTGATCTCAAGCGTGAGCACAATACGGCCAAGGACGGGGTCGCCGGAGTCGTGGCCGATGCCATGACAGGCGCCGACACCGCCACCAAGACCAAGGCTCGGTCGCTCATCCAGGGAATCCTGGTGGCTGCGGGCGCGATCCGGCACTTCGCGGAGGCGGTCGAGACCTTCAACCAGGCGATCGACCGGCTCAACAGCCAGATCCGAGCGGAGCCGACCAAGGAGAAGCAGCAGGCCAAGAAGGCAGAGCTCGGCTTCCAGTACCCCTACATCCTCCAGGCGCTGGAGCACGCAGCCCGTACCGCGAAGCAACAGCTGTCGGACCCGTTGGACCCGGACCACGTGAGGGCGCTCTACGCCGCCGGCGCGCTGCCGTCGTTCGCCGCGGCGATCTACTCCGACCTCGTGGATCTCACCAAGGTCTCGCTGCGTACGATGCCGTTCGACCTCGCCGCGATGACGGCAGCCGAGCGTGCGACGTTCCTCGAGAACCACCCCGTCGTCGCGGTCGCCGTCATGGAGCTCACCCTCCGCAACGAGGGCCTCCTGACCGGTCCCGCCCCCGACGGCTACTACCGCGAGTGGCTCGCCAACGCCGCACGCCAAGGGATCAGCGTGGACACGATCGTCGACATCGCGCGCACCCACGACGTCCGCCCGGAGGACTTCGAGGTGTTCGACGGCATGGAGCGCGTGACCGACCCCGACGGCAAGTCGTTCTTCCTCCTCCCGCCGGGGATCAGCGGCGACGACGCACGCCATGCCGTCCTGATGACCTACATCCTCAACGCAGGCACGGACTACGGGGCGGCGAGTCCGGACAACGACTTCCCCGAGACCCCTTACTCCGCCGCCGAGATCCAGCGGATCATCGACCGGCAGTCCGCCAACGGCTGGAGCTATGACCAAGACGTCGGCTTCGTCCACGGCAACGGCGGACGCATGGTCACCACGCCCAACGGGATGCTCATGGGACTCGGGGGCAACTGGCTGCAGGGCATGTTCAGCCTCAAGGGCGGAACGGCATGGGGGGACATCTTCATGCTCAACATCGATGACGTGGACGACCCGGATCAGGTCGTCAAGGACGTCGCGCAGTCGGGGCGCGCGTCGTACGTCGACGACGACGGAACCGTCTACCAGGGTCAGCTCGACCTGGACCGGCTGCTGCACCACGAGGAACGCCACTCCCAGCAGTGGGCGCGGGAGGGATACGGCGGCTTCATCCGGTCGTACGCGCGGGAGCAGCTCACAGGCGGCAACGAGACCGAGCAGGACGCCGGGCTGCGCGACGGCGGATACCACTGATGCACCTCGGTTCGACCGGCCGGCGGGTCGCCGCGGCCACCACCGCCGTGCTCGGTGCCACCGTCCTGACCGCCTGCGACGGGGACGCTCCGTTCGCACCGTCACTGCCGAGTGCGGCCGGCTACCGCGCCGATGGAGACACGCTCAGGATCTGGACCGGCACACCGTGCGTGGGTGTGACTCGCGTCGCCCTGACGTTCACGACGGCCGACGGTGAGCGTCAACGGCTCGTGCTCACGGCTCCCCCACCGGGTGTGACCGCGGAGCACCTCGACGTCGCGCGGCCCGATCCCGCGTTCACGGTGGACGAGCAGCCGACCGCAGACTTCGACTGGCGCGACGCCGAGAAGGCCTCGCTCGTCATCGACGCCGCCGAGCCCGCCTGGGGATCCGTGGTCGACCTGTCCGACGTCGTCGACGGCTCACCGGAGCATCCAGCCGACGCCTACCTCTTCGACGACGTGGGCTGGAAGGACGCCGCTGACGTGGCCGACCAGAACGGCCAGGACTTTTTGACGGTCTGCACGCCCGCTGCCGACAGGGGTTGACCGCGCCGTCACGGCGTCCCGGCAACTCGCAGTGCTATCGGTCCGCCGCCCGAAGGCCACGCGCCGCCTCGGCGTCCGCCTGCGCAGCGTCTACGGCCGCCGTCGAGAGGCGTGACCCAGCAGCGGTGACCGCGCTCGGGAGCATCCCCGTCGGACCGGCGACCACAGACTGATAACGCTCCAGCGCCGCCCGGAGTACGGGGTGATGGGCAGCCGGGGGCGCCGCAGCCATGGCGGTCACGAGCGCCGACGCGGCCGCTGCCGCATCGACGTCGGTCGCCGCGACACGAGCGCCTGCGCCGTGAAGGTCGTCGGGCCGCATCCCCCATGCAGCCGTCGTCATCGCGGACCGCCCGCCCCGAGAACCGCCCGCATCCGGGCCCCCGCGGACACGAACGTGTCACCGGCCTCGCCCACCCCTGTGCGCTGCTCGCGTACCGAGGCAACGTGCTCCTCCACGAGCCGGTCGACGACGCGCATCGCCGCCTCGTGCTCCTCGCTCCCGACGCCGCCTCCGAAGACGCCCAGAGCACGCGCCGCCTCTGCGCGAAGCGAGTCTCGATAGTCCTCGATCGTCCCGGCGTAGCTCCCGAGGTCAGCGCCCGCCTGCTCGATGGCCGCGTGATCGACGCGCAGCTGATAGGTCATCGCGGCGCTCACACGTTGACCGGTCGGGCGAAGGCCGACGCCAACGCTTCCGTCGAGGACCGGGTCACCGACTGTCGGGCCGAAGCCTGCTCGTCCCCCCGCGACCGCGTGGCGCTCGGCGGTCACTGCGCGTCGCGCCTGCTCGGCAATCTGACGCGCCAGCAGCGTGTGGTTGCCCACAGAGACCTGCGCGACATCCTGGAAGGCCGATCCAGCCGCGCCCTTGAAGCCGGCCTGGGCGCCCGCCATCCGAGAGAGGTGCTGCCGCGCGGTGCCGACGTTGTCCTCGGCTGTCGCCTGATAGCCCCGCCCCGACCGGGACAGCAGCCCGACCTCCTCGAGGTTCACGATCTGGTTGCTCATGCTCACTCCGTCCTGGCCGTGCGGCCGTGCTCGTTCGACGGGAGCCACGCTAGCCAGATCCGTTCCCGGCCCGCGGACGTCGTCCACAGGCCTTCAGGCGAGCGCGTTGAGCCGCACCTCGTACGCCCGCGCGTCGACGACGGCCTTCTGGAGCGTGACGAACTTGGGGTCACCGACCTCGAGCCAACGCTGCGCGGGCACCAGCGGCGTACGGCCGTCGCACTGCTCGAGCACCGCCGCGAACAGCGGCCGGTCTCCCCCACCGAAGACGAGGCTGCCCTCCGGGACGATCCGGCGTACGACCTCGGCGCACGCCTCCACCAGCGCGTCGGCCTGGTTGGCGCGCCGCCGCGCGTAGCGCTGCTGGCTCCAGCCACCCGCCTTGGTCTGACCCTGGACGTAGCGCGTCCCGGTCTTGTGAGCCGCGAGCGCCCCGCCCTCGACAGAGCCGACGGCATAGCCGCCGCGCCGCACGAGCACGATCCCGAAGTCGCCGGGAGGCTCCGCCCCGTCGTACGCGGCCTCCGCGCCGTCGGGCGACTGCAGCGTGACGCCCGTGCCGTCACGCACGACGACCGGCTCGCCGTGCCGGGCGGAGAAACGCTCCACCCAGCCAGCGAGCCGGTCGTGCGGGACGAGGACGGTCCTGGTCACCCTCAGACGTTGAAGCCGAGGGCGCGAAGCATCTCGCGGCCGTCGTCGGTGATCTTGTCCGGGCCCCACGGCGGCATCCACACCCAGTTGATGCGGAAGTCGTTGACGATGCCCTCCAGCGCCTGCCGGGTCTGGTCCTCGATGACGTCGGTCAGCGGGCACGCCGCCGAGGTCAGCGTCATGTCGATCACGGCATTGTTGGCCGGGTCGACCTCGACGTCGTAGACGAGGCCGAGATCGACGACGTTGATGCCGAGCTCGGGGTCGACCACGTCCTTCATCGCCTCGTTGACGTCCTCGGGCGTGGTCACGCTCTTGCCCACCGGGGTGAGATCGACCTCGGGAAGGTCGTCGGTGGTCTGGCTCGGTGCGGTGTCGCTCATCGGATCTCCTGGCTCTCCTGCGCGGCGGCCTGGGCCGTCGCGTCCTTCCATGCCATCCACGACAGCAGCGCACACTTCACCCGGGCGGGGAACTGCGCCACCCCCGCGAAGGCGATGCCGTCCTCGAGCACGTCCTCGTTGGGCTCGACCTGTCCGCGGCCCTGCATCAGGGTCTGGAACTCGTCGAGCACCGCCAGCCCTTCAGCAACCGTCTTGCCGACGACGAGGTCGTTGAGCACCGACGCCGACGCCTGGCTGATCGAGCAGCCCTCGGCGTCGTACGAGACGTCGGCGACCCGGTCACCGTCGAGGTGCACGCGCAGCGTGATCTCGTCGCCGCAGGTCGGGTTGACGTGGTGGACCTCAGCCTCGTACGGGTCGCGCAGTCCGCTGCCGTGCGGCTTCTTGTAGTGGTCGAGAATGATCTCCTGGTACAGGGCGTCCACGTTCATCGTCGTCACACCACCTTGAAGTACTTCTGGGTGCGTTCGATTCCCTCGACCAGGGCATCGATCTCGGCCTGGGTCGTGTAGAGGTAGAACGACGCGCGGGTCGTCGACTGCACACCGAAGCGCCGGTGGGCCGGCTTGGCGCAGTGGTGACCCGCGCGTACGGCGATGCCGTACGAGTCGAGCAGCTGCGACACGTCGTGCGGGTGCACCCCGTCGACCACGAAGCTCACCGCTCCCCCGCGCTCCACGGCCTCGGTCGGCCCCACGATGGTGAGGCCGTCGATCTCGCCGAGCCGCTTCAACGCATACGCGGTGATCTCGCGCTCGTGCGCGGCGACGTTCTCCATGCCGAGCGCGCTCAGGTAGTCGGCCGCGGCGCCGAGCCCGACCGCCTGGACGATCGGCGGCGTGCCGGCCTCGAACTTCGCGGGCGGCCGCGCGTACGTCGAACGCTCCATCGTCACCGTCTCGATCATCTCGCCACCACCGAGGAACGGCGGGAGCTCCTCGAGAAGCGGCATGCGGCCCCAGAGCACGCCGATGCCGGTCGGACCGACCATCTTGTGGCCGGTGAAGGCGACGAAGTCGGCACCGAGCGCGGTCAGGTCGACGGGCATCTGCGGGACGGCCTGCGACGCGTCGACCACGACGACGGCACCGACGGCGTGCGCCCGGGCGATGATGACGTCGAGCGGGCTGACGGTGCCCAGCATGTTGGACACCCACGACACGGACACGATCCGCGTCCGCTCGTTGATCAGCTCATCGAGCGTCGACAGGTCGAGGCGCCCCTCGTCGGTCAGCCCGAACCACCGCAGCGTCGCGCCCGTCCGCTGCGCCAGCAGCTGCCACGGGACGATGTTGGAGTGGTGCTCGAGCTCGGTGATCACGATCTCGTCACCGGGCCGCAGCGCGAGGTCACCCTCGGCGTTGCGGTACGCGTTGGCCACGAGGTTCAGCGCCTCGGACGCGTTCTTGGTGAAGACGACCTCCTCGCGAGAGGGGGCGTTGACGAAGCTCGCGATCGTCGTCCGCGCGTCCTCGAACGCCTCGCTCGCCTCCGCGCCCAGCTGGTGCATCGCACGCGCGACGTTGGCGTTATGGCGGAGGTAGTGCTCCGTGATCGCGTCGACGACCTGCGTCGGCTTCTGCGACGTGTTCGCGCTGTCGAGGTAGACGAGCGGGCGGTCCCCGGCCATGGTCCGACCGAGGATCGGGAAGTCTTCCCGAACCTTCTCGACGTCGTATCCGCCGGGGACGCTCATCAGACGGCGGCCTTGGTGTACTTGTCGTAGCCGTTGGCCTCGAGCTCCTCGGCGAGGTCGGCGCCGCCGACCTCGGCAACCTTGCCGTTGACGAACACGTGCACGTAGTCCGGCTTGATGTAACGCAGGATGCGTGTGTAGTGCGTGATCAGCAGGACGCCGCGGTCACCCTGCTCCGAGAAGCGGTTGACGCCGTCGGAGACGATGCGCAGAGCGTCGATGTCGAGGCCGGAGTCGGTCTCGTCGAGGATCGCGAACTTCGGGTTGAGCAGCTCGAGCTGGGCGATCTCGTGGCGCTTCTTCTCGCCGCCGGAGAAGCCCTCGTTGACCGAGCGCTGGGAGAAGGTCTTGTCGAGCGTCATCCGCTCGAGAGCGCCGTTGACGTCCTTGATCCACGTGCGCAGCGGCGGAGCCTCACCGTCGATGGCGGTCTTGGCGGCGCGGAGGAAGTTCGCGACCGAGACGCCCGGGATCTCGACGGGGTACTGCATCGCGAGGAAGAGGCCCGCACGCGCGCGCTCGTCGACGGTCATGTCGAGGACGTCGACGCCGTCGAGGGTCACCGAGCCGGAGGTGATCTCGTACTTGGGGTGGCCGGCGATCGAGTACGCGAGGGTCGACTTGCCCGAGCCGTTGGGGCCCATGATGGCGTGCGTCTCGCCCGACTTCACGGTCAGGTTGACGCCCTTGAGGATCTCCTTGGCGCCGTCCTCGGTGGCCACCGAGACGTGGAGGTCGCGGATCTCGAGAGTGGACATGTGTGGTGACTCCGTCGTTTCTTGTGAGGATCAGATGCTGGGGCTGGTCACGTCGACGAGGACGGTCGAGTCCTCGGTGACCTTGCAGGGATAGACCGGCACGGGTTCGGTCGCGGGCAGGTTGAGCACCTCGCCGGTGCGTGCGTCGAAGCGCGAGCCGTGGAGCCAGCACTCGAGCGTGCAGTCCTCCACCTCCCCCTCCGACAGCGGCACCGCGGCGTGCGAGCACTCGTCACGGACGGCGAACACCTCGTCACCGCAACGGACGAGAGCGAGGTCGAGGCCCTCGACCTCGACCGCCAGCACTCCCCCGTCAGGGACGTCGGCGAGCTCCGCCGCGTGCGTGAAGCCGCTCATCGGCTCACGCCCCGGCGACCACGTCGGCGACACCGACGTGCTTGGCGAGCTCGGTCTCGACCGTCTGCAGGAGGCGCTCCTGGATCTCGGGCACCCCCGTACGGCGGATCACGTCGTTGAAGAAGCCGTGCACGACCAGCCGGCGCGCCTCGACCTCGGGGATGCCGCGGCTCTGCAGGTAGAAGAGGTGCAGGTCGTCGAAGCGGCCGGTCGTCGACGCGTGGCCCGCGCCCTCGATCTCGCCGGTCTCGATCTCGAGGTTGGGCACCGAGTCGGCACGCGCCCCGTCGGTCAGGACGAGGTTGTCGTTGCTCTCGTACGTGTTGATGCCGACACCCTCCTTGCGGATCAGCACGTCGCCGATCCACACGGTGTGGGCGTCCTTGCCCTGCAGTGCGCCCTTGTACTCGACCTTGCTGCGGCCCTTGGGCTGGTTGTGGTCGACGAAGAGACGGTGCTCGAGGTGCTGGCCGGCGTCGGCGAAGTAGAGGCCGAGCATGTCGACGTTGCCGCCGGTGCCGGCATACTCCACCGACGCGTTGATCCGGACGAGGTCGCCGCCGAAGCTGACGAGCACGTGCTTGAGGTTCGCGTCGCGGCCGACGTGCGCGTGGTGGTGCGACACGTGGACGGCGTCGTCGTCCCAGTCCTGGACCGCGACGACCGTCAGCTGCGCACCGTCGCCGAGGACGATCTCGACGTTCTCGGCCCAGGTGGCCGAGCCGACGTAGTCGATCACCACGGTGGCCCGGGAGAACGGCTCGGCCGTGATGACGACGTGGCCGGCGCCGGCCTTCTCCGAGCCCGTGCCACGGAACGTCACCCAGGTGGGCTTCGAGGCCACGGTCTCCGCGGGGACCGTCACCGTGAAGACACGGTCAGACGCCTCCCAAGCTCGGGCGGAGATCCGGTCGACGGGGACGTACGTCGAGGTGCCGCGCACGGTCGAGTCCTCGACGAGGACCGACTCGGCACGGACCTCGGGCGCGGCGTCGATCTCGACCTCGTAGTCGTGACCGTCGAGAGGGGCGTCCTTGTGCAGGTCGCGCAGGCGCTTCAGCGGGGTGAAGCGCCAGATCTCCTCCAGCCCCTTGGGCACCTCGTGGTCGGCGGGGTCGAACGACCCCTCCGGGTGCAGGTGGCTGATGACCTGGGTCTCGACCGGGCCGGCCAGCGGCCCTGCGGGACGGGTTGTCGTAGTTGTGGGGGCGGTCACCCGACGGCACCTTCCATTTGCAGTTCGATCAGACGGTTGAGCTCGAGCGCGTACTCCATGGGGAGCTCGCGCGCGATGGGCTCGACGAAGCCACGCACGATCATCGCCATCGCCTCGTCCTCCTCCATCCCGCGGCTCATCAGGTAGAAGAGCTGGTCGTCGCTGACCTTCGAGACGGTGGCCTCGTGGCCCAGCGACACGTCGTCCTCACGGACGTCGACGTACGGGTAGGTGTCGGAGCGGCTGATGTCGTCGACGAGCAGCGCATCGCACTTGACCGTGGACGCGGAGTGCTCGGCACCCTCCTGGACCTGGAGCAGGCCTCGGTACGACGCGCGGCCGCCGCCACGCGCCACCGACTTCGAGATGATCGAGCTCGAGGTGTGCGGCGCGGCGTGGACCATCTTGGCGCCGGAGTCCTGGTGCTGGCCCTCGCCCGCGAACGCCAGGGACAGCGTCTCGCCACGGGCGTGCTCGCCCATCAGGTAGATGGCGGGGTACTTCATGGTCACCTTGGAGCCGATGTTGCCGTCGACCCACTCCATGGTCGCGCCCTCTTCGCAGATGGCGCGCTTGGTGACCAGGTTGTAGACGTTGTTGGACCAGTTCTGGATCGTCGTGTAGCGGCAGCTGCCGCCCTTCTTGACGATGATCTCGACGACCGCGGAGTGCAGCGAGTCGGTCTTGTAGATCGGCGCCGTGCAGCCCTCGACGTAGTGGACGTGCGCGCCCTCGTCGACGATGATCAGCGTCCGCTCGAACTGGCCCATGTTCTCGGTGTTGATCCGGAAGTAGGCCTGCAGCGGGATGTCGACGTGGACGCCCTTGGGCACGTAGATGAACGACCCGCCGGACCAGACGGCCGAGTTGAGCGCGGAGAACTTGTTGTCGCCGACCGGGATCACGGTGGCGAAGTACTCCTGGAACAGCTCCGGGTGCTCCTTGAGCGCCGTGTCGGTGTCGAGGAAGATGACGCCCTGCTCCTCCAGGTCCTCACGGATCTGGTGGTAGACGACCTCGGACTCGTACTGCGCGGCGACGCCGGCAACGAGACGCTGCTTCTCGGCCTCGGGGATGCCGAGCCGGTCGTACGTGTTCTTGATGTCCTCGGGGAGCTCCTCCCACGAGGTCGCCTGCTTCTCGGTGGAGCGGACGAAGTATTTGATGTTGTCGAAGTCGATGTCCGACAGGTCCGCCCCCCACGTGGGCATGGGCTTGCGGCCGAAGAGCTTGAGGCCCTTCATCCGCAGGTCGAGCATCCACTGGGGCTCGTCCTTGCGGGACGAGATGTCGCGGACGACGTCCTCGTTGAGCCCACGCTTGGCGGTGGCACCCGCGATGTCCGGGTCGGCCCAGCCGAAGTCGTAGCGGCCCAGGCCCTCGAGCTCGGGGTTGGCCTGCTCGATGGCGTTGGGCGCAGAGCCGCTGACGCCGGTGTCCGGTGTGGTGGTCATCGGGTGGTCCTCTCGTCGGTCGTGAGGGCTGTTGTCGTCGTGACGTCGGCCGGGGTGTCAGGGATGTAGGTGGTGCACACGCCGTCGCCGTGGGCGATGGTGGCAAGGCGTTGCACGTGGTGTCCCAACATCCGCGCGAACGCTTCTGTTTCCGCTTCGCAGAGCTCGGGAAACTCGGCCGCGACGTGAGCGACCGGACAGTGGTGCTGGCAGACCTGGGTGCCTCCGGGGGCTCGCCGCACGCTGGCGGCGAACCCGTCCTCGGCAAGGGCGTCGGCAAGCACCTCGGGGCGCTGCGCCGGCGCAGTGTCTTCGATGAGTGGCAGGAGGCGACGCTCGAGCTCCTCGCCGCGACGTCGCGCGAACGCCACGACGGCGTCCTCGCCGACGGTCTCGGCAAGGAAGCGCAGCGCGCTCAGTGCCAGGTCGTCGTAGTCCTGCTCGAACGCCTCGCGACCCTCGTCGGTGAGGGCGAACGCCTTCGCCGGACGGCCGCGTCCACGACGCTGCCCGCGGTCACGGACTGCGGCGATCTCGACGAGCCCCTCCTCGTGAAGGGCGTCGAGATGGCGGCGTACCGCGGCCGGGGTCAGGTCGAGCCGCTCGGCGAGCTGGACGGCTGTGGACGAGCCCTCGTGCATGATGGTGCGCACCACGCGCTGACGAGTCGAAGACTCGTCAGAAGTGACCCGCACGTTTTTCACAACACCAGTGTGCCCTTATTACCGAAGCGCGTTCAACGAAGGATGTCCTTAGTGACGTCGGTCACCCCTCCTCACTCGAAGAACGTCGCTCCTCCGGGCGGACCGGGCGAGGGTGAGGAGTCGTCGTCGGTGAACGGCTCCCCGCCGCCGAGGGCGCTGCTCAGGTCTGCACCGCCCAGGATCCGGTACGGGAACGGCGAGGAGGCCGCGCGGCGTCGCAGCTCGCCGAGGGGCAGGGCATCGCGGCCGGCGACGAGCAGCAGGTTGCCGTGCCTCCGTCCCCGGAGCGTGGCGGGCTCGGCGCTAACGACGACCTCCGGGAACGTGCTGCGCGCCGCGGCCACCACTCGCCGCAGATAGGCGAAAGGCACCTGGTCGGCGAGGTTGCCGAGCAGCACTCCCCCGGGCCGCAGCGTCCGGGACACCTCCGCGAAAGCCTCCACCGTCGTGAGCTCGGCCGGCACCACGGGCCCGGCGAAGGCATCCAGGACGACGACGTCCGCGTACGCGTCCCGCAGCGCCGCGAGCCCGCTCCGTCCGTCGACCGGACGGACCTTGATCCCGCTGCGAGGCGGCAGTGGCAGACGCTCACGGACGTACGCGATCAGGGCGGTGTCCGGCTCCAGCACGACCTGCGCCGACTGCGGGCGGGTCGCGGCGACGTACCGGGGAAGCGTCAAGCCGGCGCCGCCGACGTGGATGATCGTCAGGCGTTCTGGCGGAGGGCGCAGGAGGTCCAACGTGTCGGCGATGCGCTGGACGTACTCGAAGACCAGCCGTGTCGGGTCGCCCAGATCGACGTGCGACTGGGCCGCTCCACCGACGCGGAGGGTGAACGAGTCGGGGTGCCCGGGCTCGGGCACGAGCGTGATCGCGCCCCGGCCACCGTCGTCGTCGCTCACCGACCCATTATCGGCCGTCCTCCGCTCGTGTTGACCTCGCGGTTCAACCCTGCCGAGGTTTTCTGGGCAGCCGTCGTCTCGTTCGAGGTCGTCACGCCCGTCGTCGCGCCCTTGCTGGTGTTGGCGCCGAGGCGTTCGACGTCGTGGCTCATGCGGTTCACCGGGGTGACGAGATCGGTCCGGAGGTCCTTGATCGCCGCGTCGACCACCGCGTCACCGGTCCCGACTGCGGCGTCGAGCGCGCTCAGCAGGCGCGCTCCAGCAGCCCGTGCGTCGGACGCGGTGCCCGTGATCTGCCGGCCCGCCTGATAGGTCTCGTCAGGAGAGTCGAATCCATAGGTAACCATCAGCGCTCATTCCTCGCTCTCATGGGGTCGACTCCGGCTCCAAGTACTTCTTCACCACGTCGTGCCCGTTCTCGTAAGCATCTTTCGCGTCCACCCCACCGTTGGTGAGCGCCACCGCCCAGGGTTCCTTCTTGTCGGCGAGCCAGCGCGAGTAGGCCTCCTGCTGCTCTGCAGTGAGCGTCGTGATGTCGGCGCCGGGCGGGACGCCAGCCGGCCCTTCACCTGGCGGGATGTGTTGCCAGATCACGCCCCGGATCAGCCTCTCTTGAGCGTCGGCGCCGCCTCGGAAGATCTCGCTTACCTGCTGATTCACCGCGCCATTGCTCTCTTGTTGGAGCCCTTTGCTGACCTCGGTCATGATCTGATCGAAGACCGCCCCGGCGACGGGCACCTTGCCAGAGGCCTGCCCCAGGAGGCCCTTGACCAGACCGAATGCCGTGTCGACCTTCTTGTTGTGCTCGGCGTCGGAGGCCCGCGTCTCCTCTGCGGCTGCCCTCCCGCCGCCGTAGTCCAGCGACGAGCGCACGTCGGTCGACACGTCGATGGTCTCCTTGATCCGATCCCCGACATCGCGAGGAACGGTAACGCCGTGCAGATCCTGATTGACCTGGGCGACCAGGTACGCGTTGGAGGACACCACCAGGTGCTCTCGCGCTGTCGGATCCTTCCCCAGCTCCGCGAGAAACATCCGCGCCTGCTCCTCGGGGATACGCGCATCATCGAAAGCCCTGCCATCCGACGTGTCAACGAACGCGACTTCGTCGCCTCTGAACGATACGAAGAGGGACGGCATATATCGCCCCGCGATGCGCGAAAGATCCTCCCGTAGCGCCGGATCGATGAAGTCCTTCCCGGAGAAGCTCTTCTTCTCTTCGCCCGCGAACTCGCTGTAAGTCTCCGCGACGATGGACTCGACGATCTGGACCGAACGCTGGTCTGGATCATTGAGGGTCGCAGCCTTCAGCGCGTCGCCCAAGTAACCGATGCCGGACGGATTCGGGTCACGGGTGTGCTCGGGGTTAAGGCCTCCTGGGTCGTGGACGCCATCTCCCGCCCAGTGACGGTCGGTGAGGAGGTAGTCCACCCGCGTCAGGCGCCCGTCAGAGCGTTCGCCCGTGAAGAAATCCCGGGCGGCGTCAGCGTTCGTCGACAACGCCTTCATAAGTCCACCGACAGGATCGTTGCCGATCGGAACCGAGTCCTCGCTGCCGGAGCGGTAATCGAGCCTGTAGTCAGCCTGCGTCACCGAGGTGCGCTGCCACGGGAGGGTGCCGGAGTGGTCCGCGGCGTGGTCGCGCTCGAACCGGATCATGTCACCGCCCACCCAGTTCAGGAAGGCAGCGTTGCTGTTCGGATGGTCGAGAAGCGGTCCGAGCAGCTGGTAGCCGTAGACCTCGCCGCTGGCGGTGCCGTCGGGCTCGAACACGGGCGTGCGGATGCGTCCCTGACGCGTGAGCTCGCCGATCCACGCCCCCGACACGTAGTGGTCGCTCTGGTCGACGACGCGGGCTCCAGGGTAGGGAGCCTCAGGCCGTTGTGTTCCCGCTGCGAGCGTCCCTGCGAGGGCATCTTGGAACCGCTCGATTAACCTCGCGTTCTCCTTCGAGAACGTCTCCTGGTCAGGGTCCGCACCGGCCACCAGAGCGACCCGGCCACTCAGCTGGAGGAAATCCCGCGGACCGAGGGTCGTCAGGAACGTGGTCGCAACGACATCGTCGGTGCCAAGTGTCTCGAAGAGTGTCGCCAGTTCCCGGTACGCAGGCCGTCCGGCCTCGTCGTCCATCGAGGACTTCGGATCGAAGGTGCGGGCGCGTTCGGCGAGCTCCTTGCCGATGATCTTCTTCGCCGCCACCGGCACCACCGGCAGCAGGTAGGCGAGCTCGGGATTCTTGAGCAGGTGGTCAGCCAGCGCCTGGTCGCTCATCCCTGCAAGGTCATAGGGCAGAGCCTCGAGTTTGACCTTGCTGAAGTCGATCTTCGGGAAGACGTTGCCGACGTACGACGGGAGCGCGCCGGCGGCATACAACGCGGTGACGGTGCTCCGGTCCAACGGCTTCTCGAGCCGCGTCCGTACGGTGCGGCCATCTCTCTCCAGGCTCTCCAGGGCGGAGGCGTATCGAGGCTGCAGCGTGGCCTTGGTCTCGGCCCGCTTTTCACGGGGCTCACGGAGGAGCTGTGCGTTGAGCGAGGCGACGACTCCGTCGAACTCCTCGATGCGGCCACCGAACCACGCGATCGTGCCACCGCCGGACAGCACCGTACGGGCGACGTCGGATGCGTTGCGAACGACCTCGTCCGGGGCGCCCTTCATCGCCTGAGCGATGACCCCGACGACGCCCGAGCGTGCCTGCGCGTGCTTCGTCGTGACCGTGGTCGAGAAGTTCTGGACGTCGCCTGCCGTGGTCTGCACGGAGCGTCCTCGGGTCGCGACGGTGCCGCCGTCGGGCACGTGACGCGGAAAGAGAGCGACCGCCGTACGACGGGCGCCAGCCTCATCTGGATCCACTGGTCTCCCCCAACCTCGGTTCTCAGATCGGCAGGCTAACCACCAGGAGGGTCAGCTCGCCGCTGACTTTGGTCGCCTCGCTGGATCGACATCCGGCGCCGCAGTGCGCGGCTGGGCGCTGTCAATCTCGCTGAGCGGACTTCCTCTTGTAGTAGGCGCGGGCCCGGTTGCGGTCTCCGCAGTCATTGGCAGCGCACCAGCGGCGGTTGCGTCGCGGACTGGTGTCGAGGAACACCCATCCGCATACGTCGTCCTCACAGCGGTGAAGGCGGAGGACGTCATCGCTCTGCGCGAGGTCGGTGAGGGCCCGCACGAGCCTGTGCGTGGGGGTCCTGAGCGTGAGGGCATCGTCGAGCCAGGTCCACCGACCACCGTCTGCCGGGTGAGGGCAGGCCCGTGAGAACGCTTCACGTTGGTGGGTCTGGAAGTCCGCGATCGCGTTCTCGTCGTGCTCGACCATGGCGCCGTAGGCGCTGTCGCGGGCCGCGCGGAACGCTGATACCGCCTCGGCGGCGAGCCGGGGGTGGTCGCGTGCGTCACCACGCAGCGTGGCGACCTCGTCGGGACCGAGCATCCCGGCCTCGACGCACCAGTCGAGGACTTCGCCGATCCCTGTGAGCTGCTCGGACGAGCGCTCCGGGTCGAGCCGCCAGTCGACGGTGTTCAACGCATCGAGGGCGGATGAACCCGACACGTGCGCGAACCGTTCAGTCATCTCGACCTCCTCATGGATGGCGCGCCTTCTGCGCATGAGGCTACGCTACGCAACACTTCACGGGTGATAAGCAGTTTGACCATGAGAGTGGGTGCGTGGCGTGGATCCGAGCGTCGAGCTGATCCGGCGCAACCGTGCCTTTGCCTGGTACTGGGCGGGGCAGGGGTGCTCGAGTCTGGGGAGCCAGATCTCTGCGTTCGCTCTGCCACTGGTCACGGCCTTGACCCTCGACGGTTCGCCGGGAGAGGTCGGGGCCGTGACGAGTGCCGCGATGTTGCCCTACCTGTTGTTCTCGCTGATGGCAGGTCACTGGCTCGAGGGGCGACAGGGCCGCCGCACGATGATCCCGGCCAACCTGGTGCAGGCCATAGCGGTAGGCCTCGTGCCCATCGCAGCGTGGGGAGGTTGGCTCTCCGTACCCCTCCTGGCCGTGCTCGCGTTCGTGTCCGGAACAGCGGCGATGGTGTTCGGGCTGTCTGCTTTCGCGTACGTGCCCTCGCTGGTGCCCAGGGCGGATCTTGCGGCAGCCAACAGAGCGGTGCAGGGCACCTCGACGGTTGACGAGGTCATCGGCCCCGGGCTGGCGGGCGCGCTCGTCGCGGCCGTCGGACCAGCCGCTGCCCTCGTCGTCGATGCCCTGAGCTATCTCGCCTCGATGCTCGGCCTCGCCGCAGCACGACCCATGGCTCAACACTCGACGCAGCCCCGCTCAGCAACGGAGAAATCCTCTGAGAAGGTGCCGGTAAGTACGGGCCTGCGAATCCTCCTCCGGGACGTACACCTGCGCGCACTGACCGTGCACGCAGCTCTCTACAACCTCGCCGAAGAGATCTTCTTGCTCAACCTCGTCCTGTGGGCCATCAAGGAACAGGACGTGACCGAGAGCGCGTTCGGCGCGGCGTTGACGGCAGCTGGTCTCGGTGGCCTGCTCGGCACCCTGACAGCATTGAGACTGGCGGAGCGGCTCGGATTCGGGCGAGCGTTCGCGGCCTCGCTGGTGCTGAGCTGCTTCATCCCGCTCCTGGCCGGCGTCTGGAGCCTGACCGGCGGCGCACTGGCTTCCTACCTGGCCCTCGTGATGCTCATCTCAGCGGTCGGACTCGGCAACGCGAACGTCTACTCGCTCACGATGCGTCAGCTCGTCATCCCCGAGGGCCAGCTCTCTCGCTCCGCCGGCGCCTACACCCAGGTCATGTACGGGTCGATCCCGATCGGCGCCGCCCTGGCCGGGCTGATCGGCGAGACACTGGGCACCCGGGCCGGGGTCCTGGTCGGCGCCACAGGGTTGGCCATCTCGGCGCTGCCGATGATGACGCGACGCATCCGTGCCCTCGACCTCGACCACATGTCCAGCAGACCAGCGGCAACAGACGACCTCATGACCTCAGGGGATTCATGACACGGGGGGGAACCATGACAGCCAGCCACCTGACCGACCCTGAGCTCAACGATGCAGCGGGGCCTCGGACCCGGCCCGTCGCCGTGATCGGCGCAGCCACCAGCGCCGGCGCCTACGGGCCAGGCCAAGAAGCCGCTCCGCACGCCCTGCGCGAGGCCGGCCTGCTCGACGTCCTGGCCCGAGCCGGACGCCTGGTCAACGACCTCGGTGACGTCGTCCACGAACCCTGGCGCGCCGACTCCGAACACCCCGACGCCGCCAATGTGGACGTCGTCGCCCGCGTGGCACGAGCGGTGGCTGCCGTCGTCTCGCCAGCACTCGAACGCGGCGAGAACGTCCTCGTCCTCGGCGGGGACTGCACCGTTGAGCTCGGCACCGTGGCCGGCTCGCTGGCACTGCCCGGCACGACCGGCTTGGTGTACATCGACCTGGACGGTGACCTGAACACTCCAGCCACGGGCGACGGCGTCCTGGACTGGATGGGCCTTGCACACCTGCTCGACCTCCCGGGGTCCCGGCCCGAGCTGGCCGGACTCGGCAGCCACCGCCCGATGCTTCAGCCCCACCAGGTTCGCCTGGTCGGAGTCGATCGGTTGACCGACGGCGAACGCGACACCGTCAGTCGGCTACGCCTCACCTGCCACGACCGTGACGACGTCGTCCGACGTCCGGAGGAGGTGATCCTGTCGCTGGTCGCCTGGGCGAAGCGCTTCGACCGAGTCCTCCTCCACATCGACGTGGATGTCCTCGACTTCGCCACCTTCCCCATCGCCCACGAGACTCGGCTGGTGCCAGCGCTCCAGCTGTCCGAGCTCAGCGGGCTGACACACGCCCTGTGCCGGCTCACACCCAACCTGCGAGCCACGACCGTGTGCGAGGTCAATCCAGCGCACGCAGCCAGACCGGAACAGCTCCGCGAGCTTGCCGAAGTCCTGGCCCAGGCGATCTAGGGATGACGACTCCTCGGTTACCGCCGATGAGTTGACGCACGTCCGGCAGTCGTGACCTCGGCGGACTGTCCCCGAGACCCCCTAGGTTGACCTCATGGCAAGCGATGCAGCCGAGATCGAGGCCGACGGACGCGCGGTCCGCGTGACCAGCCCTGACCGCGTCATCTATGAGGCGACGCCGTGGTCGGCCGAGGTGACCAAGCTCGACGTCGTCGCCTACTACGTGTCGGTCGGTGACGGCATCATGCGGGCGCTGCGCAACCGCCCCACGACTCTTGAGCGCTGGCCCAAGGGAGTGCGCGAGGGCATGACGCTGTCGACGCGTGCCGACAACCGCGGCGACGCGTTCTACCAGAAGCGCATCCCCAAGGGCGCTCCCCCGTACGTCGAGACCGCACGCATCGAGTTCCCGTCCGGCCGCGAGGCCGACGAGGTCTGCCCGACCGAGCTGGCGACGGTCGCGTGGGCTGCCCAGATGGGCACGCTGACCTTCCACCCCTGGCCAGTGCGTCGCGACGACACCGAGCACCCCGACGAGCTGCGCATCGACCTCGACCCGCAGCCGGGCACCGACTTCGCCGACGCCGTACGCGTGGCTGGTGATGCGCGTGCGCTGCTGGACGACCTGGGCATGGTCGGCTTCCCCAAGACCAGCGGCAACCGCGGCGTGCACGTCTACGTCCGCATCGAGCCGCGCTGGTCGTTCACCGACGTCCGCCACGCGGCCATCGCGTTCGGGCGTGAGCTCGAGCGGCGCCACGAGGGTGTGACGACCAAGTGGTGGAAGGAGGAGCGAGGCGAGCGCATCTTCGTCGACTACAACCAGAACGCCCGCGACCGGACGATCGCCAGCGCCTACAGCCTCCGTCCGAAGCCAGGTGCCCCGGTCTCCACGCCGGTGACCTGGGACGAGCTGGCGACCGTCGACGACCCGCGCGCCTTCAACCTCCACACCGTGCCGCAGCGCTTCGCCGAGCTCGGCGACCTCCACGCGCCGATCGACGACACCGCGTGCTCGCTCGAGCCGCTCCTCGACCTCTACGCCCGAGACAAGGAGCAGGGCCTCGGCGACATGCCGTACCCACCCGACTACCCCAAGATGCCGGGCGAGCCGCCTCGCGTGCAGCCGAGCCGCAAGAACGCCGCCAACTGGACCGACGCCGACGAGGACGCGGCCGGAGGCTGACCGATGTGGGTGCTGCACGTCGATCTCGACCAGTTCATCGCTGCGGTCGAGGTGCTGCGCCGACCCGAGCTCGCCGGCAAGCCTGTCGTCGTCGGGGGACGAGGCGACCCCAGCGAGCGCGGCGTGGTGTCGACGGCGTCGTACGAGGCGCGCGAGTACGGCGTCCGCTCCGGCATGCCGCTGCGGACTGCCGCCAAGAAGTGCCCCGACGCCGTGTTCCTCCCCGTCGACAAGCCCGCGTACGACGCGGCGTCGGCGGAGGTGATGGACGCCCTCCGCAGTGTCGGGACGGCCGTGGAGATCTTGGGCTGGGACGAGGCGTTCGTTGCGGTGCCGGACGCCGTCCAAGACGCGGACGGGGCGGTGGCGTTCGCCCGCCAGGTCCAGTCGCGAGTCCTCGACCGGACCAGCCTCCACTGCTCGGTCGGCATCGGCGACAACAAGATCCGCGCCAAGAACGCGACCGCCTTCGGCAAGCCCCGCGGCACCTTTGTGCTCACTCGTGACACCTGGTGGGCGGTCATGGGTGAGCGTCCGGCCGACGGCGTCTGGGGCATCGGCGGCAAGACGGCGGCCAAGCTCGCCGCACTCGGTCTGAGCACGGTCCGCGAGGTCGGGGACGCCGACGAGGATGTCCTCGCTGCCGCGTTGGGTCCGACGATGGGACCGTGGTACCGCCGCCTCGCCCGTGGCGTCGACACCTCGCCCGTCGACCCGACGCCGTGGGTGCCGCGGTCGCACGGTCACGAGGTCACGTTCCAGACCGATCTGCGTGATCCGGACGAGGTCGAGGCGGAGGTCCGCAGGCTCGCTGCCCTCGCAGCGCGCGACGTGGTCGAGGACGGGCGACCGGCGGTCCGGGTCCGCCTCAAGATTCGCTACGTCCCGTTCGAGACCCGGACGCGCAGCACCACGCTCGCCGGGCCGACGTCCGATGCCGCAGTGATCGCGGACGCGGCCGCCTCGCTGCTCGAACGCACCGACCGGACCCGAGCCGTACGCCTCGTCGGCGTCGCCGCGGAGATGGCCCCGCCCGGCGACCACGACTGAGCACCAGGCCTTGCCTTCCTGTGAGGTTGTGTGGTTCATTAGTCCAGTAATGAACCACGGGAGGTGAGCGGAGCGTGTTCGACGGACCGGAGCCGATCTACATCCAGATCGCCGACCAGATCCGCGCACAGATCGTGAGCGGCGACCTGCCTGAGGAGTCACAGGTGATGTCCACGACCCAGTACGCGACGACCTTCCGCATCAACCCGGCGACGGCGGCCAAGGCGTTCGCGATCCTCGTCGACGAGGGCCTGATCGAGAAGCGTCGCGGTCTCGGGATGTTCGTGGCGGTCGGCGCGCACGACCGGCTCGTCAAGGAGCGCCGCGACACCTACCTCGAGCGGGTGTTCCGACCCGCCGTCGAGCAGGCCGACCTGCTCGGCATCCCGCGCTCGGAGCTCATCGCCTATCTCGACGAGCACCCGGAGACCCTCCCCGCCCCTCGCGTCGCAGAAGGTGAGACACGATGACCACCCCGTACGGAGCCGAGCTGACCGACGTCACCGTCAGGTACGGCCGCCGCACCGACGAGGCCGCCCTCGACCACGTCAGCTTCACCGTCCGGCCCGGCACGATCACCGGGCTCCTCGGGCGCAACGGCGCCGGCAAGTCGACGGCGCTGTCACTCCTGGCGTCGCTGCGGCGACCGACCTCCGGGACGGTGCTGGTCAACGGCGTTGATCCGTTCGAGGACGCCGTCGTCATGGCCGGCGTCCAGCTCGTCCGCGAGTCCGGCGACATCCTCGGGGACACCTCGATCAACGAGACGCTCGGCTACTACGACGAGCTCCGCCCGCACTGGGACGGTGACTACGCCCGCGCACTGCTCGACCAGTTCGACGTCGACCCCCGTACGACACCCGCCAAGCTGTCGCGCGGTAAGAAGTCGGCCCTCGGCTGCATCGTCGGGCTCGCCAGCCGGGCGCCGCTCACGATCTTCGACGAGTCCTACCTCGGCATGGACGCGCCAAGCAGGTACGCGTTCTACGACGCGCTGCTCGACGACTACACCGACCACCCCCGCACGATCGTCGTGTCGAGCCACCTGATCGAGGAGGTGGAGCGGCTGTTCGAGGACGTGGTCATGCTCCACCGTGGCCGCACCCTGGTCTCGGAGACGGCCGACGCCCTCCGGAACCGTGCGGTGAGTGTCGTGGGCCCGTCCAGTGCCGTGAGCAAGCTCGCCGACGACCACCGCGTCCTGGCGACGCGCAACCTCGGCGGCACCACGCAGCTCACGCTCGAAGGCAGCCTCGAGCCCGCCGAGATCGCGCTGGCCCGGGATGCCGGGATCGAGATCGCCCGGGTGTCCATCCAGGACCTCTTCATCCACCTCAGCCAGGAACCCGATCCCATGAAGGAGGACGCGCGATGAGCGCCACCGTCTCCCCCGTCACCGCCCAGGCGCAGGAGCAACGCGGCACCGTCACGAGCGCGTACACGCTCTTCTTGGGCACGTGGCAGATCGGTGCCTACTTCTGGATCGCCGTCGCGACGATCACCGTGGCCGTCGCCTACGTCATCGACCGATGGGGCGACCTCGAGTCCAGCACGGGCGACGGGTTCCTCGGCTCCGCGCCCGCCTTCCTCGGGGTGATGGGCCTCATCATGCCCCCCTCGATCCTCACGCTCCACGTCGTGGGAGGCGCGACACGTCGGTCGCTCTTTCGAGGCACGATCGTGGCCGCCGTCGGCCTGGGCATCACCTTCGCCCTCCTTGGCGCGATCGGGATGCTGGTGGAGTCACTGGTCCTGGATGCTCTCGACCTGCCGACCGTGACTCTCGACGCCCACCTCTACGACTCCTCGGGCGACTTCTTCGGGATCTGGCTGTCGTGGTCGCTGAGCGGGCTCAGCTACTTCCTCGGCGGCGCCGCGATCGCCTTCGGCTACTACCGGTGGGGTGCTCTGCTGGGCACGGTCCAGACGATCGGCGTCGTGCTGCTCGTCCTCGGCGCCGACATGCTGATGGGCGGCGGACCCTCTCCCCAGGTGCTGGGGGGCGTCGAGTCGCTGTCGGCCGTGTTGCTGGTGCCCCTCTCGCTGCTGGCGAGCGCCGTGGTGGCGCTCATCCTCTACCTGACCCTGCGCGACATCCCGCTCAAGGGCAACCCCGCCAGCAGCTGATCGGTCGGCTCAGCCCAGCACGTCACCGAGGTCGTACGAGACGACCTCCTCGAGCTGCTCGTACGTGCACGACTCGGGGTCGCGGTCCGGCCGCCACCGCTTGAAGCGGGCGGTGTGCCGGAACCGCGTCCCTTCCATGTGCTCGTACGCCACCTCGGCGACCAGGACGGGCTTGATGGGCACGAAGGACAGGTCCTTGCCGGCGCTCCACCGGCTCTGCGCTCCCGGCAGCCGGTCCCCGGCCTCGTGGGCCTCGGCCTCGGCCCACCGCCCCCACGGGTGCTCCGAGAACGGCACCGCGAGGCGGTCGAGCTCGGCCGCCAGCTCCGCCCGCCGTGATGCGGTGAAGGCCGCACACACGCCGACGTGCTGGAGGACGCCCTCGTCGTTGTAGAGCCCGAGCAGCATCGAACCGAGCAAGGGCTTCTCCGGCGTCGAGGTCTTGTGGAGCCGGTAGCCGGCGATGACGGCGTCCGCCGTGCGCTCGTGCTTGACCTTGAGCATGGTGCGGGCGTTCTGCTCGTACGGCGCCCGCAACGGCTTGGCCACCACACCGTCGAGCCCCGCCCCCTCGAACTGCCCGAACCACTCCTCGGCGACGGCGGGGTCCAGCGTGGTCCGCGTCGTGTGCACCGGATCGCTCGAATCCTGCAGCGCCTCGACGAGACGGGCGCGGCGCAGCTCGAACGGCTCCCCCGTCAGGTCGTCGTCACCGAGGGCGAGCAGGTCGAAGGCGACGTACGACGCGGGCGTCTGCTCGGCGAGCAGAGCGATCCGTGAGGCCGCCGGGTGGATGCGCTCCTGGAGGACCTCGAACTCCAGCCGACCGTCGACGGCCACGATGATCTCGCCGTCCAGGACGCATCGTTCGGGCAGGTTCTCCCGGAACGCGGTGACGAGCTCGGGGAAGTAGCGCGTCAGATCGCGCGTGTTGCGGCTCGTCATCTCCACCGTGTCGCCGTCGCGGAAGACGATGCAGCGGAACCCGTCCCACTTCGGCTCGTACGACAGCCCGCCCTGGACCTTGCTGGGATCGGGCACTCCCTTGACCGACTTCGCCAGCATCGGGCGCACGGGCGGCATCACGGGCAGCGGCATCGCGTCACCTCTCTCGGGTCAGGCGGTCGGAGCCGACGTCGACCGACTCATCGGCGTCACCGGCGCGCGCCTCGTCGCCGTGGCCGGGCCACCAGGCGGTGTGGCCCAGCAGCGCCGTCAGCGACGGGGTGAAGAACATCGACATCACGAACGCAGCGACAAGGATCCCGAACGAGATCGCGAAGCCCATCGACACCAGCAACGGGTTGCCTCCGAGCATGAGCGCGGCGAAGGATCCCGCCAGGATGAGGCCCGCCGCGGCGATCGTCGGACCCGCGTGGCGTACGGCCCAGGCCGCGGCCGCGTGCGGGTCCCGGCCTTGGCGGGACTCCTCTCGCAGGCGGGCGATCATCAGGATGTTGTAGTCGGTGCCCAGCGCCACCACGAAGAGATAGATGTAGATCGGCAGCATGAAGATGAGGCCGTCCTCGCCTCGGGCCACCTGGAACACGAGCACGGTCGCACCGAGCGTCGCCCCGAAGCCCAACCCGACCGACGCCATCAGATAGAGCGGCGCGACGAGGCTCCGCAGCAGGAGCCCGAGGATCACCATGATGAGCAGCGCGGCGACCGGGAAGACGACGGAGTAGTCACGGCTCATCGCGTCCTGCAGGTCGACGAAGATCGACGTCGTCCCGCCGACGAGGGCCTCCGAGCCGTCTGGCGCGGCGTCGTGAGCGGCCGTACGGATCGGCCCCTCGACGTGCTCCATCGCGGCGTCCGACATCGGGTCGTCCTCGAGCGTCACGACGAACAGCGCGGCCGAGCCGTCGGCGTTCGGGACCGGGTCCGCCACCTGAGCGACCCCGTCGGCCCCTGCCAGCACCGCTCCGAACGGGGCCAGGTCGGCCTGCACGATCGGATCGCCGTCCGTACTGCGCAGAATGACCGTCTGCGGGGCCGTGGCGCCCGCCGGGTAGCCCTCCAGCATGCGTTCGCTCGCCACCATCGACTCCGCGTCGTCGGGCAGGCTCAGCTGGGAGAAGTCGAACGACGGCTTGAAGCCGAACGCGAACACCGCGAGTGACGCCAGCAGCAGACCCGAGGCGAGCGCGAACCTCCCCGGGTGTCGACCAAGGGAGTCGCCGATCGCCGCAAACCGGGCATTCTTCGGCTCGGTCTTCCAGGCCTTCGAGGGCCAGAACACCTTCGTCCCCAGGAGCGAGACGACGGCCGGGATGAGGGTGAGCGCGGCCATGACCGTGACCGCGACGGCGATCGCGAGCGCCGGGCCGATCGAGCGGAAGATGCTGAGGGAGGAGAGCACCAACGCGAGAAACGCCACGATGACCGCTCCACCGGCCGATGCGATGGCCTCGCCCGCGCGCTCGATCGCATGCACCATCGCCGCCTTCGGCTCCTCCCCGTCTCGCAGCCGCTCCCGATAGCGGAACATCAGGAAAAGGATGTAGTCGGTGCCGATGCCGAACAGGACGACGATCAGGATCACCGTGATCGACGAGTCGGCCTGGAGCCCGAAGGCCTCGTTGGCGATCGAGATCAGGCCCGTCGCCACCTGGGAGATGATCGTGATCACGAGGATCGGGAGCAGCGCGATAATCGGGCTGCGGAAGATCACCAGGAGCAGGACGACGATGAGACCGATCGTCGCGATGCCGACCGCGGCCTCGGCGTTTCCTGCCGACTCCTCGGCGTCGAGGTTCTGGGCGATCGAGCCGGTGACCCCGACACGCAGGTCGGTGTCCTCGACGGCCCCATCGACCTGCTCGCGCAGGTCCCGGGCGCTGTCGGTCAGCGTGGTGTCGAACGGGTCGGTGCCCTCGGTGAGTCCCGCGGTGATCGTCTGGACGAGGCCGTTCTCCGACGGCGGGTTCGCCCGGATGTCTGCGAGGTGCTCGATGTCCGCGGCGCTCAGGTCGTCGGCGAGGGCCCCGACCGCTGCCGAGTCCTCGGCCGTGAGGGGCTTGCCGTCGGCGCGGTCCACGACCACGATCGCCGCGGGCTCGGTGTCGGCCAGCTCGGGGAACGCGTCGGCCTGCGCCTCCAGCGCCTTGATCGACTCGTACTCACGAGGCAGGAAGTCCGCCTCCTCCGAGGTCGACTGCAACGGCGGCGCAAGCGCCACCACCGCGACCGCAAGCACGATCCACGCGAGGATCACCTGCCACGGGTGCCGGACGACGTACCGTCCCATCCTGCTGAACACAGGGCCCTTTCTCCGGGGACGCCCCGGCGGCAGCCCCAGCAGCCCCTATCGAACACGAGAACTTTAGACTGGGCCAGTGAATTCCCTCGCCGTGGAGGTGGCCGGCCTCGTCATGCGCTACGGCGACACGACGGCTGTCGACGGCCTGAGCCTCACCGTCGAGACCGGCACGGTCACGGCCGTCCTCGGTCCCAACGGAGCCGGCAAGACCACGACGGTCGAGACTTGCGAAGGCTATCGGCGCCCCCAGGCCGGTACGGTCCGCGTCCTCGGCCTCGACCCGGTCCGTGACGCCGCACGTCTGCGTCCGAGGGTCGGCGTGATGCTCCAGAGCGGGGGCGCCTGGTCGGCGGCGTACCCCCACGAGATGCTCCGCTACGTCTCCCGCCTGTACGCCGACCCGCTCGACGTCGACTCTCTGATCGAGCGCCTGGGCCTGGGGGGCGTCGGCCGCACCCCGTACCGACGCCTGTCCGGAGGCCAGCAGCAGCGCCTCGCCCTGGCGACCGCGCTGGTGGGACGCCCCGAGCTGGTGTTCCTCGACGAGCCCACCGCCGGCCTGGATCCTCAGGCCCGGCGCTCGACGTGGGAGCTGGTCGACGAGCTCCGCGCCAGCGGCGTGACCGTGGTGCTCACCACCCACTTCATGGACGAGGCAGAGCGACTCGCCGACTGGGTCCACGTGATCGACCACGGCCGTCTCATCGCCTCCGGCTCCCCGAAGCACCTCACCAGCGAGGGTGCCGAGAACACGATCCGCCTGAGCGCGCCGGCGGGGATCGACACCGCCGGGCTCGTGACGGCGCTCCCCGCCGGGTCGCAGGTCGTCGAGCAGAGCCCAGGCGTCTACCTCGTCTCGGGCACGGTCGACCCTGCGCTGCTGCAGGGGGTGACGGCATGGTTCGCGACCCAGGGCGTCCTGCTCGACGCGATCGCCGTACGCCGCCGTACGCTCGAGGACGTCTTCCTCGACCTGACCGGACGGGAGCTCCGCTCGTGAGCCTCGACTTCGAACCTCGGCCCGGTGCCGCCCCCGTCCCCCGCATGGTCCTCGCGCAGACCGTCATGGAGACGCGCCTGCTGATGCGCAACGGTGAGCAGCTCCTGCTCGCGCTCGTCATCCCCCTGCTGCTGCTGGTGGCAGGAACGGAGGCGACCCGCATCGTCGACCTCGGCCCCGGGCGCCCGATCGACATCGTCACTCCGGGCGTGCTCGCCCTCGCGATCCTGTCGTCGTCGTTCACGTCGTTGGCCATCGCGACCGGCTTCGAGCGACGCTACGGCGTCATCAAGCGCCTCGGCAGCACCCCGCTCCCCCGCTGGGGCCTCCTCGTCGGCAAGATCGGGTCGGTCCTGCTCGTACAGGCTGCACAGCTCGTGATCCTGGTGCTCGTCGCCCTCTGGCTCGGCTGGGAGCCCGACGGGGGCGCTGCGGCGTACGCTTGGATGGTGGTGCTGGCGCTGCTCGGCACTGCGGCCTTCGCGGCCCTGGCGCTCCTGCTCGCGGGGACCCTGCGGGCGGAGGCGACGTTGGCCGTCGCGAACCTGGTCTACGTGCTGCTCCTGGTGGGCGGTGCGGTGCTGGTCCCCCTGAGCCGTTACCCCGACGCCGCCCAGACCTTCTTGTCGGTGCTGCCGACCGGAGCGTTGTCGGAGGGCATGCGGACCGTCTTCGAAGGGAGCGCGCCACCCGTCTCCAGCATCGTGGTGCTCGTGGTCTGGGCGGGAGTCGCCGCAGCAGCGACCGCCCGGACGTTCAAGTGGGAGTGATGACGTTGATCGAGAAGTTCCGCAACCCCACCGACGGATTCGTCCGTGGCTGGGCCTGGGCCTCGCTGGTCGCCAACATCGGCATCATCGTCACCGGCGCGGCCGTCCGCCTCACCGCCTCCGGGCTCGGATGCCCGACCTGGCCGCGCTGCACCGACGCTTCTTTCGTTCCTCACGACGAGCTGGGCGCCCACGGCCTCATCGAGTTCGGCAACCGGCTGCTCACCTTCGTGCTGGTCGCGGTTGCGATCGCCACGTGGTTCGCGGTCCGTGCCTGGCGACCCCGGCGCCCGCACGCCGTGCTGGTTGCGACCCTGATGGCCCTCGGGATCTCCCTGCAGGCCGGCATCGGGGGCATCACGGTGCTCGTCGACCTCAACGCGTGGGTGGTCGCCATCCACCTCGCCGTCTCGATCGGCCTCGTCAGCCTGTCCACCGTCCTGCTGCGCGAGACGTCGTTGCCGCCCGGTCCGTCGGCCGACCTCGTCCCCTCGCCGGTCCGCGTGCTCGGCTGGCTCACGTACGCCGTGATGTGGGCAACCGTGATGATCGGCACGGTGGTCACCGGAGCCGGTCCCCACGCAGGCGACCCGGACACGGCCCGCAACGGCTTCGACCCGGTGTCGGTGACGCAGCTGCACGCCGATGCGGTGTTCCTCCTGCTCGGCCTCTCGGTCGGGCTCCTGCTCGCGTACAAGGCCGTCGGTGCTCCGGCGACCGCGGTCCGCGCGGCTGTCGTGCTGCTCGCGGTGGAGCTCGGGCAGGGCCTGATCGGGTTCGTGCAGTACTTCACCGATCTCCCCATCGTGCTGGTGGGCCTGCACTTGCTCGGAGCAGGCATCCTGGCCGCGGCAGCGACCTGGGCCACGCTCGAGTCCCGCGGCCGCGCCTCCGTCCCCACCACGCGTACGCCCTCCCCCACGGGCGCTTAGGCGTTGCGTATCGACATCGCGCCCAGGAGATGGTCGCAATGTCGATACGTACGGCATCAGGTCCCGTCCCACCCGGCGCTCTGCAGCAGCCGTCTCAACTGGTCCCCGACCGCGGCGGGCGTACGACGGATGGCGTAGGACGTGAAGACCGCCGTACGCCGCCCCGAGATCAGCAGCTCGTTGCCGCGACCGGCGTCGGCGTCCCACCTCCTCACGTCGAGATGCGGGATGCCATGGATCTCGCAGCCGACCCCGTACTCCTCCCAGTCGACGTCGAGGTAGTAGCGCCTGTCGTTGCGGACCACCGCACGCTGCCGAGCCGGCGGCGGCAGACGGTAACGCGCACGGATCGCGTCGAAGTCACGCTCGGGCAGCGACTGGATCCCGCCCGCGGCGTCGAGGTACGACTCCACCACGAGGGCACGGTGCCGACACGCTCCCCGTCGCGTCATCGCGTCGCGGAGGTCGCTCGTCCGGACCACGCGCTGCTGCGCCGCGGCGAGCACGATCGCCCTCGCGTAGCGCTCGTTGTCGGTCCAGCTCGCGAAGTCGAGCACGCTCCGGGCCGGCCGGGTCCGCGGAGGGAATCGGGCCGGGTTGACGTCGCGGTGGTCGAGGTAGGCGCTCCAGTGGACGACGATCCCGCCGATCGAGGGCCGGCGGGCGCCGATCGGGACCGAGACGTACGTCGCGTCGGTCTCGAACCCTGTGAGCCCGTCGTACGCCAGAGCGCTCGGTCCTGCGAGGACCGCACCGGGCGAGCACGAGAGGAGACGGACCATCGTGGTCTGCTCCGCGGTGAGGGGCCCGTTGTGGAGCACGACGACGCCGCGGTGCGGTCGCTGCCAGACGTCGGCATAGACGCGCGAGCGCACATGGGCTGCGCCGAAGAGCGCTGCGGCCTGTGCGGAGGTGAGGACGCCATGCTGCGCGTCGACGACGGCAGAGGTGATGTCGGTCATGGACCACAGGTGGGTCCTCAAGGCGCGTACGGGCCCCGCCGGTCCGGCCGCTGGGGAGACTGAGGCGTTGTGTATCGACCTTGCGCCCGTGAGGTGGTCGCGATGTCGATCCGCAACGCCTCAGCGCACGTCAGGGCGTCAGCGCAGGAAGGGGTCGACCGCAGCGCCGACGAACAGCAGCGCGAGATAGGCGTTGGACCAGTGGAACAGCCGCATCGGCTTGAGCACCGACAGCTCCGAGCTCTGCCGTGCCCGAGCGAGGAAGAGGTGCGCCTCGAGCAGGAACGCCGCGCCGAGAACCACCGCGACCGCGGGATAGAACCAGCCGGTCGGCGCGATCGGCCACAGCAGCAGCGAGGTCGCCACCATCGCGTACGAGTACGCGAGCATCTTGCGCCCGACCACGGTCGCCGGCGCGATCACCGGGAGCATGGGGACGTCGGCCCGCGCGTAGTCCTCGCGGTAGCGGGTCGCGAGCGCCCAGGTGTGCGGGGGCGTCCAGAAGAAGACGACCGCATACATCACGACCGGCGCCCAGGCCAGCTCGTTGGTGACCGCCGTCCAGCCGATCAGGGTCGGGAAGCATCCGGCGAGGCCGCCCCACACGACGTTCTGGGCCGTACGACGCTTGAGCAGCATCGTGTAGCCGACGACGTAGAAGACGTTGGCCGCGAGAGCGAGACCCGCGGAGAGCCAGTTGACGAAGAAGCCCAGCCACAACGTCGAGATCACGCCGAGAGCGAGACCGAAGACGAGTGCGGCCTGCGTGGTCACCGCGTGGCGCGGCAGCGGACGGCGACGCGTGCGACGCATCTGCTGGTCGATGTCGGCGTCGAAGACGCAGTTCAGGGCGTTGGCCGACCCCGCCGACAGCGTGCCACCCACCAGGGTGGCCACCACGACCCAGAGGCCGGGGACACCCTGGGCGGCGAGGAACATCATCGGCACGGTCGTCAGGAGAAGCAGCTCGATGATGCGCGGCTTCATCAGGCCGACGTAGGCGGTGACGACGTCAGCGAGACGGGGACGACCGTTCGACGGGTGCGAGGAACGCTGGTGCACAGCGCTCAGCTCGGGGTCGATTGCGGTCACGCCGCGAGTCTAGTCACGTCGCGAAGCGACGCACGCGCGGGTGCATGGTGCCCGCGCGTGACGTGACGGCGACCACGGTCCCAGCCCGCAATCTCATGACCGGGAGCCGATCCGCGAGAACGATGGGGCACGAGTAGGCTCACACCCGAGACCTGTCCGTGATCCGGCGACTGCGCCGTGCGACATGGCAACGCCGCGCCGGGGACCCCGCACCACCGTACGAGGAGCACGCCGACGTGAGCACCAAGCTGGAGTGGACCGAGCTCGACCGCAAGGCGGTCGACACCGTCCGCGTCCTTGCGATGGACGCCGTCCAGAAGGTCGGGAACGGCCACCCAGGGACCGCCATGAGCCTCGCGCCGGCGGCGTACCTGCTCTACAACAAGCTGATGCGGCACAACCCCGCCGACCCCGACTGGGCGGCGCGCGACCGCTTCGTGCTCTCGTGCGGTCACTCCAGCCTCACTCAGTACATCCAGCTCTACCTCGCCGGCTTCGGGCTGGAGCTGGCCGACCTCGAGTCGCTGCGCACCTGGGGCAGCCGGACGCCGGGGCACCCCGAGTTCCGTCACACGCCGGGCGTCGAGGTCACGACCGGTCCGCTCGGGCAAGGCGTCGGCAACGCCGTGGGCATGGCGATGGCCGCGCGGCGCCGTCACGGCCTGCTCGAGCCCGACGCCCCGATGGGCGAGGGCGTGTTCGACCATCACGTGTATGCGATCGCCTCCGACGGCGACATGCAGGAGGGCGTCGCCTCCGAGGTCAGCTCCCTCGCGGGCACCCAGCAGCTCGGCAACCTCACGGTGATCTGGGACGACAACCGGATCTCGATCGAGGACGACACCGCGGTCGCGTTCAACGAGGACGTGCTCAAGCGCTACGAGGCCTACGGCTGGCACGTCCAGATGGTCGACTGGACCCACGACGGCACCGGCTACACCGAGGACGTCGACGCCCTCTGGGAGGCCCTCCAGACGGCACGGTCGGTCACCGACCGGCCGAGCTTCATCGCGCTGAAGACGATCATCGCGTGGCCCGCACCCGACAAGCAGGGCACCGGGGCCTCGCACGGCTCCGCCCTCGGGGCGGAAGAGGTCGCGAAGACCAAGGAGATCCTCGGCTTCGACCCCGACAAGACGTTCGAGGTCCCGCCGGAGGTGATCGAGCACACCCGCAAGACCCGCGCTCGCGGTGAGCAGCTGCAGGCCGAGTGGGACGAGCTGTACGCCGCGTGGCGCGAGGCCAACCCGGAGTCGGCCGCCCTGTTCGACCGCCTGAACGCTCGCGAGCTCCCCGACGGCTGGGACGCCGACCTCCCGACGTACGAGGCCGACCCCAAGGGTGTCGCCACGCGCGTCGCCTCCGGCGCCTTCCTGACGGCGGCGGCACCGGTGCTGCCCGAGCTGTGGGGCGGCTCGGCCGACCTGGCCGGGTCGAACAACACGACACCCAAGGGCCAGCCGTCGTTCCTCCCGCCCGAGCACGCGACCAAGATGTTCTCCGGCGACTGGTACGGCCGCGTGCTGCACTTCGGCATCCGCGAGCACGGCATGGGCGCGATCCTCAACGGCATCGCGCTGCACAGCCCGACCCGCCCGTACGGCGGCACGTTCCTCGTGTTCTCCGACTACATGCGGCCTTCGGTGCGCCTCGCGTCGCTGATGCAGCTCCCCGTGACCTACGTCTGGACCCACGACTCGATCGGGCTCGGTGAGGACGGCCCGACCCACCAGCCGATCGAGCAGCTCGCCTCCCTGCGGGCGATCCCGGGACTCGACGTGGTCCGTCCTGCCGACGCCAACGAGACCATCGTCGTCTGGAAGAAGATCCTCGAGTCCCCGACGCACCCCGCCGGCCTCGCCCTGAGCCGCCAGAACCTCCCGGTGTTCCCGCGGGGTAAGGACGGCTTCGCCCCCGCCGAGGAGGCGGTGAAGGGCGCCTACGTCCTGCTCGACACCGAGGGCGATCCCGACGTGGTGCTGATCGCGACCGGCTCGGAGGTGCAGCTGGCGGTCGCCGCACGTGAGACGTTGGCGGCGGAGGGCATCGCGGCACGCGTCGTGTCGATGCCGTGCCGCGAGTGGTTCGACGGACAGACCGAGGCCTACCGCGACTCGGTCATCCCGCCGCACGTCCGCGCACGCGTCAGCGTCGAGGCGGGCATCTCCCAGGGCTGGCGCGAGGTGGTCGGCGACGCCGGCCGCACGGTCAGCCTGGAACACTACGGCGCCTCCGCGGCGTTCCAGACGTTGTACGACGAGTTCGACATCACCGCCGAAGCGGTCGTGAGCGCGGCCAAGGAGAGCATCGCCGCCTCGGGTCACACCGGTGGCGTCGGCGTGTTCGCCAAGCCGATGCAGACGATCCTTCCGCAGACCAATCACTGAGCGGTTCCGCACCGGGCGCGCGGCGCCCACCGAAGACGGAGGAGAGCGCGATGACAGACCGACTGAAGGCACTCAGCGACGCAGGAGTGTCGATCTGGCTCGACGACCTGTCCCGCGAGCTGACCGAGACAGGTGAGCTGAAGCGACTCGTCGACGAGGACCACGTCGTGGGTGTGACGAGCAACCCGACGATCTTCGCCTCGGCGATGAAGGCGGGTGAGCGCTACGAGCCGCAGCTCGACGAGGGGCTCGCCGCCGACCCGGACACGACGGTGGCCGGCGCGGTGTTCGAGCTGACGACCACCGACGTCCGCCAGGCGGCGTCGATCCTGCGCCCCGTCTACGACGCGACCGACGGCGTCGACGGCCGTGTGTCCATCGAGGTGGAGCCGTCGCTCGCCTACGACACCGACCAGACCATCGCCACGGCCCGCAAGCTGTGGGACAAGGTCGGTGAGCCCAACGTCTTCATCAAGATCCCGGCGACCCGTGAGGGCATCCCGGCGATCGCCGCCACGATCGCCGCCGGGATCAGCGTCAACGTCACTCTGCTGTTCGCGCTCGAGCGCTACCGCGAGGTCCTCGACGCCTACGCCTCCGGGCTCGAGCATGCCCTCGCGGACGGGGTCGACATCTCCGACGTGCAGTCGGTGGCGTCGATCTTCGTCAGCCGCATCGACAGCGAGGTCGACAAGCGGCTGGACGACATCGGCACGTCGGAGGCGATGGCGCTCAAGGGCAAGGCCGGCGTCGCCAACTCGCGACTCGCGTACGCGGTGTACGAGGAGTTCTCGGCGTCCGACCGCTGGAAGGCGCTCGAGGCGCAGGGGGCGAACCGGCAGCGGCCGCTGTGGGCCTCGACGGGCGTGAAGAACCCCGACTACCCGGACACGATGTACGTCACCGAGCTGGTCGGTCCGAACGTCGTCAACACGATGCCCGGCGCGACGCTGCGTGCCTTCGCCGACCACGGCGAGGTGACCGGTGACACCCTCACCGGCACGAAGGCCGACGCTGAGCAGGTCGCCCGGTCGTTGACCGAGGTCGGGATCGACCTCGACGACGTCATGGACACCCTGGAGTCAGAGGGCATCGACAAGTTCGAGTCCTCGTGGACCGACCTCGTCCGGACCGTCCAGGACCAGCTGACCGCCGCCCGCGCACGCCGCGGCTGACCACCTCAGGAGCAAATCGGTGCAGAGCGACGACGCAGCATCCCCGGCCGGCTTCGAGCTCGGCCTCGCCTATCCCGACGAGAAGGCCCTCGACGCGGCCATCGACGACCTGGTGTCCAACCGGGTCGCGAGCCGCGTCGCCGGACACGACGCCACCCTGTGGGGTCCGGACGCCGAGGAGGAGGCACGCAAGCGGCTCGCGTGGACCGACCTTCACGTCACCTCGGTCCCCCTCGTCGCGCAGGTCACGTCCCTGAGGGACGAGCTGCGCAGCGCCGGACTCGACCGCGTCGTGCTGTGCGGGATGGGCGGCTCCTCGCTGGCGCCCGAGGTCATCTGCGCCACGGCGGGCGTGCCCCTGACGGTCCTGGACTCGTCCGACCCCGACATGGTGCGCGAGGCGATCGACGACGACCTCGAGCGCACGGTCGTGGTCGTCTCCAGCAAGTCGGGCGGCACGGTCGAGACCGACAGCCAGCGACGGGCGTACGAGCACGCGTTCGAGGTGGCGGGCATCGACCCCGCCACCCGCATCGTGGTCGTCACCGACCCCGGCTCGCCGCTCGACGTCGAGGCGACCGAGAAGGGTTATCGCGTCTTCCACGCCGACCCCGACGTCGGCGGCCGCTACTCGGCGCTGACGGCGTTCGGCCTCGTTCCGAGCGGGCTGGCCGGCGCCGACGTCGGTGCGCTCCTGGAGCAGGCTGACGAGATCGCCGAGGACGTCGCCGCCGACGACGCCACCAACCCGGCGCTGGTCCTCGGAGCTCTCCTCGGTGTCGCCAACGCCGACGGCGCCGACAAGCTGGTGCTGGCCGACGCGGGCTCGACCAACGTGGGCTTCGGTGACTGGGTCGAGCAGCTCGTCGCGGAGTCGACCGGCAAGCAGGGCAAGGGCATCCTTCCGGTCGTCGTGGGGCCGCCGGACGCACCCAACGCCGATGCCAGCACCCGTGACGAGGTCGTCGGGATGATCGGCCCGATGAGCGACGACCACCCCCAGGCCGCATCGGGATACGGCTTCGCGGTCGACGCTCCTCTGGGTGCGCTCTTCCTCCTGTGGGAGTACGCGACTGCGATCGCCGGCCACCTGATCGGCATCAACCCGTTCGACCAGCCCGACGTCGAGAGCGCCAAGCAGGCGGCGCGCGAGATGCTCGAGGGCTCCTCCGAGGGCCCGGTGGCCGTCTTCTCCGACGGCGGGGTCACGGTGTACGACTACTCCGGCTGGCTTCCCGACGACACGACCACCGTGCGGGAGGCGGTGGCCTCGCTGCTGGACGAGCTCGATCCGGAGCGTGGCTACGTCGCCGTCCAGGCCTACCTCGACCGCACGCGCGAGACCGGCCTCGCCGACGCCCGCGACGTGCTGGCGAGCCGGACCGGCCGGCCGACGACGTTCGGCTGGGGGCCGCGGTTCCTCCACTCGACGGGCCAGTACCACAAGGGGGGGCCCACGACCGGTGTCTACCTGCAGGTGACCGGAGATCCCGACCAGGACCTTGACGTCCCGGGACGGCCGTTCACGTTCGGCGAGTTCCTGATCGCCCAGGCCGTCGGCGACGCCGGAGTCCTCGCCGGTCACGGACGGCCCGTGCTGAGGCTGCACCTCGACCGCTCGGAGGCTTCACGCGGCACGCTGCGGGAGGCGCTGGAGTGACCCGCGAGCGGCGGAACGGCCCTGCGCCGTACGTCAACCCGTTGCGGCAGCCGGAGGATCGCCGGCTGCCGCGTATCGCGGGTCCGAGCTGCCTGGTGATCTTCGGTGTCACGGGTGACCTCTCGCGCAAGAAGCTGATGCCTGCGGTGTACGACCTCGCCAACCGCGGTCTGCTCCCGCCCGGCTTCTCGTTGGTCGGGTTCGCCCGGCGGGAGTGGGAGGACCAGGACTTCTCGCAGGTCGTCTACGAGTCGGTGAAGAAGTACGCGCGTACGGAGTTCCGTGAGGAGGTCTGGGCGCAGCTGTCCGAGGGCTTCCACTTCGTCCCCGGCTCGTTCGACGACGACAAGGCCTTCGAGCACCTCGTCTCGACCGTCCAGATGGTCGACCGTGAGCGCGGCACCGGTGGCAACTACGCCTTCTACCTGTCGATCCCTCCCGGCTTCTTCGCCACGGTCATCGGACAGCTCAAGAAGCACGGGCTGGCGCAGCCCGCCGGCGACTCGTGGCGCCGAGTCGTCATCGAGAAGCCGTTCGGCCACGACCTCGAGAGCGCCATCGAGCTCGACGACGTCGTCTCGGACGTCTTCCCGCCTGAGGCGGTCTTCCGGATCGACCACTATCTCGGCAAGGAGACCGTCCAGAACATCCTGGCGTTCCGCTTCGCCAACGAGCTGTTCGAGCCGGTCTGGAACGCCCACTACGTCGACCACGTGCAGATCACGATGGCGGAGGACGTCGGCATCGGGGGGCGGGCCGGCTACTACGACCGCATCGGGGCCGCCCGCGACGTCATCCAGAACCACCTTCTCCAGCTGATGGCGCTGGTCGCGATGGAGCCTCCCGTCTCGTTCAGTGCGCGCAGCCTGCGCCTGGAGAAGCAGAAGGTCCTCGCCCAGGCACGGCCGCCGCAGCGCATCGACCTCCACACCGCTCGCGGGCAGTACACCGCCGGCTGGGCCGGGGGCCTGAAGGTCAAGGGCTACCTCGACGAGCAGGACATCCCGGCAACATCGGCCACGGAGACGTACGCCGCGATCCGCCTCGACATCGAGACGCGACGGTGGGCGGGCGTGCCGTTCTACCTGCGCACCGGCAAGCGGCTGGCGCGCCGGGTCACCGAGATCGCCGTCGTGTTCAAGCGTGCGCCGCACCAGCCGTTCGCCAAGTACGACACCTCCGAGCTCACCCAGAACGCCGTGGTCATGAGGATCCAGCCGGACGAGGGCGTGACCGTGCGGTTCGGGTCCAAGGTCCCGGGGACCGCGATGGAGCTGCGCGACGTCAACATGGACTTCGCGTACGGCGGCACGTTCGTCGAGTCGAGCCCGGAGGCCTACGAGCGGCTCATCCTGGACGTGCTCCTCGGTGATCCCCCGCTCTTCCCCCAGCAGGAGGAGGTCGAGCTCTCGTGGAAGATCCTCGACCCGATCATCGACTACTGGGCGGAGCAGGCCGAGGAGGGCATCAGCATGCCGGAGCCGTACCTCTCCGGCGGCTGGGGACCGGCGTCGGCCGACGCCATGCTCGAACGGGACGGGCGGTCCTGGCGGCGGCCATGACGACGTTGCGCCAGCCCCAGCCGTGACACGCGACGAAGAGCGAGGACAGCGATGAAGGTCGATCTGAACGACACCAGCGCGAGCGCCGTCGCCTCGGCGCTGGTGAAGGCGCGCATCGCCGCCGGGAGTCCTGCCATGGGGATGGTGCTCACGCTCATCGTCGTCACGGACGAGGCACGGTACTACGACGCGATGCGGGCCGCCCGGGTGATCTCGCGCGAGCACCCCGCGCGCGTCCTCGGCGTCATCCTGCGGTCCAAGCGCGGCCCCGCGAGCCTCGACGCGCAGGTCCGGATCGGCAACGACAGCGCCGGCGAGTCGATCATCCTCCGGATGAGCGGTGAGCTCACCCAGCACGCCGAGTCGGTCGTCCTGCCGCTCCTGCTTCCGGACTCCCCCGTCGTCGCCTGGTGGCCCGGTGCGGCGCCCAAGGCTCCCGCGCAGGATCCGCTCGGCTCGCTCGCGACGCGGCGGATCACCGATGCCGCCGCCGCACGCACCCGCCACGCCGCTCTCGTGCGGGTCGCCCGCGCCTACCAGGCCGGTGACACCGACCTCGCGTGGACGCGGCTGACCCCGTGGCGCGCGCTCCTGGCGGCTGCCCTGGACCAGGTCGAGCTGGTGGTCACCGGCGGGTCGGTCGTCGCCGAACGCGGCAACCCCAGCGCTGACCTGCTGGTCGCCTGGCTCGAGGCCCGGCTCAAGGTGCCGGTCCAGCACTCCGTCTCTCGGGGCCCCGGGATCACGGAGGTCCGTCTGCACTCGATCATCGGCGACATCGCGGTGCTCCGGCACGACGGCCGCCACGGTGTGTTCATGGTGCCGGGTGAGGCTGACCGGGCCGTCGCGCTCAAGCGTCGGACGACAGCCGAGCTCCTGGCCGAGGATCTTCGTCGCCTCGACGAAGACGACGTCTATGCGGAGACGGTCCAGCGCCTGCTGCGCCGTGAGGACGGTGCCGTCGGCCGGTCCTCGAAGACGTCGGGGCGCTCGAAGCCGTCCGTCGACGCGCCCAGCGACCCGGCGGCCTCGGGGGCGAAGACCAAGAAGTCGGCGGCCACGAAGGCGTCAGGCAAGAAGTCGGCGGCCAAGAAGGCGCCCGCCAAGACCACCCCCCAGCGGACGGACACGACACGGTGAACGACGACCCCGAGATCCTCATCGACAATGATGCCGACCAGCTCGCCCGCAGCATCGCCGACCAGCTCGTCTCGACTCTCGCTGCGCTCCAGTCGCAGGGCCGGGTGCCGGCGATCGTCCTCACCGGCGGAACGATCGCCGACAAGCTGCACCGTGCGGTCGCTGCGCGAGCCCAGGACGGTCGCGTCGACTGGTCACGCGTCGAGATCTTCTGGGGCGACGAGCGGTTCGTCGCGGCCGACAGCGACGACCGCAACGAGCGACAGGCCCGCGAGGCGCTCCTCGACCACGTCGCTGTCGACGAAGCACGGGTCCACCCGATGGCGCCGGACGACGGCACGGTGTCCCTGGATGAGGCTGCTCAGCAGTACGCCGAGGTGGTGCGCGACCGAGTGTTCGACGTCGTCATGCTCGGCGTCGGCCCGGACGGCCATATCGCCTCGTTGTTCCCCGGCAAGCCCACGCTCGCCATCGACGATCGGGACACCGCGAGCGAGAGCGACTCCCCCAAGCCGCCGCCGGCGCGGGTCACGCTCACCTATCCGGCACTCAACCGGGGCCGGGAGGTGTGGTTCCTCGTCTCGGGTGACGGCAAGGCGTCCGCGGTCGCACGAGCACTCACCGGCGACGACGTCCGCCAGACTCCAGCGGCTGGGGTGACCGGCACCGAGCAGACGCTGTGGATGCTCGACGAGGGAGCTGCGTCTGAGCTCCCCGACCACCTGCGCTGAACAAGGGGGCCGTGGGGGGGGGGGGGGGGGGGGGGGGGGGCCCCCCCCCCCCCCCCCCCCCCCGCCCCCCCCCCCCCCCCCCCCCCACCCCCCCACGGCCCCCTCAAGCCACGCTCAGTAGATGACCTCGCCGCGCGCACGACGGGCGCGCAGAGTCTCCACAGCCTCGGTCAGGATCTGCTCTGCCTCGTCGTCGCTCCGACGCTCCTTCACGTAGGCGAGGTGCGTCTTGTACGGCTCGATCTTGGGAGCCGTCGGAGGGTTCTCGTGGTCCTGGCTGGCCGGGAGGCCGCATCGCGGGCAGTCCCACGACTCGGGAACCGCGGCCTCCATCGCAAAGCTCAGAACCGTCGTATGGGTGTTGGAACAGAAGTAGGAGATCGCCCGGCGTGGCGCGGTGTCCCCGCGCTCGGCCTCCCCCATCGGGCCTGAACCGACCCGACTACCTCGAATGGCACCGCCTGACACCTGTGGACTCCTCGCCCCTCGTCGCAGTCATCGCCACCGGCGCACGCCGGGTCGATCAGAAGTGTAAACGGCTCAGCACCCCGGGTCGAGATGCCGCGATCAGAAAAGTGGCGCGATCAGCTGTAGGTGAAGAGCAGACCGAGTGCCACGCAGCAGATGCCCCAGATCACCGCGGTGCCGACCGTGATGCGGTCGAGGTTGCGCTCGGCCACCGACGAACCGCCGAGGCTGCTCGAGACTCCGCCACCGAACATGTCGGAGAGGCCGCCGCCACGTCCCTTGTGCATGAGCACGAGGACGATGAGCAGCACGCTCGACAGGATGAGCAGGATCGAGAAGGTGAGGATCACGAGGATCGTCCTTTGGTCGCGGCGTACGGTCGGTCGTGGATCAGGCCACGCCCGACAGGTCGGGGAGGTCGTAGAACCGGCAGATGCCGGCGAACTCCTCCGCTTGGAGGCTGGCTCCCCCGACCAGAGCGCCGTCCACGTCGGACTGCGCCATGATCGCAGGCGCGTTCGCGGCCTTCACCGATCCTCCGTACAGGATACGCACCCGCTCGGCAGCTTGCGAAGACCACGTCTTGGCGACCTGCTCGCGGATCGCGGCGCAGACCTCCTGGGCGTCCTCGGGGGTCGCCACCTCGCCGGTGCCGATGGCCCAGACCGGCTCGTAGGCGATGACGGACTCGGCGACCTGGTCGGGCGACAGTCCGGCGAGGGAGCCCTCGACCTGCGAGGTGCTGTGGGCGACGTGGGTGCCCTCCTTGCGGACGTCGAGACCCTCACCCACGCAGACGATGGGCGTCATGCCGGCGTCGAGGGTCTTGAGCGCCTTCGCGGCGACCGTGGCGTCGTCCTCGCCGTGGTGCTGGCGCCGCTCGGAGTGTCCGACGACGACGTAGGAGCAGCCGAGCTTGGCCAGCATCCCGGCCGAGATCTCACCCGTGTAGGCGCCGGCGTCGTGAACCGACACGTCCTGTGCGCCGTAGCGGATCTTCATGCGGTCGCCGTCGACGATCGTCTGAACGCTCCGCAGATCGGTGAACGGCGGGACGACGGCCACCTCCGCCTTGTCGTAGTCGTGCTTCTTGTCCTGGAGCACCCAGGCGAGCTTCTGCACCAGGACGACAGCCTCCTGGTGGTTGAGGTTCATCTTCCAGTTCCCCGCGATCAGCGGGGTGCGCTTGTGCGCCATCGTCGTCAGCCCTCCAGGACCTGCAGGCCGGGGAGGTCGCGGCCCTCGAGGAACTCGAGGGACGCGCCGCCACCGGTCGAGATGTGACCGAACTGCTCGTCGCGGAAGCCCAGGCGCCGCACGGCGGCAGCCGAGTCGCCACCACCGACGACGGAGAGCCCGTCGACCTCGGTGAGGGCTCCGGCGATCGCCTGGGTGCCCGCAGCGAACGCGGGGAACTCGAACACGCCCATCGGACCGTTCCAGAAGACGGTGCGAGATCCGCGGATCTGCCGCGCGAACGCCTCGCTCGACTCAGGCCCGATGTCGAGCCCCATCTGGTCGGACGGCATCGCGTCGGCGGCGACCGTCGTCGGAGGCGCGTCGGCCGAGAACTCGGGCGCCACCACGATGTCCGTCGGGAGCACGATCTCGACCCCCTTCTCTGCGGCGCGGGCGAGGTAGTCCTTGACCGTGTCGATCTGGTCGGCCTCGAGCAGCGAGGCACCCACGCCGTAGCCCTTGGCCGCCAGGAAGGTGAAGACCATCCCGCCGCCGATGAGGAGCGCGTCGGCCTTGTCGATCAGGTTGTCGATCACGCCGAGCTTGTCCGAGACCTTGGACCCTCCCAGGACGACCGCGTAGGGGCGCGCGGGGTCCTCGGTGAGCCGGCTGAGCACGTCGACCTCGGCGAGCACGAGGCCGCCCGCCGCCGACGGGAGCCGCTGCGCGATGTCGTAGACGCTGGCCTGCTTGCGGTGCACCACGCCGAAGCCGTCGGAGACGAACGCGTCGCCGAGCTGGGCGAGCTCGTCGGCGAACGCACCCCGCTCGGCGTCGTCCTTGCTGGTCTCGCCGGGGTTGAAGCGGACGTTTTCGAGGACCGCCACCTGACCGTCACCGAGACCGGCGACCACCTCGTGCGCCGAGGCGCCGACGGTGTCGCCGGCGAACGTCACGTCCTGGCCGAGGAGCTCGGCGAGCCGCAGCGCGACCGGCTCCAAGGAGTAGGCCGGGTCGGCCTTGCCCTTGGGACGGCCGAGGTGCGCCATGACGACGACCTTCGCACCGGCGTCGGCGAGACGCCGGATCGTCGGCACGCTCGCGCGGACACGCCCGTCGTCGGTGATCGTGGTGCCGTCGAGCGGCACGTTGAGATCGCTGCGGACCAGCACGCGCTTGCCGCGCAGGTCGCCAAGGTCGTCGATGGTCTTCACTGTGCTCCCCGGGGAGACGTTGCTCGGATCGGTTCTGGTCGGCGAGACGCTCAGAGCGACTGACCGACGTACGAGGTGAGGTCGACGAGGCGGTTGGAGTAGCCCCACTCGTTGTCGTACCAGCCGACAACCTTGACCTGGTCGCCGATCACCTTGGTCAGGCCCGAGTCGAAGATGCACGAGGCCGGATCGGTGACGATGTCGGTCGACACGATCGGGTCCTCGGTGTAGACGAGGTAGCCCTTGAGCGGACCCTCGGCGGCCGCCTTGACGACGGCGTTGACCTCCTCGACCGAGGTCTCGCGGGGCGCGGTGAACGTCAGATCGGTCGCCGACCCGGTCGGGACGGGGACGCGGAGCGCGTAGCCGTCGAGCTTGCCCTTGAGCTCGGGGAGCACGAGGCTGACGGCCTTCGCGGCACCCGTGGAGGTCGGGACGATGTTGATGGCTGCCGCACGAGCACGACGGAGGTCCTTGTGGGGGCCGTCCTGGAGGTTCTGGTCCTGCGTGTAGGCGTGGATCGTCGTCATGAGGCCACGCACGATGCCCAGGCCGTCGTTGAGCGCCTTGGCCATCGGCGCGAGGCAGTTGGTCGTGCACGAGGCGTTGGAGATGATGTGGTGCGACGCGGGGTCGTACAGGTTCTCGTTGACGCCCATCACGACCGTCAGGTCCTCGTTCTTGGCGGGTGCCGAGATCAGGACCTTCTTGGCGCCGGCGTCGATGTGGGCCTTGGCCTTGGTGGCGTCGGTGAAGAAGCCGGTCGACTCGATCACGATGTCGACACCGAGGTCGCCCCACGGCAGCGCCGACGGGTCGCGCTCCTCGAACGCCTTGATGGTGCGGCCGCCGACGGTGATGGAGCTCTCGTCGTACGAGACGTCCTCCGGGAGCCGACCGAGGATCGAGTCGTACTTGAGGAGGGTTGCGAGGCTCTTGTTGTCGGTCAGGTCGTTGACGGCGACGACCTCGAAGTCAGCCCCCGAGGCCAAGGCGGCCCGGTAGAAGTTGCGGCCGATCCGGCCGAATCCGTTGATACCTACGCGCACGGTCACGACGCTTCTCCTTCGAGGATCACTCATCAGGCACTGGATCTGACGATCACCACGACCCTATCGCGGGGTCCGGACGCCCGCGCACACGGCTTCGGGGCCGTGGATCAGGCGCCGTCGGCCAGCATGTCGTCGGTCAGACAGGCCTCGGTGTCGGGAATGCCGAGGTCCGCCGCCCGCTTGTCTGCCATAGCCAGCAACCGCCGGATCCGGCCCGCGATCGCGTCCTTCGTCAGTGCCGGGTCGTGAAGCTGGCCCAGCTCCTCCAGGCTCGCCTGCTTGTGCTCGACGCGCAACTGGCCGGCGGTGCCGAGGTGGTCGGGCACGTCGTCCCCGAGGATCTCCAGCGCCCGCTCCACGCGTGCGCCGGCGGCGACCGCGGCGCGCGCCGAGCGGCGCAGGTTGGCGTCGTCGAAGTTGGCGAGGCGGTTGGCCGTCGCCCGCACCTCGCGGCGCATCCGGCGCTCCTCCCAGGCGAGCAGGGACTCGTGGGCACCCAGCCGGGTCAGCAAGGCGCCGATGGCCTCGCCGTCGCGGATGACAACACGATCGACTCCCCGGACCTCGCGTGCCTTGCCCTGGATGCCCAGCCGGCGGGCCGCACCCACCAGCGCGAGAGCAGCCTCGGGACCTGGGCACGTCACCTCGAGCGCCGAGGACCGGCCAGGCTCCGTCAAGGACCCACGAGCGAGGAACGCGCCACGCCAGGCAGCGACCGCGTCACAGGTCGCGCCCGAGACCACCTGCGGAGGCAGGCCGCGGACCGGGCGGTTGGCGGCATCGAGCAGTCCGGTCTGACGTGCCAGGGCGGCACCGTCGCGCGCGACGCGGACGACCCACCGGGTGCCCTTGCGGATGCCGGCACCCTGGAGCACCTGCACCTCGCTGGCGTGCCCGTAGACGTCGGCGATGTCGTTGCGCAGCCGCCGCGCGGCAGCGCCGGTATCGATCTCGGCCTCGACCACGATCGCGCCCGCGACCAGGTGCAACCCGCCACCGAACCGCAGCAGCGAGGACACCTCGGCCTTGCGGCAGCACGCCTTGGTGACCGTTGTGCTCGACAGCTCAGACTTCACCTGCGTGGTCATCGCCATGCGCGTACTCCTCTTGATTGTCCTCGCCGGCCCAGACGTGGATCCTCCTGCGCCACTGTACGCGCGCCGCTGGGCGTTCGTGCCCACCTGGAGGGGGGTTCGGGCGCTCGTCGCGGAGCCTCCCGGCCGATGGTCCACGCCCCGCGCGACGTGCTGCTGAGAACTGTCACTAGGTGACCCGCATGATGCGGTCGTACGCCGCCGCGAGACGCAGCGGGTCATGGCGCGCCGACCCGTCGTCACGCGCCAGCCGGTCGAGGACCAGCTCCGCACCGAGGTCGTCGGCCGCGGCACGGAGGCTGGGCTCGTCCGCCACCGCGTCGCGGTCGGCGAGCACGACGTCGACTCCCAGACGAGGCGCGTGCTCGGCGATCACCTCGAGGTGGCGCTCGGGCGAGAAGCCCTCGGTCTCCCCCGGTTGCGCCTCGAGGTTGAGGACGAGCATCCGCTGTGCGGACGTCTCGTGGAGGGCGCGAGACAGCTCGGGCACCAGCAGGTTGGGGATCACGCTCGTGAACCACGATCCGGGACCGACGACGACCCAGTCGGCCTCACGGACGGCGACAGGTGCCGGCGGCGACGCCGGTGGGTCCACCGGCTCCAGCCGGACGCTCACCACGTCACCGGGCGCCGTCGCGACCTCCGCCTGCCCTCGGACGACCGTGAGCCCGCCGTCGCCCTGCCGGACGGTCGCCTCGATGTCCAGAGGGATCGAGCTCATCGGCAGGACGCGGCCGCGCGACCCGAGGAGCCGTCCGATCCAGTCGAGCCCGGCGACGTGGTCGCCGAGCAGGTCCCACAGGCTCACGATGAGGAGGTTGCCCAACGCGTGGCCGCTGAGCTCTCCGCCGGAGTCGAAGCGGTACTGGAGGACCTGGGCCCACGTCTGACCCCACTCGTCCTCACCGCACAGCGCCGCCAGCGCCTTGCGGAGGTCACCGGGCGGCAGGACGCCCAGCTCGGTGCGCAACCGGCCCGAGCTGCCACCGTTGTCGGCGACCGTGACGACCGCCGTGATCTCGCCCGGGAGGTAGCGCAGCGCCGACAGGCTGGCGGCGAGCCCGTGCCCGCCGCCCATCGCGACCACTTTGCGCTGCGTCAGGGGCGAGACGCCCAGACCCCCGCGATGCGGCGCGCTCACTCGCGCCCCAGGTCACGGTGGACGACGAGGGTACGGACGTCGTGCGCGCGCAACCGCTCGCCGAGCGCCTCCGACATCGCGACGCTGCGGTGGCGCCCACCCGTGCACCCGATCGCGATCGAGAGGAACCGCTTGTTCTCGCGGACGAAGCCGTTGGTGAGGGTGGCGAGGAGAGCCTCGTACTGGTCGAGGAACGGGAGGGCGTCGGGCTGTCCGAGGACGTACTCGCTGACCTCGGGATCGAGCCCACTCATCGGCCGCAGAGAGTCGACCCAGTAAGGGTTGGGGAGGAAGCGCATGTCGGCGACCATGTCGGCGTCGACGGGGATGCCGTACTTGAAGCCGAACGAGACGACGGTCGCCCGCAGCGGGTGCAGGTCGGGGTCTTCGAAGGCCGCGGAAACACGGGCAGACAGCTGGTGGACGTTGAGACGCGACGTGTCCACCACGAGGTCGGCCTTGGAGCGCAGGTCGCGCAGCAGCTCGCGCTCGACGCGGAAGCCGTCCAGGAGCCGCCCCTCGGTCCGGAGCGGGTGCGGACGCCGCGCAGCCTCCTGACGACGGACCAGCACCTCGTCCGCGGCCTCCACGAAGATCACGGTCGAGCGCAGCCCTTCTTTGCGGACGTTCTCGAGCGCTCCCTCGAGAGCGGAGAAGAACTGCCGCGACCGGGCGTCGACGACCACGCCGAGACGGGTCGCGGCGTGGTTCTGACCGAACAGGGCGACGGCGTCGCCGAGCAGCTGGGGCGGCAGGTTGTCGACCACGAAGTAGCCGAGGTCCTCCAGCACCTTGGCCACCGTGCTCCGGCCGGCCCCGGTCATGCCCGTCACGAGGACAAGCTCCTCCACCCCGGACGTACTAGTTGCGTCGACGCTCACGACCCCTCCTCGATGATCTCGCCGGTGGTCATGTTGATCGCGGGGGCCGTCGGCGTGGTCCGGTCCCCGGCGAGTGCTTCGACGACAGCGGTCGCCGTACGCGGCCCGAAGCCGGGCACCGCCGCGACCTCCTCGACCGTGGCAGCGCGCAGCTTCTTGAGTGAGCCGAACCGACGAAGCAGAGCCTTGCGGCGGACCTCGCCGAGTCCTGGCACGTCGTCGAGAGCACTCTCCACCATGGTGCGGGACCGCCGCCCGCGGTGGTGGGTGATGGCGAACCGGTGCGCCTCGTCGCGAACGCGCTGGAGGAGATAGAGGCCCTCGCTGGTGCGAGGCAGGATGACGGGGTCGTCCTGCTCGGGGAGCCACACCTCCTCGAGCCGTTTGGCCAGTCCGCACAGCGGGATGTCGTCGACCCCCAGCTGCCGCATCGCGTCGTAGGCCGCTGCGACCTGCGGAGGGCCGCCGTCGACGACGACGAGTCCGGGCGCATAGGCGAACTTGCGCGGCTTGCCGGTGTCGGGGTCGACCAGCGCCGGCCCCTCGGCCTCGTCGTCGCCCCCGAGCTCCGGTGCGGCGAGGGCAGCACGCTCGTCGAGGTATCGCCGGAACCGCCGGGTGATCGTCTCGTGCATCGACGCCACGTCGTTCTGCCCCTCCACGCCGCGGATGACGAAGCGCCGGTATTCGCTCTTGCGAGGCAGACCGTCCTCGAACACGACCATCGACGCGACGACCTCGGTGCCTTGGAGGTTGGAGATGTCGTAGCACTCGATCCGCAGCGGTGCCTCTGGCAGCGCGAGGGCGACCTGCAGCTCCTCGAGGGCGCGCGTACGGGTGGTCAGGTCGCTCGCCCGCTTGGTCTTGTGGAGGATGAGCGCCTGTCTGGCGTTGCGCTCGACGGTCTCCATCAGGGCGCGCTTGTCACCGCGCTGGGGGACGCGGATCGCGACCCTGCTCCCCCGCTGCTGCGTCAGCCAGTCGGCGACCGCGGCGGCGTCCTCGGGCAGTGTCGGGACGAGGACCTCGCGCGGGATCGCCTCGGCCTGCTCGCCGTCGTACAGCTTCATCATCGCCCGCTCGACCATCTCTCCCGTGCCCGCGTCGTCGGTCTTGTCCGCCACCCAGCCACGCTGACCGCGGACCCGTCCACCACGGACGGAGAAGATCTGCACCCCGACCTCGAGCGGGTCGTCGGCGAGGGCGATCACGTCGGCGTCGGTCCCGTCACCGAGCACGACGGCGTTCTTGTCGAGGGCCTTGCGCAGCGCGTTGATGTCGTCACGGAGGCGAGCCGCCCGCTCGTACTCCTGCTCACCGGCGGCTGCCCGCATGTCTCGCTCGAGCCGCTTGATGTAGGTCGTCGTGTTGCCGGCCAGGAACGAGCAGAAGTCGTCGACGATCTCGCGGTGCTCCTCGGGGCTGACCCGACCGACGCACGGCGCCGAGCACTTGCCGATGTAGCCCAGGAGGCAGGGCCGTCCGATCTGCTCGGACCGCTTGAAGACGCCGTTGGTGCACGAACGCATCGGGAAGACCCGCAGGAGCAGGTCGACGGTCTCGCGGATCGCCCACGCGTGGCTGTAGGGGCCGAAGTAGCGCACGCCCTTGCGCTTGGCACCCCGCCCGACCATCACCCGGGGGAACTCCTCGTCGAGCGTCACGGCCAACCACGGATAGGACTTGTCGTCGCGGTATTTGACGTTGAACCGCGGGTCGTACTCCTTGATCCACGTGTATTCGAGCTGGAGTGCCTCCACCTCGTTGGAGACGACCGTCCACTCGACGCTCGACGCGGTCGTCACCATCTGCTGGGTGCGGGGGTGGAGGTGAGCGATGTCCTGGAAGTAGGAGGAGAGCCTCGACCGCAGCGACTTGGCCTTGCCGACGTAGACGACCTGCCGGTTGTCGTCGCGGAACCGGTAGACGCCCGGCGCATCGGGGATGGATCCCGGTGCGGGACGGTACGTCGCTGGATCGGCCACAGACAAAGCGTACGAGGCGGCGCCGACACCGGCCGCGGGGCAGGGAGGTCAGGCGAGGAAGAGCGTGTCGCCCTCGACGCGGACCTCGCGGGTCTCGAGCGGCTTCTTGGCGGGGCCCCGCTCCACCGACCCGTCCTCGATCGAGAACTCGCTCCCGTGGCACGGGCACACCATCAGGTCGTCGTCGATCTTGCTCACCGCGCAGCCCTGGTGGGTGCAGACGGAGGAGAATGCCTTGAACTCGCCCTCGGTCGGCTGCGTGACAAGGACGTTCTCGCCTTCGAAGAAACGTGCGCTGCCCACCGGGACCTCGCTGGTCGCGCCGAGCTCGGTGCCACCCGCAGAGCCGCCACCGGTCGTCGCGCCACCGGCGGGCGGAGCGCTGGTCGTGCTGGAGCCGGACGGCGCGTCCTCGCCCCCGCACGCGGCCAGAAGACCACCAGTCACGGCGACACCTCCCAGGACGCCCACTCCCTGGATCACGGTGCGTCGCTTCATCGTGCCCTCGCTCATCGGTCGGTCCCTTCGTCGGACGTCGTCGTGTCGGTAGAACGTTCAACGGTCTGCCCCCCTCGATGGTGCCCGCTGCTGCACGGGCGTACGGCGAACCGTCAGGAGGTCTTCTTGGCCGCCGTCTTCTTGGCTGCGGCCTTCTTGGCGACCGTCTTCTTCGCCGCGGGCTTCTTCACTGTCGACTTCTTGGCCGCTGACTTCGTGGTCGGGGCCCCCTCGGCGGCGGTCTCCAGCGCGGCGGCGCGCGCCGCCGCACGCTTCTCGGCGGCCGACGCCTTCGCGGACGCGGTCCGGCCCGATCCCATACGGATCCGGCCGGGCGTCACGTCGAGCGCCGGCTGGAGGGACGGCTGCTTCGCCTCACGGCCCTCGAGGAGCGGCTTGAGGAAGTGGCCGGTGTAGCTGTCCGGGTGCGCGGCGATGTCCTCCGGCGTGCCCTCCGCGACCAGCGTCCCTCCTCGGTTGCCACCGTCGGGACCCATGTCGATCAACCAGTCGGCCGTCTTGATGACGTCGAGGTTGTGCTCGATGACGATCACGGAGTTGCCCTGGTCGACGAGCCGGCCCAGGACGCCGAGCAGCTTGCGAATGTCCTCGAAGTGCAGACCGGTGGTCGGCTCGTCCAAGACGTACAGCGTGCGGCCGGTCTGGCGCTTCTGGAGCTCGGCGGCGAGCTTGACGCGCTGCGCCTCGCCACCGGACAGCGTCGGCGCGGGCTGACCGAGGCGGACGTAGCCGAGGCCCACGTCCACCAGCGTGTTGAGGTGGCGTGCGATCGCCGGGATCGCCTGGAAGAACTCCTTGGCCTCCTCGATCGGCATGTCGAGGACCTCGGCGACGGTCTTGCCCTTGTAGTGGACCTCGAGCGTCTCGCGGTTGTAGCGCGCTCCGTGGCACACCTCGCACGGGACGTAGACGTCAGGCAGGAAGTTCATCTCGATCTTGATCGTGCCGTCGCCCGAACACGCCTCGCACCGGCCGCCCTTGACGTTGAACGAGAAGCGTCCCTGCTGGTAGCCCCTCACCTTCGCCTCGGGCGTCGCGGCGAAGAGCTTGCGCACGTGGTCCCAGACGCCCGTGTAGGTCGCCGGGTTGGATCGCGGCGTCCGGCCGATCGGCGACTGGTCGACGTGGATGATCTTGTCGACCTGCTCGACGCCGGTGATGTCCTTGTGGCGTCCTGGAAGGGTGCGCGCGTTGTGGATCGTCCGGGCGAGAGATGTGTAGAGGATGTCGTTGACCAGCGTCGACTTGCCCGAGCCGGACACGCCCGTCACGGCGACGAGCTGCCCGAGCGGGAACGTGACGTCGATGCCCTTGAGGTTGTGCTCGCGCGCGCCTCGCACCACGAGCTCGTGACCCTCGCGTCGCGGGCGGCGCTCGGCCGGTACGGAGATCTCACGACGACCGGAGAGGTAGGCACCGGTGATCGACTCCTCCGACGCGTACAGCTCCTCGACAGGGCCGGAGACGATCACCTGCCCACCGTGCTCCCCCGCACCGGGACCGATGTCGACGGCCCAGTCGGACGCCCGGATCGTGTCCTCGTCGTGCTCGACCACGATCAGCGTGTTGCCGAGGTCACGCAGGCGCACCAGCGTCTCGATGAGGCGGTGGTTGTCACGCTGGTGAAGGCCGATCGACGGCTCGTCGAGGACGTACAGGACGCCGACCAGACCGGCGCCGATCTGGGTCGCCAGACGGATGCGCTGCGCCTCGCCGCCCGACAGCGACCCCGCCGCGCGGTCCAGGCTCAGGTAGTCGAGGCCGACGTCGAGCAGGAACCGCAGGCGCTCGTGGATCTCCTTGAGGACGTGCTGGCCGATCTGGCTCTCACGCTCGGACATCTCGAGGTCGCTGAGATATCGGGCGGCCTCCTCGATCGACAGCGCGGACACCTCGGCGATGTTCTTCTCGCCCTGTGTGGCCGAGGCGACGGTGACCCCCAGGATCACAGGCTTGAGCCGCGTGCCACCGCAGGTCGGGCAGGGCACCTCGCGCATGTAGTCCTCGAAGCGCTCCCGCGTGGTGTCGGACTCGGCCTCGGCGTGCCGACGCACGACGTACGGGATGACACCCTCGAAGGAGCTCCAGTACGAGCGCTCGCGCCCGTACCGGTTGCGGTAGTGGACGTGGACCTGCGTCGGGTGTCCCTCGAGCAGCGCCTTGCGGGCTTCTGCCGGCAGCTCCTCGAAGGGAGTGGAGGTCGTGAAGTCGAGCTCCTCGGCCAACGCGTCGATCAGACGGCCGAAGTAGTCGGCGACGTGCGCGGCCGACCACGGAGCGATGGCCCCGTCGTCGAGCGACAGCGAGGGGTCGGGGACCACCAGCTCAGGATCGACCTCCATCCGGGTGCCGAGGCCGGAGCACTCGGGGCACGCGCCGAACGGGGCGTTGAAGGAGAAAGAGCGCGGCTCGAGCTCATCGACGGCGAGGGGGTGCTCGTTGGGGCAGGCCAGCTTTTCGGAGAAGCGGCGCACGCGGCCCGGATCGTCGTCGGGCAGGTCGACGAAGTCGAGCAGGAGGAGCCCGTCGGCGAGGTTGAGCGCGGTCTCGACGGAGTCGGTGATGCGCTGCTGCGAGGTCGGCTTGACGACGAGGCGGTCGACGACGACCTCGATGTGGTGCTTCTTCTGCTTGGCCAGGGCCGGCGGGTCGTCGGCGAGGCTACGGACCTCGCCGTCGACGCGCACCCGGCTGTAGCCCTGCGACTGAAGCTGGCGGAACAGGTCGAGGTATTCGCCCTTGCGGCCCCTGATGACCGGAGCCAGCACCTGGAAGCGGGTGCCCTCCTCGAGCGCCATGATGCGGTCGACGATCTGCTGCGGGGTCTGCTTGGTGATCGCCTCGCCGCACACGGGGCAGTGCGGATGCCCGATCCGCGCGTACAGCAGACGGAGGTAGTCGTACACCTCGGTGATCGTGCCGACGGTGGACCGCGGGTTGCGCGAGGTGGACTTCTGGTCGATGGAGACCGCCGGCGACAGGCCCTCGATGAAGTCCACGTCGGGCTTGTCCATCTGGCCGAGGAACTGACGCGCGTACGCGGAGAGGCTCTCGACGTAGCGGCGCTGGCCCTCGGCGAAGATCGTGTCGAACGCCAGCGATGACTTGCCGGAGCCGGACAGGCCGGTGAAGACGATCATCGCGTCCCGCGGGAGGTCGAGGGAGACATCCTTGAGGTTGTGCTCGCGGGCACCGCGAATGAGCAGTCGATCTGCCACCTGATCAGCCTTCCTGGAGGTCGCGCGAGTCGAGGAGAAGGGCGCGGACCAGCGCCCGGGCAGCACTCGACCCACGCTTGCAATCGTACCGGCGGGTCCTGACAGGAATGCTTGACGGAATCGGCTGACCAGTCACCGGCCAGGCCTGGCATGGTGATCCCATGGCGACCCCCCACGACGTGATGGACCTGGTGGACTCCCGCACGCGAGACCTCCTGCTCGCGCTCGGCGCACTCGAGGACGCCGACATGCGGGCGCCCAGCCTCCTCCCCGGATGGACCCGCGGCCACGTCGTCACCCACCTGGCCCGCAACGCCGACGCGCTCGTCAACCTGCTCACGTGGGCACGGACCGGGGAGGAGACGCCCATGTACGGCTCCCCCGCCGCTCGTGACGCCGACATCGAGGCCGGCGCCCACCGCGACGCCGACGCGCTCCTGGACGACCTCACGGAGGCGTCGGTGAGATGGATCACCACGGCGCGGCAGCTCCCGGAGGAGGCGTGGGGCCGCACGGTCGTCGCGCGAGGCGGCAAGGAGGTCCCCGGGTCGTGGGTGCCCATGCTCCGGGCGGGTGAGGTGATCGTCCACCACTACGACCTCGACCTCGGCTACACGCCCGAGAAGTGGCCGCAAGGGTGGGTCTCCCTCGCGCTGCACGACGCCACCCGCGGCCTGAGCGACCGCGCTGGGGAGCTGCTCGCCCTGCGGTCGACCGACTCCGGCTTCGGGGTCGGCGACGGCGGTGGGCGTACGGTGTCGGGCACGCAGTCCGACCTCCTCGCGTGGGTGACCCGTGGGATCGTCGGTCCGTCCCTGACCACCGCCGGCGACCTGCCCGAGCTCGGACCGTGGCGTTGAGCCGGCGCCGTACCCGCACCGTGGAGGAACGATGACGTACACCGGCAAGGTCACCGTCGGCGGGACGCCGCACGTCCGCGAGCTCGCCGACCTCATCATCACCAAGGTCGCCGTCGGCCCGATGAGCAACAACGCGTACGTCCTGCGCTGCCGTCACACCGACGAGCAGCTGCTCGTGGATGCGGCGAACGACGCCGACACGCTGCTCGAGGTCGTGGGCGAGGCCGGTCTGTCCACGGTCGTGACCACGCACCGGCACGGCGACCACTGGCAGGCACTGGCCGCGGTCGTGGCGGCGACCGGTGCCAGTACCGTCGCCGGTGCCGACGACGCCGAGGAGATCGGCGTCCCCATCGACGTCGTCGTCACCGACGGGGAGGAGATCTCCGTCGGACGGTCACGACTCCAGGTCATCCACCTCGTGGGGCACACGCCGGGCTCGATCGCCCTGCTGTTCGACGATCCCGACGGGATGCCGCACCTGTTCACCGGCGACTCGCTCTTCCCGGGCGGGGTCGGCAAGACCGGCTCGCACGACGACTTCGTGACGCTCCTCGGCGACGTCGAGCACAAGGTGTTCGACCAGCTGCCGGACGAGACATGGTTCTACCCCGGGCACGGCGACGACTCGACGCTCGGCGCCGAGCGGCCCCACCTGGCCCAGTGGCGCGAACGCGGCTGGTGAGCGGTCAGGCGGCAACGGGCATGCGCTGCGAGGTGAGGACCGTCAGCTCGTCGACGCTCATCTGCAGCGTCGGGTCGCGCTCGTCCCAGACCTCGTCGAGGACGTGCTGCTCGTACGCGGGTGCGGCGGTGACGACCGGAGCCGCGACAGGGCTGACCGCCGCGGTGGCGGCAGGCTGCTGCGTCGCCTGCTTCTTCGCGAAGATCACCCACAGGGCCTGACCGCCGATCACGACCCAGATGAGGTTCGCCGCGGCGGAGGGCCAGATCCCGTTGAACGCCGCGACCGCCCCCATCAGGCCGGCGCCGAGGAGGTTGGCGGACTGGTAGCGCGCCGAGGCGGCGCTCCAGCGACCGCGGCTGACGAGAAGGTACGCGGCAGCGCCCGCGACTGCGCCGAACCACCCGAGGGCGGTGACAAAGTCGGCGAGGGAGAACATGTGCGGCTCCGAGAGATCGTGCGTGGATGAGGGGATGTCGGCGACCGGATGTCTCACTGCGGCGACCCCCTCAGTGTGCGTCGCGCAAGGGTTAAGCACAATCGACCTATCCTTGATGAGCCGTTTAGTATTGCTAAATGGCCTCCATCGATCCCCGCCGTCTCGCGGTTCTCCTCGCCGTCCACCGCTCCGGCGGCATCCTGGCGGCCGCCGACGAGTTGAACGTCACACCGTCGGCGGTGTCGCAGCAGATCGCACGGCTCGAGTCCGAGGAGGGTCTGGACGTCCTGGACCGCGGTCCTCGCGGCGTCACGCTGACCCCCGCCGGCCGCGTCCTCGCCGAGACCGCGGAACGCATCGAGGCGGAGCTGGTCGAAGCCCGCAAGTCGCTCGCGACCCTGAGCGGCGACGTCTCCGGGCGCGTCGCGCTCGGGGCGTTCCAGACGTCCATCCAGGCGATCGTCGGCCCGTCCCTCGGGCAGGTCCGCGAGACCTATCCCGGCATCGAGGTCACCGTCGAGGAGCACGAGCCGGACGACGCCCTCCGCCTGCTCCGGGCCGGCGAGCTCGACCTCGTGCTGGTCGAGCAGGACGAGGAGGCCGTCTCACCGGCGCCGCGCGGGACTCACGACGTGATCCTCCTCGACGAGCCGTGGCGCGCCGTCATCCCCTCCTCGTTCGCCACGCCGACCCAGGCCGCCGACCTCGCGGACGCCCGATGGCTCGGAGCCGAGCCTCAGACGGCCGCGGCACGAGCACTGCAGCGCCTGGCGCGCACGCTGGGAGGGCAGCTGACGATGGTCCACCAGTTCACGAGCTTCGAGACGGCGTACGCCCTGGTGGCCGCCGGGGAGGGCGTGGCCATGGTGGCGGCGCTCGCGCTCCACCAGGACCTTCCCGCCGGCGTCGAGGTGGTCGCGCTCCCGGGACTGGGCTCGCGTCGCGTGATCGCCCGGCACCGGCAGAACCGGCGCGAGCCCGGCCTGGCCGTCTCCGCCGTGGTGGACGCACTGGTGGCTGCGGCGGGGCGGGTGGAGCTCGGCTGAGCCCTACCGGTCACCCGGCGGACGGTCGAGGACCGGCGGGGCGCAGGCGGCTGGCGGACACCCACTGCTCCACCAACGTCCCCTCCCCCTCCTTGCCCGGGACGAACGCGACTCGGGCAACCCAGCCCTGCGACTCGCGACGCCACTCGATCACCAGACCGGGGTAGGCGTCGGACTCGTACCGGCTCAGCGAGACCCAGACGTGCCTCACTCCGCCCCCCTCACGAGGCGGGGCGACGGCACGCTCCTCCTGGCCGTATCGCCTGTTCGCGCCCACGTCGGACAGGATACGCCTCGTTCGAACACGTGTTCGAACCACTCTCTGTGCGTGGGGGGTTGCGGCCGACGCCACGGCGCACGACAGTAAACCCACGCGCTGCCGGCGTACGAGGAGGAGTGTCATGAGCGACACCGGGCCCGGGTCCACGTCGTCCGATCAAGAGGAGGGCCGGCCGACGGAGCTCAGGCGCTTCCTCACCCCCAGACTCCTCTTGTTGTTCATCGTCGGTGACATCCTCGGCACCGGCGTCTATGCGCTCACCGGGCAGGTGGCGGCGGAGGTCGGCGGCGCGGCGTGGCTGCCCTTCCTCATCGCCTTCGCCATCGCGACCCTGACCGCGTTCTCGTACCTCGAGCTCGTGACGAAGTATCCCCAGGCCGCCGGTGCGGCGCTCTACACCCACAAGGCATTCGGGATCCACTTCCTCACGTTCCTCGTGGCGTTCGCGGTGCTCTCGTCCGGGATCACGTCGGCCTCGACCGCGTCGCGTGTCTTCGCGCGCAGCCTCGACCAGGGCTTCGGGCTCGACCTGGACAGCACCGGCATCCTGATCGTGGCCCTGCTGTTCATGGTCGCGCTCGCACTGGTCAACCTCCGTGGGGTCGCCCACGGGATCATCACCAACGTCGTCCTCACCGTGGTCGAGCTCTCCGGGCTCCTGCTGGTCCTCCTCGTCGGCATCTGGGCGGTCGTCGAGGGAAACGCCGACTTCTCCCGCGTCGTCGCGTTCGACACGCCCGAGGACAAGAACGTCTTCCTCGCTGTCACCACGGCGACGTCGCTGGCGTTCTTCGCGATGGTGGGCTTCGAGGACTCGGTCAACATGGCGGAGGAGACGAAAGACCCCGTCTCGACCTTCCCGCGGATCATGCTGACCGGGTTGTCGATCACGGGACTCATCTACGTTCTCGTCTCGATCACCGCCGTTGCGCTCGTCCCGATCGGCCGGCTCGCCGCGACGGAGACGCCCCTGCTCACCGTCGTCGAGCTCGGCGCCCCCAACCTCCCGATCGACGAGATCTATCCGTTCATCACGATGTTCGCCGTCGCCAACACGGCGCTCATCAACATGCTCATGGCCAGCCGGCTCCTCTACGGCATGGCCAGGCAGCACGTGCTGCCACCGGCGCTGGCCCACGTCGGTCGCCGGCGGCAGACGCCATGGGTCGCGATCCTCTTCACGACCCTCCTAGCCCTGGGGCTCATCACCTACGTGTTCAACGCGAGCGAGGACGCCGTCGCCACCCTCGGCGGCACCACCGCACTCCTCCTGCTCGCGGTCTTCACGATCGTCAACGTCGCGGTGCTGGTGCTGCGCCGCGACCGCGTCGACACCCGCCACTTCGTCGCGCCGACCGTCATCCCGGTGGTCGCCGCCGTCGTCTCGCTCTATCTCGTGACGCCACTGTCGGGTCGTGACACCGAGCAGTACGAAGTTGCGGGACTGCTGCTGGGCCTGGGAGTGGTGCTGTGGGTGATCACCTGGATCATCAACCGCGCGTTCTACGCCGAGCGCACCTACGTGAAGGACCCCGCCGAGCTCGACTGAGCTCGACGGGGTCCGCGGTGAGGCGGGTGGCTCACCAGAACTTCTTGCGCCACCAGCGCGGGAAGTATCCGATGGCGCCCTTCTTGGCGACACGGTCGCTCTTGGCGAAACCCTGCCACTTCTCACGCTTGTGCTTGGTCGTCAGGCCGAGCTTGCGGGTGCAGCCTGGCCATGCGCCCCACCCTTGCCGCCTGAGGACCTTCTCCGCGACCGCGATCTGCTCGCGGCGCTTGGCCTTGTAGGCGGTCGACGCATACTTCTTGCCGCCGTACGACCGCCAGGTTCCTGGGTTGAACTGCAGACCACCGTGGTAGCCGTTTCCGGTGTTGATGTGCCACCGACCTCCCGCCTCGCACTTGGCGAGGCGCTCCCAGGTCCGGTCCTTGGCCGCACTGGCGGGCGTGCTGGTGAAGACCAGCAGACCGGCGACCAGACCCATGAGGGCGAGCGTGGTGGCGACGCCGCGCTTGGCGACGTGAAGGGCGTTGTTCATGTGTTCCTTCACAACGCCTGTGGGGTTAGCTGTCGGGTTCGGGCCGAAGGTGCCCTGCCGATCACGGACGAGTCCGCGACCGGGCTTCACCCCAAGGAGCCGTGGCTCCGGAATTGGGTTCCCCACTCCTGTCCGTCATGTTCGTGGTTCGCCGGCCCCCGTTGACCGACCCTCCGGGGTAGGTCTCGCCCGCGGACAGGATTCGGCGTCGAGCAAGACCTCAGTCAGACTAACCCACATAATCCGGACAACAAGCCCAGGCGGTCCGCAAGCCACCTATAGCGGACTGGCGGACCCCGGGCGGACGACGATCAGCGCGGCGGGACGTCCTCGCGCTCGTCGGGCCGCTTGGGCTGCGGCTGGTGGCGGGTCTTCCACAGGCTGGCGGCCGCGGTCAGGGCCAGGACCACGATGATCACCGCGAGGCTCATCAGCGTCGGGATCTCCGGCACGTCGAGGTGCTCGCCGTTGTTGATGAACGGGAGCTCGTTGGTGTGCAACGCGTGGAGGACGAGCTTGACGCCGATGAAGGCGAGGATCACGGACAGGCCGAGCGACAGGTACACCAGACGCTGGAGCAGCCCGCCCAGCAGGAAGTAGAGCTGGCGCAGACCCATGAGCGCGAAGATGTTCGCCGTCAGGACGAGGTACGGCTCCTTGGTGATGCCGTAGATCGCCGGGATCGAGTCCAGAGCGAACAGCAGGTCGGTGGTGCCCAGGGCCAGGATCACGAGGAACATCGGCGTCAGGAACCGCTTGCCGTCGATGTGCACGGTCATCTTCATGCCGTGGAACTCGTCGGCGACGCTGAAGTGCCGCTCGGCGAACCGCACGACGGCGTTGTCACCGGCCTCCTCGTCGTCGTGGTTGCGATAGCTCTTGACCAGTCCGTACGCCGTGTAGACGAGGAAGAGACCGAAGATGTAGAAGACCCAGCTGAAGTTGTTGATCGCCGCGGCACCGAGACCGATGAAGATCCCACGGAAGATCAGGGCGAGGATGATCCCGATCATCAGCGCCTCTTGCTGATAGACCCTGGGCACCTTGAAGCTCGCCATGATGATGATGAAGATGAACAGGTTGTCCACCGAGAGGCTGTACTCGGTGAGCCATCCGGTGAAGAACTCCAGGCCGTACTGACCGCCGTGGAAGCCCGTCACCCAGATGCCGAACGCGACCGCGAGTCCGACATAGATGGTGAGCGCGACCCCGGCTTCCTTCATCGACGGCTCGTGGGGCCTGCGCGCGATCACGACGACGTCGAACAGGAGCACGGCGACGGTGACGCCGATCGTGATCCACCACTCGAGGGGTGTGACGTTCATACGGTTCGGTTCCTCCGGTCGGATGGGTTGTCTGGCCGGAGGTCTCTTCCGCCGGGCCGGCGCGAGGAGCACCCTGACACGGCTCGACCCGCCGGGCCAGCGCGCTGGCCGTGATGACGACGGGTCGACGAAAGGAATACTCCCCTCCCTGCGCCATTGTGCCAGAGGCCGCCCCGGGTGCTCGTGTCGCAGACCTCGCTAGGCTCGCGCCGTGGCAGTGAGACACGTAGGCCTGGTGGGCACGCTGACGAGCCCCGGCGCGAGGCGGGCTCTGCTGCGCCGAGGCACGAGGTCGACCATCCCCGAGGTGCTCGACACCGCCCCTCTCCAGGCTCGCGAGGTCGAGGTGCCGGGACAGGCCGCGGCGTACGGGTTCACCTGGGAGCACCCCGATGCTGACACCGAGGACTGGTACCCCCAAGGCGTCACCACCTCCGCGGACGCGACCGCCGGGGACGCACCCGGCGGCACCGGAGGGCGCGACGTCGTCGCCGTCAGCTGGTACGCCCACCACCACGCACGACGCAACGGCGCCCGGCTGACCTTCGTCGACCTCGCGACGCTGCGCTACCAGCACGTGCTCCTGGTCAGGGCGCGACGAACCCCCTGGGGCGTCCGTGCGCGGCCCGTCCCGACCCATGCCGGCGGCATCGCCTGGTACGGCCCGTACCTGTACGTGGCCGCGACCCGCGCGGGCATCTACGTCGTGCGGATCGACGACCTGCTCCGCCTGCCCGACGGCGCTCGCGGCGGGCCCTCGAGGCGGCTGGGTTACGAGCTGGTCCTGCCGGTGTTCGCGAAGCTGTCGGCGTGGAGCCGCGACGACGGCAGCCGGCTGCGCTACTCCTTCTTGTCGATCCAGCACGGCAGCCCGGAGGACGGCAGCCCAGCGTCTCTCGTCGTCGGTGAGTACGGCGGGGTCGGAAAGACCCAACGGCTCTGGCGGTTCCGGCTGGACCCGCGCACGCACCTGCCCGTTCGCGACCCTGCCACCGGACGACTGACACCCGACGAGCTCCATCCGGAGCAGGCCGCCAGGATGCAGGGAGCGACCGCCATCGACGGCACGTGGTACGTGACCACGAGCCAGGGCCGGGGCAACAACGGCGACCTGCTCGTCGGCAGACCGGGCGCGTTCCGACGGCACAAGAAGGTGCTCCCGACGGGGTGCGAGGACATCGCCGCGTGGCCGCAGCAGCGGAGGCTGTGGTCGGTGACCGAGTGGCCCGGGATGCGGTGGGTGTACGCCGTCGATGCGGATGCGTGGGAGGGACCGTAGGCCTGCGGGGTGGCGCGGGCCGTCCGGCCTCTCCGATCAGCCGGCGCCGGCGGCCTGCATCTGGCGGAGCTCCTTTTTGAGCTCGCCGATCTCGTCACGCAGTCGTGCCGCCACCTCGAACTGAAGGTCCTCCGCGGCCGCGTGCATCTGGGAGTTGAGTCCTTGGATCAGCTCGGCCAGCTCGGAGGCCGCCATCGACGACGTGTCGACGCGCGTGCCGTCACCGGACGCTCCGACGAGCGGGACCGGTGACTTGCCGCGCGACTGGGCCCGACCCGACCCGACGAGCTGCTCGATGTCCGCGTCCTCGCGAGCGAGCATGTCGGTGATGTCACCGATCTTCTTGCGCAACGGGGTCGGGTTGATGCCGTGCTCGGTGTTGTAGGCGACCTGGATCGCACGTCGGCGGTTGGTCTCGTCGATCGCCTGCTCCATCGAGGGCGTCACCGAGTCGGCGTACATCACGACCTGCCCCGAGACGTTGCGGGCAGCACGCCCGATCGTCTGGATCAGAGACCGGCCGGAGCGCAGGAAGCCCTCCTTGTCGGCGTCGAGGATCGCCACCAGGCTCACCTCGGGCAGGTCGAGGCCCTCACGCAGGAGGTTGATGCCGACGAGCACGTCGTACTCGCCCATCCGCAGCTCGCTCAGGAGCTCCACCCGCCGCAGCGTGTCGACCTCGCTGTGGAGGTAGCGGGTGCGGATGCCGGCCTCGAGCAGGTAGTCGGTCAGGTCCTCGGCCATCTTCTTGGTCAGGGTCGTGACGAGCACCCGCTCGTTGCGCTCGACCCTGCCGCGGATGAGCTCGATGAGGTCGTCGATCTGCCCCTTGGTCGGCTTGACGATGACCTCCGGGTCCACCAGACCGGTCGGGCGGATGATCTGCTCCACGATCTCGTCCGGGTCCTTGACCTTGGACATCTCGTAGGGGCCCGGCGTCGCCGAGAGGTAGACGGTCTGGCCGATCCGCTGGAGGAACTCCTCCCACTTGAGCGGCCGGTTGTCCATCGCGCTCGGAAGTCGGAACCCGTGCTCGACCAGCGTCCGCTTGCGAGACATGTCGCCCTCGTACATCCCGCCGATCTGCGGGATCGTGACGTGCGACTCGTCGACGACGAGCACGAAGTCCTCGGGGAAGTAGTCGAGGAGGCAGTTGGGTGCCGTGCCTGGCAGGCGCCCGTCCATGTGGAGGGAGTAGTTCTCGATGCCCGAACAGCTGCCGACCTGACGGATCATCTCCATGTCGTAGGTGGTGCGCATCCGGAGCCGCTGCGCCTCGAGGAGCTTGCCCTGGCTCTCGAGCTCGGCAAGCCGGTGCTCGAGCTCGTTCTCGATGCCTCGCACGGCGGTCTCGAGCCGCTCCGGCCCGACCGTGTAGTGCGTCGCGGCACCGACGTAGAGCTCGCGCTCCTCGCTGAGCACCTCGCCGGTCAACGGGTGCAACGTCATCAGCCGCTCGATCTCGTCACCGAAGAACTCCACCCGCACGGCGAGCTCCTGGTAGACCGGGAAGATCTCGAGGGTGTCGCCGCGCACGCGGAAGGTGCCGCGCGTCGCCGCCAGGTCGTTGCGGGCGTACTGAGCCACGACGAGGGTGCGAAGGAGCTTGTCGCGGTCCATCTCAGAGCCGACCTGGAGGTGGATCATGCGGTTCATGTATTCCTCGGCGGACCCGAGGCCGTAGATGCACGACACCGTCGCGACCACGATCACGTCGCGGCGGGTGAGGAGGTTCCAGGTGGCGGAGTGCCGGAGCCGCTCGACCTCCTCGTTGATCGAGGAGTCCTTCTCGATGTAGGTGTCGGTCTGCGGGACGTACGCCTCTGGCTGGTAGTAGTCGTAGTACGAGACGAAGTATTCGATGGCGTTGTCGGGGAAGAAGTGCCGGAGCTCGTTGGCGAACTGGGCGGCGAGGGTCTTGTTGGGCTGCATCACGAGCATCGGGCGCTGCAGCTTCTCGGCCAACCAGGCGACCGTCGCCGTCTTGCCCGTGCCCGTGGCACCGAGCAGCACGGTGTCGGTCTCCCCGCGCTCGACGCGCTCGGCGAGCTTCTTGATCGCCTCCGGCTGGTCGCCGCTGGGCTCGAAGTCGGCGACCACGCGCAGGGGCGCGACCTGGCGCTGGAGGTCCTTCACGGAACGCATGCTTCGAGCCTACGTCGTGGGACCGACAGTCTCCCTGCGTGCACGACGGCGCACGACGAACGGTCCTCCGACGACCACCAGGACGACGGCCGCGACGACGATCCCGATGAGCACCGGGGGCGGCGAGTCGGCCTCCGAGGTGTCCTCCGGGGTCGCGCTCGCTCCCCCACCGGCTCCGTCGGCGGTCCCACCGTCCTCCACCGCCGACGGTCCGGCATCGGACGGGCTCGGGGCGACCGGTGCGGGGCGGTACGCCGACCGGTCCGACGTCGCTGCCTCCAGGTCGTCGAGGACGGCGTCGGCGACCGGGCGGGTCCCGCCGCAGACCCTCGACACGAGGGCACCGGCCGCGGCCTCGACGAAGAAGACGTACTGCCGGTCGTCCTCGAACGACGGCGGCGGGCCGACCTCGGGAACGACGACGGGCGTCGTCCGCGGGACCTCGCCCTTGTAGACGTCGCTCACTGCCACGACGACGGCATCGTCGCCGGCGCCGCTCGGAGTGACCGTGCCCACGAACACCGCATCGGCGCGATCGAGCTGCTCGGCCACCGGCGTCGGCACACAGCTGCTCGCGCCCGCCGGCCCGGACGCCAGGAACGACCCGAGCACCAGACCCGCACCCACGACCACTGCCGCACCTCGCCGCATCCTGCTCCCTCACGCTGTCGTCGTACGTCGGATGACGGATCCGTGCCGTGCGGACCACGCTACCGCGTGATCGGAGCCTCGCCGGAGCCGTTCGCACCAGAAGGCACGGCCGCCCTCTAGACTCCGGGTGTGGGAGATGAGAACGCCGGGGCACCTGGGCCGCGAACGCCGCGCGGCGCGCGAGCGACGGCCGCACGGAGACGCGCTCGCGAGGACGACATCATCCGGGCGACGCGCCACCTGTTCGACACGGTCGGGCTGCGCGACGCGCAGATCGAGGACATCGCCCAGTCCGTCGGGATCAACCGTGCGATCATCTATCGACACTTCTCCGGCAAGGAGGAGCTCTTCGCGCTGACCCTGGTCGGCTATCTCGACGAGCTCGCCGAGGTGATGCGCGACGCCGACGACGAGAGCCGCACCCCCGCCGAACGCCTCGAGCGGGTCGCCAGCGCCTTCCTCGACCGCGGTCACGAGCATCCCGCCTTCGTCGACTGCGCCCTGGACCTCCTGAGCAAGTCCGGCGAGGAGCTCTTCGAGAGCGTCTCGGAGGGAGCGATGATCCGGCTGGGCCGCGGCATGCTCGGCCCTCTCGGCGTGCTCGCCGAGGTGCTCGAGGCCGGCAACAAGTCCGGCGACTTCCATGTCGACGACCCCTACATGCTCGCCAACATGCTCTACACGCAGTCGCTCGGCGCGCTGCAGTTCGCCCGCAACCAGCTCCTGGTGAGCGAGGGGGCGCCCGGCGTCCCGACCGTGCGCCGTGTGAGCTGGGAGGCCGTCAAGCGCCACACCATCCGTGCGGCGCACGCGATGGCGATCGCGGACGAGCCCGTCGGCTGAGAGCGCCGACGGGCCTCGACCGCGGCCCGGTCAGCGCTCCAGGATCGCCGTCACGCCCTGCCCGCCTGCGGCGCAGATGGAGATCACTCCCCGCCCGGAGCCCTTCTCGGCGAGCAGCTTGGCCAGCGTCGCGACGATGCGACCACCGGTGGCCGCGAACGGGTGTCCCGCGGCGAGCGACGACCCGACGACGTTGAGCTTGCTCCGGTCGATCGAGCCGAGCGGAGCGTCGAGCCCGAGGCGCTCCTTGCAGAAGATCGGGTCCTCCCACGCCTTGAGCGTGGTGAGCACCTGCGACGCGAACGCCTCGTGGATCTCGTAGTAGTCGAAGTCCTGCAGCGACAGCCCGGCACGCGCCAGCATCCGAGGCATCGCGTACGCCGGCGCCATCAGCAGCCCCTCGCTGCCGTCGACGTAGTCGACGGCAGCGGTCTCGTACTCGGTGAGGTAGGCCAACGGCTCCCACCCCTTCGTCGCTGCGTACTCCTCCGACGCGAGCAGCACCGTCGAGGCGCCGTCGGTCAGCGGGGTCGAGTTGGCGGCGGTCATGGTGGCGGACTCGCCCTTGCCGAACACCGGCCTGAGCTTGGCGAGCCGCTCCAGGGACGAGTCCGGGCGGAGGTTCTGGTCGCGCTCGAGGCCGAGGTAGGGCGTCATCAGGTCGTCGAGGAAGCCACGGTCGTACGCCGCAGCGAGCTTGTGGTGCGACTCCACGGCGAGCGCGTCCTGCTCCTCGCGGCTGATCCCCCACTCGAGCGTCGTCAACGCCTGGCTCTCGCCCATCGAGAGGCCGGTGCGGGGCTCGGAGTTCTGAGGGATGGCAGGCACGATGTCGGACGGCCTGATCTTGGCCAGGGCGGCGAGGCGTCCCTTGAGGTCCTTGGCGCGATTGGCCTCGAGCAGCGCCTTGCGAAGGCCCTCACCCACCGCGATCGGCGCGTCGGAGGTCGTGTCGGAGCCGCCGGCGATGCCGACGTCGATCTTGCCGAGGGCGATCTTGTTGGCCACCTGGATCGCTGCCTGGATGCCCGTGTCGCAGGCCTGCTGCACGTCGTAGGCCGGCGTCGTGGGGTCGAGCCGTGAGCCGAGGACCGTCTCGCGAGCGAGGTTGAAGTCACGGCTGTGCTTGAGCACGGCACCCGCGGCGAACTCGCCCACCCGCTCCCCTGCCAGGTCGTAGCGCTCCACCAGCCCGTCGAGGGCGGCGGTGAGCATGTCCTGGTTGGACGCGTGCGCGTAGACGGAGTTGGACCGGGCGAACGGGATCCGGTTGCCGCCGACGACGGCGACCCGCCGCGGACCGCTGGCGGAGCGCTGAGTGGTGGGTGCCATGGGATCTCCTTGGGAGGACGTCGTTGCGTTGGCCACAGTCGTACGACCGAACTGGACGAGCCTGGTCGGGACTGTAACTCTAGGTTACGGTAGAGCACCAGATCCAGATACCAAGAGTATTCGAGAGGTAGGACACACGACATGAGTGACCGCTACCAAGACCTCGTCCACACCCCGGTCGGGAAGTTCTTGGTGAAGAACCTGGGGCTGCCCGACCCGCCCCGGCTCGAGCGCTACCGCGCCGGCGATCCGCTCGTGTCGGGCACCGTCCTCGTCGGCGCTGCTCCCGGCAGCACCCTGGGCACCGCGCTCGACGACGCGCTGGGCACCCTCGCGGTCACGGTCACCCGCAGCGTGGCCGACGGCGAGCGGTTGAAGGGCATCGTGTTCGACGCCACGGGTCTCGAGTCCGCGGCCGACCTCGACCTCCTGCAGGAGTTCCTCACGCCGGTGCTGCGCAACCTCGGCGCCAGCGGCCGCGTCGTCCTGATCGGCACGCCTCCTGAGCACGCCGACTCCGCCGGACGCGCGATCGCCCAGCGCGCGCTCGAGGGTGTGTCGCGGTCGCTCGGCAAGGAGCTGGGCAAGGGGTCGACCGCCCAGACCGTGTACGTCGCACGCGGCGCGGAGGGGGCGATCGCCTCCACGCTCGGCTTCCTCCTCTCCCCCAAGTCCGCCTACGTGAGCGGTCAGGTCGTCCGCATCGGCACCGCGGGCGTCACCGACGCGCCGTCGTTCGATCCCCTCGCGCCGCTGACGGGCAAGGTCGCCCTGGTGACCGGCGCGTCCCGCGGGCTCGGCCTCGCGATGGCCCAGACCCTGCACCGCGACGGAGCCACCGTGATCGGGCTCGACGTCGCGCAGCTGGCCGACGACCTCCAGCGTGAGATGGCGGCGCTGGGAGGTGAGTCGATCGTCCTCGACATCACCGCCCCGGACGCGCCCCAGCGGATCGCCGCCTACGTCATGCAGCACCACGGTGGCGTCGACATCGTCGTCCACAACGCCGGCATCACTCGCGACAAGCGGCTGCGCAACATGAAGACGGAGAACTGGCACAAGGTGGTCGAGATCAACGTCGACGCCCCCCAGCGCATCACCGCGGAGCTGCTCGACCAGAAGCTCATCCGCTCGGGCGGCACCGTCCTCGGTGTCTCGTCCATCGCCGGGATCGCCGGCAACAACGGTCAGACCAACTACGCCGCGTCGAAGGCGGGCGTGATCGGGTGGGTGAACGAGCTCGCCCCCCGGGTCGCCGAGGACGGCATCTCGGTCAACGCGGTCGCGCCGGGCTTCATCGAGACCGACATGGTCAAGACGATCCCGCTCACGATCCGCGAGGCCGGCCGCCGGATGAACTCGATGTCGCAGGGCGGCCAGCCGGTCGACGTGGCGGAGACCATCGCGTGGTTCGCCAACCCGGGCTCCACCGCCGTCTCCGGCAACGTCGTCCGCGTCTGCGGCCAGAGCCTGCTGGGCGCCTGAGGTGACCGTCCGGCACTTCGAGGCGGCCCCGGCGATCCTCCCGCTGTACGCGCGCGCCGCGCTGCCGGCGATCCCGTTCGTCGGCGGGCTCCCCGGAGTACGCCACACGGCGGGCTCGGTCCCTGAGGTGACGCTCGAACGCTCCGGTGTCACCACAGACCTCGACCACCTGGCCGCGTACGCCGACGTCTGCGGGTTCGCGCTCCGAGACCGGTTGCCGGTGACCTACCCCCACCTCGCAGCGTTCGGGCTGCAGATGGCCCTCATGGTCGACACCGCCTTCCCGTTCGCCCCGATGGGCCTGGTGCACCTCCGCAGCAGCATCACGCAGCACCGTCCCATCACGGTCACGGAGCGGTACGACGTGAGCGTGCGGGCAACGGGCCTGCGCGACCACCCCAAGGGACGGCTGATCGACGTCGTCAGCACCGCCCGGGTCGGGGACGAGGTCGTGTGGGAGGAGACGATGACGCTCCTGCGCCGTGGAGGTGGCGGGGCTGCGGAGGCAGAGATCCCGCCGCTCGAGGGTGTGGAGGCTCCCCGCGGCTCAGCCACCTGGAGGCTCGACGCCGGACTCGGACGGCGGTACGCCGCGGTGTCGGGCGACCGCAACCCGATTCATCTGTCGCGGCTGAGCGCACGGGCGTTCGGCTTCCCCCGGCAGATCGCGCACGGCATGTGGAGCCAGGCACGCGCCCTCGCAGCGGTCGACAACCGGCTGCCCGACGCCTGCACGGTGGTCGCGGAGCTGCGACGCCCGATCCTGCTACCGGCCACGGTTCAGTTCGGCTCGGCCTCCGACGGCGACCGCCTACTGCTCGGCATCACCGGGCACGCGCGGGAGGACAAGCCCGCTCCCACACATCTCGTCGCCCGGATCGATCCGCGCTGACCGTGTCCCAGGGACGGTGACGGCGGAGTCACCGTCCCGGGGCGGTCAGGCCTGCGGACGTGGCTCGATCGGACGGATCAAGCCCTCCTGGGCCACCGACGCCACGAGTGCGCCGTCCTCGGCGAAGATGTTGGCGGTCGCGAACCCTCGTGCGCCGATCGCCGACGGCGACACCTGGTCGTACAGCATCCACTGGTCGGCACGGACCGGGCGGTGGAACCACACGGCGTGGTCGAGCGAGGCGGGCTGGATCCGCGGCGACCCGACCGTCAGCCCGTGGACCACCAACGAGCTGCCCAGGAGCGTGAGGTCGCTGATGTAAGTCAGCACGCACGCGTTGAGGACCGGGTCGTCCGGAAGGTCTCCGGCGGCACGCAGCCACAGCCGTTGGATCGAGGGCGCGAGCCCACGAGCCGGGTCGTCGGCCGCACGGTTGTCGCCGACGTAGCGGACCTCGAGCGCCGACCACTCGGCGCGCCAGTGCTCGGCTGCCCGCGGGTCGACGAACTCGAGCACCTCCGAGAGCACCGGCGTCGACTCGACGGGTGGGACCTCCGGGATCGCGTTCTGGTGCTCGTAGCCGTCCTCGCGCCGGTGGAACGACGCGGTCATGTAGAAGATGACCTTGCCGTGCTGGCGCGCGGAGACCCGCCGGGTGGAGAACGATCCCCCGTCACGGATGCGCTCGACGTCGTAGATGATCGGCACGCTCGGGTCGCCGCCGAGGAGAAAGTAGACGTGGAGCGAGTGGACCGGGCGGTCCTCGGGGACGCTGTGCGACGCGGCCATCAGCGCCTGCGCAGCGACCTGTCCGCCAAACACCCGCGTCAGCGTGCTGTCTGCGGGGTGGGTGCCGCGGTACAGGTCTTCCTCGAGCCTCTCGAGGTCGAGGAGGTCCACGAGCTGTTCGATGGTTGCTGGCACGGACGTCATCGTCTCACGGCGCACCGGCCGTCGGAGGCCGGTGTAGGCGGGGACGCCTCGGGTGTGACCGACTACTCTCCGGAGCTCGACTCGGGCCGGTCGAGCTGCGCGAGGAACTCCTCGAACTGCTCACCGATCTCGTCGCCCGTCGGCAGCTCGGACTCGTCGGCCACGAGCGGCTCCACCGCGGATCGGTTCATCTGGTCGTACTGGCGCTCCAGCCCGGCCAGCACGTCGCCGCCGTCCTGCTCCTCCACCTGCTTGTGGATGTCGGCGACGGCCTCGGCCTGCTGCAGCCTGAGCTCCTCGAGGTCGAACGTCAGACCCGTGCCGCTGATGACGGCCTCCAGCAGCGCGACCGACGCGCTCGGGTATTCCACCTGGGCGACGTACTGCGGGACGTGGGCGACGTAGCCGATCGCATCGTGGCCCCACTCGCCGAGCCGCAGCTCGAGCACCGACTGGATGCTCGCCGGGACGACGACCTGCGCTCGGAACAGGTTAGGCCTGTCGAGCAGCTCACGCCGGCTGGCGTGGTTGGTGATGACCGATGGACGGGTGTGCGGAACGCCCATCGGGATCGCCCCGAGACCGACGACGAGCTCGACGCCGTACTCCTCGATGAGCTCGTGGACCTCCTCGGCGAACTGCTCCCACCGGAAATCAGGCTCGGGACCGGTCAGGACGAGGAACGGCGCGCCGTGGTCGTCGTGGTGGAGCCTCAGCTCCAGCGACGGACGGTCGTAGTCGGTGTAGCGGTCGCGGTCGAAGACCATCGGAGGTCGCCGCGCGCGGTAGTCGAAGTAGTCGTCGAGGTCGAACTCGTGGAGCACCTCACCCTCGTCGCGGGACTCCAGGTGCTCGACGGCGATCCTCGGGGCCGAGCCGGCATTGAGGAAGCCGTCGAACGCGTAGAGCATCGCGGGACGGACGCCCTCAGGCAGCCCGTCGAGCGCTTCCGAGCCGGGACGAGTCCTCCGCAGCCTGCTGAAAAGCCTTCGCATCACGACACCTCCCAACGTCGACCGGGCATGCCGCATTCCCCGGGGGCGGGCGGTCCGACGCGTCGCGGCGGGCCGGGGGCACACCATCAAGCCTACGTGGAGCGGCTCTCGACCCCTTCGCCGGCCGCCTCCGTCGCTGCCCGGCCGACCCGGCTGTGCCTGCGCCCATAGGCGAAGTAGACGACGAAACCGAGCGCCATCCAGATGAAGAACCGCACCCAGGTCTCGCCGACCAGGTTCAGCATCAGGTACACGCAGGCGATGACCGCGACGACGGCGACCGCGGTGGCGCCCGGGACGCGGAAGCCTCGATCGAGGTCCGGGCGGGTACGGCGCAGGATGACCACGCCGACGCTGACCAGGACGAACGCGAAGAGCGTGCCGATGTTGACGAGGTCGGCGAGCGTGGAGAGGTCGACGAACCCGGAGATCGCCGCCACCGCGATCCCGGTGACGAAGGTGATCCGGTGGGGCGTGTGGCGCTCGCCGTGGGTCTGGGCGAGCCACCGCGGGAGAAGCCCGTCACGCGCCATCGCGAAGGCCACGCGGGTCTGCCCGAGCATGAGGATCATCACCACGACGACGAGCCCGATGCAGGCGCCGACCGAGATCACGTCGCCCATCCAGCCCACCCCGACGGCGTCGAACGCGGTCGCGAGCGGAGCGCCGTCCTCCGGGTCGATGTCGTGGAAGTTCTGCATGCCCGTGATCACCAGGCTGACCGCCATATAGAGCACGGTGACGATCGCGAGCGACCCGAAGATCCCGATCGGGACGTTGCGCTGCGGGTTGTGCGTCTCCTCCGCGGTGGTGGCGACCACGTCGAAGCCGATGAAGGCGAAGAAGACGATCGCTGCGCCGGTGAAGATCCCGGCGACGCCGTACACCGCGGGATCGAGCCCGAGGAGGGACTGGACGAGCGGGGTCTTGAGCCAGCCCCCCTCCCCAGGCGCCGGTGGCTCCGACGGCGGAACGAACGGCGACCAGTTCTGCGCGTCGATGTAGCGGATGCCCGCGATGATGACGAGCAGCACGACGGCGACCTTGATGGCCACGACGACTTGGTTGATCCGGCTGGAGAACTTGATGCCGACGATCAGCACCCACATCACGAGCAGCGAGATCACGATGGCAGGGATGTCGACGACACCCGTGCCCGCCGCGGTGCTGAGCTGCGCGGGGAGCTCGAGGAACGTGCCTTCGACGAGGTTGTTCCAGTACGAGGAGAAGCCGGACGCAAGGGCCGCCGAGCCGACGGTGAACTCGAGCACCAGGTCCCAGCCGATCGTCCAGGCGATCAGCTCGCCGAAGGTGGCGTAGGAGAAGGTGTAGGCGCTGCCCGCGACCGGCACGGTGGACGCGAACTCGGCGTAGCAGAGGGCGGCGAGGCCGCAGGCGAGAGCCGCGACGAGGAACGAGATGGCGATCGCGGGCCCGGCCGTCGTCGCGGCCGCCTGACCGGTGAGGACGAAGATGCCGGCGCCCACGATCACGCCGACGCCGAACACGATCAGGTCGAGGGCTCCGAGGTTGCGGTTGAGTCGTGTCTCGGGATCGTCGGTGTCCTTCATGGACTGCTCGACCGACTTCGTACGGAACAGCGCGCTCCTGGCCATCGGGGTCCCCTCTCCCTCGGGGACACTATGCCGCGTGCGCGCGGCTCCGGCAGGTCAGAGACGTGCCAGCGTGTCGGCCGCGACGGCCTCTCCGGTCAGGCCCATCCGCTCGAGGAGGACGGCACGCTTGGCGTGGTCGAAGAACTCCTGCGTGACGCCGTGGACGCGCACCGGGGTGCGGACGTCGGCGTCGGCGAGCATCTGGGTGAGGACCGACCCCATCCCGCCCACACGGCCGCTGTCCTCGATCGTGACGAGAAGACGGTGTCGCGCGGCAAGCTCGACGAGAGCAGGGTCGAGTGGCTTGACCCACCGGGGGTCGACGACCGTGACACCGACACCCTCCGCCCGCAGCAGCGCTGCGGCGTCGAGCGCCTGGTGGACCATCGGGCCGGCGGCGACCACGAGCACGTCCTCCGCGCCTTCGCGCAGCAGCACGTCGCTGCGGCCCACGACGTCGACGGCCTCGACGTCGTCGGACACGCCTCCCTTGGGGAAGCGCACCACGGTCGGCGCATCGTCGACCGCCACCGCCTCGCGGAGCAGCTCACGGAGACGAGTGCCGTCGCGCGGCGCCGCCAGCTGCAGCGTGGGCACCACCTGAAGGATCGACATGTCCCACATGCCGTTGTGGCTGGGACCGTCGTCACCGGTGACGCCGGCGCGGTCGAGCACGAACGTCACGCCGCACCGGTGCAGGGCGACGTCGAGCAGGACCTGGTCGAACGCCCGGTTGAGGAACGTCGCGTAGACCGCGACGACCGGGTGGAGCCCGCCCATCGCCAGGCCCGCCGCGCTGGTCACCGCGTGCTGCTCGGCGATGCCCACGTCGTAGGTGCGCTCGGGGAACTTGTCGGCGAACGCGTCGAGGCCGGTCGGCGACAGCATGGCCGCCGTGATCGCGACGACGTCGCGGCGCTCGTCACCGATCCGGACCAGCTCGTCGCGGAAGACCGACGTCCACGAGGTCGGCTCCACGGCCAGCGCCTCACCGGTCAGGCGGTCGAACGCCTTGGCCTGGTGCATCTGGTCCTCTTCGTTGGCCACCGCGATCTCGTAGCCCTGACCCTTCGTCGTGATGACGTGGACGATCGCCGGCCCTCCGTAGGTCCGCGCCCGTGCCAGCGCCTCCTCCACCATCGGCCGGTCGTGGCCGTCGATAGGTCCGATGTATTTGAGACCGAGGTCCTCGAACATGCCCTGCGGGTAGAGCGCGTCCTTGAGACCCTTCTTGATCGCGTGGAGCGCCTCGTAGGTCACCTGTCCCACCGCGTTGGTCTGAGTGAGGCGCTCGCGCACCGCCTTGAGCGTCGGCTCGTAGCGCGGGTTGGTGCGCAGCCGCGCCAGGTGGTTGGCGAGACCGCCGACGGTCGGACGGTAGGACCGGCCGTTGTCGTTGACGACGACCACCAGGCGCCGGTCGACGTTGGCGGCGATGTTGTTGAGCGCCTCCCAGGCCATGCCGCCGGTCAGGGCGCCGTCGCCGATCACCGCGATCACGTGGTCGGGCCGGCCGGTGACCATGTTCGCCTTCGCCAGCCCGTCGGCATAGGAGAGGCTGGTCGACGCGTGGGAGTTCTCCACGACGTCGTGGGCCGACTCGGCCTGGCTCGGGTAGCCGGAGAGGCCGCCCTCGGTACGGAGGTTCTCGAACTCAGCAGCCCGGCCGGTCAGCATCTTGTGCACGTACGCCTGGTGACCGGTGTCGAAGATCACCCGGTCGCGCGGAGAGTCGAACACCCGATGGATCGCCATCGTCAGCTCGACGACCCCGAGGTTCGGGCCGAGGTGCCCCCCGTGCGTGGCGACGGCGACGATCAGCCGCTCGCGGATCTCCTCGGCGAGCGCGTCGAGCTCGGGGTCGGTGAGATCCCGCAGATCGCTCGGTTGGCTGATGCGATCGAGCGTGCTCATGGTCCTCCGCGGGTCTGGGTGGGCGTCATTCGATCTTAGGCCATCGCCTCCAACTACCCACGGAACCGTCGCCCGCGCCAGGTCACTCCACGACCGTGCGGAGCTCGGCGACCTCGGTGTCGAGTACCGCCTCGACGGCGGTCAGCGCGTCGGCGACGGCCGCCTCGTCGGGCGGGCGCTCGCCCGGGAGCGGGAGCACCTCGACGTCGATCCGGGCACCCCTCGGGACGATCCTCCATCGAGCGACGATGCGAGTCCCGTCGAGCACGATCGGGCTGCACATGCCGTTGACCTTGTTGAAGATCGTGGGCAGGTTGTCGATCGCGGTGAAGCGTCCGCGCTCCGGCCCCGTCCCCTCGAACCCGAGCAGGACGCCGTCGAACTCGGGCAGCATCCTGACCCCACCCTCGTACGTGCTGCCGTCGGGTGCGTCGGCAAGGTCGAGATAGGTCGTGCCGTCGGGGCCCTCCAGCCGCACGATCTCGTCCCCGAGGGCGTCGACGGCCGCGTCGACGGGACGGAGCCGCTCGCCCAGCCACCACGCCACGTCACGGCGGGTCGCGGGCCCGTACGACGCGAGATGTGTCCGCACCAGCGCACGGCGGGCGACGTCGGGGTCGTGAGCGTCGACGTCGACGTCGACCACGGCAACCGCCGCCCGGTAGAGGGTGTCGGTGCGGGTGTGCCAGCGACGGTCGGGCGGACGACGGACGAGCCCGGGCGCCGAGCGGATCAGGTTGCGGGTGGAGGTGTCGGCCGCGACACCACGGCCGTCCGGCTCGTGCTCGCCCAGCCACTCGAGCACGTGGGCCACGAGGTCGTCGCGCTCGCGCCAGAGGTCGGCGGCGTACGCGGCGGTCTCGGCGCGTACGTCGTCGGAGGACACGGCCTGCAGCGACAGCGCCTTGGTCAGCGACGTGTCGAGCCAGCCGCGGGTGATCGCGGCCGACCAGGCGTGGTGCAACGGCGTCGAGCTGTGGACCGTCCCACGCAGCGTCGTGCCCTTGACCAGCGCGTAGGACTCGAACGCCTCGACGACCGTCTCGTGGGTGATGCCGGGCAGCCGCGACGCCGCGAAGACGAACGCCGCGCGCGGGACCTGAGTCTGGACCGGTCCGAGCGCGGAGTACAACGAGACCAGGTCGTCGACCGCCGTGCCCGTGGACCTGGGGAACTGGCGGGCGAGGGTCCTCAGTGCGAGGTCGTCCTGTGACAGCGCTGTGCCCATGGTTCGATGCCTCCATGTCTGAGTCGTACGACGCGTCGTGCACGTTCTGTCGCGTGGTCGCCGGGGAGCTGGCAGCCCCCATCGTGCACGAGGACGCCGACACGATCGGCTTCTTGGACCATCGTCCCGTCTTCAAGGGCCACGTCCTCGTCGTCCCTCGCGAGCACGTGGTGACGTTGCCGGACCTGCCCGTGGAGCGGCTCGGCCCCTACTTCGCCGTCGTGCAGCAGATCGCGAGAGCGCTGCCGGAGGCCCTCGGCGCCCAGGGGACGTGGGTCGCTGCCAACAACGTCGTCTCCCAGTCCGTGCCACACCTGCACGTCCATGTGGTCCCCCGCACCAAGGGGGACGGTCTGCGCGGCTTCTTCTGGCCGCGGACCAGGTACGGCGACGGCGAGGCCGACGAGTACGCGGCACGGATCCGGGCGCGTCTGGGCGCGCTCGCGAGCGAAGGAAACGGCGAGAACCTTCGGTAACGTGCGGTCATGGACAAGGTTCCGTGGCCGGCGGTGCGGTGGGAGGAGCGGCCCTGGCCCGACCGGCCCGCCGCCGGGCTCGCCCGTCACCGGCGCCGCCGGCACCCTGAGCCGTACGAGGCGGCCGTCGTCCCGGCCATCACCGCGGCGCAGGTCGACCTCGACACGGCGCTGATCGCCGAGGCGGAGGAGGCGGCGGTCGAGGTCGCCCGGTTCGACACCTGGGTCTCGCGAGCCTTCAGCGACCACCCGGAGCCGGAGGCGACGGAGCTGACCGAGCTCGGACCGATGAGCACGATCCTCCTGCGCAGCGAGTCCGCCTCGTCGTCTCAGATCGAGAACCTCACCGCGGGGGCGCACCAGCTGGCCCTGGCCGAGATCGGAGCGGCCACCGGGCCCGAGGCCCGACTGGTCGCACGCAACGTCGCGACCATGCGCGCGGCGCTCGCGCTCGCCGACCGTCTCGACCTCGCCTCCGTGCTGGCCCTGCACCGCACGCTGCTCGCCGACAGCGACCCGAGCCGCGCCGGGCGGTGGAGGGACGAGCAGGTGTGGGTCGGAGGCACCCCGTACAGCCCGCACGCGGCCGAATTCGTGCCCCCGCACCACAGCCGCGTCCCGGAGGCGATGGCCGACCTCATCGCCTTCGTGCGCCGCGACGACCTGCCCGTGCTCGTTCAGGCGGCGCTCGCACACGCGCAGCTTGAGACGATCCACCCGTTCACCGACGGGAACGGTCGCACCGGCCGGGCGCTGGTCCACGCCGTCCTGCGCAGCAAGGGCATCTCCCAGCGGGTCACCGTGCCGATCTCGGCCGGCCTGCTCACCGACACGTCCCGCTACTTCGCGGCGCTCGGCGCCTACCGTGACGGCGATCCCGCCCCGATCGTCGCCGAGATGGCGGGCGCGACGATGCGCGCCATCGCCAACGGCAACCTCCTCGTGGCCGACCTGATCGAGCTGCGCGACCAGTGGTCTCGCCGGGTCGTGGCCCGCCGCGACGCCGCGGTCCACCGGATGCCGCCGCTGCTCGTGCGGCACCCCGCCGTCGACAACCCGTTGGTCGCGCGCGAGCTGGGCATCAGCGACGTCGCCGCCCAGTCGGCCATCGACCGGCTCGTGGACGCCGGCATCCTCGTCCAGGTCGGCTCGGGGGTCCGTCACCGGGTCTGGCACTGCCCCGAGGTCGTCGCGGCGCTCGACGCCTTCGCTACGCGTGCTGGTCGGGCCTCACGCGGGTGAACGCACGCAGGTCGGGGTGCGTCGCCGCCACGACGAGGACCCCGGCGGCGCCGAGGATCCCGCCGGAGACCAGAGCGGCCTCCGGTGACGTCAGACCGGCCACCGCTCCCCCGCGCACGTTGCCGAGGTCGGGGCCCGCGACCCCCACGACGTGCTCGACCGAGGACACCCTGCCGCGATAGCGGTCGGTGGTCGCCAGCTGCGTCACCACACCCCTGGCGATCACCGCGAGCGTGTCGGCAGCGCCGGCGACCGCGAGCGCCGCGAGCGCCGGCAGCAGCCACGGCGAGGCTCCGAACGCTGCGACGGCCACGCACCAGAGCGTCGCGGCGCCGATCGCCACCCGCGCGGGACGGGCTGACCTGGTCGCCACCCCCGACGCGAGACCTCCGAGGATGCCACCGGCACCGACGGCGGAGAGAAGCAGGCCCGTCACCGCGGGATCACCCCCGAACCGCGCGTCGACGACGACCGGGAAGAGCGACACCGGCATGACCAGCACCGTGGCCAGCACGTCGGTGAGCATCGCGCCGCGCAGGACCGACGACCTCACGACGTACCGCAGACCGCGGCGTACGGCCCGCCGCTCCGCTCCCCCGGTCTCGCCAGCTCCCAGCGGCACCGGAGGCAGCCCGCGGGTGACGCCCCACGCCACCAGGAGCACAGCCGCCTGGACGAGGAAGCACCCCGCCGGTCCACCGAGCGCGACCAGCAGCCCTCCGAGGGCGGGACCCACCAGCATCGAGACCTGGAAGCCGACGTGGGTAAGGGCGACACCGGCCCCCACCTCGTCGAGCGGGAGCAGCCTGGCCACCATCGCCCGGCGGGCGGGGGCACCCAGGGCGCTGATCCCCGCCTGCAGCACGACCAGACCGAGGACGAGGGCCAGGGACCGGTCGTACGACGCCGCCTGGACGGCCAGCAGCACCGCGACCACCGCACTGCCACCGGTCGTCGTCAGCACCACGCGTCGCCGGTCGGTCGCGTCGGCGAGCGCACCGCCGTACAGGCCCAGGACGATCATCGGCACCGCGTGGGCCAGGCCGAGAGTGCCCATCAGCGCTGCGCTGCCCGTGAGGTCCCAGACCTGCTGGAGGAGCGCGACCAGGCTCATCTGTCCCCCGAGCGCGGCGAGCATGCTCCCGGACCAGAGGCGCACGAACGGCCGGCTCGTCCGCAGCGGCCGGACGTCGAGCAGCCGGGACCCCGCCGTCACGCCGGGACCGTCACCGACAGGTGCTCCTCCACCCGCTCCCGGAACGGGCGTCGCTCCAACGCTGCGGCCAGGTCGGCCACCACCGCAAGGAACGGGTACGGGGTCTCGCTGTCGAGGTCGAGCAGCGCCTGCTCGGTCGCCCGCCACTCCGCTTCGAGGAGAGGAACGAGCGCCCGACCGTGCGCGGTCAGCGTGACGACTCTCGTCCGCGCATCGCGGCCGGGCGTCGTCTCGACGAGACCGTCGCCGCGAAGGACGCCGACCGTCTGGCTGGCGGCCGAGTGCGTCACCTCGAGCGCGTCCGCGAGCTCGCGGATCGTCATCGGGCCGGTGCGGGCGAGCGTGATCACCGGCCTGGTCAGACGCGGACGGACCGTCAGGCCACGGTCGCGGTAGAGCGCGGCGAGCTCGGCCTCCATCGCGTCGCGGAGCGTTCGCAGCGGCCGCCAGAAGTCGACGTCGGTGGGATCGTCCGGGGAGCCGCTCGTGGTCATCCCGGAAGTCTAACAGCGCTTATACAAGCACTGTCAGGTCACCCGCCGAGGTCCACGTACCGCCCCCGGAGATGGGCGAGCGCCGGTGCGTCGTCGGCGATCTCGACCGTCTCCACCACTCCCTCGACCAGCAGCGGCCAGCCCACCTGACGCGGCTCGCGCGCCACTCTCGCGCCGAGCCACGCGGTCGCCGACGCCAGCACGGGACCGTACGGCGTCTCCGTCCACGTTCCCAGCCTGAACGGGCCGCCCGGGGCCGGCGCCGTACCGGCGAAGGGGTCGGCGAGCGCCCGGTCGCGCGCCCCCACGACGTTGACCACGAACGGTGCACCCACCACGAGCGCATCGGCGAGGTCGCTGTCCTCGTCGACCAGGAGGAGGACGTGAGCCGGGTCCCCCTCGGCGACGACGAGGGACGAGACGGTCAACCCGGCACGCGACCGGCCGGCGCCCGCGGTGCACACCGTGACCGCCTGCGGAAGCCGGCCGCGGAACCGCCGGACGGGATCCCGCTCGCCCTCGGGCGGCAGGAACGGGTGCTCGGAGTGGATGGTCACGCCGTCAGCGTACGAGCGCCGCGGCGCGAGCCCGAACCGAAACGTCCGAGCGGCACGCCAGGATGGTCCGGTGCGCATCACCGACGAGCAACGACGTCACCGCCTCATGGTCGGCCACCGGGTGGGTGTGAGCCCGTCGAGGTCCACACCGACGGTCGAGGAGATCGTGCGCGGCGTGCTCGTGCTCCACGCGACCGACCCCGCGACGGTCTATCTCTCCGTGCTCGCGCGCGCAGGGTCCCTGACCATCGCCGACGTGCGAGAGGCGATGTACGAGCGACGGACGCTGGTGCGCGTCCTCGCGATGCGCCGCACCCTGTTCGTCGCCGACCGCGAGGACCTGCCGGTCATCCACGCGGGAGCCAGCCTCGGCGTCGCCCGGATGCTGCGGACCCGACTGCTCAAGCAGCTCGCGACCCTGCCGACCGACCCGCCCGTCCCCGACCCGGCCACATGGCTCGCGCACGTCGAGGGGGCCGTCGGCGCCGCCCTGCGAGAGGCAGGGACGGCGACCGGCGCACAGCTCAGCGAAGCCGTCCCCGAGCTTCGCACCGCGATCCTGCCCACCACCGACAAGGCGTGGGACGTCCGCCGGACGGTGACCTCGCCGACGCTCGCGCTGCTCTCCGCGGAGGGTCGCATGGTGCGCACGGAGCCCCGCGGGTCCTGGACGTCGCGCCACCACACCTGGGCGCCGATGGAGGCGTGGTTCCCCAGCGGTCTCCCCGACCTCCCAGAGGCCGACGCCCGCGTCCGGCTCGCCGAGCGCTGGCTGGAGGCCTTCGGTCCGGCGACCGGCGACGACCTCCAGTGGTGGACCGGCTGGAACAAGACCCAGACCCGCGCCGCACTCGCCGGGCTTGACCTCGTCGACGTCGAGCTGTCCGAGGGGCAGGGGGTCGCCCTGTCCGGCACCGAGATGCCCGACGCCCCCGAGCCCGGCGCGACCCTGCTCCCCGCGCTCGACCCGACGCCGATGGGTTGGAAGCATCGCGGGTGGTATCTCGGCGAGCACCGCGAGCGTCTGTTCGACCGGATGGGCAACATCGGGCCCACGGTGTGGTGGGACGGCAGGATCGTCGGAGGCTGGGCGGTCCGGCCCGACGGCGAGGTCGTTTACCGGCTCCTCGAGGACGTCGGTGCCGACGCCACCGAGACCGTCGACCAGGCTGCCGCGCAGATACAGGCGCGACTCGACGGCGCGACCGTCACGGCCTCCTTCCCGACGCCGCTCGAGCGCGAGCTCCGGGCGTGAGGCGCCTCGCGGGCTAGACCGAGATCGTCGACCGCACGCGCCCGACCACCGACTCCGCCTCGGCGGAGACCAGCAGCGGATCGGCCATCATCGCTCCGAAGGCCAGCTCGCCGGCCCCCACCAGCACCGAGTCGCGCCCCAGGCCGGGCAGCAGGATCTCCGTACGCCGGTCGGTGGCATCCAACGTGCCATGACGGAGCTCGGCGTCGACATCCGCGCGGACCGCGGGATACAGCGCGCTCAGCAGGCCGCCGAGGATGACGGCCTGCGGGTCGAAGACGTTGACGAGGTTGGTGATCCCTACCCCGAGCTTGTAGCCGACCTCGCGCAGCGGCAGCGACGGCGTACGCACCTCCTCGAGCAGCGAGACGAGGTGCGCGATGTCGTGCGAGGGCGTCCCGAGCGCGTCGGCGACCGCCACCGCCCCGATCTCGGTCTCCCAGCACCCACGGTTGCCGCACCGGCAGCGTCGGCCGTCCGAGGAGATCCGCATGTGACCCACCTCGCCGGCGTACCCCACCGTGCCGAAGAGCCCTCGGCCCCGCGTGATCAGGCCGGCACCGACGCCGACGTCTCCAGCGAGGTAGACCACGTCCGACATGCCTCGCGCCACGCCGCGGGTGTGCTCGGCGAGCACACCGAGGTTGGCGTCGTTGCCGATCACCACCGGGACCCGGCCGCCGATCCGCTGCTGGAGCAGGTCTCCGAAGGGCACATCTCTCCACTGCAGGTTGGGCGCGTAGTGGATGCGTCCGTCCTCGGTCGAGACGATGCCGGGGATCCCGACGCCCACACCGACCAGGAGGGCGTCGTCCGGGACGTCCACGAGCAGCTCGGCCGTCGTGCGCGCGACCTGCTCGGCCACCGCCTCCGGCGTCACCTGGGGCGCGAGGGGTGACGACGCGCGATCGAGTACGGCCCCGCCGAGGCCGACCCGGGCGAGCTCGATGCTCTCCACCCGCAGCTCGACGGCGACCACGCAGACCTGCCGCTCCCCCGGGCGTACGTGCAGCGACGGCCGCCCCGCGCCCTGGCGGTCGCCCCCGGGCGTCGCCTGGGCGACGACGCCGAGGCGCTCCAGCTCGCCGACAAGTGCGGCGATCGTCGACCTGTTGAGCCCCATCCGGGTGGTGAGATCGGCCCGGGACACGTCCCCGTCACGGTGGACGTGGCCGAGCAGGGTGCCCAGGTTGTGGCGGCGTACCGCCTCCTGGTTGGCACCCTTGCCGGTCGGTCGCTGCTGCTGCAGTGGCACCGCGTCGTACCTCTCCCTGTGGTGTCCGAGCGAGGCGAAACTAGCACGCCCGGGTCCAATTTTGTCGTCGCTGCAACAAAATCGGCCCGGGCGTGGCTAGCGCAGGATCGGAGCACTCAGGCGAGGAGCGACCGGAGCACGTACGGCATGATGCCGCCGTTGCGGTAGTAGTTCGCCTCACCCGGCGTGTCGATGCGGACGATCGCGTCGAACTCGACGCTCTCACCGTCGGCGCCGGCCGCGGTGACCTTGACCGTCTTGGGCGTCCGACCCTCGTTGAGCCCGGTGACGCCGGTGAACGAGAACGTCTCCTCACCGGTGAGGCCGAGCGACTCCGCGTTCTGACCCGCGGGGAACTGCAGCGGCAGGACGCCCATGCCGATCAGGTTGGAGCGGTGGATCCGCTCGTACGACTCGGCGATGACGGCCTTGACGCCCAGCAGGGCGGTGCCCTTGGCTGCCCAGTCGCGGGAGCTGCCGGACCCGTACTCCTTGCCGGCCAGCACCACGAGCGGGATGCCCGCCGCCTGGTACCTCTCCGACGCCTCGAAGACGGTCGTGACCTCACCGTTCTCGTTCAGCTGACGGGTGAAGCCGCCCTCGGTCCCCGGCGCCATCTGGTTGCGGAGCCGGATGTTGGCGAACGTGCCGCGGATCATGACCTCGTGGTTGCCGCGACGCGAGCCGTACGAGTTGAAGTTGCGCGGCTCCACACCGTGCTCGGCGAGGTACTTGCCGGCCGGGCTGTCCTTCTTGATCGCGCCCGCAGGCGAGATGTGGTCCGTCGTGACGGAGTCGCCGAGCTTGAGGAGCACGCGGGCGCCCTCGATGTCGGTGACCGGCGAGGGCTCGTGCTCCATCCCGTCGAAGTACGGCGCCTTGCGGACGTACGTCGAGTCGGCGTCCCACTCGAAGACGTCGCCCTCCGGCGTCGGCAGCGACTGCCAGCGCTCGTCACCGGCGAACACGTCGGCGTACTCGCTCTTGAAGGTGTCGGCCGACATGGCACCGGCGACGACCTCCTCGACCTCCGAGGGCGCCGGCCAGATGTCGCGCAGGAAGACGTCGTTGCCCTCCTGGTCCTGGCCGAGCGGCTCGTTGAACAGGTCGGTGTCCATCGTGCCGGCCAGCGCGTACGCGACGACCAGCGGCGGGGACGCCAGGTAGTTCATCTTGACGTCGGGGTTGATGCGACCCTCGAAGTTGCGGTTGCCCGACAGCACGGACGTGACGGCGAGATCACCGTCGTTGACCGCCTGCGACACCTCGGGGATCAGCGGGCCGGAGTTGCCGATGCACGTGGTGCAGCCGTAGCCGACGAGGTTGAAGCCGAGCTTGTCGAGGTACGGGGTGAGGCCTGCGCGCGCGTAGTAGTCGGAGACGACCTTCGACCCGGGCGCCAGGGTGGTCTTGACCCACGGCTTGCGCTCCAGGCCCTTCTCGACGGCGTTCCTGGCCAGCAGGGCTGCGCCGATCATCACCGACGGGTTGGACGTGTTGGTGCACGACGTGATCGCGGCGATCGTGACCGCGCCGTGGTCCAGCTCGTACGTCGTGCCGTCCGCGGTGGTCACGCGCTGCGGGTTGCTCGGGCGACCCCCGTCCTTGGGAGCCGCGGAGTGCCAGTCGGCCGGCGCGGCGGCGTCGTCGTGACCGTTGCCGTTCCCGTTCGTCGCCGGCGCATCGCTCGCGGGGAACGACTCGGCCGACGCCTCGTCGGCGCCGACGGTGACGCCGTACGGCTTCTCCTGCGGCGGGACACCGGGCTTGCGGTCGTCGCCGCCGGTCTGGTCGTCCTCGACGTAGTTGGCGAGGACGGTGCGGAACGCCTCCTTGGCGTCGGAGACGACGATACGGTCCTGAGGACGCTTCGGGCCGGCGATGGACGGGACGATCGTCGAGAGGTCGAGCTCGAGGTACTCGGAGTAGCGCGGCTCCCGGTCGGCGTCGTGCCACAGGCCCTGGGCCTTTGCGTAGGCCTCGACGAGGGCGATCTGCTCCTCGGACCGCCCGGTCAGGCGGAGGTACTTCGTCGTCTCGTCGTCGATCGGGAAGACCGCGATGGTCGAGCCGTACTCGGGGCTCATGTTGCCGATGGTGGCGCGGTTGGCCAGCGGCACGGCACCGACACCGGAGCCGTAGAACTCGACGAACTTGCCGACGACGCCGTGCTCACGCAGCATCTCCGTGATCGTGAGCACGAGGTCGGTGGCGGTGGAGCCCTCCGGGAGCTCGCCCGAGAGCTTGAAGCCGACGACGCGCGGGATGAGCATCGAGACCGGCTGGCCGAGCATCGCAGCCTCGGCCTCGATGCCACCGACGCCCCAGCCGACGACGCCGAGGCCGTTGACCATGGTCGTGTGCGAGTCGGTGCCGACGCAGGTGTCGGGGTAGGCCTGGAGGACGCCGTCGACGGTGCGGGTGAAGACCGTACGGGCGAGGTGCTCGATGTTGACCTGGTGCACGATGCCGGTGCCGGGCGGGACGACCTTGAAGTCGTCGAACGCGGTCTGGCCCCAGCGGAGGAACTGGTAGCGCTCGCGGTTGCGCTCGTACTCGATCTCGACGTTGCGCTCGAACGCGTCCGGCGTGCCGAAGACGTCGGCGATCACCGAGTGGTCGATGACCATCTCGGCGGGCGCGAGCGGGTTGATCTTGCTGGGGTCGCCGCCGAGATCAGCCATCGCCTCACGCATGGTGGCAAGGTCGACGACGCACGGGACGCCCGTGAAGTCCTGCATGATCACGCGCGCAGGCGTGAACTGGATCTCTTTGCTCGGGTCCGCGTCGGCGTCCCACCCGGCGAGTGCCTTGATGTCGTCCGCCGTGATGTCGGCGCCGTCCTCGGTGCGGAGGAGGTTCTCCAGGAGCACCTTCAGGCTGAACGGCAGCGAGTCGACGTCCAGGCCCTCGCCCGTCACCGCTCCCAGCCGATAGATCTCGTACGCGGTCTCCCCGACGTTCAGGGTTTCCTTCGCGTTGAAGCTGTTGACGCTGGCCATCGCCTCTCCTCTTCCGTCCTGCCGGAACCCGCGGTCGCGAAGCGGGCCCTCGAGCGGCGTCGCCGTCCATCGTCGCGCGCGCAGCAACGCGGCGCGCAATGAGGACAGCCTGGTCGCCGCTCGTCATTTATCTCGATGTCAAGATACACGGTATCAAACGTCGGCCACGCAGGGCGAACGAGACGAGCGTGCCCTCGGCGCCCGGGCCGGCGCGTCAGTCTCGACAGACGAGAACGACGTAGGTGTGCCCGTCGTCAGGAGACTCGAACTTGTCGATCGGCACGAACCCGAGAGCGTCGACCACCTTGAGCGCTCGGACGTTGAACTCGGTCACCGTCACCCGGAAGGCGGCGGGCGCGAAGCGCTCTCGGGCGAACTCCAGGCCGACCGCCATCGCCGCCTGTCCGAGCCCCTGGCCCGTCAGCTCGGGGCGCAGCCCACCGGCGGTGTCGAGGGCGTCGTCGTCGTAGTCGTAACCCGGGACCCGCGCCTGGGCGCCGTAGCACCGGTAGCCGATGAACCGTCCCTCGTGCAGGAGGGCCCAGAACCCCTGCGAGAGATCGGCGAAGCGTCGAGGGTGCATGCCGGTCAGGTCGTAACAACCCTGTGGCTCGAGGTAGCTCCAGGTCGCGACGTCGTCGGCGTGCTCACGTGTCAGCTCGACGATCTGCATCCGTCCGCCCCCCGCTCGTCGCCGGGTCACCCGACGCCGCCAGCCTGCTCCGTGCTCGGTGCAGGTGCCCGTATCCAAGCATGTGACGACGCTCACGGGCAATGCCTCCTGTCACCGAAGTCGCTGGACGTATGCCACCACGGCGCGCGCGTCACGGACCCGGGCCTCCCACGTCGCCCCGGCGAGGACCAGGCCGACTCCCACCACACCGGGCGGAAGCCACCGCGGGAGGTCACCGACGAACGGCCCGGCCCAACGGACCACAAGCACCGTCGTCAGCGCGCCGCCGATCACGAACGGTGCACGCCACCGCAGCGACGCTCCGGCGGCGAGGACCCCCACCGCGGCCAGGGCCAGAAGCAGCCCTCGCAGCGAGGCGGGATCGCCCAGTGCCTGGGGAAGGCTCGGCAGCAGGGCGAGCGTCAGCCCCGGCCAGAGGACGTCGCTCGAGCGCGCGGCGTCGCGTACGACGAGAACGGCACCGACCGCGAGCAGGACGATCCCGAACGGCAGCGTGTAGGCCTCGACGACCCCGATGTCGGAGGCGACCAGCCGAAGGACGTAGGCCAGGCCGAGCAGAGCGGCACCCGTCGGTGCGTAGATCCGCCGGTCCGCACGCAGCAGGCCGACCGTCGTCATGGCCACCCCCACGATGGTGAGGACGAGGCTGGACCACGCCGTCCCGACCCACGCGGCGAAGCCCACGGAGACCAGCCCGGCCATCGGCGCCACCACCTCGACCGCCAGGCGTACCGGCGCGGGGAGGCGGGGTACGGCGCTGCCGAGGAGCAGCACCGCCGCGAGGCCCGCGGCGACCAGCGCCAGCACCCTCGCGTCGGCGCCGGCGACGTCCGCCCAGCCGACGGCGGCCGCGACACCGAGCACTCCGGCGACACCAACGGCCGCCGCCACCCCTGCGTCCCGTTGAGCACTGCGCGGTCGCAGAGCCAACGCCGTCGCGGCGACGACGATCGCGGCCGCGGCCGCGGCCGTCCACGTGAGCGTCGCGGCCGGAGCCGATCCGATCGGAGCCAGCGCGGCCGCGGCAGTCCAGAGCAGGGCCGTCGCGGCAGCCACGACCGATGCGCCCGAGTCCTCCCGGAGGAGCATCCACAAGACCGCCGCTCCCCCGGCGACGACGAGCTGCCCGAGAGCCAGAACGACGACCGGCGCGTCCAGCAGGACGACCAGCACCGCGGCTCCTGCCACCGCCAGCAGTGCGGCGGTCGCCAGCAGCGCGACGCGCTGGGGCCGCGTCGACGACGGCTGCGGCCACCACGCCACGACACAGGCGACGCCCGCGGCTCCGAGCCACAGCGCGAACGCCCGGCCGGGCGACAGCCCGGAGTCGGCCGCCAGGCGAAGACCAACGTCGGTGGACCACCCCGGCAACCACGAGTCGCTCACCGCGGACAGCGCACCCACTCCTGCGACGACGACCCCGATGAGCAGAGGAAGCACGCCGACCGCCAGTGCGGCGCGGACGCCGGTCTCCCATCCTCGCGACCAGCGCGCGTGCAGGAGGCCCGCGCCGGCCAGCACCAGGGGCACCGCGATCCAGGTCGTGGACGCCACCTCGGGCGGCACCTGCTCGCCGACGAGGAGGAAGACAGCGGCGACGCACACCGCGAGGTCGAACCCTGCGACGCCGCGGACCAAGGAGACGGCCAGCCGAGCGACGTGCCCGGAGAACGCGTGCGAGACCACGACCGAGAGGGCCACCACGAGGACGCCGTGCAGCAGCGCGGCAGGAGCATCTCCCTCGGACCAGCGGGTGGAGAAGGTCGGGGAGAGGGCGACGCCTGTCACGATCCACAGCGCGGCGAGCCCCAGCATCGACGCTCCCCCGAGCGCGGTCACCCAGGCAGCCACCAGGAGTGCGCCGCGCCAGCACACCACCGCGAGCAGGATCACGAGGGCGGCCACCGGGGTCAGCGTCCAGCGCAGGTCCACCTCCATCAGCAGCACCAGCGCGACTGCCGCCGAGACGGCACCGATCGCCACACCCAGCTGGGCCGAGACGAGGGTCGGCATCCATCGGCGCGACCAGACGGCCACCACGGCACCGACACCGGCCAGGACGGCCCCGAACCCGACGACCACCGCGGCGCCGTCCAGCTCGTCGAGACCGAGCAGGCCGGCCGACATCGCTGCACCGGCGTCGACGGCCGCGAGGACTCCCGTGACCGTCCACATCGTCTCGGCCGAGGCGCGGAGCCGGCGAGTCGTCAGCCACACCGCCGACCCGCAGGCGACCGCGGTGAACGCCAGCAGGATCAGGGTGCGACCGGTGAGGCCGACCCGTCCCCACGTCACGGCGATGAACACGAACGCCGCCACGACAAGGCACAGCGCGCCCAGGGCGAGAAGGGTGCCGCCCACCGTCCAGCGTCGGGACGCGCCCGCTGGCGGACGGCCGGGCGTCGCTACCGGCGGTCCCCCGGCGGGGGCAGCCCTCGGTGGCTCCACCGGCGGTCGGGCGGCAGCCTGCTGAGCTCGCCAGACGGCCGCCTCGTCCTGCAGCTCTCGGAGCACCGTGTCGGCCTCGCTCAGCAGGCGGAGGAGGGCGAGCGGGCGCTCGCCGCGGAGCTGGACGGAGCAACGGGGGCATCGCGGCGAGCCGCTCGCAACGGTGCCGCAGCTCGGGCAACGGGTGGGGTCGGCGTAGGTCACCCGCGAAGTCTCTCGTGCGCGGGGGGCACCCTCCTCAGGACACTCCTCACGACGCGCGGTCGAGGACCGCAACACACTCCACATGGTGAGTCATCGGGAACAACGCGTACGCCTCGAGCGACCCGAGCACGTAGCCCTCCTCGCCGAACGTCTTGACGTCACGGGCCAACGCCGCCGGGTCGCAGGCGACGTAGACGACCCGCCTCGGGCCGAGTGCCGCGATCCGACGGACGACGCGGGCACGGGCACCGGTCCGCGGCGGGTCGAGCACCACCACGTCCGCCCGCTCCCCCACCTCGCCACGCCGAAGCGCCTGCTCGACGTCGCCGTTGACGACCCTGGCCTGCGGTAGCCCGTGCAGGTTGCGGCGTGCGTCGCGTGACGCCCGCGGGTCTCCCTCGACGCTGATCACGGTGCCCGACGACCCCACCTCCTCGGCGAGGAACGCGGTGAAGAGGCCGACGCCCGCGTACAGATCGGCCATCGTCTCCCCCGGCCTGGCCTCTACCGCTCGCCGGACGGCGTCGACCAGTGTGGCGGCCGCCTGCGGGTGCACCTGCCAGAAACCGGCACCACCGACCCGGAACTCGCGGCCGTCGACCTCCTCGCGGACCCATCCCCGTCCACGGACCCGGTGGCCGTCGGCCATCAGGCCGACGGCGTCGACGTCAGGCAGCTCCCCCGTGACGTCGTACGCCGCCACGAACCTGTCGCCAGTGGACCCGGCCACCGCTGTCACCCGCGACGCCGGCCACGGGGTGTCGAGCACCCGCGGCAGGGCAGGGGACGCGATCGGGCAGTCCTCGAGCGGGATCACCTCGTGCGAGCGGTGCTTGCGCAGTCCGAGGTGCCCGTGAGGATCGGCGGCGAACGTCACGCGAGTCCGCCACCCGAGTCCGTCGGCGGCGGTGTCGGACAACGGCGGACGGACCACGACATCCCGCTCGATGCCGGCCAGCCGGCTCAGCTGCTCGCTCACGACGGCGCCCAGCAAATCGCGCTGGACACCGAGGTCCACGTGCTGGAAGTCGCACCCACCGCACAGGCCCGGCCCGGACACCGGACACCTGGGCTCGACCCGCCCCGGCGCCGCCTCGAGGACCTCCACCGCGTCCGCGCGGAGGAATCTCGCGCCCGCGGCGCCCTCGGTGATCTCTGCGACCACCCGCTCGCCGGGCAGGGTGTGCCGGACGAACACCACGCGGCCGTCCCACCGGGCGACGCAGTGCCCGCCGTGAGCGACCGCCCCGATGTCGAGCTCCACCCGGGTCCCGGTCAGGTCGTCGGTCGCGTCTGCCTGGGTGCTCATGCCTCCAGGGTGACGCATGCCGCCCAGGTCACGGCTTCCGGCGCTCGTTGAAGGTCCGTCCCTGGCGCACCTCGCCCGGCACGGGGCGTACGCGCTCCGGACCGCGCTGCTTGGCCGACTGCAGGAGGTAGGGCACGCTCGTCACGACCACGCCGGGGGTGAACAGCAGGCGGCTCTTGAGCCGGAGCGCGGTCTGGTTGTGGAGGATCTGCTCGTACCACCGGCCGACCACGTACTCGGGGACGTAGACCATGACGATGTCGCGCGGGCTCGCCCGGCGCAGCTCCTTGACGTACTTGATCACCGGCCGGACCAGCTCGCGGTACGGCGACCCGATGACGACCAGCGGCACGGGGATGTCAAGGGCGTCCCACTGCTCGGTGAGCCGCGTGGTCGCAGCAGGGTCCAGGTCGACGGTGATCGCCTCCAGCGCGTCGGGCCGTGAGACCCGCGCGTAGGCGAGCGCACGCATGACCGGCTTGTGGAGGCGACCCACGAGCACGATCGCGTGCACGCGCGACGGCAGGGTCACGTCGGACTCCTCGATCGCGAGCTCGTCGGCCACCTCGTCGTAGTGGCGCCGGATGCCGCGCATGAGGACGTAGAGCACCACCATCGCCGAGATCGCGATCCACGCTCCGGCGAAGAACTTGGTGACGAGGACGATCACGAGCACGGTGGCCGTCATCGCCAGCCCGAACATGTTGACCGAGCGCGACCGCTTCATCCGGCGCCGCTCGGCGGGATCGGTCTCGGTCCGGAGATGCCGGCCCCAGTGCCGGAGCATGCCCAGCTGGCTGAGGGTGAACGAGACGAAGACGCCGACGATGTAGAGCTGGATCAGGCGGGTCACCTGGGCGTCGAAGGCCAGGATCAGGACGATCGCGGCGAGCCCCAGGAGCACGATGCCGTTGCTGAACGAGAGCCGGTCGCCACGGGTGTCGAGCTGCCGCGGGAGGTGTCCGTCGCGCGCGAGCACCGAGCCGAGCACGGGGAACCCGTTGAACGCCGTGTTCGCGGCGAGGACCAGGATGATGCCGGTCGTGGCGACCGTGAGGTAGAAGAGCGGCTGCGCGTTGTCGTACACCGCCGCCGCCAGCTGACCGATCACCGTGTCCTGGACGTAGGAGTCGCCGACCGGCACGCCGTCGCGGGTCAGCTGCGTCGCGGGGTCCTCGGCGAATCGCAGATGGGTCAGGTCGGCGAGCACGACGATGCTCATCAGCATCGTGACCGAGATGACGCCGAGCAGCGCGAGGGTGGTCGCGGCGTTCTTGCTCTTCGGTCGGCGGAACGCGGGGACGCCGTTGCTGATCGCCTCGACACCGGTCAGCGCCGCGCAGCCCGACGAGAACGCACGGGCGACCAGGAACGTCATCGCGACCGCCGAGACCGCCCCGAGGTACGGCTCCTCCGCGGCGAGCTCGAGGTCTGCGCTCGCGACCTTGGGGAGGTCACCGAGGGCGTAGCGGGCGAAGCCCCACAGCGCCATGCCGATGATCGAGGCCATGAAGAGGTAGGACGGGATCGCGAAGGCGGCCCCCGACTCGCGCAGTCCGCGCAGGTTGACCGCGATGAGGAGGAGCACCAGCACCGACGCCGCCAGCGCCTCGTGCCCGTTGAGCCAGGGCAGCGCCGCGGTGGCGTTCTGGACGCCCGAGGAGATCGAGACCGCCACGGTGAGGACGTAGTCCACCATCAGCGCCGAGGCCACCGTCACGCCCGCGCGCGGCCCCAGGTTGACCGTCGCCACCTCGTAGTCGCCGCCACCGCTGGGGTAGGCACGGACGTTCTGCCGATAGGACGCGACCACCGTCAGCATCACCACCGCGACGGCGAGGCCGATCTTCCAGTTGAACGCGTACGCAGACAGCCCGCCCATCGACAGGACGAGGAAGATCTCGTCCGGCGCGTACGCCACCGAGGACAGCGCGTCGCTCGCGAAGACGGGCAGCGCGATGCGCTTTGGAAGCAACGTCTCGTCGAGCTGCGTACTGCGCAGCTTGCGCCCGAGGAACATGCGCTTGCCCAGCTCGGCCATCCCCACTCTGAGGATCGTAGACCTGTCCCTCCCGGCCTGCGCTCGGCCCCGCCCGCGCGGTGTAGCGTCGTCGCGTGCACATCGTCATCATGGGGTGCGGCCGCGTCGGCTCGACCCTCGCGCAGCGCCTCGAAGAGCGCGGTCACTCGCTGGCCGTCATCGACAGCGACGCCGACGCGTTCCGCCGCCTCGGGCCCTCGTTCTCGGGTCTGACCGTGACGGGCCTCGGCTTCGACCGCGACGTCCTGCAACGAGCCGGGATCGAGCGGGCGCACGCCTTCGCCGCCGTGTCGTCCGGCGACAACTCCAACATCATCTCGGCACGCGTCGCCCGCGAGCAGTTCGGCGTCGACACCATCGTCGCCCGCATCTACGACCCCGGACGCGCCGAGGTCTACGAGCGCCTCGGCGTCCCCACGGTCGCGACCGTCACCTGGGCCGCCGACCAGGTGCTCCGTCGCCTGCTGCCTGCGGGCCACGACCCCGTCTACCGCGACCCCAGCGGCGAGGTGCGCGCCGACCAGGTTCCCGTGCAGGCGAAGTGGGTCGGCCGGACCGTCGACGCCCTCGAGAAGGCCACCGGAGGGCGGGTCGCGAGTCTCGCGCGCTTCGGCAAAGGGCTGATCCCGACCGGCGCCACGGTCCTCCAGGACGGTGACGTCGTCCAGCTGTTCTCTGCCATCCCCGACTCTGCGGACGTCTTCAGCGCCCTCGAGCTGGGCCCCCGAGAGGACGAGTCATGAAGGTCGCCATCGCCGGTGCCGGTGCCGTCGGACGCTCGGTCGCCACCGAGCTCCTGGAGAACGGGCACGAGATCCTCCTCATCGACCGCAACCCGCGAGCGATCCGCTCGCACGCGGTCCCCGAGGCCGAGTGGATCCTCGCCGACGCGTGCGAGCTCTCGGCGCTGGAGACCGCGCAGCTCGAGCAGTTCGACGTGGTCATCGCCGCGACGGGCGACGACAAGGCCAACCTCGTCGTGTCCCTGCTCGCCAAGACGGAGTTCGGCGTGGACCGCACGGTCGCCCGCGTGAACCACCCCGACAACGAGTGGCTCTTCAGCGGGTCGTGGGGAGTCGACATCGCGGTCTCGACGCCGCGGATGATGTCCGCCCTGGTCGAAGAGGCGGTGACCGTCGGCGACCTCGTGCGTCTGTTCTCCCTGCGCGGGTCCAACGCCAGCCTCGTCGAGCTGACCATGCCCGAGGACTCCCCGTACGTCGGGGTCCGGGTCGGCGACGTCCCGTGGCCGCGCGACGCGGTGCTGGTGGCGATCCTTCGGAGCAAGAGCGTGCAGGTGCCCGAGCCCGACCGCAGCCTCGAGACCGGCGACGAGCTGCTGTTCGTCGCGGCGATCGACTCCGAGCGCGCGCTCGAGCACCTGCTCGCGCCCAGCGAGCACCAGGGCGACCCGGGCGAGGGGTGACGGTCAGTCGCGCGGCTGGAGCTTCGGCTGGATCTCGAGCGCCTCGCGCGACAAGAGCTTGCCGGCCGCCTCGGGATCGGCGGTGGGCGTGTGGTTGCGGCCGAGCAGGTACGCCATCGCGCCGAGCGCAGCGAGCTGGAGCGGCCACCCCATCACGATCTTGGCGGTGCCGAGCAGCGCCACGTGGTCGCCGACCCACAGCGGGTACTGCACCGCGACGCGCAAGAGGCACGGGATCGCGAGGATCAGCGTGAGACGCGAGCAGAGCCGCGTCAGCGCACGGTCGCGGTGCCAGGCGGTGGGATCGCCCGTGACGCTGCCGACGAGGAAGCCGACCAGCGGCCACCCGACGACGACGGTGAGCAGGAGCACCGCGCCGTACGCGCCGTTGTAGATGACGCCCGGCAGGAAGGCGTCTCGCGCCTCGCCGGAGCGGAGCGCGAAGATCGCGGCGATGCCGATCCCGAACAGCGAGTTGAGGACGAACTGCGTGGTGCTGCGCTGGACCACGCGGGCGACCAGCAGCACGACCGCGAGGCCGACACTGATCCCGAGCGCCAGCTTGAGGTCGCGGGTGATGAGCCAGCTCGCCGTGAAGCCGATGGTCGGCACCGCGGCCTCGAGCATGCCTCGGACGCCACCGAGCGCCTTGGCGAGCTGCGCCCGCACGACCTGCTCGACGGTGACGTGGGCATCGGGACGCTCGGCGGGTCCCGCGGTCTGACCGGTCATCGACTCAGCTCGTATCGGGGGTTGTAGATGACACGGCCACCCTCGCGCAGACCTAACCGTCCGGTCGCCGTCAGCACGCGCCCGACCTCGATGCCGGGCACCCGCTTGCGGCCGAGCCAGACGAGGGTCAGGGAGCCGGAGCCGTCGTAGAGCACCGCCTCGAGCGCCCGGGACTCCGACTGGGGACGGAAGGTGACCGTACGCAGCTCGCCGTGGGCGGTGACGACATCGCCCGCGCGCTGGTCGCACAGGGGCAGGCACCCCGCCTCGACGGCCTCCACGCGCAGCTCGGCGTCGTCCGCGCGCTCGGCGAAGCCGCTCATCCGCTCACGCGCGCGGCTCCACAGTGTGCCGGTGGTGCTCGTCATGGTCCCAGCGTAGGCCGCGCGCGGTCGCGCCGCCTCGCCTCAGGCCTCGCGGGTCGGCGACTCGGCACGGACAGCACCCGAGGGGACGACCACGGGGATCTGCTCACGAGGGGGCATCGGGACGTCACCCCGGACGATGATCAGGTCGCGGACGGTCTGCTCGAGGAGGCTGTCCGGATCGGACGTCTCGCCCAACGTGCCCATGAAGGTGGCACGCAGCAGCCATCGCGGACCGTCCACACCGATGATGCGGCTGGCCTGGACGCCTTGGCGGCCGTCGGGCGCCTGCACCGGCACCTCGACCCGCAGCTCGCGACCGAACGACGAGTCGACCTCCTCGACCTTGCCGCCGACACGCTCGACCTCGGCGACGATCTCGGGGCGGATCTCGTCCCAGAGCCCCGCGTGGCGGGGCGCGGCGAAGGCCCGCAGCTCGACCGCGCTGCCCTCCCCCATCGCCACGACGGACGTGGCGACACCGGACTCGGGGTCGGTCGGAATCTGGATGTCGAGCCCCACGCGGCCGTGCACGATCATCGCGCCGACATCGACGTAGGTGGGGTCGTCCTCGGGAACCTCCCGCTCGGAGGCGTCCCATGGTCCGGACGACCGGTCGTAGGCCGGAACGGCCGTCTCCGGTTCCTCCGGCGTCTCGGACGTGGGCTCCTGCGGCTGCGCGGTCGCCTCGGAAACCTCGGCGGACTCCGCGGCGGCGTCGCCGTGCGCCTTCTTGCGACGACCGAACATCACCGCGCTCCTCTCGTCTGTCTGCTTGGTCGGCTCCTCGCGTGCCCGGTCGTTGTCACGACCCCGAGGCCACGGCGAACCCGCCCGTCGAACCGTACCCCCCGTCACCCCGTGCCGACTCGGGGAGGGCGTCGACGACACGGAACTCCGCCCGCTCGACCTTCTGGAGCACCAGCTGGGCGATCCGGTCGCCCCGAGCGAGCACGATGGCCTCGCTCTGGTCGAGGTTGACCAGGCACACCTTGATCTCGCCACGGTACCCCGCGTCGACGGTCCCCGGAGCGTTCACGATGGACAGTCCTGCCCGGGCGGCGAGTCCCGAGCGAGGGTGCACGAGCGCCACGTACCCGACCGGGACAGCGATCGCGATCCCCGTCGGGACGAGCGCGCGTTCTCCCGGCTGGAGCGTCAGGTCGACGGTCGTGCAGAGGTCTGCCCCCGCGTCCCCGGGATGGGCGTAGGACGGCAGCGGGATCGACGGGTCCAGACGGGTCAGCATCACCTCGAGCATGAACGAGGACCCTACCGGGCGGACCGCCCGTGCGGGCATGGCAACCTGGGGGCATGACCCGTGAGGCCGACGCGCCGTCGTACCGCGAGCATCTCAGCGTCCCGGTCTCGTGGTGGCTGGCCGGTGCCGGCCTCACCGTGATCGTCTGGTGGATCTTCGTGCTCGCCACGCCGATGTGGGTGGCGCTCGGCGCGGGCGCGGTCGCCGGGGCCGCCGTCGCGGCGGGTCTCGTCCAGTACGGCCGGGCCGTCGTCGAGGTCTCCAACGTCCACCTGCGCGCCGGGGCGGCTCGCCTGCCGCTGGTCTACTGCGGCGAGGTCACCGCCCTCGACGCCGCCCAGACCCGCGCGCTGCACGGCCCTCAGGCCGACGCCCGCGCGTTCTTCCTCCTCCGGCCCTACATCGCCACCGCAGTCCAGGTCCAGGTGACCGACTCGCGCGACCCCACTCCGTACTGGTTGATCGGCACCCGCCACCCTCACGAGCTCGCCGACGCGCTCAGCGCACGTCGCGCCCGCGGCTGACGCGCGGACCCGCCACGCCCGGACCTGCGACCCGTGACGAACGGATAACGTGTGGGCCAGACGGCTCCGTACGACCGTGACGAAGGGAAGGAAGACCGTGGCGCGCAGCACGAAGAAGGCCCCGACCGCCAAGGGCAAGAAGTCCAAGAAGGGGTCGGGCAAGGCGGCCTGGAAGCTGCTGGACCGCACGGCGACCGTGGCCGCCGGTGTCATCGCCACCCAGGCGGCCGCCCTCGTCTGGCGTGCCGCGACCGGTCGCAAGCCTCCCACCGACGACATGTCGCGTGATCCGGCGATGGCGACCCGCGAGGCCGTGGCCTGGGCGGTCCTGGCAGGGGCGAGTGCCGGCCTCATCAAGGTGGTCCTCAACCGCCAGGCGGTCAACTACTGGGTGCGCTCGACCGGAGATCTCCCGCCCGGTGTGAAGCGCCCCAAGGCCTGAGGTCCTGAGGCAGCACAGTCCCCTGGGTACGGCGACGCCCCCGACCGCTGGTGCGGTGCGGGGGCGTTGTCGTTCGCATGCATCGACGCTGCCGGCAGCCTGTCGTGATGCCGGCGAGCGACTGCCTCAGGCGCAGTCGACGCAGATCAGCTGCTTGCCCTTCTCGCGGGCGAGCTGGCTGCGGTGGTGCACCAGGAAGCACGAGCTGCAGGTGAACTCGTCCGACTGCTTCGGAAGAACCTGGACCGAGAGCTCCTCGTGGGACAGATCTGCACCGGGGAGCTCGAACGACTCCGCGGCCTCGACCTCGTCCTCGTCCACCTTGCCCGAGTTCTTCTCGTGGCGGCGGGCCTTGAGCTCTTCGATGCTGTCTTCCGACTGCTCTTCTTCGGTCTTCCGAGGAGCGTCGTAATCAGTCGCCATGAACCCTCCTCTTCGACTCTCACATCCGGGCCTCCGAGCGGCCGGATTCATCCCATTTCAATAACGTGCAGGCCGCGCAGATTGTGCCACACGGATCAGCGCTACCCAACTCAAAAGCCACAAGCGCGGACGAGCCGCATAAATTCCTCAGCGAAGGCTTCCGGTGCGGCCACGACGAGCCGCGCGTCCGGCGGCCCGTCGAGACCGGAGACGACAACCCCGGATTCCCGGGCGATCAGGCCACCCGCGGCGATGTCCCAGGGAGCCAGACCCTGCTCGACGTAGGCGTCGAACCGTCCGGCAGCGAGCGCGCACAGGTCGAGCGCGGCCGATCCCATGCGACGGATGTCACGGATCTCCAGCAGCATCCGCGCCACCGCGCTCGCCTGACGGGCCCGGACCTCCGGGACGTAGTTGAACCCGGTCGCCACGAGCGCCTGGGACGCCGAAGGAGGGGCCACCGACCTCAGTCGGACCGAAGGCCGCGCCGGGCTCTCCCGGAGGTAGGCACCCTCGCCCCGCACGGCGGTGTACTCGTGCCCGGTGGTGATGTCGATCACGCAGGCCGCCTCGACGACCCCGTCGATCTCCGCAGCGACCGCGACGGCGGACTGGGGCAGGCCGTAGACGAAGTTGACCGTGCCGTCGATCGGGTCGACGATCCACCGCACTCCGGTGTCTCCTGCCGGGCCCGTCTCGCCAGCGAGGGCCTCCCCGCCCTCCTCGCCCAGGATGGTGTCGCCAGGCCGGTCGGCCGCGATGTGGTCACGGATGAGTCGCTCGGTCGCGCGATCGATCTCCGTGACGGGATCGGTCGGGCTCGACTTGGTCGCGGCGACCTCGACCCGTCCCGCCGGACGGGCGGTGCGGGCGTACGCCGCCGCGGCGCGCGAGGCGGTCAGGGCCAGCGTGGCAAGGACCTCCCCGGACGGGCGCGTCACGAGTCCGAGCCGAGCAGGGCCGGACGCTGCGGGTCGCGGAGGTTCGCACAGCAGCCGGCGGGGCAGACCGTCCAGCTCGGCGGCAGCTCACCCACCACGCTCTGCTCGGGCTCCTCGTCGCGCGCCAGGGCCGCCCGCTCGACGATCAGCTCGCGGATCGCGGTGACGAACCGGGCGTCGACGCCCGGCGTCGGAACCCGCGCGAAGCCCAGACCGAGCTCCTCGGCGGTCTCCCTGGCCTCGGTGTCGAGGTCGTAGACGACCTCCATGTGGTCGGAGACGAAGCCGATGGGCACCAGGACGACCGACGCCACCCCGTCGGCCGCCAGAGCCCGGAGGTGGTCGTTGACGTCCGGCTCCAGCCACGGCACCTCGGGGGAGCCCGACCGCGAGCAGTAGACGAGGTCGTACGCCCGCTCGACGCCAGTGCTCTCCGCCACGCCGGCTGCCACCTGGGCGGCGACGTCCCGGTGCTCGCGCACGTACGCCTCTCCCCCACGTGTCTCCCCGTCGCAGACGAAGCGACCGCTCGCCGCGTTCATGGCGTCCGGGATCGAGTGAGTGACGAAGACCAGCCGGGTCGCCGCGGTGTCGAACCCCTCACGACCGAGCTGATCGATCGCGCCCACCGCGCCGCCGACGAACGGAGCCACGAAGCCCGGGTGGTTGAAGTAGTGCCGGACCCGGTCGAGCCGGGGGGCGCCGTCACCGACCGCGACGGTCGCGTCGTACAGGTTCTCGCGGTACTGACGGCAGCCGGAGTACGAGGTGTAGGCGCTGGTGAACAGGCACACCGCGCGTTCGACACCGTCGTCACGCATCTGGGTGAGCGTGTCGGTGAGGTACGGGTCCCAGTTGCGGTTGCCCCAGTAGACGGGGAGCTCGATGCCGTGCGAGCGCAGCTCGAGCTGCAGAACCGCGACCAGGTCTCGATTCTGGTCGTTGATCGGCGATCGGCCACCGAACGAGAAGTAGTGCTCACCGACCTCGACCAGCCGCTCGCGCGGGATCCCCCGCCCGCGAGTGACGTTCTCGAGGAACGGGACGACGTCGTCGGGCTTCTCGGGCCCTCCGAACGAGACGAGCAGGAACGCATCGTACGGGCGGGTGTCGGGCGCGGGTCCATCCATGCCGCCATCCTTCCAAGTCGACGGTTAGGCTGCAGGTGCGACCCCGGTCGGGGCGCCCGAGGGCATCTCCTCCGCCACACCGTCACCTCGACGACGTCTCCCAAGGAAGACCGTGCTCGACTCGTACCGCCGGATCCTCGCGGTCCCTGGCGCCCCGGCCTTCAGCACAGCCGCCCTCCTCGCACGCCTGCCGATCTCCATGCTCGGGCTCGGACTCGTCCTCCTCGTGCAGGAGCAGACCGGGTCGTACGCGAAGGCGGGCGCCATCTCGGCCGCCTCCGTCATCGCCAACGCGATCGGCGCCCCGGTGCAAGGACGGCTCACCGATCGGTTCGGCCAGCACCGTGTGCTCCCGGCGACCAGCGCGCTCTTCGGCCTCGGGCTCGCCCTCGGGCTCCTCGCCGTCCACGCCCAGGCGCCCACGCCGCTCCCCCACCTGTGCGCCGCCCTCGCCGGCTTCGCCCTCCCCCAGGCCGGCTCGATGGTCCGGGCGCGGTGGACCCACAACGCCGAGCCGTCGATGATCCCGACCGCGTTCGCCCTGGAGGCGGTGCTCGACGAGGTGGTCTTCATCGTCGGTCCGGTCGTCGTCACGTTCCTCGCCACCCTCATCAACCCCTACGTCGGGTTGGCGGTCGCCGGCGTGGCAGGAGTGGCAGGGTCGCTGCTCCTCGCGGTGCAGCGCCGTACCGAGCCTCCGTCCCGACGGCGTCGGGACGATCCTTCGGGCGGGCGCGAACGTCTGCCGTTCGGGCTGCTCGCACCCCTGATGCTCGCCGGCGTCGGGTTCGGCGTGCTCTTCGGAGGCGCCGAGCTGGTGACCGTCGCGGTGGCCGAGGACCAGGGCCACAAGGAGCTGTCCGGCGTCCTGCTCGCGATCTGGGCCGCGGGAAGCCTGATCGCGGGTCTGCTGGTCGGTGCGCGTCCCCCGCGGATGTCCTCCCTGGCGCAGCTGCGCATCGCCACGGTGGTCCTGACCGTGAGCTTCGTCCCGCTGCTGCTGACCTCGGCGCTCCCGCTGGTCGCCGTCGCCCTGTTCGTCTCGGGGTTCGCGATCGCGCCCAGCATGGTCGCCTGCACCCGTCTCGTCGAGCAGGGCGTCCCTCGCGAGCGGCTCACCGAGGGGATCGCATGGTTCACCACCGGTCTCGCGACCGGGGTCGCGCCGGGCGCGGCGCTGTCCGGCTGGGTGGTGGACAGCACGGCGCCCTCATGGGGCTACCTGGTGTGCCTGCTCGCCGGCTTCCTCGCCGTGGGCGGGGCCTGGAGCGTACGCGTCCGCCCTCCTGCCCCTGCTGCAGGCGCTCCCGCGGATGCCGCAGGGACGGCGCGCTGACGCCACCGCACCGTTCTGCTCGGCTCAGTAGCCGTCCATCCCGGACGGGAGCGGCGCCTGCCACCCGCGACGCAGGGCGATCATCCGGTAGCCGAAGGCGAAGAGCGCGCCCGGGAGGACGACCCAGGCGTACGGCAGGTCGAGCTGGACCGCGGTGACCGCGATCGCCGCGCCCAGCAAGGCCGGGAACGCGTACAGCTCCTCGCGGAGGACGACGGGGACGCGTCCCGCGAGCAGGTCACGGATCACACCGCCCCCGATCGCGGTGACCATGCCCATCAGGCACGCCGCCACCGGCTCGAGACCGTAGTCGAGCGACTTCACCGCACCGGTGACGCAGAACAGCCCCATGCCGGCGGCGTCGAAGACGGCGATCTTGCTCTCGAGCCGACCGAGCACGGGATGGAACCGGAACGCAATGAGTCCCGCCACGACCGGGACCATGAGGTAGCGCCAGTCCATGAGGGAGGCCGGTGGGGTGGCCCCGATGAGGACGTCACGGAGGAAGCCGCCGCCGAGCCCCGTCGCCCCCGCCAGGACGAGGACCCCGAAGATGTCCAGCGGCTTGCGGACCGCCACCAGCGCTCCCGAGAGGGCGAATGCGGCGATCCCGACGAGATCGACGACGACGTAGTTGGTGGCCACGAGACGACGTTAGCGGGGTGCGGTCGACCGCGCGCTCGGCGCGCTTGCTTGGATTGACCGGGCAAGCAGTCGACACTGGGGCTGGTACGAGGCGCGAAGGGCGGAGGCAACGACATGCGAGACCTCACCGTGGTGGGGCTGAGCGAGGACCAGAGGTACGTGGTTCTTCGCGGCCCGGTCGGTGAGCTGTTCCGCATCCCTGCCGACGACCGGTTGCGCGCCACCCTCAGGAACGACCGGGCACGACTCGGCCAGTTGGAGATAGCGATGGACAGTGCACTGCGTCCGCGAGACATCCAGGCCCGGATCCGCCGGGGCGAGTCGCCGGAGGAGGTGGCAGCAGCAGCAGAGCTCCCCGTCGACCGGATCATGGGTTATGCCCACCCCGTGCTCGCGGAGCGAGAGCACATGGCCGAGCGCGCCCGCAAGGCGACGGTCCGTCGAAAGCACGCCCAGTCGAACGCACTGACCCTCGGCGAGTCGGTGGACACGACGCTGCGCGGACGCGGGCTCGACCCCGAGTCGGCGGCGTGGGACTCCTACCGGCGCGACGACGCCCGCTGGACGGTCACCGTACGAGCGGGCGGGATCACCGCCGACTACGTCTTCGACCCCGCGGGGCGCTACACGTTCGCGGAGGATGCGGGCGGGCGCGAGCTGGTCGGGGACGTCCCCGACGCCAGCGACACCGCGATCGCCGACGCCGTCACGCGTCAGGTCGACGTGGTGGAGCTCGAGTCGGACCCGCGCGTCACGTCGTTGCGGCAGGCTCGCGCACGGCGCGCCGCAGCGGCGAGCGAGCGGGCCGACGAGCAGCTGAGTCTCAGCGACATCCCGGGCGTCGACGACGGAGAGCCCACGCTCGAGCTCGACGCCGCCGAGGAGCGTGACGCCGCCGCGGTGGCCGCGCGCCAGGACGCGACCCGAGAGCGCGGCGGCCACGGCGACGCCCCCGACGCGGCGCCGAGGGAGAGCGAGCCCGAGGTCGAGCGCGCGGCCGGGCAGACGGCCGTACCCGACGGAGAGGTCCCCGAGGCCGGCGCGCCGGACGACGACCCGGCAGGTGAGCAGCCGCGCAAGCGCGCACCCCGGCGACGCGAACGACGTCGCGTCCCGTCGTGGGACGAGATCATGTTCGGCGACAAGGCCTGACGTCGCCCGAGACCACACGCACGTGCGCCCCGCCCTCTCACGAGGTCGGGGCGCACGTCGCTGTCAGCGGTGCGGCACGGGTCAGGCGGTGATGTCCACCGTGACCGAGCCGCGACAGATCTGCACGACGGCGAGCTGCTTGCCGGCGGCCGTGAACGTGGTGCCGACGGTCACCGGAACCGACCGCACACCAGCCGGCTCCTGGCTCTCCGACACCGTGAGGATCGCCGTCGCCTCGTCCGGGTCGACGTCGATCGAGCCCACGCCCGCACTCACGCCGTCGACCAGGGGCGTGTTGGTCCCCTGCACGACGACCGTGCCGCCGTTGGCGGAACCGAGGCACCCGCTCGGGTCACCCTCGTCCGAGCCGCCGCACGCGACGAGGACGGCACCGAGGACGAGCGCGCCGAGTGCGCCCGTCGCCCGACGCCCGATGGATCGGCCTCTCACCCTCACTCCTTGAGCGGGCGCCCGGAGGCGTCCGTCGTCCAGCCGTTGGCACCGACGAGGTACAAGATGCCTTCGACGAAGCCCCAGATCGCGCCGAGGCCACACGTGATGATGGTGACCACGATCTGGACCACGCCGATGGTCGTGAAGCCGAGATAGAAGCGGTGGATACCGAAGCCACCGAGCAGGATGCCGAGCAGACCGGCCACGAGCTTGCTCTTGGCCTCCGGCGCGTAGCCGTACGGAGCGCCGTAGGGCGGTTGCTGCTGCGGCGCTCCCTGCGGCGGTCCGTACGGCGGTCCGTACGGCGGCTGGCCGTAGCCGGGCGGCGGGGCGTACGGCGCCTGACCGGGGCCGGGCGGCGGGGCGTACGGCGGCTGACCGGGGCCGGGCGGCGGGGCGTACGGCGCCTCTCCCGGGCCGGGAGCCGGCGGATCGTACGGCGGCGGCGGAGGCTCGTCACCCTGCGCGGGCACCGACGGCTGCTCGGCCGTCGGGCTGTCGCCGGGAGCCGGCGGATCGTACGGCGGCGGCGGAGGCTCGTCACCCTGCGCGGGCACCGACGGCTGCTCGGCCGTCGGGCTGTTGCCGGGAGCCGGCGGGTCGTACGGCGGCGGAGGCTCGTCACCCTGCGCGGGCACCGACGGCTGCTCGGCCGTCGGGCTGTCGTGCTCGTCCTCAGGGCTCTGCTGCGGCGTCGCCTCCGGGATCTCGTGGTCCGGCGTCGTGTGCTCCGGCGTCGGGTCGTCCGGATTCCCGGAGGTGGGTCCCTCGGTCACGTCTGGTGCGCTCCTTCGTCCTTGGCTGCCCACACCTTAGCGGTCGCCGGCCGAGGTCCCGGCGGACTACCGTGGGCACGACGACACGGGAGGCTCCATGACGACCGACCAGGACATCCTCAGCTCGATCTCTTCGCTGGTGGCTGAGGAGAAGGACTTGCGCGAGCGCCGCGAGCGCGGCGACACCGACCCCGAGACCGAGCTCGCCCGGCTGCGCGAGCTCGAGACACAGCTCGACCAGTGCTGGGACCTCCTGAGGCAGCGACGGGCCAAGAAGGAGTTCGGCGACGACCCCTCGACGGCCAAGGTCCGTCCGCCCGACGAGGTCGAGGGCTACCTCAGCTGATCTCGGGTGAGCCCGGCGCGCGTCGAGGTCGGCGGGCTCGCCCACGGTCGGGCTAGCCTGGCCAGATGAGTCGGCTCGCGCGATCAGACCGGCACGCCATCCTCGTCGACGCCGGATACCTCCTCGCTTCGTCGGCGCAGGTACTCGTGGGCACCTCGCTGCGCCGGGCGGTGGCGGTGAGCTGGGAACGGCTGGTGACGGGCATCAAGACGTCGGTCGCCGAGAACACCGACACCCGGCTGCTCCGGGTGTTCTGGTACGACGCCGCCAACGCGCAGGCGGCACGGGCTCTGTCGGAGGAGCACAACCTCATCTCGCTGCTGCCCGACGTCAAGTTGCGGCTCGGGCGGGTCAACAACGAAGGCGCTCAGAAGGGCGTCGACACGAGGATCGCGCTCGATCTCGTCAACCTCGCGCTCCAGGGAGCGGTCTCGGAGATCTTCCTCGTCTCCGGCGACGACGACCTGACCGAGGCGGTCGACATGGCGCAGGACTACGGCGTGCGCGTGACGCTCTTCAACGTGCCCAACGACGACTCGCGCATCGGCATCCACGCGACCGCGATGAACCTCGCCAGGGTGGTCGACGGACGACAGCGCATCCCCGTCGAGCTGCTTCGCACCGCGATCACGCCGTCACCGCGACCGCGCGAGGTCCCCGCTGACGAGCCGGCCCCCGCCGCCGCGGTGGGTGAAGCGGCCGCGACCGTGACGCCGCGGTTGAGGATCCCGACGCCCTCGGACGTCGCACGGTTGCACCCGGCCCCACCGTTGGGCCAGCCCGAGCGCCTGGAGCCCGCCGTGTCGTTGGCCTACAGCAGCACCACAGGACAAGGTGGCGCCAATCGTGGCGACCCTGACGCGGACCTGCGCGCGGTGATCCCCGAGGTCGTCCGCACCGTCGTCCGCAACTGGCTGGACTCAGCGAACCAGGCCGACCTCCGCGACCTCGTCGCCACCCGCCCGACGATCCCCGGAGACGTCGACTCGACCCTCCTGAACGACCTCGTCGCACACAGCGACGACCGCTACCGCGTGCTCCAGACCGAGACCCGCTGGCAGCTGCGAGAGGCGTTCTGGTCCGAGATCGACAAGCACCTCTGAGCACGTCGACTCGTCAGGGGCTGAGATAGCGGTCCAGCATCAGCAGGAGCTCTTCGTCCAACGGGTCGAGACGGTCCTCTCCGACGAAGACCGGCCCGGTGATGACGAACGACCAGGCGTCGAGCAGGACCGCCGCCGCCATGATCGAGGCGTCTCCGGCTCGGATCGACCCGTCGCTCTGCCCGTCGCGGATCAGGTCCTCGAGGAGCTGGGTCTGCTCGTTGGTGCTGCTCCCCCGTCGGTGGAGGAGGTAGGTCGCGATGAACTCCGGGTCGAGCTCGATCACGCGCCGCAAGAACGGCAGTCGCCGGGTGTGCTGCACGATCGCGACCGAACCGCGGACGAGCACCGACCGGGCGTCGTGTGCCGAGACCTGCCCCATCGCGAGCTGCATGACGTTGCGGAACTCGCGGGTGAAGAGGTCGGCCACGACACCGGCGCCGTTGGGCCAGGTGCGGTAGAGCGTCGCCCGTGACACGTCGGCCCGGCGGGCGAGGTCCGCCATGGTGAAGCCGCGCAGGCCCACCTCCTCGACGATGTCGCGCGCCGCGTCGAGCACGCGATCACGCGGGATCGCGTTGTGCGCCCTCAGCGGCACTGTCGAACGGTCACGGTCGGGGCCTTGCTGAGGAGCCATGGCGGTGACCGTACCAGCGTTGTACCAACCTCCGAACCACGCGTGCGGTGGCGCAGACCTCGAGGTCGCCTAAGGTCGGACCGTGACCCTCCGTCGTCTGCTGGCCGTCGTCGTCGCCGTCCTCGGCGGGTGCCTGGTGACCTCCGGGCTGACCTCGCCTGCCCATGCCGCCTCGGGACGGGTCATGAGCACCAGCGCCACCCTCTACCGGAACTGCTTCGGACACCCCTTCTCGTACGCCCTGAGCGGTGTCGCCCCGGGTTGGACTCTGACCGTCGACCTCGTCGCCGGGACCGGCCGGGTGGTCGACCGGACGACCGTCGCCAGCACCGCCGGAGCGGCCGGCCGAGGTGCCTTCCGGATCTGCGCGGGCGCGGTGAGGCCGGGCACGTTCACGGTCCGGTCTCGCGTCACCTGGTCGTCGGCGACCGGCCGAGCACCCCTCGTGCTCGCCTCGACGCGGCTGACCCTGCGGCGGCCGCGGACAGCGACGTCGGTGTCGGTGCGCCCTCGCAGGCCACGCGTCGGCTCCGTGCTGCGGGTGGGGACGAGCGTGCGGGTCGCCCGGCCGTACGGGTTCTTCCCCGAGGCTGGGGTCCGGGTGAAGGCCTACGTCCGGCACCGGGGAGCGTGGCGACGCGTCGGGCCGGTGCGGACCACCCGTGCGGACGGCACCGCGACGTTCCGTGTGCGATGGCGGTGGACGGCGCCCCGCAAGGTCCGTGTGAAGGCGGTCCGCAACGCGTACCACGACCGGTCACGCTCGCGAGCTGTCACGGTTCGCAGCCGTCCGGCCAAGCGCCGCTGAGCGGTCAGCGGCCGTCTGCGGGGCGACGAAGGCGCGGAACGAGACGAGCCTCACGGCCCTCGGAGCGCCGCCACGCGCCGGGCCCCGCGCACCCTCGAGACTGCCCCCGGACCTGCTAGGCTTCCAGCAGTAGTTGTTCGGTTCAGCGCAGGTGGGTACGTCGGCGCCAACGGTTTCAACGTTGGTGCCTTTGTCTTATCTGGGCCGAAGCGCCCCCGCGACCATCGTGTGGGTGGAGCAACGCTGCACGGGGGTCGACAACGGTCGGCTCCACAGTTCGACGAAAGAGCAAGAAATGTCGCAAGGCACCGTGAAGTGGTTCAACGACGAGAAGGGCTTCGGCTTCATCGCGCAGGATGGTGGCGGTGACGACGTGTTCGTCCACTACACCGCGATCACCGGGAACGGCTTCCGCACCCTGGCCGAGAACCAGCGCGTCGAGTTCGACGTCACCCAGGGCCAGAAGGGCCCCCAGGCGGAGAACGTTCGCGCTATCTGAGAAGGCGTCTCGTCCCCGAGACTTCTGACGAAGGCCCCGACACCGGAACCGGTGTCGGGGCCTTCGTACGTCTGGCGGACGATGTCTTGTCCGTCCGTCCAGGTCGAGCGCGCTCCGTACCCCCGCAGCGGAGCCCGCTCGACCTGAACGCATCCCCATCCCAGCCCTGCCGGGTCAGCGGGCGCAAGGGTTGCACGGGGTTGCAACGCTCGCCCGGGCACGATCGTCGGCCGTGAGAGCGCACACGTGAGAGCGCACAAGGGACGAGAAAGCCGCGAGAAAACCTGGGCTGACCGGTTCGCCGGGTCTACGGTGGGGCGCAGGAAACGACATCCCGCCGCGGGCGACGGGGACCGGAAGGCCGGGGGGCATGGCGGGATCAGGGGCGACAAGGCGTCCGTCGACGACGTCGGTGGACCTGCGCAGCCTGTACCGCGTGCGCTCCGACGTCCTCGCCGGGCGGTCCTCCGCGGTCCAGCCCCGGGCCGTCGTCCGTGCCTCGTGGGACCGCTCCCGGACTCACGGGCTGAGCCCTGACGGGGTTCCCCCCACACCGCCGGCTGCACCGGGAGAGGTCGAGGCCGGGCGCTCCGCAAGCGCGATGCGCCCGCTGGTCGACCAGCTCGCTGAGCTGCTGCGCGACGCGCTCGACTCGGCGGGCATGCTCCTCGCGATCACCTCGCCCGACGCGACGATCCTGTGGCGAGCCGGCAACGCCCCCCTGCGCCACCACGCCGACGAGCTCGGCATGGTCCCGGGAGCGACGTGGGCCGAGGGCAACGTCGGCACCAACGCGATCGGCACGGCGCTCGTCGAGGGTGCGCCGGTCGGCATCCACGCCGCCGAGCACTTCGCCGAGGAACACCTCCCCTGGTCGTGCGCCGCATCCCCGGTCCGTGACCCGCTGACCGGAGAGCAGGTGGGCGTCGTCGACCTGAGCTATCGCCAGCGCGCGGTCAACCCGCTCGCGCTCCCGCACGTGGTGATGGCGTCGCAGCTGGCCCAGGCTCAGCTGCGGCAGGTCTACCACGACAACGCCGACCGCCTCCGGACGCACGCAGGGCCGATGCTCGCACGCCTCGGCGGCCCCGCCATCGCAGTCACGCGGGACGGCATCTCCGCCGCCACAGTCGGCACCGAGCCTCCCGCGCGGGTGCTGCTGCCGTCCGACATGACACCTGGCGCGCTGTGGCTCCCTCAGCTCGGGAACGTCGTCGCCGAACCGGTGCCGGACGGCTGGCTGCTCCGCCTCTCCGAGGACGGTTCCGACCGAGACCCCATGACGCTCGTGCGTCTCGACCTCACCTCCACGCCGACCGTCGTCGAGGTGACCAGCTCGAGCGGCTCGTGGACCCATGCGCTGTCGCCCCGCCACTCCGAGATCCTGCTATCGCTCGTACGTCACCCCGAGGGCCGTTCGGCCTCCGAGCTGTCGGACGACCTCTTCGCGGACCCGTCACGAACGGTGACCGTCCGGGCCGAGATGTCCCGTCTGCGCCGGACCCTCGGAGGGGTGCTCGGCGCGATGCCGTACCGGATCAGCGAGGCGGTGAAGACCGATGTCGTGCTGCCGGACGACGCCGCGCGGCTGCTGCCGGGATCGGCGGCGCCGGTGGTCGTCCGGACTCGCGAGGACCTGGCAGCCGAGATCCGCAGCGGCGGCGGTGGCACGCCCGCCGGCCGGCACCGCGCCTACTGAGGGTCAGCGATCGGACGCGCGCTGATCGGTGCGGGTCAGTCGGTCGAGGAACGCGACGAGGAGCGCCTCCCGGAGCGCCGGCGGGGCGACGTCGAGCAGCGCGTTGACCGGTGCCATCTGCGCAGGCGGCGCCACTCCCCCGCCGTCCTCCGCGTTCGCCAGACCCGCCAGCGCCAGGAGCCCGTCGAACGCCGCGTCGTCCAAGGTGTCAGGGTCGGTCGCGCTCGCTGCCGCCCGGAGCTGAGGGTCGACGGCAATCGGACCTGCGGCGACCGCCTCGCCGACGGAGTCCCTGAGATCGTCGAGGAGCTCGTCCACGAGAGGGGCTGTCGCCGCCGACACGGTGAGGTGGAGCGTCGCGGGAAGGTCGCCATACGCCATCTGCGGCTGGACGAACCACCCGCGCGCGAGCATGGCGTCGCTGATCGTGAAGACGTCGCACGCGTCGTCGGTCGTCACGGCGACCAGCGTGGTGTCGGGCTCGGCGGCGAGCGAGAGGTGCTCGGTCGCCTCGACGCCCGCCGCGAGAGCCGTCGTGGCGGTGGACGCTGCGCGCGTCAGTGCGTGGTAGCCGTCGTCGCCGAAGTATGAGACCACCGCCCATGCGGCAGCCAGCGGGCCCCCTGACTTCGTGGACTGGAGGGTGGCGTTGAGCATCGTGTAGCCGGGCCAGTCAGCGCTGGCGAAGAACTGGGGACGGCGAAGCTCGGGCGTGCGGTGGAGCAGCAGCGAGACGCCCTTCGGGGCGTACGCGTACTTGTGAAGATCGGCCGAGATGCTCGTGACGCCCTCGACGGCGAAGTCCCAGGCATGGCGGACCCGTCCATCGCGCTCGAGCCACGGCAGCACCCACCCACCGATGCAGGCGTCGACGTGCAGACGGGTGCCGTGGCGCAGCGCGAGCCCTGCGAGCTCGGGCACGGGGTCGAGCACGCCGTGCGCGTACGAGGGAGTGCTCGCTACGACCAGCACGACGCGGTCGCCGTACTCGTCCAGCGCGGCCGCCGTCGCCGGCACGTCGGCCCGCATCGTCGACGGGTCGACGGGCACGGTCACCCGCTCGACGCCGAAGTAGTGGGCCGCCTTGTGGAAGGCGGCGTGCGCCGTGCTGGGCACCACCATCACCGGTCGAGCCACGTCAGGCCGTGCGTCCCGGGCGGTCTGGACGGCGAGCAGCACAGACTCCGTACCTCCCGACGTCACCGTCCCGACGGCTTCGCGGGGTGCGTGGAACAGCGGCTTGGCGAACGCGACGAGGTCGCGCTCCATCGTGAGGAGGCTGGGGAAGGCTGTCGGGTCGAGCCCGTTGGTCGAGCCGTAGGCGGCGAGCGCCTCCCGGCCGAGGTCGTCGGCCTCCGCGATCCCCGAGTCGTAGACGTATGCCAGGGTCCTCCCCCCGTGCGTCGGGAGGTCGCCGTCGCGCAGGGTCAGGAGGCTCGCTCTGATCTCGTCGGCATCGCGGTGCGGGACAGTCATGGGGTGGGCTCCTGCGGCGTCGCGGTGGGGTCGGCGTCCGCGTCGTGGGCGCCGTTGCGGTGGAGTCGCTCGTCGAGCCGGTATCGGCGCAGCGACAGGAGGCTGACGATGATGAGCAGCGCCGGGACGACCGAGACGCCGACCACGATCGCGTCGAGGGCCGAGTCAGGCTGCGTGACGTCCTCGCCCTCGCGGGACGAGACATAGCCGCCGAGCGACAGCACGGCCGCGAAGAGACCCGGACCGAGCGCCAGACCCAACGTCTCGCCGGCCGTCCAGACGCCGGTGAAGACGCCGATGCGGTTCGCGCCCGTACGCGCCGCGTGGTCCGCGGCCACGTCGGGGATCATCGCCATCGGGAACACCTGCGCGCCGGCGTAGCCGATGCCTACGACCGCCGCCGCTGCGTACGCGGCCAGGGCCTGGCCGGTCGACGCCACCAGCAGCCCCAGCGCCCCGAGGACGAGGATGCCGGTCGCGGCGGTGTAGCCGTAGCGTTTGCCCCGGCGCGCGGCGACCCGCTCCCACAGCGGCGTGACGAGCAGCGCCGGCCCGACGAACGCGACGAAGAGGAGCGTCGTCGCGCTGCCGCTGTCGAGAAGGTGGTCGGCGACGTATGCCACCCCTGCGAGCATCGCGCCGATGCCCAGCGCCTGGAGAACGAAGGTGGTCAGGAGGTGGCGGAAGTCCGGCGACTGCGCGACGAGCCGCAGCTGGTCACGCATCGAGCCGCCGGCCGTCGCGACACCGTGGTCCGGCGCATCACGTGTGCCCCGGTAGGCGCCCAGCGCACCGAGGAGCAGGATCACCCCGATGTAGGCGCCCATCACCCGGTAGCCCGTCGTCTCCGAGGACGCGTCGCCCACGACATCGACCACCAACGGCGCTGTCGCCCCTGAGAGGAGGATGGCCAGCGCGAGCACGACGACGCGCCACGTCATCAACCGCGTGCGTTCGTCGTAGTCGAGAGTCATCTCGGCAGGCATCGCGACGTAGGGGACCTGGAAGAACGCGTACGCGCTCGCGCACGCGAGGAACAGCACCACGACCCAGGTGCCGGCGAGCCAGGTCGGCTCGGCCGGGCCGGCGAAGATGAGCGCGAACGTCACGGCGAGGAGGACGCCGGCGCGCAGGAGGAAGGGACGGCGACGTCCCCGGGAGCTCGTCGAGCGGTCGCTGATGCGGCCCGCGATCGGGTTGAGAACGACGTCCCAGGCCTTGGGGAGGAGCACCATCAGCCCGGCGATGCCCGCGGCGACACCGAGCGTGTCGGTGAGGTACGGCAGGAGGAGCAGACCGGGGACGGTGGCGAAGGTGCCCGTCGCCACCGACCCCAGGGCGTACCCGCGTCCCGTGGCGGATGAGAGGGGAGTCGACGAGGGCGCAGAGTCCATGCGCCGTTTCTATCTCACCGACACGGTCACGTGTCCAGGGTCGTCGCGTCTCGCTCGGGGAGCTCGACGCCCCACTCCGCGAGCTCGTCGACCCGCGCGAGAGCCCAACCGTTGCGGTCCAGACGCAGGTCGGCGGGTCGCTCGAGACCCAGCCACGTGACAGGCTCCGACCGGAAGCCCAGGACGAGACCCGACTCGACCGAGCTGGCCACGAGGTAGTCGGACCGTGCCACGTCGTCGGCCGACTCCCCCGCCCACGCCGCGACCGTGTCGACCACCTCGTCCTGAGAGCTGACCGTGGCCCGGAGGACGTCACGGGCCTCCACCAACCACGTCAGGCGTCCGCCACTCGACCACGACTCGAGGAGGAGCACCCGGACGCCGTCGTCGAGCGCGGCCCACGGGAAGTGACGGTGCCGCCACAGGCTCCAATAGGCGCGGCCGCGGACACCGGGATCGGAGTCGGGGCCGTCGGGCACGTCGGTGCGGCGGGCACGGCGGCGGTGCTGGACGAGTACGGTCTCCATGGAGGTCTCCCGGTGTCGGTCGGAACCACGAACCTAGGGTGGCGAGCAGCGCCGGAGTCCGGTCGTCCACAGCCGCGCCCTCGCGTGACGGTCGTCCCCAGGTAGGAGGCTCGACGTGACCAGCTGCGCCCGTCCGCTCGGTCCGTTGCCGACCGGTGCTCGCGTCGCCCTGGTCGCTCCGGCCGGCCCTGTCGTGCCGGAACTTGTCGACCGTGCCTCGACGCTGCTCCGCTCGTGGGGTCTCGAACCCGTCGAAGGCAGGCATCTGCGCGGCGTGCATCCGCGAGCGTCCTATCTGGCCGGGACAGACGAGGGCCGTGCCGCCGATCTGGTCGAGGCGTGGTGCGATCCCTCGATCGAGGGCATCTTCTGCGTCCGCGGCGGCTACGGCTCCGTCCGTCTCCTCGACCACCTCGACGCCACCGCGCTGCGGTCGGCGCGGCCGAAGCCGCTCTACGGCAGCTCCGACGTCACCGCGCTCCACGAGTACTGGCGCGAGGTCGTCGGTGTTCCCACCTGGTTCACCCCCATGGTCGGCACGCTGTCGTTGCTCGACGACCCGGCGGCCACGGCGAGCCTGCGACGCGCGGTGGTCGAGCCCTTCCGCGCCCGCGTCTACTCCTCCGAGGGCGCGGAGACGCTGATCCCCGGCACCGCCTCCGGCACGCTGATCGGAGGCACCCTCACGATGTTGGCGATGACGGCGGGAACGCGGTCCGCACCGCCCCGCGCGCCGGGGCCGTTCGTCGCCCTTCTCGAGGACGTGGACGAGAAGCCGTACCGCATCGACGGGCTCCTCGTGTCACTTCTCCGTTCCGGCTGGTTCGACGGCGTGACGGGGGTCGTCCTCGGCAGCTGGCTCGACTGCGGCCAGCCCGAGGAGGTCCGTGCCGTCTGTGCAGAGCTGCTCGCACCGCTCGGGATCCCTGTCGCCTGGGAGCTCGGCTTCGGCCACGCCGCCGCGGCGGAGAGCGTCCCGCTCGGGGTGAGTGCGGTCCTGGATGCGTCTATCCCATCGCTCACGATCGTCGACACGGCTACGATCCACTGACCTCTCACGTCAGGAGTACGGATGAGCGACGGCACGCCTGCCCGTCCGCAGCGACGATCCGCCGCGCTGCTCAAACGCCGGCTCGTGGACGAGCAGCGGACGCAGCTCGACGCGATGCTCGACTGGATCCTCACCGACCCGACGCTCGAAGAGATGGCCGCGCAGATCGTCGGCGCCCGACGACGATTCGTCATCGGCGCCACCCAGTCGTTCTCGTACGCGTCGCTGCTGGCGCTCGACCTGAGCGCCAGCCTCGCCAACGTCCACCTGGTCGACGGCACCATCATCCGGCCGATCGACGTGCTGAGCGACGTGCGGAGCTCGGACGCGATGGTGGCGTTCTCGGTGCAGCGCTATCGCAAGTACACGATCGACATCGCGGCGGCGTTCCGCGACGCCGGCGGCCGCCTGCTGGTGATCACCGACTCGCCCGACGCACCTCTGGCCCAGCTCGGCGCCGACGTCGTCCTCGTCCCACCGCCCGGCGTCTCCTTCGGCCAGTCACCCTCCAGCCTCAGCCTCGTGATCAGCGTCATCGCGTCGCTGACGGCGGCGAGCGCCAAGGGCGCCGGCCGCCGAAGTGCGCAGCGCGACCACCTCGGAGAGGTTCTCGACCTGTACATCGAGTGACCGCCGAGCAGTCGGTGACGCTCCTCTTGGACACGTGACCGAAACCACGCTCCGTCGTGCGATATCTCGGCCACCCTCGTGCGTTATTCAGAGTGACAGGGTCGGGATGTCGACCCCCTGCCCGATCCGGTGGATCGCCACGAAGGGCGCCGCTCATGTCTCCCCCGGCGAGAGCGGCCCCTCTCGTGGCTACGGCCTCGCCACGCGAACCCTCGGCGGCGCGTCCCGCGCGAGAGCGCGCACGCGCGCGATCGCGCCTACGCTGACCGTGCCGTGACGTTCACGAGCAGTGGAGCAAGGAGGACCCGTGGCGAAGAACAGCAAGCCCAGCAAGGCAGAGAACGAGCTGCGCAAGCGCGTTGCCGACCTCGAGCGAGCGCTCGACGACGCGACGAACCGACTCAAGCGAGCGCGCAAGGACACCGACAGGTCGCGCGCCGACGCGGAGAAGGCGATCCGCAAGGCGTCGAAGTCGGCGCAGCGCAAGATCGCCGAGACCGTCGACTCCGCACGCGACGAGCTCGCCCGGCTCGGCAAGACCGTCGTCCCCGGACCGTTCGGCGGCTCACCCGAAGAGGCATCGACGAACGTCTCAGCGGCGCCGTCTGAGATCTCGAGCCCGCCGAAGGCACCCGACACCTCGCAGCGCCGGGTCGCACCGCGTGACGACACGAACACGTCGGCGTCACGCACCGGTGCCACGAGGACGACGGGCAAGACCGCTGCGAAGAAGAGCAGCGCGAGCACGACCACCGCGAAGAAGACCGCCGCCAAGAAGACCGCCGCCAAGAAGACCACGGCAAAGAAGACCACCGCGAAGAAGACCGCGTCCGGCGGCTCGAGCGCCCGCGGGCCGTACGCCTCCATGACCGTCGCCGAGCTCCGCAAGGCTGCTCGGGAGAAGGGCGTGAAGGGCTACTCGGGCATGTCGAAGTCGGAGCTGGTCTCGCGGCTCGGGAGCTGAGCGCTCAGGGGGCTCGTTCGCGCGCGCTAGGCTCGTCGACGGCGTTCGCGCCAGCTCTCTCGGGAAACGAAAGGCCCCCACGTGTTCTCAGGCCCCGCGCGGCGCCGCCGCATCATCATCTTCGTCGCTGCTGCGATCGCCGGTTTCGGCGTCGCGTCGCTCGCCGTCCGCTCGCTCCGAGGCGGCGGGGCGGACACGGCCTGAGCCGGGTCCGCCCCGCTGCAGCGGGAGACGCGTCGGTCGACCAGGTCAGCCGGTCACGATCGGCGCTCTGGCCTGGTCTGAGGCGTGCCCATGTGGCGCCTCTCAGTGCTTTCGTCCCTTGGACGGATAGACCGCGTCCACCTCGACCTCGACGAGCCAGCCGGCGACCGGGAGGTTCTCGATCTCCAGCGCGAACCGTGACGGCCGTGCCGGGTTGACGACGAACGGCTGCGCGGGCGCCGCCGTCCCGAGGGGCACGTCGATCGGCTTCCTCGTCGACAGACTGGTGTTGGCGAAGTACTGCCGGTACGCCCGGTTCCACCCGGCGAAGTCGGCCGTGGCGGCCCCCGCCGGGTTCTGGAGGAACACCCGCATCGTGATGACGTCGTCGTACGAGAGCCCCTGCCGAGCGAGGTTCTCGCCGATGCGGCGCAGCACGTTGATGCCCTGCGCCTCCGTGATCGTCACCCCCGGCGGCAGCACGCCGTCGGGGAAGACTGCCGTGTCGACGTAGCGCTGCTCGGATCCCGCGGGTGCCGCGGCGTTCAGCGCCGACGGGCCGAGCCCGCTGGACTTGTAGACCGGCGTGCTCGCGCCGATCGCGACGCCCTCGGCGATCATCGGGTTGTCCTGGCCGACAGGAAGCGCGGGCACCGCGGTGCCGGGCTTCGGCGGCTTGGCGAAGGTGCCGTGCGCGATCGCGCTGGCCGGGAGGCACACGAGCGCGGTCGCGGCGACGGCGACCGCCGTACGGCGACGGGCGCTCATGCCGACACCACCCGGGTGTGCAGGGACTCCACGGCCGCACGCGCGGACACCATCGCGCCGTGCTGCCAGGCGATCGTGTACGAGAGGTGGTCGCCGGCGAAGTAGACGTTGCCGGAGGGCTCGAGCAGCCTGTCGTAGTTCCCGTCGGTCCGTGACGGCCAGCCCACCCACGCGCCCTCGCTGTACTTCGTCGACGCCCAGTCGACGGAGAACGACGACCGCAGGTCCTGCTTGTAGACGTCGCCGTGGATGGCCGCGCCCTGGTCCAGCGCCTTGGCGAGCCTCCCCCGCGGCGTGAGCGTCCCGTAGGTGGTGGCGTTGCTACCGGTGTTGTAGTAGCCGATCATGGTGCCTCGCTCTCCGTGGAAGCCCGAGGACGGGTACCACACGTTGCCCAGCTCGTTGTCGGCGTTCGTGATCCCGCCGTAGATCTTGTGGTCGAGCTCCCACCAGCGTCGGTCGTACTCCAGCCCGATCTTTCCGGCGTTGCTGGGCCGGGCGTACGCCAGAGCCGAGACGACCTCGGGCGGCAGGTTGCTCGGGATCGTCGCCGCGAGGTGCGGCGGGATCGTGCAGACGAGGAAGTCGGCGGTGGCCTTCTTGGTGCGGCGGCCGCCCGTCGAGTACTCGACCTCGACACCCGTGCTCGTGTTGCCGAAGGCCGACACCTCCGCTCCGTACTCGATCTTGTCGCGCCCGATCGCCCGCTCGAACGCGTACGCGATCCGGTCCATGCCGCCGACGGGCTGGAGCATCTGCATCGCCTGGTCGAACCCGAGCTCGAACGAGAAGTAGTTGCCGATCCCCGACGCGAGCACGTCCGACAAGGCGTACGGCGCGATCGGCTCCCCGGCGGTGACTCCCGGCTCGATCGCGTAGCCTCGCCGTCCGCTGCCGGTGTAGCGGTAGCTCGCAGACGGGTCACCGGCGACCTTCGCCCCGAGCGAGCCGAAGTTGCGGAGGAGCGCGATCAGGGCGTCCTTGTCGGCCTGGGTGAGGTAGGTGTCGAGGGCACCCTGGTCGGTCGCCTTCGCGAGCAGCTCGGAGACGTAGCCGTAGACGTCGGCCTTCGCCGCGCGGTGGCGGATCGGCTGCCCTGCCAGGTTGTGCGCGCCGGTCCGATAGAGGTAGGCGTCGGCGTTCTGGTTGACGAACGTCTCGAGCTCCACCCCCAGCTCGCGGCAGTAGTCGACGGTCACATGGTGCTGCGGGAGCCGGGCCGGGCCTGCGTTCATGTACTGCCCTCGGGAGAAACGCGCCCTCTGCGTCTGTCCCTTGAGATCGGTCTCCGTCGTCCCGCCCCGGACGCTCCAGCTGCGGCCGCCGGGCCGATCACGGGCCTCCAGGATGGTGCACCGGTAGCCGGCCTTGCCCAGCTCGTACGCGGTGGTCAGGCCGGCGATGCCGCCACCGAGGATGAGGACACGTTTGCGGCCGTGCCGAGCGAGCTCGGAGGCCTTGGGAGGAGTGAACGGTGGGGTCTCCGCGGCGGCGGCCGGGCTCAGCCCGAGCGCCCCCATCGAGTGAAGCATGACTCCTGCGCCGCCGGCGATGCCGACCTGCTTGAGGAAGTCGCGTCGAGTCTGGGGCATGGCGCGCTCCTTGCTGAAGGTGTTGCGCCGACCGTAGGAACGTCATGTTTCCGCCACCTCCGGTCACGTGTTTCGTTTCGGTCACCGAGCGCGGAAGACTGCCTGCATGAGCAGCTTCTCCGACGACGACCTCCGCCACCTCCGCCGTTGCGTCGCGCTCGCGGCCATCGGGCTCGACGAGGGCAACGAGCCCTTCGGGTCCGTGCTGGTGAGCGCAGACGGCACCGTCCTGTTCGAGGACCACAACCGCGAGAAGGACGGTGACCACACCCGTCATCCCGAGCTCGCGATCGTCCGGTGGGCGGTCGAGAACCTCGAGCCCGAGGACCGCGCGTCCGCAACCGTCTACACCTCCGGCGAGCACTGCGCGATGTGCTCGGCCGCCCATGCCTGGGTGGGCCTCGGCCGCATCGTCTACGTCGTCGCGTCGACGCGGCTCGCCGCGCTACTAGAGGAGTGGGGCGTCGGCCCCTCCCCCGTCGCGCCGCTGCCGATCACGACGGTCGCCCCGGGCCTCGCGGTCGAAGGACCGGTCGAGGCGCTCGCCGCCGAGATGGAGGCACTGTACGAGCGGTGCTTCCGGCCGGTGTGACGATTGTTGACGACGCTAAGCCCGCGTGACGACGTGCGACCGGAGAACGTCCTACCTCACGTGTCGTAGCGGGTCGACACCTCGAGGAGGTCGCTCATGTCCGCGCCCGGGGGCAGCTCGACCGGCTCGGCACCTCGTCGCAGCAGCCGGGATCCGGAGACCCCGCCCAGACGTGCCGTCGTCTCGGTCACCTCGAGCCAGGCACCCTCACGCATGCCCAGCACCGGGACGTCGTTGTCCTCGAGGAACTGCTCGAGGCGTTCCTCCCGCGTCTCACCCATGTGGGTGCTTGCCGGGTCCGCGTCGACGTAGTGGGCGTTGATCTGGAACGGCACGAGCCCGAGGGCCGTGAGTCCCGCCGGCTCGGTGATCGGCATGTCGTTGGTCGTACGGATCGTCGGGCAGGCGACGTTCGTGCCGGCGCTCGATCCGACGTACGGCACGCCGTCGCGCACGCGGTCAGCGATGGTGGCGAGCAGGCCGGTCCGCTGCAGCGCGCGCAGAAGACGGAACGTGTTGCCTCCCCCGACGAAGATCGCGTCGGCGGCGTCCACCACGGCCCGCGGGTCGGACGCACGATGGACCCCCTGGACGGTGATGCCCACCGACGCGAGCGCTGTGGCAGCTCTCGCCGTGTAGGCGTCGCGGTCGGCCAGCGCATACGGGACGAAGGCGACCCTCCCACCGCTCGGGAGGTGGCCCGCGATCGTCGGCAGCGCGTACGCCAGGTAGTCCTCGCCGTGCAAGGTCGAGGTGGACAGAAGGAGCAGTCGCACAGGGCCTCCTCGTGGAGCGGCTCGTGCGATTGTCCCGCTCCGCGCTCGAGGCCGCGAGTCACCGCCTGGTGAATTCTTGCGGCGCGGCGATCTCGGGTCGGCGGACCGACCCGAGACCAGTATGACCGTTTTCACACCGCCGACCCCCGTCCTGTGGGATCGCTCCAGACGTTGTAGAAGTGAAGGAGCAGCGCTCGCTCGGACGGCTGCTCCCGGATCTTGAGCGAAGGAGCACGACGTGTACGGCATCGACCTGAGCGTCGCCGGCTCAGCAGTACGGCGGAGCCTCGACGGACGACGACCCGGCCCCAACCACGTCTTCGTGGTGGCGGAGGTCGAGGTGAGCAACCGCGGCGACGGTGCGGTCGCCGTCTCGACGGTCCCGGCCGTCTTCCTCGCGGCCGACGGCACCCAGCACGACCCGGCCGTGCCTGCACTCTGGCCGGCCGACGAGGTCGTGGTCGCGCCGTACTCCAAGGAGAGGGTCAAGGTCGTCTTCGACGTCCCGCGGACGAAGGCCGCCGGCGGCGCCGTACGGATCGTCCGCGGTGACGGCCCGACAGGACGTCGCCTCCACCTCGCCTCCTGAGCCCCGCGAGAACGGATGCTGGGTACGGCTCGCCGAGGCGAAGCGTGACCGCGACATGTGACGCGTCACGCCGGTCAGCCTCGACGAAGGCGCGTGACCGCAGGCGCGTCGTCGAACGCGTCGCCTCTCATCGTGCGGGCGGCGACGTACAGCCGGCGGGTCCGATGACCCGGGAGGCAGGTGCGTGGCACGGAGACCGTGATCGTGCCCGTCGACCGCTTCCAGGTGCCTCGCAGACCCATGCATGCGCGGGGCCTGTTCTGGAAGTGGTCGAAGAAGAACAACCGGGCCTTGGCGCGCTGCCCGGGCATCTTGCGGACCACGGCGACGTAGCCCGCCTCGAAGATGCCGTACCGGCTGATCGCGAGACTCGCCCGGCCCCGCTTCCCGAGGTGCGGGACGCGGATCGTCGTGGACACGCGGCTGCCGGTGTGACGATAGGTGGCCCGGGAGATGTCGATCGACGCCGGTGCGTCACGGCGTGCGTCGGTCCGGGCGCGCGTGTCGGCGCCGGCCGGTGACGCGGTCAGGGCGAGCGCTGCGGTGCAGGCCATCCCGACGGTGATGGTCATGATCTGAGTCCTCATGACGGTGCTCCTTCCCCGAGGGCTCCTCCACTGTCGCCCGCGACAGGGCCAGCGGACGGCACCGTTGCAGGAGGCCGTCACGGCGACGCTCCACCGCCCCGGGATCAGGGGTTGACCAGCACGCGGGCGAGCTCGGGGAGAGCCTCCCGCTCGCGGTCCAGGATCTGTCGCGCGTGAGTGACGGAGTCGACCAGCGGATGCAGCGCGAGCGCCTTCAGCGCCGCCGACCGCGAACCCGACGTGGCGGCCTCGATCGTCATCCGCTCCACGTCCTTCACGGTGCTCACGAGGCCTCGCTCGTGCGGACGGAGCTGCGAGACCGCCACGGGTCGCGGACCGTCAGCACCGACGGTGCACGGCACCTCGACGATGGCGTCATCGTCGACCGCGTCGAGCGTGCCGTCGTTGGGCACGTTGAGGACCAGCTCGGCCCCTTCGTCGGCCGAGATGGCTCCCATCAGCGCCAGCGCGACCCGGTCGTAGCCACCCCCGTCCAGGTCCTCGTCGTCGCGCTCACCGGCGTCGGTGCTCGCGCGTCCCTCGGCCATGTAGGTCTCCTCCCGGTCGAGCCGGGTGCGCTCCCAGCCACCGAGGGCGTCACCGTCGCCGCGGTAGAAGCGCTCCTGCTGATCGAGCAGGTACTCCCCGCGCGTCGTGCCCGCCTCCGTGATCGCCGCGACGGCGTCGGAGGTGTAGTACCAGTACCAGAGGTACTCGTTGGGCACGGTCCCCAGCGAGGCCAGCCACTCCGGGCCGAACAGCCGGCCCTCCTCGATCTGCATCAGCTGGTCCGGCCGAGACAGGACATCGGGGAGCACGTCCTGGCCGTCGACCACGGCGCGGTGGAGCCAACCGAGGTGGTTCAGGCCGGCGTAGTCGAAGGTGATGGTCTCCCGCGGCAACCCGAGAACGCGCGCCACGCGCTTGAACAGCCCGACCGGCGAGTCGCAGATCCCGATCACGCGGCGCCCGAGCACCGCCGACATCGCCTCGGTCACCATGCCCGCGGGGTTCGTGAAGTTGATGACGTACGCCTCGGGCGCGGCGCGCCGTACGACCTCAGCGAGCCGGAGCGCCACGGGGATCGTGCGCAGGCCGTAGCAGACCCCGCCCGCCCCGGTCGTCTCCTGCCCCAGGAGCCCGACGCCGAGCGCCGACCGTTCGTCGCACACGCGACCGGCAAGGCCTCCGACGCGCATCGCCGAGAAGACGAAGTCTGCGCCCGTGACGGCCTCGGTGAGATCGGTCGTCACCCTGATCCGCGGCGCGTGCGGCAGTCCGGGTGCGAGGTCGGCGAGGACGGCGGCGATGCGACGCAGCCGGGCGTCGCTCGTGTCGTGGAGGACGAGCTCGTCGACCCGGGACGCCCCTGCGTCCGAGGCGAGGGCGCGATAGACGAGCGGGACCCGGAAGCCTCCGCCGCCGACGATCGTGAGTCTCACAGGGCCTCCTGGACGATGGCGCGGTCCTCGGACGACGAGCCGGCTGCGGCGAGCGCGCGAGCGACGTGCAGCTCGACACCCGCCTCGGCGAAGACGCGGGCTGCGTCGGGGTCGACGTCGCGGTCGGTGACCAGCGCGTCGTACTGGTCCGGCCCGCACACGCGGACGTATCCGCCGCCGGGGAGCTTGGTGTGGTCGGCCAGCAGCACGACCCGGTCGGCAGCCCGCAGCATCGCCTTCTTGACGGGGACCTCGACGGCGGTCGTGTCGAACACCGACCCGTCCTCGCGGACCCCGCTCGTGCCGAGGAAGAGGACGTCGGCCTGCACCTGGGCGATCGCCTGCTCGGTCATGAAGCCGACCATGGAGTGGTAGTTGGTGCGGACGAGACCGCCGAGCAGCATGAGGTCGACGACCGGGTCGTCGCGCAGCTCGTCGTAGACAGCGAGGCTTGACGTGATGACCGTGACCGTCCGCCCGCGCAGCAGCCGCGCGACCAGGCTCGTCGTCGTCCCGATGTCGAGCAGGACCACCGCGCCGTCGGGCACGAGCGTCGCCGCGTGCTCGGCGATCGCCCGCTTCTCCATCGGGTTCTGGGTGGCGACGCGCTCGAACGGCGCCTCGCGCTCCAGGGCGGGAGCGGCTCCGCCCCGGAGCCGTCTCAGACGGCCGGTGCGCTCCAGCGCCGAGAGGTCCCTGCGGATGGTCGCGTCGCTCACGTCGAGGACACGCGCCAGGGTGGCGACGTCGACCGGCCCGCTCGTCTCGAGCAGGTCGAGCAGCCGTTCATGGCGGAGATTTGCGCGCACCCGGTGACCATAACAGTCACTTTTACGCATGCGCACTCATGACCGATCACTACTTGCGCGGATATGCGCGGTTGAGCGAGACTCACGGGATGGCTCAGGCGGCGGCAGATGCGGAGTTCGACCTCTTCGTCACAGGTCCGGTCTTTCTCGACATCATCTTCACCGGCCTGCAGGAGGCGCCCGTCGGAGGGCGGGAGGTTCTCACGTCCGGCATGGGATCGAGCCCCGGCGGCGTGGCCACCCTCGCGGTCGCGGCGTCGCGCCTCGACCTGCGGACCTCGCTCGGCGCGGCGTTCGGCGACGACATGTACGGCGACTACCTCTGGTCGACCCTCGCCGACGACGAGGCGATCGACCTCACGACCTCCCACCGCTGGGCCGGCTGGCACTCCCCCGTGACGGTGTCGCTCGCCTACGACCAGGACCGGGCGATGATCACCCATGCCCACAACCCTCCGCGCACCGACGACCGCACGCCGCCGCGCCCGCGGGCCCGGGCGGCGTTCGCCGACCTCGCCGCCGAGCGTCCCGACTGGGTCGACGACGCGATCGCGGACGGCACCCTGGTCTTCGCCGACGTCGGCTGGGACCCGACCGACACGTGGGACGCCGCCGCGCTGCGTTCTCGGCTCGAGGGCTGCCACGCCTTCGTGCCCAACGCCATCGAGGCGATGACCTACACCCGCACCGACTCTCCCGGCGCAGCGCTCGAGAGGATCCGCGACTGGGTTCCGCTCGCCGTCGTCACGGCCGGGAGCTCGGGGTCGTACGCCGCGGACGCCGAGAGCGGCGAGACCGCCTGGGCCCCCGCGCTGACCGTGCCCGCGCTCGACCCGACCGGCGCCGGTGACGTCTTCCTCGCCGCTCTCGTCGCCGGCACGCTGCGGGAGTGGCCGCTGCTCCAGCGTCTGCGCTTCGCCAACCTCTGTGCCGCGCTGTCGGTGCGGGACTTCGGCGGAGCTCTCGCGGCCCCGGGCTGGGCGGCCGTCTGCGACTGGTGGGAGGCCGTCGAGCCGGGCTCCTGGCTCGCCCGCGACTACGCGTTCTTGGACGACGTTCTGACCACCGTCGAGCACAGGACGTACGGTCGTGCCGTCGCGACGATCGGTTTCGTCGGGACCCAGCACGACCACCCCCGGCACGACGCGTCCCAGCCTCGTCGTCGGGATTTCCGTATCGCCGACACCGGCGAATGACCACAGGAGCCGCCATGTCCCACCGCCCCGCATGGAAGTCGGTGCTCGCCGTCACCGCGGTGAGCGCCGTCCTCGCACTGTCTGCCTGCACGCCGGGCGGCGACGGAGGTGACCAGGAGAGCAAGGACGCCAAGGCGAGCGACATCGAGACCGACGTCGCCGCCATGGGCGACCTGACGCTGGACGTCTGGGACCAGGAGGTTCGCGGCGGTCAGGCCAAGCAGATCGAGGCGCTCAACGCGGCGTTCCAGAAGAAGTATCCCAACGTCACGATCAAGCGGACGTCGAAGTCGTTCGACGACCTCCAGAAGACCGTCCGCCTCGCCATCACCAATGACGACGCGCCCGACGTGGTCCAGGTCAACAACGGCCGAGCCGACATGGGTCAGTTCGTCGCCGCGGGGCTCATCCAGTCGCTCGACGGGTACGCCGAGGTGTACGGCTGGGACGAGCGCTACCCGGAGTCCGTGCGCAGCACCGCCTCGTACAGCAAGGACGGCAAGACGTTCGGCGAGGGCAGCCTCTTCGGGATGCCGCAGGTCGGAGAGATGGTCGGCCTCTGGTACAACAAGGCCAAGCTGGCCAAGCTCGGTCTCAAGCCGCCGGCGACGCTGGACGAGTTCGACAACGCGATGAAGGCGGCGAAAGCGGCCGGCGAGCTGCCCGTCCAGCTCGGCAACGCCGAGGCCTGGCCCGCGATCCACGACTACGCCGTCGCGATGAACCAGTACGTCCCGCGGGACGATACGCGTGCGCTCGGCTACGGGCGCGAGGGTGCCTCGTGGACGTCGGAGGAGAACGTCGAGGGTGCAGACCTCTTCGTCTCGTGGGTGAAGGACGGCTACCTCACGCCCGAGTTCAACGCCGTCCCGAACGACACCGCATGGCGCAACTTCGCCAAGGGCCAGGGCGTCTTCATGATCGGCGGCACCTGGTACCAGGCCGACCTCGAGGCGGCGATGGGTGACAACCTCGGCTTCGCCCTCCCACCGGTGGGTCCGGTCGGCGAGCCTGCCGTCACCGGCGGCACGGGACTGCCGCTGGCGATCACCGATGCGAGCGACCACGCCGACGCCGCCGCGGCGTACATCGACTTCCTCACCGATGCCGAGGCCATGAAGGTGATCCAGGCGAACGGCGGACTCCCCGTCGTGGACGGCGACGAGGCGATCGCCAAGGGCGCGGCCAAGGAGGTCATCGCTGCCTGGGGCACGGTGACCGAGCAGGACTCGCTCGTGCCGTACCTCGACTGGGCGACGCCCGACATGAGCGACCTGATGGGCCAGCAGCTCCAGAAGCTCAGCGACGGATCGGTCGACACGTCGGCGTTCCTCGACGCGATCGAGAAGAACTACTCGGAATTCACGGACACGAACGAGTGACGACGGACGAGACGGTGACCGTCCCGGCCGGGCCCGCACGCAGCGTGCGGGCCCCGCCCGGCGGGCGGCCGCGCCACCGTCCCCCCCGCGAGCCCCCAGCGGGCGCCGAACGAAACCGCC
>NZ_JAHWCI010000004.1 GCF_019550915.1 Mumia sp. zg.B17
CCCCGGCGGCGGGGGCGCCCGCCCGGGCGGCGCCCGCCCGCCGGGGGGGGCCCCGGCCGGGCGGTCGGCGGCGCCACGGTCCCCCCGGAGAGCCGCGAGCGGTCGCGTACCTCTACATCCTCCCCGGGTTCGTCGTCCTCACGCTCTTCCTGCTTGCCCCGCTGGCATACGCCGTGTGGCTGTCGTTCTTCGCGTGGGACGGGCTCTCCCCCGGCACCTGGGTCGGCCTTCAGAACTACGCCGACGTGCTGACCGACCCGACGTTGCGCGCCCCGTTCGGGCACGCCCTCGTCCTCGTCGTGTTCTTCTCGCTCGTCCCCGTCCTCCTCGGACTGCTCGCCGCGTCGCTTCTGATGCGGTCGACCGTCCGCGGCCGAGGCGTCTTCCAGGCGGTCGTGTTCGTGCCGCAGGTGATCGCCCTGACGGTCGTCGCGGTGGCGTGGAAGCGGATCCTCGCCCCCGACGGGCCGCTCAACGAGGCCCTCCGCGCGATCGGTCTCGACGGCCTCACCCGCGGCTGGCTGGGCGACCCCGACACCGCCCTCGTCGCCATCGGCGTCGTCGGGACGTGGCTCGGGACGGGACTGTGCACCGTGCTCTTCCTCGCGGGCCTCTCGCGGGTGCCGCGCTCGATCTACGACGCCGCCCGTCTCGACGGCGCCGGGTTCTTCCGCGAGACATTCGCGATCAGCCTGCCCTCGCTGCGCAACGAGCTCGCCGTCGCCCTGACGCTGACGATGGTCGCCGCGCTGCGGACGTTCGACCTCGTCTATCTCATGACCTCCGGCGGCCCGGGCGGCGCGAGCGCGGTCCCGGCGTACGAGGTCTACATGAAGTCGATGCGCCAGGGCGAGGTCGGCACCGGCGTCACGATCGCGCTGATCCTGGCGGCGTTCATCATGCTCCTCACCGTGCTGGTCAACCGGATCCCCGAGCGGGAGGAGCGATGAGCGAGCCTCGCCTCGAACGCAGCGTCACGATCGTCGTGCTCGCCCTCGGCACCGTGGTCGCGCTCTTCCCGATCGCGATGATCGTCGCGTCGGCGTTCGTCTCCGACAACCCCAACGAGACCGGGATCGTCTGGAGCAACCTCGCCACGGCGTGGGACGAGGGCCACTTCTCGACCTACATGCGTTCCAGCGTGATCGTCACCGTCTGCGTGGTGGTGCTGGCGACGGCGCTCTCGTGCCTGCTCGGCTACGCGTTCGGGACGATGCGGTTCCGCGGGTCCTCGGTGCTGTTCTACGTGCTGCTGCTCGGCCTGATGGTCCCCAACGAGGCCATCGTCGTCCCGCTCTACTACCAGCTCCGCGACCTCGGCCAGACCAACACCTACCAGGCGCTGATCTTCCCGCAGGTCGCTCAGTCGCTGGCCTTCGGCACGTTCTGGATGAGGGCCTACTTCCGCGGCACCTCGCGCGAGCTCGTCGAGTCGGCCCGGCTCGACGGCGCCGGCCACTTCCGCGTCTTCTGGTCGATCCTGCTGCCGATGGGCCGTCCGGCGATCATCACGATGGTCGTGCTGTTCTCGATGTGGACGTGGAACGAGTTCCTCCTGCCGCTGGTGATGATCCCCAGCAACGAGGACCTCCGGACGGCGCCGCTCGGGCTGACGTTCTTCAGCGGGCAGTACACCGGCTCGCCGTCGCTGCTCGCCGCGGCCGCGCTCATCGTGGCGCTGCCGATGCTCGTGCTCTTCCTGGTCGCGCAGCGGCACTTCATCCGCGGCATGACCGAGGGGGCGGTCAAGGGCTGACCCGCTCAGCCGCACGTCGACGATCGACCGAGAACCAGAGGGGGACTCATGATCCAGCGCACCACGAACACCATCGACTCCGGCGGTGCCGCACCACCACGATGGCGCAGGCTCGCCACGACGTCGGCAGCCGCGGCCTTGCTCGGCGCAGGGCTCGTCGCCGGCCCGGCCGCCGCGGCACCGGCGTCGTCCGGTCACGCCGACCGGCCCAGCACGGGGAGGCACTCGACGGCAACCGATCTCGACGTGCTCTTCGTGGGTGCCCACCCCGACGACGAGTCGGGACGGCTCTCGACCTTCGGCCAGTGGGGCGAGCAGTTCGGAAGTCGCGTCGGCGTCGTCACCATCACCCGCGGCGAGGGCGGTGGCAACGCGGTGGGTCCCGAGGAGGGCCCTGCGCTCGGCGTCATCCGCGAGCGTGAGGAGCGCGCTGCGGTGGGCACCGCCGGCGTCGAGGACGTGTTCAACCTCGACAAGGTCGACTTCTACTACTCGGTCAGCGCGCCGCTGCACCAGCAGGCGTGGGACGAGGAGGACACGCTCGAGCGACTGGTCCGGATCGTCCGTGAGACCCGTCCCGACGTCGTGGTGACGATGACCCCGGCCCCCACCCCCGGCAACCACGGCGGCCACCAGCAGGCCGCGCGGCTGGCCGCGGAGGCGTACGCCGTCGCCGGCGACCCGCGGCGCTTCCGCTCGCAGATCACGAAGGAGGGCCTGCGCGCGTACGCGCCGGACAAGCTCTTCCTGAACTCCGCCCGCGGCTCCGGCCCCGCCGGGTCGTCGTGCCCTCGCGCGTTCACCCCGACCGACCCGACCGACGACGTGTACGGCGTGTGGGCCGGCGGGCGGTCGGCCAGCGGCAAGACCTGGGCGCTCGTCGAGCGCGAGGCGCAGCGCAAGTACGCCTCGCAGGGCTGGGCCGGGTTCCCCGACCCCAGCACGGACCCCCAGGCGATCGGGTGCGACTACTTCACCCAGGTCGCCTCGCGCGTGCCGTTCGCCCGAGGCGACCAGTCGGCCGCCGCGGCGTCCCCGGCAGCGATGCTCCACGGTGCGGTGCTCCAGGCTCCGCGCGGGCTTCCGCTCGGCACCGGACTCGAGCTCACCGGCGAGACGGTCGACCTCGTACCCGGGCAGAGCGTGACGCTCACCGCGCGCCTCACCGCTCCCCCGCGCGCCCGCCTGGTCCAGGCGACCGGCACCGTGGTCCTCCCCGAGGGGTGGCGCGGGACGCGGTCCGTCAGGTTCGGGACCGTGCCGCGCGGACGGACGGTCACCCGCCAGGTCACCGTCACGGCGCCGGCCGACGCCGCGCCCAACACCCGGGCGCTCATCGGGCTCGACGTCCGCTCCGGCTCACGGACGGGCTACACCAACCAGAAGCTGTCGGTGACCCCGGACGTGTCCGGGACCCAGCAGCTCCTCCCCCAGGTCGCAGAGTTCGAGGCCTGGGCGCCGACGGTGGGCCTCCCGCAGCTCCGTGGGCTGGTCGCGCCGGTCCTGACCCTGCCCAGCGGCGGAAGCCGTACGGTCGGGATCGACGTCACCAACCGCAGCGACACCCCGCAGTCCGGCACGGTGACCGTGGACCTGCCCGACGGCTTCGCGACGGCCGACGACACCGTCGCGTACGAGGACCTTGCGCCCGGGGCGACGCAGCGCGTCGAGATCGAGGTCACCAACACCGACGACACGCTCCCGACGTCCAACGAGGGCGGGGCCGGCGGTGACTACGCCTACACGATCACCACGACCAGCACCTCTGGCTCCTCCACCGCCACGGCGGCGCTCGAGCTGGTGCCGACGGCACAGGTCGGCGAGACGGCGGCGCCGACGCTCGACGGTACGGTCGCCCCCGGGGAGTACGCCTCGACGCTCGATCTGTCGCGGCGGTGGGAGGGCGACGCCTGCACCTCGCCTGCCGACTGCAGTGCGACCGGCTACGTCACCCGTGCGGGCGACGATCTCTACGTCGCCGCCGAGGTGACCGACGACGTCAAGAGCGCCGTGCTCGCGGCGTCGGACTGCAAGCGTCACTGGCGCGTCGACTCCCTCGAGGTCGCCATCGACCCGACGGGGACGTCGGAGAACACCTCCACCACCTTCAAGATCGGGGCTCTCCCGTTCACCGCCGAGGGTCAGTCGTGCGCCGCCCGCGACGCCGACAACCGCCAGGGCCCGATCGGAGCGTTCCCGATGGCCGGGGAGGGCGGCTCGGACGAGACGACGCTCGACCCGGGCAACGTGGCGCCAGGGTTCGAGATGGCGTCAGCCGTGACCGCGCCCTACACGGGCTACGTCATCGAGATGAAGATCCCGCTGTCGGCGCTGCCGGCGACGGTCGACCCCGACCGCATGGGCTTCAACATGTTCGTCTACGACTCCGACACCCAGGACAAGGCGGGCCAGACGCGGCTCGGGTGGTCCACGTGGGGTGGCGTCCAGGGCGATCCCTACCGGTGGGGTCGCGTCGAGCTCGGCGGGGGTGCGACGCCGCAGGTCGAGACCACGCCGCCGACGCTGGACTTCCCGGCGCTCGACAGCCTCGACTCGCCGCAGTCGGTCGAGCAGGCCGTACGCTCCGGCGTCGGGCTCTCCGGCCTGCCGACCCTCGACCCGAGGCGGACCGCGCGCGTGGTCCGGGCGACGGTCCGGGGAGGTACGGCCATCGTGACCGTGGACGTGCGGCAGCGAGGCACCGCGCACCTCTTCGCGGTCGCGGGCGCCGATGCTCGCGAGGTCGGCTCGACCGAGGTCGCGCTGCGGCCCGGACGACACCAGGTCCGCATCCCGGTGACGGCGCGGCCCACGTCGGTGCTCCTCGGGTTCGATCCTGACCGCTCCGAAGGCACTGCGAGCTCGTCGGTGAGGGTGCGGTGACGCAACCTCTCGGAGCCACCGCCCGCCACCTGGTCCGCGACGACGCGGACCAGGTGGCGGCGACGGCCGCCGACCTGATCCTCGAGGCGTGCGACGACGAGTGCTCGGTCGGGCTGGCGACCGGATCGTCCCCGCTCGGCGCGTACGACGAGATCGTCCGACGCGTCAGGGCGGGGACGGCGCCGCGCCGGGTGGCGCGACGCGGCTATCTCCTCGACGAGTACCTCGGCCTCCCCGTAGGCGACCGGAACTCGTACGCGTCGGTCATCCGGCGCGAGGTCGCCGACGCCCTCGGCCTCGAGGTCCGGGGCCCGGACGGGCAGGCCGCCGACCCCGACGCCGAGGCCGAGCGCTACGGGCGCGAGGTGGCGGAGGCGAGGGTCGCCGTGCAGGTCCTCGGGATCGGGCGCAACGGGCACCTCGGGTTCAACGAGCCCGGATCGGCGCTCGACTCCCGCACCCGGGTCGTCCGGCTCACCGAGACCACCCGGCGCGACAACGCTCGCTTCTTCGACTCCCTCGCCGAGGTCCCCACCCACGCCATCACGCAAGGCCTCGGCACCATCATGCAGGCACGGCGCCTCGTCCTGATCGCCCTGGGTGAGCGCAAGGCCGACGCCGTACGCGCCGCTCTGCACGGACCGGTCGACCCCGCCTGCCCAGCCTCGGTGCTGCAGCGGCATCCCGACTCCTACCTCGTCACCGACCGGGCGGCCGCGGGTGAGCCAGGAGCGGACCGATGACCATGCGTCACGCCGTGATCGGAGGCGGGATCCTCGGCGTCGCTGTCGCTCGGGAGCTGCTCCGCCGCGACCCGGCCGCGCACGTCACCCTGCTGGAGAAGGAGCCGGAGCTCGCCGCGCACCAGACCGGGCGCAACAGCGGCGTGGTCCATGCCGGGCTGTACTACGAGCCCGGGTCGGCGAAGGCCCTGATGTGCCGGCGAGGGGTGGCGCTGCTCGAGGCGTACTGCGAGGAGAAGGACATCCGGCGCGTCACGTGCGGGAAGGTGCTGGTCGCGCTCGACGACGACGAGCGCGCACGCCTGGCCGGGATCGAGCGTCGGGCCCTCGCCAACGGCGTCCCCGGGGTGCGGATCCTCAGCGCGGCCGAGCTCCGGGAGATCGAGCCCCATGTGGCCGGGATCGCCGCGCTGCACTCGCCGTCGACCTCGATCGTCGACTTCGCGGAGGTGACGCGAGCTCTCGCTGCCGACGCGGTGGCGGCAGGAGCCAGCCTGCGGCTCGGCCACGAGGTCACCGCCATCGGTCGGCGGGGGGCCGAGGTCGTCCTGGCGGTCGCGGCGGGCGGAAGCACCACCGACATCGCCTTCGACCACGTGGTGGCGTGCGGAGGTCTCCAGAGCGACCGGCTCGCCGCCATGGCGGGCGACGACCCCGATCCGGTGATCATCCCGTTCCGTGGCGAGTACTACGCCCTCCGCCCCGAGCGGCGCAGCCTGGTCAAGGGGCTCGTCTATCCCGTTCCCGATCCTCGCTACCCGTTCCTCGGCGTGCACCTCACGCCCCGCGTCGACGGCGAGGTCCTGGTCGGCCCCAACGCCGTGCTCGCCCTCGCCAGGGAGGGGTACGACTGGCGCACCGTGTCCGCGCACGACCTGGCCCAGGTGGCTCGCAGCCCGGCGTTCTGGAGGTTCGCGCGTCACCACTGGCGGACCGGCGTGAGAGAGACGGCCGGATCGCTGAGCCGGCGTCGCTTCGTCGCCGCCGCCCGCGCATACCTGCCCGAGCTCGCCGACGACGACGTGGTCCCCGGGCGGGCAGGCGTCCGAGCCCAGGCGCTCGACCGCGACGGCGGGCTCGTCGACGACTTCCGCATCACCGCACGCGAGCGCCTCGTGATCCTCCGGAACGCGCCCTCGCCCGCTGCCACGTCCGCCCTTGCCATCGCCGAGCACGTCGGCAGCCTCGTCGCCGCATCCACCCGTACGGAGGACCTGTGAACGTCACGCTCGAACCAGGGCTGTGGGGCGTGCTCGCCACGCCCTTCGATACGGCTTTCGCCCTCGACCTTCCCTCGCTGCAGCGCGAGGTCGGGTCGTTCGTCGCCGACGGCTGCGACGGCCTGGTCGCGCTGGGCGTCTTCGGGGAGGCGGCGGCGCTGTCCGACGACGAGGCGGTCGCCGTCGCACGCACCGTGGCGGCGAGCACCGACCTCCCGTACGTGCTGGGGTTGTCGGAGCGCGACCCCGAGCAGGTCGTACGACAGGCCGACCGCCTGCTCGCCTCGGTGCCCCGACCGCCGGTCGCCGTGATGGCTCAGATCAACGACCCCGATCCCGGGTCGGTGGCGGCGTCGCTGCGCCGGCTGCACGAGGAGACAGGATCAGCGGTGCTGCTCCAGGACTACCCCGTGGTCTCCGGCATCACCGTCCCTGACGAGACGGTCGTCGCGATCGCCCGGGCGTGTCCGTTCGTCGTCGGCGTCAAGTCCGAGACTCCCCCGACGTCGCTCGCGGTCGCCCGCCTGACGGCTGCCCTGGACGTGCCGATCTTCGGTGGGCTGGGAGGAGTCGGGCTCCTCGACGAGCTGATGGCGGGCTCGGCCGGCGCGATGACCGGATTCAGCCATCCGGCCGCGCTCGCCGCCGTCCTGAGGTCGTACCGGGACACCGGCTTCGAGGACGCCCGGGCGCAGTGGGCGCCGTGGCTTCCGCTCGCCACCTTCGAAGGCCAGGTCGGCATCGGCCTGTCGATCCGCAAGGAGCTCTTGCACCGGCGCGGGATCCTCGGCACCAGTCGCGTCCGTCCGCCCGCGCGTGCCCTCCCGCCCGAGCTCGTCCCGCTCCTCGAACGCCACCTGGCCACCGTCCCGGCGTCCGGGCCCCTCTCGTCCGCCCTCTGAAGGAGGACCGCCCGTGCGACTCTCGACCATCCAGCTCAACGGCCGACCGACCGCGTGCGTGACCGTCGCCGAGGGACTCGCCCGGATCGACCAGGTGCTCCCCGGGGCGCCGGACGACGTGATGACTCTCCTCGAAGGCGACCGTCTCGGCGAGCTCGCCCGCGCGATCGCTGCCGGCGTCGACACCTCTGCCCTGGTCGATCCCGAAGGAGCGGTGCTCACGCCTTGGACGCGGCCGCGCAAGATCCTCGGCATCGGGCTCAACTACCGGGCGCACGCGGGTGACCTCGGCGAGGAGGCACCCCGTACGTCGCCGGCCTCGTTCCTCAAGGCCGACCACACCATCGTCGGGCCCGGCGAGCCGATCGTCGTCCCCGGCGACCTCGGCACGGTGACCTCGGAGGCCGAGCTCGGTCTGGTCGTCGGCCGGCCCTGCTACCGCGTCAGCGTCGACGAGGCGATGGCGTACGTCGCGGGGGTCGTCGCGGTGCTCGACCAGACGGCCGAGGAGGTCCTCCTCGAGAACCCCCGCTATCTGACCCGGGTCAAGAACTACCCCACCTTCTTCGCCTTCGGGCCCGAGCTGATCACCCTCGACGAGGTGCTGGCGGAGGGGCCGCTGGAGGATCTACGCGTCGCAACGATCCACAACGGCGCGGTCCACCGCGAGGACGTGGTGGGCGGCATGACGTTCTCCCCCGCAGAGCTGCTGAGCTTCCACAGCCACGTCATGCCGTTCTTCCCTGGCGACATCCTGTCGACCGGGACACCGGGCGCCGTGGCGATCCAGGCGGGCGACACCGTGCGGTGCGAGCTCGGCGACGGGCTCTCCTTCCTGGAGAACCCGGTCAGGTCGGTCGGGTGAGCGCTCCCCCGGCCGTACGCTGAGCGCATGACCGGCGATGTGACCCTCGTGATCGTGGTCTGAGCCAGGCGACGATGTCCTCCCCGGCGGCCGACACGCGCAGACGTGAGCGATCGACCATCCTCGCCACGCGGCGGCTGCTCGGGGTCGACGCAGCACGCGCCGTCGCGCTGATCGGCATGATGGCGACCCACCTGGAGTCCAGGATCGGGCCGGACGGCTCGACGTCCACGGTCCATCTCCTCGCGGCAGGGCGTGCCTCCGCCCTGTTCGCGCTGCTCGCCGGCGTCGGCATCGCGCTCGCCAGCGGCGGCACCCGGCCCCCGCGCGGGCGCTCCTGGCTCCAGGCTGCGGCCGCAACGTCGGCCCGGGCCGGCGTGATCTTCGCGGTCGGCCTCGTCCTCGGCTCGTTCGAGTCGGGACTGGCGATCATCCTCTGCTACTACGGCGTGCTCTTCCTGGTCGCGCTGCCGTTCCTCCGCCTGAGCGCGGGCTGGCTGATCGGGCTCGGCCTCGTCGCCGCGGTCGTCATGCCGGTGATCAGCCAGGCGTTGCGCCACACGGTGACGGTGCCGCTGGATTCGGCGGTGCCCGACATCGTCACGGTCGTCACCGATCCCGCCGACACCGTGGTCAACCTTCTTCTCACCGGCTACTACCCGGTGGTGACGTGGACGGCCTACCTCCTCGTGGGCATGGGCGTCGGCAGGCTCCCGCTCGGTCGGATCGGTGTCGCCGCCGGCATCGCGGTGACGGGCACCCTCCTGGCGATCGCAGCCTGGGTGAGCTCGTCGAGCTGGCTCGCTGGAGGCGGACTCGAGGTGCTGAAGGCGGCCGGCACGGGCGACACCCTCGCGTGGGTGCCCGTCGACGAGAACCTCCTGCACGTCGGGTTCGCGGGGAAGACACCCACCTCCTCGTGGGCATGGCTGGGGATCGCCTCACCGCACTCCGGCGCGCCGCCGGACCTCCTCCACACCCTCGGGACCTCGCTGGCCGTGCTGGGTCTGATGCTGATGCTGGAGCACGTGATCGGGCGGTTCCTCTGGCCTGCCGCCGCGATCGGGAGCATGACGTTCACGCTCTACTCGCTGCACGTCGTCCTCATCTCGACGCTGCTCCCGCGCACGATCGACCACGCGCTCCTCGTCCACGTCACGGTGGCGGCGCTGATCGCGGTCCCGTGGCGCCGCTACGTCGGCCGCGGGCCGCTCGAGGCGGCCGCCGCAGCCGCCGCCCGGGGTGCGGCACAGGCCGTCGGAGGAGGCGGCCGTACGATCGATCCGTGACTGCCACGACCTTCCGGATCGGCGACGGACAGCCGGTCGCGTACGAGACCGCACTGCACTTCTGGGTCAAGAGCGCCCGCGAGGTGCTCGTCGAGAAGGCGCGCGAGTACGGCGGTGACGTCACCGATCAGGACCTCGCGGCCGAGGTGCAACGGCGTACGGGCGTGAAGGCGCAGGGTCAGTCGGCGACCTGGATCGGCGACGTCCTCGCCGAGGTCGCCGCCGACGCCCACGAGCGCGGCGAGCCCGCGATCACGTCGCTGTGCGTGCGGGCCGACGGGACGGTCGCCGACGGCTACCGCGAGGCCGTGGCGCGGGTGACCGGCTCGCCGGTCGCCGATCCGGATCGCCACGCGGCTGCGCAGCGGTTCGCGTGCTACCAGCGGTACGGTGCGCCGCTCCCCTCCGACGGCGGCCGGCCCCGACCGTCCTCCCGGGTCGCCGCGCACGCCCCACGGACGTCGCGCCGGGAGCCCACGCTCCGCAAGGTCGAGCGTCCCGGCGTCGTCTGCCCGCGGTGCTTCCTCGAGATGCCGGCGACCGGCGTGTGCGACTCCTGCGGCTGAGGTTCGCCCCGAACCTCCCTTGACCCCGCTACGGTCGGGAGAGCACGAGAGGGGGGCGGATGTCGACTCGGGTCCTGACCGCGCCCTACGGGCGAGCCGCACTCGACGCGCTGACCGCGGTGGTCGCCGAGGCCAAGGGCACCGACCCCATGGCGCCCGTCACCGTGCTCGTGCCGACCAACGTCGCCGGGATCGTCGCGCGGCGTCACCTCGCTCTGGGCCTGCGCGACGGCGCGCCCGGTGTCGCCGCGCTGACCGTGACCACCCTGCCCCGGCTCGCCGAGCAGGTCGCCGCGGCCCGGATGGACCCTCGACGGCCGGCGACGCAGCCGGTCCTCGCCGCCGCGTGGCGCCAGGCGCTCGACCAGGACCCCGGCGTCTTCGCTCCGGTGACCGACCATCCCGCGACGATCCGTGCCCTGGTCGCCGCTCATCGAGAGCTCCGCGACCTCTCCCCGGGCGGCCGCGCCCGTGCGCGCGACTCCACGGGCCTCTCGGCCGACCTCATCCGCCTGCACGAGCAGGTGGTGGCCCTCACCGACCCCGTGTCGTACGACGCGACCGACCTGCTGCGCGAGGCAACCCGTCTCGTGGAGCAGGGCGCCCCGGGCGCCGCCCCGCTCGGTGCGGTCGTCCTCTTCCTTCCCCAACGCCTCACCCGGGCCGAATCGGGACTCGCGCGTGCGCTGGCCGGGACGTCCGACTGCGTCGTCGTCGCGGGCATGACGGGGGTTCGGCGCGCGGACTCCGCCGTCCGTCACAGCCTCGATCTCATGGGGCTCGCTGTCCCGGAGGAGACGGCCGTCCCTCGCCCTGTCGCCTCTCGGGTCCTGCACGCCTCCGATGCCGACGACGAGGTCCGCTGCGTCGTGCGCGAGGTCGTCGCAACCCTGGACCGAACGCCCGCGCACCGGGTCGCCATCCTCTATGGCGCCCGCGTCCCCTACGCGCGCCAGCTCCACGAGCACCTCGAGGCGAGCGGGCTCACCGTCAACGGCCCGGCGACCCGCGCCGTGCAGGAGCGCGCGATCGCACGCGGTCTCCTCGGCATCCTCGACGCCGGCCGGACCGGTCTCGGCCGGGCGGACACGTTCACCGCACTCGCCGAGGCACCGGTGCTCGCCTTCTCCGACCGGCGCGTCCCGGTCTCGCGGTGGGAGCGGATCTCACGGCGCGCGGGCATCGTCGGACGAGGCGACTGGCGCACGCGTACGACCACCTTCATCGCCGACCAGCTGCGGCTCAAGGACCAGGAGCTCGCGCAGGAGAGCCCGCGCGAGGGACTTGTCGCGGCCGCCGATCGGGAGATCGGCGCCGCCGGCGCGATGCTGGAGTTCGTCGACCTCCTCGAGCAACGGTTCGAGGAGGCCGCGCGGATCAGCCGCTGGCAGGACCTGCGCACGTGGGCGCTCGACCTCCTTCACGACCTGTACGGGACGTCCGAGGCGTGGGCCGCGCTCCCTGCCGAGGAGCAGTACGCCGCGGTCGCGGTCGAGTCGGCGATCCACGGTCTGGCGGCGCTGGACGCGTTCGAGCTCCCGGTCGACGTCGAGACGCTCGCGGAGATCCTTGCCGTCGAGCTGGAGTCTTCGCTCCCCCGCGTCGGTCGCTACGGCGAGGGAGTCTTCGTCGGTCCGGTGTCGGCAGCGGTCGGCATGGACCTCGACGAGGTGTTCGTGCTCGGTCTGAGCGAGGACTCGTTCCCTGGCCGCCTGCACGAGGACGCGCTGCTCAGCGACACGCTCCGCACGGCCACCGGCGAGCTGGATCCTCTCCGCTCGACCCTCGACGACAAGCAGCGCCACCTCCTCGCTGCGCTGGCCGCGGCGCCGAGGTCGACCGCGTCCTTCCCGCGGGGCGACCTGCGGCGCAGCACCACGCGGATCCCGAGCCAGTTCCTGCTTCCCAGCCTGCGCGAGCTCACCGGCAACAAGGAGCTCGCGGCGACCGAGTGGGACCACCCGGACAAGCACCGCGCGTCCACCGACGGACTCCTCGTCGGCAGCCGCTCCTTCGCCGACGGCATCCTCACGACCGACCTCCCGGCGTCCGAGCAGGAGTGGCAGATCCGCGCCGCAGCCAGCGGGACCCTGCTCGCGCCGGAGCCCGCTGCGCTGCTGTCCGCGGCACGTGCCCTGATCGACGCACGCGCGAGCACCCGGTTCACCCGTTACGACGGCAACCTCGCCGGTGCGGCCGGCCTTCCCGACTACGCGCACAGCGATCAGGTGGTCTCACCCACCGCCCTCGAGTCGTACGCGCGGTGTCCCTTCGCCTACTTCGTCCAGCGACTGCTCCGCGTGGAGCCCTTGGAGCAGCCCGAGGAGATCGTCCAGATCTCGGCGGCGGAGATCGGCACCCTGGTGCACGGCGCGCTGGATGCCCTCATCACCGAGAGCGCCGGCGCCGGCACTCTCCCGTCGTACGCCGAACCCTGGACCACGTCGCAGCACCAGCGGCTGCAGGAGCTCGTCACCGAGCGTGCGATCGATCTCGTCGAGCGCGGGCTCACCGGCCACCGGCGGCTGTGGGAGGCCGAGCTGGACGCCCTGCGGCAGGTGGTCGCACGCATGCTCGTGGACGACGACGTCTATCGGGCGCGGCGTGACGCCGAGGTGGTCCGAAGCGAGCTCGAGTTCGGCATCGGGAGCGATCGAGACCCCGTCGCTGTCGCACTGCCGGACGGTCGGCTGCTGATGCGCGGCAGTGCGGACAAGGTCGACCGGACACGTGACGGCGTCCTTCTGGTCACCGACGTGAAGACCGGCCGGGCGGACCCGTTCCGTGAGCTGGGGCAGGACCCGGTCGCCGCCGGGACAAAGCTCCAGCTCCCCGTGTACGCGCTGGCGGCGCGTGAGCGCGTCGCCGACAAGCCGGTCACCGGTGTCGAGGCGATGTACTGGTTCGTCCGCCGCAACGCCGGTGAGCGGATCCCGGTCACGCTCGACGACGATCTCGAGACGCGCTACGCCCAGACGCTCCAGACGCTCGTCGACGGCATCGCCGCGGGCGTCTTCATCGGACGCCCGAGCGCACAACCGGCGTACGGCTTCGTGGAGTGCGAGTTCTGCACACCGGGCGGCCTCGGCCACAAGGAGGCGCGACAGCGCTACGAGGACAAGCGGAGCGACGCCGCGCTCGTGCACCTGATCGAGCTCGTCGACCCTGAGGCGCTGGCATGACGTCGCTCACGACCCTGAACGACAAGCCCGCCCGCGACCGGATCACGACAGAGACCGACCGCAACCTGTTCGTCGACGCCGGGGCCGGCTCCGGCAAGACCCGAGCACTGGTCGACCGGGTGACGTTCCTGGTGCTCGACGCCGAGGCGCCCGTGCCGCTTCGCCACATCGTCGCGGTCACCTTCACCGAGAAGGCCGGGGCCGAGCTGCGGGACCGGCTGCGCGTCGCCTTCGAGGGCGCGCGACGCTCGTCGGTCATGCCGGAGCGCCAGGCGCGCGCCTCCGAAGCTCTCGAGGACCTCGACTCCGCCGCCATCGGCACGCTGCACGCCTTCGCGCAGCGCATCCTGACCCGACACCCGATCGAGGCGGGTCTCCCCCCGCTGATCGAGGTCCTCGACGAGGTCGCGTCCTCGGTGGCGTTCGAGGAGCGCTGGACGGTCATGCAGCGCGAGCTCCTCGACGACGACGCGATGGGCACGGCCTTGCTCCTCGCCCTCGCCGCCGACGTGCGACTTGCCCACCTCCGCTCGTTGACCCGCGCCTTCAACGCCGACTGGGACCTCATCGCCGACCGTGTCCCGCAGCGCGCCCCGGCCATCGTGCTGCCCGACCTGTCCGCGCTCTGGGAGGCAGCGTCCAGACTCGCGGCGCGGGCTGACGAGTGCACCGACGAGAGCGACAAGTTCCTCCCTCGTCTGGCCGCCTTCGGTGCCTGGGGCGACGAGCTCCGGACTGCGGTCGACGATCGCGCTCGATACACGACGCTCCTCCGCGCCGACACGCTCAAGACGTCGTACGGGCGCGGCGCGAACTGGCCCGATCTCGCGGGTCTGAAGGCAGCGTGCAAAGAGCTCCAGGCTCGCGCCGCCTCCGTCGCCCACGAGGTGACCGAGGCGACGCTGCGGCCGCTCGCATCCTGGATCGCTCACCGGGTGCGCGCCGACGCCGAGCGCCGGGCCGCGGAGGGCCGCGTCGAGTTCCACGACCTGCTCGTCCTGGCGCGCGACGTGCTGCGCCGCGACGCGGACGTGCGTGCCGCTCTGCAGACACAGTTCCGGCGCATCCTCCTCGACGAGTTCCAGGACACCGACCCGATCCAGATCGAGCTTGCCGTCCGCATCGCCGGTGGCCGCGACGCCGACGCCGAGGACTGGCACGACGTCGTCGTCCCGCCGGGCTCGCTCTTCGTCGTCGGCGATCCGAAGCAGTCGATCTACCGGTTCCGCCGCGCGAGCATCGCGCTCTACCTGGACGCCCGAGACTGGTTCGGAGCCGACGACCGCGTGACGCTGACCACCAACTTCCGCACCGTCGCTCCCGTTCTGGGGTGGGTCAACGACGTTTTCGCGACCGTGATCGAGGCGTCACCCCGCTCCCAACCGGAGTACGCCCCGCTCGACCCCGCGCGGAGCGAGCACCCGTCCGTCGGACCGGCGGTCACGGTGCTCGGTCGCGTGGAGCACACCGAGTCGATCAGAGCAGATGCGCTGCGTGCCGTCGAGGCCGCCGACGTGGCCGCCACCATCCGGCGGGCGCTCGACGAGGGCTGGACAGTGCGGGACGAGCGGACCGGGGGGTGGCGACCGGTCGTGCTCGCGGACGTGGCGATCCTCATCCCGTCCCGCCTCTCGCTCGAGGCGCTGGAGACCGCGCTCGACCGCGAGGGCCTCCCCTACCGGGCCGAGTCCAGCTCGCTGGTCTACCAGGCGGCCGAGGTCCGAGACCTCCTGACGGCTGCACAGACGATCGCGGATCCCAGCGACCAGTTTGCGAGCGTGCAGTCCTTGCGCTCGCCGCTCTTCGGGTGCGGCGACGACGACCTCTGGTCCTGGAAGCACGCCGGCGGGTCGTTCCACGTGCTCGCTCCCACCACGAAGACGCTCGAACGCCTCGAACGGCCCAATCATCCGGTGGCTGCCGGGTTGGACGCGTTGCGCGACCTCGTCCGCCGGGCTCGCTGGATGACGCCGAGCGAGGTCCTCACGACGATCGTGGCCGAGCGGGTAATGCTGGAGACCGCCGCGGTCGGCCCCCGCGCCCGCGACGGGTGGCGACGCCTGCGCTTCGTCGTGGACCAGGCCCGCGCGTGGTCGGAGGTGGAGCACGGAGGGCTCCGTGCCTACCTCGAGTGGGCCAGGCGTCAGGCCGACGACGCGGCGCGCGTCGCCGAGGCGGTGCTGCCCGAGACCGACGTGGACGCCATCCGGATCATGACCATCCACGGGGCCAAGGGCCTGGAGTTCCCCGTGGTGGTGCTCTCCGGCATGAGCACCCGCTCACAACGGCGCAAGGGCGTCCAGCTGCTCTGGACCGACGACGGCTACGAGGTGCGGCTCGTCGGGCAGGTCCAGACCAACGACTTCGAGGAAGCGGCCCCGGTCGACGAGCAGATGGACGCCCTGGAGCGTCGGCGCCTGCTGTACGTCGGTGCGACCCGAGCGCGCGACCATCTCGTGGTGTCGTTGCACCGGGTGGCCGACAAGACCGACACCAACGCGTGCATCCTCGCCGACGCCGGTGCAGGAGAGAACGCCTGGGCGACCGACGCTTCCGGCCTCGACGGCGACTCCGCTCCTGCCGAAGGCGCTCGTGGACGTCGGCGTGACCTTTCTCCCATGCCGCCGCCCGATCTCGCCGCCTGGCAGGCCCTGCTGGACGACGCACGTGCCGCAACCCGACTCACCGCGGTCCAGAGCGCCTCGGGCCTCGAAGGGACCGATCCGGAGATCGTTCTCCTCGACACCCCGCCGGCAGACGCCGGCCGCGCCAAGGGTGGGCGCGACGTCGAGCTCCCCCCGTGGCGCAAAGGTCGTTACGGGTCGGCGGTCGGACGTGCGGTCCACGGGGTGCTGCAGGCGGTCGACCTGGCCACCGGTGCGGGGCTCGACGACGCGGTCGCTGCGCAGTGCCGCGCCGAGGCCGTGACGGACTTCTCCGCCGAGGTTCGCGCTCTCGCAGCCTCCGCGCTCAAGGCGCCGGTGGTGAGACGTGCCGCTGAGCGGGAGCACTGGCGGGAGTCCTACGTCGGCACCGTCAGCGAGGACGGCACGATGATCGAAGGCTTCGTCGACCTGATCTACCGCGACGACGACGGCACGCTGCACGTCGTCGACTACAAGACCGACGACGTCCCGCAGGCTGCGCTCGGCGCACGGACGGCCTTCTACCGCCCGCAGGTGGCGGCGTACGAGGAGTGCCTCCGCGCGGCGACCGGTGCCTCTGTCACGACGTCGCTGCTCTTCCTCGGCGTCGGCCGTGAGGCGTGGGAGGTCCCCGTCGGTCGGTGAGCCCGACGTCGCAACGCCGGCTTCGCGTCAGACCAGCGCGTTGCGGGCACGCTGCTCGTAGAGCGCCAGGAAGGCCTCGAGCAGCTGGAGCGCGGCCAGGGCGGGCAGGAGGGCGTTGGTCGGAGCGCCGAGCGCGGCCCACGGGCGTCCGTGGGCGAAGGCAGAGCCCAGCGTCCACGGAAGGAGCACCCCGAGGCTCGGCCGCGGGAGCTGCGCGTCGGCGTACGCGACGGCTGTCTCGACGCGATAGCCGCGCCGGACCTCGTCGACGTCGAGCCGACGACGACGCGCGACCATCTCGAGGGAGATCAGCCGCGCCTCGGCGGGGGGAAGGCTCGGCAGGCGGAGGTGCCGGGTCGCCGCCTCGGAGTCGGCGATGTCCTGGGCGTGCCATCGCAAGGTGCGTTCGATGCGGTCGTCGCGGCTGGCGGGTCCGAGGATCCAGTAGGCGGTGGCGAGGTTCTCCAACGCGCCGTGCGCGAGCGACCAGGTGGCCGCCGAGTGCGGGGCGTCCGCGTCGACCACGAGTGTCTTCACGGCATGCAGGTGATCGATCCCCGCGGTCAGGCACCGCCGAAGGGTCTGGCTGGTGGCATACGGGCCGCTGGTGATGTCGTCGGCCGACAACGACGACCCGGACGCCACGGGGAACTCCTCGCGCGCGCTGCAGCGCTGCATCACACGCTCGATCAGGACGCCGTTGCTGGCCCATCTCTCCAAGGCCTGCTCATCGAGGTCGACCAGGGCGAGCTCAGGGACGGAGCGCCCCGTCGCGGTCGTGGTGGCGTGGTCGTCGAGCATGCGGGAGTCCTTGGCCGAGGGCAGTCACGGGGGTCGAGCGTTCCCGTGGAGGGCGGGGGTGCGCGTCACCGTATCGGAGCACGGACACCACGTTCCACTCGCGCGGTCGACCCGCGACGTCCGCTGTGTGTACATCGCTGTACGTTGTTGTACATGTCCACCGTCACGATGAGTCAGGCACGGGCCCAGCTGGCGGCGCTGCTGGACCGCGTCGAGGCTGGCGAGGAGATCACGATCACCCGCCACGGCCGCGCGGTGGCCCGCCTCTCCGCTCCCCGCACGGCACGAGCGGCACGCGCGGACCATCTCTTCGCGGCGGCCGACGCCATCGCCGACGAGGTCGACAGCTATCGAGGGCTCCCGCTTCCCCGCGCGCCCCGAGAGGCGGATGCGGACGCCGCGGTCCGGTCGCTCCGCGCGGACCGAGACTCTTGGTGACGGTCGCCTTCGACGCTGGCGTCGTCATCTGTGCTGCGGTCGCCGACCAGCGGGGCGCGATCCTGCTCGACGCGATCGACGCCTCGTCTCCCGACGTGCCGGTCGGGATCGGATCGACGCTGCTCTTCACCGAGGCGCTCACGGTCGCCGACGACCGTCGTGACGAGCGCCTCCGCATGATCGCGATCCTTGGCCGGCTCGCGCTCCTCCCCGTCACTCAGGACGTCGCCGTGGTGGCTGCCGCCCTCAAGCTCCGGCACCGGCTCAAGACTCCCGACGCGCTGCACCTCGCCACCGCGATCACCGCGGGTGCCGATCAGTTCGTGACGATCAACCGACGCGACTTCGGCTCGCGGATCACCGAGATCGACATCGTCCACCCGTGAGCGCTGTCCCGCCTGGCGGGCATCTGTGATGCCCGCCAGACGGGCAGCTCAGATGCCGCAGGTGGGTGCGGACCAGAAGCGCGACGCGGGTGCTGCCACATGGACGTGGTCGTCGTGACCTGGGTAGCCCGGCCCCAGGATCATCGCGAACCCGTGGTTGCGTGCCTGCTTCGCGATCGTGCAGAACCCCTGGGAGCCGGCACCGAGATCGGCGGCGTCGCCGTAGAGGTGCCGACTGTTGGACGCTCCTCCGACCGCGCTGTTGCACGACGTGCTGCGGAAGCCGCTGTTGACCGTCAGTGGTCGATCACCCAAGGCGTGGCGGAGTGCCTGGAGCTTCCACATCGTGACGAGGGCGTTCGCCCGTGCCGTCGCAGCGGACACCGCCCCGCCCGACCAGGTGCTGTTGCACCGGTTCAGCTCGGCATAGCTGAAGTTGGCCGGCGTGCAGTCGTCGTCCTGCAGCGCGTAGATCTTGGAGTACGTCTGGGCGTTCGCGACTCCGTCGGCAGTGAGACCGTACGCCTGCTGGAAGCGCGTGACGGCCGCCTTGGTGGCGGGGCCGTAGCTGCTGTCGAGGGCGAGGACACCCCCGGAGCCGGGATAGCCCGACACCCGGATCTGGAGCTGACGGACGTCGTCACCCGTCGATCCTTGGGACAGCGTGCGGGACCACGTGTAGCAGGCGTCGGCAGAGGCCGGACCGGCCGTGGCGACCACGCCGAGCGTGGTGGTGGCGATCACGAGGGCAAGTGCTGCGACGAGATGACGGATGGATCGGACCACGGTCTGCCTCCAGGGGTGAGGATCGTTGTGCCAAGGTTCGTCGCACTCGTCGATCTTGGCAACCCCCAACCGCGGGCGCACCGCCTGAGGGAGGCTGTGGACAACGCTGACGCGTGACGGTCGGTTCGCGGAACAGTTCGGCGCATGCCGCTGTTCGACCCGTACCCCGCGTCACCCGAGCAGATCCTTGCCTCGGCCGGCGAGATCGAGGGCCGCGCCACTGCCGTGGGCTCCGTCGTGGACGAGACGGTCCGCCGGGTCGTGGCGGCCTCGTCCCACGTCGACGGGTCGCTCCTCACCGCGATCCCGCTGGGGGCGGGGCCGGTCATGGCGCTGGGTGGCCAGGTCGACGAGCGCTCCCGATACGCGGCGACCGTCGTCCGGGCCTGGGCTGTCAGCGTGACGATCTACGACGCAGGTGTGGAGGCGCTCAACGCGGAGTACGACGCGGCCGCCGCCGATACTCGCGCGGCGACGACCGCCGACCTTCATCACCGGCACGCCGTGCTGGAGGGCTCGCTCGACGACGCCGCGCGGCAGCTCGCCAGGCTCCTCGACGCCGGCCCGTCGGACGACGGCTGGCGACGGCTCGGCGGGCTCGGCCCCGTGCCTTCCTCGTACGCGCCGCCCGTGGCACGGCCCCGGCGCGGCGGCGACCCCGCCGCGATCACGGCGCTGACGGTCCTGCTGGGCGATCCACGCGCCTGTCTTCCCGAGACCGGCAACGTCGCGGACTGCCTGGTCGAGGCCGCCTCGGTCCTGCCGGTCGGCAAGCTGCTCAAGCTCCGCAAGCTGCTCAGAGCCTTCGAGAAGGCCGACGACGTCAAGGACACCAGCAACTACGTCGACGACGTCGCCGACGTCCTCGATGAGCTCCCACACGGCCGGCGGCGGCACGTTCGTACGGTCGCAACCGAGCAAGAGCTCCGCGACCTCTACGGTCGCCTCACGTCCCGAGGTCTGCCCACCGAGATCGATCGCTACGACGGAATCGCCGTCAAGCGCCCAGATGGCATCATCATCGGACTCCGGGAGGAATCACGAAGTGGTGGTGTCACGATCGACGTCATCGCTGGGGACGGCATCAAACGGAAGGTTCATATCCAATGAAGTCGGCAGATGGCCTGACCCTTGATCAAGAGATCCTCTCCAGCGGCTGCCTCGATTGGGTTGATGCCTCAGAGGTCATCGGTATCGCCCGCAATCTCGACTCCGCGTCCGCGCTCGACCCTGCGGACCTCCGCGATCTCTGCATCGGTGTCATCGCGCGGCTTTCCGCGAGCGGGTTGATCGAGATCGGTGAGCTGGGCAAGGACAGCCGATTCGTCCCCTGGGACGGAAGCGAGCCCGAGAACCTCCGCCGCCTCGCGCGCGAGTGGGCACGGCGCGCGGACCCGTACCCCCAGATGTGGGACCTCTTCTGGCTCAACACGACGCCTCGCGGTGACGAGATCGGCAACGCGATCACCGACTGGGTCAACGCCGACCCCGAGACGCGAGGTCCTGCTCCCTCGGTCGACCCGGCACGGTGAGCGGGTGTCAGTTCGAGCTGGTGTCCCGCGGCAGCTTCGGGATCAGCCAGCCGAGGAACGCATCCTGGCTCCGCGTCTGCAGATAGACCCGTCCGGGGCCGGTCAGGTCGACGACGAAACCCTCCCCGCTGAGCAGCGTCGACTTCCAGCCGCCAACCTTGCGCACCTTGAAGTCGACCCCCTCGCTCCAGCCGACGAGGTGACCGGTGTCCACGACGTGCCGCTCCCCCGGCGCGAGGTCCATCGTCTCGATCGCGCCGTAGCTCGCGACGAGCAACGGCCCGGTGCCCGTGCAGCGGAGCATGAACAGACCCTCGCCACCGAAGAACGTCTTCGCGCCGCCCCACTTGCTGTCGACCTCGATCTCGGATCCGGCGGCGAGGTAGGCCCCCGACTGGAGAAACACGGTCTCTCCGCTCAACGTCCACGTCACGATGTCGCCGGGCAGCACGGGCGCGAAGGTGATCGTGCCCGGCCCACCCTGCGCAGTGAAGGTGTTGACGAAGAACGACTCGCCACCGAGCACCGCTCGACGCAGACCCTTGAGCATGCCGCCGCCGGTCGAGGTCTGGATCTCGACGTTGGACGACATCGCCATCATGGCTCCACCCTCGGCCTTGACCGACTCGCCGGGCGAGAGGGTGCAGACGGCAGCGGCGTAGCCAGGGCGGCTGGTGATATCGATGTCCATGTGGGCAGTGTGCCAACTCCTACCGCCTTACGCTGTGGAACCACGCGTCGCGGTCTCGGGGGTCTGCACCGGTCCGTCGTCGGGTCGGCGGCGTGCCGCCCTGCGGTACGGGTGCATGGTGGTCCAGCGACGCGGTCAGCACGGCCTCCCCACCGCTCAGGTCGGACAGGCGACGCGAGAGTTCCGGCACCGCCACCGAGGGGAGGTGACCGGTGAGCACGGTGAACCCGTCCTGAGGCGCCGATCCGGCCACCGTCCCGCCGAGCCGGCCGATGAGCGAGAGCACGCGCGCCAGCGCCTTGTCGGGGAGCTCGACCTCGTACCGGTCGATCGGCTGGCACACCTGCGTCCCGGCCCGCTCGAGTGCGGCGATGACGACGACCGCCGCGAGGTTGCGGAAGTCGGCGCCGACGCTGGACATGGCCTTGTTGAACGACTGGTGCGCGTGGCTCTGCCGAGGCCAGTAGCCCGACGTCGTCATCGTGACGAGGCAGCCGGTGACCTCCCACCCACGGAGCCCTTGTCGGAGCGCCGCCCGGGCACCTTCCTCCGTCGCAGCCACGAACGCCGGTGGGAGGTTGCCACGCTCGCTGCCCGCCGAGAACGCGACGCCGCTCCCCCGCGCTCCCGGCTCCACCCGAAGGCCGATCGTTGCCAGGTACGGATTGCCGGCGACGCCGATCTCCTCGAGCGCGTCGCCGTCGCCGACGACCCGCTCGAGGCACACCACCGAGGTCTCCGCGAACCTGACCCGCACGCCGTAGCGCTCCTCGAGGACGGCGGCGATGACCTCCTTCTGCACCTCACCATGGAGCCGGACGACGGCCTCCCCCTCGACCTCGTCGACACGCAGGTCGATCAACGGGTCCTCGTCGGCGAGGTCGGCGAGCCCGGCGAACATCGTCGCCCGCTGCGTCGGGTCGTCCGGGGTGACCACGGTCTGCATCGTCGGCGGCGGAAAGCGGTACGAGGTCCGTCCCGGTGCGCTCCCCAGCACGTCGCCGATCCGGACGTCCAGCCCTCGCACCACCGCGACCTCGCCCGCCTCGACCGACCTCGTCGTCTGCAGGCCGCCGGGTCGACTCACCGCGAGCTCGGTCACGGGGGCCGGGGGGAGGCCGGCCGCGGTGACCTTCTCCCGCACCCGGAGCGTGCCGGACCACCATCGGACCCACGCGCGACGGCCCCGCACGTCGCGATCGATCGCGAATACTGTCCCGCCGCTCGGGTCCTTCGCCGCCGGAGCCGGGCGAAGGAGCGTCGTGATCGCGTCACGCAGGGCATCGACGCCGGCGCCGGTGATCGCTGAGCCGACGAGGAGCGGGGTCACGGCCCGTCGGAGTACGGCGTCGCGGAGGCCCGCCGCGAGCTGGTCCGGCATGATCGGCCGGCCCTCGACCCAGCACGCCAGGACGTCGTCGTCAGCCGACGCGACCGCCTCGATCAGCCGCGGGTCGTCGGACTCCACCGCCTCGACGCGCGCGTCGCGGTGCCCGATGTTCCGTACGTGCGAGAGCACGGTGACGTCGGCCGTCAGCCGCCGCCGTACCTGCGAGACGACGTGGTCGAGATCGGCGCCGCGCCGGTCCACCTTGTTGACGAAGAGCAGCGTCGGCACGCCGAGCCGCCGGAGGGCGCGCCAGATGGCGACCGTCTGAGGCTGCACGCCTTCGACCGCGGACACGACGAGCACCGCGGCGTCGAGGATCAGCAGCGAACGCTCCACCTCTGCGATGAAGTCCGGGTGGCCCGGCGTGTCCACGATCGTGACCGCGAGGTCGTCGAGCGCGAAGGTCGCGACGGAGGCACGGATCGTGATCCCACGCCGACGCTCCAGGTCGGAGGCATCGGTGCGGGTGGTTCCGGCGTCGACGCTGCCGAGAGCGACAACGGCACCGGCGTCATACAGGAGTCGTTCGGTCAGGCTGGTCTTGCCGGCATCAACGTGCGCGACGACTCCGAGGGTGAGTGGGGACGAGATCACAGGGCAGCTCCACGACTGGACGGAAGACGGTCCGGGGCGTGGTCGCTGCTGGCATGCTCGTGGTGCCTCTCACTGGTGGTCGGTTGTCTGCACCCTGGCACGGCAGGCGCGAAACGGTCGAACGGATTTCGACGGGCTGCCACCGGTTGCGGCCCCATGGGCCGTGACGAGACGAAACCGCCCGCGGTCTCGACGGATGCCGAGGCCGCGGGCGGCTCTCTCGTACGACGGTGTCGTACGGCGTGCCTACTGCGCCGGACGCTCGGCGAGCTGGAACTGCACGGCGCCCTCACTGGTCACCTGGGCGTCGAGGATCTTGTCGTCGAGCACCTGCGAGGCGGCGCCGTCGAGGTACACCTTGGCGTCTCCCGACTCGACGAGCGTGTCGCCCGGCTCTCCGACGAAGACCGCCGAGATGGCGAACCCCTCGTCCGTCGGTCCGCTGATGCGGAGCCCCCCGTCCTCGGACGGGACCTGCTTGTTGATGAGCGTCGTGACGATGTCGCTGGCGTTCTCGGTGAGGGTGAGCATGAGCTCTCCTTCCGTGGCGGTCAGATCACCCCACCGTTCGTCGGGATGCCGGCCCGTTCAAGTCGGGCGTCCACTGGGTGGACACTCGACTCGCCTAGCGGCGGTGCGCGGTGACCCCGTCGAGCGTGATCGTGCCGTCGTCCAGGCGGACGCTCGTCGCATACCGGTACCTCGCCCGTACGGCGGGGTCCGCGAGGTCGATCGCTCCCCCGACGTCGACGGAGAAGAGGAACTCCCACCCGCTCCCTTGGTCGGCGTACGCGGTCGCGGTGGTGCCGCGGAGCACGAAGGCGTAGCGGGCGTCCGGTCCCGCGAGGTCGACCGTCCCGTCGAGGTTCCCCAGCGGCTCGGCGCCGGCGGTGATGAGCGTGCCGTCCACCCGAAGGTCCCAGCCGACCCGGTTCAGCCCGTTGTGGTAGCGGAAGAGCAGGTAGTTGTCGGCATCCTCAGCCAGTCCGACGAACACCGTGTCCTGGTTGCCCGCCTCCGCGAACGTCCCGGGGTCCAGGACGAGCGCGACCTCGTCGGAGGTCGGTGACACGTCGGAGAGGAAGACGAGGTGCGTCAGCCGCGAGGCGGAGACGGCGAGCTGCCCGTCCCGTACGGCCACCTCCCCCAGCCGCGCGCCGACCGGCAGGGTCGTCCAGCGCGACAGGTCGCCGTCGAAGGTCTCGGCGAGCTCGCGGCGTGGGTACGCACGCCTCGACGGCGCTGGCGGAAGCAGGTCCACATCGGCCATGTGCGCGCGGAGCATCGCCCGCAGGATCCGCTCGGTCACGACCTCGTCGGCGGAGATGTCGGTCGTCTCGCCGGGGTCGCGCGCGAGGTCGTACAGCTCCGTCCGTCCGTCACGCAGGTACTGGACGAGCTTGTGCCGACCGTGCCGCACCGCAGCGTGCGGATGGGTCCGTCCGATGAAGTGGGGATAGACCCAGAACAACGTGTCGCGCCGGAGCCGGCCTCGGCCCGTGAGCAGCGGCGCGATGCTCCTCCCGTCGAACTCGCGCCCGGGCCGACCACCGGCGAGGTCGAGCGCGGTCGGGAGGATGTCGATCGTGCTGGTGGGCGTCGTGTCCTGACGTCCAGGACGGATCGTCCCGGGCCACGAGGCGATCAGCGGCACGCGGATGCCGCCCTCGTACAGCTCGCCCTTGCCGCCACGCAGCGGCACGTTGGCGTCGCGGTACGGGCCACCGTTGTCGGCGGTGACCAGGAGGAGAGTGTCCTCGGCGATCCCCAGATCGGTGAGCGTCGCGGCGATGCGCCCGACCTGGTCGTCGATGCTCTCGAGCATCGCCGCCAGCACCGGCCGGTTGGGCGACTCGTCCGCGCCGGGCTTCGCGCGGTACTTCGCCACGAGCTCGGGCTTCGCGTCCAGGCTCGTGTGGACCGCGTAGTTCGACAGGTGGAGGAAGAACGGCTCGTCGCGGTGGCGGGTGACGAAGTCGACGGCCTCCTGAGCCAGTCTGTCGGTGAGGTACTCGCCGGGCTCGCGCGCCGGGAGGCTCGGCATGAAGGAGTACGGGTGGAAGTAGTCGCCGTCGCCGATGTACAGCTCCTCGGAGGCGATCGCCTCGTCGAAGCCGTGCGCGAAGGGGTTGCCGGGACGGCTCCGGTAGTCGCCGGAGTAGCGCTCGGTCAGGTGCCACTTGCCGATCAGGCCGGTCGTGTATCCGTACGGTCCGAGAACGTCGGGCACCGTGCGGAAGTCGGTCGAGAGGTGCTTGTCGCTGGGCGCCGGCTCCCCGCGCAGGAAGTCGGTGATGCCCGTCCGCGCGGGATAGAGGCCGGTGACGAGCGCCGCGCGGGTCGGCGAGCACAACGACGCCGCCGCGTACGCCGACTCGAACCTCAGGCCTTCGCGTGCCAGACGATCGATGTGCGGGGTCTCGTTGAAGCTCGTCCCGCAGCAGCCGATCTCGTCCCAGCCGAGATCGTCGATCGAGATGACCAGGACGTTCGGTCGCCGCCGGCGTCGCCACGTCACGGCGTCCGCGCGGGTGACCGCGCTCGGCGCCACCGTCAGCGTGAGAGCACCCGCAGCGATGCCGCGGAGCACGGTGCGCCGGGTGGGTTCGGGGACGTGCTCGGAGGCCTCAGGAATCGACATGGGCGTGGTCACCTTTCGCTTCTGGCACGAGGTGAGTCGTGCAGCCGTTCGAGGCTAGTGACGCGTCGGGTCAGGGGTCGAGGTTCTCGGTCGGGATGAGCGAAAGGCTGCGGGCGATCTCCTCGCGGATGAGACCCGCCACGGCGTCCGCCCCGGGCGCGGACAGGACCAGGGTGTAGTGGTTCAGACCGTCGACGCGGCAGTGCCGGACGCTCGGGGTGCCCGCGAGCAGGGCGGGGATGCGGTCGTCGGAATAGAGCCCGGGTTCGTCGTCGAGAAGGCCTCGCGGCACCGTGACGAACAGGGTCCGGTGGCGAAGACGTGCCAGTGCCTGCACCGGAGCGGCGCCGCCGTTGAGGTCCACCGTGTCCTCGGCCATCGTCGCGTAGCTCGTCGCCGCCCGTAGGCGCGGCGGCTCCCCGACCAGGTCGTACGCCAGGTAGTCCTCGAGCTCGCGGGACCAGGCCTCGGTGAACGCCGGGTGCCGCCGCCAGAACCCGAGGTAGGCGTCGGTGTCGGCGAACTCCATGGCGAGGCGCTCCGCGGTCGGCCCGAGCACCATCGCGATCACCTGGTCCGCATCGAGCCCTGCGGGGACGTCCAGCGGCAGCCCTCCGTCCAGCAGTACCAGGCTGCGCACACGCTCCGCGTGCTGGTCAGCGAGGACGCAGGCGACGAAGCCGCCCATCGAGTGCCCGACCACGGTCACCGCCTGGGCACCGACGGCATCGAGTACGCAGGCCAGGTCGTCCGCGTGCGCCGTCATGCCCGCAGGTCCCGTGACGGCGTTGCTGCGGCCCCGCCCTCGAAGGTCGGGAGCGACGAGCCGGACACCGGGAAGGCGCGCAGCGAGAAGGTCCCACGACCGGTGCGACGCCGTGACGCCGTGGACGAGCAGGAGCGTGGGCGCCGCGATGTCGGTCGCATCCCAGATCCCGACGCGCAGGTCACCCCCTCGTACCGAGACGTCGACGGTGCGGTAGCGCTGCGTCATCGCGCGGTCCACCCGCCGTCCATCGTGTACGAGGCACCGGACACCATCCCTGCGTCCTCGGAGCACAGCCACGCGACGAGCGACGCCACCTGCTCCGGCTCGATCAACCGCTTGACCGCGGTCTCGGTGAGCATCACCTTCTCGACGACCTCCTCCTCGGGGATGCCGTGCGCCCGCGCCTGGTCCCCGATCTGCTTCTCGACGAGCGGTGTCCGGACGTACGCGGGGTTCACGCAGTTGCTCGTCACCCCGTACGGACCACCCTCGAGCGCCGTGACCTTCGAGAGCCCTTCGAGCCCGTGCTTGGCCGCGACGTAGGCCACCTTGTACGCGCTGGCGCGCAGGCCGTGCACGCTCGAGAGGTTCACGATCCGTCCCCATCCCCGCTCGTACATGCAGGGAAGGGCGGCGCGGACGAGCAGGAACGGCGCCTCGACCATCAGGCGCTGGATCAGGCGGAAGTCGTCGGGAGCGAGCTCCGTGATCGCAGCCACCCGCTGGATCCCCGCGTTGTTCACCAGGATGTCCGTGTCGAGGACCACGCTCTCGAGGGCCTCCGTGTCAGCCAGGTCGACCACCCAGGTGTGGCCGTCGATCGCATCGGCAGCGCGGGCGGTCGCCTCCCGGTCGATATCCGCGACCGTCACGTCAGCGCCGCGAACCGCGAGGGCGCGCGCACAGGCGAGGCCGATCCCGCTGGCCCCTCCCGTGACGACAGCGCGGCGTCCTTCGAGCGGGTGGTCGGTCATGACCTCTCCTTCGGCGCGAGGCCGCCGTTGACCAGGCGCATCATCTCGTCGATCACGTGGTCCGGGACGGCGGCCGGAGGGTTTCCGTCGGCGTCGCGCTCCCACAGCAGATAGCGCATGCCGAGCAGCTCCCCCATCCCCATCAACGCCCACGCCGCGACCTCGGGATCGATGTCACTGATCTCCCCCGCCGCCTGCGCCTTGGCGAGACCGGCGCGATAGCCCTCCACGATGCGGGTGTAGTGCAGCCGGAGCATCTCGGGTGACACGAACTCGGCCTCCCGCACGATCCGGTAGAGCGCCGGATGCTCGGCGGTAAACCGGAAGAACCCTTCGAAGCCGGCACGTTCGGCCTCCAGGCGGTTCTGCGCGCCGCTCATCGCCTCGGCCATCGAGTGCCGGACGCGGCGGTTCAGGTCGACGACGAGCGCTTCGAAGAGGGCCTGTTTGGAATCGAAGTACAGATAGAAGGTGCCGAGCCCGCATCCTGCCCGTTCGGTGATCTTCACGATGGAGGCGTCGTGGTAGCCGAGCTCGGCGAACACCGCCTCGGCCGCGACGAGAAGCCGAGCACGGGTCGCCTCCCCTCGTTTGCCCAGCGGCCGGCCCTGGGCGGAGGACACCGTCTCCACCTCGTCGAGCCGGAAGTCGTCGGCGGCACTGCTCATTTCTGTCCCCCTGTCGTCATGGCGTCCTCACGCAGTCGCGGCCGGACGATCTTCCCGAGAGCGCTGCGAGGGAGCACCTCGCGCACGTGTACGTCCCTGGGGACCTTGAAACCCGCGATGCTCCCGCGGAGGTAGGTCTGGATCTCGTCCGCGGTGAGGCGAGCCCCCGACCGCGGCACCACGAACGCGGCACCCACCTCGCCCCACACGTCGTCGGGGACGCCGACCACCGCAACGTCGGCCACCAGCGGGTGCGCAGCGATCGCCGCCTCGATCTCGGCGGGTGCGATGTTCTCGCCACCGCTGATGTAGATGTCCTTCAACCGGTCGACGATGCGGTAGCACCCGTCTGCGTCGCGGTTCGCGAGGTCGCCTGTCGCCAACCGGCCGGCGACAAGCGCTTCGGCTGTCGAGCGCGGATCGCCGAGGTATCCGGCGAAGAGGCTCGGCCCGCGGACCCACAGCTCACCCGTGCCGGGACCGACGACGTCCTCGCCGGTCGCGATGTCCCGCAGTCCCACGTCGACGTACGGATAGGGCCGCCCCACCGCGCCGGGGTGGGCCTCCGCCTCGTCGGCACGCAGCATCAGGACGTTGGGACCGGCCTCGGTGAGCCCGTAGCCCTGGGTGATCCGCACGCCGCGGTCGGCCCATCGGCGCCAGAGCGGGTACGGCATCGCCGACCCGCCCGACATGGCCACGCAGAGACTGGAGACGTCGGCCTCGGGGAAGAGCGCATCCTCCGCCAGGAGGTGGTACTGCGTCGGCACGCCCATCATCGCGGTGATCCGGCGCTCCCTGATCAGGCTCAACACCCGGGAGGGCTGGAACGAGCGCTCGATCACCACCGTGGCGCCGGCCCGCCAGGCGAGCAGCGGCTGAATGTTCCAGGCGGCGACGTGGAACTGCGGCAGGGTCGCGAGCACGACGTCCGACGAGGTGATCTCCACCGCCTGGCCGAGCGCCAGGTTGTTCCAGAAGCAGCTCGCGTGGGTGAGGACGACCGCCTTGGGTCGTCCGGAGCTGCCCGAGGTGACGATCACCAGCAGAGCGTCGTCGTCGCGCGCGGGGCGTGGTGCCACCAGGTCGCCGTCGACGGTGCCCCTCAGTCCCATCGACGGTGGGACGGCTGCCTCGACACCGGTGGTGCCGAGCTCGGCCACCGGTGGCACCGTCGGCAGCCGGGTCAGGGTCTCGCGCCCGAGTGCGGAGTACTCGTCCTCCACCAGCAGGAGCGCCGGATCGACCGTCGCGACGAGCTCTGCGAGCTCGCTCGCGGTCAACCTCCACGAGAGCGGCACCAGCGCGAGAGCGGCTTGTGCGCAGGCGAAGAAGACGACGACGTGGTCGATGGAGTTGCCGGTCAGCGTCGCGATGCGGTCACCGGGGGCGTACCCGGCGTCCTGCAGGGCACACGCCAGATCGCTCGACCGTCGGGCGAGCGCCCCGTAGGTGATGGTGACGCCGCGGTCGTCGATCGCCACGGCGTCGGGGTCCTGGCGGGACCGGTCGACCAGCCACCGCCCGAGCGTGTGGGCGCCCTCGTCGGAGCTCGGCCACGGCTTCTGCGTCATGCTGCCGACTCTGCCAGCGGAGACTCGTCGCGACCCTCACGACGCGTCCGGGTGCGGGTCGTGGTCCGGGCTGCGCCCGCGATCCCACCGGGGAAGAACATCACCACGAGGATGAACACGGTGCCGAGGATGAACATGGGCTCGGAGAGCGGGACGCGCAGCACCGCCGGCAGCGACTCCACGGTGTCCGAGTGTGCGAGCAGGGACAGCCGCTGGTTGAGCACCGTGTAGACGACGGCGCCCACGATCACCCCCCAGCGCGACCCGACGCCGCCGAGGACGACCATGACGAGGATCGTGATCGTGAGATCGGCGGACACCACCCGGGGCACGGTCCCGCTCTGCAGCAGGAGATAGACCGCACCCGTCAACGAGGCGAGCACGCCGGCGACGGTGAAGACGACCAGCTTCGCCGCGTACGGCCGGATCCCGAGCACGCGGACCCGCAGCTCGTTCTCGCGCGTGGCCGCGGCGACGTGGCCGACCCTCGAACGGTCGATCCACACGACGACCGCGTAGACGAGCACCAGCATGGCCAGCGTCACCCAGTAGAGGTTCCGCGTGTTCGCCACGCCCACCATCCATTCCGGGACCTGGGCGGTGGCCAGGCTGAGTCCTTCGTCGCCACCGGTGGAACCCCAGGGATTACGTCGGACGAGGACGGACGCGGCCTGGGCGAACGCGAGGGTGACCATGGCGAACGGGATCCCCGTGACGCGGAGGCTGATCGCTCCCGTCACCTGGGCCACCACGAAACAGCCGACCAGGGTGACCAGCAGCGCGGACCACAGCGAGAGGCCCGTGCGCTCGAGGACGATCCCCAAGCCGTACGCTCCGGCGCCGAAGGCGAGCGCGTGACCGAACGAGAGCAGTCCCGCAGTGCCGAGCATGAGGTTGTACGACAGCGCGAGCGCGGCGAAGACCATGCACAGAGCGAGCAGGCTCAACGCGCCCGGCTGGTAGGTGGCACCGGGCAGGATGCCGGGGACGCGCACGTTGAGCAGCGGCAGCACCGCCATGAGCACGATCAGCGCCGTGCCGCCGACGGCGGCGGGGATCGGTGGGCGAGTCATGCGCGGGCTCCCATCAGTCCGGTGGGGCGTACGAGCAGGACGGCAGCGAGCGCGAGCACGACGACGAAGTCACCCGTGCCCGAGAGGTAGTAGTTGGCGAACTGCTGCAGCAGCGCGACCAGCACCGAGGCGACCGCCGCACCGGTGAGCGAGCCGAGTCCGCCGATCACCGTGACGATGAACGCGAAGATCAGCAGCGAGCCGCCGAGGCTCGGCGACACGTAGCCGAAGTAGTGCGACGCCAGGACACCCCCGAGTCCGGCCGCGGCCCCGCCAATGGTGAAGACGAGCGTGAACGAGCGACGGACGTCGATCCCGAGCGCGGTGACCATCGCGCGGTTCTCCACGCCCGCGCGGATGATCATCCCGTAGCGGGTATGCCGCAGGAACATCACGATCGCGACGAGCACGACGCCGGCGACCGCGATCACCACGAACCGGTCGTTGGGGATCGCAGCTCCGGCGATCGAGGTCGTACGGTCCAGCCACTCCGGCCCGCGGATGAAGCGCGCGTCCGACCCCCAGATGCCTTCGAAGAGGGCCACCGTCGCCAGGGACAGTCCGACGGTGACCAGGACCTGCTCGATGTGACGCTCGTAGAGCGGGCGGATGAGGACGAGCTCGGTGAGCGCCGCGACCAGCGCACCGACGGCCGCGCCCACCAGCATCGACACCGCGAACCCGAGCCAGCTCGTCGCGTCGATCCGCTGCGCGACCATCCAGCCGAGGAATGCCCCGAGCGTGAGGAAGCTGCCGTGCGCGAAGTTCAGCACGTGCATCAGGCCGTAGATCAGCGACAGCCCGGAGGCCACGAGGAAGTAGAGGGCACCGAGTCCGAGACCCGTCACCGCGAGCAGGACGACGGTGCTCACCGCGCCACCTCGCTCGAGATGTCACCGTGGACGCCGAGGAGCCGTGTCGTGAGGTCGGCGTCGTCGAGGAGTGCGGTGGCGTCGCCGGTGTGGACGACGCGACCACCCTCGATGACGATCGCCGGGCCGGCCAGGCGGCGTACGACGTCGAGGTTCTGCTCGACCAGGAGGATCGGCACCGTCTTCGCCGCCTCCTCGAGGGCGTCGGTGACCTCCAGGACGACGCGTGGCGCGAGCCCCTTGGTCGGCTCGTCGACGAGGAGGATGCGGTTGTCGTTGACGAGGGCGCGGGCGAGCGACACCATCTGCTGCTGACCTCCGGACAGCGTTCCCGCCACCTGGTCGCGACGGCCCACGAGGTCGGGGAACAGCGCGTCCACGAGATCGTGGCGGGGTTGCGCCGTGCGTACGGCGAGCCGGAGGTTCTCCGCGACCGTGAGCTTCGCGAAGACCTCCCGGTCCTCGGGCACGTAGCCGACGCCCCGCTGCACGATCTTGTGCGTCGGAAGGCGATCGATGCGCTCGCCGGCGAGCCGTATGTCTCCCGTGCGGTGGATCAGGCCGAGGATGGCGCGGAGCGTGCTCGTCTTGCCGACGCCGTTCCGACCGAGGATCGCCGTCACTCCGGACGACGGCACGGTGAGACTGACGTCCTCTACCACCTGCTGTCCGTCGATGTCGGCGCGGAGATGCTCGACGGCGAGCACCGGCTCACCGGGCGTGCTGGTCATGCGCTCGCCCCCAGGTAGGCGTTCTGGACGGTCGGATCAGCCATCACGGCCGCGGGTGTGTCGTACGCGAGAAGGTGGCCGAAGTGGAGGACGGCCACCTTGTCGACGAGGCCGAGCAGCACATCCATGTGGTGCTCGACCATCAGGACGGTGCATCCCTTGTCGCGGTGGAGCGAGCGGATGATCGCGCCGAGCCCGGCGACGTCACCCGACCCGATACCTGCCATCGGCTCGTCGAGCAGGATGACGTCCGGGTGGCACGCGAGGAGGACGGCGATCTCGAGCTTGCGCTTGTCGCCGTGCGAGAGGCCGCCGGCAACGACGTCAGCCTTGCCGGCGAGCCCGACCTCGTCGAGGTGGTTCGCGGCCGCTCGGCTGGCGGCGTCGCTGCGCCGCGGGAACCGGACGACCGAGAGGCTGCCTCCGCGTGAGACCTGTGCCGCCAGCCTGACGTTCTCGAGCAGGCTGAGATCGGGGAACAGGCTCGACGTCTGGAAGGTGCGCCCCAGTCCCGCACGCGCTCGCTTCGGCACCGACATCGCGGTGACGTCCTCGCCGTCGAGCAGCACCGCGCCCTCGGTGGGAGCGGTCAGGCCGGAGATCACGTTGAACAGGGTGGTCTTGCCTGCGCCGTTCGGGCCGATGATCCCGACCATCGCTCCCCGGTCGACGGTGAGGTCGATCCCCTCCAGGATGGTCGCTCCCCCGATCCGCAGACCGAGCCCTCGGACCTCGAGCGCGGGCGTTGCTGCTGCCGTCATCTCGCCGCCGTCCTCCTCTGCGTCACGCCGTCACGACGCCTCGGGCGGGGCGACCTGGTCGGCCGGGACGACGTTGGCCACCTCGGGCACGAACGCGTCACCATCGGCGACGAGCTTGGCCTGGAACATGTCCTGGACCAGCGCGTGGTCGCTGGCACGGATGGTGGTCGCGCCCTTGGGACCGTCGAACGACCAGCCCTCGAGCGCCTTCACCATCGCGTCGACGTCGTCGCCGCCCTCCTCGACCGCGCGGACGATCATCTGTCCGGCGACGAATCCGTCCGGCGAGAAGAGGTCGGGCTGGCTGCCGTTCTCCTCGAGGTAGGACACGAGCGCCTTGTTGACCTCGTTGTCGGTCGCGGTGCCGAAGTAGTGGCTCAGGAAGTTGATCTTCGCCGAGGCCGGTCCGTAGGCGCCGTACGTGGCGACGTCCCCGAGGCCGGTCACCACCGGTGCAGCGTCGAAGACTCCCTGCTGCTCCAGTGCCTGCCACATGCTGCCCGAGCTCGCACCGGCCCAGGCGACGAAGACGAGGTCGGGCTTGCTGTTGACCACCTGGCGGGCGAAGGAGGTGAACTCCGTGACGTCCTCCGCCACCAGGACGGGCTTGACGGTCCCACCCTTGGCGCCGGCACCCAGCACCGCCTGGACCGCGGCGACGTTGCCCTGACCGAAGGCGTTGTCCTGGGCGAGGACGGTGATCGTCTTGCCCTGAACCTCCTCGAGGAAGGTCGCCGCCGTCGCGACGTCCTGGAAGCTCTGCCGTCCCGATCGGAACGTGTAGTCGTTGATGCCGGTCACGGCATCGGCTGCTGCGGGCCCGGCGATGTAGAGGACCTTGTTCTGCTCGGCCTGCTCGGCCAGCGCGAGCGCCACGCCGGAGGACGCCGTGCCGGCGATGATCTTCACACCGTCGCCGATGTATTCCTTGGAGAGCTGCACGGCCTTGTCGACGTCGCCGGCGTCGTCGCCCTCGGTGATCTCGATCGTGGTGCCGTCGACCTCGTTCGTGCCGTCGGTCGCATGGTCGAGACCTGCCTCCAAGCCCTCGAGGTAGGCCTTGCCGTACGCGGCGAGGGGCCCGGACTTGGACGTGATGACTCCGACCTCGACCGTGTCGCCGTCAGCCGCGGCGTCGTCGTCCGACGACGGAGCGCATGCCGCGAGGGTGAGCGCTGCGGCGAGCGCTGCGATGGGGGCCGCGAGGGTGCGGCGAGTGTTCTTCCGTGTGCTCATCTCCGTGCCTTTCCTCCCTGAAAGGACCGAACCTGAAACCTGATTCGGGTTCCAGAAACGTAGGGCTCCGGAGGATGTGATGTCAACCACATGGCTGGTCGCGCTGGGGCGCGGGCAGCACCCAGCACCCGCCCTGGGCAGGTGGGAGCGGGACGAGCGGAGCCTAGGGGTGGGTGAGCCGGGTCCGGGAGAGGAACGCGTCGGGGCTGCGTGACTCCAGGAGCTCGAGGCGGACACCGTCTCTCGTGGTGCCGTAGCAGACCGCGGCGATGCCACCGCTGGACTCGGTGACCGGGTGGTGCCACGTCGTCCCGTCGATGCTGCCCCGTACGGCGTCGATGCCCTCGACATCCACGCACAGGTGGTTGACCCCGAGGTCGACCGGACGCGCGGGTGCGTCCTCCGCACCACCGCTCACCTCGACCGTGACCGGACCGGGGATGGGCGGGACCGCGTGCGCCGCGGCGTCGGCGACCTGGACGAGGACCCCGACGAGGCCGCTCACCCCTTCTGCGGCGACCAAGGTCACCGGCGTGCCATCGGGGCACCGTACGCGGTGGTCGCCCAGGGGCGTGCCGCCCGCGTCGACCGCGCGGGCGTACGCCTCGTCCGGATCCGTTACCGCCCACGCGAGACCCTTGACGCCGGGCGCACCACGAGGCCGTACGGCGGGGGTCGGCGACGAGAACGCGAAGAGCTCCATGAACGCCGCATCCGTCCGGAGCAGCACCACGTCGGCCGCGGTTCCCTCGGTGGCCAGCGACTCGTCCGCAGGGGCCGTCCCGACCGGCCAGCCGAAGGCACCGTGCTCGGTCGCGCCGAGACCCTCCACCCAGAAGCGTCGCGCTGCCTCGAGGTCGGCGACGCTGATGCCGACGTGGTTGAGAGCGACGATCCGCCCGGCGTTCTCCATGCCCGGAACCTATCGGTGGTGCGGCGGGCCGGTCGACCTCTCGCGCTGACCCTGTGTGTCGGGCAAGATGTGCGCAGCGCACCGGAGGGGGGTCGGACATGTCCGCGTTCCAGGACACACTCAGCGTGTTGCTCAAGGCGCGGTTCGCCATCCTCTACGTGGAGACGTTCGAGGAGCGCCGGGTCGAGCACGAGATCGCCGCGGCTGTCGGACCTGAGGGACTGCTCCCCAAGGCCCGCCCGGTCTTCGGCTGGAGCATCACGACCGGACTCGTCGACCCGGACGGGGCGGCACAGGGCAACACGACCGAGCCGGCCCGAGCTCTCGAGTCGATCCAGCGGCACACCCAGCCCGCCGTCTTCGTCTTCCGCGACCTCCACGCGCACCTGGGTGACGGGAACCGGCCGGCCGACCCAGCGATCGTTCGCCGGCTGCGTGACGTGGCGGCCGCCTTCCAGCAGGGCACCAGCGCCCGGTCGCTCATCCTGGTCTCCCCCGTGGTGCGGATCCCTCCAGAGCTCGAGAAGGACGTCTACGTCCTCGACTTTGCCCTCCCCGGCGAAGCCGACATCCGCGCGATCCTCGACAGCATCATCGCGAGCAACGCCGACGGCGGCAGGATCAAGGTCAACGTCGACGAGCCCGACAAGGACCGGATGATCAAGGCGGCCCTCGGGCTCACCGAGCTGGAGACCGAGGGCGCGTTCGCGCGTGCCATGGCCAGCAACGGACAGCTCGACGCCAGCGACATCGACGTCGTCATCCAGGAGAAGCGACAGACCGTCCGCAGGAGCGGGGTCCTCGAGTACGTCCCGTCCGACCTCGATCTCACGCAGGTCGGCGGGCTGGAGAACCTCAAGCGCTGGCTCGGGCGGCGCGCCGACTCCTGGCTCGCCGAGGCCCAGGAGTACGGGGTGCCTGCACCGAAGGGTGTCCTCATCACCGGCGTGCCCGGCTGCGGCAAGTCACTCACCGCGAAGGCCGTGGCCTCCGCCTGGGGGATGCCCCTGCTCCGCCTGGACATCGGCAAGGTGTTCGCCGGCCTCGTCGGCTCGAGCGAGCAGAACATCCGGAGCGCGATCCGAGCGGCCGAGGCTGCCGCACCGGCCGTTCTGTGGATCGACGAGATCGAGAAGGGCTTCGCCGGCGTGTCCGGCGGCGGAGGTGACTCCGGGACGTCGGCTCGGGTGTTCGGCACGTTCTTGACCTGGATGCAGGAGAAGTCCACGCCGGTCTTCGTGATCGCGACCGCCAACGACGTCCAGTCCCTGCCACCCGAGTTCCTCCGCAAGGGCAGGTTCGACGAGATCTTCTTCGTCGACCTTCCCGATCCGGTCGAACGCGACGAGATCTGGCGGCTCCAGATGATCAAGCACATCGGCAACGCCCCCGCGCACGCCTCCTTCACGCCGGACGACCAGCTGGTCGCCGATCTCGTCGACGCGACACAGGACTTCTCGGGTGCCGAGATCGAAGAGGCCGTCATCGCGTCCCTCTTCGACGCGTTCGCGCAGAAGCGCGCGATCCGGGGAGCCGATCTGAGACTCGCGGTGGAGCGGACGGTCCCCTTGAGCATCACCCAGCGGGAGGCGGTCGCCGCGATGCGTTCGTGGGCGGGCCGACGCGCTGTCTCGGCCAGTCTGCAGACCGCACTACGCGAGCCCGACGTCGCGCCCGGCCCCGTCCCGGAGATTCCCGCACCTTTCGAGTCCGGTGGACGCCGGATCGACTACTAGGACGGACGCGCATGAGTCTTGAGATCCTGCTGATCCCTCTTGCCATGGCGGCCGTCGGCGCCGCCAAGGCAGCGATCGACGACGGTCCGCGGGGCCTGGGGCCGAGGGAGCTGACGGTCCGGTCACGACTGAGCGACGGAAGCCTGGTCGCCGGAGCACTCGCCGATCTGGACGCGACGGTGAGCGTGACGAGTCCCGACGAGATCCGTGCGTCCTTCGATGCGCGCGCCCTGTCGCTGGACCGTAACGACGAGGGCCTGTGGGTCGCCCGCTTCGACGAGACCTGGACCGAGGAGGAGGCCCTGGGTCTCGTCACGGACCTCGACGCGGCCTACGGCGTGTGCGTTCAACGCGAGGTCGTACGCAAGATTCGGGAGCGAGCACCGGCGGCCGGCCTGTCCATCGCCGAGGAGTCGGTGGACGACGACGCCGTCACCCTGGTGCTGGACGTGAGGAGCGACTGATGGCGACACGCAAGCAGCTCCGCGTTCGTGTCGCGCGAGACGGCACGGTCTCGGCCGAGACGATCGGGTTCACCGGTCCGGAGTGCCTGGATCAGGTGGCCGTGCTCGAGGATCTCCTCGACGCGCTCTCGAGCTCCAGCTCCTTCACCGAGGAGTACTGGCAGACCGACCACGTCCAAGAGGAGGGGCAGAGCCTTGACACAGGACGCGGGTGACATCCTTCTCGCTCAGCAGTCGACCCGGTGGAAGGTGGCGAACAGCCTCTGGCTCGCCGTCCTCGTGCTGGGCTTCGGGTGCTTTTCCTTCGTCGGCTGGATCTGGGCGGCACTGCTCGCGCAGTCACGGGTGGTCTCGCGGGCGGCAGTGCTCTGGAGCAGCCTCGGGATTGCCGTTTTCATCGCCATCGGCGCGACGCCGGGCACTGAGGCCGACCCCTACGAGATGGCCGAGCCCTGGGGCACGATCGTGATCGTGGCCATGGCCGTGGCGTGGGTCGGAGGCCTCATCCACGCAGGGATTCTCTGGCGTACCGTCCTCAAGGAGCGCCTACTCCGGCTGGACCGGATCGCCTGGGCGGTCGCCGAGCACCGGAGTTCTCAGCCGCCGGTCCCATGGTCGACCTCGCCCCCACCTCCCCCGGCGCCCTTCCTCGGAGTCAGCGCAGCCGACTACTACGGGCCACCGACCTCCGCGCCTCCTCCGCAGCCCCCCGCCTACCTCGACATCAACGCCGCCCCCGCCGACGCCATCGCGTTCCTCCCCCGCATCGGTCCCCAGGTCGCCGGGCAGATCGTCGCTGCCCGCACTCGCACGGGCGGGTTCCGTGACCTCGACGACCTCGCAACCTCCGCACAGCTCCAACCGCACCAGGTCGCCGGGATCCGGGGCTCCGTGACGTTCGGGCCCTTCAACCCTCAGCGACCACCTCAGGGTCCTGGGCGTGTCCTCGACATCTAGCCCCGTGCGGGTCGCTCGCTCGATCCCCCGGACGACGGCCGAAGGCCCCGGCACCCGCTTCGCGCTGTGGGTGCAGGGCTGCACCCTGCAGTGCCCGGGCTGCTTCAACCCTCACCTCTGGACCCAGCGCGGTGGCGACCTCGTCGCCCCGGAGACCTTGCTCGACGCTGTTCCCGCCGATGTCGAAGGCGTCACGCTGCTGGGTGGGGAGCCGTTCGAACAGGCCGGCCCTCTCGCCGTCTTCGCAGCCCTGGTCCGGCAACGTGGACAGAGCGTCATGACGTTCACGGGGTTCACCCTCGACGACCTCCGGAGGAAGGAGAGCGGCGACGTCGACGCGTTGATCGCGCAGACCGACCTGCTCGTCGACGGGCCCTTCCTCAAGGATCAAGTCGACCTTGCGAGGCCATGGGTCGGTTCGCGCAATCAGCGCTTCCACGCGCTCGGACCGCGATACCGCACGCTCGTCGACGAGCTCGACGGCATCGGCGATCGTCTGGAGATCCGCGTGAGCGCCGACGGGACCGTCAGCGTGAACGGGTGGGCGCCGACCGCCACCCTCGACCTGATCTTGGCGGACCTCGGCCGCAGGCAGTCGCGGACGCGACGATGACGGCGCGCCCGTGACCGCCTGACCGACCTCACCGCATCCGCAGCAGCCGCGCCTCCCCCGCCCGCAGAGTCAGACCACCAGAGCGCTGACGCGACCAGTCGTCGTCGCCGGGGTCGTACGCCTCCGCCTCGGCGGGCAGGGTGAGGCGGACGCGAGCGCGGTCGCGCCGTGAGTAGTTGGCGACGAGCGTGTGCAGCCGGTCGTCGGCATCGACGAACCGGCCCAGGACGACCGGGTCACCGCTGACGGCGGAGACGAGCGCGTCGCCCTCGAACGGCGCGAGTCCCGCAGGCGGGTTCGCCAGCCCGGCGACCTGCACGGCGGTGGAGGTCAGCTCCAGCATCTGCTTGCCGAGCGGTGCGAGATAGTCGGCGTTGACCTGCTTCGTGTCGCGATAGAGACCGGTGCGCTTGCCCTCGACGGTGATGAGGCCGTTCGTGAACGCCTCGCCACGCGCGGGGTCCGGCGTCCAGTACGTGAAGTACTGGATGCCCTTGCAGCCGTACGCCAGGCTGATCGAGATCTGCCACAGCAGGTCCGCCTTGGTCGGGATCGCGTGGTTCGCATAGCCGACGCTCTGGATGTAGATCCACGGGTCACGCCCGTGCTTGAGGGCGGCAGCCCGCACCTGCGCCCAGTTGTCGAAGTAGCCCAGGTCCTCCCCGCTGGCCAGGATCGGATAGCGGTCGAACGAGAGCACCGGCGAGTCGATGTCGCGGGCCGCCTGCTCGTAGCCGGCACCGAAGCCGGGGAAGAGGTTCACGTACGACAACGCGTCGGCGTACGCGTCGTTGGCCATCGCCACCGCCTTCGCCACCAGCGGCAGGCGGGCCACGCTGGGCTCGTCGAAGAGGTGCAGGCCGGCGAAGGCGCCGTACCCCGATCCAGCGGGCAACCGCCACGCGCCGAGACCCTCGTCGAAGCTGTCGCGGAACAGCGTCGCTCCCCCGGCGCCGGTGATCACGACGTTGTCGAAGTACGCCGACTCCGAGCCCGCCTCGCGGAATCCGGCCGAGCCGGCGGCGTGCGTGCTGTCGGTGGTCGTGTCGACCAGCACGCCGTCGATGCGGGTGGTGATCGTCGATCCGCTCAGCGCCGTCTCGACGTGATAGGTCCGACCCTCCTCGAGCTGGTACGGCAGCGCGACCTGCGTGACGATCGGGTTGCCGTTGACGAACACCGCCTTCTTGAGCACCGCCTTGCCGTCGCTCCCCTGGGTGGAGAGCAGCCACACGTACGCGTTGGCCTCGTCCTTGATCCGGAACGCCCACCCGGCCTGCGCATAGCCGCCCGCACCGGTACGTAGCGGCTCGGTGTCGAAGGCGAACGTGTAGTCCTGCCACGCCGCACCATCCGCGACCCATCCGATCGAGCCGCTGCCGCTCCCCCGCAGCACGTGCAGGCGGCCGCCGACCGTGCGCCACGACGGCGCGTAGCGGTTGACGGCGTTGGTGATCCGCTGGCGCAGCTCGTCCTCGCTGATCGTGAACGGCTGGGCCGGGTCGCCGACGTTCATGGTCTGCAGCAGCCACTTGATCTCAGGGTCCTCGACGAGGACGTAGACGCCGGCCTCGTCGGCGACCCGCAGCATGTGCGTCGTGATCTGGACGTCGGAGTTCGAGTAGTTGCCACCGTGGACATAGGTGAAGCCCGCCTCGGCGATCTCGCGGTAGCGCTCGACCGTCGTCTCGGTCGGCGGCGGCGGCCAGAACAGGCCGATCGGGAACCGCCCGTCGTTCATGATCGGGCCGCCGGTCGTGGCCGACGCAGCGCGTGCGAGTGCGGCTGCCGCGGTGGCGGCACCAGCGGCGGCCGCGGTGGCCGTGGTGGCCGTGGTGGCCGTGGTGGCTCCGGTCGTCGCGCTCGCCGCTCCGCCGCCGAACGGCGACGCGACCCCGGCGGCCACCAGGGCTCCGCCGAGTGCGAGGAAGGACTTGCGACTGAGTCCGTCGGCGGGCGGGTCGGATTCTGCGGTCATGGGTCCCCCTGGGTCAGTGTTGGCCGGTCGTGTCGGTACGGGTCTGGGTGCGGCGTCGTTCGGGTCGGCGTGGCCGGACGGCACGCTCGGTCACGGACAGGAGCTGGACGGTGCGGTCGTAGTCGTGCTGTCCCACGGCGAGATAGAGCATCTCGACGACGGCGAGCTCGGAGTGACGGGACGCGAGCGGACCGTCTTGGAAGGTCGTCGCCTCGGCGACGGTGACCAGGACGTTGTCGGCGAGCGCGGCCAGCCGCGACCGTGGCCCCGCGGTGATCGCGACCGTGAGTGCGCCACGGTCTCGTGCGGTGGCGAGCATGTCGAGCGTCTCGTCGGTCTCTCCCGAGTACGAGATCGCGATCGCGACGTCCCCGTCGCCGAGCTGCGCGGCTGCGACGAGGCCGTCGTGGACATCGGCGTACGTCCAGCACGCGATGCCGATACGGCTCAACCGGAGCTCGAGCTCACGGGCCATCACCCCGCTGCCGCTGACCGCGTACACGTGGACGCGCTTCGCGCCGCTGATCGCTCCGGCCGCTGCCGCGACGGCGTCGAGGTCGAGTCCCGCGAGGGTCGAGTGCACGGCGCGGGCGCCGACCGCCTCGAGGGTGCGGGCCACGTCGGCGAGCGAGTCGCCGGGGGCGATCTCGCGACTGATGTCGGCGTTCCAGCTGCCGTAGGCCGTCGCGGCCGCCTCCCTGATGACGCTGACCCGCAGGCTGGGATAGCCGTCGAGACCGAGCGTGCGGCACAGGCGAGACACCGCCCCCGTCGAGGTGCCAGCGCTGGCGGCGAGATCGCTGATCGTCCCCGCTACCGCGGAGTGCGGGTCGTCGAGGATGCACTCCGCGGTGAGACGCGTCGACTCGGGCAGGTCCGGCACGAGCATGCGCATCCGGGCGAGGACCCCGTCCGTCGGTGCTGTGATGCCGGTCACAGTCATGACAAGGACTATCGCGCGCTGCGGTCGTACGCGCAAGAGGCGATAGGGATTCTCAGCGAGTCAATCGTGCCCGCCCGCGCTCTCAGTAGCCGAACACGTGCGCGCTGGTGACGTCGATCTCCCGCCGCGCATCGCCGAAGAAGGCACCGACCCGATGGGCGACGCGGACGAACGGGCGCTCCCGAACGGTTCCGTCGGCGCGCGTGTTCGCCTGAGGAACGATCAAGAAGAGGTGTTGCGCATCCGGCGCGACATGCGTCTTCCACACGTCCTTGAGGTCGTGGTTGTTCGTGACCGTGCCGCCCCGTTCGACCTCGGCAATGACGCCGCGCCCGGTCGCGAGCGGGTAGAAGAAGTCGGGCCGGGCCCGCGTGACGAGGCCGTCCTGCGGTGTCAGCACGATCTCCTCGCCGAACCCGAGCCGCGCACGGAGAAGCATCGCGACCAGACTCTGGATGGCAGCGCTCTTCGCTCCGTAGACATGGGCGGCCGCGATGTCCTCGACGCTCGTCTCCAGGTATGTCCGCAGGTCCGAGGCGAGCGGGTCCACCGCCGCCAGCTCCCTCTGCTCGACGGCGGTCAGTGCGTGCTTGGCGAAGCGGACGTACTCGACCACGCCCCGCAGCTTCGCAGCTCGGACGCAGCGGAGCTACTCGGAGCGGCGGGAGCGGCTCCCCCGGCTCAACTCATCGACTCAGATGTCGGTCGGCATCATCGCCGTGCCGCTCTTCATCCGCTCGCGGAAGCTGCCGGTCGGGAACTCCCGGTCCTTCAGCCTCTCCATGAAGCCCCGCAACGTGCGCGTCCCGTACGCCGGCGCAACGTGGTCGACGACCGACCAGTACTTCGCGGCCTCGAGGTAGTAGGCCACCGGCGCGACCTTCTTGCTCATCTTGCCGATGCGCCGCAGCCGCGCGATCTTCTTGTCCCACGTCGTCATCGCCACGACATCCCACTGCGGCTCGCGGCCGGTGATGTCGAACATCATCTGCCCGGCGTCCTTGAGGGTCACCACGTTGTCCTCGACCCAGGGCCCACCGACGGGAAGGACGCGACCGTACGCGTCGGCCGCCAGCACCTGGTTGGTGATGAACTCCGCGAGGTCCTCGCGGGCGATCGGGTTGACCACGTTGTACTCGCCGTGGTCGAAGATCCGGTACGGCAGCCCGTTCTTGACGTCGCCGAACGTCATCGACAGATAGGGGTAGTACGCCGTCGGCCGGACGATGGTCCACGGCAGCGCCCCGTGGTGCTGCCCCATGAGCTCGCCCTCGACCTGCAGCTTGTAGACCTGCGGGATCAGCTCCGGCCTGTAGGCGCCGAAGTCGCTGACCTGGATGAACTGCTGCACCTCGTGGGCGACGGCGGCCTTGATGCCGTTGACGACGGCCTGGTAGTCGACGAGCTCGCACTCCTCGGCGTCGTTCGGGCGGCGCCCGCTGAGCAGGGAGATGACGACGGCGGTCGGGGCCACCGCCACCGCGTTCACGACGTCGTCCAGACGCGTCGGGTCGCCGGCGACGACCTCGGCCTCAGCAAACTCGGCGTCGTCCTTCACCGACGCGTCACGCGCCAGCACCACCGGTCGGTAGCCCCGGCGAGCCAGCTCGGGCACCAGCGCCCGGCCGATGTAGCCCGTGCCCCCGAGCACCAGCACGCGTTCGCCGCTGCCCTGGCCGGCCGGACCGGTGACGTAGGTGTCGGACGACGTGGCGAGCAGTCGGGCTCGCAGGTCCTCGCTGTGCTGGAGGGCTGCGTCGGTATCGAGGGAGGTGATCGTGCTGTAGGCCATAGGCGAATCGTATATCTTATTGCGCCTCGCCGGGCCGGTTTCGTGGCCCTTTCCCACGCGTCCGAGCGGCCGGCCGGCCGGGAGGTGAGCGGCGGTGTGACGCATTTCACCTTACGGTGACCTTCATCCACTCTTCATCACCAGAAGCAAGGACGTAGCCGCATGAAGAGATCGTCGCCCCTGCGCCGGAAGGTCGCCGCCGTCACGCTCGCACTGACGGTTCCCGGCCTCATCGCCGCCACCACCACCGCACCGGTTGCCTTCGCCGAGCCGTCCACCCCCGGTCCCGACAGCGCCGTCACCCTCGAGCGCCTCCCCGACGAGGTGCCGTCCGTCGTCGAGATCACCGTGCCCAGCGCGGCCAAGCTCGACCAGCTCGTCGCCACCGGCGTCGACCTCGACCACGGTGTCGAGCAGCGTCCCGACGGCCTCGAGGTCCGCGCCGTCGTCACGCCGAACGAGATCAAGACGTTGAAGAAGGCCGGCTTCGACACCGGCGAGGTCCTCTACACCTCGGAGGACACCGAGGCAGCGCTCGCCGAGCGCGACGCGACGATCAACGCGGCGAAGGCGGAGAACGAGGCGTTCGCCGACGAGGCGACCCACCCTGACGTCTCCGACGTCAAGATCACCCGCGCGCAGTACTACACGGCGTTCGGCATCCCCGTCCTCTCGGTCGAGGCCAAGTGGGCCAACGGGCAGGACGCCACGGACGCGCTCACCGTCGAGCGCGACAGCGGCCCCGGCACGGCGTTCGGCAGCGGCGGCACCCAGACCATCAGCCGCTTCGTCGACGCCGACGTCTACCTCTATCACCGCGGCGCGAGCCCGACCACGGGCGCCGAGGCGCTGACCTCGCGGCCGGACCGGGTCCGGATCACCAGCCCGACCGGCGACGTGGCGATCGCCAAGGTCACCGACTGGCTGCCGACGGGCGACGAGGAGGACCCGTTCAAGGGTCCGGGCTACCAGCAGGACTTCGTCAGCTCCTACCTCGACCCGACCCAGCTGTACGACCGCATCAAGCAGCTCGCGACGGACTACCCGGAGCTGGCCGAGATCGTCGAGCTGCCGTACAAGACCAACGGCTACCGGCGTCTCGCGCAGTCCGTCATCCCCGCTGGCGGTGCCGCCGCGGACGACGACCGCCGCGTGGCGATCGACTCGAAGCAGTTCGGCTCCGAGGGCGGCAACGGGATCACCGTCACGGTCGTGCACCCGACGACGGCCGACCAGCCGCTGACCGTGACGGTCGCCGACAAGGCGATCACCGTCTCCTCGGCCACCGACGCCAGCGGTACGGCCACGAGCACGGCAGCTCAGGTCGCCGCGGCCATCAACGCCAGCACGGGCGCGAGCGCGCTCGTGTCGGCGTACACCTACCGCGGCAACGCCGGTGCCGGTGTAGTGCCCGCAACGGCGGCGACGACGCTCACCGACGGGCTCAACGCCCCGGCGACCGTCGCACGTGCGCCACAGCAGGTCTATGCGATCAAGATGGGCAAGGTGCGCGACGGGTCCAAGCCGGGTGTCTTCTTCTACGCCCAGGAGCACGCACGCGAGTGGGTCCCGCCCCTCGTCACGATCGAGACCGCCGAACGGCTGCTGCGCAACTACGGCACCCATCCGGCGACCCGCGACCTCCTCGACAACCTGGAGATCTGGGTGCTCCCGTCGGTGAACCCCGACGGCGGCCACTACTCGTTCTACGACTTCAACTCGCAGCGCAAGAACCTCGTCAACTACTGCGACAAGACCGGCACCGCCGACGCGAACGCCCGCAACTCCTGGGGCGTGGACGTCAACCGCAACTACGACGAGTACAGCCTGTTCGACGGCTACTCCGGCGCCTCGCCGGTCTGCACCAGCGGGACGTTCGCCGGGCCGTCGGAGCTCAGCGAGCCGGAGTCGCGCAACGTCGACTGGGTCGCGGCACGGTCCAACATCCAGTGGTCGATGAACGTGCACAGCTCCGGCAACTACTTCATGTGGTCGCCGGCGGCGTACAAGGTGCCGGGGCGGATCACCGCACCGGAGCCCACGCTCGAGGAGGAGTCGCTCTTCCAGGGCGCCTCGTCGCGGATCCTCACCGCGATCAAGCGCCACCGCGGTCTGTCGGTGACTCCGGCGCGGACCGGGCGGGTCGTCGACACGCTCTACTCGGCGGCGGGCAACTCCGGTGACATGCTCTGGTACAAGTACGGCATCTACGCGTGGGACTTCGAGGTCGGCTCGACGTTCCAGCCGCCGTTCGAGGCCGAGACCCCGACCGGGCCGGGCGCGCACCAGGAGGCGATGGAGTTCTCCAACGGCCTGGTCGAGATGCTGCGCATCGCGCGGGACTACGACACCGACACGGTGCCGCCCGTCAGCGACGTGAAGGTCACCTCCAGCACCGTCGAGGGCAAGGTCAACGTGGAGTTCTCCACGAACGAGCCCGCGAGCATCTTCTACACGACCGACGGCACGGTGCCGAACCTGCGGTCGACGATGTACGCGGCCGCCGGCCTGCGTGAAGGCGGCGAACGCCTCAAGGTCGACAAGGGCGCCGAGATCCGTTGGATCGCGGTGGACAGCCGCGGCAACGTGGAGCGCAACTTCGTGCCGGGCCGCGAGGGCAACTACCGGACCTGGATCGCCGAGGTCGGGTACGAGCCGCCGCTGCCCGCGTCGGCCACGTCGCTGACGCTCGACCGTACGACGGTCGTCGCCGGCAAGACCGGGGTCACCGCCTCGGTCCAGGTCACGACGCCCGGTGCCGGTGACCAGCCGACTCCGGAGGGGGTCGTCACCGTGTACGTCGACGGTGAGGCGTCCGGATCGGCGGAGATCGACGCGCAGGGCCGCGCCACGGTCCCGCTCGCGGCGATCGCGACGCCGGGCAGCCACCTCGTGACGGCGACGTACGGCGGGAGTGCGGAGCTGGCGCCGAGCACGTCCTTGCCGGTCGTTCTCAGGGTGACGGCCGCGACGAGCGTGCCGGTCGCTGCGGCGACGCTGACGGTGAAGCCGACGCGCATCGCCGCCGGCAGGTCGACTGCCGTGGCGACGGTCGGGGTCCGGGTGACCGAGGACGGCCGGACGACGGCCGGCTCGGGGGCGGTCGACGTGCTCGTGGACGGCCGGCGGGTCGGCACGGGGACGCTGGACCGACAGGGCCGTACGAGCGTGAGGCTCGGCCCGTTCCGTACGGCGGGGCCGCGGATCGTGACTGCTCGTTATCGCGGGACGGCCACCGTCGGTGCCACCACCGCGGGGCCGGTGGTGCTGAGGGTGACCAAGGCGAGGGCCACGGTCGGGGTCAAAGTCACGCCGAAGCGCGTGACGACCTCGCGGCGCGCGAAGGTCGCGATCACGGTCAGGGCCAAGGGCGTGAACGCTCGCGGTACGGCGCTGGTCAAGGTCGGGACGCGGTCGTTCGCCGTCCGGGTGAACGCGAACGGCAAGGGGTCGGTGCGACTCCCCCGCCTGTCGCGAGGCACCAAGAAGGTGACCGTGCGCTATCTCGGCAACGCGAACCTCACCTCGGCGAAGAAGGTGGTGCGGATCCAGGTCCGGCGATGACCGTCTGAGAACGCACGGCGAGGGGCCGGTCGCCGGGAGGCGGTCGGCCCTTCGTCGTTCGGCGGAGGCTCGCGGTCACTTCCCCGGCGTGTCGAGGTCCTGCGTCAGCAGCCGCTTGCGTTCGGTGGCCACGACCTCCCGCGCCAGCTCTCCCTCGGAGATGTCGAGGGCCTCCGGTGCGCTCTCCGCGGTGTCGCTGACCCGGGCGAAGTCGTCGAACAACCGCCGCTTCTCGGCGAGGATCTCGGTGATGCGGCGATCCACGCCGTCCTCCGACAGCAGCCGGTGGACCTGGACGGACTTCAGCTGCCCCATCCGGTGCGCACGCGCCACCGCCTGCGCCTCGGTCGTGGGCTTGAGCTGTGGCTCGCAGATGATGACGACCGAGGCTGCCTGGATGTTCAGGCCGACGCCGCCCGCGACGATCTGCGCGACCAGCACGGCACCGTTGCCGGCGGCGGCGAACTTGTCGACCATGTCCTGCCGCGCGGCCGCCGGCACCGAGCCCGTCAGCGGTCCGAAGACCGGGCCGGGGAGCTCGCGGGCGACCCGTGACAGCACCTCGCGGAAGTGTGAGAACACGATCACGCGCCGGTCGTTCGCCTCGGCCTCCTCGACGACGTCGATCAGGCGTTCCATCTTCTGGCTGTCGCTCGCGAGCATCGCCGCCTGCCGCATCGCCATGAAGTTGCCCGCCACCACGGCCTCGCGGTACGCCCGCTCGTCGTCGTGGGTCATCGGCAGCCACTCGTCCACCTCGACCAGCCCGGGGAGCTCGTCGAGGACGTCCTCCTGGTTGCGCCGCAGGTACGCGGGCGCCACCTGGCGCCTGAACCGGTGCGGCGCGAGCCCGTGGACGTCGACGACGAGGTCCGGGCGGACGTAGCCGACGAGGTTGCGGAACTCCTCGACGCGGTTCTCCAGCGGCGTCCCAGTGAGCAGCACGGCACGTTCGGCGCGGTCGAGCAGCGCCGCCGTCCGCTGGGAGCGCTGCGCGGCTGGGTTCTTGATGTAGTGCGCCTCGTCGACGACGACACAGCTGAGCGTGTCGACCTGGTCGAGGTACGGGTCAAGGCGACCGAGGGTCTCGTACGTCGTGACGGCGACGCCGCCGCGGCGTACCCATGCCTGGGCGGCACCCTCGCGGCTCGGCCCGTGGACGCGAAGTGCCCGCAACGTCGACTTGCTCGCGACCTCGCGGGTCCAGTTGGTCACGACGGCCGCGGGACAGACGACGACGAAGTGCGTCTCCCCCGCGCTGTGCAGGTGCGCAAAGACCGCCAGCGCCTCGACGGTCTTGCCGAGGCCCATCTCGTCGCCGATGATCACCTTGCGCTGCACCAGCGCGAACCGCGCCGCAAAGCTCTGGTAGCCGCGGAGCGAGGCGTTGAGCGCGTCGCCCTTGAGCTCGAGGGCGCGCACGGCCTCGATGATCTCGTCCGGGAGGTCACCGTGCGTCTTGGCGTCGTCCTCGACGAGGAACCCGAGCTCGGCGAGCATCGCGAAGTAGTCGGCCGGCCGTGCCAGGAAGTCGTCCCACGGGTCGTCGGTGACGCGCGGCCGCGCTGGACCGCGACCACCCGTCGCGATTATGGTCGCCCTTCGTACGACCTGGTCCGCGCCGGCGAGGAGGTCGACGACCTCGTGCCCTGCGACACGCAGCACGAGCACGTGGGTCACGTGACCGCGCACGGCGGAGGCCAGCGGCCTGAGCTCCTCGGTCCGTGCGAGGTCGGCGGTCGCGCCCCGGGTCGCGCGCGCGGCGTCCCAGCTCGCCAGGTGGTCGAGCAGGCGTGTCGTCTCGCCGTCGCGACTGGCCACATCGATACGTACCGGTGTCTCGTCGTACGTGATCTGCCAGAGGGTGCGGGCAGCGCCGACCATCTGCGTCGCCGTCGTCGGACCGAGTCCCGGGAGCGAGGCCAGCTCGCGGCCGGCGGCGAGGACCTGCGCGATGGTCGCGACCTGGGCGTCCCGCAGCGGACCGAGCCGAAGCCGGTCCCGCGTCGCGTCCTTGAGAGCGTCGATCGGCATCTCCGCGAGCAGCCGGTCGACCGCGGCGACTCGTACGGCCTCGCCGGCCTCCTTCGCCGCGTCCCTGTACGACGACTCCGCGGCGACGGCGCGGGTGATCACGGCGACTGCCCCTGCGAGCGGGTGCAGCACCTCGCCGGGCACGATCTCCGGAGCGCGGCCGAGGTGCGCGAGGTCGTCGGCCAGGCCGAGCGAGGGCTCGAGGAGGTCGGACACGGTCATCCGCGTCCCGTCGTGCATGTCCGTCGAGCGTGCGAGGTGCTCGAGCCGTGACCCGAGACCGAGGGCGGAGCCCCAGGCGTGCAGTGATCTCAGGACGTCCGCGGACGCCGCCGCCTCCGCCTTGCGCTCGCGCCCGGTGAAGAAGCGCCGGGCCGAGACCAGGGGCGCGACGTCGTGGGCCACGTGCAGCTGGTCGTCGAGGCGCCGCAGCATCGCGTGATCGGCGTCGGTGAGGGCCGGCAGGTTCGCACGGTGGGCGAGCAGCTCGAGCAGCCGAGCGTCGTCGCGCGTCAGCGGGATCGCCCGCCACGCGGGGCGTCCGTCGTACGCGACCGTGACGACGCGCGTACGGAGGTCGTCGATGTACGCGCGCACGTGCGCGTCGACGTCCTCGCGCCGGCGGGTGACGGTGTCGGCGGCTGCGGCCCACCGCTCGACGTCGCTCACGAGGGCGCGCAGCTGCTTGCGTTCGTCTCGGTTCATGACCTCTCACGGCTCGTGCGTCGGCGGGTTCCCGACGCAAGGCTAGTGACGCGCGCGGACGGTCCGACGGCCCCGTTCGTGTCAGCGGTGCTGGCTAGAGTCAGGCGGCTGCCACTCTCGGGAAGGACATGGTCGTTGACGCTCGAAGAGGTCACCGCCGGCGTACGCCTCGCCGGTCTGGTGCCCGGTGAGGCAGTGCTCGTCCTCGCCGCGCAGTGGCACGGTGGTGACGCACTCGAGGTGACCTACAAGCTCGGCTCCGGCGGCCTCGCGCAGCGCGTGCTCTTCCGCGACGACGAGGCCACGCTCGGGTCCGCGGAGGCCGGGGGACGCCCGTTCGACGCGGCCGCCTCCGACTTCGCGATCGTCGCCGAGGCGCAGCGCATCACGCTCGCCGGTCTCTTCGACCCGATGCTCGCGGTCGCCACCAGCGACGTGCAGCCGCTCCCCCACCAGATCCGTGCCGTGTACGGCGAGATGCTCCCGCGCACGCCGCTGCGCTTCCTGCTCGCCGACGACCCCGGCGCCGGTAAGACGATCATGGCGGGCCTCTACATCAAGGAGCTCCTGCTCCGTGACGACGTCAGGCGGTGCCTCATCGTGGTGCCGGGCGGGCTCGTCGAGCAGTGGCAGGACGAGCTGTTCCTCAAGTTCGGGTTGTGCTTCGACCTGCTCACGCCGCAGGCGGTCGACGCGTACGGCGCCGGCAACGTGTTCGAGCGGCACCCGCTGCTCATCGCACGGATGGACCACCTCGCGCGCAACGAGGGCCTCCAGCGCCAGCTGGTCGACACCGAGTGGGACCTCGTCGTCGTCGACGAGGCGCACAGGATGGGTGCCCGCTACTTCGGCGGCACGGTCCACAAGACCAAGCGGTTCCTCCTCGGCGAGCGCCTCGCACGCACGACGCGGCACTTCCTCCTCATGACGGCGACCCCGCACTCGGGTAAGGAGGAGGACTTCCAGCTCTTCCTGACGCTGCTCGACCGCGACCGGTTCGAGGGCAGGTTCCGCAAGGGCACCCACTCCGGCGACACCTCCGGCCTCATGCGGCGAATGGTCAAGGAGGACCTGCTCAGCTTCGAGGGCAAGCGACTCTTCCCCGAGCGGATCGCCGAGACCGTCCCGTACGCGCTGACGTCGCTCGAGCGCGACCTGTACGAGGACGTCACCGCTTACGTGCGCGACGGGATGAACCGCGCCGACCGGCTCGAGGGCAAGCGCCGGACCACCGTCGGCTTCGCGCTCACGGTGCTGCAGCGGCGCCTCGCGTCGAGCTCCGAGGCGATCTACCAGTCCCTCGTCCGCCGTACTGCGCGCCTCGAACGCCGCAAGGAGGAGATCCTCGCGGACGCGCTCGAGGCGGGGGTCGAGCTTGAGGTCGACGACCTTCCGGACATCCCCGACGACGAGGAGTACGCGGCCGCCGAGCTCGAGGAGCTGGAGGACGAGCTGGTCGACGCCGCGACCGCGTCCCGCACCATCGTCGAGCTCGACGCCGAGCTGGTCGAGCTCGCCGGACTCACGCGGGCCGCACAGCAGGTGCGTGACGCCGACATCGACCGCAAGTGGAGCGAGCTGCGCACGATCCTCGAGACCGAGACGCTCGCCACCGCGCCGGACGGACGTCCGCGCAAGCTCATCATCTTCACCGAGCACCGCGACACGCTCGCCTTCCTCGAACGCCGCATCACCGCGCTGTTCGGCAGACCGGACGCCGTCCTCGCCATCCACGGCGGCGTGCCGCGGTCGGAGCGACGGCGCATCACCGAGGAGTTCACGACCAACAGCCGCGCCCAGATCCTCCTCGCGACCGACGCCGCCGGCGAGGGCCTGAACCTCCACGCCGCCCACCTGATGGTCAACTACGACCTCCCGTGGAACCCGAACCGTCTCGAGCAGCGCTTCGGACGCATCCACCGCATCGGCCAGACGGAGGTCTGCCACCTCTGGAACCTCGTCGCCAGCAACACCCGGGAGGGCCAGGTCTTCCAGCGCCTCCTCGACAAGGTCGACGAGCAGCGCAAGGCGTACGGCGGCAAGGTCTTCGACGTCCTCGGCGCCGCCTTCGACGAGACACCGCTGCGCGATCTCCTGATGAACGCCATCCGGTACGGCGAGGATCCTGCGGTGCGCGCCAGCATGGAGGAGGTCATCGATCACCGCGTCGCCGACGGGATCGCGGAGATCCTCGCGGAGCAGGCGCTCGCCGGCAACTCGCTCACGGAGGCCGACGTCGCGGCCATGCGACGGCAGATGGACGAAGCCCGGGCGCGCCGCCTCCAGCCGCACTACATCGAGCTGGCGTTCACCGCCGCGTTCACCCGCCTCGGCGGGCGCATCACGCGCCGGGAACCGGGCCGGTACGAGATCGCTCACGTGCCGGCGCAGGTCCGCAGCAGCGCGCACGGACCGATCTCGTCGCGCTACCACCGCGTCACGTTCGACCTCGCCTGCATGGAGGCGGACGGTCTCGAACGAGCAGACCTGCTGGCTCCCGGTCATCCACTCCACGACGCGGTGATGGCCGAGTCGATCACGTTGCTCAGCGGCTGTCTGGAGCGCGGGACGGTGCTCGTGTCGGCAACGCTGGACCGACCCCAGCTGCTCGTCGGGGTCGTGGAGGAGATCGTCGACGGCACGGGCGGCTCTGTCGCGCGGCGGTTCGGATACGCCTACGTCGACGAGCTGGGCGTCGTGACGGGCGCCGGGCCGGCCCCGTACCTGGACTGCGTCGCCGCACCTCCGACGGCCGACACCTCGAGCGCGCGCCGCTGGCCGTGGCTCGTCGACGCCGAAGCCAAGGCGATGAGCTGGATCATCGCCCACCAGCTCCCCTCGTACCTCGCCGACGTGCAGCCCGCCCGGGCCCGTGACCTCGCCCGGGCGAGGATGCTGGTCAGTGGACGTCTCGAGAGCGAGTGTGAGCGGCTCGAGCGTGATGCCTTCCTGGCCGCGCAGAGCGAGAGCGTCGGCGAGAGGCCCGCGGAGTCGTCGGACAGTCTGCGCCGCAAGGCTCACGAGCTGCAGGCGAGACTCGAACGCCGCCTCGCCACCCTCGACAAGCAGGCCACGATGTCGACGAAGCCACCGCGCATCGTCACCGCCGCGCTCGTCCTGCCGCTCGGGTTCGTGGACGGCGACCTCCCCCGCCACGCGCCGATGCACGCCGTCGCCACGAAGGAGGTCGAGCGGCGGGGCGTCGATCTCGTCCTCGCGTGCGAACGCCGGCTGGGGAGGTCACCGGAGGAGCAGGCGTTCAACAACCCCGGGTACGACGTCCTCAGCACCGAGCCGAACGGCGACACGCTCCGCATCGAGGTCAAGGCGCGGATCGCGGGCGCCGACGACTTCTTCGTGACGCACAACGAGGTCGTGACGGGCAAGAACGCGGCGCCGCGTTATCGGCTCGCGATGGTGCGCGTCGATCCACGCGGCGCGGCGTACGACGAGGTCCGCTATCTCGACGACCCCTTCGCCGGCGTGGACCTGGGCGGCTTCGAGGCCACCGGACATCGCGGGAGCTGGGACAGGATGTGGGCGAAGGGGCGCGAGCCGCACTAAAGCGCACGTGCGGCGGTGCGGTGCTCTGCTTCAATGCCCCGGTGGCGACGACACTGACCATCCCCTCCCCCGCGCTGTACGACTCCTGGGCCGAGTGCGTCACCGAGTTCGACGGGGACGGGCTGGATGGCTCCGGCTCATGGAAGGTCGACGGGTTCGGCCCTGACCGTGCGAGCTTCGATGCCCTCCTGGAGATCGCCGCCGCCGAGGCCGACGCCAGCCGGAGGTTGCCCGAAGGCCTGGTCCACTGCGACGCCTACTGGATCACCGATCCCGCCGACACCGTGATCGGCTTCATGGCGCTGCGTCACTCGCTCGCGACCGACTTCCTCCGTACGGAGGGCGGCCACATCGGCTACTCCGTACGACCGAGCCGCCGCCGGCAGGGTCATGCGTCGCGCGCCCTCGGGCTCGTCCTCGACCGGGCCCGCGAGCGTCAGCTCGATCGCATACTCGTGACCTGCGACGAGTCGAACACCGCCTCGGCGCACACCATCGAGAGCCAGGGCGGTGTCTTCGAGAATCACGTCGGCGTGAAGCGGCGCGACTGGATCACGCTCTGAGCCAGAGGGCATCAGAGGGGCCCGCGAGCGTCGGACAGTGACGTGTGACGTGCGCATAGTGTGTGTCGTACTGTATAGTGCAACGCGTGGACGACGAACTGATCCAACAGCACCTGCAGGAGCTGCGCCGCGGCACGGTCGTGCTCGCGAGCCTGCTCTCCCTGCGACAACCCGGCTACGGCTACGGCCTGCTCGAGTCGCTCAGCGAGGCGGGCATCGCGGTCGACGGCAACACCCTCTATCCGCTGCTGCGCCGCCTGGAGAAGCAGGGCCTGCTCACCAGCGAGTGGAACACCGAAGAAGCCAGGCCCCGGAAGTTCTACCGCACCAGTGACGACGGCGACCGGCTCGCCGACATCCTCGTCACCGCCTGGCACGACATCGACACCGCGCTCTCGCGCTTCACGACCGGAGGCACCCCATGACCACCGCCCTGACCGACAGCTACGTCCGCGCCGCCACCCGGTGGCTGCCCGGGCAGACCCGGCGCGAGGTCGAGGCGGAGCTGCGCGAGCGCATCACCGACACGGTCGCGGCGCGCGGCGACTCCACCGACGCCGAGCGCGAGGTGCTGGAGGAGATGGGCGATCCGTTGCTCGTCGCGGTGGAGTACACCGGTCGCGAGCCGCGTCTGATCGGTCCGCGGTTCTTCATGCCATGGCTGCGCCTCCTCGTGCTGGTGCTCGTGATCGTCCTCCCGATCGTCGGTACGGTGCACATCATCAGCGGCGTCACGTCCGACGACAACATCGTCACGACGCTGGTCGGCGCGGTCGGCGTCATGATCAGCGCCGCCATCCAAGTCGCGTTCTGGGTCACGGCTGTCTTCGCCCTCGTGGAATGGTCAGGCGTCGGTGAGAGCGAGGTGACAGAGCGCTGGACCGTGGACAAGCTGCCGGCCGCGGCCGCGACCCGTTCCGGCCGGCCGTACGCGGAGACGATCGCGAGCCTCGTGTTCCTGGCCGTCATGGCGTTTCTGCTGATCGGGCAGCAGACCAACTCGCCCATCCGTCTCGACGGCGAGAGCATCCCGGCACTCGACCCGGCTCTGTGGGGGTCGTGGATCCCGATCGTGCTCGGCCTGATCGCGCTCGAGATCGTGTTCACCCTCTGGGTGCACATCAAGGGATGGACGTGGACGGCGGCCGGCATCAACGCGGCGTTCGGCGTGGCCTTCGCTGCGGTGACGGTGCCCGTCCTGAAGAGCGGCGACTTCCTCAACCCCGAGCTGGTCGATCGTCTCGGGTGGGATACCTCGACACTCGACCAGGTGACACAGGGGATCCTCGTCGGCGTGCTCGTCGTCACCGCGTGGGACGTCATCGACGGTGTCCTCAAGGCGCGGCGCGCCAGTCGCTGAGGAGGGAACCTTTCGGGTGCGACGATGACGGCCATGTACCTGGACCGCACCACGCGACGCCTCCTCTACCTGTTGAGCGGGGTGGCGTTCATCGAAGGGCTCGTCGCCATGGCGTGGACCGTCTACTTCGGCTGGCTGATCATCGAACTCGGACTCTGGCACGCGGGATGGTTCACTGCCGCACTGAGCGCGGCTGGCGCGGCGTGCTTGGGCATCGTGCTCGTCCTGCCAGTCGGCACGAGGACCGCTCGGGGCTGGGCGGTGGGGCGCGTCGGCCTCGGAGGGTTCGTCGCTGTCAACGCCTGGGCGGCGTACTCCGTGGGGTCAGGGTGGCTCGGCATCGGTCGGAACCTGCCGCTGGTGTTGCTGCTCGCCGCGTTCGCGGTGCTCGGGGCGGTGGCGAGGAGGCGCGTGCGGCCCGTGTATCTCGCGGCGCGCGCACCGTCGCAGCAATCGCGCTGAGCATCATGAGGAGCGCAGGTCGCGGCGTACGAGGACGCGGGGGAAGCCGTTGAGGACCGAGTCCGTGTCGGCTGCCTTCGTGAACCCTGCTCCCTCGAACATCGCCAGCGTGCCGACGTACGCCATCGTGAGGTCGACCTTCGCGCCGCCGTTGTCGACCGGATAGGCCTCGACCGCCGGCGCGCCGTGGTCGCGGGCGAAGTCGACGGCGCCCTCGATCAACGGGCGCACGATGCCCTGGCCACGGTGCCCCGGCCGCACCCGCACGCACCACAGCGACCACACGTCGAGGTCGTCGACGTGTGGGATCCTGCGGTTGCCCGCGAAGCTCGTGTCGGCACGCGGATGCACGCCCGCCCACCCGACGACCTCGTCCCCGTCGTACGCCAGGACACCCGGCGGCGGGTCCTCCTTCACCAGATCGCGCATCCGCTCACCCCGGGCGGGGCCGGCGAGCGACTGGTTCTCCTTCGACGTCGTGAGCCGGTAGCTCAGGCACCAGCACACGTTGGCGTCAGGGCGCTTCGGCCCCACCATCGTCGCCACGTCCTCGAACGACGTGGCCGGTCGCACCTCGATCCCCATGGCCGACGAGCGTAGAACGCGCCACCGACACGCGCACCCCTCTGCGGGGGACGGCGAGGGTCAGCTCTCGAGCACGTCAGCGACGTGGTCCGGCACGTACGTCGCCCGCTCCCGCGGCGGTCGCTCGTACGAGCTGGTGGCGGCCGGCCGGTCGGGGATCTCGATGCCGGGAGGCTCGACGTCGGTGTACGGGATGGTGGACAGGAAGTGGGCGATCATGTTGAGCCGTGCGCGCTTCTTGCTGTCGGACTCGATCACGAACCACGGGCTCGTCACCGTGTCGGTGTAGGCCATCATCTCGTCCTTGGCCCGCGAGTAGTCCTCCCACCGGTTGATCGACTCGATGTCGGTCGGACTCAGCTTCCACCGTCGGATCGGATCGGCGGCCCGGGACTGGAACCGCTTGAGCTGCTCCTCGTCCGACACCGAGAACCAGTACTTGCGCAGCAGGATCCCGTCATCGATCAGCATCTGCTCGAACGTCGGCGCCTGCCGCATGAACAGCGCGTACTGCTCCTCGGTGCAGTAGCCCATCACGTGCTCGACTCCTGCGCGGTTGTACCAAGAGCGGTCGAACAACACCATCTCCCCCGCTGCGGGCAGGTGCGGGACGTAGCGCTGGAAGTACCACTGCGTCCTCTCGCGCTCGGTCGGTGCGGGGAGCGCGGCGATGCGCGCGACGCGCGGGTTGAGGTTTTCGGCGACGCGCTTGATCGTGCCGCCCTTGCCGGCGGCGTCGCGGCCCTCGAAGAGGATGACGATGCGCGCCCCGCTGTGGCGCACCCACTCCTGGAGCTTCACCAGCTCGATCTGCAGCCGGGCGAGCTCGGCCTCGTACACCTTCTTGTCGAGCTTGGGATGCTTCTTCGCTGCGGCGCTCATGACGGGACACTAGCGCTGGTGGCCTTCGATGGCGCTCAGGAAGCCCCGAAGTTTTCGGTCTTGACCAGGCGGCCGTCCTTCATCGTGTACTCGACGGTGTAGTCGATGCCCGCCGCGCCCGCATCGGGCTGTGCCTCCCCACCTCTGGTCGTTGCCATGCCGTCCGCCACCGCCACACGGATCGTGGTCGAGTCGTACGCCGTGGCGGTGATCGTCGGCGTTGTGGTCAAGGTCCAGGTCACCCGGGGCGCACCAGCGACCTGGGCGTTCACGTCTCGGAACGGGCAGCCCGGCGGATCGGGCTTCCGGCTGGCAAGACACGTGTCGAGCTCGGCCCGGGCAAGGCCCTCTGCCGCCTCGAGTGCGGCGGGCGTCATCGTGTACTCCAGCGTGTCGGTGACGTAGACCGGCAGTCCTTCCTGCGCGACGCCCCCGACAGGCGCCCTGATCGTCGGCGCAGTGACCAACGGTGCTCGGTCGGGCAGGGTCACCTCCCACATCCCGGGGAGCGCGGCGAACCGCGGCGAGTCAGGGTCGGGCATTTTCATCTCGACGCCGTTCACCACGACAGCAGGCGTGCCTCCGTCCATCGAGTTCGTGAGGTCGACGACGGGGACCTCGGGCGGGCTCAGCTTCCACCGGTCGAAGATCCCATAGCTGCTGCCGTCGCGGACGACGCTGAACTCCTGCTCGACGGTGCTTCCGTCGAGCTCCCAGGACGCCTCGACCACGGCCGCGTCACCGTCGCGCCGAACAGTCCGGACCTCGACGTCGTCCGGACGTCCCTCGACCTTCTCGTACACCTCGTTGCTCAGCAGGGCCTGCTCCGAGAAGGGCAGCTCCGACTCCGCGATCGCGAGCGCGGCCTCGGCGTCACCACGACCGAGCGCCGCCATGTAGTCCTCGACGGGTCCCGTCGGCGAGAACTGGGTCGCGTTGATGACGCTGCGAGCGACGAACACGGTGATGAGGAGCACGAGTGCGGCGATGACCCCTCGAACGATCATGGCCGTACTCCGTGGATCGGCCGAAGGGTCAGTGCGCGGTTCGTCGAGCATCGCGTCTCCTTCGCGGACGAGGCCATCAGCACCGGGGACGGCACATGTCTAGCAGCGCGCGGGGTCACCTGAGGGGCGCGAGGGTGATCTGGATTGTCGGTCGAGACCCTCTGTCGTGCGACGCTGCCTGCCATGCACCGCTCATCGAACCGCACGCGATCGCCGTGGCTTCTCGCCATGGTCTGCGCCGCGCTGTGCCTGGTCGCCGCGTGTGACGGCAGTGACCAGAACACGAGCGACGCGAAACCAAGCGGTCAAACTCAGGGCGACCCCAACGCGAGCGACCCGAGCCAGAGCGGGGAGCCCGAGGAGAAGGTTGCGGCCCTGACGAAGGCACAGCTCAAGACCGCGCTCCTGACTCGCGCGGATGTCGGCGCGAGATATCGCAAGACCAGAGCGGACACGTCGGATGGGTCCGAAGACTCAGAAGGCTCAGATCCCAGCGACATCGGCTGCCTCAAGAAACTCGACACGATCGAAGAGCCGGAGGGAGACGCTCCGGAGGTCGAGGTCGCCTTCGAGAAGGCCGGTGACATCAGCTCGAGCGAGATCGACAACAGTGTGACGTCGCTGTCGACCCCTGATGTCGCCGAGAAGATGCTCGACCAGATGGCCAACGCCTTCGCGGAGTGCCGGAAGCTCGCGATCTCCGAGGAGGGGGTGACGCTGAAGGGGAAGGTGACGACGAATACAGACATGACCATTGACGGCGTTGATCAGCAGCTGAACGTCCTCGTCCGCGGGAAAGCAATATATCGCGACGTTCGGTTCCCGATCACGTTTCGATGGGCGTTCGTACGGATGGGCAACAACCTCGCGTACGTCTCGCTGATCGATCTTGGCCCCTCCGACCCACAGCAGTTCGCGGGTCTTGTCTCGACTGCTGTGAGTCGCCTCGGAAGCGTGATGGACGACTCTGCCTGAGGGATGACACGCACCCCGCGACGCGGCGGTTACATCGCGTCGTCCGGCATGAGCTCCCATACCTCCTGCTCGCAGCGACACCCAGCGGCGATCTTGGCGGCCCACCCGCACGCCTCCTCGTACGAGGCGACGTCCACGATGGAGAACCCTCCGACGGGCGGTCGGCGTGCGGGCTCGGTGATCGGGACGGCCCGACCGTCGGTGGAGACGGTCACCCCCGAGACTTCACCGCTGTCGATGCCGCCGCCGAAGACCCACACCCCCGCCTGCTTTGCCTCGTCGACCACGGCGTGCGAGTCGATGGCGGCTTGCGCGAGCTCGTCTGGCGAGAGGTTCATCGTGCCGTCGGCGAACGAGATCAGATAACGCGCCATCCCAGGGCTCCACTTCGTCGGTTCTTCAGGTGGTGAGAAGACGGCGTGGGGTTGCAAAAGTCATCGGTGGCGCGCGTCGACCACGCGGCTCGTCCCGGCCGGCGGCGCGTCCGGGTGGCGCTGGAGATCGACCCGCCGCGCGCCGCACTCCGGGCACCGGACGTAGCGAACCATCCCGTCGGAGGTGGCGTGGTGGGACTCCGTCAGCCAGGCGTGCTCGTGGGTGCTGACCGGCAGCTGTGCCGTGGTGTCTGTGCGGTGGCATGTGCTCATAGACGCAACAGTGGTGTAATGGTCTTATGCATCTCAACCCTTACGGCGAGTACGCGGTGCTGCTGGCCGCCTCACTCGCCAACGACTGGCCCGAGGACCGCGACGGCATCGCCGCTCGGGCCCGCGAGCTGGGTATGACGATGACCTTCCCCGTAGGCCCCGACGATCATGCGGGGGCCCGCCGCGTCATCGACGACTGGCTGGCGATCGTCGACGCCACCGAGCCGACCGAGCGCGCGCGGCTGCTGAATGCGCAGATGGCGGTCGCCGCTGCGTACCCGCGCCTCACCGATCACGACGACGAAGGCTGGCACCTTCACTACCGCGACGACAACGACGCCCTCCCCCACGTGCTCCGCGCCGTCATCAGCGTCGGCACCGCGCTGCACCTGACCACCCGCGGCATGCACCGGCTGCGCCGCTGCGAAGCCGGCACCGCACCCGACGACCCCTGCACCAACGTCGTCGTCGACGTCACCCGCAACGGCCGCCAGCGCTACTGCTCCGTCCGCTGTGCCAACCGCGCCGCCGTCCGCCGCCACCGCGCGCGTGCGGTGGGCGTGGGCGGGGGAGACCAGGAGACCAATGCGGCGCTTGCCACCTGAGCGACGTTCGGAGTGGCGCGCCTTCCTATGACGGCAGTTCCGGCATGAGTCGCGACAAGACCTCGATGAGCGGGTCGATATCGGTCGTGACGTTTGCCCATACCTGGCGATCGTCAACGACCGCGTAGCCATGAATGAGCAGGTTCCTGAAACCGATGATCTGCCCGATGTACGGGATCTCGGCCGCGACCTCGGAGTCTTCTTTGCGAACCCGTCCCAGCGCCTCACCGATAATCTCGAACTGCCGCTCAACAGCGGACCGCAGCAGAGCATCGTCCGCGTAGTCACTCCAGGACTTGTTCGCGCAGAACTCGCGGATGCGCGTCGCAGCACGCCAGGCATCCCACAGCAACGCCGGCGTCTTAGGCTGCATAGACGTCCTCGGCAGTCTCGCGCGCGGTCGCGGCGAAGAACGGATTCTCGAGCGCGCGAGGAGAAACGAGATCAACAGGTCTTCCCAGCAGCTCCTCGAGATCTGCCTTCAGCCCGAAATAGTCGCTCAGTCCGGCGTCACTGGTGAACTCCGCCAGAAAGTCCACGTCACTTCGTCGAGGATCGAAGTCGGCCGTCGTGGCGGAACCGAAGACCGTCAGCCGGGTAACGCGGTGGCGTCGACAAAGCACCGCAATGGCGTCGTGGTCCAGAGTGAGAGCCATTGCGCCTCCTGCGATTCGTCTGACAGCGCGGTAGTAGTGTCACACGCGTTTCCCCCGAGCCGAGCGTATCCAACGAAGGCGACATCCTGACACTTCACATGGGCGGCCGAGGGCAAGAAGCTCACTCGTTGTCGTGTTCCCTCAGGGGTCACTGGAGACCCGCGACGGGCTGCTTACGCCCGGTGCTTCTCCGCGTTCAGCTGCATCTTGCGCGCCGCCGCCTCCCCAAGGTCGATCTCCACCACATCGGCCAGTCGGACCAGATAGAGCAGCACGTCAGCCATCTCCTCACCTACCCGCGTGTGGAGCGGCTCACCGACGGCAGCGTCCCGCGCCTCGACGGCGGGCAGCCACTGGAACAGCTCAGCGAGCTCACCAACCTCGCCGACGAGTGCCAGGAGCAGCGACTTCGGGTCGTGAAACCTCTCCCAGTCGCGCTCCGCAGTGAACGCGCGCATCACGTCGCGCAGTGACAACAGGTCGGACATGCCGGCCAGCCTTTCACGCCCGCTCAGGGATCAACGACTCCAGCAGAGCCTGCGTCTCCGGATCGGTGGAGTAGACGATGGTCCCGCGCATCCCCCGCGTGAGGAGCACCTTGTACGCGTTGCGGACGGCACGGTCGAACTCCTCGTACGAACCTCGTTTGACGGCGGTGTCGCGACTCCGGTCCGGTTGAGCAACCCAGTGATCACCGCGCCATACAAGGTCGGGCCCGAGGATGACGCCCGAATAGTCGTACTCGAATCCCTGCGCGGTGTAGATGCACCCGACCTGCTCGAAGCCCGCCGGGTCGGTCGCCCAGAACGGGGTGCCAGGCGCGCCGCCATGGGAGGTGGGCTTCCGGTTGTTCCATGGCCGGTGCCAGTCTCCGATCTTGACGTCGGGAACGAGCCCGCCGCCCTTGATCGGGTCGCTCCACTCCCAGCAGTAGCCTGCTGCTATCCGAGCTCCATAGCCCTCCCCGAGCATTTCCCGAAGATGGTCTTCCATCGGGCTGGGGGCGTCGGCGAGGCGGAGATCGAATGTTGTTTCGTCACCTTCCCACGCGGTGGGTCCGCCCGACTCGAGCCCGAGCAGGCGGAGCACCCACTGCTCGTACGCACGGCTGCCGCCACAACGGAACTGGCCGTCGAGCGAGATCACGCGGGTTTCGAGACCTTGAGCTCGCGCCGCATCGCGAATGTCGTCGACGGTGCCGATCTCACCTGGCCGGACCACCTGGTGCTCATCGAGGAGGAACACGGGCACTCGCGCGGCATCGATCAGCTCGGTGACCTGCAGCTTTCCTGTCCGTTCTGTCGCCTTCGTGTAGCGGTTCGCGGATGTCTCACGCAGGCGGTGGGCCTCGTCGCAGATGAGAACGTCGATGCCGTTCGGCTGAGCGGTGATGAACTGGTTGAAGTACTTGAAGAGCGACCTCACCCGCGGCGCGCGGGCCCCAGCGACACGACGCAACGTCTGTGTGAAGGCCGACGAGCCCGTGGCGTGCAGCGCGGTCATCCCGCGGCGCGAGAGTTCGCCGAGAACAGACAACGCGATCACGCTCTTGCCTGATCCGGGGCCGCCCGAGATGACGAGCACCTCCTTGGCGTTCAGTCGGTGCGCACGCTCGACCGCGCGGATGACGAGCGAGTACGCGACCTGCTGCTCGTCGAGGAGGACGAACTGCTCGCGTCGCTGTACCTCATCGGCTGCGAGCGCCATCAGCTGCTTGCTCGGCCGGATGGCAGAGGAGAGGAGGTCGTCAGCGACGCTCACCCCCGGGGCGTCGCTGAGCTTCGTCTGGAGGAACTCGAGGAACTCCCCGCGCCGCTGTCCGGTGAAGAGGCGCCCCTGCTCATCTTCGCGGAGCTCCCACAGGTCGGAGACGTCGAGATCGGTCGCGTTGTGCAGGTACGCCGCGCCAGAAAGATGGTCAACGTCACCGCCTACGGAAGCAACGAAGTCGGAGATGTAGGTGCAGTAGCGCCGAACCTGCTCGACCGGGTGCAGCCGCTCCCCTGCGCCATCGAGCTGAACGATCGTGTCCGAGTCCTCGAGTAGATGCGCCCGCGACCACTGTTTGAGCTCGATGACGACATACGACGACTCCCCCGTGCGCGGATGGGTGCCGCAGAGGATGACGTCAGCTCGCTTGCTCGTCAGCGGGAGCTGATACTCGACCAGCGCCTCAACCTTCTCCAGACGTGCCTCGACGAGGTCTGCGGACAGCACTTGGAGACTTCGCTCCCACGAGCGCACTTCGGCTGGCGCCACTGAACGTCCGAGGCGATGCCGGAACTGCTCGGAGAGCACAGGCACCAGAGATCCATCCTCGATCTGAGCACGCAAACGTGCGACAGACCCGCGATATAGCGGCACGACCCACCCCAGGAAGACACGACGACTTCCCGCACGGGTGGAGGCTTGTCAAGGACGCGCCTGTCGGGCCGTAACGGACTTACGGTCGCGATCGTAGCGGGGGGCGGCTCGGGCCGGACCGTGACCAACGGATGCGGGATCCTTCGCTCTGGGTTTCGCGCCCTCTGTATCGCTAGAACGTCACCCGTGACGATCAAAATTGCGGCCAAACTGGAGTGACAGCGCCGATTCTCGCCGCCATTCTTGAGCAATCTCCGACGACCCCATCCGCCCTCTCATCGACGCGCTCGATCCGCTCCTGGTCCGCGCCGGCTTCCTCGAGGCGCAAGGCGGCGGCGACATCGCGCTCTACTGCGCGGCCTTCGTCGACATCGCCGAGGACTTTCCGTACCTGCCCCAGGCGCACGACGAGCAGTCCGAGTCGATGGAGGGCGCATGCGTCGACCTCACGTTCAGCCTGACGCCCACCGGGCTGCTCAAGACCATCGAGTTCGAGGCCCACGCCCTTGAGGACACGCTGGCTGACATCGGCGCGCGTGACGACGCTTGGCTCGGCCTCGATGCCTACGACCGGCCAATCGCCGAGGTGAAAGCCACACTGTATGACGTACTCTCGCGGCTCTTTGGCAAACGGGCTCTTGATCGGGGCACGGCAGAGGTCGACGACGCGCTCTCGGCTTCCCTAGAGACTCGGCGTCGACGTCAATTCGAGGACAGCTGGTCGTCCGTCGTGTTTCGAGTCGAGCTGTCGTAGCGCGGGGATGAGCTCGAATGTTGTCAGTTCTAAGCGGGGGTGAGGGCTGCCCTCCGAGGTAAGGGCACTGAGCAGCACCTCGGAATCTCTTGGATTAAGCGCTGGTAAGGCAACGAAGTTGGCGCCAGTGCGCGATCACGCGCCGCTTATGGCACAAGAACGCCGGCATCCGCGCTACGCCGCGGCGGCTGGTGCCGAACCACAGTGGGTTACATCCAAAGGACCTCCTCGGGTCGCCGATGAGTCACCGCGGTTCCGTAGCCGTCAATCACGGAGTCAAGTAGGGCGGCGAGATCGCCCCCGTAGTTGGCCATCACCATCCGACGGATGGTGGTGGCGAGGGTGCCTCCCGAGATCAAGACAACCGGGTATTGGTCGTCGATGATCTCGACCTGGGCTGACCGTGAGAACGAGCCAGTCGTGACGTAAACGCCGATCCAACCCCGCCGCAATCGCGCAACTACCCGAGCGACCTGCTCCGCCGAGATCGACGATCTGGGCAGGATGCACTTCGCCTGGCCTAGGGCGACCACTGGTGTGCTTGCGGCCGGCGAACCCATGTCGATACGTCCAATGAAGTCGACTCCCCCGTCACCTGATGACCGCGAGAGCCAGCCCTCCCTGTATCGAGCTCCAGACTCACGGAGTACCTCCGCTGCCACCTTTGATGCAAGAAGCTCGAATGCGTGCTTCCTGCCGTCGAAGAACGCGTAGACCTGCTGCAGGACCTGGTCCTCGGGGCTCCCCGGCGAAGGTTGCTGATCCTTGGAGGACTTCACGGAGCTCGCAAGGACACGGCGACGGACGCCGGGCACAGCGATACGCCCCTGCTTTACCCAACGAGTCCACGATTCGGGTGCGTGCCGGAGCGTCTGGTCCGCCGTGAGGTCGGAGTCGCGTCGATCGTCAATCCACCGCAGGTCAACGCCATCTATCTCGCCACCGGACACGACAGCCAGGTCGAGCGCCAAGTTGGGAAAACTCCGACCCGTCTCGGGATCGCGCTGCACCACGTGCTCAAGGCGTTCGATGATTGCGGCACCACAGAACTCGACATGTCCCTTGACCACTGCGCGTCCGGCTCGATGCACGGTGATGCTGCGAAACAACAGAAGCGGCGGCGCAAGCAGGCGTTCGGCGCCGCTGGTGCCCGCATGAAGTCGCGCCGCTTCGAGCAATAGCCGGTTGCCCTTCGTCGCCCCCGGTAAGCCGATGGTTCCCGGCTTGTGATCCCCGAAATACCTGACGTGTCCATGGTCAAGGTCGAACTCGTCATGCCATGGGTTCGTCTCGTGGCCCGCCTTCCACGGACTGGACCGAATAGCAATGAGCGCCCGGCGGCTACCGTCTGGGCCCTTCACTTCGGCGGGCGAGTTGATCCCCGCTTCGAGCATCACCATCGGTCGGCCGAGGGCCGCCGGACTCAGTAGCCAGTGATAGTTCAAGAAGCCGTCAAGCTCGGCATCGATTTGGTTGGCTCTGCGGGCGTATCGGAGTTCGTCATGAAGCAACACATGGCGTGGGCTCGACTCACCCGACGGATTTGGCCACACGACGTCGACACGCGCCCGATGATCCACGCCAGAACCTCCAGACAGATTCAGGTTGAGGCATACAACCTACCGAGCCCTCAGGCATAGGAGGCGGAGGACGGCGGACAACCGAAGCATTCAACTGCCGCTCGAGCGCACTCACGGCATCGGCCGGTCGCGGTCGGGGCGCCGCGAGACCGCACCACCATGCGTGCACCCCGCGGGACGGCGACAGGCGCGAAGCTCGAGTCAGTCGGGGCAACTTCCGATCACCGCGTCCGGAGTACGTCGATGGCGCACCGCGCGTTCGATAGCGTCTGCGACCTCGCTCGGGAGCTGATGCTCCCAGAAGCGAAGCACCAGCCACCCCTCCTCCTGCAGTCTGGCCGAGGTGTCGAGGTCTCTCTGGCGGTTGTCCGCAACCTTCTCTGCCCAGTAGCTCGCGTTCACCTTCGCGACGGTGTGGTGCTCCGGACACCCGTGCCAGAAGCATCCGTCGATGAACACAGCCACTTTGACCCGGGGGAAAACTAGGTCGGCACGCCGATTCAGGACTGCTATGGGCCGCGTGTCGACCCGGTACCGAAGGCCGCGGGCGTGCACGATCCGTCTCACGGCTAGCTCAGGTGCGGTGTCGCGCCCGCGATTAGCTTTCATCGACCGGCGCGTGGCCTCCGATGATGCCCAGGATGGAGAACCCGGCATCCAGCGACCTCCCTCAGACTGTGCGATGGGGCCAATGGCCCCGATGGGCGTCCGGCAGGCGGCGTTCGCAGGCCTAACTCTCCACGCCCGACCTCACTATCATCGCCGAGGCAGATTGTGCGCGGGGAAGCGAAGCGGCTTCCAACACGTCGCTCTGGTCACACCACGGCGTTGCTTCCGAGACTGTCCGCGCCTGACCGTACGCTACGTTCCATGACCAATCCGACTGTGATCGACCTCTTTGCTGGCTGCGGGGGAATGACGGTCGGGTTCCACGACGTAGGTTTCGAGCCGGTGCTCGCCGTCGAGTGGGACCGGCTCGCGGCCGCAACATACGCTGCCAACTGGGGCGAGGACCATGTGATCGCTGGCGACATCGCTGCCGTCGAGAAGCATCAGATCCCGCGAGCCGATCTCATGATCGGAGGCCCGCCGTGCCAGGGTTTCTCGAACCTGGGCCTAAAAAAACTGGACGACCCGCGAAACCAACTCTGGCGAGAGTACATGCGGTTCATTCGGACAGCCGAGCCCCAGGTGTTCGTCATCGAGAATGTGGATCGATTCTCGAAGTCTCCGGAGTTTCAGATGCTGGTCAACGAGGTTGATCATGGCGTTCTACAGGATTACGAGATCTCATATGGGGTACTGAACGCTGCCGATTACGGCGTCTCGCAGCGTCGCCGGCGGACCATCGTGATTGGGTCGAGGGTCGGCAAGATTGAGCTCCCTAGCCCGACGCACGCTCGCAAGCCGGAGCCTGGTTCTGGCCTATTGCCATGGAGGACCGTTCGAGATGTCATCGCAGGGCTGCCAGCTCGCCCGGGAAGCACGGAGCTTCCCGATTCTGTGACGGAATTCTTCGGCGAGCCGATGCCGGGTGTCTTCAAGGGACTCGACATCCACTTCCGGCGCAACCCCAACCAGCTTTCTCTCGATCGATACTCGTATGTCCCGCCGGGAGGGGGCCGCTTCAATCTGCCGGTCGAACTGCTCCCCCGGTGCTGGCGTGAAAAGCCGACTGGGACAACCGACGTGATGGGCCGCATGCGCTGGGACGCACCGTCGCTCACGATCCGGACTGAGTTTTTTAAGCCCGAGAAGGGCGCCTACCTCCACCCTCAGTGGGTGCCAGGGCGACACCGAGGCGAGCACGACCCGAAGTACATCAAGGGCGACCCAGAAATGTCGGTAGACCGCGTCATTACTCACTATGAGGCCTCTCTGATCCAGGACTTCCCGAAGGAGTACCTCTGGGTCGGGACGAAGACAGCTATTGCGAAGCAGATCGGCAACGCCGTCCCTTCAGGGCTTGCCCGCGCTATCGCGAAGCAGGTCCGACCGTTCATCGTCTGAAAGCTGAGACGGCGCCGTTCGCCAGCTGAGAGACTGCCCCCGTGAACAGTGGCCCACTGATGCTTGACGAACCGCCGAGGACGCCCTCACAAGACTCGCGCGCCCGCGCGATTCGACGCAGGCGGAACACTTTCCGCACCCACCCGGCGCCGGTGGCCCCTATGGGGAAGGTCCCAAAGGCGTGGTCGATCGGTAGCAGTCTCCGTCAGGGGGTGCCGACCGAGCTGACAAGCCTTGTCGAGTGGTTTGAACACGAGCCCGACGCACGCGAGAGGTTCCGTTGGGCGCTACGGGACTCGCTCGATGAGCTTCTCGACGGGCAGCGAACGGGACGCTGGGCGTACCAGCACCTTTCCAAGACCGAGAAGACTTACCTCGGCACGGCCGTCGAGGTGAACCTGACCAAAGAGTTTGAGTTCTCGAACGGGGACGATCTCGATTGGCGGATCGCAGGACGAGACGTCGACTGCAAGTTCTCGAAGGATCTTGGCGGCTGGGAGATCCCAATGGAGATGTACCGCTGCGCCGACCACGAGGGCCGGCAGGGGAAGTCGGACTACCCGGCGCTGGTCACGTGGCTCGACGACGACACCAGCAGGTGGGCGGCAGGGCTCATTACAATCACTGACGAACGTCTTCGTTGGCGCACCGACAAGCACACCGGCGAGGCACGCAGGGCGTACAACCGCGACAACAAGCGAAGACTCGCGGAGGCATCGGCGCGCGATGTCCACTGGCTGTGGGGTGGCCTGCAGATTGACCTTCCGCGAAATTTGCTGCTCCACATGGATCCAGTTGCCCGAGACCGCATCTTCTCCTTCCCGCGCTCGGGACAGGCTCGAGTGGATCAACTCTTCCGGGAGGTTCCAGATTCGATCGTGAGCCGTCGCGTAGTCCTTACTGTCGCTCAGCAAGACGACGCCCCCAAGCGCGCCCGTGACGCGCGGCTGAACCTCCGAGGAGAAGGGATCTTGGTCCTCGGTCATCAGGAATCACACCCACACATTGCTAGAGCCCTGGAACTCCCCGTCCCGGTTAAGGGTGAGTGGATCGCCACCCGCGTGGTACCAGTCGAGACAACCGACACCCGCCCCTTCTTCAGCGTCGCAGAGCAGCGGTGGGCGCGAGCTCTGCCGGACGAACCGATTGTTCCCGCGCCCGGATTAACGCAGGGCGTGGACGTGAGCTGGACGTGAACCTCGGTGCGCCACCGGAATGGGCGCTGAAGCAGGTCAATGGGCAACAGCCATGCCTGAACAGCGAAATTGATGCTGCTTCCATGAGAGCAGCATGACAACGAGATGCAGGGCATCGTAATCGCATTGAATCGATCACGAACTTTCTCGATGCTAAGACGGAGGTCGACTGGCGAGGTAAGGAGCCGTTGATTCGCTTTCGGGCGTGATGCCAGCGCCCGTCATTCACGTGGGAACAGGAACCAGTTGATCAGGTAGTTTTCGGTTCGGCAGCTTACACTCCCCAGCCTCATTAACGCCAGTTACGGAACGTCCAGATGCGGTCCGGCGCCGACGCGGGGCTGGTTGGCGGGCATCTCGGCCACAACTTCATCTAGAAGTCTCGTGAACTCGGTCACGCATGCTTCTGACACTGCGTCTTCGAGTGGCCCATCGGGAACGACATCGTAGATCGTCGTTTCATCAATCCCATCACTCCCCTCGAGCCACGCCTCCGTGGCGGCGGAGTCGAGAGGGACGTCGATAGTCACGGCGTCGATCAAGATGGTCCTCGCAGCGGTATTGACTGCCTTGGCCACCGCGTTTACTTGGTCGCTCGTCGCCATCTTGCCGCCGTTGTAGAGCCGCAGTTTCTCAAGCGATGCTTGAACGAGCGCCCGGTTATGAAACGCATCCAGGCGCATCCAGGTGTTAGGCACGTCCTGCATCGAGAAGCCGACAGCCACGGGGCCATAGTCACCGCCGTCGCGCATGAGTTCTGCCCCCCACCACAAGCGCCCCACAGCGTTCTTGTCCTCACGGCCGAGAAAGCGATCGACTGCCGTTGCTCCGCTGTCTCCTGGGAAGCGCCAGTGCACGTACTGCGGAGCCGCGACCACTGCAAGCCAGGCCCACACACCCCGCCGGGCGGCCTCCCGGCGGGTCAGCCGGAGGACGTGATGCATCCGCGGCGCGAGCCAGGCGTCCGACTCCTCGGATCGTTCGGTGAACCGACGCATACCCTCGTCGATTACATTGATCAGCGGTTCGACGTCGATGGCGCGGTCCGGAAATTCCGTTACGTAGTCGCTTGGGTCGAAGCCAGCCGCCGTCTCAAGAAAGCTGACTGGGAGTTCAGTGACACCGACCAACTCGCGGAGCTTCTTCATCACTCATCCTCCTGTTCGTGCTCGGCCTCGGGCTCTAGGCCGAGACGGCTGATCCCTAGGCGCAAGAGCCTGCTCGATCCAACATGTCTATCGACGGCGCTGATTAGCGTTGACTGGACCTGGCCCGCCCCGTCGTCCGAGTCCAACATCGCCATGACCTCGGCTAGCGCGTCGTCCGATGACTTCTTGGGGTAGGCGTGATGAAAGAGGGTTTGCAACAGATCTGACTGCCAGTCGGAGTCGGGCCACGCCGGGGCTTCTCCGTCCTCATGTCGAACCGCTCCCAAGGCAGCGTTCGCCGCCGCGAGGAAGAACTTGGTGGCGATGGTCGCCCGGACTTGATCATGCAGCGATTGCTCCCCTAGAGGCCGATGCGACCGGTCGCGCAGCAACGGCTCAAGCCCCGGGAAAGCGGCGTTAAGGAAGAGGACAGGCTCGTTGGGGTCCAGGAAGTGGTAGTAAGGCTCGCCCTTCACCGTAGTGAGGACAGGTGGGTCGACGTCCCTGTCGTCGAAATCTCGCCACACCACTGTCAACGCACCACGGACGGGCGAGCGCGGCAGGTCGTCGAGATAGACATGCCACGAGTCGGCAATGCCGACAATGCGGTGTTTACCCGCGGGGACGTGGTCGGTGATGTAACCCGCGGCCGATATACGGCCGAACCAAAAGGGACGGTCAACGGAGATCCGGCCGCGCCAACGGCTTCCATCGCTGTCGGGCGCCAGCTCGAATGCCTGGCGCGCGTTGGTGAAGCTGCAATGAACGACCACGTGAGCTCGGGGATCGCCGCCGTCTCGAATGCGATCGCGCAATTCTGTCGGCGGGCCCACCATCTCCACAGGGATATCCACCGTGGACCAGTTCCGACGCTCGAGGTTCGACATGTCGACCACGCGAGCGTCCGGGTCCCGCCAGGACCCGCGCGCGAGATCGCCGTCCGTCGTCGGATGGCCCAGCGTGATGGTGACATCACCGGCAAGGATCGGATACGGGTAGACCGTTCTCACGCTTCACTCCTCGACTCCACGACACGGTTCACGTCCACGGCGACAACGGCGCTCTCTGCTGCGATGGGATGCGACGCGGGATCGCTGACCCCCCGAAACTTCGCTGTCTTCACCCCGGGTGCAACACGAAGGCGCCCGCCATCCAGCAGTTCACAGCCGCTGGAGGCGGACAGCTCAGCCCAACGCACCGTCGTCCCTGCACCAGTCTCCGCGACGAAACGAAGAACAGGCGTGAACGTCCACCCCTTCGATTTGGGGGGCATCTGGACTGTGACTTCTGTAAGCTCCCACGCCCCATCTGAACGCGGCGCTCCCACCACGGGTGCGACCACTCGGGGTCGTGCCGTAGATTGCGGAGGCACTTTCAGTCGAAGGAGCTCCCTCAGCGACTGCGGCCCGTCGGAAGGTTCGCGTAGCGGGACGGTCACGACAGACTTCAACTCGCGAAGGACCGCTCGCTCGAAGTCATCCAGCATCGTCTTCACCCCACGCACCCGGTAGCTCGTACCGAGCTCGGTGGTGACCTTCCACGCGTTGTGCGACGGCGGCTCAGCAGTACGCAGGAACAGCTCTGCACGGCGGTCATCCGTCCCGGTCGCCGCTGCTTCACCGGCAAGGAGCACAGCGAAGAACGGACGGACACCAACGCCCAGGCCTCGCGGCTTGAGAGTGGTCACGCGCATAAAGGCGCCCCGCATCGTTACGACGGTGTTCGCGAAGGCATGGTCGACCTCGTCATCAGCCGCCTGCCGCACGAGAAGTACGGCCTCGTGCTGCAACTCGTCGTGCTCTGGGTGTTCGAGCCTACGAGGAACACGGAGAGCGACGTGCCGTTCAACAACGTCGCCGGCAGTTTGCATCTCCTCAACAAGCTGACCCTGCCGAGCTTTCTCGATCAGGTCGACGAGGGGCTTCATCTCGGCCGCGGGGTCGATTTCCTCCTCGTGCAAGACCTTTTCACGGCCGTCGGCGAGGATGTCGACGGCCTTGACAGTCGCCCGCAGGATTGGCGGCGCCTCACGCTGGCGCACCAGCGCAGCGAAAAAGTTCAGGGCAATCGCGGACGACATCTCGCGCGCCATCTCTACCAGGTCGCTGGTCTCACCCGACGGGTCGTGTGCGGCAACCACGAGGATGCTTGTGCCAGTTCGCGCGGGTCGACTCAGCCGCAGTTCCTCGAGGATCGGCGGGCTGACGTAGGTCGAGCGTGCCGTGCCCTCTCTCTTGGGATCGGGGTCGGGCACACCGAACCATCCCGGGCCCGCGTACTCTCCACGGTCGGGCACCTCGTGCCAGGGAAGACTGATTCGACCCACGAGGCGACGATCTTGCTTCGAAGTGCCCGGCTCGGCCTCAGACAGATTCGAGGCAAAGAGCAGAAGTCCGAACGCTGAAGCGCGCTGAATTGTCGATTTGCCGAGGCCGTGCGAACCTGCCGAGCCCTCATCCCGCTTAATCGTATCCATGACATTCCGCACGAGGGCGCTGTAGTTACCCGCGCCGTACTCGCCTCCGACTAGCCCCACGCCGTCGAGGTCTTCGATGCGAAGAACCACTAGCTCACCAGCGTCCACGCCCTCGAGGGCATGACGTACAACCCGTGCCTGTTTTCCCGTGCCCTCAGCAACTGCCTCAAGGTGTGGGCGCAGCTCGTAGAACCGCATCGTCCGGAGGAAAGCTGATAGCCGCTCGCCCCGAAGCCTTTCGAGGACGAAGTCGGCTGCCACCGTCGGTTCGCCGGTCCGCCGCGCGTCACGTATGTTTTGCGCCGCTTCGCGGATGATCGTCGTGAGGTTGGGGTCAAAGCTGCTACTCGCGGCGTCCCCAAGGACTCGCTGTCCGTCGGGTGACTGCTTCCTCATCCACCAGAACAGCGGTTCCCGTTCTTCGGCCAACCGCTCCTGGCTGACCTCCGGCGGGTTGCCCTCGCCGTGTTCGAGCCACGCCGCAGTGACCTGGAGAGCGCTCGCAAGCTCGGAGAGGTTCTTGCGACTCGGTCGTTTCCCCCCAAGCCAACCCGACACAGCACTCGGTGCCACACCAACGATCCTCGCCAACTCGCCTGGAGCGACTCTCTTCGAGCGCATCGCGAGCTCAAGCCGCTCATAGAATGCATTCGTCATTTTGCCTCCCTACGACGAAACTGTAGCCGGTATAGCGGATGAGGGGAAGTCCGACTTCACAAAACATGAAGTATCGTGCCCTGGTGCCACCGTGAGCTACGCTGGCTTCACAAGCCATGCAGGTCCCGCCGTCGGGCCGCATCTTCTCGCCCAGCAGGGGCTAGCGGCGCCCCTGCTACATCTCCGCGATCGGCGCCTTCGCCCCGCCAGCCGCCCGGCCCCGACGAAGCGGCGCCCGCGCGTGCAGCAGGCGGCGCGACCGCCCGGCCGCTCGCATCGTCGTCTCGCCAGCCTGAGTCGAGCATGCTCGGCTGCTCCGTACCTACGACAGGGGGACCGAAGAAGTTCTCACTCTTCACCACCTCTGATGTCGGCAGCTTCTCGACAAGGCGAAGCAGCCGTAATTGTTGCTCCTTCCTTCAGGTCGCGCTTAAAGATTCGAGGGCGGCGCTCGCGCACGGCCTCGACGGCAGCCTTAGATGAGCGTTGCCAATGACGATCATCACCAGCCGCGCGGAACCCACCTAGCCCTCGATGGAAGCACAGTCTGACCTCCGGTCGGGCAGGTTCCCAGGCACTACCGTGGACTATCGCAGTTGATCATTGCGGTCGCTCCGGGACAACGACCACAAGCTCGCCGTGCAGAGCAGGGGATCACGGTTACGCAGGTGAAGCCTGAAGCATCGGGAAGTGTGAGTGGGGCGCCCCTTCCGGGACGCCCCACTTCCCCCGCACACCACCGTCAGCTGCAGCCGCTGGTCGCTCCGCAGCCCTCGCACACGTGGCACGAGCCCGCCGGCCGCATCTTCGTCCCGCAGGTGAAGCACAGCGGGGCGTCGACCTCGGTCCCGGAGATCACCTGCAACAGCTCGGCGCTGGTGTGCGCCTGCTTCGGTGCCGGACGAGCCGACTCAGCGACGATCTCCGCATTGGCAGCATCGACCTGTGCCTCGCGCTCGATCTCCGCCTCAGCAGCAGCATCGACAGCCGCCACAGGAGCAGAAGCCGACTCGGACGGCTTCGTCTTCAACGACTCCGGCTCCGACATCTCCTCCTCCGGCGGCGCGTACGACCCCGTGTCCAGCTGGCGCTGACGCTCGTCGGCCGAGTGGATGCCCATCTGCGAGCGAACCTCGAACGGCAGGTAGTCCAGCGCGAGCCTGCGGAAGATGTAGTCCATGATCGACTGCGCCATCCGCACGTCCGGGTCGTCGGTCAGACCGGCCGGCTCGAACTTCAGGTTCGTGAACTTCTGGACGTACGTCTCGAGCGGCACCCCGTACTGGAGGCCGATCGACACCGCGATCGAGAACGCATCCATCACGCCGGCCAGCGTCGAGCCCTGCTTGCCGAGCTTGAGGAACACCTCACCGAGGCCGTCGTCCGGGTAGGAGCCCGAGGTCATGTAGCCCTCGGCGCCACCCACCGTGAACGACGTCGTCAGCGACGGGCGCGTCTTGGGGAGACGCTTGCGGATCGGCTTCTCGACGACGACCGTCTTGACGGTCTCGACGACCTCGGCCGGCTTGGCGGCGTTCGAGTCCTTGCCCTTGTTCTCGCCCTTGCCGGACGAGAGCGGCTGGCCGACCTTGCAGTTGTCGCGATAGACCGCGAGCGCCTTGAGGCCGAGCTTCCAGCCCTGGAAGTAGATGTCACCGATCTCCTCGACGGTCGCCGTCTCCGGCATGTTGACCGTCTTCGAGATCGCACCCGACAGGAACGGCTGCGCCGCCGCCATCATCCGGACGTGACCCATCGGCTTGATGGACCGCTCCCCCATCGCGCAGTCGAAGACCTCGTAGTGCTCGGTCTTCAGGCCCGGCGCGTCGATGACATGACCGTGCTCGGCGATGTATTCGACGATCGCCTCGATCGTCTCGTTGGTGTAGCCGAGCTTCTTGAGCGCGACCGGGATCGTCTGGTTGACGATCTGCATCGAGCCGCCACCGACGAGCTTCTTGAACTTGACCAGCGAGAAGTCCGGCTCGATGCCGGTCGTGTCGCAGTCCATCATGAAGCCGATCGTGCCGGTCGGAGCCAGCACAGACGCCTGAGCGTTGCGCCAGCCCTGCTTCGTACCGATCTCGATGCCCTGGGCCCACTGCTTCGTGGCCTCACGGTGCACGGCGATGTCCATCGCGTGCATCGTTCGGACCGCGTCGTTGGCAGCCTGGTGCTTGCGCATCACGCGAGCGTGCGGCTCGGCGTTCTGGGCGTAGCCCTCGTACGGGCCGACGACACCGGCGAGCTCCGCCGAGCGACGGTACGAGGTGCCGGTCATCAGCGAGGTGATCGCCGAGGCGAACGCGCGGCCGCCGTCGGAGTCGTACGCGAGACCCGACGCCATGAGGAGCGCGCCGAGGTTGGCGTAGCCGATGCCGAGCTGACGGAACTTGCGCGTCGTGTCGCCGATCGCCTCGGTCGGGAAGTCGGCGAAGGTGATCGAGATGTCCATCGCGGTGATGATCAGCTCGACGGACCTCACGAACTTTTCCACATCGAACGAGCCGTCATCCTGCAGGAACTTGAGCAGGTTCAGCGACGCCAGGTTGCACGACGAGTTGTCGAGGTGCATGTATTCGGAGCACGGGTTGGACGCGGTGATCCGGCCCGTCTCCGGCGTCGTGTGCCAGTCGTTGATCGTCGAGTCGTACTGGATGCCCGGGTCGGCACACTCCCAGGCCGCCTGCGCGATGTCCTTGAAGAGCTTCTTGGCGTCGATGGTCTCGATGACCTCGCCGGTCGTGCGAGCACGCAGCCCGAACTCCGAGCCCTCCTCGACCGCACGCATGAACTCGTCGGTCACGCGGACCGAGTTGTTGGCGTTCTGGTACTGGACCGACGAGATGTCGTGCCCGCCGAGGTCCATGTCGAAGCCGGCGTCACGGAGGACACGGATCTTGTCCTCCTCGCGCGCCTTCGTCTGCACGAACTCCTCGATGTCGGGGTGGTCGACGTCGAGCACGACCATCTTGGCCGCACGACGCGTCGCGCCGCCCGACTTGATGGTGCCCGCGGACGCATCGGCGCCGCGCATGAACGACACCGGCCCCGAGGCCGTACCGCCCGAGGAGTGCAGCAGCTCCTTGCTGGAGCGGATGCGGGAGAGGTTGAGGCCGGCGCCCGAGCCGCCCTTGAAGATCAGACCCTCTTCCTTGTACCAGTTGAGGATCGAGTCCATCGAGTCGTCGACGGCGAGGATGAAGCAGGCCGAGACCTGCTGCGGGCTCGACGTGCCGACGTTGAACCACACCGGGCTGTTGAAGCTGAAGACCTGGTGAAGAAGCATGTGGGTGAGCTCGTGCTCGAAGACCTCGGCATCGGCGTCCGTCGCGAAGTAGCCGTTGTCCTTGCCGGCCTTCGCGTACGTCAGGACGACACGGTCGAGGAGCTGCTTGAGGCTCTGCTCACGGGTGTCGCTGCCGACGGCGCCACGGAAGTATTTCGTGGTGACGATCGTGGAGGCGTTGACGCTCCAGAAGTCGGGGAACTCCACCCCGCGCTGCTCGAAGACCGTGGCTCCGGTCTTCCAGTTGGTCTGCACGACGTCGCGACGCTCCCACGTCACCTCGTCGTACGGGTGCACGCCCTCCGTCGTGTAGACCCGGTTGATCGTGAGGCCCTTGCCTGCACGCTTGGTGGCTTTGCGCCCGCGCGCAGCCCCGCTCGGTCCACTGACCGTCTCCGTCATCGTGTGCCCCTTCTCCCCGTGTCCCCGTGAATGTGTTGGTGAGTCTCAGCTGCCGGCGGAGTGCTGCTCCGCGGCGAGCTCGTGGTTGGCGTCGGCCACCATCAGCGTCGCGATCTCGTCCGCGAAGTCCGACACGTCGGTGAAGTTCTTGTAGACGCTGGCGAACCGCAGATAGGCGACCTTGTCGAGCGCCTTGAGGGGCTCGAGCACGGCGAGCCCCACCTCGTGCGAGCTCACCTCCGCTCCCCCAGCCGCACGCAGCGCGTGCTCGACCTGCTGGCCGAGTCGCGCCAGGTCGTCCTCGTCCACAGGGCGGCCCTTGCACGCCTTGCGCACTCCACTCACGGCCTTGTCGCGCGAGAACGGCTCCGTGGCACCCGAGCGCTTGCACACCGTGAGCTGGATCTGCTCGACGGTCGTGAAGCGCTTGTTGCACGCGGTGCAGCTCCGGCGACGACGGATCGCTCCGCCGTCGTCGGCGACACGGCTATCGAGGACTCGGGTGTCGGTGTGCCGGCAGTACGGGCAGTGCATCCCGAGCTCCTCTCGCTGTGGACGGAATGTGGAGAACCGCCGGTCTTCTGTGGGGTTCGCCACTGGTCCTTGTGGACTAGATGTGGATAACTACATCCGTGTAAGTACTAGATGTAGTGGCTACCGTACGCGTCCGCCGCAAGCCCATGCAACTTATCTTCACTCCGCGGACCGACATTTCTGTCGTTGCAGGTCAGACGGTGTTTGGCGGGTACGGCGCGGCGTGTCGCATGGTCACACGGGGCGACGCGACCTGCGGCTGCGCATCTTGCGGACGATGACCGCCGTGTCCACGAGGGCGACGACCGCGATCACGGCCGACGCCAGGCCGAGGACGACCATCACGTCGGTGGCATCAGGGAGCAGCAGTCCCCACAGCGCGAGCGCGGCGAAGACGACGAACCCGCCCAGGGACAGGGCGAGCCGCATGCCGTACGCGCTGAGCGCCTTCTTGGGCTCCGAGCCGGTGTGCATGAGGGACCCTCCTTCGGTGTTACCTGTACAACACCAGGGGTGCCCCGATCCATCCCTCGTACGCGTCGAGAAACAACGGTCTGACCTGCGCAAACGAGCCGGAGCGGAGCCCTCGCCACCACACGGCGCCTTCAGCCGACGACGCGCTCGACGGTGTCGACGAGCATCCACGCCGCTCCCCCGGCGCATGCTGCCGTCGCGAGCCAGAACGACGCCAGCCAGATGGTGGCCGGGATCCGCGTGAGGAGCGCGAGCGCCACCGCGTCGGACTCACCGCGGCTGCGGTGCCAGGCGCGGCTGCGCCAGGTGTCGGCGAGAGTACGGAGGCCGCCGAGGAGCAGGAACGCACCGACGCCCACGGCGGCGCCGCTCTGGACGACGGGCGGAGCCCACCACCACAGGGCGGCGGAGGCGCCTGCGCACGCGAGCAGCACGAGCACGGTGAATGCGCTGCGCGCCCACAGCAGGCAGCCGACGAACACGACGGCCATCACGAACAGGCCCGGCGCCGCCCACCCCTTCACCGCCACGAGCACGGCGAGCAGTCCCGCGATCGCCGGCGCCGGGTAGCCCGCCCACGCGCACACGACCATGCCGAAGCCGCTGGCCTTGCCGCGGGTGTGGGTGACGCCGGATGCGTCGAGGCGTACGCGGAGCGCGGTCAGCTTGCGGCCGGCGAACACTCCGCCCAACGCGTGCCCGAGCTCGTGCGCGACGGTGACGACCACGCTCGTACGGCGCCACAGCGGGTTGGCGACTGCGGCGACGGCCAGGGCGAGCGCGAGGACCCACACCAGAAGGTCCGCCGAGGTGTAGGCGGCGGGGTCCACGGTCGCGAGGCGCGACGAGAAGTCGTCGGAGGTCACCTTCCGAACCCTAGGCGTTGTGCTTTCACGCCTCCTGAGAGCGGGCGTCGGCCTCCGCGACGCGGCGCTTGGGGGCGATGAGCCGGAACGAGGCGTCAACGAGCTCCCTGACCTCGCTCCAGTCGACATCCGCTGCGGCGAGGTCGAGCGCGCGCCAGCCGAACGGGCCGTAGTAAGCCGGGACGAAGAACCGATCGTCGTCGTCGAGCGCAGGGAGCTCGGACTCGTCGACCTTGACGATGAGCGCACTGGGCACCTGGCGGTGCTCACCCGGGCGAAGCTTTTCGGAGCCTCCGAAGGCGGCGAAGATCTTGCCGCACCGGAACGTCGGCCGGCCGTGCGAGACGCGCTCCTCCGTACCCGGGTAGGCGAGGCAGATCTCACGCAGCTGGGCCAGGCCGGGGTCGTCGTCGCTGAACATCACCGGGTGCGCCATGAACCGAAGTCAACCATCTGCCGGGGACACCGCACGGGTCTTCCACAAGCCGTGGGACGACGCCTTCCGTGTGAACCCGCGGTGCCACTACGTTTCTCGCCATGACGTACGCCCGGGCGGCCCTCGCCGGCCTTGTCCTGCTTGCGGTTGCGGGGTGCACGGGAGGCGACCCGGCCGGCGGTGACCCGAGCGATCCGCCGTCCTCTGCCTCTCCGCGCGCGACGCCCTCCCCCACCCCGACGCTCGCCCCACCGACGATCCCGCCCGAGGCGCAAGAGTTCGGAGCGAAGGGGGCGGCGGCTTTCGTCGAGTACTGGTATGAGGCGATGCGCTATTCGGCGATGACTGGGGACAGCCAAATCCTTCTCGACGCCTCTACCGACGAATGCGATACCTGCTCAGCAATGGCCAAGTACGACGCAGGGCTCCATGCGGCTGGCGGCGGTTACGAAGATCTTCCTTGGGAGCCCACCGTGACGGCCAGTCAAGCCGAGCGGGACTACTTCGTCGTGACGACCACCGTTGCAACCAAGCGTTATCGATACCGAAAGACCGCCGACGCTCCATGGGTCGTGGTGTCTCCAAAGGGTCGGGCACATCTTTTCCGACTTAGGAATTCTCCCTTTGGGTGGAGGGTCATCCACCTTGTCGAACAGGCAAAGGCGCCCCGGTGAGCGTCGCTACAGTCCTTCTAACGCTCTCCCTAGTGATAGGTGCCAACCCACCAACGCCTACGCCCAACGACGACAGGGACGAGGTTTACCTGGAGGACGAGAAACGTGATGACCAAGCTTCCCCTCCGCCCGGAACCGTCAATCCCGCACCAGCGGCACCTACCACCGAATATCGCTGGCAGCCGATGTGCTCGCCCGGCTCCGGCAGCGACGCGACTTGCAGCCTCGCGTACGCGTGCCCCCCAGAACAGACGATGTGGAACCTCTACAGTCGACCGCCCGGCGGTACCTGGACGATCGTTCGATCGGAATGCCGGGGTGGCCAACCCGGCGGCGCCGGCTCCGTCGCGCCGGTCATCACGCCCGGTGATGTGCTTCGCGAGGTCCGTCGCCTGCCGCTCCCGAAGGCATCGCTGAGCATCCAGCCCGCTGACCGTACCCTCGTCAACCTGGACACCGTGTTCTCGACCGTGCCACCGGCGTTCGACCGGACAGTGACGATCCTCGGTCAGCGCGTACACGTGACAGGGACCGCCAGCCGCTACACCTGGCACTTCGGCGACGGCGCGACGACCGCCACCACGGGTCCTGGTCGCCCGTATCCCGCTCTGGACGTCACCCACCGCTACGCGAAGGCCGACCGCACCCACCGCCCCCGCGTCGATGTCACCTTCACGATCAGCTACGCCGTCAGCGGTGGACCGACCCAGACGCTCGGGCAGACCATCACCACCGATGGCGTGCCCGCAGCGCTCACGACGCACGAAGCCGTGCCCGTGCTCATCGACTAACCCAGAACGGACGAACGCCACGACGGTGCCGACCGCTGCCTCGTACGGTGGTCCGCATGACCGCGCCGACCGAACCGTCCCACCCTTCCGAACCGTCCCACCCGACCGACCCGTCCCACCCGACCGACCCGACCGACCCGACCGACCCGACCGAGCACCGTGAGCCCTCGATGCGCGAACGGATGCTCGCCGGCGACCTCTACGTCGCCGACGACCCGCAGCTCATCCGCGACCACGAGCGCGCTCTACGCCTCACGCACGCGATCAACACGGCTGACCCCACCGACCGCGAGCGGCGACGCGAGCTCCTGTCGGAGCTGTTCGGAGGGTTCGGCGAGGACAGTGTGATCCGACCACCGCTGCACGTCGACTACGGGCACCACACGACGATCGGAGCACGAACCTTCGCGAACTTCGGGCTCGTGATCCTCGACGTCGCGACCGTCACGATCGGTGACGACGTACAGATCGGCCCGTACGTCCAGCTGCTCGCGGCGACGCACCCGCTCGAGCCCGGCCCGCGGCGCGACAAGTGGGAGTCGGCTGCGCCGATCGTGATCGGCGACAACGTGTGGCTCGGCGGGGGCGTCATCGTCTGCCCCGGCGTCACCATCGGCCGCGACACCGTCGTCGCCGCGGGCTCGGTCGTCACGCGCGACCTCCCCGCCGGGGTCCTCGCGGCAGGCACGCCGGCCCGCGTCGTCCGCGAGCTCTGACTCGCGGACGACGCCGGTCGATGCGCTCAGCGCACGCGGAACCGCTTGACGACCTTCGGGCTCCAACCGCCGATGTTGTTCGCGCGGACCGTCACGGTGAGCTTCCCGCGGCGCAAGGCCGACTTCTTCACCGTGTACGACCGCCGTCCCGGCTTCAGCGTCACTCGCTTGACCACCTTGGAGCCCTTGCGGAATACCAGCTTGTACTTCTGCACCGCTCCACCGCCGTTGTCGGCGGGCTTGGCCCAGCGCACCTTCCGCTTCGCAGCGCGTGTCTTCCCGGTGACCCGCACCGAGCGCACGGCCGAGGGTCGCTTCGGGAACATCGTCGAGAACACCTGGATCGCCCGCGACCCACGGGTCGTGACGATCCGACCGTTCAGTGCGACGGCCGCCTCACGCGGGTTGATGCTCGCCTTCGTGCCGCGCAGCACCCGCAATGGACGGACGTTGCCGTTCGCCGTCGGAGCGAATGCGCTGATGCTCCGGCGTGCCGCGTCTGTGACGTACACCCGGTTCGCCGCGTCGACGTCGACGTGGCGCGGCGCCCTGAGGCCCGTACGAGACCCCCAGATACGCGCGGCCGGAGCGACGTCGCCCGTCGCGCCGGGCGCGAACCCGAGCACGCCGTTGGCAGTCACCGCCCAGATCCAGCCCCGTCCGTCCAGGGCGACGTCCCGCACGCCACCCGCGGCGGCCAACCCCGTGCGAGCGCCAGAGATGAGGCGAGAGGGCGGATCGTTGTAGGTCGCACCCGCCGGGTATACCCCCAGCGACGTCGCCGTGGCGATGAGCTGATCACCCTTCCGCGAGACGGCCAAGGCTCGGGAGCCATTCGGCGCGTGGAGGAACCTCAGATCGGGCCCCGTGAACCGTGGGCCGAACTTCGCCACGTACGTGTTGTCGTCGAAGATCGCGTTCAAGACATACGTGGAGCCTGCGGCGTCCACTGCCAGGTCGACGTTCGACTCGTGGTTTACGGAGCCCGGAGCCGGGTTCAGGACGTGAGACGGCTTGACGTTACCGTCCGCACGCGGTCCGAACACGCGTACCCGGTCGGAGAGCGCCCGCGCGACGAACGTCGTCGCGTCGGGAGCGATCCCCACCACCTGAGCGTTCTCGACCTGGGCGCGCGAGCCACCGATGACCCGGCCCGGGCCGTAGTCGACGGTGTCTGCGTCCGCGGCGCTCGCTCCTGCCACGGTCACACCGCCGCGACGAGCACGATGCTCCCCGCGGCGGCGATCGATCGTCTTGTCCTCATTCGTCTTCCCTCCCCCTACCGAACCCGGAACTTCTTGACGGCCTTCGGGCTCCAGCCCTTTGCCGTCTTCGCCCGCACCGTCACGGTCAGCTTCCCGCGACGCAGCGACGACTTCCGCACCGTGTAAGACCGCCGGCCCGGCTTGAGCGTCACCCGCTTGACCACCTTCGAGCCCTTACGGAACACCACCTTGTACGAGCGGACGTCGCGGCCCCCGTCATCAGCCGGCTTCTTCCACCGCACCGTCCGCTTCTTCGCCGACGCTTTTCCTGACACCCGCACCGACCGCACCACCGACGGACGCCCCGGAAACAACGTCCGGAACACCAGCACGTCCTCGCGCGGGAACCCGGTGACGGCCAGTCCCCCCCGACCGTCGATCGCGATCTGAGCACCCACCAGGATGGTGCTCAACCGGGAGCGCGAGCCCTCCAGCGACCGGATCGGCGTTGCCCGACCAGTGGCGTTGGCGGCGAAGACGCTGACGACCGTCCCACCTCCCTGCCCTTCGTCGTACTCCGAAGAGACGTACACACGGTCCATCCCGTCGACAGCAATATCGGTCAGGTCCCGGAAGGTGCTCGTCACCGGCGTGAAGCTGCGGAGCGGCGCAGTGTCGCCTGTCGCACCGGCCGCGAAGACCCGCAGGACGCCGCCGTCGTTGACCCATAATGCTCCCTTCGAGGTAAACGCCAGCTGCGCGAGTCCGCCTCCCAGACCGGTCCGCGGACCCACCAGACGTTGCGTCGGAGTGGCGCCCGTCGAGGCCCCCGCGGCGTAGACGGCGACCTCCCCCAGCGCATTGCGGCTCACCGCGACCTTGCCGTCCCGAGACACTGCCAGGTGTCTCGAGAACACGCCCGTCTCGAAGGTGCGGAGCGGCGCAACGTCTCCGTAGGCGTCGCGTCCGAACACCGACACACGACCGCCGTTAGACAGCACGTAGACACGTCCTGCGCCGTCGACCCCTACGTCATCCACCTCGTCGAGGGCCGCCCTGGCGCCGCTGATGGTCCGCGTACGGTACTGCACCCCGTTGGCCGACGGCCCGAGGATCCAGATCGTGTCCGGACCGGGACGGAAGTCAGCGAGATAAAGGGTCCCGTCGGACCTCGCCGCGAGCCCCGCCGCAGAATTGAACTCAGGCACCGGCCGGATGACACGGTCAGGCCTGTAGTCCACGGTGTCCGCCGACGCTGACGTCGCGCCGAGAAGTGTTGCCCCTGCCATCGCGACCGCGGTTACTCCCACGGTCGCCGCTCTGTATGTCCTCATTCTTCCTCCCCCTGCTCACCGGACGCGGAAACGTTTGACGACCTTCGGGCTCCAGCCGTTGGAGGTCTTCGCCCGCACCGTCACGGTGAGCTTGCCGCGGCGCAGCGCCGACCTCTTGACGGTGTACGACCGCCGTCCCGGCTTCAGCGACTTCGCCCGCAGCACCTTCGAGCCCTTGCGGATGACGACCCTGTACTTCTGCACCGCACGGCCACCGTCGTACGACGGCTTCTTCCACCGCACGGTCCGCTTCGCGGCCGCACCTTTGCCGGTCACACGGACCGCCCGCACCTTGGACGGCCGTGTCGGGAACAGCGTTCGCCACACGCCGATCGACCGCTTCCCGATCGACGTCACCATGTCGCCCCTCGCGCCCACCGAGAGCCCAGGGCGACGCGTGCGGGGAAGCGGCACGTTGAGCACCTTCAGCGGAGCGACGTCTCCGTTCGCTGAGGGCGCGAAGACGCTGACGCGGCCTTGCTGCAACGCGTACACTCGACCGGCCGCGTCGACGCGAGGCAGGGCTCCACGCGGGCTAAGCCCTGTTCGGGGGCCGTCGATACGCACCGCTGGAGCGACGTTTCCCCGAGCGCCCGGCGCGAACGCAACAAGAGCGGAGGACGAGATCTTCGAGGCCCAGACTCGCCCGTCGGGGCCTACGGCGAGCTGGTGTCCCTGTTCCGGGCCAACCAGTCCCGTCGCCGGTCCCTTGATCACGCGGATCGGCGTCGCTCTCCCACGGGCATTCCGGCCGTAAACCTCGATCGCGTCACCGTCCCATTTGAGGATGGCGACCTCACCGGTGGGCGAGACCGCCATCGACCCTCCCACGTCGTCGACGATGAGCCTGCGGAGCGGTGCGCGCTTGGCGAACCGCGGCGCATACACCTTGATCTCGGTGTAGTCGTCGTTCGACGCCACCACGTACACGCGGCCGACCGCGTCGGTTCCGAGTCTGGTCACCCCCTCCGAACGAGCTTCAGGGAGTTTCCTCACGAGCAGTGGTCTGGCGTTGCCGCGCGCGCCGGGGGCGAACACCCGTACTGAAGGGGGCGTCGTCTTCATGACGTAGCTCGTCCCATCGGGACCGATGGCGACGGCCTCGGCGCCGCCGACCTTCGCCCGATCCCCCCCGATGACGCGCGGCGGTGTGTCCACCGTGTCCGCCGACGCGGACAGGGAGCCGGCGAGTACGAGGCCGCCGGCCGTCATGACCGCCGCGGTAGCGGCGGTAGCTAATCGTGAGATGCGCATGGTGCGCCCTGCTTTCGTCGTTGGAGTGAGGTGTGACCGTTTACGCGTGCGTCGAGCAGCAGACGCCTAGGCCCGACGGCGGCGCGTCACACCGGACACCGCGAGGGCCACCACGGTCACGAGATAGACCTGCCCGATCAGCGCCTCCAGCGCCGCCAGGATCTTGCCCGTGTCCGTCACCGGCGAGAGATCGCCGAAGCCTGTCGTCGTAATCGTGATCAGGCTGAAGTAGAAGTAGTTCACCGCGTCGTCGTCGGCCCCGCCTTGGGCGAAGAAGCCTCCTTGCACGATCCCCACCACGGCATACGTACCGGCGAAGGCGATCCCCAGGAGGACGTAGACCGCGATGACACCGAGGACGATGTGCACGTCCAACGACGGGTCGCGGAGGACGTGCACGCCGATCGTCGTGATGGTCGCGAGGCAGAGCAGGATGACAGTGATCGAGTAGACGGAGACGGCCGTCTCGCTGTCGAAGCCCTGAGCGCCGCCCGAGACGACGACAGCGACGGCAGCCAGCACCGCCGAGGTCACCATCACCGAGCGGCGCGCTCCCGAGGTCCTCTGCGCGAAGAGCAGCACCGCGCCGAGCAGCGTGGTCACCAGCGGACGCAGCGCACTGCTGTCGACGGGGACCAGCAGGATGACGACGGCGAGCAGAGCGAGCACGATGCCGTACCGGTCCCGGCGTGTCCCCCGCCCATGCCCGTCCACGACACGTGAGCCTAGGGCTCGCCGCCGTCATCCGCAGTGCCTATGTCTCGCCGGTGCTACCGCGTGACCGTGAAGGTCAGCGGCGTGCCCGGGCCGTACCCCTTGCGGTTCCGTGCCTGGACGACGACCGTGCTCGTCCCCGCAGGCAGGTTGCTCCGCTTCAGTGTGTAGGAACGTCGCGATGCCTTCAGCCGGGCGACCTTGACCGTCCGGGTCCCCTGCTTGACCGTGACGCGGTAGCGGGTGACGCTCGCGCCACCGTCTCCCAGCGGCCGCGCCCAGCGCACGACCCGGTTGGTCGCCGTCGGCGATCCTGACACCGAGACTCCCCGCGCTGCCCACGGCACCGTGATCGCCCGCAACCGCGGATAGACGGTGATCCTGTTGTCGCCGGTGACGGCGACCTTGCCCGTACGACTGACCGAAAGGCCGTCGACGTGGCCGTGCCGCCGGTTGCTGACGACGAGCTGAGGCGTGGCCTCGCCCGTCGCGCTAGGACCCAGGATGTAGACGTGGCCCGAGTGCAGACCGATGTAGGCACGCCCCGCACGGTCGAAGGCGAGCGGCTCCGGCTCCCACAGGCCCGCTCCGGGCCAGTCGGCGGTGATCCTGCGCTCCGGCGCCACGTTGCCGTTCGCACCCGGCGCGAAGACGGAGATGAACTCTCCCTCCCCGAACGTCGCCCAGATGCGACCGTCGACGTTCATCTTCACGTCGATCACCCCGCCGAGCTCTGCCTTGTCACCGGCAATCTGGCGCACCGGCTTCGCCGTGCCCGAGGCCGAGCGGCGGTAGATCTTGATGCCGTTCGAGCCCGCGACCATCAGCCGGTTGTCCGGTGTCATCGACACCGAGCCGACAGCCATCCCAGTACGCAGCACACGAATCGGCCGCACGTTGCCGCGTGCATTCTTGCCGAAGACGAGGACACGCTTGTTCCCGTTGGCGACGTAGAGACGCCCCACGGAGTCACGCGCGATGCCACGAGGCTCGAAGATACGGCTCCGCGCTCCCCGAAGGGAGTACAGCGGACGCGCTTTGCCGCGGGCTCCTGCCCGGTAGACCACGACACGATCACGGTGGAAGTCGGCCGCGTACGTCCGTCCGGACGCGCTGAGGTGCACGTCCCAGGGCGGCTTTGCCCCTGCCTTCGTACCGATGATCGTCCGCTCAGGTCGGACGCTGACCGGGTCGCCCGGTGCTGCCTCGGCAGGAGCGCTGACCAGCAGAGCGCCGGCCAACGCCGCGCTGGCGACGACGCCGATGAAATGAGTTCTTCTCATGGTTCCCCCTGCGTCCGCACGTCCTGGAGGATCTCCTCCGAGGACCGGCTTGGACGTGATGTATCCCGCTTGTACGACGGGTGCCCGGCATTCTTGGCTGCCGACCTCGGCCTCCGCAAGGCAATTCGAGTGACATCGAAATGGCGGAGCCGGCTCCCATGAGCCGGCTCCGCCACGCGGACGGTACGGACTACTTGCGCACGCGGAACGACTTCTTGGCGTTCTTGCCGAAGCCCTTCGTGTTCTTGGCCTTGATCAGCACGACGTTCTTGCCGTTGCGCAGCTTGGAGCGCTTGATCTTGTACGACCGCTTGCTCGCCCCGAAGTTCTTCCTCAGGAGAACCCTGTTGCCCTTCTTGACGACGAGCCGGTAGCCGGTGATCCTTGCGCCGCCGTTGTTGGCGGGTGCCTTCCACGAGACCTTGCGCGTCTTGGCCCTCTGCTTGCCGGCGACCTTCAACGCCCGCGGCTTGCCCGGGACCTTGACGACCGGGGCCGGCTTCGGGAAGAGCGTTCGGAACTCGAGGACGGACGGTCCGCCGAAGTTGGCGACGGTCAGTCCTCCATCACCGGCCACGGAGAGATGCCCCGGGCTGCTGAGCTGTGTCGCCGGTCCGCCGAGGACCTTCAGCGGAGCCACGTTGCCTTCCGCGGACGCCGAGAAGGCGACCACCGTGCTGACGGCGTTGAAGTTCGACGCATAAACACGTCCCTTGGAGTCGGTGCCGATACCGACGATGGGTGCCGCGAGCTCCGTCTTCGCCCCGGAGATCGTCCGGAGCGGCGTCGCGCCGCCGTTGGCGTTCGACGCGTACGCACGCAGCGCCGCGCCGGCGTCGGCCCAGGTCGCCCCGTTGCTCGTGACGTGCACACCGTTGCCCGCGGGCAGGCCAGTGATCTGACGCGTGGTTGACGCCGGGTTGCCTGCCGCGGCCGGCGAGTAGACGTTGATGGTCGTCGCCTTGCGGACGAAGATGCTGCCCGTCGGGCCGATGTCGAGGCCCAGGGCGGCGCCCGCGCCGGTCCCGAACGTCTTGACCGGTGCGTCGCCGGTGTCGGCGTCCGGCGCGAAGACCGAGATGAGACCGTTGTTGTTGGCGACGTACGTGAACCCGTTGGTGTCGACGTCGACGCCACGCGGTGAGTTCAGCCCACTGTTCATCGTGCGGATCGGCATCGCCGCGCCGTTAGCACCGGCGGCGTAGACGACCACGTTGTTCTGACCGAAGTTGGCTACGTAGGTTCGCCCTCCGGCCTTGGCCAGGCCGAACGGGCTGGTGGTGGCGCCGGTGATCTTGCGTACCGGAGCGGTGTTGACGTCGTCGGCCGAGGCCGTCGGCGCAGTGGCGACAAGGGTGCCGCCGATGAGTGCGCCTGCGGCCCCGAGGCCGACCACGCGGATCGTTCTGTTCATTGGAATCTCCCCCTTCGCGTTCCACCGTGCGCGCGCAGGGGGTCACGGCACTCAGATTTGTTCGGCGGGCAGAGGCGTGCCGGTCGCGCCAGCGCGGCCCAGGATGTCCGTTGCGCGATGGTCGTCGCCGACCCCGTCGACGAGGATCGCGACCGAGTCGGAGTTCTCTGTACGCAGCGGCAGGATCGCCTGGTACGGGTCTGACTCGTACCAGCGCGTCGCGTGGTCATGGTCGGGGAAGGCGATGATGACGATGTCGCCCGGCCACTCGCCTTCCAGGGTGCGTACGTCTGCTCCGTGCACGAGGAACCGGCCCCCGTACGGGGCGAGCGTCGCGTCGATCCGCTCCAGGTACTCGACGATGTCGGGTCCCATCGTGATCTCGCGAATGTGGGCGATTGCGTAGGCAGTCATCAGTGATCCTCTCGGTAGGTGAGGCTCCGAGCCTGCTTGACGGGACGGGCACGAGTCGATGACCTCTGAGGTCATGGGGTTGACATCTGGCGCGACTGGGCCGCACTCTAAAACCAATCAGTTATAAAACAGATTGGTTATGGCGAATGACGGACGACGAGCTGGACGCCGTGTTCGGGGCCCTCGCGGACCCGACCCGCCGCGCGATCCTCGGGCGGCTCGCCCACGGTGACGCCAGCGTCAACGAGCTCACCTCGATGTTCGCGATGTCGCAGCCGGCGGTGTCGCGGCACCTCAGGGTCCTCGAGCGGGCTGGCCTGGTGTCTCGTACGCAGCAGGGGACCATGCGGCTCAGCCACCTCGAGGCGGCACCGCTGAAGGAGGCGACCGACTGGATCGCCGACTACCGCGCGTACTGGGAGGACAGCTTCGCCCGCCTGGACGCACTCCTCGCCGAGGCCGACGCCATCGACTCCGAGCCACCGTGTGCCACGTCCTGACCGATCACCGAGACCCTCAGGGGGAACCATGTCCGACCTCACAGTCACGGCAACGCCCGGCACCTCGACCATCGAGTTCAGCCGGACGTTCACCACGACGCCCCAGCGTCTGTTCCACGCCAACGTCGACGACGAGTGGCAGAAGAAGTGGCTCGGCCCCGACAGGCTCGAGACCGAGATCATCGTCAACGAGGTCCGCGACGGCGGCCGCTGGCGCTGGCTCCAGAGGGAGCCCGACGGCAACGAGTACGTGTTCCGAGGCGTCTACCACGGTGAGCCCTCGGTCGAGAACGGCATCACGCGCACGTTCGAGTTCGAAGGGATGCCCGGTCACGTGTCGCTGGAGACCCTCCGCTTCACCGACCTCGGCGACGGCCGGACCCGGATGGACGCTATCAGCGCGTTCGCCTCGGTCGAGGACCGCGACGGGATGGTCGAGTCCGGCATGGAGGGCGGGATGGAGGAGGGCTTCGTCCGCCTCGAGAAGCTCCTCGCCGACTCCTGAGACTCCGCCCCCGATGTGATGGGTTCCGCACCCTTTCCGCAGAAGATTCGGTGCACAACCCGTCACATCGGGAAAGCGGGCGGCGGCACTAGGCTGGCGGACGTGGCAGCGTTCGCATCAGACAACTACGCCCCCGCCCATCCCGCGATCCTCGAGGCGATCGCTGCGGCGAACGACGGGCACGCGGTCTCCTACGGCGAGGACCGGTGGACGGCACGACTCACCGAGCTCGTACGGCACCACTTCGGCGACCAGGCCCAGGCGTATCCCGTGTTCAACGGCACCGGCGCCAACGTCGTCTCCCTCGGTGCTCTTCTCCCCCGTTGGGGATCGGCGATCGTCACCGACGTCGCGCACCTCCACACCGACGAGAACGGCGCCCCCGAGCGTGTCGCCGGCATCAAGCTGCTCCCGGTCGCCGCGCCGGACGGCAAGATGGTCCCGCAGTCCTTCGGCGAGTACACGATCAACCTCGGCGACCCGCACCGCGCACAGCCGCTGGCCGTGTCGCTGACGCAGTCCACCGAGCTCGGCACCGTCTATTCGGCCGACGAGGTCCGTGGCCTGGTGGACACCGCACACGCCTATGGGATGAGCGTCCACGTCGACGGGGCACGGATCGCGAACGCCGCCGCGCACCTCGGCCTCTCGCTCCGCGCGCTCACCACCGACCTCGGCGTCGACGTGCTGTCGTTCGGCGGCACGAAGAACGGCATCCTCCTCGGCGAGGCGGTGGTCGTCCTGAACCCGGGCGCAGTCCACGGGATCGAGTTCATCCGCAAGATGTCGATGCAGCTGACGTCGAAGATGCGGTACGTCTCCGCGCAGCTCGCCACACTCCTCGATCCGAAGCGCGATCTCTGGCTCGCGAACGCGACCGCAGCCAACGCCCGGGCGACGCAGCTGCGCGCCGGCGTCGACGCGTTGGCCGACGAGCTCGCACGGGACGGACGTGTGCACGAGTCGGGGGCGCCGCTGCTGCACGTCGCGAACCCGACCCAGGCCAACGTCGTCTTCGCCACGCTTCCGCGGGCGGTTGCCGACGCGGTACGGGTCGAGCACCCGTTCTACGACTGGCGCGCGGGATCCCACCCGGACCTCGTCGAGTCTCGGTGGATGTGCTCGTGGGACACCACCGAGGAGGACGTCGCAGCATTCCTTACGGCGTTGCACAAGGCGTTCGGATGACGCAGCCCCGCGTCGAGATCACCTACTGCACGTTGTGCCAGTGGCTGCTTCGCGCGGGATGGATGGCCCAGGAGCTGCTGAGCACGTTCGGGACCGAGCTCGGCTCGGTGACGCTCGTGCCCGCGACCGGAGGCGTCTTCCGGATCACGGTCGACGACGACGTCGTGTGGGACCGCGCCGTCCACGGCGGCTTCCCGGACGCGGCGGAGCTGAAGCGCCGGGTCCGGGACCACATCGATCCGGACCGACCTCTCGGGCACGCGGACCGCGATCGATGAGCGAGCCGCCTCTCCCCCGCCCGGACGACGCCGTCCGCTGGTCCCTCGAGGTGCGTGATGCTGACAGCGACGAAGTGCTCGCGGCCGTCCAGCCGGAGCTGGTGCTGCCCACGGCGAGCATCGGCAAGCTCGTGCTGCTCGTCGAGGCGGCACACCAGATCGCGACCGAGCGGATCGATCCCGCCGAGCAGCTCAGCCGCAGCGCCGACGACTGGGTCGCCGACTCGGGCCTCTGGTATCGGCTCGCCACCGACACGCTGCCCGTCACCGACGTGTGTGCACTGATCGGCGCGGTGAGTGACAACCTGGCGACCAACGTCCTGCTTCGTCGTCTCGGTCTCGACACCGTGACTGCCACGGCGGAACGCATCGGGATGCAGCGCAGCCGGCTCCTCGACCGGGTGCGCGACGACCGTGGGCCCGAGCACCCGCCGGCCCTGTCCGTCGGCTGCGCCACCGACCTGGCCGGCTTCTGTGCGGGTCTGCACCGTCGCGAGATCCTCTCGCCCGGGATCAGCGAACGGGTCAGCGGATGGCTCGCGGCGAACACCGATCTCTCGATGGTCGCGAACGCCTTCGGTCTCGATCCGCTCGCGCACACCGATCCGGACCGCGGCATCGTGCTCTGGAACAAGACCGGCACGACCTCCAACGTGCGAGCCGACACCGGAGTGGTCTCGGGTCCCGCCCGAACCGTCGCCTACGCGGCCATCGCCGAGTGGAGCGACGGTGCCGAGCCGTCCGTACGCGACCACGTCCTGCGCGCCATGAACGCCCTGGGCACCTGGCTGCGCGAGGTGGTCACCGACGACCGCGGCGTGTCGACCCAGTAGGGCTCGGGCTCAGTAGATCGGGACGTAGATCGTCTCGCCTGCCGTGACCTCGCCCGCGCTCGTCAACGAGTTGAGATCGGCGATGTCCTTGACGGTCGACCGGATGTCACCCTCGGGGTTGGCCTCTGAGGCGAGGTCCCACACGGTCTGCCCTGGCTCGAGCGTGACCACGCGACTGGGGACGGGCTCGGCCTGCTCGGAGGTCGCGATGACCCGCGCACCCAGAGCCACGGTGAGGCCGGCGATCGCGATCAGGGCTGCGATGAAGACGACGAACCGACCACGGCGGGTCAGGCGGTAGCCCGATCGACCGCGGGTGCGGTCGGCCGGCTGCTGCCGACGAGGCCGAGGCCCGGGCCGCGGGCCTGGTCGCGGAGCGGACCGACGGTCGCCGCGCATCCCCCGGCCCGCCGGGTGCCGCTCGATGCAGCGCATCAGCGGCGTGTCGATCGCGACGACGGTGCGGTCGGCGACGGGACGCTCGAGGGTGCTGCGGACGGTGCTCATCGTGTCCTCCATCTCTCGGACTCGTACGGTCTGCCGACCGAAGCGAGGCGGCGGATCAGCTCGTGCATCCGGACCGGAAACCGAGCGGGTTGCCGAACGTGCGTTCGATCGAACATGTGTACGAACCTAATCACACCGACCGACAGAATTGGAAGGACCGTTCGAACATGCTTTCGACGTGTCCGCCAGATGGGCGCCTGAGGACGACTTCATCACGACACGCCGACACGATCGAACATATGTTTGATCACACCGGCGCCGCGGTCTAGTGTCAGGGCCATGACGAAGGCCGAGGTTTCCGAGCTCCCCGACGGACCGCCGGACGCGAGCGGGCTGACTCCGCGTCAGCGCCGCGTCCTCGAGATCATCCGCGAGTCGCTCGAGCAACGCGGCTATCCGCCGAGCATGCGCGAGATCGGCGCGGCCGTCGGTCTCGCCAGCGTCTCCTCCGTCGCTCACCAGCTCAAGGTGCTCGAGCGCAACGGCTTCGTCCGCCGCGACCCCAACCGCCCCCGCGCGATCGAGGTCTTCCTGCCCGACATCCTCGCGGCGCGCCGGTCGATCGGTGACGCGGTCGACTTCGGCTTCGACGAGACGGGCGCGGGCGACTCCCGCCCGGAGCCCGCCTTCGTCCCGATGGTCGGCCGGATCGCCGCCGGCGGCCCGATCCTCGCCGAGGAGCGCGTCGAGGAGGTCATGCCCCTCCCCCGCACCCTGGTCGGCGAGGGCACGCTCTTCATGCTCGAGGTGCGCGGCGACTCGATGGTCGAGGCGGCGATCTGCGACGGAGACTACGTCGTGATCCGGCAGCAGCCGACCGCGGAGAACGGCGAGATCGTCGCCGCCCTTCTCGACGGAGAGGCCACCGTCAAGACGCTCCAGCGCAAGGACGGCAAGGTCTGGCTCCTGCCGCACAACCCGGCGTACGACCCGATCGACGGCACCGACGCCACCATCCTCGGCAAGGTCACGACAGTCATGCGGCGGGTCTGACCCGCGCAGGCGAGACCGTCAGCGGCTGCGGCGCTCAGGACGCTCCGGCGTCCAGGCGCTGCAGCGCGCCGAGCACGAGCTCGCGGTCGACCGTACGCCACATCGGCGGCATCGAGGACGCCAAGAAGCTGCCGTACCGCGCGGTGGCCAGTCGTGAGTCGAGCACGGCGACGACGCCCTTGTCGTCGGCGCGTCGGATCAGGCGCCCCGACCCCTGCGCCAGCAGGAGCGCGGCGTGGGTCGCGGCGACCTGCATGAAGCCGTTGCCGCCGTGCCGCTCCACGAGCCGCTGCCTCGCGCTCATCAACGGGTCGTCCGGGCGGGGGAACGGGATGCGGTCGATGATCACCAGCTGGCACGTCTCCCCCGGCAGGTCGATCCCCTGCCACAGGCTGAGCGTGCCGAACAGGCACGTGCGCGGGTCCTCCACGAACCGCCTCGCCAGCTCGGGGAGCTGCGCGTCACCCTGACACAGAACCTCGACGTCGGGCATCCGCTCGCGCACGGCCTCGGTAGCCGCCTCCGCGCCGCGCCGCGACGAGAACAGCCCGAGCGTGCGCCCACCGGCGGCTCGCACCAGATCGACGATCTCGTCCAGGGCCGCGGCACCCATCCCGTCGCGTCCCGGCGGAGGGAGATGCCGCGCGACGTAGAGCATGCCTTGCTTGGCGTAGTCGAACGGCGACCCGACGTCGATCGCACGCCAGGCGTACGACGCCGGTGACCCGTCGCCGTCATCGTCCCCGCCGCTGTCACCGCGACCGCCGGACGCGCCCTCCTCCGTACGATCGGACACCCACAGCCCGACGCTGCGCGCCACCGGGTCGAATCCGCCGCCGAGCTTGAGCGTCGCACTCGTCAGCACGACGGTGTTCTCGGCGAACAGCTTGTCGCGGAGCGTGAGCGCGACGTCGACAGGCGCGATCCGCAGCTCGTTGCCACCCCGGGCACCCTCCCGCTCGGCCATCCACAGCACGTCGGCCTCGGAGGCCGCGGCCATCCGCTCGGCGACCTTGCGCACGTCGTCGACCATCGCCTTCGCCTGCTGCCGGGCGGCGTCACCGTCGCCGGAGTCCTTGGGCTCCTTCGGCATCGCCGAGTGACAGTCCCGGGCGGCGTCGCGCACGAGGCTCAGCGCGTCGGCCAGCTGGTCCGACGGCGAGGCGATCCGGCCGGGCGCCGTCACCTCCAGCGCCTCGCGGAGAGCATCCGAGGCGTCCTCGAGGTCATCGGCCTCGCGCCCACGGACGTACGAGCGGGCGCGGCGAGCCGCCCGCTCCACCGATGGCGGGGCGAGCTCGGCGGTCGACGCCTGGGTCACCCGCGCGACGAGCTCGTGCGCCTCGTCGATGACCACGGTGTCGTACTCAGGGAGCATGGGCACCCCGTCGATCGCGTCGATCGCGAGCAGGGCGTGGTTGGTCACGACGAGGTCGGCGCCGGCCGCATGGTCGCGGGCCGCCTCGGCGAAGCACTCCATCGCGTACGGGCAGCGCGACGCGCCGAGGCACTCCCGCGCGTGGACGCTGACCTGCCGCCACGCCCGCTCGGTGTGCGACGGCGCGGCGTCCCGGTCGCCGACGCCTCCGCGGTCGGACTCCTCCTCTGCCCAGGCACGGAGCGTCACGACCTCCTCCCCGAGCGACCCGCTCGGTGCCTCGATGAGCACACCTTGGTCGTCGGGCGCTCCTTCGCGGATCCGGTGGAGGCACGCATAGTTGCCGCGACCTTTGACCACGGCGGCACGCGGCGTGCGCTCGAGCACCGCGCCTGCCCCGTCGAGGAGGGCGGGGATGTCTCGCTCGACGAGCTGGTGCTGGAGGTTGAGCGTCGCGGTCGCGACCACCACGCGGCGATCGTGGAGAAGGCTCGGAACGAGATAGCCGAGCGACTTGCCGGTGCCGGTACCGGCCTGGACGAGCAGGTGCTCGCCTCCGCTGAACGCGTCGGACACCGCCTCCGCCATCTCCACCTGGCCCGGCCGCTCGACACCACCCACCGCTGCGACGGCGGCGTGGAGCACCGCACGCAGCTTGGCGTGGCGACCGGGGTCGGCGGTCGCGAGGGGCGGGTCCGAGATCGACGAGGTCACCGACGCAGCCTACCGAGAGCACGGCCGCTCACGGCCGAGCGACTCACAGGCCCCCGGCAGCGCGACACCCCCGATGTGTGGCCCGCGTCACCATCCGGTAACAATTGGACACCCACCGCGACTAAGCGCTTGCTTAGTTCCCCCGAATCGGTAGCGTTCGCCGGGCAACACCGCCATGTGTCCGGGGTCACACCACCGTCCCCGGCCGCACGACACTGCACCTCGGAAGGACTCGCATGACCCCTCCCATCGAGCCCACCCCCGAGCCCCCACCAGGGGGCTCACCAACCGGACCACCCACCGCCTCGACAGATGCCTCGGCGGACTCCTCGACCACGGCCTCTGCGGAGTCCTCGCCCGCCGCGGACAGCTCCGCCACGAACGACGGCCGATTCACCGCCGAGGGCGTGACCGTACGGTTCGGTGGCCTCGTTGCCCTGGGCGACGTCGGCCTCACCGTCGAGCCCGGACAGGTCCACGGCGTGATCGGCCCGAACGGCGCCGGCAAGACCACCTTCTTCAACGTCTGCTGCGGGTTCGTCCGCCCCGACTCCGGCACGCTGACCTGGGAGGGCCAGGAGCTCACCCGCCTCCGGCCGCACGACCTGGCAGGTCTCGGCATCGCCCGGACGCTCCAGGGCGTCGGGCTCTTTGCCGGCATGAGTGCCCTCGAGAACGTGATGACGGGCGCGGGGGTCCGTTCGGAGAGCGGCTTCGCCTCGGCCGCCCTGGGGCTGCCTCGGGGACGCCGTGACGAGAAGGCACTTCGCGAGCGGGCGATGCAGGCCCTCACCGACCTCGGCGCCGCACACCTCGCGCCCCGTTATCCCGGGATGCTGCCCTACCCGGAGCAGAAGAAGGTCGCGCTCGCCCGTGCCCTCGTGGCCGAGCCGCGCCTCCTGCTCCTCGACGAGCCTGCCGCTGGGCTCTCCGAGGGCGAGATGGACGAGCTGGGCGACCTCGTCGGGCGCCTCACCGGCCGCATGTCCGTGCTCCTCGTCGAGCACCACATGGACCTCGTCATGCGCATCTGCGACACGATCACCGTCCTCGACTTCGGTGAGGTCATCGCCCGAGGGACGCCCGCGGAGATCCAGGACGACCCGAAGGTCGTCGCCGCCTACCTCGGTGCGGACGTGACCGGAGGCAGCGAGATCGACACGGCGTCGCTCGCGACCACCCCAGCCGGCGCCGCCGCGAAGGAGGGCTGAGCATGCTCACCCTCACCGATCTCACCACCAGCTACGGGCCGGTTCGTGCGCTCGACTCCGTCGACATGACGGTCGAGGCCGGTCGGATCACCGCGGTCCTCGGCGCCAACGGCGCCGGCAAGACGTCGCTCTTGCGGACGATTTCCGGCCTCGTACGCCCCGCCGCGGGCACCGTCACGCTGAACGGCACGGACATCACCGGGGCTCCCGTGGAGTCGATGGTCCACCGCGGCATGGCGCACGTCCCCGAGGGTCGCGGCGTCATCGCCGAGCTGACCGTCGAGGAGAACCTCCGCCTCGGCGCCCGCGGGGCCGCCAAACGACCGAGCGACACCCCGGCTCCGGTCCGTACGCTCGACGACGCCTACCAGCTGTTCCCGGTGCTCGGGGACCGGCGGAGTGCACAGGCGCACACGCTCTCGGGCGGCGAGCGCCAGATGCTGGTCATCGCCCGCGCGCTGCTCTCCCGGCCGACCCTCCTGCTGCTCGACGAGCCGTCCCTGGGACTCGCGCCCCGGATCGTGGCGCAGATCTTCGACCTGCTCCGCACGCTGGTCGCCGACTCGGGCCTCACCGTGCTCCTCGTCGAGCAGAACGCCCGCAGTGCCCTGTCCATCGCGCACACCGGTGTCGTGCTCAACCTAGGCAAGGTCGTCGTGACCGAGTCCGCCGAGGTCCTGCGCAACGACGCCACCCTGCGCCACTCGTACCTCGGGTTCTGAGGAGGACACCATGAACGGCGACATCCAGAAGCTCCTCAACATCCTGCTCAACGGACTCACCCAGGGCATCGTGATCGCTGCCTTCGCGCTCGCTCTCGTGCTGATCTTCCGGTCGACCCGGATCATCAACTTCGCCCAGGGCTCGCAGGCGATGTTCACCACGTACGTCGCGCTGACGCTGCTCAACCGCGACTTTCCCTACTGGGCCGCGTTCGCCATCGCTCTCGCCGCCGGCTTCCTCATCGGGGCCGTGCTCGAGCGTGTCGTCATCCGCCCGCTCGAGGGCGGCATGGAGCTCAACATCGTGATCGCCACGCTGGGCCTGTACGTCGCGATCCAGGCGCTGGCTGCGATCCTCTTCGGGTCGGACTACCAGTCCTTCCCGTCGCCCGTCGGAGTCAACGGCTTCCAGGTCGGTGACACGAACCTCGCGCTCACCCCGACGAGCATCTTCATCCTCTGCACGGTCGGTGTGGTGGTCGTCGGCCTCACGCTCCTCTTCCAGAAGACGCAGCTCGGCCTCACGATGCGTGCGGCGGCCTTCGACGGAGAAGTGTCGCGCATCCTCGGCGTCAAGGTCTCCCACCTGCTCACCTTCGGGTGGGCGCTCGCCGGCCTCGTCGGCGCCGTGGCGGGCATCCTGGTCGCCAGCGGACAGTTCATCTATCCGAGCTACATGGAGACGCTCATCGTCTTCGGCTTCATCGCCGCGGTCATCGGCGGCCTCGACAGCCCGGTCGGCGCGGTCGTCGGTGGCCTCCTCCTCGGCCTGGTGAACTCCCTGGTCTCCGGGTACGTCGCCTCGGGTCTCGTCACCCTGGCCGCGTTCGTCCTCCTGATGGTCGTCCTGCTCCTCAAGCCGGGCGGTCTCTTCTCCAGCACCAAGACCAGGAGGGTCTGATGTCGACCGACAGCACCACCAAGCGCCTGCTCGACCTCAACCTCACCCGCAACCTCCTCATCAGCCTCGCGGTCCTGGTCGCGGGCATGCTCCTGCTGGAGTCCACCGACCGCTACACCAACACGCAGCTCTCCTCGCTCACCTACTACGCCATCGCGGCGATCGGCCTGACCGCCCTCACCGGCCTCAACGGCCAGATCTCGCTGGGCCACGGGGCGCTGATGGCCGTCGGCGCCTATACGACCGCGCTGATGCTCGACACGGAGACGCCGTTGCCGTTCCCGGTGGTGGCCCTGGTCGCCGTCGTGGTCACGTCGGTCGTCGGGTTCGTCGTCGGCATCGGCGCGGCACGGCTGCACGGCCCGTACCTCGCCGGCGCCACGCTGGCGCTGGCGGTGGCTCTCCCGAGCGTCGCCCTCTACTTCAAGGGCACCTTCAACGGCGAGGTCGGCCTGACCGTCGCGTCTCCGCGACCGCCGGAGTGGTTCGTGTCGTTCATCGACGCGGTGTCCGGCGAGTTCGCGACGTCGTCCAAGTACGTGGCCTACCTCGGCCTGATGTGCCTGGTCGTGGCCCTCTTCTTCGCACTCAACCTCCGCCGGTCCAAGATCGGACGCCACTGGCGTGCCGTTCGTGACCAGGAGGTCGCCGCAGAGATCGCCGGCATCAACCTCGGCCGTACCCGGGTGCAGGCGTTCGTCATCAGCGCCGCGTACGCCGGCCTGGCCGGCGCCGTGATGGCGATCGTCGTCCGGCTCGCCGCGCCGAGCGCGTTCACGATCGTCCTCTCGCTCTCGGTGCTCACTGCCGCGGTGATCGGCGGTCTCGGCAGCATCACCGGCGCGTTCATCGGCGCCGCGGTGCTGGTGTTCCTTCCTCCGTGGGTGACCTCGCTGTCGACCGGCTCGGGCCTGTCGGACACCCAGGCCGCACAGATGTCACCCCTGATCTACGGCATCGTCCTCATCCTCGTGATGCTCCTCGCACCTGGAGGAGTGATGGGGACTCTCTCGACGGCATGGCGGCGTGCACGACTGCGCCGTCCCAACCCTGCAACACCCACCCAGAAGGGATGAGATCCATGGCTCATCAGCCCACATCGGCGCGCCGGAGTCGCCGGCTCGTACTCGGAGCCGCGCTGGCTGCCTCCGCACTGGTCGTCGCTGCGTGCGGCGGCGGCGGAGACGGCGGCGACTCGAATGATCCCGGTCTGACCGAGGACTCGATCAAGATCGGCGGCCACTTCCCGCTCACGGGTGTCGCAGCACCCGGCTACAGCGAGATCCCGCTCGGCCACAAGGCGTACTACGACTTCGTCAACGCCAACGGAGGTGTCAGCGGCCGCGACATCGAGTTCATCGCGAAGGACGACGGCTACAACCCTGCCAAGACGTCCGAGGTCGTCAACGAGCTCGTGCTCAAGGACGAGGTGTTCGCGATCGTCGCCGGTCTGGGCACCCCCACCCACCAGGCGGTGACCAACTTCCTCAACGCCGAGGGCGTCCCCGACCTGACCGTCTCCTCCGGCTCCCTCCTGTGGGACGACCCGAAGGAGAAGCCGATGACCTTCGGCTGGCAGCCCGACTACGAGTCGGAGGGCAAGGTGATCGGCCAGTACATCGCCGAGAACCTGCCCGACGCCAAGGTCGGTGTCTTCGGTCAGGACGACGAGCTCGGCGAGGACGGCACCCGCGGTCTCGAGCAGTACATCGCCGACCAGATCGTCTCCAAGGTCACGTACGTCCCCGGCAACACCGACGTCGGTCCGCAGATCGCCGAGCTCCAGAAGTCCGGCGCCGACGTGGTCGTGGGCTTCAACGTGCCCTCGTACACCGCTCTCTCGCAGCTCGTCTCGATGAAGCTCAACTACAAGCCGACCTGGTTCTACACCAACGTCGGCTCGGACTCGGGTCTCGTCGGGTCGCTCCTGGAGGAGTTCTCCAAGGGCGCGATCAAGGGCAGCAGCCCGCTCGCCGGCGTCTACACGACGACGTACATGCCGCAGGCCTCCGAGCCGGACAACGAGTGGACCAAGCTCTGGCAGAAGGTCTGGGACGAGTACGGAGACGGCTCGCCGCTGACCAACTACAAGGTGTACGGCATGTCGCAGGCGTTCACGCTCGTCGACGCGCTGAACCGCGCGGGCGACGACCTGAGCCGTGAGTCGATCGTCGAGACGTTCGAGCAGGACGGCTCCAAGCTGAGTGGCCCCAACTACGTGCCGTTCCGCTACTCCGAGGACCGTCACGCGGGCATCGGTGGCCTGAAGCTGGTCCAGATCCAGGCCGACGGCACGACCGCCGACAAGACGCCGGTCCTCCAGACCGACGTCGGTGACGCGGAGATCGAGGAGTTCACCGGAGACGTCGGCACGCCGCCGGAGTCGGGCATCCCGGGGAGCTGACCTCCCGCAAGACTGGCTGTGCGCTGGGCACCGATCCTGGAGGGGACCGAGGTGCTCAGCGCACAGTCGCGTCAGGCGTCAGGCGAACGACCCGTCAGGCGAAGGGCCCCTCAGGCGTACTCGGCGACGGCGCCCGCGAGCTCGTCGTGCACCCGGGCGACGACGTGAGTGCCGTGGGCGGTGTGCTCGAGCGTGTCGATCTCACCGTGGAGGTGGATCTGGTTGAGCAGGTCGCCCCGGTCGTACGGGAGGACCACGTCGATCTTGACCGCCGGCTGAGGGAGGTCGGCCTCGACCGCGGACAGCAGCTCGCCGATGCCCTCGCCGGTGCGGGCCGACACCACGACGGCGTGCGGCTCGCGGGCCAGCAGGCGCGACACGACCATCGGGTCGGCCGCGTCGGCCTTGTTGATCACGATGATCTCCGGCACGTCCAGCGCGCCGATCTCGGCGAACACCTCGCGCACCGCCGTGATCTGGCCCTCCGGGTCGGGGTGCGAGCCGTCGACCACGTGCAAGACCAGGTCGGCGTCGGCGACCTCCTCCAGCGTCGAACGGAAGGCCTCGACGAGCTGGTGAGGAAGGTGCCGGACGAAGCCGACGGTGTCGGAGAGTGTGTACTCGCGTCCGTCGGAGGTCTCCGTACGCCGGGTGGTCGGGTCCAGGGTCGCGAACAGCGCGTCCTCGACCAGGACCCCGGCGCGCGTGAGCCGGTTGAGCAGGCTCGACTTGCCGGCGTTGGTGTATCCCGCGATCACGACACCGGGCACCTTGTTGCGCTGGCGCGTCGCGCGCTTGGTGTCACGGGTCTTGCGCATCTCGGTCAGCTCGCGCCGCAGCTTGGCGATCCGGTCGTTGATGCGACGGCGATCGGTCTCGATCTTGGTCTCACCGGGACCGCGCGACCCGATGCCGCCACCGTCGCCACCGACGCGGCCGCCGGCCTGACGAGACAGGTTGCCGCCCCAGCCGCGGAGGCGCTGCTTCATGTACTGGAGCTGCGCGAGCTCCACCTGAGCGCGACCCTCGCGGGACTTGGCGTGCTGGGCGAAGATGTCGAGGATCAACGCCGTACGGTCGACGACCTTGACCTTGGTCCGGTCCTCGAGGTTGCGCAGCTGACTGGGTGCGAGCTCTCCGTCGCAGATCACGGTGTCGGCGCCGGTCGCCTGGACGATCTCGGCGAGCTCCTCGACCTTGCCTCGGCCGACGTACGTCGCCGGATCAGGCCGCTGACGGCGCTGGACCATGGCGTCGAGCACCTCGGAGCCGGCGGTCTCGGCCAGCAGCTTGAGCTCGGCGAGAGAGTTCTCGGCATCGGTGGCCGAGCCGTCTGTCCATACGCCGACGAGAACGACCCGCTCGAGCCGCAGCTGGCGGTACTCGACCTCGGAGATGTCCTCGAGTTCGGTCGACAGGCCGGCGACGCGTCTCAGCGAGTTGCGGTCGGCCAGGTCGAGCTGGTCACCGTCGTGGGTGTCGAGGTCGATGGGCTCGAAGCGCTCCACCGGATCGACAGAGTCCACCGACGGCACGTCGGTAGCGGTGTCGGCGAACTGGTCAGTGGGGTTTTCGTTCTGTGCAGTCATCTGATCCTTGCAACGTCGGCGGTGGCCTCGATCATCCCAGCCAGGTGAGATCACCGCGAGCAATTATGACGGCCGGTCCGGCGAGTACGGCGTGCCCGTCGGCTTTCCAGGTCACGTGGAGCGTGCCGCCCGGCACGTCGACCCGGTAGGTGACGTCGCCGCCGTCGGCGGGATCGGCCCCGTCCGTCGCTGCCGTCGCCAGAGCCGCCGCGACCGCCCCCGTGCCGCACGAGCGGGTCTCGCCCGCACCCCGCTCGTGCACCCGCATCGCCACATGACGCGGGCCTCGCCGCGCGACGAACTCGATGTTGACACCCTCGGGGAAGACCGCCGGGTCGTACTCCGGCTCGACCAGAAGCGTGCCCGCCTGACCGAGGTCGTCGACGAAGGCGACGGCGTGCGGGTTGCCGACGTCGACCTGACGGGCGGCGCGGGCGGTCCCCTCAGCGACGACCTTGGACTCCCCCTGCAGACGCGGGACACCCATGTCGACGGCGATGGCGACGCCGTCGTAGGTCACGACCTTGATGCCGTCCCGGGTTGCCACCGGCACAGGGACGGACGAGTCGACGAGCCCTTCCAGGGCCAGGTAGCGCGCGAAGACCCGTACGCCGTTGCCGCACATCTCGGCGATCGACCCGTCCGCGTTGCGGTAGTCCATGAACCACTCGGCACCCTCGCCCGGCGCTGCGCGTACGGCGCGCAGGACGCCGTCGGCGCCGATCCCCCGCCGGCGGTCGCACAGCGCGGCCACGAAGGTCGCGTCGAGATCCCCGTGCACCGTCCCGTCGGGGTCGGGAAGGATCACGAAGTCGTTCTCGGTGCCGTGGCCCTTGAGCCACGCGAAGGTCGTCACCCCCCGAGTCTAGAGGGGTGACGACCTTCGCCCACGCCGGCAGAGCTCAGCGCCGACGGGTCGGCTCGATCACGGTCGTTGCCGCTACCGCGGGTGGGTGATGTCGAGGGTGACCGTGGCTTCCCAGGTACGACCCGGGTGAGTCCGGGGTGCTCCGCCGCCCTTGAGGACGATCCGGCTCAGGTCGGCGTTGGCCGAGACGCTCGCAAGCTCGTCGGGGGTGTCGACGATCGCGAAGCGCATGGGGCTCTGGGCCCAGGTTTCTCCGCGGCAGTCGACCGCGGTCACGGGGGTGGTCGACTGGGCGACGAAGTTCAAGGAGAACTGGCCGAAGAGCGACGGTCGACCAGGGACGGGGAGGTGGACAAGGGCCTGACTCAAGAGCGCTGGTTCCCCTGTGACCCGTTGATCTGCCGTCGACGTGACCCGGCAGGCGTCGTTGTTGACCCGTTTGTAGACCGTCCTGCCTGACACGGTCCCCTTGTCCCACGTCACCTCGAGATAGAACGGCCTGCCCTGGAGATATGTCAGCTCCGCGGGCACGTTGAAGTCGAACGTGGCTGCACTGTCGATCTCTGTGGTGACGCTCCCTACCGAAAGACGAGTGCGATCCTTCCAGTCGACGTGTCCACGAACGTTGACCTTGACCTTGACCGCATCGTCGGGGGGAGCGGCAGCGTTGCGCCTGGTGACGGTGACGCGTCGCTTGGCCACCCGGCAGTTGTTGCGCTCGTTGGACTCACGCACCTTCTTCTTCGCATCCGCGCACGCCAGCAGCCAGTACGTACCCGGCCTGGTCGCCGCCGCCACCCGCACCGAGCGTGCCTTCACCGCGTGCTTCTTGCCCGGCTTCAGCACCTTGACCGCACGACTCCCGAGGACGACGTCCTTCTTGTCCCACTTCTTGTTCGCCGACAGCGCGTACCGCGTCACCGACCGCTTCGCCTTCTTACGGCCCTTGTTACGCGTCGTGTCACTGACCTTCAGCACACCACCGGCGACCACCTTCCCCGGCGACACCGACACCGCCGACACCACCAGATCCGGACGCTTCTTCGGCGCGGCCGACGCTGAACCGGCTCCCAGCATCGTCATCACCAACCCCAGCCCGAGTCCGAGCACCCACAACCGACGCGGCATCAGCTCACCCTCCACCCGCAGGGCACGTTCGGCCCCGCTCATACCCGCCAGCCTCTGCCCTGGGTATGCGGACGCGCATCGTCCTCCAGGACCCCACCGTCTCCTCCTCGCGGACGAGGAGCTCCTCCTCTGCGCGGTCGCGATGCGGCCGCCGCGGTAGGGTTCCCCGGTGCAAGACTCCGAGGATGCAGTGCCGCGCCACGAGCAGAAGGAACGCACGCGGCAGGCACTTCTGGACGCGGCGCTCGATCTGACCGACGAGCACGGGTTCGCCGGCGTGAGCCTGCGCCAGGTCGCCCGGCGCGCCGGCGTGGTCCCGACCGCCTTCTACCGCCACTTCGCCAGCATGGAGGAGCTCGGGCTGGCGCTCGTCGACCAGTCGTTCGGGACGCTGCGCGGCATGATGCGCCAGGCCCGCCAGGATCCGGAGACCTACTCCGACGTGATCGCCGCGTCGGCCGCGATCATCGTGTCGCAGGTCCGCGCCCACCGTCCGCACTTCGCCTTCGTCGCGCGGGAGCGCTTCGGCGGGGTCCCTGCGGTCCGCAGTCGCATCCGCACCGAGCTCCACAGCTACGTCCGCGACCTGGCGGGGGTGCTCCGGACCTTCCCTCAGCTCGACACCTGGGCCGAGGGCGACGTCCGGACGGCGTCCCGGCTGTTCGTCAACATCATGGTGTCGACCGCGGAGCAGGTCATCGAGTCGCCCGACGAGCCGGACCTCATGGAGGAGATCGAGTCCGAGGCTCGGCGCCAGATGCGACTCATCGTCCTCGGCTACGCCGGCTGGCGCTCGGAGGCCGTGGCGCGATGACCACCCGCCGAGCTCGCCCCGTGGTCGCGACCCCGCACGTCGGGGTGGTGACCGGCGCGGTACGGGTCGGCGTGCCGCAGCAGACGACCTGGGACTACGTCACCGACTGGGAGCTGCAGGGCGAGTGGATCCCCGCGACGACCGTCCGGGTCGTGGGTGATCAGATCGTCGCGGTGACCGGGGTCGGCCCGGTGCGGGTCACCGACACGATGCACGTCGTACGGTCCGACCCGCCGCGGGTCTGCGAGGTCGCGCACACCGGTCGACTCATCTCCGGCACCGGGCTGTTCACCTGCGAGCCCACCGACGACGGCGGCACCCTGTTCTCGTGGGAGGAGCGCGTCAGGGTGCCCGGCGGCGCGGTCGCCGGGGTGGTCTGGCGACTGGCCTCCCCGGTCCTTCGCATCTCGTACGGGATCGCGCTCGGCCGGCTGCGCCGCAGGCTCGAGTCACGCCACGCCGGCTGAGCCGTCCACCACCCGTACGGCTCGTTCCAGCAGGTCGGGGGCGTCGTACGGGAGCCACACGATGCGCGGGTCCTTGCGGAACCACGAGTCCTGCTTCCGCGCGAACTTGCGTGTCCCACGGACGGTCGCCTCGCGTGCCTCGTCCTCGGTCATCGTGCCGTCGAGGTAGGCCAGCACCTGCGAGTAGCCGAGCGCACGGCTCGCCGTCCGTCCCTCGCGCAGACCGCGCTCGGTGAGCGACCGCACCTCCTCGACGAGGCCGTCCTCCCACATGCGGTCGACCCGTCGGGCGATCCGGTCGTCGAGCACGTCGCGCGGCACATCGATCCCGATGAGTCGGAGGTCGTCGTAGAACGCCGTGTGGGCGGGCAGCGACGCGGCGAACGGCCGTCCGGTGATCTCCACGACCTCGAGCGCTCGGACGATCCGGCGTCCGTTGGACGCGAGGATCGATCGCGCCGCCTCAGGGTCGACCCCCGCGAGACGCCGGTGCATCGCCTCCGGCCCCTGGGTCTGCAGCTCCTCCTCGAGACGTGCCCGGACGCCCTCGTCGGTCCCGGGGAACTCGAACGCATCGACGACGGCGCGCACGTACAGCGCCGAGCCGCCGACGAGCACCGCCACGCCGCCGCGTGCCCGGACGTCCTCGATCGCCTCGCGCGCCCAGGTCTGGAACTCCGCGACCGTCGCCGGTGCCGTCACGTCGAGGACGTCGAGAAGGTGGTGCGGGACGCCGCCGCGCTCGGCGGCGGGGAGCTTCGCCGTACCGACGTCCATGCCGCGATAGACCTGGTAGGCGTCGACGTTGACGATCTCGCCGCCGATGCGCTGCGCCAGCGCGACGGCGAGATCGGACTTCCCGGCGGCGGTCGGCCCCACGACGGCGACCACTGGAGAGCTCACGGCGACCATTCTGACGTAGATTCGAGAGTGTCCAGCACCCAGTACGCACCGACCCATGACAGGGAGAGATCGGCATGAGCACGTTCGACGAGGCCTTCGAGAGGTTCAAGGACTCCAGCGCGGACCTGGCCCGCGAGATGAAGGAGCGGGCGAGCATCCTCGTCACCGAGAACGGCGACACGATCGACAGCGCGCTCGAGAAGGTGCGGGACATGGCCAAGGACCTGACCAAGGGCACGTACGACGACAAGATCGACAAGGCCCACGCCGCCGCGAAGGAGCAGATCCACAAGCTGGACAAGGGCCAGGACCCCGACGGCCCCTCTGCCGTGGGGTGACCTGCGGCCTCGCGGCCTCCTCACGACGAGCGAGAGATGCACGTTCGACAACCGGGTGTTCTGATGGGGTAAATGTCCCAGTTTGTTCCTGCTTGATCCGGTCTTTGACTGGATGGGATCTCGGGGCAGGCATCGAAGTCGGGGGTTCACTCGCATGTTTCGACGAATGATCACGTACGCTGCCGCGGCCGGCCTCGTCGCCGCCTCGGTAGTCTTCATACCTTCCATCACGCAGGCACAAGAAGACCTGCCGTGGATGAACACGAGTCTCACACCGGAGCGGCGGGCCGACCTGCTGATCGGCGCGATGACCCTGGACCAGAAGCTTCAGCAGATCTACAACCAGCCGTTCTACAACGAGGACCTGGATCCGGACGGGGATCCCGAAGACAGCCCCACGGACCGGAACGACTGCAACTTCACCATCATCGGCCGTCACATCGAGGGCATCCCGTCGCTCGACATCCCGACCTTCCGGCAGGCCAACGGCGGCACGGGCATCCGAGGCGGCGACTGCCTCCCCGAGCCGACTGCAACGGCACTCCCCGCCCAGGTCTCGTCTGCGGCGACGTTCAACCGCGACCTCATGGGCGACTGGGGCAACGTGCTCGACGTCGAGCTCGAGGCGTGGGCCGACCAGGTCCTGTGGGGACCTGGCATGAACATGATCCGCACCCCGTACGGCGGGCGGAACAACGAGTACTTCAGCGAGGATCCGTACCTCACCGGCGTGATGTCGAGTGAGATCATCAAGGGGATCCAGGCCCGCGGCGTCAGCCAGGCCACGGCGAAGCACTTCGTCGCCAACGACTCGGAGTACCAGTTCGAGCGCTGGACGTCGGCCAACCGGGTGCCCTCTCGTGCCCTGCACGAGATCTATCTGCTGCCGTTCGAGATGGCCGTCAAGGACGCCGACGTGTCGTCCGTGATGTGCGCCTATCCGGACCTGAACTACACCTACAACTGCAGCAGCTCACCGCTCCTTCAGCAGACGCTGCGTCAGCGCTGGGGCTTCGACGGCTACGTCTTCTCCGACCGGCGCGCTCAGCAGAGCACTCTGGGCGCGCTCAGGGCCGGCGTGGACGTCGAGCTCGACGAGTCGCCCGAGTGGTACAAGCCGGAGATCCTCAAGCAGTACATCAACTCGGGTGTGATCACCGAGGCAGACATCGACGGCCTGCTGCGTCCTCGCTACATCAAGATGTTCGAGTTCGGCAACTTCGACAACCCGTTGACGTCGTTCCAGTGGGACAAGATCGATCCGCTCATGGCACCAACCGGTGCCCACGCCCAGGTCGCCAAGCAGGCAGGCGCCGAGGGACTCGTCCTTCTCCGCAACCAGAAGAACATCCTGCCTCTCAACGCCGGTGCGGTGGAGTCGATCGCCGTGATCGGTCCGCAGTGGTTCGCCCGCGAGGCCTCGCTGCCGCCGCGCAGCGGCAACCGGTCCCAGAACATCACGGTCAACGAGCCGTTCCAGGTGACACCCGTCCAGGGTCTGCAGAACGTGCTCGACAGCAAGAACTCCGACGCCACGGTGACCCTCAACACGGGGACCAACATCGCCAGCGCGGAGAGGGCGGCCCGCAACGCCGACGTCACCATCCTCATGGTCGGTGACGTGGCGCGAGAGACCTGGGACAAGAACGCCTACTGGCCCGAGGAGAACCCGAACAGCACCGCCGCGGGCGCGCCGAACGAGACTCCGAACCTCGATCTGCCGACGATCACCGGCACCAACCAGCAGGAGCTCATCCCGCGGGTCCTGGCTGCCAACCCGAACACGATCGTCGTCATGAAGACGCAGGGCCAGGTCAACATGCCGTGGATCGACGACGTCGACACGATGGTGCAGGCGTGGTATCCGGGCGAGTGGGACGGCCAGGTCGTTGCCGACGCCCTGTTCGGCGACACGAACTTCTCCGGCAAGCTGCCGCTCACGATCGGGAAGACCGACCACGAGGCCGCCTACGAGACCACGGAGCAGTACAACGGCTTCGAGGAGAACACGGGCACACCCGGCGGCTACGGGCGCGACCCGCAGTGCATCGATCCGGCGGAGCAGCCGCCGTGCACCGTCTCGGGACCAAAACCGCAACGCGTCGTCCGCTACACCGAAGGCCTCAAGATGGGCTACCGGTGGTACCAGGCGACCGGGACCGAGCCGTACTTCCCGTTCGGATACGGACTCTCCTACACGACCTTCGACTACAAGGACCTGAAGGTCACCGAGGTGGGAGGCGGCAACGGACACACCGCGCTGAGGGCCGACTTCACGGTCACCAACACCGGCAAGCGTGCCGGCAAGGAGGTCCCGCAGGTCTACCTCACGCTTCCGCGGCAGTCGGGCGAGCCGTCGAAGCGGCTCGTGGGGTTCGACAAGATCGACCTCGCTGCCGGCCAGAGCAAGAAGGTGTCGGTGCTGATCGACTCCAACGCCTCCAACCACCCGTTCTCCTACTTCGTCCCGGACGACGCGGACGATCTGAGGAAGTGGGCGGACGGAGAGTGGGCGACGGCAGACGGTAACTACACCGTCCACGTGGGCCGCTCGTCGGCCGACACACCGCTGCAGAAGACGCTCAACGTCAACTTCAGCAACCGCCGTCCGACGGCCCAGAACGTCACGGGCGTGAAGGTGAGGCAGGGACGCTCGGTCATCATCAACCTGAGGGCGAGCGATCCGGACGGGGACGCCCTGTCCTACACCTACTCGGACCTGAAGGGGAACACCGTGACACCGATCGGCAACGGCTCGGCGGTCCGGTTCACACCCAAGCGCGGGTTCACAGGTAAGACGTCCTTCCGCTACACGGTCAACGACGGTCACGGCGGCGAGGCCTCAGCACAAGTCTTCGTGACGGTGACACCGGCACCGAAGACCGCCTCGAGGATCACCGCCCTGAAGGTCAAGCCGAAGCGAGTGACGACCGCCACTCGGGCGAGGGTCTCGTTCCGGGTCGTGTCAGGCGGAAAGGCCGCGCGCGGCAAGTACGTGATCAAGCGAGGCAAGCGGGTCGTCGGACGCGGCACTCTCAACGCCCGAGGCCGGGCCAACAAGCGGATCAAGCGGCTCGCGGCCGGTAGGAAGCGGATCACGGTGACCTACCGGGGCTCGTCGACCGCCAAGCGCGCCAGCAAGTCGAAGACGATCCGGGTCTACAGGAGGAGGTAGGAGGGCCGGACGACAGCAGGACGGAGCCCCTGGCGCTGCGGCGCCGGGGGCTCCGTGCGTGCCGGGCCGGCACCCGCAGCCCTGGCTACCCGCGCCAGACGGCGACCCAGTAGGCGACGCCGTAGGGCGAACCGTCGTAGGTCAGCTGCGCCGCGATCTCGTCACCACCATCCACCCGCACCGTCGCAGCCAGAGCCCGAAAAGCCGGGACACCGCTCGCCCACAGGTCGGCCGCGAGGGCGGGATCGAGCGCGCCGAGGGCGTCGAGGTCGGCGCTGGCCAGCGCCGTACCGATCACCGCGTCGAACGCCAGAGCACGGACGTCGACGTATCCCGGCGCGGTCTTGTCGCGCTTCGCGCTTCCGTCGGCGAGGACCACCAGGGCCGTACGTCCGTTGACGGGGAGATCGACCGCCTCGCCGCTGGTCTCGGCGAAGACACGCGGGACGGTCGTGCCGACGGCGTCGAGGAGCCATGCGCCCAGCGGGAGCGCCGACCCGGGCCGCACGCCGGCGCCTGTGCCGGTGGCGTCGCTCGAGCGCTCCCCGTACCCATACGGCGTGAAGTCCGCCGCCACGTCGTCGAAGCGGGCGTCGGCCGGTCCCGGCGCGAGCACGAGGACACGGTCGGCGTCGGAGGTGACCTCTCGGACCGCGTCGATCGCGTACGACCGCAGGGTCTCCAGCTCCCCCGCCGCACCCGCGGCGATCTCGGGCACGAGAAGTGGGGTCTGCGGGACCACGGCGACGGAGACGGGCACGCTCCCGAGGCTAACCTCCTCGTCAGCGGCGCGGCCTAGAGTGCTCGGCATGAGCCATGCCCTGGTCCCTGCCTCCTACGTCCTGATGCTGCGCGGCCCGATCGGTGACGAGGAGATCCTGCTCCACCTGCGCCAGAACACCGGCTACCGCGACGGGCACTGGGCGATGATCGCGGGCCACGTCGATGCGGACGAGTCCGCACGGACGGCTGCCGCCCGCGAGGTCAACGAGGAGACCGGCGCCACGGTCGATCCCGAGACGCTCCAGCCGCTCACCACGATCCACCGCTGGATGCCAGGTGGCCCGCCGGTGGAGCAGCGGGTCGACTTCTTCTGGATCGCCCGCCGCTGGGACGGCGACCCGCGCATCGCCGAGACCGACAAGGCCGTCGACCAGCGATGGTTCAGCCTGCGCGACCTGCCCCAGCCGGGTGTCGTGCACGAGGAGGTCGTGATCGAGGCCTACCTGCGCGGCGACGTCCCTCCGATCATGACGCTGACCTCCCATGTGACGCGCTGACCTCCGCCCTTGCTGAGATCCTGGATGCCTGAGATCACCCACCACACCGTCGTCCGGGAGGACCCATGGGACTGCTCGACAAGTTCACGAAGAACGCCCGCCTGAGGGGCAAGGCCAAGAACCTGCTCAACGAGCACGGCGACAAGATCGACAAGGGGATCGACAAGGCCGCCGACCTCGCCCGCGGCAAGGCCGGGAGCAAGCACGGCGACAAGATCGACAAGGGCGCTGACGCGCTCAAGGACGGCCTCGACAAGCTCGACGGCGACCCGACCAACCGGAGGCGGCCGGGCGATCCACGGCCCTGACGGCGCCGTCGGTAGCGCGGCGTCAGGAGGCGCAGGCGGGGCCGTCGGCGACCGGCAGGGGGGCCGGTGCGCCGATCGAGGGCATCCCGAGCCCGACGCCGACCGGTGTCGGCGTGTTGCGGGCCGCCCAGGCGTCGCCGGCGGGCGTACGCCGCACCGCGAGCGGGGCGCCGTCGGCCATCAGGTGGTGGGGAGCCGCGCTGGTGATCACGGTCGTGACCATGTCGCCCGGCCGCACGTCGACACCGTCCGGCCGCGCGAAGTGCACCAGCCGGTTGTCCCGAGCCCGACCCGTGAGCCGGCGAGTCGCCTCGTCCTTCTTGCCACCCTTGCCAGCGCTCGTGTCGGCGACGAGCAGCTCGACGGTCGACCCGACGAGCGCGGTGTTCTCCTGCCACGAGATGTCGTTGACGAGCGCCACCAGGCGGTCGTACCGGTCCTGGACGACCGCCTTCGGCAGCTGCTCGTCCATGGTCGCGGCCGGCGTGCCGGGCCGCGGGGAGTACTGGAAGGTGTACGCCGACGTGAACCGCGCCTGGCGCGCGACGTCCATGGTCTCGAGAAAGTCCTCCTCGGTCTCACCGGGGAAGCCGATGATGATGTCGGTCGTGATCGCGGCGTCCGGCATCGCGGCGCGCACGCGGTCGATGATGCCGAGGTAGCGGTCCTTGCGGTAGGAGCGGCGCATCGCCTTGAGGACACGGTCCGACCCGGACTGCAACGGCATGTGGAGCTGCGGCATCACGTTGGGCGTCTCGGCCATGGCTGCGATGACGTCGTCCGAGAAGGCGGCCGGGTGCGGCGAGGTGAACCGCACTCGCTCCAGGCCCTCGATCTCCCCGCAGGCCCGCAGCAGCTTGCCGAACGCGAGCTTGTCACCGAACTCGACGCCGTACGAGTTCACGTTCTGACCCAGGAGGGTCACCTCGACCACGCCGTCGGCGACGAGCGCCTCGATCTCGGCGAGGATCTCGCCGGGGCGGCGGTCCTTCTCCTTGCCGCGCAGGCTGGGGACGATGCAGAACGTGCAGGTGTTGTTGCACCCGACGCTGATCGAGACCCAGGCGGCGAACGCCGACTCGCGCTTGGTCGGGAGCGTCGACGGGAAGACCTCGAGCGACTCGAGGATCTCCACCTGGCTCTCCTCCTGCACTCGGGCGCGGTCGAGCAGCGCCGGCAGGGAGCCGATGTTGTGGGTGCCGAAGACGACGTCGACGTACGGCGCCCGCCGGGTGATCGTGTCGCGGTCCTTCTGGGCCAGGCAGCCGCCCACCGCGATCTGCATGCCCGGGTTCTCACGTTTGATGCTGGCGATGTGACCGAGCGAGCCGTACAGGCGGTTGTCGGCGTTCTCCCGGACGGCGCAGGTGTTGAACACGACCACGTCTGCGGGCTTGGCCGCACCCTCGGGTGCCGCGGCATATCCGGCGTCCTCGAGCAGCCCCGACAGGCGCTCGGAGTCGTGCACGTTCATCTGGCACCCGTAGGTGCGCACTTCGTACGTCTTCGTCATAGCCCTCCCAGAGTACGGGGGCAGCACGGCCGTGGCTCGGGTCACCCACCCGGGGCAGAACGGCCGCGAGGGCCGTCCAGCGCGGTCACGTTCTCACAACAACCTGCCGTCCCGAGTCACGCCGGTTTGGTGCATACCCGTACGGGCACCTACGTTGTCCCACATGTCCGATGACTCGTACGACTCGGTCACGCCTGCGCCGACGGGCTCGACCAGCTCGACCGCGACGGCCGCCCACATGGTCGCCATGGACGACGTTCAGAAGTGGTTCGGGGACCTCCACGTCCTCAAGGACATCAATCTCCGCGTGAAGCCGGGCGAGGTCGTCGTCGTCATCGGGCCGTCCGGCTCGGGCAAGTCCACGCTCTGCCGCGCGATCAACCGCCTCGAGCCCATCGACGAGGGCACGATCGCCATCGACGGCGAGGTGCTGCCCGCAGAGGGGCGCAAGCTCGCCCAGCTGCGTGCCGATGTCGGCATGGTCTTCCAGTCGTTCAACCTGTTCGCGCACAAGACCGTCCTCGAGAACGTGATGCTCGGACCGGTGAAGGTTCGCAAGAAGTCCAAGGGCGACGCCGAGAAGCGCGCCATGGAGCTCCTCACGCGTGTGGGCGTGGAGTCGCAGGCCAACAAGTACCCCGCCCAGCTCTCCGGCGGCCAGCAGCAGCGCGTCGCGATCGCCCGCGCCCTGGCCATGGACCCCAAGGTCATGCTCTTCGACGAGCCGACCTCCGCGCTGGACCCCGAGATGATCAAGGAAGTCCTCGACACCATGGTCACGCTCGCCAAGGGCGGCATGACGATGATCGTCGTCACGCACGAGATGGGCTTCGCCCGGACGGCCGCCGACCGCGTGGTCTTCATGTCCGACGGCCAGATCCTCGAGGAGGAGACTCCCCAGGAGTTCTTCGACAACCCGCAGACGGACCGTGCCAAGGACTTCCTCGCCAAGATCCTCAAGCACTGACCCTCTCGTACTCCATCGTCAGAACCGAACGGCACGCTCCATCAGAACCGAAGGCGGAGCCGCATCCGCGGCGCTCGCGAAAAAGGGAGATTCAATGAAGATCCGTAGGACCAAGTTCGCCGTCATCGCGGCGGCAGCAGCCCTCGCGCTCGCCGGCTGTGGCGACGCCGGCAACGATGACAGCGACAGCGGCGACGGCGGCGGCTTCAGCCCCGAGGTCGTCAAGGACGCGTCGTTCGACGCGGGTAGCCGCACGCAGGAGATCGCCGACGCCGGCACGGTCAAGATCGGCGTCAAGTTCGATCAGCCGGGCATCGGTTTCAAGTCCGCCACGTCCGACACGCCGGTCGGCTTCGACCCGAACATGGGCAAGATCCTCGCCGCGAAGCTCGGCATCCCCGCCGACAAGATCGAGTGGGTCGAGACGATCTCCGACAACCGCGAGCCGTTCCTCCAGAACAGCACCGTGGACTTCGTCATCGCCTCGTACTCGATCACCGACGAGCGCCGCCAGGTCGTCGGCCAGGCCGGCCCGTACTACGTGACCGGCCAGCAGCTCCTCGTCGCTGCCGACGACGACTCGATCAAGGGGCCGGACGACCTCTCGGGCAAGAAGGTCTGCTCCGTGACCGGCTCGACGTCGATCAAGACCGTGGAGGAGGAGTTCGGCGCGACACCGGCCGGGTTCGACACCTACTCGGAGTGCGTCGAGCAGCTGAAGACCGGCTCCGTCGACGCCGTGACGACGGACGGCGCGATCCTCGCGGGCTACGCCGCCGAGGACCCCGACAAGCTCAAGGTCGTCGGTGAGCCGTTCTCCGAGGAGCGCTACGGCATCGGCTACAACAAGGACGCTGCCGGCATGTGCGACTTCATCAACTCGACCCTCGAGGGTGCGTTCGAGGACGGCGAGTGGGAGGACGCGTTCGACGACACGCTCGGCAAGGGTGGCATCGACCTGCCCGAGAAGCCGACTCTCGACCCCTGCCCGTGATCGCGAGGGTGGCGGGACCGGCTGCGGCCGGTCCCGCCACCAGGCGGGTGCGATCCGCCCGGGGGACCACCCGGCCCCGGGGGGGGGTGGCC
>NZ_JAHWCI010000005.1 GCF_019550915.1 Mumia sp. zg.B17
TGGGGGGGCACCGCCCGGCCCGCTACGCCGCCTCCCCCCCCCGGCCCGTGAGGGGGGGGGGGGGGGCCCGGGGGGGGGCGGGCCCCGCCACCTGTCGTGTCCGATCCGCCCTGTTCAACACCTGACCTCGTGAGGAGGTGACCCGTGGACGCTTTGACCGAGAACTGGGACATCATTCTCGACGGTTTTCTCACGACGTTGCGGCTGCTCGCCGGCGCCGGCGCACTTGCGCTCGTGATCGGCACCGTCATCGCCATGTTCCGGGTCAGTCCCGTCCCGGTCCTGCGCCGGACGGGCGCGGTCTACGTGGCGATCTTCCGCAACAGCCCTCTGCTGGTCCTGCTGCTGGTCACCTATTACGGCCTTCCTCAGCTCGGGATCAACCCGAGCTTCTACTGGAAGATCATCCTCGCGATGGGCCTGTACACCGGTGCGTTCGTGGCCGAGTCCCTACGGTCCGGCATCAACGGCATCCCTCTCGGTCAGGCCGAGGCCTCCCGCTCGCTCGGCTTCACGTTCGGCCAGTCGATGACCCAGGTGGTCCTTCCCCAGGCCTTCCGCAACGTGGTCCCGCCGCTGGCCAGCGTCTTCATCGCCCTCACCAAGAACACCTCGCTCGCGATGTCGTTCGGTATCGCCGAGGCCGCGTTCCGGATGAAGGGTCTCATCAACGACTACGCCACCGAGCGGTGGACGATCTTCATCGGCATCGCCCTCGGCTACATCATCATCGTCGAGACGATCTCGTTCGGGGCGGCCATGCTCGAGCGTCGCTGGAGGGCAGAACGATGAGCCAGAGCACCGTCCTCTACGACGCCCCAGGGCCTCGCGCCAGACGTCTCTACCGGACGATCGCCATCGTCACGGTCATCGCTCTGATCGCCCTCGCGCTCCTGGTCGTCAACACGCTCTACAAGAACGATCAGCTCGAGTACGAGGTCTGGGAGCCGTTCGTCACCCCGGCGTACCTTGAGCTCCTCGGACAGGGCGCGATCAACACACTGAAGTCCGCGGTGTTCGCAATCCTGGGCGCCCTCATCTTCGGGGTGGTCTTCGGGATCGGCAAGCTGTCGGACCACCGCATCATCCGCTGGCCGTGCTGGCTCGTCGTCGAGTTCTTCCGCGCCGTGCCGCTGCTGATCCTCATCATCTTCGTCTGGTCTCTCTACTCGCTCCAGCTCGACCGTTCGTTCCACGCGCTCGTGATCGGGCTCGTGCTCTACAACGGTTCGGTCCTCGCCGAGGTCTTCCGCGCCGGCATCAACGCCGTGCCCAAGGGACAAGCGGAGGCCGCCTACGCCCTCGGCATGCGCAAGTACCAGGTCATGGGGTCGGTCCTCATGCCGCAGGCGGTCAAGATCATGCTGCCGTCGATCATCAGCCAGTGCATCGTCGCCCTGAAGGACACCTCGCTCGGGTTCGTCATCCTCGCTCCGGGCCTCACGACCGTGGGCCGCGAGATCTGGCGACAGTTCGGCAACTACCTCGCGACCGCGCTGGTGCTGCTGGTCATCTACCTGATCATCAACCTGCTGCTCGACTGGCTCGGGCGCTGGGTCGAGCGCAAATACAGCGGCGGTCGTCGACTCGACGTCGACGCCGTCGGTGCGCTCGGCGAGCAGGAGCGGATCGCGATGGCCGAGGTCGAGGCCGCACGTCAGACTGCGACGAAGGGTGGCGCCGGCATCGGCGGCGCCAGCAGCGGCTAAGCCTGAGGGCTGACTGACTGTCCCCCTCAGCGGACGTAGACGCTGCCGTCGAAGTTGAGCATCCCCGCGGACTCCAACCCGATCGTGGTCTCGCTGTTCTCGTCGTCGTCGGCGTGGGTCTCCACGTCGACGGCGGCGATCTCCCCGAGCGGGATCGCGTGCACCTGGGCCGTACGGATGCCGTTGCCCGACCGGTCGGTGAGCACGCCGTCCTCCAGGAACAGGTAGCCGTCGCGCAGCCCGAGAATCCGGGCGTACTCGTGCAGCTCACGGCTGCCGTCGACCCGGCGTACGGACAGCGTGCTGAAAGCGTTGATCTGGCTCGTCATCGCGTCGGGGTGACCCAGAGGTGGATGGTGCCCTCGACGACGCGCGTGCCGTCGTCACGCGTGGCGTGGACGGTCACGTCGACCTCCGGGGCCTTCGCCCAGTCCTCCGCGGTCGTCTCGGCGACGCAGACGAGGTCGGACGTCGACTTCGCCAGGTAGGAGACGTCCATGCCCTTGGGCAGCCACCGATAGCCGTCGGGGACCGTGGCCTCGGCCAGCAGGCCCATCGCGGCCTCGAGGCCGTTGCAGACGGCGATCGCGTGGACCGTGCCGATGTGGTTCTTGACGGCCCACCGCTTCGGGAGCACGAGCTCTGCTCGGTGCGGCCTCATCTGGCGGATCCGTGGGCGGACGGTCCGGAAGTACGGGGCCTTCAGACTGAACGCCAGGTCGAACAGGCGGCCACCGAGAGGCAGGGTCGTCAGGCGCTCGTACATCGCGAGGGTCGAGTTCACGAGTGGCACCCTAGCAGGATTGGTTACTCGTCGGTAACAATCGGTGGACACCGTCGCGAGCGAGGCGGCAGACGATGTCGGCGTAGTCCTCCCCCGGCATCTGGATCCACTGACGCTGCTCGAATCCGAGCTTGCCGAGCACCCTGAGAGACGCGGCGTTGCGCGCATCCGGGCACGCGACGAACCACCTCGCATCGGGGTAGGCCGCCAGCAGGACGTCCGTCAGGTATGCCGCGACCATCCGCGTGCCCAGCCCGGCGCCGATCAGGTCCGGGCGCCCGATCAGGTAGTCGAACCCGACGGCCCCCGGCAGCTGCACCCGAACGGCCAGGTCGTCGTCGGAGGCGACCGGGAAGTCCTGGACATAGCCGACCGGCTCACCCTCGACCTCGACCACCCACATGCATGTCGGGTGCTCTCCGGCGAGCCGCTCGGCGTACCGTGCGCGCGCCTCATCGACGTCCTTCGGCGGATCACGGAACCACGCGAGCACGTGAGGGGCACTCCTCCAGCCGACCAGCATCGCCAGATCCGGCTCGCGCATGGCGCGGAAGGCGATCCCGCGTGATCCGGCGTCGGACATGGCCCTGAGGGTACGACGCCGCCGTACCCTCAGGACATGGGACGCACCGCGTCGACCCTCTCAGTGCTCCTGCTCGCCGTCGGGTGCACGATCGGACCTGCTCCGGAGCCGGCGCAGTCGCCGACTCGGGACCGACCGACGTCCGCCGCGCCCTCGCCCCGGGCCGAGACCGGTGCCGCGCCGGTCTTCGTCACCCATCACCACTCTCCCCTGCGCGTCCTCACTCACGAGGGCGCACTACGGCTCCTCAGCACCGGCCCACCCTCCGAGCTCCGACTGGTCACCGACCGCTCCGACGTCCCGGCGGCCGACCGTCTCGCCGATGCTGCCGCCGTCGTCGCTGCGGTCCGCCTCGACCCGGATGCCGTCGGCTACGTCTCCGCGTCCGTCGTCGACGAGACGGTGCGCACGGTGCGTGTCGAGAGCAAGGACCCGATCCGGCACCCCGCGGCGTATCCGTTGACGACCCCGCAGGCCTCCCCCGCACCCGAGCCCGAGGTCGTCACCGTCGCGATCACGGGTGACATCATGCTCGGACGACGAGTGGGGTCCTTCCTCCGGCGGGCCGACGACCCCACGGCCGTGTTCCGACGGCTTGCAAGCCGCCTCGCGGGTGCCGACATCACGGTGGGGAACCTGGAGTCGACGTTGTCACGGCGTGGCTCGCCCACCCAGGGCGGTGACTCCTTCGGCGCCGATGCGTCGGTGCGACGAGGCCTACGGGTGGCGGGGTTCGACCTCGTCAGCCTCGCCAACAACCACCTCGGCGACTTCGGCGAGCGCGCCATGCTCGACACCTTCGCCCGACTGCGCTCCAGTGGCCTCCCGTACGTCGGCGCCGGTCGTGACCGCACGGAGGCGGAGCGCCCGGTGATCATCGAGCGGGGCGACACGTCCGTCGGGTTCCTCGCCGTCGACTCGATCGGCGAGACGCCCGCTGCCACCGCAACCAGCCCGGGCACGAGCCGACTGGACATGCCTCCCCGCACCGGACCGATGGACGAGCGACGACTGGCACGACTCGAGGCTCAGACCCGTTCGCTGGCCGCGCGGGTCGACACGGTGGTCGTGCTGACCCACTGGGGCACTCAATACACCAACCTGCCGGAGCCGTCCCAGCGCCGCGTCGCGCGCGTGGTCGCTCAGGCGGGCGCCGACGTCGTGGTGGGCGGTCATCCGCACTGGCTCCAAGGACTCGAGCAGGTCGGTGACACGCTGGTGGTGCACTCGCTCGGCAACTTCGTGTTCGACATGGACTTCCAGCGGCGGACCCGCGAGGGCGCGGTCCTCGAGCTCGTGCTGTGGGACGGCGAGCTCAAGGGCATCGAGCTGGTGCCGTACGTGATCGACGACGACTTCACGCCGCGCCCGGTCCAGGGCGCGAGGGGGCAGACCGTCCTCAGGACCGCGTGGGAGACCAGCACCGGTCCCTACGCCCTGCCCTGACCTCTCCTCATCGCATCCAGCGCCAGACGATCGTCGCGACTCGGCGGAGCTGCCGATCGTCCACCACGCCCGAGCGGTCGTCAGCGGAGTGGTATCCGGCATACGGGATGCTTCCGAGCCGGGCGGCCGGGACATCGGCCTTCTCGTACGACCAGTGGTCGCTGGCGCGGTCCTCGCACGTGCTCGTCGGGATCCCGCCGGCCGCGGCGACCAGCGAGCGGACGACGCGACCGTTGCTCGTCCCGCCGTCGCAGACCGGCACCGTCCGACCCCGGACTCCCACGCGGTCGAGCGAGACCATGGCCCGCACCGCAGCGCGTTCGGGGCCGCTCATCGCGGCGACGCGGTGCCGAGACCCGAAGTGGTGCAGGCTGTCACCCGGACCGCGTGGCTCCTCGGCCCCGAAGGCGACGAGCCGCACGGGGAGCCTCGTACCGTACGCACTCGCCAAGCGGGCGAGCTCACGCACGACGGCCACGCCGGACGCGTTGTCCTCGGCCCCCGGCGACACCGCGATGGTGTCGAGATGGGCGCCGACGACCAGGTGCGGCTGCGAGGCGTCGAAGCCCGGCGGATCGGCGATCACGTTGACGGAGTCGCCCGCACTCACCGGCGTCCCCCACGAGTCTCCAGCGGGTACGGCGAACGATTCCTCCGTCACGGTGTAGCCAAGCCGCCGCATCTCCCCGCCGAACCAGCCTGCTGCCTGGCGGAAGGCCGCACTCGTGGCTTCGCGCGGGCCGACCCGGACGGCGAGATGCCGGATGGCCGCCCGCATCGCCGATCCGTCGGCCGTCGGCGCGTCCGGCTTCGGCGGCTCTCCCGGGGACGGGGCGTCCGTGCCCGGCTCACCCGGGCCACCGGGCGAGCCGGTATCCCTCGGGGCTACTCCCGGAGGCTTCGCCGGCGACGAGCTCCCCGCTGACGGACCGCTCGAGGTCGCAGGCGCGGGGCTTGGCGAGGACGGTTCGTCGTCGGCCTCCCTCGCACTGCACGCGGCGAGGAGCAGGACCAGCGATACACCGACGACGGCAGTGCGCACCGCTCCATGCTGACACGTCGGCGGGTGGCCGTCCGACGTGTCAGGGGCCGTCCTGCCAGCCCTCGGCCTCCATCGAGTCGTCGGCCGCGCCGACCTCCTCACGGACGATCCGGTAGGCGATGCCGGGGCCATAGCCTTTGCGGCCGAGCGCACCGACAAGTCGTCGCACCTTGACCTGCTCGTCGAGATTGCGCATGGAGCGGAGTTTTTTGCGGACGACGGCACGGGCGGCGTCCTCCTCCGACTCCGGGTCGAGGGTGTCGATCGTGTCGCGCACGATCTCGTCGTCGATCCCCTTGCGCCGGAGCTCGAGCGCCAACGCCCGTCCCGCGAGGCCACGCGACTGCTGCCGGGAGCGCACCCACAGCTGGGCGAACTCCTCGTCGTCGACGAGCCCGACCTGCTCGAACCGGTCGAGCATCCTCTCGGCGATCTCGTCAGGAACGTTGCGCCGCGCGAGCTGCGCGGCCAGCTCCGCTCGGGATCGCGGACGCTCAGCCAACCGGTCCAGGAGGATCTTGCGTGCCACGGCCTCGTGGTCGGGCTCCGGACCGAGGTCCCGGTCGGCGTCCGGCTCGGGATCCCGGCGGCCCCAGGATCCCGAGCGCTGCGTGCGCGCCATGCTCAGAAGTCGACCGCAGCCTTGCCGGCCTTGGCTGACTTGCTCGCAGCACCTGCACGCGTCCCCGCGGCCGCACCGGCGACCACGGCGTCAGCGGCCACGGCGTCGGTCGGCTCGTCCACCGTGGCTCCGATGCCGAGGTGCTCCATGATCCGCTTCTCGAGCTCGTTGGCGAGGTCGGGGTTGTCACGCAAGAAGCTGCGCGCGTTTTCCTTGCCCTGGCCGAGCTGGTCGCCCTCGTACGTGTACCAAGCGCCGGCCTTGCGGACGAAGCCTGCATCGACGCCGACGTCGAGGAGGCTGCCCTCTCGGCTGATGCCCTGGCCGTACATGATGTCGAACTCGGCCTGCTTGAACGGCGGGGCCATCTTGTTCTTGACGACCTTGCAGCGGGTGCGGTTGCCGACCATATCGGTGCCGTCCTTGAGCGTCTCGATCCGTCGCACGTCGAGACGGACCGAGGCGTAGAACTTGAGCGCCTTGCCGCCCGTCGTGGTCTCGGGCGAGCCGAACATGACGCCGATCTTCTCGCGGAGCTGGTTGATGAAGATCGCGGTCGTGCCGGCACCATGGAGCGCGCCGGTCAGCTTGCGCAGCGCCTGGCTCATCAGTCGAGCCTGCAGACCGACGTGGCTGTCACCCATCTCGCCCTCGATCTCGGCGCGTGGCACCAGAGCGGCGACGGAGTCGATGACGATGATGTCGAGCGCACCGGAACGGATCAGCATGTCGGCGATCTCGAGCGCCTGCTCTCCGGAGTCCGGCTGGGACACGAGGAGGGCGTCGGTGTCGACACCGAGGGCCTTGGCGTAGTCGGGATCGAGCGCGTGCTCCGCGTCGATGAACGCCGCGATGCCACCGGCGCGTTGTGCGTTGGCCACCGCGTGGAGGGCGACGGTCGTCTTGCCGGAGGACTCTGGGCCGTAGATCTCGACGATCCGGCCGCGCGGGAGCCCGCCGATGCCGAGGGCGATGTCCAACGAGGTCGCCCCGGTGGGGATGACCTCGATCGGGATCTTGCCACGCTCGCCGAGGCGCATCACCGATCCCTTGCCGTGCGAACGCTCGATCTGGGCCATTGCCGTGTCGAGTGCCTTGTCGCGGTCCTTCGGTGCTCCCTTGCCCGGGTCAGCAGCCATCAGCGTGGTCCCTTGTCTCTCGTATCCGCCGGTCATCTACGACGTTAGGGGCCGGCACCGACACTTCGTGCGTCTCGCACGTGTGCTGTGGAGTCCGGGCCTGCTCGTCGACCTGGGGACGACTCTAGTCCGAACACGTGTTCGATGCGACTACCGACACGCCGAGTGTCGCGTGTCGACCGCGCTGCGGATGTCTTTGCCACCGATCCCCCGGAACCGACACGTCGGCCCCCTCCGTGAGGTGCTGAGCAGCACGGCTCAGCGTCACGGCCGGGGGCCGACGTGGGTCCAGACAGGTCAGACGGAGACGGCGAACCGCTCCCACACCCGGTGCATAGCCATGTCCTCCTGGACCTGGCCGAGCACCTCGGCGCCACTCTCACCCCGGACGATGCCCGGTCCGCCGACGTAGCCGGCGGCGTCGAGCACGGCCGTACCGGCGCCCCAGGCACCGATGACCTTCGCGTGCCGGAAGCACTCTTCGACCAGCAGCACGACGCGCGGATCGATGGTGACCGTGTCGGCCGCGCCCGCCTTCTCGTCGCGGTTCGGCAGGGCGTCCGGGGCCGGCACCGGGGCTCCGGCGACCAGGACGGCGTCGAACTCCACGGACCGAGCGGTCGCGAACGTACGCTGCACGGCGATGCCGTCACCGATCATCCCGCCGTGCGGCGCGATCACCAGCGGCACCATGCCGGCCGTGAAGATCGCCGTACGAACCTCCTCGACACCGGAGAGGTCACCCTGGGGGTCGACCACGATGCCGACCATCCGGCCGTCGGCCGGCCACGGCTCGCCCACCTGCGACAGCGCAGGACTCGTGACGGGCTCGATCAGCTCGACCGTCGGCGACGGCGCCGGCAGCCCGAGGCCGGTCGCGACCTCCTGGCAGAGCACCGGGTCGATGTTGGCCAGGCACTGCAGCTGGCGTTCCTTGATCGCCTGCTCGTAGCACTTGCCGAGCTCGAAGGTGTAGGCACGGATGATGTGCTCCTGCTCCACCGGCGTCATGCTCTTCCAGAACAGCCGCACCTGGCTGTAGTGGTCGTCGTACGACGCAGGCTGGGCGCGGACCTTGGTGCCCTCGGCCACCCGCACCGCGAGGTGCTCGAACGAGCCGTCGACGTCGGCACCCGCGTGGAACGGACACCCGCCGTCGAGCGAGTTCGGCTTGTACGGCGCCACGCCCGCGTGCACCGCGTGCTGGTGGAAGCCGTCGCGGAACATGTCGTTGACCTCGGTGTGCGGCCGGTTGACGGGGAGCTGGTTGAAGTTCGGCCCACCGAGCCGAGTCAGCTGCGTGTCGACGTACGAGAACAGCCGCGCCTGCACCAGCGGGTCGTCGGTCGCGTCGATGCCGGGCACCAGGTGGCCGACGTGGAACGCGACCTGCTCGGTCTCGGCGAAGAAGTTGGTCGGGTTCGCGGTCAGCACCATCAGGCCGACCGGCTGCACCGGCGCCAGCTCCTCGGGCACGATCTTGGTCGGATCGAGGAGGTCGATCCCCTCGAAGACCTGCTCGGGGTTGTCCGGGAAGACCTGCAGGCCCAGCTCCCAGGCGGGGTACGCCCCGGCCTCGATCGCGTCATAGAGGTCACGGCGGTGGAAGTCGGGGTCGATGCCACCGATCATCTGCGCCTCTTCCCACGTCAGCGAGTGCACGCCGAGGCGCGGCTTCCAGTGGAACTTCACCAGCGAGGTCTCCCCCGCCGCGTTCTCCACGCGGAAGGTGTGGACCCCGAAGCCCTCCATCATCCGGTAGGAGCGCGGGATGCCACGGTCGGACATGTTCCACATGGTGTGGTGCTGCGCCTCGGTGTGCAGCGAGACGAAGTCCCAGAAGGTGTCGTGGGCGCTCTGCGCCTGGGGGATCTCCCGGTCGGGGTGCGGCTTGCCGGCGTGGATGACGTCGGGGAACTTGATGCCGTCCTGGATGAAGAACACCGGGATGTTGTTGCCGACGAGGTCGAAGTTGCCCTCGTCGGTGTAGAACTTGGTCGCGAAGCCTCGCGTGTCACGGACCGTGTCCGCCGAGCCGCGCGAGCCGAGCACGGTCGAGAAGCGTACGAATGTGGGTGTCTCGACGCCCTCGCGCAGGAACCCTGCCTTGCACACCGCGTCGGCGGTGCCGTAGCCCACGAACACGCCGTGCGCGCCGGCACCGCGGGCGTGCACCACGCGCTCGGGGATGCGCTCGTGGTCGAAGTGCGTGATCTTCTCCCGCAGGTGGTGATCCTGGAGCAGCGTCGGGCCCCGCTCCCCTGCCTTGAGGGAGTGGTCGGTGTCACGAAGGCGGACACCGGTCGACGTCGTCAGGTAGGTCTCCTGCTGCGACCGGGCGGTCACGGGTGCGCCGGTCTCCACGCCGGTGGCGGTGCGGGTCGCCGGGGCGCTCTGGTCGGCCTTGGGCGGCAACGGTGGCCTCGGCTCCGTGGGCTCAGCGAGACTGGCGGGCTCCGGCCCCGGTGCTCCGGGGATCGCGGGGTCGGTGCTTCCGGCGACGCCGTGCGCGATCCGGTCGAACGTTTCCTTGGCCAGCTGCTTGAGATCCATGTGACTCCTCGGTGGTCGATAGCCGCGTCGCGGCCTTGTCCCCACTATCTCCCGCGGCGATCGCCGTCGCAGGTGGCCAGCTTGACCACCAGCAGCGGGACGGCGGCCGCTCACTCCTCGACCGCGAGCTCCGCGACTCGCCGGCCCCCGTGCAGGCGCAGACCGCACCACACCAGACCCGCCCTGCGCGCCACGGCGCCGATCCCGTCGACCCCGACCCGCGCCCAGGCGAACGGGGCGCTCTCGCGGCCACCCGCACGAAGACGGACGTGGTGGCTCCGGACTCCGACCCCGGGTGACTCGACCTCGGTCAGCACGCTGCCCCCGGCTCCGACCAGCTCGCTCACGCGCCGAAGCAGCCGGACGGGGTCCCCGCCGATGCCGATGTTGCCGTCGGCCAGCAGGGCGTGCCGCCATCTCCCTGCCGCGGGGACGCTGCCGAACACGTCCCCGCGCACCGCGGCCGCCCCACGCCCGCGTGCCTGGCGAACCGCCTCCGCGGAGATGTCGAGACCCAGCGCGTGCACCCCGCGTCCGGCGAGCGCCCCGGCGAGCCGGCCGGGCCCGCAGCCCACGTCGAGGGTCGGCCCGTCACACCGGTCGACGAACAGCTGCCGGTCGGACTCGGTCGCCTCACCCCGCCACCGAGCGACCGGGAGCGAGAGGACCGTCCCACGAGCGGTGACCATCTCGACCGCCGCCCCGCGGAAGGCGGCGTCCACGACCGCCCCCGACGACATCGGCGGCCGTACCGTCACTGAGCGCTCCTCGGAGAGGGTCATGACACCCCACCAGCGACGAGCTCGGCGATCACGCGCCCGGCCCTGCTCCTCGGGGCGGTGCGTACGAGGGCCAGCGCGTCCTCCCACGTGTCGACGTCAGTGAGGACCGGAGCGCCGCCGACCCGGGCGCCGGCCGCCGTCAGGGCCGCGTACGTCCGGGCGCCGGTGTCGGATCGCGACATCGCGACGTCGCTGAGGGGCCGAGCCCAGCGCGGCGACCGGACCCCGAGCGCCCACCAGCCCCCGTCGGCGGCGGGGCCGAGCACGGCCTCGTGGGACTGCAGACCGTCCGCGACCGCGATGAGGTCGGCGGTCGTCGCCTGCGGGGTGTCCGTGCCGATCTGGACGACCCCGGCGCCTGCGTCGGCGTCCTCGTGAGCGTTGACCAGGCGCTGGCCGAAGGTGGTCCCCCGCTGGGCGACCACCCGGTGCGGCGCGCACGCGGCACGGAGGTCGTCACCGCGGGCAGCACGGGTGAGGTCGCCCGTGAGGGCGACCACCACCGGCCAGCCGAGCACCGACACGGTCTCCAGCGTGTCCAGGAAGGCGGCCGCCGCGAACCGCGCCGCGACGTCGGCTCCGGTCCGTCCGGCCAGGCGGGTCTTCGCGAGCCCTGGCTCCGGCGCCTTCGCGACCACCAGCAGCGTCGGCGCGGTCATCTCATGACCTTCGCGAAGTCGAGCGCGGTCCGCACCGTCCCCCGCACCGACCCGCTGACCTTCGACCGCGTCCCGGCCGCACGCGCGCGGTAGGCGATGTCGTGCTCCTCCACCGTCCAGCCGGCGCGAGCCGCCCCCAGCATGAGCTCCAGCGGGTAGCCGAACCGCCGGTCCCGCAGGTCGAGCGCCACCAGGTCCTCGCGGGGGCACACCCGCATCGGCGCCAGGTCGTGCAGCGCGAGCCCGGTGGATCGGCGGATCCAGGCAGCGAGCAGTGTCGTACCGGCCCGCGCGTGCCACGGCCAGACACCTGAGGAGACGGGTCGACGTCGCCCGAGCGCCATCGTCGCCCGCCCGGCGAGAACCGCGTCGAGCAGCGGGTCCAGGTCGGCGGCGTCCATCGAGCCGTCGCCGTCCATCACAGCGACGTACGGCGCACGCGACGCGCGAACCCCCGCGTCGACGGCGGCCCCGTACCCCGCGACGGCCTCGTGGACGACACGAGCGCCCAGCTCCCGCGCCACCTCTGCCGTGCCGTCACGCGAGCCGTTGTCGACGACGATCACCGAGAACCGCTCCGGCACGTGGGCGAGCGCCTCCGGGAGCGCCCGCGCCTCGTCGCGGCACGGCACCACGAGGTCGCACACGCGCGCATCCGTCATGGTCCGACCCTAGGGCGAGATGTCCGATCCGTCCGGGTCGACGACGGCGTCAGCCGCGCCCGCGCACCGTGCCCGAGGCCTGCGCCAACGCCTACGGTGTCCAGATGACCAGCCGCCCCGACAGTCGGAGCCGAACCGCCCTCGCGGGCGCCGCGACAGGGCTCGTGCTCGCCGCCGCAGCGATGCTCTGGCCGGCCGTGACGGGCACGTTCGTGCACAACGGGATCTCGGGTCTCCCCCGCTTCCCGCCCCTTCACGCGAACTGGATGCCACGGCTCACCGCGACGTCATGGCTCCCACTCGCCGTCGCGCTGGTCGTCCTCCTCGCGTGGCCGCGCGTGTCGGCCCTGCGCTGGCCCGTCTATCTCGGCGCGCTGTTCGTCGCGGCCTGGAGCTGGACCGTCGCCCTTGCCCTCGTCGACGGCGAGGACGGCCTCGGCGCCGTCTTCGCCCGTCGCGGCGAGTACGTCGCCGACGCGCAGGCCGTCACGGACGTGAGCGCCATGCTCGCCGGGTTCGTCGACCGCATCCCGGTCGATGCCGCCGACAACTGGGGCATCCACGTCGCCGGTCACCCTCCCGGCGCGCTCCTGATGTTCGTCGGCATCGACCGGCTCGGCATCACCGATCCGGTCACCATCGCGATGACGGTCCTCACGCTCGGCTGCACGGCCTTCGTCGCTGCGGCCGTCGTCGTACGCCGCGTCGCGGGTGAGGACTGGGCCCGGCGGGCGGGCATCTGGTGGGTGCTGGCGCCGGCCGCGGTCTGGGTCGGGGTGAGCGCCGACGCCGTCTTCATGGCCGTCGCCGCCTGGGGTCTCGCCCTGCTCGCGGTCTCGCTCACCACGAGACGCACGGGCGTCGAGATCGCGTCGGGCGTCGCCGCAGGCGTCGTCCTCGGTGCCTGCGTCTACCTGTCGTACGGCCTGGTCCTCCTCGCCGTGCTCGCCCTCGCGGTCGTCCTTCTCACACGCCGGCCGCGGCCCGTGCTCTGGGCCGCGCTCGGGGCCGTCGCGGTCGCCGCCGGGTTCACGCTCGCGGGCTTCGCCTGGTGGGAGGGGTACGCGGTCCTGAGGGAGCGCTACTACGACGGGGTCGCCTCGGACCGGCCCTACGGCTACTGGGTGTGGGCCAACCTCGCGGCCTGGACCTTCACCATCGGGCTCGCCGGCTGGGCCGGCCTCGCGGAGGCTGGGCGATCGGTGGTGGCACGACCACGGCCGGATCGCGGGACGGTGGCCGTGTCGGTGCTCGCGATCAGCGGGCTCGCGTGCGTGCTGCTGGCGACGCTCTCAGGGATGAGCAAGGCCGAGGTCGAGCGGATCTGGCTTCCGTTCGCCCTGTGGGCGCTCGTCGCCCCGGCCCTGCTCAGCCCTCGTCTGCGCACGCCGTTCGTCATCGCTCAGGTGGTTGCCGCCCTCGCCGTCCAGCACCTGCTCCTGACGCGGTGGTGAGGTCTGGCGGGCGGCTCGGCGGCGTCAGCGCTCTCGCAGCGGCGCGGTCGCCAGCTCGGCGAGCCCGTCCTCCGGGCTGATCTCCGCCACGAACCCCAGCTCCTCGCGCGCTCGCCGCGGCGAGGCGACGACGTGGCGGACGTCGTACGGGCGGAAGTCACCGGTGAGCTCGGGCGCGGGCCCTCCGGCGGCGGCGGCAAGGACCTGCGCCATCACGCCGAGCGGCGTCGGATGCCCTGACGCCACGTTGTACGCGCGCAGCGCCGGGCCCTGCTCGACCACGCGCTCGACGGCCGCGACGTTGGCGCGGGCCACGTCGCGCACGTGCACGAAGTCGCGCACCTGGCCGCCGTCCTCGAAGACCTTCGGCGCCTGGCCGCGCGCCAGCGACGAGCGGAAGATCGCTGCCACGCCGGCGTACGGCGTGTCCGCGGGCATCCCTGGCCCGTACACGTTGTGGTAGCGCAGCGCCACCGCCGACGCCCCCGCCAGCAGGCACCACGCCTGCGCGTAGTGCTCCTGCGCGACCTTCGAGGCGGCGTAGGTGCTGCGCGGGGCGAAGGGCACGGACTCGTCGACCTCCCGCCACGACACCTCGCGCCCGCAGATGCCGCAGCCGGGGTCGTACCGGCCCTCGGAGAGGTCCACCGCGCGTCGTGCCGCCGGCGTGACGTCTCCGTGCTCGGGACACGTGTAGCGACCGTCTCCGTAGACGACCATCGACGACGCGAAGACCAGCCGCCCGACGCCGGCGCGGGCCATCGCCGCGAGCAGGACCGCGGTGCCGTGGTCGTTGTGGTCGGCGTACCCCGGCATGTCCTGGGCATCCACGCCGTTGCCGACCATCGCGGCCTGGTGGCACACGACGTCGACGCCGGCGAGCGCGGCATCGACGTCGGCGGCCGATCGTACGTCGCCGAGCCGCGTGCCTTCGGGCACCTTCGCGTCCGGTCCGTGAGCGAGCGGAAGCAGGAGGTCGAGGCCGACGACGTCGTGCCCTGCCCGCTCGAGCGCCGTCACCACGTGGCCGCCGACGAAGCCGGCCGACCCGGTGACGAGGACCCTCACGGCAGCGTGATCGGCAGGTCGAGACCGTCGAGGGCGCTCGCGCAGTCGCACGTAAGGTCCGACTCGACCGCGCCGACCACCCCGCGCAACGCGTCGCGGAGCGTGTCGAGGTGCTCGCCGAAGACACGCAGCACCTCCTGGTGGCTCACCGCCTCCGCCGCCTCCACCCCGGCGTCGAGGTCGGTGACGAGCGCGACCGTGGCGTAGCAGAGCGCGAGCTCGCGGGCCAGGACCGCCTCGGGGTGCCCGGTCATGCCGATGATCGACCAGCCCTCGCGGGAGTACCACTGCGACTCGGCCCGGGTCGAGAACCGCGGACCCTCGATCACGACCAGCGCGCCCCCGTCGACGGCACCACCCGGCGCTCCGTCGACGAGCGCCGTACGGAGCCGCGGACAGTACGGGTCGGCGAACCCGATGTGCACGGCACCCGAGTGGTAGAACGTCTGGTTGCGGTTGGTCGTCCGGTCCACGAGCTGGTCCGGGACCACCAGAGTGCCCGGCCCCAGCTCGGGCTGCAGCCCGCCGACCGCGCACGGCGCCAGCACCTGGCGCACGCCGAGGCTGCGCAGCGCCCAGAGGTTCGCCCGGTACGGCACAGCGTGCGCCGGGTAGCGGTGGCCGGGGCCGTGCCGCGGGAGGAACGCGACCGCGCGCGGGCCGTCCTCGGTCGGCACCGTGCCGAGGGCGATCGGCCCCGACGGCAGGCCGTACGGGGTGTCGACGTCGACCTCGTGGACGTCGTCGAGGAAGGTGTAGAAGCCGGTGCCGCCGATGACGGCGACCTCGGGAGTCAGCGGGGCATCCATGCCTGCCGAGTCTGCCAGCACGTCCCGACTCTGTCTCGGTGCGTCAGCGCTCCGCCGGTGGGAGCCCGAGGGAGGACCAGACGGCGCGCCACACCGTCTTGGGTGCGTCGCCTGCATCGAGCGCCTCGGACACCGTCCGCCCTCCGAGCTCGGCCAGCACCTGCTGGTCGGCCCACACCTGGGCGTAGCCGCCCCCGAGGTGCCTCTCCATGCGTTCCCAGAGCTCACTGTGCCTCACTCGGCCAGTATGCGGGCACGGCCCACACGGTCGTCCGTGGCGCCTCCCGCCACGGGGACCGTGCCGCCCTCACGCAGGCCGTGCCGCTCCCACCACCGGCGCAACGGGCCCGGCGCCCACCAGTTCGCCCGGCCGAGGAGCTTCATCGTCGCGGGGACCATCAGAAGGCGGACCAGGGTGGCGTCGACGATCAGCGCCACGAGCATGCCGACGCCGACCATCTTGATGAACACGATGCCCGACGTCGCGAACGCTCCGGTCACCACCGCGAGCAGCAGCGCGGCGCTGGTGATGATGCGGCCCGTCTTCTGGACACCCCTCGCCACCGCGACCTCGTTGTCTCCGGTGGCGTCCCACTCCTCGCGGATCCGCGACAGCAGGAAGATCTCGTAGTCCATCGACAGCCCGAAGAGGATCGCGGCCATGAGGATCGGCTGGGTCCCGTCGAGGTAGCCGGTCGAGCTGTAGCCGAGCAGGCCCTCGAGGTTGCCGTCGGCGAACACCCACGTCACGACGCCGAATGCCGCCGTGATCGAGACGATGTTGACCAGCACCGCCTTGACGGGCAGCACCACCGACCCGAAGGCGAGGAACAGCAGCACGAGCATCGCGACGACGATGAGGCTCCCCATCAGCGGCAAGCGGTCGGCGATCCCGTCGAGCATGTCGACGGTCTCCGCGCTCCTCCCTCCGACGTACGCATCGGCGGGAGCGTCGACGGCCCGGAGGCTGCGGACAAGCTCCTGCGAGGCAGCACTCTGTGACGTCCCGGTCCAGTCGACGTCGATGAGCGTGCCTCCCCCACCCTCGGCGACCGGCCGCACCTGGGTGACGCCGTCCACGGCGCGCAGGTCGGCGGCGTACGAGGCCACCTCCGTCCGCTCGGTGCTGGCGAAGAAGACATCAGCACTGCTGCTCGGTCCCCCGAAGTCGGTGTCGAGCTTCTCGGTGGCGATCCTCGACGGCGCGTCCGACGGCAGCGCTCGGTAGTCGACCCCGCCCCAGGTCGCCGAGAGGAACGGGCTCGCGAGCAGGAGGAGGAATCCGGTCACGAGCGCCAGGCTCACCACCGGTCGCCGCATGACGGCGTGCGCGAAGCGTGCCCACCCCTGGGAGGTACGCCGCGCCCGACGCCGCCACGGCATCGCGCCGGCCTCGATCCGCCGACCGAGCAGCGCGAGGGTCGCCGGCAGGAGAGTCAGCGCCGCAACCATCGCGACCACGACGGCCGCCATCCCGCCGTAGGCCATCGAGCGCAGGAAGGTCTGCGGGAAGGCGAGGAGCGCGGACATCGCGACGGCGACGGTGAGGCCGGAGAAGAGCACCGTACGGCCGGCGGTACGCATCGTCGCCCCCACGGCGTCCTGCACCTGACCGCGATCGCCCGCGTCCCGGACGGCGAGCTCCTCGCGGAAACGGCTCACCACGAAGAGGGCGTAGTCGATGGCCAGCCCCAGCCCGAGCAGCGTGATGATGTTGAGGGCGAAGACCGACACGTCGGTCACGGTGGTGAGCAGCCGGACCACGGCGAACGCACCGAGCACCGCGACGGCGCCGACCCCGACCGGCATGAGGGCCGCGACCACGGAGCCGAAGACGACCAGGCTCAGCAGCAGCACGAGAGGCATCGCCAGCATCTCCGCCCGGGCGATGTCCTGCGAGACGGTCGTGCTGACGTCGTCGAAGACCGCCGACTTCCCCGCGACGGCGAGGTCGAGCGTGCCGTTCTCGACCGCAGCCCCGTCGAGCGCCGGCCGGACCTCGTCGTACGCCTCGAGCACGGCGTCCTCGTCGTCGCCGGCGAGCGTGATGACGACGCTCGTGGCGTGCCGGTCCGCCGAGACGAGGGCGTCGGTCCCCGGGGCGCCGTAGACCATGACCTGCTCGACGGCCTCGTCCGACAGACCCTCGACGACCTCGGTGACCGCCGCACGGAAGGGCGCCGCATCCACCGTCATCTCGTCGCTCTCGTAGACCGCGACGACGTCGGCTCCGTGACGACCGACCGAGTCGTCGATCAGCTCCGAGGCCCGGTAGGACTCGCTCCCGGGGTCGTCGAAGCCGCCGTCGCTGAGGGCGGCGAACACCCCTGTCCCGTATGCGCCGGCTGCCGCCAGCACGAGCAGCCCCAGGCCGACCACCCATCCGGCTCGTCGTGCGACGAAGCGCCCCCACCGTTCCATCGGACTCCCCCTGCATCACGCGATGAATAGTGTTCACGTTTGTTAACATGAGTCACTGCTAACGGTGTTCACTATGCTGAAGCATGATCATCGATGTCAAGGGGTCAACGACACAGCCGACCGGCCTGCCAAGGTAGGGGCCATGACGACGCAGGGTGAGAACGTGACCGTCAAGCCACCGACACGGCGAGACCAGCAGCGTCAGGCGACGCTCGACGAGATCGTGCGGACGGCGCGCACGCTTCTCGTCGAGACGCACGACATCTCGCTCCGGGCGGTGGCGCAGACGATGGGGATGACCGCACCGGCGCTCTACCGCTACGTCAGCAACCTCGAGGACCTCACCCTCCGTGTCGCCGCGCAGGTCTACGACGACCTCCTCGCCACGCTCGAGGATGCTGCGGCCCCGTACGAGGGAGACCCCGCCGCGCAGGTGGTGGCCGGCTCCACGGCCTTCCGCCAGTGGTCGCTGCGCCACCGCCAGGAGTTCGGGCTCACCTTCGCGAACCCGATCACGAGCAGCGCCAAGTCCGTCGACCTCGGCGCCGACCTCCTCGGAGGACACGTCGAGCCTCCGCCCGGCGCTCCACCCATCGGTGCCGAGTGCACCGCCGCGGCCCACCGCTTCGGCAGCTTCTTCGGTCGGCTCGTCGTCGCGCTCTGGGACGTCCAGGGCTATCCCGAGACCGGGCAGGTGCCCGCACCGTCCGACGGAGGCCTCTCGGCCTCCCGGTGGGCCGGGCTCGCCCCCGAGGTCCCCACCGAGGCCTCCTGGTCCTTCGTCCGCGCATGGGCGCGCCTCTACGGCACGACGGCCCTGGAGGTCTTCGGCCACATCGACAGCGACATCGTCACCTCCGGAGCGCTCTTCCGCGACACCATGAACGACTGCGGCGAGGTGCTCGGTCTGCAGCATCGACGTGCCGAGCTCCAGCGCGTCGTCACCGAGGTCCTCGCGACCTGACGCTCACCGCAGGATCAGCAGCCCGACCCGGCGCCCGGCGACGCGCAGGCCGAGCACGCCCATGACCACGAAGTAGGCCACCGGCAGCAGGAGTCCCGGGCCCACGTCGCCGGTCGTCAAGGACCGGATCAGGTCGACGGCCTGATAGAGCGGCGTGACCTGCACGAGCAGCTGCATGCCCTCGGGATAGGCAGACAGCGGATAGAACGTCGCCGACAGGAAGAACATCGGCATGATCGCCACCTGGATGAACTCGAAGTCCTGCCACGACCGCATCCACGTGGTCAGAGCGAGCCCCGCGGACGCGAACCCAAACGCGACCAGCAGTGCGGCCGGCAGGGCCAGCACCGTCCACCACGAGGAGGTCAGGTCGAGGGCCACCATGATGACCACGAACACGGCGGCGTACGCCGATCCCCGGGTCGTCGCCCACAGCACCTCGCCGACCGCGGCGTCCACCGGTCGCAGCGGGGTCGCGAGCACGGCGTCGTAGAGCTTCTCGTACTTGAGCCGGAAGAAGAACCCGAAGGTCGCGTCGAAGATCGCGCCGTTCATGGCCTGCGTCGCGAGCATCGCCGGTGCGAGGAAGGCGGTGTAGCCGATGGTGCGCCCGTCGTCGAGGGTCACCTCGCCTACGAGCGCCGCGATCCCGACACCGATCGAGAGCAGGTAGAACAGCGGCTCCAGGAATCCCGAGGCGAACGCCACCGGCGCGCGACGATAGACGCGGACGTGGCGTTCGAGCAGCGGGTACGGGCTCGGCCGTGGCGTGCGGGACGGCCCCGTACGCCGCAGCGCTGTCGTCGAGACCATCAGACCCTCCCCAGCCGTCGGTCGAACTGCCGTTGTGCCAGCGCCCAGCCGACGCCTGTGACCACCAGCAGGTAGAGGACATGGACCCACGCGGCGGACGTGACGTCGCCGGTGGTCGCCATTCGGCACAGCTCGACCCCGTGCCACACCGGGAGCGCCTTCGCGACGGCCTCGACGACGGCGGGGAGCTGCTCGACCGGGAAGTACGCACCGGAGAAGAGGGTCATCGGGATCACCCCCACGCGGTACACCAGCCCGAGCGCGGTGTCCTCGTGCGCCCATCCGGCGTAGGCGATGATCGGTGCCGCGTGGGCGGCGCCGACGAGGACGGCCGCGCCCACGAGCGCCGCAGCGCCCAGCACGCTGCCGATCACCTGGAAGAGCGCGACGACCACCGTGATCAGCCCGACCGCGATCAGCACGCGAACCGCGACGTAGACGACCACGCCGTTGACGATGTCCCTCACCTGCAACGAGGTGGAGCGCATCGCGAAGTAGATCTTGTTCCAGGTGAAGCCCGCATAGACCGGGAACGTGCTCTCCCCGGCGCCGGCCATCACGGCGGTGACCGCGACCATGCCGGGAGCGATGTAGGCGAGGTACGACAGGCCACCGAGTGCCGCCGTACCCTCGCCACCGCCCTGGGTCCCGTCATCGACGAAGCCGCCGAGCCCGAGGCCGAGGGACGCCAGCACCAGCGCGGGGAGGACCGTGTACGAGAAGGCCGAGCCGCGCCATGTCCGTCGGACCACGGTCGTGTAGTACGGCACCTGACGCACCAACGCCTGCCAGGCGGTCGGCGTCCCCGTGGGCGTACGGACACCTGCGGTCGGGCGTGTGCCGGTGGTGCTCACTCGTCCAGCGCCCGTCCGGTCAGGCGCAGGAACACGTCCTCCAGGGACGAGCGGCGCACGAGCGTGCTCAGCGGCTCCAGCCCGCGCGCCACCGCCTCCTCGAGGACCTTCTCGCCGTCGGCGACGTAGAGCAGAACCCGGTCCGGGAGCACCTCGACGCGCTCGGCGAGATCACCGACCTGGGCAGCGGCGTCGTCGTTCTCGCCCACGCCCATGCGCAGCTCGACGACCTCCCGGGTCGCGTAGCGGGCGATCAGCGACAACGGCGAGCCCTCTGCGGCGATCACGCCGTTGTCCATGACGACGAGCCGGTCGCACAGCTGCTCGGCCTCGTCCATGTAGTGCGTCGTCAAGACGATGGTCACCCCGGTCTGCTTGAGACGGTGGAGCTGGTCCCAGACCACGTGTCGCGCCTGCGGGTCGAGACCGGTGGTGGGCTCGTCGAGGAGGAGCACCTCGGGCTCGTTCACGAGCGAGCGGGCGATCGTCAGGCGCCGCTTCATGCCACCCGACAGGTCTTCGACCATGCCGTCGGCCTTCTCGGTGAGGTGGACGAACTCCAGCAGCTCGTCGGCCTTGCGGGCCGCGTCGCGACGGCTGATCCCGAAGTAGCGGGCATAGACCACGAGATTGTCGCGGACGGTCAGGTCGCCGTCGAGCGAGTCCTCCTGCGGGCACACCCCGATCCGTGCGCGGATGGCAGGCCCGTCGGTCGCGGGGTCCATCCCGAGGATCCGCAGGGAGCCGCCGCTGATCGGCGACACCGCCGCCACCATGCGCATCGTCGACGACTTGCCCGCACCGTTGGGACCGAGGAACCCGAACGCCTCACCCCGCTGCACGGTCACGTCGATCCCGCGCACGGCCTCGAAGTCGCCGTACGCCTTGCGCAGTCCTCGAGCCTCGAGCATCGCCTCGGTCACCCGTCCGACCCTAAGGATTCGCACGGAGGCTGTCTTGTCCATATCGGCCCCACGCGCCCCGCAACTGTCACCCCTGCGCGCGATGATGGACGGGTGCCCGATGTGCTCGACCGCTTCTCCCCTGCCACCGCGGCGTGGTTCCGCGGCGCCTTCCCCGCGCCGACGACCGCGCAGACCGGCGCCTGGGACGCGATCGCCGACGGCCGCAACGCGCTCGTCGTCGCCCCCACGGGGTCCGGCAAGACCCTGTCCGCCTTCCTGTGGGCACTCGACCGGCTGATCACCGGTCCGCCGCCCGACGACCCCAAGCGACGCACACGGGTCCTCTACGTGTCCCCTCTCAAGGCGCTCGCCGTCGACGTCGAGCGCAACCTGCGTGCCCCGTTGGTCGGGATCACGCAGACCGCCACGAGGATGGCCGCCACCGGGGAGTCCCCCGCGCCACGCGACGTCACCGTCGGAGTCCGCTCCGGCGACACCACACCGGCCGAGCGCCGAGCACTCGCCACCCGTCCCCCGGACGTCCTCATCACGACGCCCGAGTCGCTCTTCCTCGTCCTGACCTCGGCCGCCCGCGAGACACTGCGAGACGTCGAGGCCGTGATCGTGGACGAGGTCCACGCCGTCGCGGGCACCAAGCGAGGCGCCCACCTCGCTCTCACCCTGGAGCGGCTCGACGCGCTCCTCGAGCAGCCGGCCCAGCGGATCGGCCTGTCGGCGACCGTACGCCCGCACGCGGAGGTGGCTCGCTTCCTCGCGGGGTCCGCCCCGGTCCGGGTCGTCGCACCCGAGTCGGAGAAGCGCTGGGACCTCTCGGTCGTCGTCCCGGTCGAGGACATGACGGCGCCCCCGGTGCGAGAGGCCGAGGAGGGCGAGCCCGACGTCCGCGACCAGGCGTCGATCTGGCCCCACGTCGAGGAGCGCGTCGTCGACCTGGTCGAGCAGGCGCGGTCGTCGATCGTCTTCGCCAACTCGCGCCGCCTGGCCGAGCGCCTCACTGCACGACTCAACGAGATCCACGCCGAGAGGCTGGGCGTCGAGCTCCCCGACACGGGCTCCCCGGCCGCCGCGACACCGGCGCAGTCGGGCACGGCGGCGGGCGCCTCACCGCTGCTGGCCCGGGCCCACCACGGCTCGGTCAGCAAGGAGCAGCGGGCGCTGATCGAGGACGACCTCAAGTCCGGGCGGCTCCCGTGCGTGGTGGCCACCTCGAGCCTCGAGCTCGGCATCGACATGGGTGCCGTCGATCTCGTCGTCCAGGTCGAGTCGCCGCCGTCGGTCGCCAGCGGGCTCCAGCGGGTGGGACGGGCGGGTCACCAGGTGGGAGAGGTCTCGCGCGGCGTCGTCTTCCCCAAGCACCGCATCGACCTCCTCGAGGCGACCGTGACGATCGAACGCATGGTCGCCGGGGCGATCGAGGAGCTGTCGGTCCCCACCAACCCGCTCGACGTGCTCGCCCAGCAGGTGGTGGCCACGTGCGCCTTGGAGAGCTGGGACGTCGACGACCTGTACGAGACGGTGCGCCGCGCCGCCCCGTACGCGACCCTCCCCCGGTCCGCCTACGACGCGACCCTCGACCTGCTCGCCGGCCGCTATCCGTCCGACGAGTTCGCCGAGCTCCGCCCGCGGATCGTGTGGGACCGCGTCGCCGGCACGATCACCGGCCGCCCCGGCGCCCAGCGTCTCGCCGTCACCTCGGGCGGGACCATCCCCGACCGCGGTCTCTTCGGGGTCTACCTGGTCGGCGCGCAGTCGACCGCCCAAGGCAGCGCGCGCGTCGGTGAGCTCGACGAGGAGATGGTCTACGAGTCGCGGGTCGGCGACGTGTTCGCGCTCGGTGCCACGAGCTGGCGGATCGAGGACATCACGCACGACCGTGTGCTGGTCTCCCCCGCGTACGGCCAGCCCGGCCGGCTGCCGTTCTGGCGCGGAGACAACCCCGGGCGCCCGATCGAGCTGGGGCGTGCGCTCGGCGCGTTCACCCGCGTGATGGCCACCGGCGACCGGCCGCAGGCGCGCGCCCGGTGCGAGGCGGCGGGCCTCGACGCCTACGCCATCGACAACCTCTTCGCGCTGGTCGACGAGCAGCGCGCGGCGACCGGGAGGGTCCCCGACGACACGCTGCTGGTCGTCGAGCGGTTCCGCGACGAGCTCGGCGACTGGCGGCTCGTGCTCCACTCACCACTCGGACTCGCCGTGCACGCGCCGTGGGCGTTGGCCGTCGGCGCGCGTGTGCGTGACCGCTACGGCCTGGACTCGGCCAGCATGGCCAGCGACGACGGCATCGTCGTACGCCTCCCGGAGACCGACGCCGAGCCTCCGGGCGGGGAGCTCTTCGCGTTCACCCCGGAGGAGATCGAGGACCTGGTCACGGAGGAGGTCGGGGGCTCGGCGCTGTTCGCGGCCCGGTTCCGCGAGTGTGCCGCCCGAGCGCTGCTGCTCCCCCGCCGCGATCCCGGTCGGCGCAGCCCGCTGTGGCAGCAGCGCCAGCGCGCCGCCCAGCTCCTCGAGGTCGCCCGCCGCTACCCGACCTTCCCGATCGTGCTGGAGACCGTCCGCGAGGTGCTCCAGGACGTGTACGACGTGCCGTCGCTGGTGCAGATGATGCGCGACCTCGAGAGCCGGCGCCTGCGCGTCGTCGACGTGGAGACGCAGGAGCCCTCACCCTTCGCCAAGTCGCTGCTGTTCGGCTACGTCGCGGCCTTCCTGTACGAGGGCGACTCTCCGCTCGCCGAGCGGCGTGCGGCAGCGTTGTCGCTCGACTCGTCCCTGCTGTCGGAGCTCCTCGGGAGGGCCGAGCTGCGCGACCTCCTCGACGCGGGCGTGCTGGCCCAGACCGAGGCAGAGCTCCAGCGCCTGGTGCCCGACCGTCGAGCCCGGGGCGCAGAGGGCGTGGCCGACCTCCTGCGACTGCTCGGTCCCCTCACGTCGGAGGAGGTCGCGGAGCGGAGCACCGAGCCGTCCGCCTCCGCGGCGTGGCTGGTCGAGCTCGCCGAGGCCCGCCGGATCCTGCGGGTGAGCTTCGCCGGCCGTCAGTGGTGGGTCGCGGTCGAGGATGCCGCCCGGCTGCGCGACGCGCTCGGTGTCCCGGTGCCGATGGGGGTGCCCGACGCGTTCCTGGCGCCCGTCGACGACCCGCTCGGCGACCTCGTGGCTCGTTATGCGCGCACCCACGCTCCCTTCGTCGCCGGCGACGTGGCCGAGCGTCTCGGCCTGGGCGTCGCGGTGGTCTCGGAGACGCTGCGCCGGCTCGCCGGCCGCGGTCGGGTCAGCGAGGGAGAGTTCACCCCGGGGGCGGGTGGCTCTGAGTGGTGTGACGCCGAGGTGCTCCGACGGCTCCGGCGGCGTTCGCTCGCGGCCCTGCGCAAGGAGGTCGAGCCGGTCTCGCCCGAGACGCTCGGCCGGTTCCTGCCCGCGTGGCAGCACGTCGGCGGCAGATTGCGTGGCATCGACGGTCTCGTGACGGCCGTCGAGCAGCTCGCCGGCGCGTCCGTCCCGGCCTCCGCGCTCGAGCCGCTGGTGCTGGGCTCGCGGGTCCTCGACTACTCCCCCGCCATGCTCGACGAGCTGACGGCGGCGGGCGAGGTGCTCTGGTCCGGTGCCGGAGGGCTGCCGGGCAACGACGGCTGGGTCTCGCTCCACCTGGCCGACACCGCCCCGCTCACCCTGGCGCCGCCGGTCGAGCTCGAGCTGACGTCGCTCCAGGAGGCTGTCCTCGGTGTTGTCCAGTCAGGCGGTGCCTACTTCTTCCGACAGCTGGCCGAGGCCGTGAAGGCGTTCGCGACCGGCTCCGGCGAGGGCCTACCGACGGTGCTCGACAGCGAGCTGGCCGACGCGGTCTGGGACCTCGTCTGGGCGGGCTACCTCACCAACGACACCCTCGCTCCGCTGCGGGCGCTCGTCGGGGTGGGGCGGACCAGCCATCGGCAGGCCCGCACCACGCCCCGCCTGCGCGGGCGCCGCGCGCCGTCCTTCGTCCGCCCGACCATGCCCTCCCGTACGGCCCCGCCGACCGTCGGCGGCCGCTGGGCGCTGGTGCCCCGGACCGAGGACAACCCGACCGTCCGCGCGCACGCGCAGGCCGAGCAGCTCCTGGAGCGTCATGGTCTGGTCACGCGCGGCACCGCCGTCGCCGAGGGCGTGCCGGGCGGGTTCGCCGCCGTCTACAAGGTGCTGAGCGGGTTCGAGGAGGCCGGCCGGGCTCGGCGCGGCTACTTTGTGGAGGGCCTCGGCGCAGCCCAGTTCGCGACGCCGGGCTCCGTGGACCGCCTCCGCTCCTACTCGCGCGAGCCGGGCCAGGACCCCGAGCGGCGCGCCGTCACCCTCGCGGCGACCGATCCTGCCAACCCGTACGGTGCCGCGCTCGGGTGGCCCGAGACCGAGGGAGGTCATCGCCCCGGGCGCAAGGCGGGGGCCTTGGTCGTGCTCGTCGACGGCGCGCTGTCGCTGTACGTCGAGCGGGGCGGCCGCACCCTCCTGACGTTCGACGACCTCGGCGACCCCGAGGGTGCGGCAAGGCTCCAGCCCGCCATCGACGCGCTCGCCACCGCGGTGCGCGACGGGGCGCTCGGTCGCCTGATGGTGGAGCGGGCCGACGGCGAGGCCGTGCTCGGGACCCCGCTCGGCGACGCGCTCGCCCAGGCCGGCTTCCACGCGACCCCGCGCGGCCTGCGCATCCGGGGCTGAGCGTGCCCGAGGGAGACGCGGTCTGGCGGACGGCCCGACGGCTCGACGAGGCGCTGGGCGGCCGGACGCTCGTCCGCAGCGACTTCCGGGTGCCCGACTTCGCGACCGTGGACCTCTCGGGCGAGACCGTTCACGAGGTTGTGAGCCGGGGCAAGCACCTCTTCGCGCACGTAGGTGACCTCAGCATCCACACGCACCTCAAGATGGAGGGCAGGTGGGACGTGTACGCCCGCGGCGCGCGATGGCGTCGCCCTGCCCACGAGGCTCGGCTGGTTCTCGAGACGGCGTCGGTCCAGGCCGTCGGGTTCGCACTCGGCGTCGTGGCGGTGCTGACTCGCGACGAGGAGGACCGGGTCGTCGCACGACTCGGACCCGATCTGCTCGACCCGGAGTTCGACGCGGCCGAGGCTCTGCGGCGGCTGCGGTCGGACCCCGACCGCCCTCTTGCCGACGCCTTGCTCGACCAGGGCAACCTCGCCGGGATCGGCAACGTCTATCGCAACGAGGTCATGTTCGTGCGCGGTCTCCATCCCGACCTCACGGTGGCCGACGACCCCGATCTCGGCCGTACGGTCCGGACGGTGCGCCGGATGCTGCTCGTCAACCGCGACTTCCCCGAGATCGTGACCACCGGCGTACGCCGTCGGGGTGAGCGCACGTGGGTCTACGGCCGAGGTGGTGAGCCGTGCCGCCGCTGCGGCGCCCGCGTCGAGCGGCGCGCGCCTGTGGTCACGCAGACCGGGGGCGTGGAGGAGCGCGTCACGTACTGGTGCCCGCGCTGCCAGCCGGCGCCCGACCGCCCGGCCCCTGAACGCCGATAAGCGGTGGGAGGATCAGCGCACGCCGATGGAGTCGGACTCCGGAGACAGGGCGATCGACGCCTCCAGGGTCGACTGCTCCTGGATCTCCAGGAGGGCGCTGACGTCGCGCAGGACCTGTGACATCGGGACGTCGAGAGCGTCGCAGAGGGCAGCGAGCAGCTCGGAGCTCGGCTCCTTCTGACCGCGTTCGACCTCGGAGATATATCCCAAGGAGACCCGCGCGGCGGCGGAGACGTCGCGCAGCGTCAGCCCTCTGGCCATCCGCCGGGCCCGCAAGACCTCACCGATCAGACGTCGCAGCACCGTCATCTCACACCTCCGCTCTCGGACTTGGTACAACTCCTCGTCGAGCCGTGTTCTTCCCACCACTCTAGGCGCACCAGGTTCCCTAGGGGGAACGGACCGCCGAGTGACTGCCTCATGGTCGCTCAGTCGACACCGAGGACGTCGGCCAGCAACGCCAGCACCGCGTCCACCGTGGTGCTCCGGACGACCGCTCGGTCACCTTCGACCGCGAGCCGCTCCCACCTCGAGCCCTGTGGCCCGGCGACGGCGACATAGACGGTGCCCGCCGGCTGGCCGTCGCTCGGGCCAGGCCCCGCGACCCCCGTCGTCGCGAGGCCGTACACCGCGTCGAGCCGCTCGCGGACGCCGGCAGCCATCGCCTCGGCGACGGCTGAGTCCACCGGTCCGCGGGTGGCGAGAAGGAGCTCGTCGACCCCGAGGAGCGTCGCCTTGAGCTCCGTGGCGTACGCGACCACTCCGCCGCGGACGACGTCGGACGCCCCTGGGACGTCGACCAGCCGCGCGCACACTGCACCACCGGTCAGGGACTCTGCCGCAGCGACGGTCGCGCCCGTCTGTCGCAGCGCATCGACCAGGGCCGGCACGTCAACCGACGACGTCACGGCAGCCTCAGCGCGGCTCGCCGGGCACCTGATCCGCAGAGCGTCTCGCGGACCGGGAGCCGCGGACCATGCGGACGGCCTGCCCGATGTAGTCGACGGCGGTGACCATGGTGACGACGACGGCAGCCGCCATCGTGAGGTACGCGAGCCACATCGTCCAGTCGGGCAGCAGCGCCTCGATCGGGAACAGGTACATGCCGAGGGCGACCGCCTGGAGGACAGTCTTGAGCTTGCCACCACGGGAGGCCGGCATGACCCCGTAGCGGAGCACGGCGAACCGCATCACCGTGATGCCCCACTCGCGCACGAGCACCATGATGGTGACCCACCACGGGAGCGCACCGATGATCGACAGACCGACGAACGCCATCCCGGTCAGCGCCTTGTCGGCGATCGGGTCGGCGATCTTGCCGAAGTCGGTGATCAGACCACGGCTCCGCGCCAGGTTGCCGTCGATGCGGTCGGTGGCCATCGCGACCACGAACACCGCCCAGGCGACGAGCCGGGTGCCGGTGCTCTCGCCACCGTCGATCAGCAGCAGCCAACCGAACACCGGGACGAACGCGATCCGGAGAACGGTCAGCGCGTTGGCGATGTTGTAGATGCTCGGCGTCTGCGCGGCGGCGGACGTCGGCGTGCCGTTCATCGTGTCTCCTCGGGCGGCTCACAGGGGCGGCCGGTCCGTCGGTGACCCGGCGGCCGCGGGCCTCTGCCCAGCCTAGCGGCACGCCTCAAGACCTCCCGAGGGTGGCGCTGACCTTGCCGGAGCCCTCCTCCAGGTGGCGGGCCTTGCCTCCGTTGACGGCCACCGTGGCCGCGTCTGCGCGCCCGAGGCTCACCTTCGCCGGCCCGACCACGCTGACCCGCCGGAACTCGGACCTCGCCAGCTCACCGGACCACACCGTGGTGCCTCGTGCGTCGGTGACCGTGACCTTCGTGGGCTTGCGCTCCTTGCCACGGATGACCAGGTGGTTCGTCGTCGGCGCTCCGAGGCCGGCGAGCGCCGACGGGTCCGCCGGAGCGGGTGCGGCGTCGGTCGGGACGGCGGCCGGAGGCGCGTCCCCCTCGCCCCCGACGACGAGCTGGCCGATCCCCCAGATGATCGCGAGCACGAGGACGACCACGGTGAGGGCAACCCAGCTGCGGCCACCGCGCGCCACACGGATCGTCTGCCCGCCGGTCGAACGCTCCGCCTCGAACACCGCGCGGGCCGGGACCGGCCCCTGGGCGTACGACGCGTCATAGGCCTCAACCAGGGGTGTGGCGTCGGTGCCGAGCACGCGGGCGATCGCGCGCAGGTGCCCGCGGGCGTAGAAGTCGCCCCCGCAGACCCCGGTGTCGCCGTCCTCGAGGGCCTCGATGACGTGCGGGCGGATCTGGGTGCGGGCGGCGAGGTCGTCGATGCTCACGCCGGCACGCCCGCGAGCCTCGCGCAGCATCGTGCCCAGGACGGGCTCGGCCGGCTCGGCGCCAGGCCCGGGCGGCGCAGGGGCGTCGATCTCCGGGACACGCTCAGTGGCGGGCGCGACCTCGGTGACGGGATCTGCCCGCCCTGCCGTGTCGGCTCGCGCCGACTCCTCGATCGGACGGTCGATCACGAGCTCGGGACGGCCGCCGCTGGCCCGCAGGGCGGTCACCACGCGGAACCCAGGCGCCAAGGCCGACGAACCGGCGCTCTGGACCAGACCGAGATCGATCCGCGCCGGCGCGGAGGGACCGCCATCGAGAGGACTCGACGAGGCTGTCCGTGGCACGTCGTGACCAGCGACCTCGGGCGGCTCCCGGTGGACGTCAGACTGCGGGACGGGCGCTGGCCGCGGGGCGGCTTCCGCCTCGCGCGCCGAGGGCTCATCCGGCTCGGGCTCGGCCGGCTCGGCCTCCCCTTCACGGGCGTCGGGCTCTGGTTGCGGCGCCTGGCGCACGAGGAGATGCTCGTCGCCGGACAGCGCGATGAGTGCCTGCGCGATGTCGGCGTCGCTCACGCGGACGGCGAGACCCAGGGGTACGACGTACGCCGTGCCGTCGCGGGCCACGACCTCGAGGGCGCCGTCGCGGAGCAGTCCGCTCGGCTCGACGAGCACGACATGGTCGACCTCACCCCACGGGAGACCACGCCACTCACGGTCGTGCCGGAACCGGACGCCCAGTCCGTCGGCGACCAGCAGCGGGCTGCGTGCGTCCCACCACGCTGCCCCCGCCACCACCGCGATGGCAGCGAGCACGAGCACGATCAGTGCCAGGACCGGCGAGCCGCCGACCGCTCGCACGCCGTACAGGATGGCGAGTGCGGCCGCGCCGACGGCGACCATCGCGAGCGCGCCCGCGCTGCGGCGCACCTCGAGGACCTCCTCACGCATCACCGCACCGCCGATCGGCTCCGCCGCGGCACGTTCCTCCTCCAGGTGATCCGTCATGTCACTCCCCTCGCAACGTCTCCAGGACCTCGTCGAGGTCGTCGGGCTTGATCAGCACGTCACGTGCCTTCGATCCTTCGCTCGGCCCGACGACGCCGCGGGACTCGAGGATGTCCATCAGGCGACCCGCCTTCGCGAATCCGACGCGCAGCTTGCGCTGGAGCATCGACGTCGACCCGAACTGGGTGTTGACGACCAGCTCGACAGCCTGCAGCACGAGCTCCAGGTCGTCGCCGATGTCGTCGTCGATCTCGCGCTTGCTGGCCTGGGGCGCGGTCACGTCCTCGCGGTAGACCGGCTGGAGCTGCTCCTTGCAGTGCTGGACGACCTCGTGGATCTCCTTCTCGGTGATCCAGGCGCCCTGCATGCGGACCGCCTTGTTGGCGCCCATCGGGAGGAACAGCCCGTCACCGCCGCCGACCAGCTTCTCCGCGCCGGGCTGGTCGAGGATCACACGGCTGTCACCGAGCGAGGAGGTCGCGAACGCCAGTCTGCTGGGCACGTTGGCCTTGATCAGACCGGTGACGACGTCGACCGAGGGCCGCTGGGTGGCGAGCACGAGGTGGATGCCGGCGGCGCGGGCGAGCTGGGTGATGCGGACGATCGAGTCCTCGACGTCGCGCGGGGCGACCATCATGAGGTCGGCGAGCTCGTCGACGACGACGAGGAGGTACGGATAGGGAGCCAGCTTGCGCTCGCTGCCCGGCGGCACCTTGACCGTGCCGGCGCGGACGGCCTTGTTGAAGTCGTCGATGTGCCGGAACCCGAAGTTGGCGAGGTCGTCGTAGCGCATGTCCATCTCGCGCACGACCCACTGCAGCGCCTCCGCCGCCTTCTTCGGGTTGGTGATGATCTGCGTGATGAGGTGCGGGATGCCCTCGTACGCGGTGAGCTCGACGCGCTTGGGGTCGACGAGGATCATCCGGACCTCGTCGGGGGTCGCCCGCATCAGCACCGAGGAGATCATCGAGTTGATGAAGCTCGACTTGCCCGAGCCTGTGGCACCGGCCACCAGGAGGTGCGGCATCTTGGCCATGTTGGCGACGACGAAGCCACCCTCGACGTCCTTGCCGAGCCCGACGACCATCGGGTGATGGTCGCTGCGCGCCCGGTTGGAGCGCAGCACGTCTCCGAGGGAGACGGTCTCCTTGTCGGTGTTGGGGATCTCGATGCCGATCGCGGACTTGCCCGGGATCGGCGAGAGGATCCGCACCTCGTTGGAGGCGACGGCATAGGAGATGTTCTTGGCGAGCGCCGTGATCTTCTCGACCTTGACGCCCTGGCCGAGCTCGATCTCGTAGCGCGTGACGGTCGGACCACGCGTGTAGCCGGTGACCTCCGCATCGACACTGAACTCTTCGAGCACGGTGGTCAGCCGTGCCACCACAGCGTCGGAGGCGGCGGTGCGCGCCTTGTGCGGGGTGCCCTCGCGCAGCATGTCGTTGGCGGGGAGCGTGTAGACGATGTCGCCCGAGAGCGCGAGCTGCTCAGCGCGCGCCGGCAGAGGCGTCATGGGCGGGAGCTCGACAGGCTCGTCGTCCTTGACGGCGGCCGCCGGGGTGACGGAGACGGTGTCGTCGTCCTCGGGCGACTTCTGCACCTTGCCCTTGCGGGTCGGCGTCGCGACCGTCGGCTCGTCGCCGGGCCCGCCGACCAGCGGGTTGTCGTACGGGACGTCGCTGCCGGGGCCACCCCTCGAGGGTCGCCTCCGACCCGACTGGGCAGCGGCCGCGTCCTCGTCCCCGTCGGCCGCGTCGTGCTTGGCACCGATGAGGAGGTCGCGCGCCGAGCGGAGGCGCTCGGGGATCCGGTAGACCGGGGTGCCGGTGATGACCAGCAGGCCGAAGAACGTGAGGAGGACCAGCAGCGGGACGGTCACGTACGGCGTGCGCAGCAGGTCGTCGAGGAGCTTGGAGACGCCGTAGCCGATCGCGCCGCCGGCATCGCGGATCCCCGCCCCGTCACCTTCCGACGGCGCAGGGATGCCGTTGGCGATGGAGACGATGCCGAGGATTCCACCCGACAACGACGCCCACCCGATGATCTGACGTCCGGGCGGCCCGTTGGCCTCCGGGTTGCGCATCGTGCGTCCACCGGCGACGAAGAGCGCCAGCGGCACGGTCCAGGCGAGCAGGCCGACGCTGTTGGAGACCGCCTCGCCGACCGCCTTGGTCAACGGGCTGTCGACCTGGAACCACACAGCGCCGACGACGACGACGCCGGCGCCGATGAGGACGAGCCCGACACCGTCACGACGGTGCTCCGGCTCGAGGTCACGAGCAGCGTGCCCGACGCTCCGCACGATCGCGCCGAGCATGCGGGCCAGGCCCATCCAGAGCGCCGCGATCCCCCTCCCGAGCGCGCTGAGGGCACGCAGGACCGGACCAGGACCCGAACGCGGCGGCGGAGCGGGACGACGCCTGGTCGTACCCTGCCCACGCTGCTGCGGACGACGGCCCTGGCCACCGGACGACCGCGAGTTCTTTTTGGACGACCCTCGCGGTGGGGAAGACGTACGGCTCGCCATGGGGGCGACTCTAAGCCTGAGAGCCGCACCCGTCCGGTAGCCCACGCCGTGCGACGGGCTGCTCGTCGCGGGCCCACCTCGTCGTCGTGCGGACGCGCCGGGGCGAGGGCCCGCAGTGGGCCCCCGCCCCCGCGCTCGCTCAGGCGCTGATCGCGCGGCTGGTGTCCTCGCCGTGCTGGATCTCGACCTTGCGCGGCTTCGCCTTCTCCGCGACAGGGATCGTCACCCGCAGCACCCCGTCGGCATAGCGCGCCTCGACGCGCTCGGTGTCGAGCGTGTCGCCGAGGATGAGCTGCCGGCTGAACACACCGCGCGGACGCTCGGCCGCGATCAGCTCCTCGACGCCCTCGCGGGCCGGACGGTCGGCGCGGACCGTCAGGACGTTGCGCTCGACGGCGATGTCGATCGAGCCCGGGTCGACGCCCGGCAGGTCGAGCTCGACGACGAACGAGTCGCCCTCGCGCCACGCATCCATCGGCATCCCGGCCGGACGAGCGGCGGTCCCGAAGACCTGCTGAGTCAGACGGTCGAGCTCACGGAACGGATCGGTGCGCATGAGCATGATCATCACCTCCACAGAACCTTTCATGCCTCACGCATGACCTATATTGGCTGTTACACTTTTTATATACCGCAGAGTTGAAGACGATGCAAGAGGGGTCGACAGATGACTGGTCGAGCGCGGGACCGCGCGGTCTACGCGATCTCGGTCGCCGCCGAGCTCGCGGGCACAGCCGCCCAGAACCTCCGCGTCTACGAGCGCGAAGGTCTGGTCGCACCGGCCCGGACCAGCGGCGGCACGCGTCGCTACAGCGACGACGACGTCGTACGGCTCCGGCGGATCGTGGCGCTGCTCGACTCGGGGCTCAACCTCGCGGGCATCACCATGGTCCTCGAGCTGGAGGACGAGAACGCCCGCCTGCGCGCCGACCGCGACGTCGAGCAGGATGCCGGTCGCGACGGCTGAGCGGGCCAGATCATCTCGGGACGGTGGCGGTCTCCGTCCGTCCATCCGCTGCTGCGAAGATGACCGGCGAATCGTCCCACAGCGGAAGAGGCACACGTGAGTCGTCGCGACGCCGACAAGAAGAATGGCCCGCGAGCGTATGCGCGTGCACGTCTCGACAAGCGCAGAGGCAAGGAGACCGGCCTCCGCCTTCCGGTGACCACGGCGCTGCTGATCGTCTACGCGGTTCTCGCGCTGATCGGCCTCGCGCTGCTGTTCATCGCCCCGTACTGGTTCGGGTTCCTGCGCGGCGTCGCCTACAACGCCGCCGCGCCGGTGACGCTCACCGCGGTGCTCCTGGTCCTGCTGGCGCTCGTCACCGACCTGCGCGGGAGGCGGATGGTCGTGCTCGTGATCGCGTTGACGGTCGGATGGGTGGCCTTCGGGGTCTACTCGACGCTGACCGTCGGATGGCACGCAGCGAAGGGCGTGTACGAGGCGTCCGTCGTGGAGACCGACGACCCTCAGGGCGGGTACGAGGTTCGTGAGCCGTACGAGGTGGCGAGGTCGAACGTCTCACAAGGCATCGGTGACGTGATCGCGTCCGACCGCGCCACCGCGATCAAGCACGTCGACGGAGAGTGGACGGCGATCGTCCCCCGCAAGGGATGGAACAAGGGGTACGCGAAGGTCGTCTCCCGCGACACCGACGGCGAGTACACGTCGTGCGCCTTCGACGACGAGCACTCGGGGGTCAAGTTCGGCGGGAAGTTCAGCCACAACCTCGGCCGCGCGATCACCGGGCAGGTCATCGACACCTGGGGCCGTTTCGCCCCCGTCGTGTGGGACGAGTCCGACATGTTCGGGCTGTGCGACGGCGACGGAGCCAGGATCGTCGTGCCCCTCACGCGGTGGAGCGGTCACTGGGCGTCGCACCAGGTCCCCGCCGGCGTCGCGATCGTCGAGACCGACGGGAGCGTCCGTGTCGACAAGACCGCGAAGGGGATCGACGGGCCGGTCTATCCGATCTCGCTCGCTGCCGAGCAGCGCGAGTCGACACGAGCCGCTGGGTCGTTCTGGGACTACGTCAGGCACCGCTCCGGGTACGCCGACAGCGACGCCGTCGGCGAGGCGGGGGCCGCCAACACCGGTGAGTTCGCCCTCGTCCGCGCCAAGGGCGGGATGGACTACGTGACGCCGTTGACCCGTGCATCGAGCGACCGTTCCGGGTCTCAGTCGATCGTCGGAGTCTCCACGATCGCGGCGGACAGGACCGAGCCGGGCAGACTCGCCACGCTGACCGTCCACAAGGTCCCGGCGGAGTCGGGCCTGCGCGGCCGGATCTCGAAGACGCTGACCAACTTCCAGAACGTCTCCGTCCTCGCGACCCGCAAGGCCACGATGCTCGAGGTCGTCCCCACGAGCGCCGACATGTGGGTGGCCACGCTCGGGATGGAGGCGGCCGACGTGATCTCTCCCGCGTACCGGATCGAGATCCCCAGCGAGGGTGAAGCGTGCCTGAAGGCGCTCGACGGCCGCACCATCCAGTGCGGCGCGCAGGCCGGGGTCGACGGCAACGGAGCCGGGCCGGTCCTCGCTCCGTCGGACGGCGCCGACCCGAGCGGTGGTGCCCTCGCTGATCGCAGCGACGCGGAGCTGCTCAAGGACCTCGCCGACATCACCGCCGAGCTCCAACGTCGCGAACAGGCAGGTCCGGCCGACTGACCGCCTGGCGAGCCTGCGGCCGGCCAGTGCGAAGCGGGGAGAACTCACCCCCTGGGTGGCCCCAGGGTCCGACCGGACGGCTCGGACGACCTCACGGGCGGCGGACAACCGCCGCCGCCACGAGAGGCCGCCGAGACGTCTCTCAGGCCTCGAGGACGACGGGCACGATCATCGGGCGCCGGCGGTGCGCTCCCGAGACCCAGCGGCCCACCGTACGGCGGATGATCTGCTGGAGCTGGTGCGTGTCGTACGTGCCGTCGCTGACGGCGTCGGCCAGCGCCTGCTCGATCCGGGGCACGATCTCGGTGAAGATCGAATCGTCCTCGGCGAAGCCGCGAGCCTGGATCTCCGGACCGCTGACGACCTTGCCGCTCGAGGAGTCGATGACCACGATGACCGAGACGAAGCCCTCCTCGCCGAGGATCCGCCGGTCCTTGAGCTCGGACTCGGTGATGTCTCCGACCGACGAGCCGTCGACGTAGACGTAGCCGCAGTCGACCTTCCCGGTGACCTTGGCGCGACCGTCGACGAGGTCCACCACGAACCCGTCCTCGGCGATGACGACGCGGTCGTGCTCGACCCCCGTCGCCCGCGCCAGCGCCGCGTTGGCGTGCAGGTGACGCATCTCGCCGTGGACCGGCATGACGTTGCTCGGCTTGACGATGTTGTAGCAGTAGAGGAGCTCGCCCGCCGACGCATGGCCGGAGACGTGGACCAGGGCGTTGCCCTTGTGCACCACGCGCGCCCCCAGCCGGATGAGGCCGTCGATGACGCGGTAGACGGCGTTCTCGTTGCCGGGGATCAGCGAGCTCGCCAGCACCACCGTGTCACCGGGCTCGATGCGGACGGAGTCGTGCGAGTTGGCCGCGATCCGCGACAGCGCCGCCATCGGCTCGCCCTGCGACCCGGTCGACACGAGGACGAGCTCCTCGGGCCGGTAGTCGGAGATCTTGCGGCCGTCGACGATCACGCCGTCGGGGACGTGGAGATAGCCGAGGTCGCGCGCGATCTGCATGTTGCGGATCATCGAGCGGCCGATGTAGGCGACCTTGCGGCCGTGCTTGACCGCGGCGTCGAGGATCTGCTGGACGCGGTGCACGTGCGAGGCGAAGCAGGCTGTGATGATGCGCTGCTGGCTCTGCGCGAAGACGCGGTCGAGCACCGGCGAGATGTCACGCTCGGTCGTCGTGAAGCCCGGGACGTCGGCGTTGGTGGAGTCGGTGAGGAAGAGGTCGACCCCGGCCTCCCCCAGCCGCGCGAACGCCCGCAGGTCGGTGATGCGGCCGTCGAGCGGAAGCTGGTCCATCTTGAAGTCGCCGGTGTGGATGACCAGGCCGGCCTCGGTACGGATCGCGACGGCGAGAGCGTCCGGGATCGAGTGGTTGACCGCGATGAACTCCAGGTCGAACGGCGCCAGCGACAGGGTGTCGTCCTCGGCCACGACGTACTTCGGCACGTCCTTGAGACGGTGCTCGCGGAGCTTCGAGTCGACCAGGGCGAGCGTCAGGCGCGATCCGACGAGCGGGATGTCGCCGCGCTCGCGCAGGAGGTACGGGACGCCACCGATGTGGTCCTCGTGACCGTGGGTCAAGACGATCGCGACGATGTCGTCCAGACGGTGCCGGATCGGCGAGAAGTCGGGCAGGATCAGGTCGACACCTGGCTGGTGGTCCTCGGGGAAGAGGACGCCGCAGTCCACGATGAGGAGCTTGCCGGCGTGCTCGAAGACGGTCATGTTGCGACCGATCTCGCCGAGACCGCCGAGCGCGATGATGCGCAGCCCGTCGGCGGGGAGCTCCGGCGGTGCGCCGAGCTCGGGATGAGGATGGCTCATTTATCAGTCCTTCAGCAGGGAGGCGTCACGCAGCACGCGTGCCAGCTCGGCCACCTGCTCGTCAGTCGCGTCCACGTAGGGCGAACGCGTAGTCCGGTCGTCGATCACACCCAGCAGCTGCAACGCTGCCTTGGACATGATCGCGCCTTGGGAGCTTGGCGGCATGACAGCGGCCACCACGTCGAGCAGCTGCTCGTTGATCGCACGGGCGTCACGGAGGCGGCCGTCGTCGACCGCGCGCACCATCGCGGCGTACTCCGCCGCGGCGACGTGGCTGACCACCGACACCAGGCCGGCGGCGCCGGTGACGAGCCATGCGAGGTTGAGTGCGTCGTCGCCCGAATAGAGCGCGAGCCCGGTGTCACGCATCACGGCAGCACCGCCGGCGAGGTCGCCGACGGCGTCCTTCACGGCCACGATCGCCTCGTGCTGGGCGACCTCGGCGTAGGTCTCGGTGGAGATGCGGACGACCGAGCGGCTGGGGATGTCGTACAGCATCACAGGCACGCCGCCGCCGGCGTCGGCGACGGTCGTGAAGTGGCGGACGAGCCCGGCCTGCGGCGGCTTGTTGTAGTACGGCGAGACGAGAAGCATCCCGTGAGCACCTGCGGCCGCGGCCTGGCGGGCGAGGCGGGCCGACGCGCGGGTGTCGTTGTTGCCCACGCCGGCGACGACCGACGCACGGTCTCCTACGGCCTCGAGGACCGCCGTCAGGAGCTGACCGTCCTCTTCCGGGTTGGTCGTGGGTGACTCGCCGGTGGTGCCGCTGACCACGAGACCGTCGGAGCCCTGGTCGACGAGGTACGAGGCCAGCTTGGCGGCGGCGTCGAGGTCGAGGGCGCCGTCGGGGGCGAACGGAGTCACCATGGCCGTCAGCACCCGGCCGAACGGGGCCGCAGGAGAAGCGAGCGGTGAGGTCATGTGGACCACGCTACCGCCTGGGTGGCGCTGTGCTCCCGGCGCCACACACCGAGCGCCGCACCGGCCGCCGGCTCCGGAAGCGGACATGGAATGTCCCGATCCTGTCCGTTCGGGGGCCCGGACAGGACCGGGACACTGGGGAGATCGTCGAAGCCCTCGTCGGTGTTACACCTGATCGGGAACTGTCTCGTGTGATCTGGGTCACACCCGCTCGTACGTCACGATCCGGTAGCCCTCGTAGGGCACGGTCTGGGCCTCGCGCCACTGCGACCAGTCGACCTCGGGGAACCAGGCATCGCCAGGCGGGGCGGCGTCGACGTGCGTGAGGACCATGCGATCTGCTCTCGAGAGGGACTGCGCGTAGAGCTGCTCCCCTCCGATGACGAAGACCTCGTCGTCCAGCTCGGATGCCAGGTCGAGTGCGCCGTCCACGTCGTGGCTGACGACGACCTCGTCCGGTCCCTTCCAGCCCGTGCGCCGCGTCACCACGACGGAGGTGCGGTGCGGGAGCGGCCGCCCGATCGAGTCCCACGTCTTGCGACCCATCACCAGGACGTGGCCGGTGGTGAGCGCCTTGAACTGAGCGAGATCACCGGTCGGGGGCCACGGCAGACCACCGTCTCGACCGATCACGCCGTTGGTCCCGACGGCGGCGACGAGCGTGATGCGGGCACGGTGGCCGCCGCGCCCTGTGTCGTCGTCGCTGCCCGGATCGAGCGTCATACGGCGATGGGGGCCTTGATGGCCGGGTGGGGGTCGTAGCCGGTGACCGTGACCGCGTCGAGGGTGAAGCCGTCGATCGAGGTGACGCCCGGGTCGAGCTCGAGCTGCGGCAGCGGGCGCGGCTCGCGCATGAGCTGCTCACGCGCCTGGTCGAGGTGGTTGACGTAGAGGTGCGCGTCACCCAGCGTGTGGACGAAGTCGCCCACCTCGAGGCCGGTCACCTGGGCGACCATGTGCGTGAGGAGCGCGTACGAGGCGATGTTGAAGGGCACTCCGAGGAAGACGTCGCCGGATCGCTGGTAGAGCTGGCACGACAGACGGCCCGGGCCCCCGTCGGCCCCAGGCGCGACGTAGAACTGGAACATCGTGTGGCACGGCGCCAGCGCCATGTCGGGGAGGTCGGAGACGTTCCAGGCGCTCACGATGTGGCGGCGCGAGTCGGGGTCGCCCACGATGGCGTCGACCACGCCCTGGAGCTGGTCGACGTGGCGGCCGTCGGGCGTCGGCCAGGACCGCCACTGGTAGCCGTAGATCGGGCCCAGCTCACCCTGCTCGTCAGCCCACTCGTCCCAGATCGAGACGCCGTTCTCTTTGAGGTAGGCGGTGTTGGTGCTGCCGGCGATGAACCACAGCAGCTCGGCGACCACCGACCTCACGTGCACCTTCTTGGTGGTGACCAGGGGGAACCCCTCACGCAGGTCGAACCGCATCTGGTGACCGAACACGCTGAGCGTGCCGGTGCCGGTGCGGTCGTCCTTGCGGACGCCGTCGTCGAGGATCCGCTGGACGAGGTCGAGGTAGGCGCGCACGTGGTCACGCTACGGCACCGACCTGACACAATCGCAGGCGTGACCACTGCCGACACCAGCGTCCGGATCGCGTGGAGCGCCGACGCCGACGCCATCGCGACGCTCCAGGCCGCGGCGTGGCGCGAGCGCTACGCCGACGTGCTGCCTCCCGAGCTCCTCGAGCAGGTCGTGCCCGAGCTCTTCGCCGAGAAGTGGGCCGCCTCCCTGGACCGTCCCGGCGACGCACGCAACCGGGTCCTCGTCGCCCTGGAGCACAGCACCGTCCGCGGGTTCACCGTGACGGGCCCTTCGACCGACGACGACGCCGACCCGGTCGCCGACGGCGAGGTGAGCGAGCTGACGGTCTCGCCCGACCACCGGCGTACCGGTCACGCCTCCCGGCTCCTCCAGGCGGCGGCCGACACCCTTCGGGCCGACCGGTTCACCCGGGCGACCATGTGGCTCGACGCCCGCGACGACGCCCTGCGCGCCTTCGTCGCGAGCACGGGGTGGGCTCCCGACGGCGCTCACCGTGAGGTCGACCCCGTCGGCGACGGCAGCGTCCGGCTCAAGCAGGTGAGGCTCCACACCACCCTCGGGGGTGACGGTGACTGACAGCGACCACGGCCCGGTCGGGTTCTCCGTCGCGGCGGCCGACTTCTACGAAGACCTCGAGAACGACAACTCGCGCACCTTCTGGACCGCCCGCAAGGACGACTACGAGACGCTCGTACGGCGTCCCATGCTGGCCCTCACGGCGGTGCTGGCCGACGAGTTCGGCCCCGCGAAGGTGTTCCGCCCCTATCGCGACGTCCGCTTCAGTGCCGACAAGACGCCGTACAAGACTCACCAGGGCGCGTTCGTCTCGACGTCGCCGGCCACCGGCTACTACGTCCAGATCGACGCCTCCGGCGTCAGGGTGGGCGCCGGCTGGTACGACGCCACGGCGGACCGCAAGCACCGGTTCCGCCAGGCGGTGGACGACCCACGCAGGGGCTCCGCGCTCGAGCGGCTGATCGACTCGCTGGTCGCGAAGGGTTTCGAGGTCGGTGGTGACCGGGTCAAGACCCGGCCGCGAGGCTGGCCGGCGGACCATCCGCGCATCGATCTCCTGCGCCACAACACGCTGACGCTCATGCGCTGGTACGGCACACCGGGCTGGATGGAGACTCCCGGGCTCGCCACCCGGGTGGCCGACGACTGGCGCACGCTCACCCCTCTCCTCGACTGGCACGCGCAGCATGTCGGCTGAGGTCCCCGCTCCCAGCGACCGCAGCGTCGTCGTCGACTCCCTCGGTGTCGGCCTCGCCACCGGTGTGTACGGCATCTCCTTCGGCGCCATCGGCACCGCATCAGGGCTGACCGTGGCCCAGACCTGCGTGCTGTCGCTGCTGATGTTCAGCGGAGCCTCCCAGTTCGCGTTCGCCGGCGTGGTCGCCGCCGGCGGGAACCCGGTCACGGGAGGGGTCACCGCCTTCCTCCTCGGCAGCCGCAACACGTTCTACGGGCTGGGTCTCGCACCGCGGCTGCGCGTGCGCGGCTGGCGGCGGCTGGTGACCGCACAGCTGGTCATCGACGAGTCGACCGCGATGGGGGTCGCGCGCGAGACCGACCGGCACGCCCGCATCGGGTTCTACGTCACGGGCACGTCGATCTTCGTGCTGTGGAACCTCATGACGTTCCTCGGGGCCCTGGCCGGCAACGCGCTCGGCGACCCCCGCACGTACGGGCTCGACGCCGCGGTCGCCGCTGCGTTCCTGGCGCTGCTGTGGCCCCGGCTCACCGCCTGGCCCCAACGGCTGGTCGCGGCGGTGGGAGCGCTGGTGGCGATCGGGACGGTGCCGCTGACGCCGGCGGGGGCGCCGATCATCGTCGGCGGTGCAGTCGCCGTGCTCGTCGGTCTGTGGCTCACCCGCCGCACCAGCGAGGCCGAGGTCGCCGACGCTCTCGAGCACGCGGACGACCCGCACGAGCACCGTCACCACCGTGACGAGCCCGAGGAGGGCACGTCGTGATCTGGTGGGCCGTGATCGTCGCGTCGCTCGCCTGCTACGCGCTCAAGCTGGCCGGCCTGTCGGTGCCCGACCGTGTCCTCGAGCGGCCGCTGACGGTGCGGGTCGCGGCGCTGATCCCCGTGGGGCTCCTCGGCGCCCTCGTCGCGGTCCAGGCGTTCGCCGACGGTCAGGCCCTCGTGCTCGACGCCCGCGTCGCCGGTGTCGGCGTCGCGGTGGGGCTGCTCCTGCTCCGGGCGCCGTTCCTCGTCGTCGTCGCCGGTGCGGCGCTCACCGCCGCTCTCGTCAGGCTGATCTGAGCAGCAGCGCTCACTCGAGTCCGAGCACTCCGTCCAGACCGACCGTCAGCCCCGGGCGGTCCACCACGCCACGCACTCCCGCCACCACGCCGGGCATGAACGACTCACGGTGGACGGAGTCGTGCCGGATCGTCAACGTCTCGCCGGCGTCACCGAGCACGACCTCCTGGTGCGCGACCAGGCCACGGGCACGGACGGCGTGGACGTGGATCCCGTCGACGACGGCTCCCCGGGCTCCGAGGGGGTCGGAGGTCGTCGCGTCCGGCACCGGGGGCGTCCCGGCCTCCGCCCGCGCCGCGGCGATCAGCTCCGCCGTCCTGGTCGCGGTGCCAGAAGGTGCGTCGACCTTGTTCGGGTGGTGCAGCTCGACGATCTCGACCGACTCGAAGTAGGGCGCGGCGACGCGGGCGAACCGCATCATCAGCACCGCACCGATCGAGAAGTTGGGCACGATGAGCACGCCGACTCCGGGTGACGCCTCGACAAGGTCGCGGACCTCGGCGATCCGGGCGTCGTCGAAGCCCGACGTGCCGACGACCGCGTGGATCCCGTGGCCGACGCAGAACCGCAGGTTGTCCATCACGACGTCGGGGCTGGTGAAGTCCACCGCGACGGTCGCACCGGCCTCGACGAGCTGCTCGAGGGGCTCGTCGGCGTCGATCCTCGCCACCACCGAGATGCCGTCCGCCGCCTCGAGTGCATGCACCGACTCCGACCCCATCCGCCCCTGCGCGCCCAGCACCCCGACCGTGATCTCACTCATGTGCCGATCCTCTCATCGTCCGCACGGCGGCAGCGTCCGGCAGACTGTGTACGAGACGCACCCGCGTCACCGACAGAAAGAGCAGGCATGCCTGAACCGGGCGCAACCCGCGTCGCCGTCTACATCGACTTCGACAACATCGTCATCTCCCGGTACGACCAGGTGAACGGACGCAACCAGTTCCAGCGCGACAAGGCGCGGGCGTTCTCGACCAACGAGACCGCCGCCGACAGTGAGGTCACCGAGAAGCTGGCACGGGCGACCGTCGACGTCGGCGCCATCATCGACTTCGCGTCGTCGTTCGGCACGCTGGTCCTCACACGGGCCTACGCCGACTGGTCGGCGCCGGTCAACGCGGAGTACCGCGGGCAGCTCGTGAGCCGCGCCGTGGACCTGGTCCAGCTCTTCCCGGCAGCGGCCTACGGCAAGAACGGTGCTGACATCCGCCTGGCGGTCGACGCCGTGGAGGACATGTTCCGTCTGCCCGACCTCACGCACGTCGTGATCGTCGCCGGCGACTCCGACTACATCGCGCTCGCGCAGCGGTGCAAGCGGCTGGGCCGCTACGTCGTCGGTGTCGGGGTGGCCGGCTCGACGAGCAAGTCGCTCGCCGCGGCGTGCGACGAGATGGTGACGTACGACTCACTTCCCGGTGTCGAGGCCCCTCCCCCGGCGCCGGACAAGCCTGCGCGGGGCTCCACCCGCAAGCGCACCTCCAAGTCCGCCCAGACGGCATCGGCCGAGCCCGCCACCGAGGAGCCCAGCGCACCTGCCGCCAAGAAGGCCCCGCTCAAGGCGGCCGCACGATCCACGGTGCCCCTCTTCGCCGAGCCGGGATCGGACGACGCCGTCGAGACCGAGCCCGAGGACGCCCAGGACCTGGCGACACGTCTCCTCGAGCGCGCGCTGCGTCTTGGCCACGAGAAGGACGACGCTGACTGGCTCCACAGCTCCGCGGTCAAGAGCCAGATGAAGCGGATGGATCCGTCCTTCAACGAGAAGTCCCTGGGCTACCGCTCCTTCTCCGACTTCGTCAAGTCGCGCGACGGTGTGGCCGAGATGGACGAGAGCAGCACCGCCCGTCTCATCCGACTTCACCCGGCCAGGACGGGGCGGTGACACCACCGGTTAACCAGGAGGTGATAGCGTCGGAGATGTTGCATGACGTCATTGCCGCAGATTCGAATCTGGACCTCGCTCGCGAGGAACGTTCTTTCCCAGGTTGATGTGCTCGCGACACCAGTCGCTCGCTAACACAGCGTGCGCACGACCGAAGGAGAGAAACATGGCTACAGGTACCGTCAAGTGGTTCAACGCCGACAAGGGCTTCGGCTTCATCGCCCCCGACGGCGGCGGCGAGGACGTGTTCGCGCACTTCAGCGCGATCGCTGCTTCGGGCTTCCGCTCGCTCGAGGAGAACCAGAAGGTCGAGTTCGACGTCGAGCAGGGCCCCAAGGGTCTGCAGGCCGCCAACATCCGGCCGCTCTGACACCCGACTGAATCGGGTCTCGAACCCGCAGAACCCCCGCTCCCTCTCTGGGTGCGGGGGTTCTGCACGTCCGGCCGCCGAAGCGGCCGGGGCGCGTCAGCGTCCGACGGTCAGCGGGACCGCGTCGGGATCGACCGAAGCGATGATGCTGCGGACCTGATCGGTGTCGGCCTCGAGGTGGGAGACCTCGAAGTTGCCGACGGGCTCGCGACGGGAGCCGATCCAGCAGTCGACCCCGGCCTCGCGCAGAGCGGCCAGGATCGGCGCACAGGTGCGGCCCGGTCCGGGGCACCACGCGAAGACGCGCGGACGCTCGGGCCGGTCGTGGCTCAGGCCCATCCGGCTCAGGTCTCGCTGGGGGCGGCGGCTGCGTCCGGGTGTGGTCGTCGCAGCAGGTTCGGGTTGGTCGCTCACGAGGCACCAGCTCTCGGTCGGCCGGCGGCGTGCTCGGGGGCGAGCTCGTCGAACCGGTGACTCCAGACTACGCCACCGAGCGGGGTGGCTCCGACCGCTCAGAGGGCCCCGACGATCTCGCGGGTGATGTCCATCGCCGTCCAGAGCTCGGCGTAGGAGGTGGTGAGCGGCGAGAGACCGAGCCTGATCATGTCGGGGTTCCGGAAGTCCGGGATGACGGCGGCCGCGTACATCGAGGCAGCGACCTCACGAGCCTGGGGACCCTGCACCGTGACATGGGCCCCGCGCCGCGCCGGGTCACGTGGTGACGCGACGACGAAGCCGTGCGGGACGAGCCACGCGTCGGCGAGCTCGACGCACATCTGCGTGAGGGCGACCGCCTTCGTGCGGAGAGCGTCGATCCCCGCCTCGGCGACCAGCGAGACCGACGCGTCGACGGCGGCGATGCCAGGGACGTACGCGGTGCCGGACAGCATCGCCCGGATCGACCGGTCGGGATCGTACGTCGGTCCCATCGCGAAGCGGTCCGCGGTGCTCCACCACCCGGTGATCGGCTGCCGCACGGTCCCCAGGTGCCGCTGCGCGACGTAGAGGAAGGCAGGCGCGCCCGGTCCGGCATTGAGGTACTTGTACGTGCAACCGACGGCCAGGTCCACCCCCGCCTCGTCCAGCTCGATCGGGACGACGCCCGCGGAGTGACACAGGTCCCAGATCGCCAGCGCGCCGACCTCGTGGACCAGCGCCGTGGTCGCCGGCAGGTCGAGGAGCGCGCCCGAGCGGTAGTCGACGTGGCTCAGCAGCACCAGCGCCGTACGGTCGGAGAGCACCGCTCGCAGCTCGTCCTCGGTGACACCCTCGACCACGTCGGGGGACAGCCATCGCACGGTCATCCCGCGCGAGGCCGCCACGGAGTCGACGAGATAGCGGTCGGTGGGGAAGTCCACGTCTGCGGCGACGATCTCGTCGCGGTCCGGCCTCAGGTCGCAGCCGGCGTGGAGCACCTTGAAGAGGTTGACCGACGTCGACTCGGCGATCACGGTCTGTCCGGGGGCGGCCCCGAGGCACGCCGCCGCCAGGCGGTCGCCGACCTGCTCAGGAAGCTCCAGCCACCCCTCCTCCCAGCTCCGGATCAGGCGCTCGCCCCACTGGCGGTGCAGGACGTCCTCCACGCGCTGGAGGGTCCGCCGCGGTGGTCGACCGAGCGAGTTGCCGTCGAGGTAGGCGACCGGGTCCTCGGCGAGGAGGAACTCCTCGCGGAATCGCGACAGCGGGTCGGCCGCGTCCAGCGCGACCGCGTCGTCGTAGGAGGGGATCATCCGCCGATCTCACCATGGACGCCTCGCCAGCGGTCCACCGCCTTGCCGACCTCCACGAGGAGGAACACCGCGATCGCCAGCGCCGCGGTGTAGCCCCACACGTCGAGACCGATCGGTGCCGACTCGAACCAGGTGTTCATGAACGGCAGATAGACGAAGCCGATCTGGGCGAGGACCATCGCCGCGGAGGAGATCCAGACGGCGGGGTTTCCGCGCAGCGCCCTCGTCGTCAGGCTCGAGGCGTCGAGGTAGCGGCTGTTGAACAGGTACGCGAGCTGGCCGAGAGCCAACATCGTGACGGCCGCCGTCCTGGCCTCGTCCAGCGACAGCCCGGCGTCGTAGGTGGTGGTGAACACGAGCAGCGCTGCTCCGCCGATGAGGACCGACACGACCGCGATCCGCCAGCCGTAGGCGAGGTCGACGACCGAGGCACCCGGGTCGCGCGGACGCCGGTCCATGATCCCGGGCTCCGCCTTCTCGTAGGCGAGGGCCAACGACAGGGTCACGGCGGTCACCATGTTGATCCACAGGACCTGCACCGGCTCGAGAGGCAGGGTCATGCCGAAGACGACGGCCACCAGCATCACGAGGGCCTGCGCCCCGTTGGTCGGCAGGAGGAACAGCACCGACTTGCGGACGTTGTCGTAGATCCGCCGGCCCTCCTCGACCGCCTTCTCGATGGTCGCGAAGTTGTCGTCGGCCAGGACGACGTCGGCCGCCTCCTTCGTCGCCTCCGTCCCCTTGATCCCCATCGCCACCCCGACGTCGGCCTGGGTGAGCGCAGGGGCGTCGTTGACACCGTCACCGGTCATGGCGACGACCTCGCGGTGGTGCTGGAGGGCGGAGACGATCCGGATCTTGTGCTCCGGGCTCGTCCGCGCATAGATGTCGACCTCCAGCACGGCCTCCCGCAGCTGCGTGGTGCTCATCGCCTCGAGCTCGGCGCCGGTCAGGACACCGACCCCCTCACCCTCCACGATGCCCATCTCGCGCCCGATGGCGAGCGCCGTACCCGCGTGGTCACCGGTGATCATCTTGACCCGGATCCCGGCACGGTGGCACTTCTCGATCGCGGCGACGGCCTCCGGGCGTGGCGGGTCGACGATCCCGACCAGGCCGACCACCTCCAAGCCCTGGCTGACGTCCTCGTCGCTCAGGGCCTCCTCGCCGGGCCGAGGCGCGCCGACCGCCGCAGCCAGGACCCGCAGACCTTGGCTGCCCAGGTCCTCGATCCGCTCCGACCACCACTCGCGGTCGAGGGGCTCGGTCGACCCGTCTGCGCCACGCTGGGAACCACAGCGGTCGAGGATACGGTCGGGTGCACCCTTGACCGACACCTGCAGACTGCCGTCAGCCGCTCGGTCGAGCGTCGCCATGTACTTGGTCTGGGAGTCGAAGGGCACCACGTCGAGGCGCCTGCCGCCCGGGTCGTCGAAGGACGCCTTGAGAGCCAGCGTCCGCAGCGCACCGTCCGTCGGGACCCCGACGAGCGTCCAGTCGTCCCCGTCGCGGCGAACGACGGCGTCGTTGCAGCGCGCCATCACGGTCACCAGCTCGGCGAGGTCGGGGCGTTCCTCGCACCGCACGGGCGCGCCGCCGTCACGGATCTCGCCGTCCGGGGCGTACCCGATGCCGGTGACCTCGTACGCCGCCGCGCGCGTCACCACGGTGCGGGCCGTCATCTCGTTCTTGGTGAGCGTGCCGGTCTTGTCGGAGCAGATCGTCGTCACCGAGCCGAGCGCCTCGACGGCCGGAAGCTTGCGGGTGATCGCCCGCTCCCGCGCCATCTGCTGGACGCCGAGGGCGAGGATGATGGTGACCAGCGCGGGGAGACCCTCCGGGACGGCCGCGACCGCGAACCCGATCGTCGCCGACACGAGCTCGGGGATGTCGAAGTCGTGCACGAGGCGGCCGACGAGCACCATCACGACCGCCATGACGGCGATCAGGAGCGCCAACGCCTTGCCGAACGCGTCGAGCTGGCGACTCAGCGGGGTCTCGAGCGGCTCGACCTCGTCGACGAGGGTCTGGATCCTGCCGACCTCGGTGCTCTGACCGGTCGCCGTCACGACCCCGAGCCCGCTCCCCTGCGTCACGAGCGTCCCGGAGAAGACCATGTCGGCGCGGTCCCCCACCCCTGCATCCGCGGCCACGACGTCGACGTCCTTGCTGGAGGGCACGGACTCGCCGGTGAGCGCGGACTCCTCGACCTGGAGGTTCGAGGCCGCCAGGAGCCGCAGGTCGGCGGGGACCTTGTCGCCGCCCCGGAGGCGTACGACGTCGCCGGGGGCGAGCGCTTCGGCGTCCACACGACGCCAGCCACCGTCACGGCGTACGTCGGCCTGCACGCTCAGCATCGTGCGGATGCCGGCCAAGGCCTTCTCGGCCCGGCCTTCCTGGATCAGGCCGATCGCGGCGTTGATGACCGCGACCGCCAGGATCACCGTGAAGTCGACCCAGTCCTCCAGGACGGCCTTCGCTGCCGCGGACGCCAGGAGGATGTAGATCAACGTGTCCTCGAACTGAGCGACCACCCGCTTCCACCACGGGGTCGGCTCGGGCGGCGGCAGACGGTTGGGACCCACGTCGGCGAGCCGGCGTTCGGCCTCGGCGTCGGTCAGCCCGTCACGCGACGTCCCCAGGCGCTCCAGGACCTCGTCGACGGGAGTGGCCCAGACCGGCGGTTGATCGGTGACCTCGTCCATGGGTCCATCGAACCGTGGCTGGTCTTGCGCCGCACCCGCGGGTCCCCTTCGCGTTACGGTGAACCATGAGCGTCGCTCCCACGATCCCCGCCGCGGTCGCCGAACGCCTGGCCGAGGACCTCGTCGTCTGGCTGACGACCGTGAACGCGGCCGGGGAGCCGACACCCACACCCGTCTGGTTCGTCTGGCACGACGGCGCGCTGTGGATCCGGAGCCGGCCCGAGGGCGCCAAGATCGCGCACCTCGCCGCCAATCCGCACGTCGCGCTCAACCTCAACAGCGACCGCGCAGGCAACGACGTCGTCGTCCTCAACGGGACGGCGACCATCGAGGAGACCATGCCGGACGAGACGTGGGCCGCCTACACCGGCAAGTACGGCAACCAGATCTCCGGGCTCGGCTCCACGGCGGAGTCCTTCGCGGAGTCCTACTCGACCACGCTGCGCGTCGCGGTCGGGCGGGTACGCAGCTGGTAGCAGGGCACGCCTGACGCTGCGGTGGCCGCGCCAGGTCAGTCCAGGTCGTCCAGCGACTCGAACGGGCCGACCACCGCGAGGGCGGGTTTGCCGGCGAACATCCGGGCCACCTCGCGCGCGTCGTCGAGCGTCACGGCGTCGATGCTGGCGAGCAGGTCGTCGATGCCGGCCAGCTCGCCGTGGAGGAGGTCGGCCTTGGCGATGCGGCTCATCCGCGAGGCGGGGTCCTCGAGCCCGAGCACCACGCTCCCCTTGAGCTGTCCCTTGCCGCGCTCGAGCTCCTCGGCGGTCGGTCCGCGCTCGGCGAACGTGCCGAGCTCGTCGCGGACGACCTTGAGCACGTCGCCGAGCTTGCCCGGCGCGCACCCCGCGTAGACGCCGAGCATGCCGGCGTCGGCATAGCTGGCGCCGAACGAGTAGACCGAGTACGCGAGGCCGCGCTTCTCGCGGATCTCTTGGAACAGGCGGGAGGACATGCCCCCTCCGAGCACCGCGTTGACCACGCCGAGAGCGTGCCGGCGGTCGTCTCCGCGCTGCACGCCGGGCAGCGCCGCGACGACGTTGGCCTGCTCGGTCGGCCGGGCCACGAGGCCGCGAGCGCGCCGGAACCGCGTACGGCCGCCGCCCCTGCGGACGGCGGCGGGACCGGCGTCACCGGCGATGGCGAGCACCCGGCCGAACGCCTGCGCGACCTGCTCGACGACCCGCTCGTGGTCGACGTTGCCGGCGACGGAGACCACCATCGCCGACGGCACGTAGCGGCGGCGGTAGTAACGCAGGATCTGCGGGCGTGTCAGCTCGCGGATCGTGCCGGGGTCACCGGCGACCGGGCGACCGAGCGGCGTGGGTCCCCAGGCGAGCGACGTCGCCAGGTTGTGGACGACGTCGTCCGGGTCGTCCTCGTTCATGGCGATCTCTTCGAGGATGACGTCGCGCTCAGCCTCGACGTCCTCGGTGGTGATGAGCGAGTCGGTCACCATGTCGGCGAGCACGTCGACGGCCAGCGGCAGATCGTCGTCGAGGACGCGTGCGTGGTAGCACGTGTACTCCTTGCCGGTGAAGGCGTTCATCTCTCCACCGACCGCGTCGAGGGCGGCGGAGATGTCCAGGGCCGAGCGCGTGCTCGTCCCCTTGAAGAGCAGGTGCTCCAGGAAGTGCGACGCACCGGACAGGGTCGGGGCCTCGTCGCGAGACCCGACCCCGACCCAGATGCCGATGGTGGCCGTCCGCACGCCCGGCATGGCCTCGGTCACCACACGCAGCCCACCCTTGAGGACCGTCCGGCGGACGAGTCCGCCTTCGGTCAGGAGGGTGCGTGTGGTGCCCGGGCTCTGGTCCGGGTCGAGCAGGACGGTCACGAAGCGCTGTCGGCCTTCGCGGCGGTGTCCGCGCCCTCGGCGGGAGCCTCGTCCGCGGACGAGCCCTCCACGACGGGGATCAGCGACAGCTTGCCGCGGTCGTCGATCTCGGCGATGGAGACCATGACCTTCTGGCCGACCTTGACGACGTCGTCGACGTTCTCGACACGCTTGCCGTCGTTGAGGTCACGCAGCTTGCTGATGTGCAGCAGGCCGTCCTTGCCCGGCATCAGCGAGACGAACGCACCGAAGTTGGTCGTCTTGACGACCGTGCCGAGGTAGCGCTCGCCGATCTCGGGCATCGTCGGGTTGGCGATGGCGTTGATCGCCGCACGGGCGGCCTCTGCTGCCTCGCCCGACTCTGCGCCGACGTAGACGGTGCCGTCGTCCTCGAGCGTGATCTGCGCACCCGTGTCGTCCTGGATCTGGTTGATGACCTTGCCCTTGGGGCCGATCACCTCACCGATCTTGTCGACCGGGATGTGGATCGTGATGATCCGCGGCGCGTAGAGCGACATCTCGTCCGGAGTCGAGATGGCCTCGTTCATGACGTCGAGGATCGTGAACCGCGCGTCGCGAGCCTGGGTCAGCGCACCTGCGAGCACCGACGCCGGGATCCCGTCGAGCTTGGTGTCGAGCTGCAGGGCGGTGACGAACTCGCGCGTGCCGGCGACCTTGAAGTCCATGTCGCCGTAGGCATCCTCGGCGCCGAGGATGTCGGTCAGCGTGACGAACTCCGTCTTGCCGTCGACCTCGCCCGAGATCAGACCCATCGCGATGCCCGCGACCGGGGCGCGCAGCGGCACACCGGCGTTGAGCAGCGCCATCGTCGAGGCGCAGACCGAGCCCATCGAGGTGGAGCCGTTGGAGCTGAGCGCCTCGGAGACCTGACGGATCGCGTAGGGGAACTCCTCGCGAGCCGGCAGCACCGGCATGAGCGCACGGCCGGCGAGGGCGCCGTGACCGACCTCGCGCCGCTTCGGCGAACCGACACGACCGGTCTCACCGGTCGAGTACGGCGGGAAGTTGTAGTTGTGCAGGTAGCGACGGGCGCGCTCGGGCGAGAGCGTGTCGAGCTTCTGCTCCATCGTCAGCATGTTGAGCGTCGTGACGCCGAGGATCTGCGTCTCGCCGCGCTCGAACAGCGCCGAGCCGTGGACGCGCGGGATCGTGCCGACCTCGGCGTGCAGCGTACGGATGTCGGCGAGTCCGCGACCGTCGATGCGGATCTTGTCGGTGAGCACGCGCTGGCGGACGAGCTTCTTGGTGACCGCACGGACAGCCGCGCCGAGCTCCTTCTCGCGACCCTCGAACTGCTCGCCGAGCTTGTCGAGGACGTCGGCCTTGATGGCGTCGAGACGCTCCTCGCGCTCCGCCTTGCCGGCGATGGTGAGCGCCTGACGCAGGTCCTCGGAGGCAGCCGCCTCGACCGCGTCGTAGGCGTCGTCCTGGTAGTCGAGGAAGACCGGGAACTCCTGCACCGGCTTGGCTGCCGACGCGGCGAGCGCGGCCTGCGCCTCGCACAGCGTGCGGATGAACGGCTTGGAAGCCTCGAGGCCCTCGGCCACGATCTCCTCGGTCGGCGCGGTGGCGCCGCCGCGGACGAGCTCCCACGTGACCTCGGTCGACTCGGCCTCGACCATCATGATCGCGACGTCGTCACCGGCGATGCGGCCCGCGACGACCATGTCGAACACGGCGTTCTCGAGCTCGGAGTGCTTCGGGAACGCGACCCACTGGCCGTCGATGAGCGCGACCCGCACGCCACCGATGGGGCCGGAGAACGGCAGGCCCGAGATCTGCGTCGAAGCCGACGCGGCGTTGATCGCGAGGACGTCGTAGGCGACGTCGGGGTTGAGTGCCATCACGGTGATGACGACCTGCACCTCGTTGCGCAGACCCTTCTTGAAGGTCGGGCGCAGCGGGCGGTCGATGAGGCGGCAGGTGAGGATCGCGTCCTCGCTCGGCCGTCCCTCACGCCGGAAGAACGAGCCGGGGATGCGACCCGCGGCGTACATGCGCTCCTCGACGTCGACCGTGAGCGGGAAGAAGTCGAAGTGGTCCTTCGGGTGCTTCCCAGCGGTCGTCGTCGACAGCAGCATCGTGTCGTCGTCGAGGAAGGCGGTGACAGCACCGCCGGCCTGGCGAGCCAGCACACCGGTCTCGAAGCGGATCTCCCGCTTGCCGAAGCGGCCGTTGTCGATGACAGCAGTGGTGGAGTGGATCTCGGGTCCCGTCATGGGTACCCCTTTCTCACGCGCATCCTGCGCGTGCGTCTCGCGGAGCAGTCACGCGAGCGGGCGTGCGCACCGTCTGGGTGCGCCATCGGCCCCGGGGGCGCCGGTCTTCGATCGAGGTCCGCGAAGTGCGGCGTACGAGGTGTCGTACAGCGCCATCCGCGGGCCACTACCGAGGACCGAGCGTCGCCCCGTGTGCTGCTCCGTCTGCTTGCGGTCGTGCGATGTGGAGTTGTGGTCAGGAACGATGAGACGAGCGGCCCGTCCTTGGCGGAGGGGCCGCTCGTCTCATGATCAACGGCGCAGGCCGAGGCGCTCGATGAGGCTTCGGTAGCGGGCGATGTCGTTCTTCTGGAGGTAGTTCAGGAGGCGGCGACGCTGGCCGACCATCAGCAGCAGGCCGCGCCGGCTGTGGTGGTCGTGCTTGTGCGTCTTGAGGTGCTCCGTCAGGTGCGCGATGCGCGCCGTCAGGAGAGCGACCTGGACCTCCGGAGAACCGGTGTCGCCCTCGGTCGTCGCGAACTCCGCGATGATGTCCTTGCGGTCGACGTCCTTGATCTCGGCAGGGGTGTACGTCTTGGTCGCGCTCACGCGGTCTCCTTTGGTCGTTGCACGGCGCGCCGGGGCATGTTCACCCGGGCACTCTGGATCCGTGGCCGATCTGACGGCAACGTCCAGCGTATCAGCGGCCGCGACCCATCCCCAATCCGGACGCCTGCCGGCAGTTGTGCTGTCGGCGGGGCTGACGCACCATCGGAGGTATCCGACGACGGAGGTGGCGCATGTCTGACTTCGAGAGCGAGTCCTACGATACCGAAGCCCCGCTCGACGACGACGGGCCGGAGGAGCGTCTGACACCGGACCCGGAGCTGGATCCCACGCCCCGGGTGGACGTCGACGAGGTCGACCCCGACGCGGATGCCGCCGAGGCCGACCAGGTGGAGCAGGCCTGGGAGGTCGCTCTCGACGACGACTTCGACCGGGGCTGACCGGTCGCGTCAGCGATCGTCGCCGACCCCGGCGACCTCGTCGAGGTCGGCGACGACGACGACCTGGCCGCCGTCTCCAGGGTCTGGGTCGGGAAGGATCGAGTCCGGGTCGACGAGGTATACATGACGACCCTCGAGCGTGAGCCGCCGCGCAACCTCCAGCAGCATGCGCCGGGCCACGTCGTCGATCGACGAGACCATGGTGAGGTCCAGTGCGACCCTCGACTCGGCACGTACGGTTTCGACGGCTTCTCGTACGACCCTCTCGGCCCCGGCGAAGCGGATCCCGCCCTGAAGCTGGAGAACCCGGACCGCATCCTGCCCGGCACCGACGACGTGGTTGGACCGTACGACCGCGCGAGCAGCGGGCGGAACCTCCATCAGATGCAGGCCCATGTCGGACGAGAACCGTTCGAACAGCGACACCCCGCGCACGCTGTTCCCGTGCGGGTCCAACCGGGGTGAGAACGTCGCGATGCCGATCTGACCAGGAAGGGCACCGATGAGCCCGCCCGCCACCCCGCTCTTCGCCGGGATGCCGACCTGGGTGGCCCAGTCACCGGCGGCGTCGTACATCCCGCAGGTGGACATGACGCTGAGGACCTGACGGACCACCGGCGAAGGCACGACCCGCTCCCCCGAGCTGGGGTTGACTCCCCCGTTGGCCAGGGTCGCGGCCATCACGGCGAGATCGCGGGCAGAGACCAGCAGGGAGCACTGGCGGGTGTAGCCCTCGACGACGGTGTGCGGATCATCGGTGAGGATGTCGTGGCTGCGGAGCATGTGCCCGATGGCCAGGTTGCGGTGCGCGTGCTCCATCTCCGACGCCCACACCGACTCGTCGGTCTCCAGCCGGCGGCCGGCGAACGCCGAGAGCCCGCTGACCACGCGCGCCATACGCCCCGCGGGGTCGGCTCCTTCGGGCCCGGTCAGTGAGTGAGCGGTGATCGCACCGGCATTGATCATGGGGTTGAGCGGACGCCCGGAGTCGGGTTCGAGGGAGATCTCGTTGAATGCCTCCCCGGATGGCTCGACGCCGACCTTGTCCAGGACCGCGTCGAAGCCTCGATCGGCGAGGGCCAGCGCGTAGACGAACGGCTTGGAGATCGATTGGATGGTGAACGGGGCGTCGACATCACCGGCGCCGTAGACCTCGCCGTCGACGGTGGCGAAGACCGCGGCGAGACACCGAGGGTCCGCCGTGGCGAGCTCGGGGATGTACCCGGCCGGCGCGCCGGACGTGTTCGAGACGACGTGAGAGAGCGCCTCAGCGAGGTAGTCGGGGATCGGTGACCGCACGAGCGCTCAGCCGAGGAAGGTACGAAGGGCGGCGTTGACCTCGTCGGCATGTGTCCACAACAGACCGTGCGGCGCACCTTCCACCTCGACGTACTCGGCGTCCGGAACAAGGTCTCGGAATCGCCGACCCGTGGCATCGATCGGCAGGATGTTGTCGGCGGTGCCGTGGAGGATCAACGTCGGCAGAGCAGCGTCGCGGACCGCGGCGACGTCACCTCGGAAGTCCTCGATCCAGCTGGGGACCACCGCGTACGCCGCGACGGGGGCACTGCCGACCGCGATGTTCCAGCTCGCCCGGACGACTTCCTCGCTGATCCGCGACCCAAGGTTCTCGTCGAGGTTGTAGAAGTCTCCGTAGAACTGGGTGAACCAGGCGTACCGGTCGGCCTTCGCCGCGTCCATGATGCCGTCGAACACCGCCTGCGGGACGCCTTCGGGGTTGTCGTCGCGTTGCACGAGAAACGGTTCGAGGGAGGCGAGGAACGCAAGCCTCGCGACGCGGTCGGTCCCGTACGTCGCCACATAGCGGGCGAGCTCACCGGTGCCCATCGAGAACCCGACCAGGATGACCTCGTGCAGGTCGAGCGTCTCGAGCACGGCGTTCAGGTCGGCAGCGAAGGTGTCGTAGTCGTAGCCGGTGGCGACCTTGGAGGACCGGCCGAACCCACGACGGTCGTAGGTGATGACGCGGTAGCCGAGGTCGAGCAGCTCGCGGGTCTGCTTCTCCCAGCTGTCACCGTTCAGCGGATAGCCGTGGATGAGGACGACAGGCTGTCCCGTGCCCTGATCCTGGTAGTACAGCTCGATCGGGGTGCTGTTCTCGTTGCCGACGGTGATGAAGCCCATGATGCGTTCCCTTCCTTGTGGCCGATGAGGCCCTTCGCTGCTGACTGGAGCGCATCCGCGAACGCCCGGGCGCTCTGGAAACGGTCCTCTCGCGCTTTGGCGAGTGCTTTGACGAGTACGGCTCCGAGCGCCGGCGAGTGGTCGTAGGCGGTGATTCGCGGTGGTTCTTCGTGGACGTGCTGGTAGGCGACAGAGACCGGGTCGTCCGCGACGAAGGGCGGCCGCCCGGTCAGCATCTCGTAGAACAGGCAACCCGCCGAGTACAGATCGCTGCGGACGTCCGCGACCTCGCCGCGGGCCTGCTCCGGCGAGAGGTAGACGGGAGTCCCCATGAACGCCCGGTCGTGGGTGATCGTCGCGGTCGGATCACCACTGTCGCGCGCGATCCCGAAGTCGACGACCTTGACGGCGCCGGACGGCGTGATCATCACGTTGGCCGGCTTGATGTCGCGGTGGACGACGCCCGCCCGATGGCTGGACTCCAGTGCCGAGAGCACCCCGAGCTGATACCGGATCGCCCGCTCGAGCGAGACGCCACCGCGCTTGAGCATGTCCCGCAGCGACCAGCCGGGGACGTACTCCATGACGAGGAACGGGACGCGTACGTTGCCCTCCCCGCCACCGACGACCTCCTCGCATCCGGTGTCGAGGAGAGCGACGATCGCGGGGTGGCAGAGCCCTGCCACCAGGCGCGCTTCACGCCGGAGCCTGGAGAGCACCAGGGGATCGTGTGCGAGATGCGTACGGAACACCTTGACGGCGACCTGGCCGCCCGAGCGGAGATCGTGTCCTCGGTGGACGTCGGCCGTCCCGCCGCGTCCGACGACCTCGCCCAGCACGTAGCGGCCACCGAGCACCCGAGGTGTGCTCATCGGCGCGGCTCCCATCGGAAGTACCGCGATGCCAGCGCGAAGGCAGCGACGACCCAGCCCAGCGTGGGCGCCAGGAGCGGCAGCGACTCGACAACCGGGACACCGCCGTTCCAGGCGTTGACGACCAGCTGGGTGGCCGAGCCCCCGGGGAGCAGACGCTTGAGCACGGCAAGGTCCTCGAGGCCCGTGATCCCCACCCAGCTCGCGACGGCGATCACGACCAGGCTCACCGGCAGGGTCGTCACCTGGGCGTGCTCCGGAGAGTTCGTGAGTCCGGTCGTGGCCAGCGCCAGGCCGACCATCATGGCGGCGATGGCGAGGATCGCCACGACGAGGATCGGGATGTCGACCGGCGCGGTGGCCACCACCCCGAGGACGACCAGGATCGCGACCGTCTGCCCGAGCGCGATGACGGTGATCGGCAGCACGAGCCCTGTCAGGATCTCGGCGTCGCTCGCTGCGGTGGAACGCAGCCGTTTGAGGAACAGGTTCTGTCGCCGCGAAGCCAGGGTGGTCACCGCGGTGGTGTAGAGGCCGAAGGCCATCACCGTGAAGAGCACGATCGCCGCGATGTAACCGAGGCTGGCCCCGTCGGCGAATGCCTCGTGCCGGTAGACGAAGAGCCCACCGACGGCCAACGGGATGATCAGGCCCGTGACCATGACCAGCCGGTTCCGGAAGATCTGGATCAGCTCACTACGCGCGATCGCCAACATGCTGCGGCCTTTCGAGAGTCGGTGTCGTGGTTTCGCTGCTGAGGGCACGGAAGACGTCGTCGAGGCGGGTGGCACCAGCCTGCAGCTCCTGCAGCTCCACCCCGGCGTCGTGCGCCCAGTCCAACAACCGATAGAGGTCCTCCTGGAGCCCGAACGTCTCGACGCGCACCGTCCCGTCGGCGTGGGCGAGGGAGAGCGGCGGCTCGGGTGCGCCCGCAGGAAGGATGAAGCTGATGACCGACGGGAGACTCCGGGTCAGCTCGACGAGCGTTCCCTCCTTGCGCAACGTCCCCTGGTGCATGACGCCGATGCGGTCCGCCCGCTGCTGCGCCTCCTCCAGGTAGTGGGTGGTGAGCACGATCGTGGAGCCCTCTTCGCGCAGGCGGTCCACCGCGGCCCACAGTGCATCACGGGACTGGATGTCCAGTCCGGTCGTCGGCTCGTCGAGGATGACGAGCTCGGGCCCGCCGTAGACGGTGGTAGCGAAGTCGAGGCGTCGCTTCTCCCCACCGGAGAGCTGCGCGACCTGGGTGCCCGCCTTGTGGGTGAGGCCGGAGATGGCGAGGACGCGCTCGACGTCGTCGTGCCTCCCGCTCAGCGTGCCGAGGAGACCCACCGACTCCCGCACCGTGAGATCCGGGGAGAAGCCGCTCTCCTGCAGCATGATCCCCATCCGAGGCCGTACTGCACGACGGTTCGTGGGGGGTTCGCCGAAGATCCGTACGCTGCCGGCGGTGGCCTGGCGGTGGCCTTCGACGACTTCGAGGGTGGACGTCTTGCCGGCTCCGTTGGTGCCGAGGAGGGCGTAGAGCTCACCGTGTTGGACATGGAACGAGAGATCCCGCACGGCGGTGAAGTCGCCGTACGTGATGCTCAGTTTGTCGACCTCGATGACGGGGCTGATGGACATGGCGGATCTTTCATTTCGGGGTTCTTGCCGGGTCATCAGACTCGCAGCGGCCGGTGGCACTTCGCGTCAGTGAAAGCCCCTGATGTCCTCGCGCGTGCGGCGACCCGCTCGCCCTTTCCGCGTCCACGGAGGACGACCCGGTCTGGTGCGCCCCGTTCGCATCGGTAAGGATTACCTAGACCTCCACCTAGGTGACGACGCTGGGAGTGCACACTGACGACGCTTCTGGGCCGGCGCGAGGAGTGCGAAACGGTCACACAGCTGCTCGACCAAGCCCTGTCCGGTCGCAGCGGCGTACTCGTACTGCGTGGCGAAGCAGGCATCGGCAAGACGGCGCTCGTCCAGCATGCCCGCGACCGCGCGGTCCCCTTGGGGTTCCGCGTGGAGTGCTGTGTGGGGGCGGAGTCCGAGACCCAGTTCGCCTTCGCTGGTCTGCACCAGCTGTGCGGGCCGCTGCTGGACGGCGTGGATGCGCTGCCCGAGCCGCAGCAGACGGCACTCCGCGTGGCGTTCGGACAGCAGGCCGGTGCCGCACCGGACCTGTTCTTGGTCGGGCTCGCCGTCCTCAACCTTCTGGCCGACGCCGCCGAGAAGGCGCCGCTGCTGTGCCTGATCGACGATGCACAGTGGCTCGACCAGGCATCCGCGCAGGTCCTGGCCTTCGCTGCGCGCCGGGTCGACGCTGACAGGGTGGCGCTGCTCTTCGCGGTGCGCGACACCGACGTGGACAGCGATCATCGGTTCGCCGGACTGCCCGAGCTGCGCCTGGCAGGGCTGTCCGAGATGGAAGCCCGATCGTTGTTGGCCACCGCGGTCCACACGCCGCTGGACGATGCGGTGTCCGAGCGGATCTTCGCGGAGGCGCGCGGCAACCCGCTCGCCCTGCTGGAGCTCCCCCACGGCATCCACGCCGCGCATCTGGCCGGCGGGTTCGCGGTGCCCGATGCGCGGGGCGTTCCACGCCGTGTCGAAGACAGCTTCCAGCGGCGCTCCGCAGGGTTGCCGGTCGCCACCCAGCGGTTGCTGTTGGTCGCATCGGCCGATCCGACCGGTGACGTCGAGCTCCTCTGGCGCGCCGCGGCGCGGCTCGGGCTCGATCGCGAGGCGGCCGCACCGGCCGAGACCGCAGGTTTGCTGGAGATCGACGGTCAGGTGCGCTTTCGTCATCCCCTGGTGCGATCAGCGGTCTACCGGTCCGCCACTCCGCCTGACCACCGCCGCGTCCACGGAGCGTTGGCGGCCGCCACCGACCCGTTGTCCGACCCCGACCGGCGCGCCTGGCACCAGGCTCAGGCGGTCCTGGGCACCGACGAGCAGGCGGCTGCGGAGCTGGAGCGCTCGGCCGACCGAGCACGCGACCGCGGAGGCGTGGCTGCTGCCGCCGCCTTCTTTCAGCGCGCAGCCGAGCTGACGCCGGAGCCTGCCGCTCGCGCGCGGCGGGCGCTGGAGGGCGCCCACGCGCAGCACGAGGCTGGTGCGACCGAAGCTGCTCTGGCACTGCTGGCGGTCGCGGCGGCGGGGCCGCTGGGCGACCTGTCCCGCGCCCGCCTCGACCTGCTGCGTGCTCAGATCGCGTTCCACCTGACGCGAGACCACGGCGTGCCGGGGATGCTGCTGAACGCGGCTGAGATGCTCGCCCCGCTCGACCCCGCGCTCTCTCGCGAGACCTACCTGCACGCGCTCGATGCGGCGGTCCTCACAGGGAGCGGCGACGCCGTGCAGATCGCTGCAGCGGCTTCGGCCGCTCCCCGCTCCGAGGTACCGCCGCGACCGGTGGATCTGCTTCTCGACAGCCTCGCGACGACGTTGACGAAGGGGTACGCAGAAGGGGCGCCCCTGCTGCGGGGCGCCCTCGAGTCGTTTCGCGACAGCCCGCACACCGATCCTGATCAGAACCGTCAGAACGCCGGCTGGTTGTGGCTGGCCGGCCGCAACGCGGTGGCCATCCTCGACGACGAGCTGCTTCACGCACTGGCCAGCCGCAACGTCGCACTGGCGCGAGAAGCCGGTGCGTTGGCAGCGCTGCCCGCCGCGCTGAATCTCATGTCCATCGCCTCCGTCCTGATGGGCGAGCTCACCCGAGCGGGCGAGCTCGCCGCCGAGGCGACGGCCATCACTCAGGCCACCGGCGGCCTCCAGCTCCGGCACGCCCCGGTCATTCTGGGTGGTTGGCGAGGCGACGAGGCCGAGACCATCGCGCTCAGTGCCGTCACCGCCGAGGACGCCGCCTACCCCGAAGGAAGTACGGACGCCTCCCAGGCGCAGTACGCGCTGGCAGTACTTCACAACGGTCTGGGCAACTACTCGGCTGCGCGGGAGGCTGCGTCACGGGCGTGCGAGTCACCTGAGCTCGCACTCAGCAGCGCCAGTCTCCCTGAGCTCATCGAAGCATCCGTCCGTGCCGGTCATCCCGAGCACGCCGCCTCTGCGCTGGAGCAGCTTCAGTGCCGGGCGCGTGCCAGCGGCACGAGCTGGGCGCTCGGGATGGCAGCGCGCTCCCAGGCCCTCACGAGCACCGGATCGAGCGCCGAGGACGAGTACCGCGAGGCGATCGAACAGCTCCGGCGCAGCCGCATGGGCGGCTACCTCGCTCGTACCCATCTCGTCTACGGCGAGTGGTTGCGGCGGGAGGGCCGCCGCCAGGAGGCGCGGGAGCAGCTACGGATCGCCCATCAGCAGCTCACGGACATGGGGATCGAGGCGTTCGCGGAGCGTGCCGCCCGCGAGCTGCGTGCCACCGGTGAGCATCCGCGCAAGCGCACCGTCCAGACGGCCGACTCCCTCACCGACCAGGAGCTGCACATCGCGCGCCTCGTAGCCACGGGGGCGACCTCCCGCGAAGTCGCCGTGCAGCTCTTCCTGAGCCCGCGCACGATCGAAGCCCACCTGCGCAGCATCTTCCGCAAGCTGGACATCACCTCGCGCCGGCAGCTCAGAGAGTTCCCGCTGCCCTGAGCTGGGCGTCGCGGACGGCGTCAGGGACCACCCGGAGCGGCCCCTGACATTCGCCAAAAGGCTTGGGACCGGGGCGCGGGAGGGCCGAGCCTGTCGGTATGGACGCAACGCAGGACTCGCTCTCGAGCACCACGCCGCGCCGGCGCCGTCCGGTGCGCCGGACGTTGCTGCTCGTCGTCGGCTCCCTCCTGCTGCTCGTTATCCTCGCCGTCGGTGGCCTCGGCACGTGGATCGCCGTGAGCTTCGCGAACGCCCGCGTCGACACGGTGGGCGAGGTCGACTTCGACCGTGTCCTCGCGGTCCCCCGGTTGGCCGAGTCGCGGGTCGAGCCGGACGGCACGCGCGTGTTCAGCCTGCGGATGCAGGAGGGCGAGTCCGACCTCGGTGGAGAGCGCCCGACACCGACCTGGGGCTTCGCCGGCGCCTACCTCGGCCCGACGCTGCGCGCCACGCGGGGCGAGAAGGTGCGCGTGGAGGTCACGAACGGCCTCAGCGAGCCGAGCACCGTCCACTGGCACGGGATGCACCTTCCCCCGGAGATGGACGGCGGCCCGCACCAGATGGTCGAGCCCGGCACGACCTGGTCACCGCACTGGGTGATCGACCAGCCGGCGACGACGCTGTGGTACCACCCCCACCCCCACGGGGCGACGGCGTCGCACGTACGACGCGGGCTCGCGGGGATGTTCCTCCTGGACGACCCGGCCGACAGCGCGGGCGGGCGTGTCGGCGCGGCCCTTCCCCACCGCTACGGGGTCGACGACGTCCCGCTCGTCGTGCAGGACGTGCGCCTCGACGACGACGGCCGCATCGACGACCAGGAATCGCTGTTCAGCTCGGTGGGAGCGTTGGGTGACCGGGTCCTCGTCAACGGGACGCCAGGGCCGTACGACGAGGTGACAGCGCAGCGGACCCGCTACCGCCTGCTCAACGCGTCGACCGCGAGGACCTACACCTTCGCGTTCTCCGACCGCCGTGAGTTCGCGCTCGTCGGCACCGACGGCGGTCTCGTCGAGAGGCCCGTCTCCCTCGACCAGATCGTCCTGACGCCGGGTGAGCGCGCCGAGATCGTCGTCACGATGGAGCCGGGCGACCGAACCGTGCTGCGCAGCGAGCCCCTCCCCGACCGGTTCGGCGGCGGGAGCCGCTTCACCGGCGACGACGACCGCCTCGACGTCCTCGAGCTCCGCGCGGCGGACCGGCTCGACCCGTCGCCCCCGCTCCCCCGCCGGCTGGCGCCACCTCCCGACGTCGATCCCTCGGACGCCGTACGCACGCGGACGTTCCAGGTGAGCAGCAACGCCATCAACGGTCGACGCATGGACATGGGCCGGATCGACGCGCAGGTCGAGGACGGGAGCACCGAGATCTGGGACGTCTCGTCCGGCGACGGCGGGCTCCACAACTTCCACGTCCACGACGTGCAGTTCCGCGTGGTCAGCGTGGGCGGGAGGACGCCCCCCGTCGACGAGCGTGGGTGGAAGGACACCGTCCCGGTGCGACCCGGGGATCCCGTCCGTCTCGCGGTCCGGTTCGACCTGCCGCCCGGCGCGAGCGGCGCGCCCGGAGGCGCCCCCTACATGTTCCACTGCCACCTCCTGCGCCACGAGGACTCCGGAGCGATGGGGCAGTTCGTCGTGGTCCCGCCCGGTCAGGGGTCGGACACGGCGACGGCGCCTCCGACGCCGACCACCGCGCACACGCACTGAGGTCCGCCGCCAGTCACACCGTACGGATCAACGCGGCGAGTCATGGGCCGGGCCAGGCCCGAGATCGGCGAAGCGGGTGTGCACGTGCATGTCGTGCCACCCGTCCGCGTGCAGGGCTGCCGAGCACCGCGTTCCTTCCAGACTGAACCGCGCTCTCTGTGCGACCCGGCAGGACGACACGTTGCTGACCGCGTGCTCGATCTCAAGGCGGTGGAACCCGAGGTCCAGGAGCCACGCCGCGACGCGGTCGACCGCCAGGGTGGCCACCCCTCGGCCCCGGGCAGCGGCGACGGTCCAGTAGCCCAGCTCGGCGCACCCGTCGCTCAGGTCGACGCCCCTGATGCCGACCCGCCCGAGGAGGGTGTCGGGGTCGTCGACGACCGCCCACTGCCCACCGACGTCGGTGGCCCAGTGGCGTGCCGCTGCACCGATCCACCTCGTCGCCTCCGTCGTGCTCAGGGAGCGCACGTGCCACCGCTGGATCTCCGCGTCCTCGTACGCGGCGGCCAACGCGTCTGCATCGGTCGGGCGCCACGGCCGGATCGTGAGCTCCGTGAGCGTGAAGATCGGTTGTGGCCGGTCGCTCAGCGTCCCGCGGGGCAGCGACGGCTCGACGAGGTCGGGCACACGTTCAACCTACAACCGGGTCTGGACCCGCGTGTCCGGTCAGTGCGGCTGCAGCGCGTCGCGGACCTCGGCGACGTCGCGGTGCATCCGCTGGACCAACGCGTCCATCCCGTCGAACCGCACCTGGCCGCGGATCCGAGCCACGAACGACACCTCGACCTCGACGCCGTACAGCTCCAGGTCGTCCCGGTCCAGGACGTAGGACTCGACGCGGCGCTGCACCCCGTCGAACGTGGGGTTGGAGCCCACGCTGATCGCGGCGGGCAGCGGCTCACCCTCGTCGTCGCAGCGGCGGAGCCACCCCGCGTAGACGCCGTCGGCGGGCACCGCGTAGCCGGCCGGCGGGAGGACGTTCGCGGTCGGGAACCCCATCGCCCGGCCCCGCTTGTCGCCCTCGACGACCACGCCGCGGATGCTGTGCGGCCGCTCGAGGACGCGCGCGGCGTCGGAGACGTCCCCGTCCGCGATCAGCCCGCGCACGTAGGTGGAGGAGTAGACGATGTCACGAGCGCCGTCGAGGTCGACACCCTCGGCGACGAAACCGTGCTCGTGGCCGCTGGCGACGAGCGTGGAGACGTCACCCGCGGCCTTGGTGCCGTACGTGAAGTTGTCGCCCACGACGACGCCCTCGGCCCGGAGCTCGGACACCAGGATGCGCTCGACGAACTCCTCGGGACTCCACGCCGCCATCTCGGGCCCGAAGGCCAGCACCCGCACCTCGTCCGCTCCCGCAGCGCGCAGCAGCTCGAGCCGCTGCGGCACGGTGGTGAGCATCCGGGGCGCTCGATCCGGGGCGAAGACGGCGGTGGGGTGAGGATCGAAGGTCACGGCCACGACCGGGGCCCGCGACGACCCGATCTCCGCCGCCAGGGTGCGGGCTCGCGCCAGCACACGCCGGTGACCCGCGTGGACGCCGTCGAACACGCCGATGGTGGCCACACTGGGTGTGCTGCGGGACTCCGTCGCCGCACCGTCGATCGCTCGCCACACGTTCACAGGGCAACTGTGCCACGGACCACGGTCGAGGCTCCCGCCTGTCCCCCCGGCCGAGCCGCCTTCCGTCCGGATTCGGGGTGAGACGGCTAGAGCAGCGGGCGGAGCGGCACGAGGACGGCTTCGCTGAAGCGCGCCATCGCGCGCCGGCGAGACCACTCGTCGACGGTGAGCTCGCGCGTGGCGGAGGTGTCGTTCTCGAAGATGCGCTCCATCATCGCCGCGATCGCCTCGTCGATGATCTCCGCGTTGACCTCGTAGTTGCCGGTCAGGCTGAGCCGGTCGATGTTGGCGGTGCCGATCGTCGACCAGCGACCGTCCACGGTGGCGGTCTTGGCGTGCACCATCGCACCCTGGAACAGGAGGATCTTGACCCCACCACGCAGCAGCTGGGAGTAGAACCCGCGCGACAGCCAGTCGCACAGCACGTGGTTGGAGATCTCCGGCACGATCACGCGGACGTCGACGCCGCGTGCGGCTGCTCGCAGGAGAGCGGCGAGGACGTCGCGGTCGGGGATGAAGTAGGCCTGGGTGATCCAGACCCGGACGCTCGAACGGTCGATGGCGTCGAGGTACATGTTGCGGATCGGGAACGACAGGTGGAGCGGGGCGTTGCGGTGGGCGCGGAACCGCGGCTCCCAGTCGATGTCACCGGTGTCCAGCAGCTCTGGCTGCTCGGTCCTGCGGTGGGCGTTCCAGAAGTCGACGAACGCGTTGTTGAGCTCCCAGGTGTGGGGCCCCTCGACCCGCAGGTGGGTGTCGCGCCACTTGCTCGCGTAGTCGGCGCCGATGTTGTAGCCCCCGACGAACCCGACGTTGCGGTCCACGACCAGGATCTTGCGGTGGTCACGCCCGGTCTTGCGGATCCGCAGCAGGAAGATCCACGGGCTGAACCATGGGTGCCGCATCACCTGCACCGACGGTGGGAACTTCTTGAACGACCGCTTGACCACCAGGTTCGCGAAGACGTCGTAGATGACATGGACCTTGACGCCGCGCTCCGCGGCGGCGACCAGCTCGCGCTTGAACTCCTCGCCGAGGGAGTCGCCCTTCCAGATGTAGGACTCGAGGTGGATCTCGTGCTGCGCGCCCCTGATCTCCGCAAGCATCGCGTCGAAGAGGTCGTGGCCGTAGGTGTAGACGGTGACGGTGGAGTCGCCGAGCTTCTCCGAGATCGGAGGAAGGCGCGGGAACGTCACCTCCGCGGTGTCGTCGACCCGGCGCTTGCGGTGGGTGTCGATCGCCGTCAGGACGGCTGCCACCACGACGATCAGGACGAACCAGATCGCCACCACCCAGAGTGCGACCCGCAGGACCGTCACCATGCACCACAGACTAGGGGCTCACCGCCGTGAACGACGTCTCACTGCTCGTATCAGCCCACGAACACCGCGACCGAACGAGCGTCGGCCCCCCGCTGCTCGTACAACGCCAGGAAAGCACCACCAGGGTCGAACACCGCGACGGGCCCCCGCGCGCCGAGATCGTACGACGTCAGAGCCCGGCCGTGCCGGACGATCCGCGCCTGCTCGGCGTCGAGGTCGACCGACGGGAACGCCAACCGGGCGGCGTCCTCGAGCGAGACCACCACGAGCTCCTCCGCGAGCTGGTCGAGCGTGCGCGCGACGTCGATGCCGAAGCCGCCGACGCGGGTACGGCGCAGCGCCGTGAGATGTCCGCCGACACCGAGCGACGCCCCCAGGTCGCGAGCAAGCGCTCGGACATAGGTGCCGCTCGAGCACGTGACGCGGGCATCGACGTCGACCGTGCTCCCCTCCCCCGGGCGCAGGTCGAGCAGGTCGAACCGCTCGACGGTCACCCGGCGGGCCGGCAGGTCCACCTCCTCACCGGCGCGGACCCTCGCGTAGGCCCGGCGGCCGTCGACCTTGATCGCCGACACAGCCGACGGGACCTGGTCGATCTCCCCGACCAGCGGGAGTGCAGCCGTACGGACCGCCTCGAGGTCGAGCCCCGAGGCGTCCGCCGTCGCGACGACCTCACCCTCGGCGTCGTCGGTCACCGTCGTCGCGCCGAGCCGAACGGTCGCCTCGTAATCCTTGTCGTGGCCCGAGACGTGCCCGAGCAGACGCGTGGCCCGACCGACCCCGAGGACCAGCACGCCGGTCGCCATCGGGTCGAGCGTGCCGGCGTGGCCGACCTTGCGCGTCCCCGCCAGCCGCCGGACCCGTGCCACCACGTCGTGCGACGTCAGGCCCGCAGGCTTGTCGACGACCACCAGGCCGGTCGGCGGCTCGGCGGGGCTCACGCCTCGGGGTCGCGGTCGATCCGGGGAGCCTGATCCTCGAGGGCGACCTGCTCCTCGAGCTCCTCGGCCTTCGCCTTGTACGGGTCGGCGTCACCGGCGTACTCCGCGCGAGCAGCCTTCTCGGCGACCCTGGCGTCGCGCTCGCGGGCCCGGGTCAGCAGGTCCTCGATCTGACGTGCGTTCTCCGGGACGGCGTCGCGCACGAACTCCAGCGACGGCGTGTGCCGCATGCCGAGCTGCTTGCCCACCTCGGACCGGATGAGGCCCTTGGCACTCTCCAGCGCGGCGGCCGTGCCCTCCAGCTCATCGGCGTCACCCATCACCGTGTAGAACACGGTCGCATGCTGGGTGTCGCCGGTGACGCGGACGTCGGTGACCGTCACGAAGCCGATCCGCGGATCCTTGACCCGGCGCTCCAGCATCTCCGCCACGATGACCTTCACCCGGTCGGCGACCTTGTTGACGCGCATGCTTCCCATCACGAACTCCTTTTCGAAACGAGAGGCGGGGCGCCGCTGTCCGCAGCACCCCGCCTCGTTCAGTCATGACCGTCAGGCGTCAGGCCCGAGGGATCTCCCGCATCTCGAACGTCTCGACGATGTCGCCGATCTTGATGTCGTTGAATCCCTTGAGCGTCAGACCACACTCGAAGCCCTCACGGACCTCGGTGACGTCGTCGCGCTCACGCCGCAGGCTGGAGAGGTCCAGGTTGTCCGCGACCACGGCGCCGTCACGCAGCAGCCGGGCCTTGGAGTTCCTGCGGATCGAGCCGGAGGTGACCATGCAGCCCGCGATGTTGCCGATCTTGGACGAGCGGAAGATCTGGCGGATCTCCGCACGGCCGAGCTGGGCCTCCTCGAACTCGGGCTTGAGCATGCCCTTGAGCGCCGCCTCGATCTCGTCGATCGCCTGGTAGATGACCGAGTAGTAGCGGATGTCGACACCCTCGCGGTCGGCGACCTCGGTCGCCTTGCCCTGCGGACGCACGTTGAAGCCGATGATCACGGCGTTGGACGCGGCCGCCAGCATCACGTTGGTCTCGGTGATCGCACCGACACCACGGTCGATGACCCGCAGCGCCACGTCGTCACCGACGTCGATCTTGCTCAGGGCATCCTCGAGCGCCTCCACCGAGCCGGAACCATCACCCTTGAGGATGAGGAGCAGCTCGTCGGTCTCGCCCTTCTCCATGTGCTGCATGAAGTCCTCGAGCGTCCGGCGGCCGGCACGCTGCGCGAGAGCGGCGTTGCGCTCACGCGCCTCACGCTTCTCGGCGATCTGCCGGGCCATCCGGTCGTCGGAGACGACCATGAAGTTGTCACCGGCACCCGGCACGGCCGTCAGGCCGAGCACGAGGACAGGACGAGACGGGTCCGCCTGGCTGACCGGGTCGCCGTGCTCGTCGAGCATGGCGCGGACGCGGCCGTAGGCGGGGCCGGCGACCATCGAGTCGCCCACCTTGAGCGTGCCGCGCTGGACCAGGACGGTGGCCACCGGGCCACGACCACGGTCGAGGTGTGCCTCGATCGCGATGCCCTCTGCTGCCTGGTGCGGGTTGGCACGCAGGTCGAGCGACGCGTCAGCGGTCAGCACGATGGACTCGAGCAGACCCTCGATGTTGAGCTGCGACTTCGCGGAGACGTCGACGAACATCGTGTCACCGCCGTACTCCTCGGGCACCAGGCCGTACTCGGTGAGCTGTCCGCGCACCTTGGTCGGGTCGGAGTCGGGCTTGTCGATCTTGTTGACCGCGACCACGATCGGCACGCCGGCCGCCTTCGCGTGGTTGAGCGCCTCGACCGTCTGCGGCATGACGCCGTCGTCGGCCGCGACCACCAGCACCGCGATGTCGGTCGCCTGCGCACCACGGGCACGCATGGCGGTGAACGCCTCGTGGCCCGGTGTGTCGATGAAGGTGATGCGGCGCTCTGTGCCGTCCACCTCGGTCGCCACCTGGTAGGCGCCGATGTGCTGCGTGATGCCGCCGGCCTCCTTGTCGACCACGTTGGCCGAGCGGATGGCGTCGAGCAGCTTGGTCTTGCCGTGGTCGACGTGACCCATGACAGTAACCACCGGCGGACGCGCGGTGAGGTCGGTCTCGTCACCCTCGTCGTTGCCGAACTCGATCTGGAACGACTCGAGCAGCTCGCGGTCCTCGTCCTCGGGGGAGACGACCTGAACGTCGTAGTTCAGCTCATCGCCGAGGATCTGCAGGATCTCGTCGTTGACCGACTGCGTCGCGGTGACCATCTCGCCGAGCGCGAACAGCACCTGGACGAGCGACGCCGCGTCAGCGCCGATCTTCTCGGCGAAGTCGGTCAGCGACGCGCCACGGGACAGACGGATGGTCTGCCCGTCACCCTTGCGGACGCGGACACCCCCGACCGACGGCGCCTGCATCTGGTCGAATTCCTGACGCTTCGCGCGCTTGCTCTTGCGTCCACGACGAACGGGTCCACCCGCGCGACCGAACGCACCCTGAGTGCCACCGCGACCAGCGCGACCGGGGCCCGGACGTCCGCCGCCACCGGCGAAGCCGCCGGGACGAGGGCCGCCGCCGCCGCCTGCGCCGCCACCGGGTCCACCGGGACGACCGCCGCCGCCACCGGGGCGACCGGCACCCGCCGGAGCACCACGGCCACGACCGCCCGCACCACCACCACGTGCGGGACCGCCGACCGAGCTCTGCTTGGGCATCATCGCCGGGTTGGGGCGCGGCATGCCCGGACGCGGCGCGGGAGCACCGTCGCGCGAGGCCGGCGGACGGGGGGGCATGCCAGGACGCGGGGCGCCTTCACGCTGGCCCTCGCGCGGCGCACCCTCGCGGGTGCCACCAGTGGCACCGCCGCCGCCACCCTCGCCACGACCCGGGCGCTGCATGCCCTGGGTCGACGAGAACGGGTTGTTGCCCGGACGCGGGCCACCACCGGGTCGACCGGCACCACCGGCGTTGCCGCCAGGACGCGGACCGGGACGACCGCCGCCACCCGGGCGCGGGGCCGGAGCGCCACCGGGGCGCGGGGCCTCGGAACGCGCGGCCGGAGCCTCGGCGCGGGGTGCGGGACGCGGGGCAGGACGCGGACCACCGGGCTTGGGACCGGCGGGAGCCGCAGGTGCCTGCGGCGCGGCGGGGGCCGCCGGCGCCTCGGGTGCTGCGGGAGCGGCCGGCGCAGCTGCGGCGGGCGTCTCCACCACGGGAGCCTCGGCTGCGGGAGCCTCGGGCTTCCTGCGCGGACCTGGCATGGGTGCACCGGGCGTTGCTGCCCGTCGCGGGGCAGGGGTGGCCGCGGGAGCGGCCGAGCCGGCGTCGGCCGTCGGCGCGGCCTTCTTGGAAGTCTTCTTCGCACCCTGGGTGCGGAACTGGTCGCCGTACTTCTCGGTGAGGCGACGGATGACCGGTGCCTCGACGGTCGACGAGGCTGAACGGACGTACTCGCCCATGTCGTTCAGTGCCGACAGGACGTCCTTGCTGGTGACTCCGAGCTCTTTAGCGAGCTCATGGACTCGGACCTTTGCCACTTCTCTCCTTCAAGGGCGATCCGAGCCCGGTGGGGCACAGACCGCTTAGTTGATGTGCATGCTCATCGAACGAAACTCATCGAGGGCTCATGAGCGTGTGCTCCACTTCTGTCTATGCACCGCCGGTGAGCGGTGCGGGCTGTGTCGGTCTGGTCGTTCCTCGGACGTAGGCCTCCAGCGGACCGGTGTCGATCGGCCCCTCCACCCGGAGGGCCCGCGCGAACGCCTTGCGCTGGGTTGCTCGTTCGAGGCACGTGACATCGGGGTGCAGGTGCGCCCCACGTCCCGGTGCTGAACCGCGGAGGTCAGGCGTGACGCTGATGCTCGTCTCACCGTGAACAGCCACGACCCGAACCAGATCGGTCTTGTCGACTCGAGCTCGGCACCCGATGCAAGTACGGACAGGCCGCACGCGTACCGGGGTGCCCGACGCTGCATCTTGCGACACACCGCCGGACGGAGTCGAGTGATTCACCGCCGCCAGTCTAGCGGGTCCGCCCCGGGAGTGTCGCGCACCCCGTCCCGACAGGGCCCGGCCGGGTCAGGACGCCGTGCCGCCTTCCGGAACCTCGGTGTCAGGACGGATGTCGATGCGCCAGCCGGTCAGTCGCGCGGCAAGCCGGGCGTTCTGGCCCTCCTTGCCGATCGCCAGCGACAGCTGGAAGTCGGGAACGACGACCCGCGCCGCCTTGGCGTCGGCGTCGACGACCGTGACCGATGTCACCTGGGCGGGCGACAGCGCGTGGGCGATGTAGTCGGTGGGAGTCTCGGAGAAGTCGACGATGTCGATCTTCTCGCCGTGCAGCTCCGACATCACGTTGCGGACGCGCTGGCCCATCGGGCCGATGGAGGCGCCCTTGGCGTTGACGCCGGGCATCGTGGAGCGGACGGCGATCTTGGTCCGGTGGCCGGCCTCGCGGGCGATCCCGGCGATCTCGACGGTGCCGTCGGCGATCTCCGGCACCTCGAGGGCGAAGAGCTTCTTGACAAGGGTCGGGTGCGTGCGCGAAACCTGCACCTGCGGGCCGCGAGGCCCTCGCCGAACGCTCGTCACCAGCGCCTTGATGCGGTCGCCGTGCTCGTAGGACTCCCCCGGCACCCGCTCGGCGACCGGGAGCAGCGCCTCGACGCGTCCGAGGTCGACGAGCACGTCGCCGGGCTCGCGCCCCTGCTGGACCACGCCCGAGACGATGTCGCCCTCGCGCGCGGCGAACTCGCCGAACCGCTGCTCGTCCTCGGCATCGCGCAGCCGCTGCAGGATGATCTGCTTGGCCGTCGTGGCCGCGATCCGGCCGAAGTCGCTCGGGGTGTCCTCGAACTCCTCGGTGAACGTGCTGCCCTCGTCGCCCTCGACGCGGTCGCGAGCCCAGACCACGACGTGGCCCGACTTGCGGTCGAGCTCCACGCGGGCGTTGCTGCGGGCACCGGGCGTCCGGTGGTACGCGACCAGGAGCGCCTGCTCGATGGCCGTCACCACGACGTCCAGCGGCAGGTCCTTCTCGTGCTCCAGGGTGCGCAGCACCGCCATGTCGATGTCCATCAGACGTCCTTCCGATTGAGCTCGGGCTCGATCTTGGCCTTCTTCACGTCCGAGTACGCAACGTCCCGGCTTCCAGTCTCGGTGCGGACGACTGCTCCTGCATCGTCGGAGGACAGGAGGCGACCGACGAACGTGGGGCCTTCGAGGGGGGTGATCTTCACGAGCCGGCCGACGTTGCGCGACCAGTGCCGCGGAAGCGTCAGCGGCCGGCTCGTTCCACGGGAGCCGACCTCGAGCGTGTAGGGGTCGTCTCCGAGGGGGTCGGCTGCGTCCAGGGCGCTGGAGACCGCTCGCGTGACCTCGGCGATGTCGTCGAGAGTGAGTCCGCCCTCGGCGTCGAGCACCACGCGCAGTATGCGCCCGTTGGTCAGCTCGACGGCGTCGAGATCCATCCCGTGGGAGGTGACGATCTGCTCCAGCAGCTCCTGGAGGCTGTCGGGGACCGGTGTCGTAGCCATGGCACGCCTCCGTCTTCTGTTGTGCCGCGAGGGTGGTGTCGCGGGTGCCGCTGTGACGATCGCTTCCAAGTCTAGGCGGTCGCCCCGGTGGCGCGGCGGCGGGCGACCCCGGCACACCTCTACTCCGATAGGTTCACCGGTGTGAGTCTCGGATCGCCACCGCCACGTCCTGGGGTCGGACGGCGTCGACTGCTGCTCGGGGGGACCGGGCTGGTCGCGCTGACGGCCGTGCCCGGCTGCTCGTGGCTGGACCGCGAGCCCGAGACGCCCTCGCCGCAGGAGCATCCGGACCACGATCTGCTCTCCGGCGCGTACGCCCGCGAGTCCGCCGTCGTCGCTGCCGTCCAGGCGACGGCACAGAGGCACGCCGGCCTGGCGCCCTCGCTGTCGCCGGTCGCGGCGCGCGCCCAGGAGCGCGTCACCGCTCTGGAGGAGGCCCTCGGGACCGGCGGCGCCCCCTCCCCCGCCCCTGAGGCGTCACCACCGACGGCGACTGCAGCGGTCCCGGCGCGCCCGGCGCCCGCCCTCCGTGCTCTGGTGACGGTGAGCCAGACCGCCCAGCGTGACCATGCGGCCGACTGCGTGCGCGCGAGCGACCCGGGCGTCGCACGGCTGCTCGCGTCGGTCGCGGCCGGGGACGGCCAGGACGCGGTCATCCTGCGGACCACCAGGAGCGGGACATGAGGACGACCGACGAGGATCCCGCGGGGTTCGAGACCGATCCCACCGACGCCCTGCAGAATGCGCTCGCCGGCGAGCATGCGGCGGTCTACTCCTATGGCCTGGTCGCCGGTCGTCTGGAGGCACGGTCACCGGTCCAGCGCCAGGCAGCAGGCGCGTTCGCGCTCCACCGCAAGCGTCGCGACGACCTGCGGGCCTGGCTCGCACAGGACAAGCAGGACCCGGTCGACCCCGAGCCCGCGTACGCCACCGGCCAGGTCGCCACGGCGTCCGACGCACGTCGGCTCGCGCAGCAGGTGGAGTCCGGACTCGTACGGAGCTGGCTGGCGGTCGTCGGTGTGACCGAGGGCGAGCGCCGCGCCTACGCCTGCGCTGCGGTCGACGAGTCGGCCACCGCGCTGCTCGCGTGGGGAGGGAAGCCCACCGCCCTGCCCGGGATCGACTGATCCGTCGCAGTCGCCATGCCAGACTTCAGGCATGCCGTTCGCTCCCCTCCGCTTCCCTGACGGCGTCCCGGTCCTCACCGACGGACGCGTCACGCTGCGCCCCCACCGGCTCGACGACGTCGCCGCCGTCGTCGAGCAGTGCCGCGACCCCGAGACGTTGCGGTGGACGACCATTCCTCTCGGCTACGACACCGCGATGGGCACCGGCTTCGTCACCGAGATGGTGCCCGAGGGGTGGGGCTCGGGCGCCGAGCACGCGTTCGCGGTCGAGGTCACGGACGCGCATGGCAGCCCGCATTACGCCGGCACCGTCTCGCTCCGCGACGTCGGCGCCGGACGCGCGGACATCGGCTTCGTCGCCCATCCCGCCGTCCGCGGAGACGGGGTCACGACGTCCGCGCTGCAGCTGCTCCTGGGATACGGGTTCGAGACGCTCGGGCTGCACACCGTCATCTGGTGGGCCGACCAGGGCAACTGGGCGTCGCGCAAGGTGGTGTGGCGATGCGGCTTCACCTTCGGGGGCACCGTGCACCGGTGGCTGCCCGAGCGCGGCGAGTACCGCGACGGATGGGTCGCGACCCTCCACCGTGACGACGTGCGCGAGGCCTCGACCCTCTGGTGGGACCTGCCGACGCTGCGTGGCGACCGCATCTGTGCGCGCCCTTTCGAGCCCGCCGACGACGACCGGCTGGTCGAGGGCGGCAACGATGCCTCCGTCCAGCAGTGGATGCCGTCCTTCCCCTCGCCGTACGGTCTGCCCGACGCCGCGGCCTTCCGGGCGACGACCCTCGACGCGGCGGCCAACGGCGCCGCGTTCTCGTGGGCCCTCGTCGACTCCGTGACCGACGACCTGCTGGGCGCCGTCGGCGTCCCCCACCGCAGCGACACCGGTGCCGAGATCGGCTACTGGCTGCTCGCCGACGAGCGCGGCAAGGGCTATGCCCGCGAGGCCGTCGACCTGGTCGTCGACCACGCGTTCACGCCTCGCGACCGCGGCGGGCTCGGGGCGCTGCGAGCCTACGTGCGCATCGACGAGGGCAACCGCGACTCGCTCGACGTCGCACGGGCGTGCGGGTTCGAGATGGCCGGCGCCGAGCGGGCCGGCACCGTACGCCGCGACGGCACCATCGCCGACATGCTCGTCCTCGAGCGCGTCAACCCTCTCCTCGGGATCTAGCCGACGCTCACCGCGACGTGCGCTCGCGCAGGAACGCCGCCACGTCGTCGAGCGGGACGTTCTCACGCACGCCGGTCTTGCGGTCCTTCACCTCGACGACGCCCTCGGCGAGTCCCCGGCCGACGACGACGATGGTCGGGACACCGATCAGCTCGGCGTCCTTGAACTTCACGCCGGGCGACACCTTGGCACGGTCGTCGTAGAGGACCTCGACACCAGCGGCCTCCAGCTCGTCGGCCAGCGCTGCCGCCGCGTCGAAGACCGCCGCGTCCTTGCCCGTGGCGACCAGGTGGACGTCGTACGGCGACACCGCGGCGGGCCAGACGATGCCGGCCTCGTCGTGGCTGTTCTCGACGATGGCCGCGACGGCACGCGAGACGCCGATGCCGTACGACCCCATCGTCACCGTGACGAGCTTGCCGTTCTCGTCGAGGACCTTCAGGCCGAGCGCGTCGGCGTACTTGCGTCCGAGCTGGAAGATGTGACCCATCTCGATACCGCGCGCGAGCTCGAGCGGTCCTGACCCGTCGGGGGCGGGGTCACCGGGGCGCACCGCGGCGGCCTCGATGACGCCGTCCGGGGTGAAGTCGCGTCCGCAGACGAGGTCGAAGACGTGCTTGCCGGGCTGGTTGGCCCCGGTGAGCCAGGCCGACCCGCGCACGACACGGGGGTCGGTCAGGTAGCGGATGCCGGACTCCGACTCCTCCCCCAGCGCCTCGGGGCCGATGTAACCGCGCACGAGCGCGGGGTGCTTGGCGAAGTCGGCATCCTCGAACGGGTCGATCTCCCCCGGAGCGAGCTGCGCCTCGAGTCGCTTGACGTCGACGTCGCGGTCGCCGGGCACCCCGACGACCAGCACCTCGCGCGTCCCGTCGGGCTGGCGGACCCAGAGCACGACGTTCTTGAGGGTGTCGGCGGCCGTCCAGGGACGGTCCGCGCGCGGGAATCGCTCGTTGGCCACGTCGACCAGGGTCTCGATCGTCGGCGTGTCAGGGGTGTCCTCGACGTGTGCGGGAGGCAGGGCGGCGATCGCCTCGTCGTCCAGAGGCTCGGGAGCCACCGTCCTCACGGCCTCGACGTTGGCGGCGTAGCCGCCGGGCGAGCGGACGTAGGTGTCCTCGCCGTTGACGGCGGTGGCGAGGAACTCCTCGCTCGCGGATCCGCCCATGGCACCCGACATCGCCTGCACCACGACGTAGTCGAGGCCGAGCCGGTCGAAGATCCGGATGTAGGCCTCGCGGTGAGCCTCGTACGACCGGGCCAGGCCGTCGTCGTGGACGTCGAAGGAGTAGGAGTCCTTCATGATGAACTCGCGTCCGCGCAGCAGGCCGGCGCGCGGACGCGCCTCGTCGCGGTACTTCGTCTGGATCTGGTAGATCGAGAGCGGGAGGTCCTTGTAGGACGAGTAGAGGTCCTTGACGAGGAGGGTGAACATCTCCTCGTGGGTGGGACCGAGGAGCATGTCGACGTCACGGCGGTCCTTGAGCCGGAACAGGTTCTCGCCGTACTCCCCCCAGCGACCCGACGCCTCGTACGGCTCCTTGGGGAGCAGCGCGGGGAACGACACCTCCTGCGCACCCATGCGGTCCATCTCCTCGCGCACGATCCCCTCGATCTTGCGCAGGACCTTCAGGCCGAGAGGCAACCAGGAGTAGATGCCAGGGGCCGCGCGACGGACGTAGCCGGCGCGGACCAGGAGCCGGTGCGACGGCACCTCCGCGTCCGCCGGGTCCTCGCGAAGCGTGCGGAGGAAGAGACGAGACATGCGGGTGACCACGGGCGTACTCCTGGTTTCGGGATGGCAGTCTCTGGTCGAGACGGTGCGGTGCCCAGCCTAACGGCCGGGCACCGCGCGGCTCAGCGGTAGCGCACCCACTGGGAGAGCCGGTCGGAGTCGAGCCTCGGGAAGACGTCGATCGCCGTGCGGGGACCCGGGTCGTCGACCTCGAGCGGGCCCACGCCCTTGAGGTCGGTGCCGACGAGCGCCACCCCCACGCGCACCGCGCGGCGGTTGCCACCGAGACACCGCTGCGGGAGGCGGACGGTCACCGAGCGCTTGCCGATCCGAACACGGTCGCCCGAGCACCGCACGGTCGCCTCGGTGTCGTCGGTCAGGACGGCACGGTCCCACCGAGCGACGCCCCGCGTCCTGAGGGAGACGAACTCGGGACGCCCCGCAGCCCTGGTCCGGACGACGACCGAGATCGCCGCGAGCTTGGAGCGTCGCAGCCGGGGCACGGTGATGCGGACGACGACGGCGCGCTTGGTGTTGGCGACGGTGACCTTCGTGAGGTCGAGCGCGGCGGCGGCGTCGTGGCGCGGATCGGTGAGGACCCGCGTCTCGGCGGCCGCCGGCGAGGCGGCCGCCGAGACGACGAGAGCAGCCGCCGTACCCGTCACCAGCAGCCGACAGGTGCGGATCAGCGGTAGCGGACCCACGGCGACATCTTGGTGCTCGTCAGGCTGGGGTACGCGTCCACGACGGCATCGGGACCGGGCTCGGGCATCTCCTCCATCTCCAAGGCGTCGTCGCGGCCGATCAGAGCGACCGACACGCGGACGGCGCGCTTGTTGCGCTCCAGGCAGCGCTGAGGGATGCGGACCGTCACGGAACGCTTGCCGAAGCTGATCCGGTCACCCTTGCAGGAGACGAAGTCCTCGTCGGATTCACCGGAAAACATCAGCGGCATCCACCCGGCGCCCTCGATCCGAATCTTCATCGAGGCGAAGTCCGGGCGGCCCTTGGCCTTCGTGCGGAGGCCGACAAGGACCCCGCCGAGCTTCGACTTCTTGAAGCCGGGCACGGTCATCCGGACGACGACGGCGTGCTTCTTGTTGGTCACCTTGATCTTGGTGACGTCGAGCGCGGCGACGGCGTCACCGCGCGGGTCGCTGAAGGTGCGGGTCTTGGCTGCCGCGGGGGAAGCGGTCGTCGCGAGGACGAGGCCCGCTGCGGCCGCGCCGACGACGAGGGTACGGATCGTACGGATCATGGGGTGTGCTCCTGCGAAAGGTGACCCCGCCAATCGGGGTCGCCGAAGCCTAGCGGTAAGCGGCCCAGGGCGTCATCCGTGCGCCACGGGCCTTCGGGACACCGTCGATCGGCAGCCGGGGGCCTGGTTTCGGATCGATCAGGACCTCCTCGGGCACGTTGCCGTGGAGGTAGGCACGCGTGAAGACCGCGACCTGCACCCGCACGGCGGCGCGGTTGTCGCCCAGACAGCGTTGCGGCACCGACAGCACCACGCTCCGGGGGCGGATCCTGAAGCGCATCCCGGAGCAGCGCAGGCGGCTCGCATCCAGCTGCTGCCAGGTGGTCTTCCAACCCCCGGCGCGGCGTACCTTCGACGCGGCGTACTCGGGGCGGCCCGCGACCTTGCGCCCGAGGAACACCGTGACGCCCCCGACGCGGCGGCGTTCCAGACGCGGGACGCGGATCGTGACACGCACCCGGTGCTCGGCGTTGCGGACCCGTAGCGACGTGATGTCGACGGCCGAGAGCGCGTCACCACGCTGGTCGCGGACCGTGCGCGCCGCCGCATCGGCAGGCGACGCGAGGAGACCGGTGGCGAGGACCAGCGCCACCGCGGCGCCGACCGGAGCGAGGCGCCTCATCAGAACAGCACCGACGCGAACGTCTCAGTCTGCACGAACCCGACCCTCTCGTAGACCCGTCGCGCGGCGACGTTGTAGTCGTTGACGTAGAGCGAGACGACCGGTGCGACCTCGCGGCGGGCGCGCTCGACGACCGCCGCCATCCCCGCCGTCCCGAGCCCGCTCCCCCGGTGCTCGGGAGCCACGTAGACGCCTTGGATCTGGCAGCCCTTGGCCGAGGCCGAGCCGACCTCCGCCTTGAACAGCACCTGGCCGTCCTGAATGATCGCGTACGCCCAGCCGCGCGCGACCAGCTGGGTGACCCGAGCACGATAGCTGTTGCGGCCGGGGAGCTCCGGGCTCTCGCCGACCTCCTCCTCGAACATCGCGACGCTCGCCGGATAGAGGATGTCGACCTCGTCGATGAGCACCGGGCGGACGCGCCAGTCAGGAGCCACGAGCGGCGGCCCGGCGATCTGGAGGAACGGCTGGTCGAGGCGGAGCGAGCGAGCAGGTCCCCACGACCCCTCCAGGCGCTCCCACAGACCGAGGGCCGCGGAGCGAGGTCCGACGATCGACGACGACAGCCGCCCCGTCGTGCGCGCGCGCTCGGCGAACGCCTCCACCGCGTGCGGCGTCGCCTCGACCGGGACGAAGTTGGCGGCGACGTGACACGCGGACACCAGGGTGTCGCCCTCGAAGTAGCCCCACATCTCTCCGCCCAGCCAGCGGGGAGACAGCCGCGTGCTGCTGGTGCGGTGGTCGACGAAGAGGTTGACGATCGCGTCGCGGTCGATCAGCTCCTGCAGCGCGGGGATGTCTCCCTCGCGCAGGACGCGGACACCCTCAGCCGTGCTCAGCACCGGGCCTCCTCACACCGTCGGTGGGACGAGCCTATCTGGCGCGGTCGCCCACGACCATGTCTCGCCGTCGCGGCGTAGGGTGCGCGGCATGACGACCGCACCGCTCGGGGAGCCCGCCACCTCTCTCCGCGATCCCCAGGCCATCGCCGAGGGACAGCTCGACCACCAGCGCGACGCGCTGCTGCGCAAGCTCGCCTCCCTCTCCGACGCCGAGCGCTCCCGCAGCCGCCTGCCCTCGGGGTGGACGCCGCTGGGTCTGCTCAAGCACCTGCGCCACGTCGAGCGCCGGTGGCTCCAGTGGGGCTTCCTCGGCGAGCAGGTCGCAGACCCGTGGGGCGACGAGCGACCTGGGTCGGACGCATGGTTCGTCGCCGACGACGAGACGTACGAGGTGCTGCGCGCACGCTTCGAGGAGCAGGTCGAACGCTCCCGGGCCATCACCGGCGCCGCGTCGCTGGACGATCTGGCCGTGATGGGTGGACGCTTCGAGGCCGACCCGCCCAACCTTGCCTGGATCCTGCTCCACCTCGTGCAGGAGTACGCGAGGCACGTCGGCCACCTCGACATCGTCGTCGAGCTGGCCGGCGGCGGCCTCGGCGAGTAGGCGATCGCCTACGAGACCGCCACGGCCGGCGACGCGCCCTCGATCGGCTCCATCCCCTCGGCGATCCTCATCGCCTCCTCGATCAGGGTCTCCACGATCTTGGACTCCGGCACGGTCTTGATGACCTCGCCCTTGACGAAGATCTGCCCCTTGCCGTTGCCCGACGCGACGCCGAGGTCGGCCTCACGCGCCTCACCGGGGCCGTTCACGACACAGCCCATCACGGCGACGCGCAGCGGCACCTCCATGCCCTCGAGCCCGGCGGTGACCTCCTCGGCGAGCGTGTAGACGTCGACCTGGGCCCGCCCGCACGACGGGCAGGACACGATCTCGAGCTTGCGGGGACGGAGGTTGAGCGACTGGAGGATCTGGATGCCGACCTTGACCTCCTCGACCGGCGGGGCCGACAGCGAGACCCGGATGGTGTCGCCGATGCCCTGGCTGAGCAGCGCCCCGAAGGCGGTCGCGGACTTGATCGTGCCCTGGAACGCGGGGCCTGCCTCGGTGACACCGAGGTGCAACGGCCAGTCGCCCTTCTCGGCGAGCAGCTCGTACGCCCGGACCATCACGACGGGGTCGTTGTGCTTGACCGAAATCTTGAAGTCGTGGAAGTCGTGCTCCTCGAACAGCGACGCCTCCCAGACGGCCGACTCCACGAGCGCCTCCGGGGTCGGCTTGCCGTACTTCTCCAGCAGGCGCTTGTCGAGCGAGCCCGCGTTGACGCCGATCCGGATCGACGTGCCGTGGTCCTTCGCGGCCTGCGCGATCTCCTTGATCTGGTCGTCGAACTTGCGGATGTTGCCGGGGTTGACGCGGACGGCCGCGCAGCCGGCCTCGATCGCAGCGAAGACGTACTTCGGCTGGAAGTGGATGTCGGCGATCACCGGGATCTGCGACTTGCGCGCGATGTCGGGCAGCGCCTCGGCGTCGTCCTGGCTCGGGCACGCGACGCGGACGATGTCGCAACCCGCCGCCGTGAGCTCCGCGATCTGCTGCAGCGTCGCGTTGACGTCGACGGTCGGGGTCGTCGTCATGGACTGCACCGAGACCGGCGCGTCTCCCCCGACCTCCACCTTGCCGACCTTGATCTTGCGGGTCGGCCGACGGGGCCGGAGCACCGGAGGCGGGGCGGCCGGCATTCCCAGGTTGACGTCCATGCGGGTACGAATCTCCTCGCGTGCGTGCGGTCGGGCCTCAGGTGAGGCGTACGGGGTTCACGATGTCGGTGTAGACCAGGATGATGCCCATCACCAAGAGGACGGCACCCACGGCGTAGGCGACCGGCAGCATCTTGGCGACGTCGACCGGCCCGGGGATCGGCCGACGACGAAGTCGAGCGATCGCGTTGCGCAGGCCCTCCCAGAGCGCTCCGGCGATGTGGCCGCCGTCGAGCGGCAGGAGCGGGATCAGGTTGAAGAGCCCGAGGAAGAGGTTGAGCCCCGCGAGCAGCAGGCCGACGCTGAAGACGCGGTCGCTCCAGGTGGCGCCCTCGGCCGAGGTCAGCTCACCCGCCACCCGGCTGGCGCCCACCGGGCTCATGGGGGTGTCCTGGCCGCGCTCGGCCCCGAACGCCGCCTTGGTGACCTCGACCATCTTCTCCGGCAGCGAGCCGATGGCCTTCACCGTGCTGACGGTCATGTCCCCCATCGTCGCCACGGCGAAACCGAGGTCCTCGCGCTGAGCGGGGACGTAGGGGCTGACTCCGAGGAAACCGACGCGCTCGACCTTGTCGGGGTCGGTCTTGGTTGGCCGCGGCTGGACCGACGTGTTGACGGTGGCCTGCTGCTCGGCACCGTCACGGACGTACTCGATCGTGGCGGGGCTGTCGCCGTTCGCCCGGATGAGGTCGGTGAGCTGGTCCCAGCTGCTGATGGGCGTGCCGTTGAAGGAGGTGATGGTGTCACCCGGGGTCAGACCTGCCTGCTTGGCGGGAGTGACCGGGTCGGCGGCGGTGCACTTGCGACCGGCCTCGGCGGCGGGGATCGCGCAGTCGGACACCGTCTCGACCGTCGTCGTGGCGTTCTCGACGTTCTGGGAAGGGATCGTCATGAACAGCGCGGCGAACAGGATGAAGGCGATCACCAGGTTGACGACCGGTCCGCCAGCCATCACGATCGCCTTCTTCCACCACGGCAGGCGATAGAAGAGGCGCGGCTCGTCCTCGGGGGTGACGTGCTCGTACTCGGCCGAGCGGGCGTCGAACGCCAGCTGCGTGAACATGCCGGTGTTGGACTTGCGGACGGTGCCCGGATCGTCACCCTTGTTGGGCGGAAGCATGCCGACGATCTTGACGTAGCCGCCGAGTGGGATCGCCTTGACGCCGTACTCGGTCTCGCCCTTGCGGGTCGACCACAGCGTCCGTCCGAAGCCGATGAAGTACTGGGTGACCTTGGTGCCGAAGAGCTTGGCGGGCACCATGTGACCGAGCTCGTGCAGGGCGATCGAGACCGCGATGCCGACGACGAGCACGACGACGCCGAGGGCGTACAGCCACGGTGTCGCGTTCATCGGCTCTCCTGCCTCGTCCTGGTCGTCGCTGCCATCAGCTCCTGCGCCCGCTCGCGGGCGGCCGCGTCCGCGGCGAGGACGTCGTCCGCGGTCACCGGCTCCGTCTTCGAGCGTACGCCCGCGTCGGTGAGGTGCTCCGAGAGCACGGCGCCCACCGTGTCCACGATCGAGAGGAACGGAAGGTTCCCGTCGAGGAACGCGCCGACGCACTCCTCGTTGGCGGCGTTGTAGACCGCCGGTGCCGTACGGCCGAAGGCGCCGGCCTCGCGGGCGAGGCGCACGGCCGGGAACGCCTCGTCGTCGAGCGGGGCGAAGTCCCAGGTCGACGCCTGGGTCCAGTCGCATCCCGGGCCGGCGTCCGGGACGCGGTCGGGCCACCCCATGCCGAGGGCGATCGGGATCAGCATCGAGGGCGGCGATGCCTGCGCCAGCGTGGACCCGTCGACGAACTCGACCATCGAGTGGATCATCTGCTGCGGGTGCACGACGACGTCGACGCGGTCCATCGGCACGTCGAAGAGAAGGTGCGCCTCGATGACCTCGAGGCCCTTGTTGACGAGGGTCGCCGAGTTGATCGTGATGACCCGACCCATCGCGAAGTTGGGATGGTCCAGGGCCTGGTCCGGGGTCACATCCTGCAGCTCGGCGCGGGACCTGCCGCGGAACGGGCCACCGCTGGCCGTCAGCACCAGGCGGCGCACCTCCTCCGCGGTCCCGCCTCGCAGCGCCTGCGCGATCGCCGAGTGCTCGGAGTCGACGGGGACGATCTGACCGGGTCGTGCCAGCGCCGTGACCACCGGCCCACCGATGATCAGCGACTCCTTGTTGGCCAGGGCGAGCGTCGTGCCTGCCTCGAGGGCGGCGATCGTGGGACCGAGGCCGACGGCGCCGGTGATGCCGTTGAGGACCACGTCGCAGCGGGTCGCCGCGAGCTCGGTGGCGGCGCGGGGGCCGGCGAGGATGCGGGGCAGCCGGTGCTGCCCGTGGGCGTACCCGCGCCGCTGGGCCTCGGCATACAAGGCCAGCTGCACGTCCTGGGCGGCCGAGGCCTGCGCGACCGCGACCGCCTCGACCTCGTGGGTGATGGCCTGCTGGGCGAGGAGGACCGGGTCGCTGCCGCCGGCGGCGATGCCGACGACCCGGAAGCGGTCAGGGTTCGCGGCGACGATCTCGAGCGCCTGTGTCCCGATGGAGCCGGTCGATCCGAGCACGACGACGTCGCGGGTTTGCACCATGAGACCAGTGTCTCAGGTGCGCCCGCGACGTCGTCCTCGGCTGGTGCCGGCTACTTGATCTCGCTGCGCAGGACGCGCCGCGCCCCGACGACGAACGGGATGATCAGCCAGATCGTCCCGGAGACCAGGAGCTGGGCCCACTTCTCCCCGGTCCAGCCTCCGTCGAACAACGGCATCTGTGCGGTCGCGAAGTCGATCCACGGGAGCAGGTCGCCGAACCAGTCGATGAAGACCGACGCCACCGCGAAGATTGTCGGGAGGACGAAGGCCCAGGCGAAGTAGACGACGATCGCCGCCGGCGAGCTGAGCAGCAGCGCGCCGAACGTGAGCCCCATCAGGATCCCGAGAGCCTGCATCGCGTAGAAGCCGAGGAGCTCCACCGCGTTGACGTTCCAGATCGTCGTGTCCGACGCGAGCCCGGCGAAGACGTTGCCGAACGCGGCCGCGATCGCCGCGACGACCACCGCGAACAGCGCCACGATCAGCCCCACGACGACCTTCGCCGCGAGGACGCGGCCGCGGTGCGGCTCGAGGGTGAACGTGACGAGGGCCGTCCGTTGCGACCACTCGCTGGTCACCGACAGCACTCCGAGCACCGGCAGCAGAACTCCCATCGGGACGCTCATGGCGGTGAGGAAGTCCTTGAACGAGACCGAGATGTCGTTGGCCAGCACGACCCACAGCATGATCACCATCACGACGACGCTGATCACGGCCACGGTGCCGAGCAACCACTTGCCCGCACGGGTGTCGGCGAGCTTGCGCAGCTCGACGGCCACCAGGCGGGTGAAGGGCACCCGAGGACGGGTGAGGTCGATCCCGACCTCCGGGGCGAGCGCGGTCATGCCTGTCCTCCTTGGGGATCGGGCGGGCCGAAGCCGGGCCGGGGGCCGGCGTCCGGGGCGGGGGTGGGCGCGAGCGGGTCGCGCTGGTTGTCGGCGGTGAGCTGGAGGAACAGGTCCTCCAACCCCGCGCGGTCACCGGGTCGGAGCTCGACGAGAGCGACGCCGGCAGCAGCCGCCGCCTTGCCGACGGCGACAGGATCAGCGTCGGTGACGAAGCCGTCAGCGGTCGCCGGCGTGACGTGGATGCCTGCGACGGACAGCGCCCGCGCCAGCGCGTCCGCCTCCTCCGCCCGTACGAACGTGCCGGCACCGGCGAGCAGCTCCTCCTTGTGCCCCTGCGCGACGATCTTGCCGTTGCCGATCACGATGATCTCGTCGGCGATGACCTCGATCTCGTGCAGCAGGTGCGAGGAGAGCAGCACCGTGCCGCCGCGGTCGGCGTAGTGGCGCAGCAGCTGGCGCATCCAGTGGATGCCTGCCGGGTCCAGACCGTTGGCCGGCTCGTCGAGGATCAGCACCTGGGGGTCGGCCAGGAGCGACTGCGCGATGCCCAGCCGCTGGCGCATGCCGAGCGAGTAGTTGCCGACCCGCCGCTTGGCCTCCTTGGGAGACAACCCGACGACCTCGAGCATCTGGTCGACGCGCCCGCGGTCCAGGCCCATCGTGCGGCTCGCGATCGTGAGGACCTCACGACCGGTGCGGCCGTTGTGCTGGGCCGACGCGTCGAGGAGGACGCCGATCTGGGTGCCCGGGTTGGGGATGTCGGTGTAGCGGTGGCTGCCGATGGTCGCCGAGCCGGCGGTCGGGATCGTGAGCCCGGCGAGCATCCGCAGGGTCGTCGACTTGCCGGCACCGTTCGGACCGAGGAAGCCGGTCACCGAGCCGGGACGACAGGTGAAGGAGATGTCGTCGACCGCGAGGTGGTCGCCGTACCTCTTCGAGAGGTTCTGGACTTCAATCATGGCTCCAGCATCGCGCAGCGCGCGGTCATCCACATCGGCCCATTGGCTCGGCCGACGTGGCCGAAAGTAGGGGGTACGGGGTCGGAGACCGACCTTCGGCCGGTTCGCCGACCGTGCCCAGTGCCTAGGCTGTGGCTGTGAACGAGGTCGACCCCGCGGCGTACCAGCCGCCGCTGCGGTGGTGGAGCCAGCTCTGGCGCTACGTCCTGGCGGTCCTGATCAGCGCTGTGACCTGGCTGTCGGGTGTGGCGCAGTGGCAGGCAGAGCACGCACCCCGGTGGTTCTGGGCCGACCTCGTCGGAGGTCTGGTCGCTCTTGCGCTGGTCACGAGGCGCCGGCAGCACCCCGTGGCGGTGGCCGCCGCGGTCACGGTGATCGGAGCGTTCTCGTACGCCGCCGCCGGTCCCGCCGTCCTCGCGGTGGTCTCGCTCGCGACGCGGCGCAGGCTGCGCGAGATCGTCGGTATCGGCCTGCTCGTGGCCGTGCAGACCGTCGTCGTCACGCTCATCGACCCGACTCTCGAGGACGACTGGAGGATCGTCCTGGCTCTCAGCGTGCCGATCGTGGTCACGATGTTCGCGGTGGGCATGTACGTGGGGTCGCGCCGCGAGCTGCTCTACACCTTGCGGGAGCGTGCTCGGGTGGCGGAGGCGGAGCAGGCGAGCCGCGTCGCCCAGGCTCGCACGGCAGAGCGGGCCCGGATCGCACGCGAGATGCACGACGTGCTGGCCCACCGCATCTCGATGGTCGCGATGCACGCCGGCGCGCTGGCGTACCGCACCGACCTGCCACCGGAGGAGGTCCGCACCTCGTCGGAGGTGATCCGGGACAACGCCCACCTCGCGCTCACCGACCTGCGCGAGGTGCTCGGCATCCTCCGCGCCGACGAGGACGCCGGGGCGGGCGACCGCCCTCAGCCGTCGTGGCGGGACCTGCCCGACCTGGTGAGCGGTGCGCGCGCCGCGGGGATGCGGGTCTCCCTCACCGATGACCTCTCACCGCACGCGCCGCCCGAGCGCATCGGCCGGACCGCCTACCGCGTCGTTCAGGAGGCACTCACCAACGCGCACAAGCACGCTCCGGACACGATGCTGTCGGTGGTGATGCGGGGCGAGCCAGGCGACGGGATCGTCATCGAGGCTCGCAACCCGTTGCGGGTGGGGTCGACGCAGGACCGTCTGCCTACGTCGGGGCTGGGGCTGGTGGGCCTCTCGGAGCGTGCCGACCTCGTCGGCGGGACGCTCTCGCATCGGGTGACCGGGGACGAGTTCGTCCTGACCCTCGTACTACCGTGGCCGGCATGATCCGGGTCGCGCTGGTCGACGACGACGCCCTCGTACGGGCCGGGCTGAGGCTGATCCTCGGCGGCGCCGACGACGTCGAGGTCGTCGCCGAGGCCGCCGACGGTCTCGACGCCCTCCGTGTCCTCCGGTCGACACCCGTCGACGTCGTGCTCATGGATATCCGGATGCCCCGCATGGACGGGCTCTCCGCCACGGCCGAGCTCGAGCGCGCCCCGTCGGCGCCCCACGTGATCGTCCTGACGACCTTCGACGCCGACGACTACGTGCTGCGCGCGCTGCGGCACGGCGCGAGCGGGTTCCTGCTGAAGGACACCGCGCCGGAGGTGCTGGTCGATGCCGTGCGCAAAGTTGCCGCGGGCGACCCGATGTTGTCGCCGAGCGTGACCGAGCAGCTGATCCGGCGGGTCCGCGACCTCGGGGACGGCGACGGCGACGCGAAAGAGCGGCTGGCCGTGCTCAGCGAGCGCGAGCGCGAGGTGGCGGTCGCCGTCGGACGCGGGATGTCCAACGCCGAGATCGCCGTCGACCTGCACATGAGCCTCGCGACCGCGAAGGCGCACGTGTCGCGGATCCTCACCAAGCTCGACGCCGCGAACCGCGTCCAGGTCGCGATCGCGGTCCACGAGGCCGGCCTGGTGTGACCGAACCTGCGGCGCTCAGGCCTCGAGGTTGCTCATCACGTGCTTGACGCGGGTGTAGTCCTCGAGGCCGTACATCGACAGGTCCTTGCCGTACCCGGAGCGCTTGAAGCCGCCGTGCGGCATCTCCGCGACCAGCGGGATGTGGGTGTTGATCCAGACGCAGCCGAAGTCGAGACGCCGCGCCATCCGCATCGCGCGCCCGTGGTCCTTGGTCCACACCGACGACGCGAGACCGTACGGGACGCCGTTGGCCCAGCGGACCGCCTCGTCCTCGTCGGAGAACTGCTGGACGGTGATGACCGGACCGAAGATCTCGTTCTGGATGGCCTCGTCGTCCTGCTGCAGCCCTGCGAGGACAGTCGGCTCGTAGAAGTAGCCGTCGGCGAGGTCTCCGCCGGGACGCGACCCGCCGGCGGCGAGCGTCGCGTGGTCCGGGAGACGGTCGACGAAGCCGGACACCCGCGTCAGCTGGTCGGAGCTGTTGAGGGCGCCGTACAGCACCTCCTCGTCGTCGGGCAGTCCTGTCCTCAGGCCCTTGGCCTGCTCGGCGATCGCGTCCACGAAGTCGCCGTACACGCGCGGCGACGCCAGGACCCGGGTCGCGGCGGTGCAGTCCTGGCCGGCGTTGAAGTAGCCGGCCTCGGCGATCGCGGCAGACGCGGCCTCGATGTCGGCGTCGTCGAACACCACCACCGGCGCCTTGCCGCCGAGCTCGAGGTGCACGCGCTTGACGTCCTCCGCCGCCGAGCGGGCGACGTCCATCCCGGCGCGGACGGACCCGGTGATCGCAACCATCGCCGGGGTGGGGTGAGCGATCAGCGCGCGCCCGGTGTCTCGGTCGCCGCAGACGACGTTGAGCACGCCGGGCGGGAGGATGTCCGCAGCGATCTCCGCGAGCAGCGCCGTCGAGGCGGGCGTCGTGTCGCTCGGCTTGATCACGATCGTGTTGCCGGCGGCCAGGGCGGGGGCGATCTTCCAGATGCCCATGAGCAGCGGGTAGTTCCACGGCGTCACCTGCGCGACGACGCCGATGGGCTCGCGGCGGATCATCGAGGTGTGGCCGGCCATGTACTCACCCGCCGCGCGGCCCTCGAGCACGCGCGCGGCACCGGCGAAGAAGGTGAGCGCGTCGTCCACCATGGGCATCTCCTCGCTCACGGTGAGGCCGCGAGGCTTGCCGGTGTTCTTCACCTCCACGTCGACGATCTCGTCGAGGCGGTCGTGGATCGCCTGGTTGAGCTTGTTCAGCGCGGCCTGGCGCTCCCGAGGCGTGGTGTCGCGCCAGCCGTTGTCGAAGGCCTGCTGAGCGGCCTTCATCGCCGTGTCCACGTCGGCCTCGCGAGACATCGGCGCCTGCGCGTAGACCTGTCCGGTCGAGGGGTCGATGACGTCGTACGTGGCGCCGTCGAGGGCCGCCACCTTGTCGCCGTTGACGAAGTTCGTGAGGGTCTCGGTCATGCCCTCAATCTGGCACAGGCCGGAGAGGCTGACAATGGATTGAATGGTCAGGGAGGTGTCGGCCTTCGGATTCCGTACCTCGTAAGGCCTATCACTGTCGAGAACCTTTGCCCCGAGACCCTTCCTGCGCGATACTCGGTCCATGAGCGAACAGTGGGACGACGCGCACCTCCAGCGCGCTGCCAAGGATCACCTCTGGATGCACTTCACGCGTCACAGCACGTACGACACCGCGGACGTGCCCGTGATCGCGAAGGGGGAGGGCGCATACCTCTTCGACACCGCCGGCAAGCGCTACCTGGACGGGCTCGCCGGCCTCTTCGTCGTCCAGGTGGGGCACGGCCGCGAGGAGCTGGCCGAGGCCGCCGCGAAGCAGGCCCGCGAGCTGTCGTTCATGCCGCTGTGGTCGTACGCGCACCCGCCGGCCATCCAGCTGGCCGAGCGCGTCGCCTCGTACGCACCCGGCGACCTCAACCGTGTCTTCTTCACCACCGGTGGTGGCGAGGCGGTGGAGTCCGCCTGGAAGCTCGCCAAGCAGTACTACAAGCTGACCGGCAAGCCCACCAAGCACAAGGTGATCAGCCGTCACATCGCCTACCACGGCACCCCGCAGGGCGCCCTGTCGATCACCGGCATCCCCGACATGAAGGCGCCGTTCGAGCCGCTCGTGCCGAGCACCTTCCGCGTCCCGAACACCAACATCTACCGCGCCCCGGAGCACGGCGACGACCCGGAGGCCTTCGGACGCTGGGCAGCCGACCGCATCGCCGAGGCGATCGAGTTCGAGGGCCCCGACACGGTCGCGGCGGTGTTCCTCGAGCCCGTCCAGAATGCCGGCGGCTGCTTCCCTCCCCCGCCGGGATACTTCCAGCGGGTCCGCGAGATCTGCGACGAGTACGACGTCCTGCTCGTCTCCGACGAGGTCATCTGCGCGTTCGGGCGGCTCGGCGAGATGTTCGGCGCGGTGCGCTATGGCTACCAGCCCGACATCATCACCTGCGCCAAGGGCCTCACCTCCGGCTACGCACCGCTCGGCGCGATGATCGCCTCCGACCGGCTCATGGAGCCGTTCCTGAAGGGTCACACCTCCTTCCTCCACGGCTACACCTTCGGTGGGCACCCGGTCTCGACCGCGGTCGCGATGGCCAACCTCGACATCTTCGAGCGCGAGGGCATCAACGAGGGCGTCCGCGCCAACGAGGACGGCTTCCGGTCGACGCTCGAGAAGCTCCTCGACCTCGACATCGTCGGCGACGTGCGCGGCGACGGCTTCTTCTACGGGATCGAGCTGGTCAAGGACAAGGCGACCAAGGAGACCTTCAACGAGGACGAGTCCGAGCGCCTGCTGCGCGGCTTCCTCTCCAAGGCGCTGTACGACGCCGGGCTCTACTGCCGCGCCGATGACCGCGGCGACCCGGTTGTGCAGCTGGCACCGCCGCTGATCTGCGACCAGGAGCACTTCGACGAGATGGAGAGCATCCTGCGCTCGGTCATCTCGGAGGGTCAGAACCTGCTCTGAGCCGGCGACGGCCGCCGTTCCCCGGTACCCCGGGAGCGGCGGCCGTCGTTCGTGCGCTGGCCTGCGCTTGCGAGCGCACGCTCAGGCGGTGACCTTCGACTGCCGGCGCCGGGCGACCTCGTTGCCGAGCACGATCAGCACCGCGACCAGGAACATCGCCGTGCCGATGACGTTGACCTGCATCGGGATGCCGCGCTGCGCGGCACCCCACACGTACATCGGGAACGTGACGGTCTGGCCGGCGTTGAGGTTCGTGATGATGAAGTCGTCGAAGGACAGCGAGAAGCTCAGCAGGGCCGCGCCCAGGATGCCCGGGAACACCAGCGGGAACGTGACCCGCCAGAACGTCTGGTTCTCCGTCGCATAGAGATCCATCGCGGCCTGCTCCAGATTGTCGTCCAGCCCCGACAACCGCGCTCGGACCGTGATGATCACGAAGGACAGGCAGAACGTCACGTGGGCGACGAAGATCGTCCAGAACCCCAGCTGGCCGCCGAACCCGGCCGAGACGAACAGCGCGAGCAACGACGACCCGAGCACGATCTCCGGCGCGGCCATCGGCAGGATGATGAGGGTGTTGAGCGGGCCGCGACCGACGAACCGGTGTCGCACGAGCGCGAACGCGGCGAGGGTCCCGAGGATGGTGGCGACCACCGTCGCGAGCAACGCGATCTCGACGCTGCGGACCACCGACGAGCACATCCCCGAGGGGTCGCACGGGTTGAGCCAGTTGTCCAGCGTGAACCCGTCGAACCGGTAGACGTTGCGCGACGCCTGGTCGTTGAAGCTCATCAGGCCCACGATCGCCACCGGCACGAACATGTAGACCAGCACCAGCACGCCGAGGGCGAGGACGAGGTGCTCGCCGACCCAGCGGCCGAGCCTGTGCAGCGCACTCATACGAGGTCCTCCGTTCCTGCGCGGCGGATGTAGAACACGACGCCGACCGTGATCACGATCATCAGCGTCATCGACAGCGCGCCGGCGGCGGCATAGTCGCCCTGGTTGGTGAACAGGTTCTGGATGATGTTGCCGATCATCCGCTGGTTGGGACTGCCCAGGAGCTCGGCGTTGATGAAGTCGCCGGCGGCCGGGATGAACGTCAGCAGCGTCCCCGCGACCACCCCCGGCATCGACAGCGGCAGCGTCACCTTGAAGAAGGCGCGCGCCGGCGATGCGTACAGGTCGCCGGCCGCTTCCACGAGCCGGTTGTCGATCTTGTCCAGGCTCGCGAAGAGCGGCAGCACCATGAAGGGGAGGAAGTTGTAGGTGAGTCCCGCGACCACGGCGAACGGCGTCGCGAGGAGCCGGCCGTCCTCGCCGAGGATCTGCAGCGTCCGGAGCCCTTCGGCGATCCAGCCCTCGTCGGCCAGGATCAGCTTCCACGACAGCGTGCGGAGGAGAAAGCTGGTGAAGAAGGGCGCGATGACGAGGACCAGCATCAGGTTCTTCCAGCGCCCCGCCTTGAACGCGATCGCGTAGGCGAGCACGTAGCCGAGGACGAGGCACGCGACGGTCGCCATCGCGGCGTACCAGAACGACCGCAGCAGCGGCCGCCAGTAGGCCTGGATCGTGTCGACGTAGTTGGCGACGTGCCACGTCATGTCGTAGCCGGTCAGGTTCGACCCTGTGGGGTCGTACAGGCTCATCGCGATCAGCGAGTAGAACGGCACGAGGAAGAACAGCGCCAGCCAGAGCGCCGACGGGAGCATCAGCCAGTAGCCGGTGAACCGGCCGCCGCGTCCGCGGACCGTCTCGTGCCCCTCCCCCGGGTCGTCGCCGGACGACCCGAGCCCGACGGCGTCGGGCTCGACCAGCGCCTCCTGCGGCTGGTGGGTCATCAGTCGTCCCCGTCCTCGACGCCGGCCTTCGCGTCCTGGCTCGCGTCGAGCAGGAACGCGTACTCGGGGCGCCACGACAGGTCGACCGGCGTCCCGACCGCGAAGATCGGGCGTCGACCGGTGTTCTGCTCGAACACCATGAGCTCCTGGCCCCACGGCATGCGGACGAGGTACTGGGTGCTGACGCCGACGAAGCTCACGTCGGTCACCACACCCCCCGCGAAGCGGTTGCCCGGTGCGTCGATCTCGCCACCGACCTCGGCGATCATCACCTTCTCCGGGCGGATGCCGACCCAGCCCTTGCCGCCGACGGCGTGGCTGCGCTCGGCCGGGATGGAGACGGTCGTGCCCTGGACCGACACCGTGACGGCGTCACCGTCCGGGCCCAGGATCTCTCCCGCGAGGAGGTTGGACTGGCCGAGGAAGTTCGCCACGAAGGTCGTCCGGGGGTTGTCGTACAGGGCGGCCGGCGGGCCCATCTGCTCGATCACGCCCGCGTTCATCACCGCGACCGTGTCGGCCATGGTCATGGCTTCCTCCTGGTCGTGCGTGACATGGACGAAGGTCCGCCCGACCTCGGTCTGGATCCGCTTGAGCTCGATCTGCATGCCGCGTCGCAGCTTGAGGTCGAGCGCACCGAGCGGCTCGTCGAGGAGGAGCACCTCGGGGCTGTTGATCAAGGCCCGTGCGAGGGCGACGCGCTGCTGCTGGCCACCCGAGAGCTGGGTGGGTTTCTTGTGCCCCTGACCGCCCAGCTCCACCAGGTCGAGCATCTCGGCGACCTTCGCCTTGGTGTCCTTGACGCCGCGCCGCTTGAGCCCGAAGGCGACGTTCTCGGAGACGTCGAGGTGCGGGAAGAGCGCGTAGCTCTGGAAGACGGTGTTCACCGGCCGCTTGTACGGCTTGTCGTAGGTGATGTCGCGGTCGCCCAGGGTGATCGTCCCCGAGGTGGGCGTGTCCAGACCCGCGACCATCCGGAGCGTCGTGGTCTTGCCGCACCCCGACGGACCGAGCAGCGCGAAGAAAGATCCCTGCGGCACGACGAGGTCCAGCGACCGCACCGCGGTGAATGAGCCGTACGACTTGGTGAGGGCCGTCAGCCGCAGGTCGCGGTTGCTCGTCTCCTGGTCGTCGCGCGTCGTCGCGTCGTCGTCAGCCACCAGTGACATCGGCAAAGTCTCCTTCGTACTCACGCATCGTGAACTCGTCGAGCGCCATGAACGAGTGGGTCATGGCGAGCGTCGCGTCGTCGGGGAAGATCAGCGGGTCGGCCGCCATGTCGGGATCGATCTTCTCCATCTCGGCCTGGGCGCCCTCCACGGGGCAGATGTAGTTGACCCACGCCGCGAGCTTGGCGGCCACGTCCGGCCGGTAGTAGTAGTCGATCCACGTCTCGGCGTTGGCCTGGTGCTCGGCCTGGTTGGGGACGAGCATGTTGTCGGCCCAGATCATCAGGCCCTCCTCGGGCACGACGAACTCGATGTTGGGGTCGCCCGCCGCGAGGACGTCGCCCGACCAGGCCTCGCACGCGACGATGTTGCCCGCCGCGAGGTCCTGGACGTAGTCGTTGCCCGTGAAGGCCCGGATCTGCCCGCCGTCGGAGGCACGCCGGAGATCCTCCATCGCGACGCCCCACTCGTCGTCGCTGAAGTCGGCTGGGTCGGCGCCGTTCTTGAGCAGCAGGAAGCCCATGGTGTCGCGCATCTCGGTCAGCAGGCTCACGCGCCCCTTGAGATCCGGCCGCGTCAGGAGGTCGGAGAACGAGCCCACCTCGGAGACCTTGGCCTTGTTGTACGCGATGCCGGTCAACCCGGCCTGCCACGGTGCCGAGTAGGTCCGGTCCGGATCCCAGCCCAGTCCCTGCAGGGACGAGATGAGGTTGTTGTGGAGGTTGGGCACCTTCGCGGCGTCCAGGGGCTGGATCCACCCCATCTCGATCGTCCGTGCCGCGGCCCAGTCGGTGAGCATGAACATGTCGCGGTTCACAGGCTCGCAGGCGCCGAGCTGGTTGACGACCTTCGCGAAGAACTCGTTGTTGTCGTTGACGTCGGCGGTATAGCTGACCTGGATGCCCGTCTCCTTCATGAACTGGTCCATCGTGGTGACGTAGCCGTCGTCGGGCTGGTCGATGTACTCCGGCCAGTTCGAGACGATCAGACGACGGTCCGAGCTGCGGTCCGGTGCCCTGCAGTCGGCCGGGTCCTGCCGGCGGTCAGGTGTGCCGAACATCGGCAGCACGGCGGCGCTCCCGGCGAGGAACGCGGCTCCTCCTACGCCCCGGAGCATCGTCCGGCGGCTCATCTGCCTCACCAAGTGACGCGACCTCGATCCGTACGGGGTGCCTCACGGGCACCGTGGTGGCGTTCGACCTGCGGGGATCGTCACACGTCGGGAGCAACCGGGACAAGGGATTCCGCAGTTGTTTACTGTCTCGCAACGAAATCGCGAGCCAGCGGGGCCGATCTGCCCAGAATGCGTGACAATCTCCACGCTGAAACGACTGACGTGCGGAGGCAGAGGACCCGGCGCTCGGGCAGGATGTGCGCATGACGGAGCGCAGGTCCACCAACGGTGTCGTCCTCGACGAGGTCTCCAAGCGCATCATCGCCGAGCTCCAGGTGGACGGCCGGAGGTCGTACGCCGCGATCGGCAAGGCGGTCGGGCTCTCCGAGGCGGCCGTACGCCAACGCGTCCAGAAGCTCACCGACGCCGGCGTGATCCAGATCGTGGCGGTCACCGACCCGCTCGAGCTCGGCTTCGCGCGCCAGGCCATGGTCGGCATCGGGGTCGACGGAGACGTGTTCGCGGTGACCGACGCGCTTGCGGACATCCCCGAGCTGGACTACCTGGTGATCACGACCGGCCGGTTCGACGTGCTGGCCGAGATCGTGTGCGAGAGCGACGACGACCTCCTCGACGTCATCACCAGCAAGATCCGCGCCATCCCGGCGGTCACACAGACCGAGACGTTCGTCTATCTGCGGCTGCGCAAGCAGACCTACGCGTGGGGCGTGCAGTAGCCCGTCAGGCGCCGGGCAGCACGAGCCCCCGACCGGACATGAGCCCGGCCAGGACGGCGACCACGGTGGCCTCGTCCCACGCCGACCCGAGGACGGCCGGCTCCTCGTACGGCGTCACGAGGCCGGCACGCTCGTGCACCACCCGGTGCCCGTCACCGGTCACGGCCAGCGCGGTCCCGCCGGCCACCGGGACGACGGGCGCGGGATCGGTGGCCCCGGCCTTCAACGCGGGGTCCCAGGCGACGTCGCGGGTCTCGACAAGAGACCACTCCCCCGGGCGTACGACCACCACCGCACGCGGACGCGCAGGGTCGAGCGCGTCGACGGCGGTCGCGACCACGGGCATCTGCTCCCCGTCGGCGACCACGAGCGCGGGGTCGCTCCGCTCGATCAACGGCGCGGGCTGCTCACCGACCCAGGCCGTCGCTCCGACCCGACCGGCAGCGAGTAGCGCGACGACCGACTCGGGCGAGGGCAGGGACGCCACGGCGACCGCGTCGCGTTCACGCACGCCCAGAGCGCGCATCAACCCACCCATCGCCGCGACCTGCTCCAGCAGCACCGCGTACGAGGTCGTCCCCGTCGGCGCTCGCAGGGCGGGCACCTCGGCGGCTCCCGCGACGACCAGGTGGTCGAGGGCGTCGTAGACGGCGTTGAGCCGACCCGTCGAGGGGTCGGCCGGATCCTTCGGCGGAGTGAACCAGCGAGGTCCGCTCATGGGGCCGTCCTTCCGTCGGGAGCGTCTCCCGGCTCGCCCGGGGTCGTGGGCAGCGCGCACTGCGGGGTGCCGCCCGGAAGCTGGTGACGGTGTGCGGAGATCCACCGGTAGACCGGCCACGCCAACGCCGTCGCCGGTCGTGTCACGAGCACGCGTCCGACCACCGGCCAGGGCGGGCGAGCCGTACGGAGGTAGGCGGCGACAGCCTCGGGCCCAGCGGCCCGACGCCCGGAGTCGACCCACTGGAGGGCCGCCGAGCACTGCACAGCCGTCAGCCCGAGGGCGTCGAGGTCGGCCTGCTGCCAGGCGACGATCCGGGCGCGACGCGACGGCGCCCAGCGCCGCAACCACCGAACCGACGAGGAGCAGAAGCCGCAGTCGCCGTCGAAGACGAGCACCTGAGCAGACATCACACCCCCCGGAACACCGGAGCGCGCTTCTCCGTACGGGCGAGCGCGGCCTCCCGGACGTCCTCGCTCCCCCAGCACGCCTCCCAGCCGCGGGCGATGCGCTCCGCGGTCTCGGGATCGGTGGGGTCACCGTTGAGGACGAGCTTGTTGTAGGCCAGCGTCAGCGGCGCGAAGGTCGCGATCTCGTGCGCCCACGCCGCTGCGGCGTCGGTGTCACCCAGCCGGTCGACGAGCCCGCGCGAGTACGCCGTCTCGGCGTCGAGCAGGTCTGCGCCGAGCATGAGGGCCTTGGCCGTGCCGGCACCGGCCACTGCCGCCAGCGTGCGGATCGTCCACGCGTCCACCGCCATCCCGTTGCGCGCGGTCGGCACGCCGAACACCGCGGTCGGCGCGGCCACCCGCAGGTCGCACGCGAGGGCGAGCTGAGTCCCGGCGCCGATCGCCGGCCCGTTGACCGCGGCGACGACCGGGATCTCGACCCGGGTCATGGTGCGGAGCATCGCGTACAGGGCGTCGACGAAGTCCGACCCGTACACGCCCGTGAGGTCGGCGCCCGCACAGAAGCTGGTGCCCTGGCCGGTGATCAGCATTGCTCGTGACCCGTCGCCGACCGCGGTCTCGACCGCCTCACGCACCTCGTGGCAGGTGTCGAGGTCGAGGGCGTTGCGGCGCTCGGGCCGGCGCAGCTCCACGGTGGTCACGACTCCGTCGCGGGTTACGTCGATCACGGGTGCTCCTGTCGGTCAGGGGGTACGGCGCAGCGCGCCGTGCTCGTCGCAGATCCGGTCCAGGATGGCAGCCACACCGTCGTCGTCGTTGCTCGGCACCACCTCGTCGACCGTGTCGAGGACGTCGTGGTGGGCGTTGGCGACCGCGAAGGAACGGGAGGCCCAGCGCAGCATCGGCAGGTCGTTGGGCATGTCTCCGACGGCCCAGACCGACTCACGGTCGAAGCCGTTCCCGGCGCACCAGGCCGCCAGCCCGCTCGCTTTGGTGACACCCGGCGCGGTGATCTCGGCGAGGCCGACGGCACCGGAGAAGCCGAGCTCCGCCCGTCCGTCGAGCACGGCCGCCACCCGCCTGTGGAACTCGTCGGGATCACTCCCGTCCAGCTTGGCCAGGAGCTTCCCCGCGGGCTGCGACGCGATGGCGTCCCACTCGTCGAGGTCGTCGGCCTCGGGAGACTCCCGGACGTAGGCGAAGGCCTCCTCGCGGCGCATGCCGTCGGCACGCTCGACCGCCAAGGCGATACCGGGCAACGCCTCCCGCAGCGACGCCCCGAGGTCACGGAGCAGACCGGGGGCGATCGTGCCGTGGTCGGTGACGGTCCGGCTCGCCACGTGGTAGACGAACGCGCCGTTTGCACTGAGCGCCACTCCCCCGGTGGCGTCTCCGACCGCGTCGGCGAACGCGTCCAACCACCGGGGCGGCCTCGCGGTCACGAAGACCGTCGGCACCCCGGACTCCTCCGCGCGGGCGATCGCCTCGCGGGTACGGGGCGACAGGCTGCCGTCGGAGCGCAGCAGCGTCCCGTCGAGGTCGGTGGCGAGCACCGCCGGCAGCCCGGCCCGGCTGAGCCGGTGGGTGGGATCAGGCATCGGCCGCTGCGAGCTGGCCGCACGCCCCGTCGATCTCCTGGCCGCGGGTGTCACGGACCGTCGTCGAGATGCCCTTGGCCTCGAGCCGGCGGACGAACTCCCGCTCGTCCTCGGGCTCGGACGCGGTCCAGATCGAGCCCGGGGTCGGGTTGAGCGGGATCAGGTTGACGTGGACCCAGCCCCAGTCCCCGTAGGAGCGGAGCAGGTCGCCCAGCATGTCCGCACGCCAGGCTTGGTCATTGATGTCCTTGATCAGGGCGTACTCGATCGAGACACGCCGCTTGGTCGTCCGCGCGTAGTCCCACGCTGCCTCGACCGCCTCCGCGACCTTGAAGCGGGTGTTGATCGGGACGAGCTCGTCGCGCAGCTCGTCGTCGGGGGCGTGCAGCGACAGCGCGAGCGTGACGGGGATGCCCTCCTCCGTCAGCTGCTTGATCCGGGGCACCAGCCCGACGGTGCTGACCGTGATGTTGCGGGCCGACATGCCCAGCCCTTCGGGGCCGTCGTCGACCATCCGGCGTACGGCGCCGATCACGGCCTTGTAGTTGGCCATCGGCTCGCCCATGCCCATGAACACGACGTTCGACAGCCGGCCAGGCCCACCGGGGACCTCGCCACGAGCCATCGTCCGGGCTCCGTCCACGACCTGCTCGATGATCTCGCCGGTCGACATGTTGCGCTGCAGCCCACCCTGGCCGGTGGCGCAGAACGGGCACGCCATCCCGCACCCGGCCTGGCTCGACACACAGATCGTCGCGCGGTCGGGGTAGCGCATGAGCACCGACTCGACGAGCGCACCGTCGAAGAGCCGCCAGAGCGTCTTGCGGGTGGTGCCTCGGTCGGCGGTCTGCGTCTTGACGGGCGTGATCAGCTGCGGCATGAGACCGGCGACGAGCTGGTCGCGGATGCCTGCCGGCAGGTCGGTCATCTCGCCGGGGTCGGAGACCAGCCGGGTGAAGTAGTGCGTCGAGAGCTGCTTGGCGCGGTAGCCGGGGAGACCGAGCGCCTCGACGGCCTCCTTGCGGGCGGCGAGGTCGAGGTCGGCCAGGTGACGCGGCGGCTTGCCCCGTCCCTTGGGCTGCTCGAAGACGAGCGGGAGCGGGTTCGGGTTCACGTGAGACATGTCAGGTTTATTGTCCCATCCGCCACCAACCCCGCGCGCCGTCCGGCGGTCAGGCGACGGGGACGAGGAAGTGCAGCACCAGCCAGCAGATCGGCGCGACCGCCAGCAGCGAGTCGAGGCGGTCCATGAGGCCTCCGTGGCCCGGCAGCAGATCGCTCATGTCCTTGATGCCGACATCGCGCTTGATCATCGACTCCGAGAGGTCGCCGAGCGTGGCCATCGCGACCGCGGCCAGACCGAGCAGCACTCCGACCCACCAGCGACCGTCGAGGAGGAGCACCACGCACAGCACGCCGGCGAGCACGCACCCCAGCACCGATCCGGCGAAGCCCTCCCAGGACTTCTTGGGGCTGATCGTGGGAGCCATCGGGTGCTTGCCCAGCTTGTAGCCCGCGGCGTACCCGAAGATGTCGGAGGCGATGGTAACGACGATGAAGGTCACGATCCGCCACGCACCGTCGTCCTCGGCCGCCATCAGGACGACGAAGGACCCGAGCACGGGGACGTACCCGAAGATGAAGACGGCGGCGGAGGTGTCGCGCACGAACCCGTCCGCGCCGCGGGGCATCCGGTAGACGAACACGCCGAGCACCGTCAGAGCGGCACCGATGGCGATCGCCTCCGTGCCACCGACGTACGCCGCGGCCAGCGTCGCCAGACCGCCGGCCATCAGCGGCGGGAGCGGGACGGCGATGCCGGCCTTCGCGAGCGCGGACGAGAGCTCCCAGATCGCCACCGCGCCCGCGGTGACGACCACCAGCACGAACAGCGCCTTCACGAAGAAGAGCGAGATGATGACGGCGCCCGCGAGGCCGACACCGACCCCGATCGCGGCAGGAAGGTCTCGCCCGCCGCGCTGCTGGGGCGCCGCGGGCACGTCTGGTGAGCTCATCAGACCTCGAGCAGCTCCTGCTCCTTGTTCTTGACGAGCTCGTCGATGCGGTCCACGTGCTTCTTGGTGAGCCCGTCGAGGCGCTTCTCGCCGCCGGTCACGTCGTCCTTGCTGATCTCGCCGTCCTTCTCCGCCTTGTCCATCGCCTGCTTCGCGCTGCGGCGGATGTTGCGGACGGCCACCCGGCCCTCTTCGGCCTTGGACTTGGCGAGCTTGATGTATTCCTTGCGGCGCTCCTCGGTCAGCTGCGGGAGGACGAGCCGCAGCACCTTGCCGTCGTCGGTCGGGTTGACGCCGAGGTCGGAGTCACGGATGGCCTTCTCGATCGCGGTCTTGGCACCGATGTCGTACGGGCTCACGATGACGACCCGCGGCTCGGGGATCTGGAACCCCGCGAGCTGCTGGATCGGTGTCGGGGTGCCGTAGTAGTCGGCCGTGATCTTCGCGAACATCGCGGGGTGCGCACGCCCGGTGCGGATCGCGGCGAACTCCTCGCGCGCGTGCTCGACGGCCTTGTCCATCTTGGAGTCAGCGTCGCGCAGGGTCTCGTCAATCACTGGCCTGCTCCTTCGTAGAGGTCTCTGGTCGATCAGTCTGCGTAGACCAGCGTGCCGATCTTCTCACCTCTCAGGACCGAGGAGATGTTGCCGTCTCCCTCGATCCCGAAGACGCGCATCGGCAGCTTGTTCTCCATCAAGAGCGCGAACGCGGTCGCGTCGGCGACCCGCAGCCCGCGCTGGAGCGCTTCGGTGTACGAGATGGAGTCGATCTTGGTGGCGCTGGAGTCCTTATGGGGGTCGGCGGTGTAGACGCCGTCGACACCGTTCTTGCCCATCAGCACCTCGTCGGCCTTGATCTCCAGCGCACGCTGGGCCGAGACCGTGTCGGTGGAGAAGTAGGGCATGCCCGCCCCCGCACCGAAGATCACGACGCGCCCCTTCTCGAGGTGGCGGATCGCCCGACGCGGGATGTACGGCTCCGCGACCTGGCCCATCGTGATGGCGGTCTGGACACGGGTCTCGATGTCACGCTTCTCCAGGAAGTCCTGGAGGGCGAGGCAGTTCATGACGATCCCGAGCATGCCCATGTAGTCGGCACGCGCCCGGTCCATCCCCCGCTGCTGAAGCTCTGCGCCACGGAAGAAGTTGCCGCCCCCGATGACGATCGCGACCTCGACACCGGCCGCGACGCCCTCCGCGATCTGGCGCGCGATCGTGTTGACGACGTCGGGATCGACTCCGAGGCTGCCACCGCCGAACGCCTCGCCGGAGAGCTTGAGGAGCACCCGACGCGCCGGCTCCGCCGGAGGGGCATCCTGCTCCAGCCCGGACGGCACGGAGGCCGGCGGGTCGACTGTCTCGTTCTCGTCCACCACACCGGCCTCCGTATCGCGCGTCGTCGTCAGATCATCCTGCCAAATCGGAGCGCGTCAGGCGCCGATCTCGATGTGCGCGAAGCGCGTGATGCTCAGGCCGGCCTCGTCGAGGACCTGACGCACGGACTTCTTCTGCTCCGTCACCGACGGCTGGTCGAGGAGCACGAAGTCCTTGTAGAACGCGTTGACCTTGCCCTCGACGATCTTGCTGATCGCCTGCTCGGGCTTGCCCTCCTCGCGGGCCGCGGCCTCGGCGATCTCGCGCTCCTTGGCGACGACCTCCGCCGGGACGTCCTCACGCGTGAGGTAGCGCGGGCGCATCGCGGCGACCTGCATGGCCACGCTGCGCGCGACCGTCTCCTCGCCGTCGCCCTCGTACTCGATGAGCACGCCGACGGCCGGCGGAAGGTCGCTCGCGCGACGGTGCAGGTAGGTCGCGACGCGGCCCTTGCCCTCGAGGACCTGGACGCGCCCGAGCTCGAGCTTCTCGCCGATGATCGCGGCGAGGCTCGAGATCCGCTCGGCGACGGTCGAGCCGTCAGCGGTCTTGGTCGACGCGAACGCGGTCGCGTCGGCGGGCTTGGTCTCGTCGGCCAGCGTGGCGAGCTCCTGCGCCAGCGCGACGAACTGCTCGTTCTTGGCGACGAAGTCGGTCTCGGCGTTGAGCTCCACGATCGCGTTGCCCGACGCGGCCACCAGTCCGGCGGTCGCCTGGCGCTCGGCGCCACGCTTGTCGGCCTTGGCCTGACCGTGGACGCGCAGGATCTCGACGGCCTTGTCGTAGTCGCCCTCGGCCTCGGTGAGCGCCTTCTTGGCGTCCATCATGCCCGCGCCGGTGGCGTCGCGGAGCTTCTTCACCTCTGCTGCAGAGATTGCCATCTCTATCTCTCTCGTCTGTGTCCGTGGCCGGAGACCGGCCGAAGTGGTGGTGACGTGTCGCGGGAGCGCTCAGGCCTCGGCGGGCTTGTCGTCGGCGGGCTTGTCCTCGGCCGGCTCGTCGGAGACGGTCGCGTCCTCGGCGGTCGCATCGGCCGGCTTGTCCTCGAGGGCCTCAGCCGTCTCCTCGGCGACCTCGGACGGGGTGTCGTCGGCGCTGGCCGACGACTGGACCTCGGCCTCGGCAGCCTCGGTGGTGACAGGGTCGGTGCCCTGTGCGAGCTCGCGCTCCCACTCCGCCAGCGGCTCGTCGGCAGCGACGGCACCCGCGGCGGCCGCCTCGGTGCCCTCTGACTCCTTGCCGGCGCCGCGCGACATCAGGCCGTCACCGACGGCGTCGGCGACGACGCGCGTGAGCAGCGTGACGGACCGGATCGCGTCGTCGTTGCCCGGGATCGGGTAGTCGACGTCGTCGGGGTCGCAGTTGGTGTCGAGGATCGCGACGACCGGGATGCCCAGCTTCTTGGCCTCGTCGACCGCCAGGTGCTCCTTCTTGGTGTCGATGATCCACAGCGCCGACGGCGTACGGCTCATGTCGCGGATGCCGCCCAGGGTGCGGTCGAGCTTGTCGTGCTCGCGCTTGAGCTGCAGGAGCTCCTTCTTGGTGCGGCCCGAGCCGGCGACGTCGTCGAAGTCGACCTCGTCGAGCTCCTTGAGGCGCTTGATCCGCTCGTGGACGGTCTGGAAGTTGGTGAGCATGCCGCCCAGCCAGCGGTGGTTCACGTACGGCATGCCGACGCGGGTCGCCTGCTCGGTGATGGCCTCCTGCGCCTGACGCTTGGTCCCGACGAAGAGGATCGTGCCGCCGCGGGCGACGGTCGTCTTGACGAAGTCGTACGCGCGGTCGATGTAGGCCAGCGACTGCTGCAGGTCGATGATGTAGATGCCGTTGCGCTCGGTGAGGATGAAGCGCTTCATCTTGGGGTTCCAGCGGCGGGTCTGGTGCCCGAAGTGGACACCGCTCTCGAGCAGCTGGCGCATGGACACGACGGCCATGGCGTTCCTCTTTCTTGCCAGGGCGCACGGGTGCGCCCGATCCTGGTTGACGTGCCGGCGGCGCCGACACCCTGGCACCCTTGCGCGGACCGCCTCCCGTGTGGGGAGGACCAGGGCCGCACATCCCAGCCTTGCTGGGCGAAGGGCACGCGAAGTCACTCGTCACGCCGGCGTTCCTGGTGAAGGGAACAGCAGACGGTCTGAGCGCTTCTCCCAGTCTAGGACACAGGGTCCAGCCGGCGAAATCCCGGTCCTTCGCGTCAACGGCGGTAGGCGAAGACCTGGCTCACCCAGATGATGCCGCGGCGGTCCCGCCGGACGCCGACCCCGATCCGCCGGTAGCGCGGTTCCAGGATGTTGGCCCGGTGGCCTGGTGAGTTCATCCACGCCCGGACGACCCGGACGGGCCAGCGATAGCCGTAGGCGATGTTCTCCCCCACCTTGTGGCCGCCGCAGGCCCGCAGGACCGGTCGGAGGTTCTGGTGCGTCAGTCGTCCGGTCCGCGCGATGCGGTCGGCACTGCGCTGGGCGTAGCGGTCGAGACACGCGGACCTGCCGAGCGCGCGCAGGCCGCGGGCCGAGCGCGCGCGGTTGGTGTGCCGGACGACTCTCCTCTCGTAGCGCGAGGGGCCGGGAGGAGCCGAGGCCGCGACCGCGGTCACGGCCGTCGCCGTCACGGGGGCGGCCGCGGACGCCCCTTGCGCCGACGTCCACGCCCCGGACGCCGCCATCAGCGCGGCGGTGATGATTGCGACAGGACCGATCCTTCTCATACGAACCCCCACTCGCAGAACGAGCGACGCCGAGATCGTCCCCAGGTGTCCGCTCGAGATGTCCGTCCACAGATGTCCGACTTGTCCCTACGCTAACCGCGCTGTCTGCGATGGCATCTTCGGATGAACACCCACCGTCTTCGCCTCGTCGCGCTTCCTGTGATGGCCGCGGCCGCCGCCCTCTCTCCCCCGGCAGCCGCCGAGGAGTCGTCCTGGTCGTGGCCCCTGGAGCCGCGACCGTCGATCGTCCGCGCCTACGAGGCCCCCACCGGCCCGTACGCCGCCGGTCACCGCGGGGTCGACCTGGCTGCGGCGCCGGGCGCGATCGTCCGGGCGGTGGACGGCGGGGTGGTGGCGTTCGCCGGCCGGGTCGCCGGCGTCGAGGTGGTCAGCGTCGACCACGACGGCGTGCGCTCGACGTACCAACCGGTCGGCGCCGACGTCGTGAAGGGTGACCGCGTCGCTCGCGGCGCCGTCCTCGGCAGGGTCCTCCTCGCGGGCGGACACTGCTTTCCCGTCGCCTGCCTGCACCTCGGTCGTCGTCACGGGCGCGCGTACGCCGATCCGCTCGCGCTCCTCGGCCGTGCGGCTGCGGTGCGGCTCGTGACGCCGTACGGACCGCCACCGGTGCCGCCGCCGACCCCGGCACTGGGACGTGGCACCCCGGGAGGGCTGGTCCATCCGGTAGACGGTCCGATCAGCTCCCCGTTCGGGATGCGCGTGCACCCGGTCACCGGAGAGCTCCGACTGCACGACGGCACGGACTTCGCGGTCCCGTGCGGGACGCCGGTCCGGTCGGCGGCGGCGGGACGCGTGGTCGGCTCGGGGTACGACCCCGCGTACGGCAACCGAGTGGTGGTCGAGCACGGCGGCGGGCTGTCGACCACTTACAACCATCTGATCCGGCCGGGCACAGCCGCCGGCACGTCGGTCGAGGCAGGCACCGTCGTGGGGTCGGTCGGGTCCACCGGCTTCTCGACCGGTTGCCACCTTCACTTCATGGTCGTCGACGAGGGACACCCGGTGGATCCGACCTCCATGCTGTAGACGACGAGACCCGCCGGGTGTGCACCCGGCGGGTCTCGTCGTCAGCGGTGGCCTGTCAGCCGAGTGCCGCCAGCGCGTCGTTCAGGGTCTTCGAGGGCCGCATGACCGACGACGCGAGTGCGTCATCGGGGCGGAAGTAGCCGCCGATGTCCACGGGCGAGCCCTGGACCCCGATGAGCTCCTCGGTGATCGCCTGCTCGTTGGCAGCGAGCTGCTCTGCCAACGACGCGAACTCCGCCGCGAGCTCGGCGTCCTCGGTCTGAGAGGCCAGCTCCTGCGCCCAGTAGAGCGCGAGATAGAAGTGGCTTCCACGGTTGTCGATCCCGCCGACGCGGCGGCTGGGCGACTTGTTCTCGTTGAGGAAGGTGCCGGTCGCTCGGTCGAGCGTGTCGGCGAGAACCTGAGCCTTCGGGTTGTCGGTGACCTGGGCGAGGTGCTCCAGGCTGACGGCCAGGGCGAGGAACTCGCCGAGACTGTCCCACCGAAGGTAGTTCTCCTTGATGAGCTGCTGCACGTGCTTGGGCGCCGAGCCGCCGGCGCCGGTCTCGAAGAGACCACCTCCGTTGATGAGCGGCACCACCGAGAGCATCTTGGCGCTCGTCCCCAGCTCCAGGATCGGGAACAGGTCGGTCAGGTAGTCGCGGAGGACGTTGCCCGTGACCGAGATGGTGTCCTCGCCCTTGCGGATGCGCTCCAGCGAGAACGCCGTCGCGTCGACCGGGGACATGATCTCGATCTGGAGACCGTCGGTGTCGTGGTCGGCGAGATAGGTCGTCACCTTCTCGATGAGGTTGCGGTCGTGCGCCCGCGACTCGTCGAGCCAGAAGACCGCAGGGGCGCCGGTGGCCCGGGCCCGCGTCACGGCGAGCTTGACCCAGTCGCGGATCGGGACGTCCTTGGTCTGGCACATGCGCCAGATGTCGCCCTGGGAGACCGGGTGCTCGAAGACGACCGAGCCGTCCTGGTCGGTCACGCGGACCGTGCCGGCAGCGGGGATCTCGAACGTCTTGTCGTGGCTGCCGTACTCCTCTGCTGCCTGCGCCATGAGGCCGACGTTGGGTACGGAGCCCATCGTCGTCGGGTCGTACGCGCCGTGAGCCCGGCAGTCGTCGAGGACGACCTGGTAGATGCCGGCATAGCTGCTGTCGGGGATGACCGCCAGCGTGTCGGCCTCGACGCCGTCCGGTCCCCACATGTGACCCGAGGTACGGATCATCGCGGGCATGGACGCGTCGACGATGACGTCGCTCGGGACGTGCAGGTTGGTGATCCCCTTGTCGGAGTCGACCATCGCGAGCGCGGGGCCGTCCGCGATCCCCTGCTCGATCGCGGCCTGCACGGCATCGCGGCTGTCGGCCGGGAGCGTCCCGAGACCGGAGACGATGCTGCCGAGACCGTTGTTGGGGCTCAGGCCGGCCGCGGCGAGCGCCTCGCCGTGCTCGGCGAACAGCTCGGGGAAGAACGCCTGCACGACGTGCCCGAAGATGATCGGGTCGGAGACCTTCATCATCGTGGCCTTGAGGTGGACGGAGAACAGGACGCCCTCCGCCTTCGCCCGCGCAATCTGCGCGGTCAGGAACTCACGCAGTGCGGCGACGTCCATGGCGGTCGCATCGACGACCTCGCCGGCGAGCACCGGCACCGACTCGCGCAGCACGGTGGTCGAGCCGTCCTCGGCGACCAGCTCGATCCGCAGCGAGCCGTCCTTGTCGATCACGGCGGACTTCTCGTTGGACCGGAAGTCGCCCGAGTCCATGTGTGCGACGTTGGTCTTGGAGTCGGCACTCCACGCACCCATCGAGTGCGGGTGCTGGCGGGCGTACTGCTTGACCGACGCCGGCGCCCGGCGGTCGGAGTTGCCCTCGCGGAGCACCGGGTTGACGGCACTGCCCTTGACCTTGTCATAACGGGCGCGCACGTCGCGGGCCTCGTCGGTCGACGGATCGTCGGGGTAGTCGGGGATCGCGTACCCCTGGCCCTGCAGCTCGGTGATGGCGGCCTTCAGCTGAGGAACCGACGCACTGATGTTGGGGAGCTTGATGATGTTGGCCTCGGGCCGCTTCGCGAGGTCGCCGAGCTCGACGAGGGCGTCACCGACCTGCTGCTCGGGCGGGAGGCGGTCGGGGAACTGCGCGAGGATCCGCCCGGCGAGGGAGATGTCGCGGCTCTCCACCGTGACGCCCGCCTTGGCCGCGTAGGCCTGGATGATCGGGAGGAACGAGTACGTCGCGAGCAGCGGCGCTTCGTCCGTGTGGGTGTAGATGACCTTCGAGTCCAACTCCGAGGCTCCATTCCTGCGTTCGACCATCCCGCTTCCCAGGATGGTTCGGCGTGCTGGGGGGTCTAGTCCTACGAGCCCGCGCGCGGCGCGGGAGGGGACGCACCAGGTGCTGATGGTCCGCCGGTAGGAAGGCGCTCCACAGGCAGCCTACTTCGTCGCGGCTGCCCCGCCCGACGCGGGAAGAGTCTCTCGCACTGCTGGTCAGGCCCGCGGGTGTGCCTGGGCGTAGGCGCTGCGCAGCCGCTCGGAGCTCACGTGGGTGTAGAGCTGGGTGGTCGCGAGCGACGCGTGGCCGAGGAGCTCTTGGACGCTGCGCAGGTCGGCGCCGCCCTCCAGAAGGTGCGTGGCGGCGGTGTGGCGGAGTCCGTGCGGGCCGAGGTCGGGGGCGTCGTCGACGTCGGCGAGGCGGGAGTGGACCATCCGGCGGATCGTCCGGGGGTCGACGCGCCCACCCCGTCGGCCGAGGAAGAGCGCAGGCCCGCTCCCGGCGACCACCAGCTCCGGCCGGACCGTCAACCACCGGTCGACGGCGCGACCGGCCGGGCGACCGAACGGCACGCTGCGTTCCTTGTCGCCCTTGCCGATGACCCGCACCACGTCGCGCGAACGGTCGACGTCGTCGATGTCGAGCCCGCACAGCTCGCCGACCCGGATGCCGGTCGCGTAGAGGAGCTCGAGGACCGCCACGTCGCGCACCGCGACGGGGTCGGAGTCCGACGGGTGCGCAGGTCGTGGAGCGCCCGCCTCCGCCTCGTCGGCGCCGCCCGGACCTCCGGTGGCGACCGCGGCGGCCGAGTCGAGGAGGGCGCGCACCTCGTCCTGGCGGAGGACGCCGGGCAGCTCGCGGTGCCGCTTGGGGTTGACCAGCAACGCGCCGGCGTCCTGGTCGGCGCGACCGGTACGCACCAGCCACGCCGTGAAGCGACGGACGGCTGCCGCCCGACGCGCCAGCGTGCTCCGGGCTCGGCCGCGGACCTGCTGTGCGGCAAGGAAGCTCCGCAGCGACCTCAGCTCGAGCAACGCCGGATCGCGGACGCCGAGCCCCTCCGCATGGGCGGCCAGCAGGTCGAGGTCGCCGGCGTACGCGCGCACCGTGTGCTCGCTCAGCCCACGCTCGGAGCGCAGATGCCGCGTGTAGGCCTCGAGGGCGTCGGTCCAGGCAGGACTGCGGTCGGTCGTGGCCATGACCCCGAGTGTGACGGTGGGTCGCGTGACCTCCAAGCGGGCACGCCGTCACCGGTCCTGGTCCCCGGCGGCAGGGTCTCCGGCCCTCTCGCCCGCGCCATCGCCGGCGCGCGCGAGGTCGGCGCGCCGCGCAAGGTGCCATCCCCGACCCGACGGCCGGACGAATCCGCTTCGCTCCAGATGGTCGAGTGCTGCGGCGACCGCCTCCGGGGACGCACCGGCATGCCAGGCGATCTCGTCGGTGGTCCGGGGTCCCTGCGCAGGCAGGGCCTCGATCACGGCCCGTGACGTCGGGTCGAGACCGTCCCAGACGGTCGCTGGCGCCGACGGTGGGGTGGCGTCACGACGCCCGAGCACGTCGAGGTCCTCGAGAACCTCCGCGCCGTTGGTGACGAGCACGGCACGACCCTCGCGGATCGCCTGGTGCACGCCGACCGACGACTGGTGCGCCACCGGGCCGGGCACGGCCATGGTGAGCCGACCGAGCTCGTTGGCCCAGCTCAGCGTGTTGAGCGCTCCGCTGCGTCGCGCCGCCTCGACGACGACGGTGCCTTGGGTGAGACCTGCGATGATCCGGTTGCGCGTGAGGAACCGCGACCGGGTGGGAGTCGCGCCGGGAGGATGCTCGCTCACCAGCAGCCCGGACTCGGAGATCGCGCGCAGGAGGCTCGCGTGGGCACGGGGGTAGTCGATGTCGAGGCCGCAGGCCAGGACCGCGACCGTTGGCCCGCCGAGGGCCAGGGCACCACGGTGCGCCGCTGCGTCGATGCCGAACGCCGCCCCGCTCACCACCGCTGTCCCGGCGTCCACGAGGTCGGCCGCCAGGTCCCCCGCCACGTCACGGCCGTAGGTCGTCGCGTCGCGCGCTCCCACGACGGCAGCCGACCGAGCGGTCAGGTCGTCGAGACGGCCCCGGCCGCGGACCCAGAGGCCGAGCGGGCGCCCCACGACCCCCGACACGGCACCGACCTGATCGAGGTCGTCCAACCGCTCCGGCCAGCCTGCATCCCCGGGGCAGACCCAGCGCAGCCCGGCACCGCGCGCGACGGTGACTGTTGCCTCGAGCCGCGTGTCGAGTGCGACGGCACGAGCACGCCAGGCTTCCGGTGTCCCCGCGTCTGCGGACGTCACTGCGGCCAGCAGCTCCGTCGGCGTGCGCTCGAGCAGGCCGGCGGCCAGCCTCGGATCACCGGGCTCGGCCACCAGGCTCAGCCCGAGGCGGGCGCGCCGCTCGTCTCGCCGACCACGGGGCGACACGCCGTCCTGCTCTGTCGCAGTCACGCGGTCACCCGCTCCCACAGGGAGCCCTCGGGTGTGGTGCCGCGCCGCAGCGCCGTCGCCGTCTCCAGGTCGTCGTCGTCGGGTGCCGGCCGTTGTCGCAGGTCGGCCACCGTCCACGCGACCCGGAGAAGGCGGTCGGCCGTCCGGGCGTTGACCGTCCCCGCCCGGACCAGCCGACCGACAGCCACCACGAGACGTGTCGGGGTCGGGAGGTCACGACGTAGCGCAGCGCCGGGCACGTCGGCGTTGGTCCGCCACGGCGTGTCCTCGAGCCGTCGACGCTGACGGTCTCGCGCCTCGACGACCCGTTGCGCGACGACCTTCGACGACTCGGGCTGCTCCGCACCCGGTCCGTAGTGGTGGGCCGAGACAGGACCGACCTCGCGCTGGAGGTCGATACGGTCGCGGACCGGTGCGGACAGACGCTCGCCGTAGCGTCGTTTGACCACCGCGCTGCACTCGCACAGCTCACCGGTCCGCCGACCGCACGGACACGGGTTGGCAGCGAGGACCAGCAGGAACCGTGCCGGGAACTCCGCGGTCTGGACCGCACGGGACACGGTCACGCGCCCGCTCTCGAGCGGTTGACGCAGGCCGTCGATCACGTCGCGACGAAACTCCGGGGCCTCGTCGAGGAACAGCACCCCGTGGTGCGCCAGCGACATCGCACCAGGCCTCACGGTGCGGCTCCCTCCCCCGACCAGCGCCGCCGCCGACGCCGTGTGGTGGGGGTCGACGAACGGAGGTCGACGCAGCAGCGGCGCGTCGGGAGAGAGCATCCCCCCGACCGAGTAGACGGCGCTCGTCTCCATCGCCTGCTCGTCGTCGAGGTCCGGCAACAGGGACGGGAGTCGCTGCGCGAGCATGGTCTTGCCGACCCCTGGCGGACCCGAGAGGAGCAGGTGGTGGGCACCCGCCGCCGCCACGACGAGGGCAGCACGCGCGTCGTCCTGCCCCGCGACGTCGGCGAGGTCGAGCCCCTCGAACCGGTCCGGGCGCGCCGCTTCACCGGGCACCAGGGCGTCGACCGGAGGGTCGTCCGGGGGATCCTCGCCGCGGAGCAGCGCGGCGGTCTGACGCAGCGACCGCACGCCGAGCACCCGCGCGCCCGCGACGACGGAGGCCTCGGCAGCGTTGGACTCCGGAACGATGACGAGCCCGCAGCCTGCTGCCACCGCCGCGGCGGTCGCCGGCAGGACGCCCGCAACGGCACGCAGCCGCCCGTCCAGTCCGAGCTCACCGAGCACGGCCGCGCTCGCGAGCCTCTCCTGGGGCACGTGCCCTTGGCTGGCGAGGACGGCGAGCGCGATGCCGAGGTCGAAGTGGGAGCCCGCCTTGGGGAGCCAGGCAGGTGACAGGTTGATGGTGACCTTGGTGTCGGGCCACGCGAACCGGCTGTTGGCGATGGCGGCACGGCAACGATCACGGGACTCCGCGAGCGAGGCGTCCGGCAACCCGACCAGCGTCGTCCGGGGCAGCCCGGGGCTCACGTCGACCTCGATGTCGATAACCCGGCCCCGCATCCCCTCCAGCGACACCGACATGGTCCGGCCCAGGCCCGTCACGCCGCCCCCACCACGTGCGTGACCTCGGCCGCTCCACGCGCGGGGACGACGACCGCGACGACGTCGATGCGCACGAGTCCGGCACCGGGCTGGTGCTCGGACAGGTAGACGCCCGCGAGACGCCGGAGGCGTGCTGCCTTCTGGGGGGTCACGGCCTCCAGCGGGGTCCCGTACGCGGCGCTCCGGCGGGTCTTGACCTCACAGAAGACGAGCGCGTCGTCGTCCTGGGCGACGATGTCGATCTCACCCCACCGGCACCGCCAGTTGCGGTCGATGACCCGCATGCCTTGGGCACGCAGATAGTCGGCCGCGACGTTCTCGCCGTGCACCCCGACCGCGCGCCGCTGCTCATAGCTCGATGCCATGTCGCCACCTCCACGGACAAGGTGGCGCCTTCCGGCACGACCGGGACGCGCGTCATCCGCGCCTGGGGACGAGCACCGTCTGTGGACAGACGGCCGCCACGCCTAGCCCTTCGGTGGCTCGAAGTCCGAGGTCGCCAGCTCCTCGACGTTGACGTCCTTGAACGTGAGGACCTTGACGTTCTTCGCGAACCGGGCGGGGCGATAGATGTCCCACACCCACGCGTCGGTCATCGTCACCTCGAAGTAGGCGTCACCCGTCTCCGAACGCACCTTCACGTCCACGGCGTTGCACAGGTAGAAGCGGCGGTCCGTCTCGACCACGTAGGTGAAGATGCCGACGACGTCGCGGTACTCGCGGTAGAGCGCGAGCTCCATCTCCGCCTCGTACCGCTCGAGATCCTCCGCGCTCATCGTCCTCCCTCGGTCGGGACCGTCCCTGCGAAACTACCGCGTACGGCGTCCGCCGCGCGCGGTCCGTTCACGCGTGGCGCTCTGCCGACCGCTCCTCGGGACCGATCAGGCCCTCGGGAGCGACCGACGACCACCAGAGGTCGTCTGTCTGCGACGCGACGGCATCGCTCTCCTCCCCAGCGGCTTCCTCGACCTCGAGGCCCCACTCGTCCGTCATGCCGGGCGGGAGCGCCTCACCCAGCGCTGCCGCCGGGCCGGCACCGTCCGTGATCAAGCCCGGCAACCGCCAGGAGACGCGGTGGTGCGGCGTCGGGCCCAACGAGGCGAGCGCCGCGATGTGCTCCGGGGCGGCGTACCCCTTGTTGTCCGCCCATCCGTACTCGGGATGCTCCTCGGCGAGGGCCACCATGATCGCGTCCCGAGCCGTCTTGGCGAGGACGCTCGCGGCGGCGACCGCCGCGCAGCGCATGTCGGCCTTGATCATCGTCACCACCGGAGGCACCCGCTCGACCACCTGCGGCGGCCCATAGAGGCTGGTCTGCTCGGGCGGCGTGAGGTAGTCGTGGTTGCCGTCCAGCAGCACGGAGTCCGGTGCGACGTCGAGCTGGGCGAGGGCACGATGACCCGCCAGTCGGAGCGCAGCGATGATCCCGAACTCGTCGATCTCGTTCGGGGTCGCATGGCCGACGCCGTGCGACGGTGCCCACCGCTTGATCCGTGGCACGAGGCGGCGACGCGCCTCGGCAGTGAGGAGCTTGCTGTCGCGCACGCCCTGAGGAGCGGTCTTCGTCGACTCGGTCACGACGACCATCGCCACGGTCACCGGGCCGCACAGCGCGCCTCGGCCGACCTCGTCGCTGCACGCCAGAGAGGTCAACCCGCCGCGCAGCATACGTCGCTCGATCCGCAGCGACGGCGGTGCCGCCGAGCTCACGCGTCGCCCTGGGGCCATCGGCTCAGCCGGCGTCGGGGACGTTCTTGAACGGCTCGTTGTCCGAGCCGCCGGAGCCGGCACGACTCAACGGCCACACGATCCCCCACGACTTGCCCACCACGGCGTCGGTCTTGACGAACCCGCCACCGGGACCGCCCATGTGGGCACGCGAGTCCTGGGAGTTGTCGCGGTTGTCACCCATCAGCCACAGCCGCCCCTCGGGCACCTTCACCCTGAAGCGCTGGCTCGCGGTGGCCTTGGGGTTCTTGACGTAAGGCTCATCGATCGAGGTGCCGTTGACCTGGAGCCGTCCCTGGGCGTCGCAGCAGACGACCGTGTCGCCGCCCACGCCGATGACGCGCTTCACGAGCTGGCCGCCCGACGGATAGAGCCCGAAGATCGACAGCGCCTTCTGCACCGGCCCGAGGTCCTCCTCGACCTGGGGACCGAGCCAGTCACCGGGGTCGTCGAACACGACCACGTCACCACGCTCGGGCTCGCCCGTCCAATAGCTGACCTTCTGGACGAGGATGCGGTCGTCGATCTGGAGGGTGTCCTCCATCGACCCCGAGGGGATCCAGAACGCTTGGACGAGGAAGGTCTTGACGACCAGGGCCAGCACCAGCGCCACGACGACCAGCAAGATCGTCTCCTGCCACAGCGGGAGCGGCTTGCGCTTCTGCCGGGCAGGGCGTTCGGCGGCCTTCGCGGCCTGATCGTGGGATGTCACACCGACAGCGTAGCCGGGCGCCCTCGCGTGACGGAGGTGCCGGGGCGCCTCAGTCGAGCGAGGCGAAGGACTCAGGATCGTGGAGGACGGACCGGTCCTTCCAGGGCCAGACCACGAAGGCGACCTTGCCGACGACGTTGCCGTCAGGCACGAATCCGCCGCCCGCCTCGTCGACGTGGGCGCGCGAGTCTGCGGAGTTGCCGCGGTTGTCGCCCATCACCCAGAGGTGCTCCGCGGGCACGGTCACGCTGAAGGGCGTACGGCCGGTCGCCGTCACGTCCTTGACGTACGGCTCCTCGATCGCGACGCCGTTGACCTCGATCCGTCCGGCCGTGTCACAGCACTTGACGGTGTCGCCACCGACGCCGATCACGCGCTTGACGAGGTGGCCGCCCGACGGGAACAGGCCGGCCGAGGAGAGAAGCTTCTGGGCTGCGTTCGAGGATCCGTGGACCTCTCCCGCACTCAGCCAGCCGCCGGGATCCTCGAAGACGACGACCTCGCCGCGGCGGGCCTCACGCCCCCAGTACGACACCTTCTGGACGACGATCCGGTCCTGGACGCCGCCCGCGTTCCCGGTCAGCGTCGGCTCCATCGACTCCGACGGGACGTAGAACGTCTGGAGGAAGAGCGACTTCACGATCAACGACAGCAGGAGCGCGGCGAGGAGCAGCGCGACGATCTCCATCCAGAGTGGGATCCGTCGATCGCCCCATCGCGCCGCGCCGAGCCAGCGACGCGCCGGACCCCCCGCCGAGCGGAGTGCCCGGTGCGTCCCTCGTACTTCGTCGTCGGCACGGCCGACGACCGGCTCGTCACGCATGGTCCACAGTCCCCCCCGAGACTGCTCAGGCCTCGCGCTTCTCCTTGATCTTGGCCGCCTTGCCCCGCAGGTTGCGCAGGTAGTACAGCTTGGCGCGGCGCACGTCGCCGCGGCTCACGATCTCGATCCGGTCGATGATCGGGGTGTGGAGGGGGAAGGTGCGCTCGACGCCGACACCGAAGCTCACCTTGCGGACGGTGAACGTACGTCCGACGCCCGAGCCCTGCACGCGGATCGCCACTCCCTGGAACACCTGCACGCGTGAGCGGTTGCCCTCGATCACCTTGACGTGGACCTTGAGGGTGTCCCCGGCACGGAATGCGGGGACATCGTCACGGAGCGACTCGCTCGCGACAGCATCGACTACGTTGGTCATCTCAACTCTTCCTCGTCGGTGCCACAGGTCACCCACGGAATGCGTGGTGTGAATGCTTCAGAACGGTGCTGCGACACGTCGCGTGCGACGGTCCTCGCGGCTCGAGACCCCTGTGGCAGCAGAGCCCAGCACCGACCTCCCAGTCTGCCACACCGCCGTCAGCGTCCGTTAATCGGCTGACGGCAGCGCCCAGGACCGCCGTCCTCTCGGCATCACCCCCGCCGACGCCGGCGAACTGCGGTCCTGGGCTCTGTTGCGAGCGTAGGTCTCCGAAGGGGACCGGCGGAATACGCAGTGGTACGTACGCACGGGCCTCTGGCGAGACACGCCGGAGCCTGGTGTCACATCGGCGCCACGGTGGCGACGTTCAGTCCTCGACCACGGGGCGACGTTCTCATCGCCGTTCGCTAGGCTCGCCGCACAGGCCCAGTCGAGGAAGGACGGGGAGCGATGCCCGACGCCGCACAGTGGATCGGAGTCGCCGCGGACGTCCTGACCGGCGACGACCTCTGCGCTGCGCGGCAGCGGCTCACCGACCACCTCCTCCACGAGTTCGGCGCCAGTGCCGGAGCACGGGTCGAGCTCGACGCGCCGACCGGCACACTGACGCTCCACGGCTTCCCCGGAGACATCGCCTTCGACACCGAGCGCTGGCCGTACGGGCTGGTGACGCTGACGCGCACACACCCTCTCGTCCTGCACTACGTACGCACCGGCTCGCTCGAGCCGGAGGTTCTCCTGCAGCCAGGCGAGAGCACGCGGACCCTCCCCACCGTGCTCGTCAACCTGCTCGACTCGGTCGGCATCGGCCTGCACCAGCTCGTGCTGCCGCTCCGCAACGAGGTGGGAGTCGGCATCGAGGCATACGTCCTCGTCCGCGACGACCCCTTCCCGCGATGGTCACTCCCGCGTGCCCGCGCGCTGCACGCCCTCGTCCGCGGGCTCGACCAGCACCTTCGGCTCCGGGTCGCCGCGCCCGAGGTGGCCGAGCCCACCAGCGACGACGCCGGCCTCACCCCGCGCGAACGCACCATCTTGGCGATGCTGGCGGAGAGCCGCACCGCCGAGTCGATCGGACGAAGCCTGGGGATCTCGGTCCGGACGGTGCACAAGCACCTCGAGAACGTCTACCGCAAGCTCGGCGTGAGCGACCGGGTGGCCGCCGTGACAGCTGCCCAGCGGCGCGGACTGTTCCCCGGCGCCGGCACGGTCGCGGTGATCCGCGAGCGCACACCCCGCGGCGGCGAGGTCTCCAGCATCGGCTGAGGATCAGCCGTCGTCGCCGGCGAGCAGGTCGGGCCGCCGGAGCGTGGTGCGCGCCTCTGCCTGCGCGCGCCGCCACGCGGCGATGCGGGCGTGGTCGCCGGACAACAGGATCGACGGGACCTCGTGGTCGCGCCACACCGCGGGCTTGGTGTAGACGGGGTACTCGAGCAGACCGTCGGACCCGTGGGACTCCTCCGCCAGCGACTCCGGGTTGCCCATGAATCCCGGGAGCAGGCGGATGACGGCCTCGATGACCGCGAGTGCCGCGACCTCGCCGCCGTTGACGACGAAGTCGCCCAGCGAGATCTCCTCGACGGGCATCCGGTCGGCAGCCCAGTCGATCACCCGCTGGTCGATGCCCTCGTATCGTCCGCAGGCGAACGCGAGCCAGGGCTCGCGCGCGAGGCGTTCGGCGTCGGCCTGCTTGAACGGCCGTCCCGAGGGGGTCGGGACGAGAAGGCGGGGTGTGCTGGCGGGCCCCTCCTCCGCGGATCCGGCGGCCAGGAGTCCGTCGAGCGCCTCGCCCCACGGCTCGGGTCGCATCACCATCCCTGCGCCACCGCCGTACGGCGTGTCGTCGGTCGAGCGGTGCCGGTCGTGCGCGTGCTCACGAAGGTCGTGCACGTGAAGGTCGAGCAGGCCACGCTGCTGCGCCTTGCCCGGCAGCGACAGCGACAGCGGCGCGAGGTAGTCGGGGAAGATCGTGACGACGTCGATGCGCATCATTGCGGGCCGGCGTCCTCGGCCTGCTCAGGGTCGAGCAGACCCGCCACCTCGGTCACCTGGACGACCCCTGCCTCGAGGTCGACCTCGGGGACCAGGGCGGCGACGAACGGGACGAGCACCTCGGTGCCGTCGAGGCGCTCCACGGCGAGCATGTCCTGGCCGGGCAGGTGCAGCACCTGGTTGACCGTTCCGCGCTCGACCCCGCCCGACAGGACGCGCAGGCCCTCGAGCTGGTGGTCGTAGAACTCCTCGGGGTCGTCCGGACGCTCCGTCTCGTCCACGTCGGCGATGATCTGCGCCCCCCGGAGCGCCTCAGCGGCCGTGCGGTCGGGCACGGCGTCGAACATCACCAGGAGCCTGCCCTGGTGCGGACGAGTGCTCCGGATGGACATGCTCTGGTCGGCACCACCGGACCGCGGACGCAGCACGACCGACGAGCCCGGGGCGAAACGCCTCTCGGGCTCGTCGGTCGTCAGGTCGATGCTGACCTCACCGCGGATGCCGTGCGCCCGGCCGATCCGGCCGACGACGATCTCCACCGGATCAGCGACGCCGGTCGACGTCGACGAAGTCGATGCGCGCACCGCCGCTGCCGGCGAGAGCGCCGGCGACGGTCCGGATCGCCGTGGCCGTGCGGCCCTGGCGCCCGATGACCTTGCCGAGGTCCTCGGGGTGGACTCGCACCTCGAAGAGCGTGCCGCGGCGAAGCTGCTTCGGGGTGACGTCGACCTCGTCCGGGTGGTCGACGATGCCGCCGACCAGGTGCTCGATCACTTCGCCCACCATCACGGTGATCAGGCCTCCGAGGACTCGGAGGTCTCGGTGGACTCGGCAGCCGCCGGCTCCTCGGCCTTCTTGGCAGACTCGTCGGCCTTGGCGGCCTTCTCGTCGCCCTTGGCGGCCTTCTCGTCGCCCTTGGCAGCCTTCTTGGCCGGCGCCTTCTTGGCCGCGGCCTTCTTGGTCACGGCCTCGGTGCCGGGCTCGCCGTGGACGGCCTTGAGCGCCTCGTTGAAGACCTCGGCCTTGTCACGCTTCGGCTCGGCGAGCTTGACCGTCGACTCGGCGGTCTCGCCCTTGGACCGCTGGAGGTCACCGGTGAGCTTGAGCAGCGCGGTCACGGCCTCGCTCGGCTGAGCGCCGACGCCGAGCCAGTACTGGGCACGGTCGGAGTCGATCGTGATGATCGAGGGATCGGCCTTGGGGTTGTAGGTGCCGATCTCCTCGATGACGCGTCCGTCGCGCTTGGTGCGCGCGTCGGCGACGACGACTCGGTAGAACGGCGTGCGGATCTTGCCCATCCGCTTAAGACGAATCTTGACGGCCACGGGTGTGGTGTCTCCTCAATGAACGTGGTGTGGTGATCCAGCCGCCACCGTGTGGGGAACGGGGCCGCCTGATCGTGGATCCGAACGCGTCCGAATGAGAGGGTCCAGACGCGAGACGGAATCGCCGTCCATTGTGCCAGACCGCGTCCCACGGCTCCAACTCGCGGCACCGTCGAGACGATCCGTGCTCGGTGCGCGTACGGCACACTGCTCCGTATGAGCACGCTCTTCACCAAGATCATCGCCGGAGAGATCCCGGGACGCTTCGTGTGGGCCGACGACGAGGTGGTCGCCTTCCTCAGCATCGGGCCGATCCGCCAGGGCCACACCCTCGTGGTCCCGCGCACGGAGGTCGACCACTGGATCGACGCCGAGGACGTGCTGCTCGCACGGCTGACCTCCGTGGCGAAGCGGATCGGCGCTGCCCAGCAGGCGGAGTGGGACAGTCCACGGGTCGGCACGATGATCGCCGGCTTCGAGATCCCCCACCTCCACGTCCACGTCTGGCCGGTGTGGGACCTCGACGACTTCAGCTTCGCCGCCGTGGACCCCGACCCGCCCGCCGCCTCCCTCGACGAGGCCGCGGAGCGGCTGCGCGCCCGCCTCGTCGCCCAGGGACAGGGCGCCCACGTGCCGGAGGACGTGTCGTCGGCCGGCTGACTCCGCCGCCGACGCCTCGGGGTCAGATCTCCGCGCCGGCGAACTGCGCCTGGTAGAGCCGCGCGTAGGCGCCGCCCGTGGCGACGAGCTCGTCGTGCGTGCCCTGCTCCACGATCCGGCCCTGCTCCATCACCACGATGCGGCTCGCGTCGCGGATGGTGGAGAGGCGGTGCGCGATCACGAAGCTGGTCCGCCCCGAGCGGAGCTGCTCCATCGCCTGCTGCACCAACGCCTCGGTCCGGGTGTCGACGGAGCTGGTCGCCTCGTCGAGCACCAGGATCGACGGGTCGGCGAGGAACGCGCGTGCGATCGTGAGCAGCTGCCGCTGGCCCGCGCTGAGGTTCCCCCCGTCGTCGTCGATCACGGTGTCGTAGCCGTCGGGCAGCGTGCGCACGAAGTGGTCGACGTAAGCCGCCTGTGCCGCCGCGACGATCTGGTCCTCGGTCGCCCCCTCCGCGCCGTAGGCGATGTTGTCGCGGATCGTCCCGTGGAAGACCCACGCGTCCTGCAGCACGACGCCGAAGTTTGCACGGAGCACGTCGCGGTCCATCGCCCGGATGTCCATCCCGTCCAGCGTGATGCGACCACCGTCGACGTCGTAGAACCGCAGGGCGAGATTGGTCAGGGTCGTCTTGCCGGCACCGGTCGGGCCGACGATGGCGACGGTCTGACCCGGCTCGGCGACCAGGTCGAGGTGCTCGATCAAGGGAGACGCGGGGTCGTACGAGAACGACACGTCCTCGAAGGCGACCCGTCCGCTCACGGCCTGCGGCGCCAGCGCCTCCGGTGCGTCGGGGACCTCCTCGGTCTCGTCGAGGAGCTCGAACACCCGCTCCGCCGAGGCGACCCCGGACTGGAGCAGGTTGATCATCGACGCGACCTGCGTGAGCGGCTGGGTGAACTGGCGCGAGTACTGGATGAACGCCTGGACGTCGCCGACGGTGATCGCCCCCGTCCCGACCTTCACCGCACCCATCACGGCGATCGCGACGTAGTTGACGTTGGACACGAACATCATCACCGGCTGGATGAGGCCGGAGACGAACTGCGCGCGGAAGCCGGCGTCGTACACCCGCTCGTTGGCGGCGTCGAACTCCAGTCGCGCCTGCTCCTGGCGGCCGAAGACCTTGACGACCTCGTGGCCGGTGAAGTTCTCCTCCACGTGACCGTTGAGCCGCCCGGTGGCAGCCCACTGCGCGACGAACTGCGGCTGGGAGCGCTTCGCGACGCCGCCCGCGACGACGACGGCGATCGGGATCGTCACGACGGCCACCAGCGTCAGCACCGGTGAGATCGTCAGCATCATCACCAGCACTCCCACGACGGTGAGGAGCGAGACGAGCAGCTGGCTGATCGTCTGCTGGAGGGACTGGGCGATGTTGTCCAGGTCGTTGGTGACCCGCGAGAGGATCTCCCCTCGCGGACGCGAGTCGAAGTAGGACAGGGGCAGCCGGCCGATCTTGTCCTCGACCTCGCCACGCATACCGGCGACCGTCCGCTGCACGAGCCGGGTCGTCATCACGCCCTGGACGTACATGAAGATCGAGGACAGCACATAGATGCCCAGGAGGCCGACGAGGATCCATCCGAGCGCGTCGAAGTCGATGCCCTGGCCCGGCTGGAGGTCCATGGTCTGGACCATGTCGGCGACGCGGTCGTCACCCTTCGCCCTCAGGTCCTCGACGACCTGCTCTTTGGAGGCGCCCTCCGGGAGACCGCTGGCGATGTAGCCGTCGAACACGATGTCGGTGGCGAGCCCGAGGATGCGCGGCCCGATCACGCTGAGGGCCACCCCGATGACGGCGAGGACGGCGATCGCGCCCGAGCTCACACGGTCGCGGACGAGCGTCGCGAGCAGACGACGGGCCGATGACCCGAACGACTTGGCACGCTCCGGCGCTCGCGCGCCCAGCATGGGGCCGGGGCCACGGGCGCTCATGCCGCCTCCTGCGCTGTCAGCTGGGAGAGAACGATCTCGCGATAGGTCTCGCAGGTGTCCATCAGGTCGGCGTGCGTGCCCGTCCCCACGACCCGGCCCTGGTCGAGGACGACGATGCGGTCGGCGTCGCGGATCGTGCTGACTCGCTGCGCGACCACGATCACGGCCGCGTCGGCGGTGACCGTCCGCAAGGCGCGCCTCAGCGCGGCGTCGGTGGCGAAGTCGAGCGCGGAGAAGGAGTCGTCGAAGAGATAGACGAGCGGGCGGCTCACCACGGCTCGCGCGATCGCGAGGCGCTGCCGCTGGCCGCCGGACACGTTGGTCCCACCCTGCGCGATGGGCGCGTTCAGCCCCTCGGGCATCGCGCGGACGAAGTCGTCGGCCTGCGCGATCTCCAACGCCTCCCACAGCTGCTCGTCGGTGGCCTCGGGGCTGCCCATGCGGAGGTTGGTCGCCACGGTGCCCGAGAAGAGGAACGCGCGCTGCGGCACCAGTCCCATCGCCTCCCAGACCCGCGGGAGGACGCGGTCACGGACGTCGACTCCGTCGAGCAGCACCCGCCCGTCGGTCACGTCGAAGAGCCGCGGGATCAGGTTCAGCAGCGTCGACTTGCCGCTGCCGGTGGACCCGATGATCGCCGTCGTCTCCCCGGGGCGCGCGACCAGGTCGACGTCGCAGAGCACCGGCTCCTCCGCCTCGGGGTAGCTGAAGCCGACCCCGGCGAGCTCGACCTGCCCGGTGACGACGGGCGACGCGTCGGCGTCGGGGGCGCTGACGACGGTGGGATCGGTGCTGAGGACCTCCTGGACGCGGTCGGCCGAGACCTCGGCTCTCGGCAGCATGACGAACATGAAGGTCGCCATCATGACGGCCATCAGGATCTGGACCAGGTAGGTGAGGTACGCGGTGAGCGTCCCGACCTCGAGCGTGCCGTCGGCCACGCGGTGCCCGCCGAACCACAGCACGGCCACGCTGGAGGCGTTCATCACCAGCATGACGGTGGGGAACATCAGGGCCATCCACTGACCGGCCCTGATCGCGACGTCGCGGTACTCGGCGTTGGCGACGGCGAAGCGCTCCCGCTCGTAGCCGCCCTTCACGAAGGCGCGGATGACCTGGATCCCCATGATCTGCTCGCGCAGGATCCGGTTGATGACGTCGATCTTGCCCTGCATCTGCTGGAAGTACGGACGCATCTTGACGATGATGATGCCGACGGCGACGACCAGGAGCGGGATCACGACCGCGATCAGCCAGGAGAGCCCGAGGTCTTGACGCAGGGCCATCACGATGCCGCCGACGCACATGATGGGCGCGGCGACCAGCATCACGAACACCATGAAGGTGACCATCTGGATCTGCTGCACGTCGTTGGTGCTGCGCGTGATCAGGGTCGGAGCTCCGAACCGGGAGACCTCCTGCGCGGCGAACGACTCGACCTTGCGGAAGACCGACTCACGCAGGTCGCGACCGAAGGCCATCGCCGTACGGGCGCCGAAGTAGACGGCGACGATCGAGCACACCACCTGGACGCAGGTGACGAGCAGCATGATGCCGCCGAGGCGGAGGATGTAGCCGGTGTCGCCGTTGACGATGCCCTTGTCGATGATGTCGGCGTTGAGGCCCGGCAGATAGAGGTTGGCCAGCGTGGAGACCAGCTGGAAGAGGAGCACGAGCGCGATCGCGCCGCGGTACGGACGCAGGTACGTCCGTGCGAGGGTCCAGAGCACGGCTTGACGGTACCGCCGACGTGGTTGCGACCCACACCGAAATACGCGGGTTTCGCTCCCGGCGTACTGCGGCTCAGACGACCACGTTGAGGAGCAGGACGACGACGAGGCCGGAGACGGACAGAACCGTCTCCATCAACGACCACGACTTGATCGTCTGTCCGACCGACATGCCGAAGTACTCCTTGATCAGCCAGAAGCCGGCGTCGTTGACGTGGGAGAAGAACACCGAGCCTGCCCCGATCGCCAGCACCAGCAGCGACACGTCCCCCTGCGCCATGCCCTCGGTCAGCGGGACCATGATCCCTGCGGCGGTGATCGTCGCGACGGTCGCGGATCCCGTCGCGAGGCGGATCAGGACCGCGACCAGCCACGCCACCAGCAGCACGGAGATGCCGGAGTCGGTGACGAAGTCGGCGATGACCTCCGCGATCCCGGTGTCGATCAGCACCTGCTTGAAGCCGCCGCCCGCACCGACGATCAGGATGATCCCGGCGATCGGGGGCAGTGACGCCCCGATGCTCGCGCTGATGCCATCACGGTCCATGCCCGAGCCGACGCCGAGCGTGAAGATCGCCACCAGCACGGCGACGAGCAGCGCGACGAGCGGCTCGCCGACGAAGTCCATGAAGGCGTACGGCAGCCCGTCCTCGTCGAGGAGCAGGTCGGCGACCGCCTTGGCCATCATCAGCACCACCGGGAGGAGCACCGTGGCGAGCGTGACCGCGAACGACGGCCGGCGGGCGCCCTCGGTGTCGCGGGACGCCTCGAACTGGGCGCCCTCGGCGTGCACCTCGCCCACCCAGCGCTCGGCGAGCCTGGTGAACAGCGGGCCGGCGACCACGATCGTCGGGATCGCGACGAGGATCCCGAGGCCGAGCGTGAGGCCGACCTCCGCGCTCAGCACGTCGATCGCGGCGAGCGGACCGGGGTGCGGTGGCACGAAGCCGTGCATCGCCGAGAGACCGGCGAGGGTCGGGAGGCCGACGGTGATCAGGGAGAGGCCGGTGCGCCTGGCGACGAGGTAGATCACCGGCATCAGCAGGACGAGGCCGATCTCGAAGAACATCGGCAGGCCGATGATGGCGCCGATCGTGGCCATCGCCCACGGCAGCATCCGCGGGCTCGCACGGCCGACGATCGTGTCGACGATCTGGTCGGCACCACCGGAGTCCGCGAGGAGCTTGCCGAACATCGCGCCCAGGGCGATCAGCACGCCGACACCGGCGACGGTCGAGCCGACACCCGCGGTGAAGCTCTCCAGCGTGTCGGCCAACGGCATGGTCGCGACGGCACCGACCGTCAGCGATCCGAGCGTGAGCGCGAGGAACGGGTGCACCTTCAGCCACACGATCAGGACGACGATCAGCCCGATACCGATCAGCGCCGCGGTGACGAGCTGGGCGGTGCCGGCGGCGGGGGTCACCGCCTCCTGGGCACCGACGAGACCGAAGAGTCCCCCGGGGCCGGTCACAGCCGTCGCTCCTGCGCCTGCACCGCCTCGACGCGGCCGAGGAACGTGTCGACGATCTCGGCCGGCGGCGGCGCGATGTCGAGCACCTCCCCGTTCTCGTCGGGCTGCAGCGGCTCGAGCGTGTCCTCCTGCGACTGCAGCAAGGAGACCGGCATGAAGTGGTCACGGCGCTCCATCCGCTCCCTGATCAGCGCATGGTCACCGGCGAGGTGGAGGAAGGTCGCACGCGGCGCCGAGTCGACGATGACGTCGCGGTAGGCCCGTCGCAGCGCCGAGCAGCTCACCACCGCCCCGCGGCTGTCGTGCTCGTGGAGCCACACCCCGATCGCCTGCAGCCACGGCCACCGGTCCTCGTCGGTGAGCGGTGTCCCGGCGGACATCTTGGCGACGTTCGACTCCGAGTGGAACGCGTCGCCGTCCTCGTACGGGACGTCCAGACGCTCAGCGAGCTTGTGTCCGATCTCCGACTTCCCGACGCCGGAGATTCCCATCACCACCACGAGAGGGGGCGGGGTCAGCTGGCTCATGGTGCACCTCCTGCCCGCGAGCGTGGCACGGCTCGCGGCGCTCTGCCGATCGAGGGGATCGCGCGGTCTCACCGATCCCTCTATCCAGCGCTCCGGCCGGCAGATATCGTATATTCTGAAATCCACTTCACCCAGGAGGCACCCGTGCGACCCCACGTCGAGCTGATCCAAGAGGACGACTACGTCTGGCACGCCGCCGAGCTGCCCGGCGGCGAGGGTCGGGCGAGCGAACGCCGTCTCTCCGTCGACGAGGAGGACGGCTCCTGCTCGCTGCGCGTCGACTTCCACACCGACTGGGGACGCGGTCCGGGGATCCACCACGCGAACACCGAGTACTACGTGCTCGAGGGCCAGATGACCTACGGCGACCAGGTGATCGGCAAGGGCGGGTACGTCTATGCGCCGCGCGGCGTCCCGGTCGAGTCCATCCGCTTCGCCGAGGGCACGAGGATGCTGCACTACCGGGAGTACGGCGACGCCGGCTTCGACCCGGTCGACCCCCCCGCCGCCCCTCGCTGGGACGACGCCCGCGAGGACGTCATCGTGGTCGACTCCGAGGCGATGACGTGGGACGCCGTCCCCAACCCCGGGCCGATGCCGGGCCTCTTCATCAAGTACCTCCATGTCGACCCCGTCACCGGCTTCTACACCCGGCTGGTGCACGCGCAGGAGGGCTGGGCGGACCACCGTCTCGCCCACCACCCCTGCTACGAGGAGGCGTACACGACCCAGGGCCACATGGAGTACAACTTCGGCACCCTCGACCTCGGGACCTACTTCTTCCGCCCCGCGCGCGTCAAGCACGGCCACTTCACCACCATGGAGGGCGGCGCCACCTGGCTGCTGCGCTCCGACGGCGAGCTCGCCAACTGGTACACGCAGAACGAGTGGGTGCGCTGGGGCGGCGAAGGAGTCAACTACGGTCCCGAAGGCCTCGACGAGAAGCCGCACCCCGCCGCCCGCTGGGCGCACTCGACGCACGACATGGCGGAGCCGTGGCGCACCGACGAGGACATGCGTCAGCTGACCGCGTCGTGGCAGTTCCAGAAGGACCAGGGTCAGTACGACGCTCCCGTCGCGCACCACGGCTCGGGCGCGGACAAGTCCGCCATCGCGATCGCGAAGGCGCTGGACGCCTACAACCTGCAGGGCGGCCACGGCGGACACGACCACACGCACTCGCACGACCACGACCACGACCACGACCACGACGACGCGCACTCGCACGAGCACGACCACGACTCCGCCGAGGCCCCCCGCGAGGTCATCAACCTCGACTGGGGCTGGGCAGGCAGGGCGACCGAGCACGCCGACGAGCGCACGGACGCGCAGGCGCACAACTGGGGCGCGGGCCGCGTCTGGAAGCCGGGCGACCCGATCCCCGCGCCCATCCTGTCGAGCATGCCGGTCCGCAGCCGGTCGCGCGGTCGCTGGGACGGAGACGGGATGTGACCGATCCGCTGGCCGCCGTCGAAGCGGTGCACGGGTTCAACGGCTACAGCGCGGCGATCCTCCTCCACATCGTGCTGTTCGCCTACTGGCTGGGTGGAGACCTCGGCGTCTTCTACTCCAGCCGCTACATCCTGCGCGAGGACCTCGCCCCGCAGTCACGTGCCACAGCGCTCAAGATCATGCACGGGGTGGACCTGGCACCGCGGATCTGTCTCGTGCTGTTCCTGCCCAGCGGTGTGACCTTGATGGCGTGGGGGCCGCTCGGTGACGAGTTCTTCGTCAACGGGGTCCTTCTCGCACTCTTGTGGGTCGCGTCGCTCGTCTGGCTGGCGATCGCGGTGTACGACTACTTCCGTGACACCGCGACCCGCTTCGGCCAGGTGATCCAGAAGCTGGACCTGGTCGTCCGGTACGGCCTGGGCGCGACCTTGCTCGCGATCGGCGGCTACACGATCGTCGCCAGCGAGCCGTTCGGGGTCGACACCAACCCCAAGTGGCTGGGTGCGAAGCTCGCCGCCTACGCGCTCTGCATCCTGGCGGGTGTCCTCATCCGCTGGAAGCTGCGGTCGTTCGGGCCTGCCTTCGGCCGTCTCATGGCGACCGGGTCGACCCCCGAGGTCGAGCGTGACCTTCGTGCGTCGCTGCGCGGGTGCGAGCCGTACGTCTTCGCGATCTGGGGATTCGTGCTCCTCGCCGCCGTGCTCGGCGTGATCAAACCTGGCTCGACCGCGTACTGAGAGCGCACCCGAGCCCGCGTGCCAGGAGGAGAAGACATGGTCGTCGAGCATGTCTCCCCTGCGCGCGCGGGCCGGGTCGCGGCGGGAGCGACAGGCCCTCCGTCAGCGCGCGAGCGCGATGACGGCTCGCGCGCGGCGGACGACCGCCTCGTCCACCATCCGGCCGTCCGGTCCGATCACGACGCCACGCCCCTGCGCCACCGCCTCGTCGAAGACGGCGACCAGCGTCCTGGCCCGGTCGAGCGTCGCCGCGGTGGGAGTGAAGACCTCGTTGGCGACGGCGACCTGCGCCGGATGGATGCAGGCGCGGCCGACGTACCCGCGGCGGGCGAGAGCACGCGTCGTCGCGGCGAAGCGGTCCAGGTCGCGGAAGTCGGTCGAGACCGGGGCCACCGGGGCATTGATGCCGGCGGCCGCGCTGACCACGACGACCTGGCTGCGGATCGGCGCCCAGTCGGCCTCGTCGGCGTCCTCGCCCAGCCCGAGGTCAGCACCCAGGTCGGCCTCGCCGACCTGGAGGCGGACGACGCGGGGGGACGCCGCGATCGCCCGAGCGTCGAGGAGGGCGGCTGCCGACTCGAGCAGCGGGACCACTCCGATGGAGCCCGGCTCGAGTCCCGCCGCGCTCTCCGCCCGGGTCAGCGCTCCGTCGACCATCTCGAGCTCGGCGCAGGTCTCGGTCTTCGCGACCATGACGCCGGTGAGTCCCGGGGCGACGACGGCCTCGACGTCCTCGATCCCGAGGGGCCCCGGGTTGATCCGGACCCACACCTCGACGCCCGAGGAGTCGCCGCGCAACGACGTGAGCCACTCGGCGACGGTGGCGCGGGCGGAGTCCTTCGCCCCCCACGGCACCGCGTCCTCGAGATCGACGATCACGGCGTCGGCCCCCCGGTCCAGCACCTTCGCGAGCTTGTCGGGTGCGTTGCCGGGGACGTACAGGTACGAGCGAGCGATCACAGGAGACTCCGCCTAGTGGAACGATGTTTCACAGCACGCTATCGCACGGCTACCGGCACGTTGACCCATGACGGGCACGCGCTTACGATTCTGGAATGGCGTTTCGCACAATGGAACAAGTAGACCCCAACGGCTCGATGAGCGATGGACCGCTGACCGGCGTCCGCGTCCTCGACGCGTCGACGATCCTCGCGGGGCCCCTGTGCTGCCAGATACTCGGCGACTTCGGCGCCGAGGTGGTCAAGATCGAGCACCCCACCGCCGGCGACAGCATGCGCGGCCACGGCGAGAGCAAGGACGGCACACCACTGTGGTGGAAGGAGATCGCCCGCAACAAGCAGACGGTGGGCCTCAGCCTGTCGGCTCCCGAGGGCGCTGAGCTCTTCGCGCGGCTGGCCGCGACCGCCGACGTGGTCGTCGAGAACTTCCGGCCCGGCACCCTCGAACGCTGGGGCCTCTCCCCCGAGCGCCTGCTCGAGGCGAACCCCGGACTGGTCGTCGCCCGGATCACCGGGTTCGGCCAGCGCGGCCCGTACGCCGCTCGCGCCGGGTTCGGCACGCTCGCGGAGGCGATGAGCGGGTTCGCCCACCTCACGGGCCAGCCCGACGGACCGCCCACCCTTCCCGCGTTCGGCCTCGCCGACTCCATCTGCGGGATCGCGGCCTCGTCGGCCGTGGTGATGGCACTGCTCGCCCGGGAACGCAACGGCGGCCACGGGCAGGTCGTCGACCTGAGCCTCCTCGAGCCGATCATGACCGCCGTCGGCCCAGGCCCCACCGTCTTCCAGCAGCTCGGCAAGGTCGGGGCTCGCAACGGCAACCGCTCGCACAACAACGCGCCACGCAACACCTACCGCACCGCCGACGGCCACTGGGTCGCCATCTCCACCAGTGCCCAGGCCATCGCCGAGCGGGTGATGCGTCTGGTCGGTCACCCCGAGGTGATCGACGAGCCGTGGTTCGCAGCGGGCCACAGCCGCGCCCTCCACGCCGACCTGCTCGACGGCTACGTCGGGGACTGGATCCTCGCCCGCACGCGTGACGAGGTCGTCGGCGCTTTCACCGACGCCGGTGCCGCCGTCGCCCCGGTCTACTCCGCGCGCGACCTCGCGCACGACCCCCACGTCCGCGAGACCGAGATGCTGCTCGAGGTCGAGGACGAGGACCTCGGACCCGTCCTCCAGCACAACGTGATGTGGCGGATGTCGGAGACCCCCGGTCGCATCCGCTTCACCGGTCGCGACCACGGCGCCGACACCGACACGCTGCTGAGCGACCTGGGTGTCGACGCCGACACCCTCGCCGACCTCCGTACCCGCAACATCATCTGCTGATCGTGAACGACGCCGAGCCGAAAGAAGAAGGCATGACCACCCTCTCGACCACCTCGTCCCCCCCGCGGAGCCTCCTGGACGCCGTACGCGCCGGGGTCCGGGTGGTGGACCTCGGCCGACGCCTCACCGTCGGCATGCCGCAGTCGCCCAACCACCCGCCGTACTGGCACGCCCTCCCCCGCCGCCACGGCGACATGGTGCGCGTCGACGGCGGCTCCGCGGCCAACGACATGATCTCCATGGGCACGCACGTCGGCACCCACGTCGACGCCCTCGCCCACGTGTCCCAGGACGGCCGGTTGTACGGCGGGCTCGACGTGGCGGACGCACTCGAGGGAGGGCGCTACGCGCAGCTCGGCGCGCACACGATCGAGCCGATGGTCCGGCCGGGCGTCCTGCTGGACGTGCCCGCCGCCTTCGGCGTCGGGCGTCTCGACGCCGGGTACGAGATCACCGTGGCCGACCTCGAGCTGACCCTCGAGCGCCAGGGCAGCACCATCGCACCGGGTGACGTCGTCCTGGTCCGCAGCGGCTGGGGGCAGCACTTCGACAGCGGCGCCGACCAGCTCTTCATGGGCCAGTCGTCGGGTGTGCCCGGAGTGGGTGCCGCAGGCGCGCAGTGGCTGGTCGACCGCGGAGTCCACGCCACCGGCGCCGACACGATTGCATACGAGTGCCTTCCGCCCGGCGCCGGTCACGCCACCCTGCCCGCCCACCGTGTGCTGCTGGTCGAGAACGGCGTCTACATCATCGAGACGATGGCGCTCGAGGAGCTTGCGGCCGAGGGCCTGCACGAGTTCGTGTTCGTCCTCTCCCCGCTGCCGCTCTTCGGCGCCACGGGGTCGCCCGTGCGTCCACTGGCGGTGGTCGCGGGTGAGTGATCCAACCCTCGGCGGCCACCTCGCCGCGTTCGCCGCCGACGTCGCGCGCGACGGCCTCCCCGACGAGGTCGCCGCGAGCACGCGCCAGCGCGTGCTCGACGTCCTCGGCCTCTGCGTCGCCGCCCATCGCCTGGACACCAGCGCCGCGATCATCGGGCACGTCCTCGACCAGGGCGGGCACGAGCAGTCCACCGTCGTGGGCTCGCCCCAGCGTGTGACGGCAGCTCAGGCCGCGCTCGCCAACGGCGTGCTCGCGCACTCCCTCGACTACGACGACACGCACCTCCCGTCGGTGCTCCACCCGAGCGCCAGCGTGGTCCCCGCCGCACTCGCGGCCGCCGAGCACACCGGTGCCGACGGCGCGCTGACCGTGCGCGCGATCGCGGTCGGGCTCGAGGTCGCCGTCCGGCTCGGCATGGCCGGGTACGACCAGGAGCTCGGCAACTCCGTCTTCTTCGAGCACGGGCAGCACGCGACCTCGATCACCGGGGCGATGGGCAGCTCGGTCGCCGCGTCGCTCCTCTACGGTGCCGACGAGAAGGGTGTCCTCGACGCTCTCGGCCTGACCGCCTCCATGGCGTCGGGGATCATCGAGGCCAACCGCACCGGCGGCACCGTCAAGCGCCTCCACTGCGGTCTCGCCGCTCAGGCCGGCGTCACCGCCGCCCAGCTCGTCCGCCGCGGGTTCACCGGACCGCCTACCGTCCTGGAGGGCCGGTTCGGGTTCTTCGAGGCGTGGCTGCACGGCCGCTTCTTCCCCGAGGCGGTCACCGAGGGCCTGGGCAAGACGTGGGCGGTGCCGGACATCTTCTTCAAGCCGTACCCTGCCAACCACTTCACGCACACCTCCGTCGACGCCGGCCTCGCCCTGCGCGCGCGGGGTGTCCGGCCGGAGGACGTCGCGTCGATCGTCATCGGCGCCCCGACGGCGGTGATCCGCACGATCGGCGCGCCGCTGGAGACCAAGCGCGCACCGGAGACCGGCTACCAGGCGCAGTTCAGCGGGCCGTACGCGGTCGTCGCCGGCCTGCTGGGCGGCGGCGGTCTCGGCACCGGGCTCGACGACTACACCGACGCTCTCGCTCAGGACCCGGTCCGGCGCGCGCTGATGGCGAAGGTCGAGGTCGTCCCGGACGAGCGCTGCGACGCGATCTATCCGCACCAGTTCCCCGCCGTCGTCACCCTGCGCACGACGTCGGGCGAGGTCCTCGTCGAAGAGGTCCTCACCAACCGGGGCGGCCCGCAGCGCCCGCTGTCCGACGACGAGCTCGCCCGGAAGTTCCGCGACAACGTCGCCGGACGGGTGAGCGAGGAGGACGCCGACGCCGTACGGGCCGACGTCCTCGACCTCGACTCGCTCGCCGGCGTCGACGGCGTCCTGCGCCGCCTCGTGACCTTCACCAGCCCCACCCCGACCACCGCCCGCACCGAGGAGGAGTCCGCATGAGCGACCTCGACCTGATCATCACGAACGCCGACGTCGTCGTCGCCGGCTCCGAGCTGACCCAGCAGCTCGACATCGGCATCAAGGACGGAAAGATCGCCGTCCTCGCACCCGACCTGCAGGTGGAGCCCGGCGTCGACCTCGTCGACGCCGGCGGCCGGACCGTCTTCCCCGGCGTCGTCGACGCCCACCAGCACTGGGGCATTTACAACCCGCTGTCCGAGGACGCCGCGACCGAGAGCCGCGCCTGCGCGCAGGGCGGTGTCACCACCGCCCTCAACTACATGCGGACCGGTCAGTACTACCTCAACCGTGGGGGCTCGTACGCCGAGTTCTTCCCCGAGGTCCTGGCGCAGACCGAGAACCGCTCCGTCATCGACTACGCGTTCCACCTCGCCCCGATGTCGCGCGGCCACATCGACGAGATCCCGGCCCTGATCAAGGAGCACGGAGTCACGTCCTTCAAGATCTTCATGTTCTACGGGAGCCACGGGCTGCACGGCCGCTCCGACGACCAGCGCTCGTTCCTGATGACTCCGGAGGGCGAGCGCTACGACTACGCGCACTTCGAGTTCGTCATGCGCGGGGTGCAGGCGGCCCGCGAGCAGCACCCCGAGATCGCCGACCAGATCTCGCTGTCGCTGCACTGCGAGACCGCGGAGATCATGAGCGCGTACACCGCGCTGGTCGAGGAGGACGGCTCGCTCTCGGGTCTGCCCGCCTACAGCGCGTCACGCCCACCGCACTCCGAGGGCCTGGCGGTCACCATCGCCTCGTACCTGGCGCACGAGACCGGCCTGCCCACGATCAACCTCCTGCACCTGACGTCCCGCAAGGCGGTCGACGCCTCGGTACGGATGGCCGCGGCGTTCCCGCACGTCGACTTCCGCCGTGAGGTCACGGTCGGTCACCTGCTCGCCGACTGCGACACCGCACACGGCGTCGGCGGCAAGGTCAACCCGCCGCTGCGCCCGCGCGAGGACGTCGAGGCCCTGTGGGAGCACGTGCTCGACGGCACCATCGACTGGGTCGTCAGCGACCACGCCTGCTGCCGCGACGAGAAGAAGTTCGGCGCAGACCGTGACGACGTGTTCCTGGCGAAGTCAGGCTTCGGCGGCGCCGAGTACCTCCTCGCCGGGATGATCACCGAGGGCCGCAAGCGCGGCCTCGGGCTGGACCGGGTGGCGCAGCTGACCGCGACCAACCCGGCGGAGCGCTACGGGCTGGGCGCCACCAAGGGCGCGATCGAGGTCGGCAAGGACGCCGACCTCGCGATCGTCGACATGGACCACGCATGGACCGTACGGGCGGCGGACTCGGAGTCCACGCAGGAGTACACGCCCTTCGAGGGCGCCGATCTCACCGCCAAGGTCACCGACACCTTCGTCCGCGGGCGGCGGGTGCTGACCGACGGTGTGGTCACCGCGACCGGTGGTGGCCGCTACCTGGCGCGGCCGAGCGCCTGACCGCCTCGGTCAGGGGGTCCAGCCGAAGCGGTGCGACAGCGATGCCGTGGTCTCCAGCAGCGCGTCCCGGCACGCGTCCAGCTCACGCTCGAACCGCTCGGCCGGACCGCAGACGCTGACGACGGCGACCGGACGGCCGTCGTGGCCGCGGACGGGCGCCGCCACCGAGGCGGCGCCGTCCATCCGCTCGCCCTGCGAGCGCGCCCATCCCTGGCGACGGACCTCGGCGAGGTCCTCCCGCAGGGCGGCGGCGTCGACGATCGTGCTGTCGGTCAGCGCGACGAGCGGGACGGAGTCGAGGTAGTCGTCGATCTCCTCGTCGGGGAGGAAGGCGAGGAAGGACCGCGAGGAGGCCCCCGCATGCAGCGGGTACGGCTCGCCGATGGTCACCGACATGATGACCTCGCGGTCGGGGGTGACCTGGTCGACGTAGATCCGGCTCCGCTCGCCCAGCAGCACCGACAGCGTCGCCGTCTCGTCGGTCCGTGCCGACAGGTCCTCGAGGAACGGCCGACCGACACGGCGGACGTCGATGCGGTCCAGGTAGGTGAGACCGAGACGCATCGCGGCGACCCCGAGCGAGTAGCGCCGGGTCCTCTCGTCGAGGCTGACCAGGTCACGGCTGCGCAGCGACGCGAGCACGCGGTGGACCGCCGCCTTCGAGAGGTCGAGCGCGTCGGCGATCTCGGTCACGCCCAGATCGGGCCCGACACTCTCGGTGAAGAGAAGCAGCACGTCCGCGGCGCGTTCCACCGTCGCGATCGTCGCGCTGGTGCTCTCCGGACCACGCGGGTCGAGCTGCTTCGTCCTCGGGGACATCGAGGGACTCCTTCGTCGTCGTTCAGGCCGGTCGGCCAGCACGGGGCGGATCAGTTCTCTCACGAAGCCACCGCCGAATCAAGACGCCGTTCCACTCGGCTCGGCACAAGACGTGCTCAGCCGAGTGTGCCGCCCCCGGGGTCACACGGGAAGCGCTGCGGCCCGGACGAGGAGGTCGGCGACCTGCGCGGGAGCGGTCAGCGGCGCGTCGTGCCCGGCGTCGAGCACCTCGTACGGGATGCCTCGAGCGTCGAGGCGGGCACGGGTGGTGCTCGAGGGATAGCCCTCGGGCGTCCCGGCGCAGAAGACGTACGAGGCCGGGACGGGGTGCTCCGCCGCGACGCTGAGCGGGTCCAGCGACGGCGCGAACGGGGTGTGCGTGAGCCGTGCTCCCGTCCAGGCGGCCGTCGCCTCGTCGAGGTCACCGCCCGCGACCGGAGGGCGCGCCGCGACGAGGGTCTCGCGGGGCGGGAGCGCCGTCGCGGGAGCGGGCGTCAGATCGACGGCCCGCTCGCCGGGGTCCGGGACCGCCCCGTCGAGATAGACCACCCGTCGCACCCGGTCGGGGACCCGGTCGACGAGCGCACGCACGACGACGCCGCCCTGGCTGTGGCCGACGACGACGAGGTCGTCGAGGTCCTCGATCTCGACCAGCGCTGCCAGCTCGTCCACCCAGACGTGCAGCCCGGTGACGTCGCCGGCCGACCCGGCCCGCTCCCCTGCGCCGGTCAGGCTCGGGGCGTAGACGTCGTGACCCGCGGCGACCAGGTAGGGCCGCACCCGACGCCACGACCAGCCACCGCGGAACGCTCCGTGCACGAGCAGGAACGTGGTCATCGCGGGTCCGGCTCGTCGAGGACGACCTCGAGGTACTCACGGGGATAGGAGTCGTACGGGCGCAGGTGCGCGTACATCGCCTCGGTGTGCGCCACGTAGTCCGGGTGTCGGGTGCACTCCTCGTACGCCTCGACGGTGTCGAAGAACCGCAGGTGCGTGAAGTGGGTCGGGTCCTCCACCCCACGGACCAGGCGACGGCCGCGATAGGCGGGATGGTCGCGGAAGAACCGTCCGAAGTCGCCCGACAGCGCGATGTAGGCCTGGGCGTGCTCCTCACCCGGTCTGGTCCATGCCTGGCTGACGACGACGATCATGGGCGCCTCGATGCTCTCGACTGATAGATGATATATCATTATGCTTCGCCCATGACCAGTAGCCAGACCAAGACCATCCCGGAGTTTCTCGCCGAGGCGCCCGACGTCGACAGCCGAGAGCTGTGGCAGGCGTTCTGGGAGATCCTCACCGCGGCCAAGGACAAGATCACCGCCGAGCTGCCGGTGCAGCCGCACCCCAACAGCGACGGACTCGCCGCCTGGAGCACCCCCGACGACTCGTACGAGGGATCGCTCAACACCTACGCCGGCGACGCCGACAACGGCGCGGAGTGGCTCGTGCACTCCTGGATCGGCAACCGCAAGGCATCGATCCTGGACATGAACCTCCAGGTCTGGCTCGGCCCGCACATCGACGTCCCCCACCTCATCATCGTGTTCGGGACCATCCCCAACATCTTCTACTTCAGCGACCTCGTGCCTCGGCGTGATCTCGCCGTCGACGTCGACTACCTCGAGCGCTACTACGAGCCCGAGAATGCCTCGTGGCTCTCGCTGCGCGGCGACGACCGGTTCACCTGGTCGGTCAGCCACGGGACGTACATGCGGGCGTTCCTCTCCCCCGTCGGGAGCTCCTACGTCGCCGACCGGACCGACGACGTGGTCGCGACGCTGCGCGCGGCGGTGGAGCAGCGGGTCGACACCTGGCTGGGGTGGGTCCGCGAGGCCCGGCCGGTGCCTCTCGAGGAGCGCGCCGCGCTGCGCGAGCGCGACCACCTGCTGCGCACCTACGGCTACACCCTCGACCCGATGAACGAGCTCTCGAAGAAGTTTCTCGGGGCCGAGCGCGTCGACGAGCTCGTCTCCGTCCGCGCCGGCCTCGACCAGATCCGTACGAGCAAGGAGAACGCCCAGTGAAGATCCTCGTCATCGGTGCCGGCCTCGTGGGTGCCTCGGCAGCCACCACGCTGCGCGAGCGTGGTCACCACGTCACCGTCACCACCACCACCCCCGGGCGGGTGGACGACCTCGCGTCACGCTTCGACGAGGTCGTCGTGCTGCGCGGGGCCGACCGTGAGGCGGTGCACGCAGCCGTCGCCGAGGCGGATGCCGTCGTCGTCAGCGCCGGACCGGTCGCTGCCCACTCGATGACACCGGAGGACCGCGCCAAGACCTACCACGAGGTCCTGGTCGCCACGGCCGGGAGCGTCACGAGCGCACCCGGGTCGCCGCACCTCGTCGCGCTGTCCGCGCTGTCGGTCTACGGCGGCGCCGCCAACCACCTCGAGATGGTCGACGAGGACTCCCCCGTGACCGACTCCGACGACCCGAGCCCCGACCGCTTCCTGGCGATGGAGGACGTCTACCGGACCGAGGCCGGCGACCGGTCGACGATCTTCCGGTGCGGAGACATCTTCGGCGCGGACGACCCGCCGATCGACGCCAAGATCGCGATGGCCCACCAGTACCTCGGCGGGTCGGTCCCGTTCGGGGCGGACGCGCTCCTCTACCGTCTGCACGTCGAGGACGCCGCCGACGCGATCGTCCACGCGGTGGAGACACGGATCGTCGGGACCTACAACCTCACCCATCCCGAGCTCCCGCCGACCAACGCCGAGCTCTTCGACGCGATCAGCGCGGCACAGGGCCTCCCACCGCTGGTCTACCGCGCCGAGATCGCGGCCCCGGCCGTCCCGATCTCGGTGGACCGTCTCCGTGACGCAGGCTTCGTCGCCAAGCGCTCGTACGTCGAGCACCCGCTCGTCACGGCACACTGACCTCGGCACAGCACACGGTCCCGGCATCTGCCCTCCATGAGGGATGAGATGCCGGGACCGTGCGCTGTGATCGTGTGGCAGCCACCGAAGCGGGCTCCCTGACGTCGACAGGTACGCAGGGAGCCCGCTGTCCGTGAGGTCGGCGGGATGCCGACTCAGCCGCGCGTCGCTGTGCCCCGACGCGACGGGAGCCAGACGAGACCCGCGGCACCCAGGAACACCAGGGATGCTGCCACCAGACCGATCACGGGCAACGAGCCCGTGCCACCGGTCTTGGGAAGGGTGGCGGCCGGGTCGCTGCTCCCACCGCCGCTCCCGCCACCGTCACTGTCGGCCGGAGGCTCGCTGCTGACCGTCATCTTGGACAGCGTCCCCGATCCCGTGCACTTCGCGCCGATGGACGCAGAAGGGAAGTCGAACGAGAATCCCGAAGCCTTCACGTCGAGCTCGTCACCGGACGCCTTGACGCTGCCCTTGAGCGTCGGGACGGGGACCACGGCCTTCGGCGCGGCGTTGACCGTGTCCGTCGCCGTGAGCGTGGTCGCCGTACCCCCGACCGACAGGTTGAGCGTGTACTCCATCGAGCCGTCGATCGGGACCGGCGCGATGCCGGGGAGCTTGCTCATCGTCGCCTGGAGGGAGACCGGGTCGCCCGCGTTCTTGCGGTATCCGGAGACCGAGATCGTGGCGTTGTAGTCGAACTTCGACCCGATCGACATGACGCACGCGAACTTCACCGTGCCCTTGGCGGGCTTGCCAGGGTTCCCTGCCGGCGGAGCCGAGGTCGGCGCCTTCGCCGGAGCGGTGGTCGGCGCCTTCGTCGGCTTAGGCGTAGGCGTAGGCGTAGTCGGCGTAGGCGGCGGCTCATCGCTCACCGTCAGCACCGACAGCGCCGTGGACGCCGTGCACTGGCCACCGACGCCGGAGACCACGAACGTGAACGCGGTCGCCGTCACCGGCAGCTCGGCCTTGCTCGAGGTCACCGTGCCGGACACGTCGGTCACCGGGACGGGCCCGTTCGGGGCGGCCGTGGTCGGCCCCGTGCCTTTGAGCGTGACCGCCTGACCGTCGATCGTCAGCTTCAACGTCGCGCTCATCGACGCGTTGTTGATCGCCACCGGCGCCACGCCCGGGAGGTCGCTGAGCGTGGCCCGCAACGTCACGGGGCCACCCTCCGCCGCACGGTAGCCCGCGACCGAGACCTTCGCCGCGTAGTCGAAGTCCTTCTTGAAGTCGGGCATCGTGCACGAGAACGCGACCGTTCCTGCCGCCGGCGTGCCCTCGGCCGCGGCCGCCGGACTCGACACCAGCGCGAGCGAGCCGCCCATCAGCGCGACGGCGCCCGCGACCCGTGCGAGCGCATCGAGGCGCGTGCGCGCCCTCATGCGCTGACTCCGTGACGACGACGACCCGGGAACACCAGGAGCACGCCGAGGCCACCCATGACGAGGGCGGCGGCGGCCATCAGCAGGACGGGCAGGTTGTCGGTGCCGCCGGTCTTGGGCAGCGCACCCGCGTTGTCGTCCTCAGGGACGGTCGGTGCCGGGTTCGCCGCCGGCGCCGCCGCAGGCTCGGCGGATGCCTGCTTGTCGCCACCGCCGAAGGTGATCTTGACCGACACGGTGTTGGCAGCGACCACGTCGTCTGGGCTGGTGTTCGGCAGCGGGGCCGCCGCCACGACACAGGCCTCCTTGGTGCAGTCGATCGCACCGAACTTCTCGGACAGAGTGATGGTGACCGGGGCGATCGCTCCGCTCCCGTCGGCGTTCCGGAAGGTCGCGCCACCCTTCAGGTTGCAGTCCGACGGTCCCTTCTGGACCGCCCTGCACTGTCCGACGGCGATGTTCTTGAGGTTGGGCGCGAAGCCGGACGCCTTGACGGTGACCTGCTGCCCGTCCTTCATTCCGGTGCTGGGACCCATGTCCAGCTTCGGTGCCGCCGACGCGGCCGGCGCGCCGAGGAGCATCACGAGCCCGAGCGCGGCCGCGAGGGCCGTCGCACGGAAGAGGGTCGAGATCCTGGGAGTCATGGCATTCGTTCTCCGAGTCGTGAGGTTCGGGCGGACGGTGGGACGGCGGTCGAGCATCGGACGAGTCATGGTGTCCCCGCGGGGAGGGGCTCGACGCTCGTCAGCTGGGGACCCGACCGGGCGATGGCCGAGTGGTCGGACCCGAGGTAGGAGCTGACGACGTCGGGGTGGTTGCGGACCTCGTCGGGGGTGCCCGAGGCGATCAACCGACCGAGGTTCATCGCGACCATCCGGTCGCTGAGTCGAGCCAGCAACGGGAGGTCGTGCTCGATGACGACCATCGCCGTCCCGAGCTCGCGCCGGACGTCGAGGAGCAGGTCGCCGAGGGCGTCGCACTCGTTCTGGGCGATGCCGGCCGACGGCTCGTCGAGCAGGAGCACCCGCGGCTCGAGCGCGAGCAGGCAGGTGAGCTCGACGACGCGCCTCGTGCCGGTGGAGAGCTCCGAGATGGTCCTGCCGGCGAACGGTCCGAGACCCATGCGGTCGATCAGCTCGTCGGCACGACGCGCCTTCATCCGGTCGGGTCGGGGGGTCCCGAGCGACGCGGCGAACAGACTGCTCGGCTCCGTCCGCTCACCGGCCACCATGACCGTCTCGCGGACGGTCATCGTCGGGAAGAGCGCCGCATCCTGGAAGGAGCGGACTAGTCCGCGGGTGGCACGGCGTTCCGGGGTCGCGGTCGTCACGTCGTGACCGGCGAAGATCACCGACCCCGTGTCGGGCTTGGTGAATCCGGCGACGATCTCGAAGAGCGTGGTCTTGCCTGCGCCGTTGGGGCCGATGACTCCGACGATCTCCGCCGGGTGCACCTCGAGGTCGACGTGGTCCACGGCGACGACGCCGCCGAAGTGCCTGCTCACGTCGTTGACGACCAGCAACGGCGCGGCCTGCGGCCCGGCCTCCAGGTCTTCGACGTCGACGGCGAACAGGCCGTCCAGCGCCGCGGAGCTCTGCAGCGGCGAGCGCTGGGTGACGTCCGGCTCGGCGCGCGCGACAGCGGGGTCGATGCCGGCACGCACGGCGAGCCGGTCGTACCACCGGTCCCGCATCCGCATCGCGATCCCACCGAGACCGTCGGGGAGCAGGACGACGACCAGCAACCACCCGAGCGCCAGGAGGGCCTGGCCGGGGATGCCGAGAGCCACCAGGCCCGGGAGGCCCACGATGATCAGCGCACCCACCATTGGCCCCGCGACGAGTCCCAGGCCACCGACGACGGTGAGGGCGACGACGTCGATGCTCGCCGAGGCCGGGAACGAGTTGACCGTCAGCTGCGTCTGACCGTGGCCGATCACGACGCCACCGAGGCCGGCGAGCGCTCCCGAGACTGCGTAGAGCTGGAGCTTGCGCAAGGTGCGCGGCACCGTGAAGGCACGGGCCGCGTCCTCGTTGTCACGCAGCGCCTGCAGCGTCCGACCGAAGCCGCTGCGCCAGAGGTTCGCCGACACGAACATGCCGAGGGCGAGCATGAGCAGCGCGAACAGGTAGTAGTCGCGGGCGACGTCCATCGAGTAGCCCCACCACTGCGGCTTCGCCGGTGAGACGCCGTCTCCCAGGAAGATGTCGAGCCGCAGCACCCAGGCCGTCGTCGCCAGGGCGAAGGCGAGCGTCGACACCGCCAGCGCGAGACCTTTGAGACGTAGCGCGGGGATCCCGACCAGCACCGACACGAGCGCGGCGGCCAGCACACCACCGAGCGTGCCGAGCACGAAGCTCCCCCACGAGTCGACCAGGTGGACCGAGACCGCCGCGGCGATGCCGGCGTAGGCGAACTGTCCGAGGGACAGCTGTCCCGCGACCCCGGTGATGAGACCGACGCTGAGGCCGACCAGCGCGAAGCCCGCCACGCTGGTGAGGACCGACGCGGTCTCGTTGCTGACGACGTACGCCAGGGCGACGGCGATCGTCGCGCAGCCTCCGACGAGGAGGTACGGCGTGACGCGGACGCCGCGCAGGGCGGCGTACGCGGCAGGGACCGGGGGGGCGCCGACCCGGCGCCAGCTGCCTCGCTCGGCGTCGGCACGACCGAGGGTCGGCTGACGAAGCAACGCGATGACGATGACCAGGCCGAGCACCACGGGCACGAGACCGCGGGTGTCGGGGTTGGACAGCAGGACCTGCTCGAGCACGCCGATGCCGATGGACGCGCCGAAGGCGATCGGGATCGACGTCATGCGCGCGATCACGGCACCGGCCAGACCCTTGAGCAGCAGGTCGGGCCCCAGGGTGTCGATCGACTGGCCCGCCGTCGTCGGGGTGACGAGGATCGCCGACAGTGCCGCGATGCCGCCGGCGATCGCCCAGGCGTACGACGACATCCGTGGCGCCCGGATGCCCTCGAGGGCGGCGGTGTCCGGCGCGTCGGCGGCGGCACGGATCGCGAGGCCCTGCCGCGCCTTGCGCAGGAACAGCGCGAGCGCCACCAGGACCGTCGGTGCGACAACGATCATGGCGACGTGGGCCGGGGTCACCGGCAGCTGCCCGATGGTGAACGACGGCAGCAGCGGGGGCATGGGGAACGTGAATCCGCTGACGCCGTCGCTGTTGAGCAGCAGCGCCATGATGAGGATGAACTGCGAGAGTCCGAGCGTCGCGATCATGCCGATGAGGCTGGGCCGTCCGGCGAGCCTGCGGACGACGCCGATCTCGATGCCGGCGGCGAGCCCCGCGGCGACCGCGATGGCGACCGGGAACGCGAGGTAGTACGGAGCGCCCCAGTCGACGACGAGGAGTCCGAGCACCGAGGCGCCGAACGCACCGATCGAGCCGTGCGCGAAGTTGACGAAGCGGCTCGAGCGGTAGACGAGGACCAGGCCGACGGCCAGCAGCCCATACGTGAGGCCGGTGAAGACACCGATGAGGATCCGGTCGATGCCGATCTCGAATCCCATCATCGGGCCACCGCCACGTGTCCGCCGAGCATCAGCTCACGCACCCGCTCGGGATCGGCGCTCAGCTCGGCCGCGGTCTCGCAGGCCACGATCTGGCCCTTCTCCATGAAGTAGGCGCGGTCGACCAGCGACAGCGCGACGTTCACGGACTGCTCGACGAGGAGCACCGCGGTGCCGCGCTCGTTGAGGCGGCGGACGAGCTCGAGCAGGCCGCCCACGACGACCGGCGCGAGTCCGAGCGAGAACTCGTCGATGACGAGGATGCGCGGGTCCTGGACGATCGCCTTCGAGAGCGCCAGCATCTGCCGCTCGCCACCGGAGAGCGTCGACGCCGGCTGGTCCTGACGCGCCCGAAGCCGGGGGAACACCGCGAGGGCCGCCTCGACGGCCTCCTCAGCCCAGGCACGGTCCTGGATCGTGTAGGCGTGCATCCGGAGGTTCTCGGTGACGGTCAGCGAGCTGAACGTCGCCTGGCCGACGACCTGACCGAGCCCGCGAGCGATGCGCTCGCGGGTCGGTGCCGACGTGACGTCGACCCCGCCGAGCTGGACGCTGCCTGCATCGGGGCGCAGCAGGCCGGCGATGACCTTCAGCATCGTGCTCTTGCCGACGCCGTTCGGGCCGAGGAGCGCGACCATCTCGCCCTCCTCGACGACCAGTCCCGCGTCGAAGAGCACCTGGACCTGGCCGTACGAGCACTGGATGCCCTCCACCGCCAGGGCAGGGGCTCCGGAGCGAGGCGCGTACGAGGCCGGGCTACGACGTCGGGAAGTCAACGTCGCCCCCCTTGTAGACGAAGCAGCGACAGTCGCGGTCGAACGAGAGCACCCGGTAGGCGCCAGAGGCCGCGTGGCGGCCCGGCCCGAGGGTCCCCGTGAACCCGGTGGCCGGCACGAACGCCGACCCGAGGTCCTCCACCGCCGCGCCCCACGCAGCCGCGTTGAGGTTGTCGGTGAGCTCGGTGGCTCCCGCCTGCAGCAGCATGGCGGCGTCGCAGTACGGGAGGGCGACGCGTGCCGCCTCGCGGGAGGAGAACGTGATGCCGGCATCGGCGTAGATGTCGATGCAGCGCTTCTCCGGTTCGGTGCCGGGGAACGGAAGCTGGTCGTCGGTGACGTCCTGGCCGGCGGCGAAGCCGACTCCGACCATCCCCTTGAGGACGTCGGACGGGACTGTCTCGGGGTTGTTGACGAAGAAGCTGGGGTTGTCGAACGAGGAGATCGCGTAGCGCGCCGAGAAGCTCTGCGCGCTGGCCACGGACGCGAAGATCGAGGCCAGTCGCGCGCCACCGAGGAACATGACGCGGTCGATGCCGCCGCTCCGGAAGGTCACCGCCCCCTGGTCGTTGCCCTGGAAGAGGCTGCCCTGGTCGGTGGTGTCGACCCACGCGATCTCGGGCTTGACACCGGCGTCCTCGAGCAGGGGGACGGCCAGCTTCTCCATCGTCGAGCGGTTGATCGGGTTGTCGGCGGCGATGACACCGACGCGCTTGCGCCCCTTGAAGAAGCCGTTCTCCTTCAGTGTCGAGACGTACGCACGGACGAAGCCGTCGTACGACGGGTAGCTGGGCGACCAGAGGTAGGGCGAGAGCTTCTCGTACGTCGCGTCGTCGGTGGCGACGAGCGTCGCGTCCAGCACCAGGGTCTTGCGCTGGGCGTAGCACGGGCGCGCGTTGCTCTGGAACTGGCCGGTGAGCACGACGGCGAACGCCTTGTCGTCCTGCGTCACCTTGTTGCAGAGCTGCTCCTCGGCCGCCGGGGAGTCGACCGCCGCGTCGTACATCCGGAAGACGGCGTCGAGCTTGCGCCCAGCGACTCCACCGTTGGCGTTGACCCAGGCCTCGAGGGCCTCGACCTGCTTCTCGGGATCGCCGGCGTTGGCCGTCTTGAAGCCCGTGATGTCCTTGACACCCTCGAGGTCCACACCGACGAACACGACCTTGACCGCATCGTCGGTGACGCCCGGACCGACTCCCTCGGCAGACACCGAGGTGCCTCCGGCGCCGTCTCCGACCACCGCTCCAGGCATCATGCTTCCGCAGCCGACGAGGGCGAGCGCGAAGCACGCGAATGCCGCGCTGGCCCGGATCACCAACGATCGATCCGGTCCGCCCACAGGGTCTTTCTGGTGCCGCATCAGCCCTCCAGCCCGCCTACGTTGAGTCGCTAGAATATACGATATTAGGTGGTCTGAGAAGAGCGTTTGCCCTCTCGGTGCGCCAGCCAGGTATCGACCGCGTCGACGTCGACGACGGCGTCCGCGGAGACCGGAGCCGCCGGATCGTCACCGGAAGGCGCCCCCGACGGGTCACGTCGAGTCAGCCACGCGTCCAGCGACGGCAGGTCCACCACCGCTGCACCGCCCCCTCCCCCGTCGGCAGCCGTGCCGGAGAGGACGTGGGTCTGCGAGGCCAAGCCGGGGTCGCCGAGCAGCGCCACCAGGTCAGGACCCTCGAGGCGGCCGTCGAGGCGGTTGATGAGACGCGTCTTGCCGACGGCCTTCGGGCTCACGAGGAAGCCGCCCAGCGACTCCACGTACACCACGTCCGGGAGGCCGTACGGCTTGCTCGCCAGCGCCGCGGCGGACTCCCCCGGCATCCGGGCCTTCCTGCGTTCCTGAGCCGCCTTCAGGCGCACGTAGATCCCGAGGGCGAGCAGTGCCGCGCACATGATGGTGAAGGCGATCAGTGCCCAGGGGTAGGCGCCCCACGTGGTCTCGAACGTCGTCCCGAGATCGCCCTCGCCGACGGACCCGACCACGTGGTAGGTGCCGAACGCGGCGAACGGCAGCTCGACGTTCATCTCCAGACGACTGCTCTGGAGGGGCTGGATCGTCAGGTCACGGCCGACCCCCACGGTCGGCTCGGTCTCCGCCGACTGGCCGACGCCGATCTTGATCGGCGGGTTGACGGCCGGCGCGGTGCCGCGGTTCTCGATGGTCACGACCAGCTTGCGGGCGGGAGCGGCCCCGAAGAGGCCCCAGAACCCGCCGCTGCCCTCGAGCCTGACCTCCTTCACGTGGAGGTTCGGCAACGGCAGCACGGGTGTCGGGGGCGTCCCCGTCGGGTGTCCGGTGATCACGAGCGGCGAGTCCACGGCGAGCGCCGGCCCGGTGTACGAGGCGAGCCGGACGACGCACGGGCAGGGTCGCGGCGGGTTGCCGACGACGAGGTCGAGATCCACCTCACCGTCGACGTTGGCGACCCCGAGGACGGCGGTGCCCTGGTCACAGGCAGACGACCCGCCGATCGCGAGGTCGCCGCAGACCACGGCCTGCACCTGCGTCATCGCCGGCCAGCCGACGCCCTTGACCTTCACCCGGTCGGCGTACCCGGCGGTGCCCGGAGAGACCGTGGCGGAGAGACCGCTCGCCGGCTCGTCCGCGGCCTGGGTCGGCGCCCAGAAACCACCGGCGAACGTCAGCGTCGCCAGCAGTGCCAGCAGGATCCCGAGCTTTCGTGCTGTCCTCACCGGCTGCTCCCGATCGTAAGCGTGGGGGCGGTCGCGACGGCTTCGAAGGCTCGCCGTCGCTCGGCCCGTCGTCTCAGCCACCACCACAGGGCGCCGGCGAGGGCGAGCAGGAGAATCACGACGAGCGGCCAGGGGACGATCCAGGCGTTGGTCGACCTCTCGTCGCGGACGCCCTCCGGCGTCGCGAGGGTGACGTCGACCGACACCCGGTCGGCAGAGCCGATGCCCGCGACGTCGGCGCTCAGCTTCGCGGTCTGACCCGGGAGGAGATCGACCACGGCTGCGGTCTCCACCTCGTCGAGCTCGCGGCCCCCCAGGCCGGAGACAGTGATCACGCTCGCCGGCGACAGCCGCAGGTTGCCGGTGTTCTCGACGGTGTAGGTCACGCGGCCCTTGCCGGACCCCGACCAGGGGAAGAGTCCACGGTCGTGGTCGAGCTGGACGTCACTGACCTCGAGTGCGGGGGTCGTCGGACCACTCACGCGGAGGTAGAGGCGTGCGGCGACCGCGCGCTTGATGCCGACGTCGAGTCCGCCGGACTCGGCCGAGCCCTCGATGGCACCGTTGAGGGCGACGATGCCACCCACGTGGTCGCCGGGGGTCGCGTTGGCAGGGATCTGGATGGTGATCGGGACGTCCACCTGGGTCCGGCGCGCGACTTTGACCTGTTGGACGGGAAGCTTCACCCAGGCACCGACGTCGACCTGCGGACGGTCGAGCGTCCGCAGCGCGAAGAAACCGCCCTGCTCGGTGTTGTAGCCGTCGGCTCCGTAGAGCGAGAAGGTCAGCGCCCGCTTCGTGTAGTTGCGGATCCGCACCTTGTCGGTGAGCGTCGCGCCGGGAGCGCCTTCGAGAACGAAGTAGCTGCGAGGCGTCGGCGACGACTCGGAGCCGGGGGTGGGCGTGACCGACCAGGCGCCGTTGTCCGCAGCATGCACCGGCGACGGCACGACGGCCGTCGCCACGGCGAGCATGACGAAGGCGATCAGGGCACCCGCCAGGTGCTTGGTTCGGATCATCGGTCGGCACTCCTCGCCGAAGGGGGACGTGGCGATCCGGGTGGGTGCCGCGAGAGCGGCATCCACCCGGACCGGTGCTACGTGGTGCGTGTCATGACAGATGACGTGTCGAGAGCGGACTCACGACAGCGTCAACGTGAGGAGGCCGGTGTAGGTACCGGCCGCCTGGCTGGCTCCGACCTCGAGCGAGAGCCCGGCGTCGGCGACAGCGTCGCCTCCGCTGGTCCCGTCGGCACCGAGACCCGACGTCGCCACCGCGCACAGCGGCAGGTCGGTCGAGGCATCGGCGAACGATGCCGATGCGCCCGCGACGACGGTGTCGTCGGTGTTGCTCTGGGCGGCGCACTTCGGCGTCCAGGTCAGGGCGTTCGGAGCGATGGTGAAGTTGCCGCCGCTCGGCTTCGCGGGACCGTTGAGGCCCGAGAAGCGACCGACGAGCGACCACCCGAGGGAACCTCCGCGGTAGTCCTTCACCGTGACGTCCTTGAGATCGCCGGTCGAGGTCTGGTCCGTACCGTCGAGCGAGACGCCCGACATCAGAACGTTTCCTGCGTCCTTCGACATCTTCAGGTCGCCCGCGACGACCGTCAGGTCGAGCGTCTCGAGCAGCGAGCAGCTGCCCGTGGTCGCCGCTCCCTGCTTCGCCGTGCAGGTGTCACCGGAGAAGGTGAACGCCTGCGAGGCGAAGATGGCGACCGGCGGGGGGCCGGGCGCGTGGATGCGACTCGCACCGATGTAGGCAGTCCCGGAATCGTTCACGATGAACGTGGCCGAGATGTTGCCCGCGGAGTCGGCGGTCGTCGTGACAGCCGGGTCGGACGAGGCCGGCGGCGGGAACGGCGGACCGCTCTTGGTGCCGCTGACGCTCACCGGCTGGTTCGGGTCCCAGTTGGAGCCCGTGACGGTGACGACCGTGCCGGCGCCACCACCGGTGACGTTCGTCGAGACGGTGACGTTGCCCAGGATGGTGATCGGGGTCAGGCTCGTCTCACCGCCGGAGGTGACCTTCAGGGACCGCGCCCCGGTCGTCGGCGTGGCGGACACCGCGAGGGTGCCCGAGCCCGTGCCGTCGCCCGCGATCGAGAGCGTCGAGGACGTCGCGTCGCAGCTGGTCCCGCTGGTGTTGCAGAGCTCGGCCGTACCGGTGCCGGCCGCTGAGAAGTTCGTGACGCCGAAGCTGATCACGTCGTTCTTGCGTGCCGCGTTGGTGACGACCTGGTTGCTGATCCCCGTGATGGAGGCCGATGGGCCGACCGCCGAGAAGCTCGCGCTGATGTTGGTGTCGACCGGCGTGGTGGCCGGGTTGACCCCGTTCGCCACTCCGCCCGCCTGCCCGTTGCACTGGACGCGCAGCGTGTAGTCGGGGATGTCGTAGATCACCTTGCGAAGCTTCAGGGTGTTGGTCCCCGAGCTGGTGACCGGGAACGAGCCCTGGACCGTGTCCCCGGGGATCGGACCGAAGCCCGGCGCGGAGAACCCCTTCTGGACCACCGGCAGGTTCACGCCGTTGACCGAGAAGTAGTAGTAGACCGTGCCGGACGCCGCCGGACCGCCGTTGGTCGGTCCGGTGTTGAAGGTCAGCGTGAAGTTGCGTGAGCTGCCGACCGTGCTCCCGCCACTGGTGGTGAGGGTGTAGTCAGCATTGTTGCCCCACGCCGCCAGCGAGCTGGAGAGGTTGCCCGTCGTCGAGGTGTCCTCGAGGGCGGCACCAGCCGCCACGGAGTAGACCCAACACCCGCCTGACGGGGTCGCCGCGGACGCCGAGGTGGCGCCCACGGTGACTGCTGTCGTCGCAAGCATGCTGGCTCCAGCCAGCAGGGCCACGACGCGTTTCTTAGATCTCATCTACCCGCGCTCCTTCTTCGGGTAGGGGGCCCCGAGGGGCCCGACCTGAGTCGCAGTCCTGTCCACTGCATTGCACACATCGGGAGTGCAAGTAGGGATAGGCTCAACCACGCAGACGATATTGTCAATGATATATCCGAGAGGATTTTGATGCGCAGGTCCGTGATGAGCCAGTCCGCGAGGGTGGCCGGCACCGTGGTGCGCTCCGGCGCGGAGCTGCTGGTCACCGGTGGCGTGGTCGTGCTGCTCTTCGCCGTCTACCTCGTGGTCTGGAGCGATGTGCAGACCGCGGCCGCACAGGTCGACCTGCGAGACGACTTCGAGAGCCAAGTCGAGGCCGCCGCCTCCACACCGAGCTCGAACGTGCCCGCCGAGCCGGCCAAGGTCGCTCCCCCACGAGGGTCGGGTATCGCCGTCATGAGGATCCCCCGGCTCGGCGACGACTGGTCGTGGGTCGTGGTGGAAGGCGTGTCGGACGAGCAGCTCGCGCGTGGTCCCGGACACTTCCCCGAGACGGCGCAGCCGGGTCAGGTCGGCAACTTCGGCGTTGCCGGTCACCGCGCCACCCACGGTGAGCCGTTCGCGCACATCGACCGCGTCCGCAAGGGCGACACCGTGGTCGTCGAGGCGGTCGGAGACACCTACACCTACGTCGTCGACCGCACCGAGATCGTCGCACCGACCGCGGTCGACATCCTGCTCCCCGTCCCGGGCAAGCCCGCGGCCAGAGCCCGAAAGGCCCGGCTGACCATCGTGACCTGCCATCCCCGATGGGGCTCCAGCGAGCGCCTCATCGTGCACGGACACCTCGTCGAGACCCGCTCCGGATCGGAGGCCTGACGTGTACGCAGCCCTGTGGCGGATCCTTCCCGGGCCCACGGCCGTGAAGGCGCTGATCGCCGTGGCCCTGTTCGTGGGGGTCGTCCTCATCTTGTTCCTCGTGGTGTTCCCTGAGGTGGAACCGCTGCTGCCGTTCGACCAGATCACCCTCGAGCCCGAGCAGACGGCGGGCACGGTCGGCGGCGAGTCCGGGGTGGGGGAACCGTAACCTCCGAACTGGAACACTGTCTCGCGATTCCAGGAACCGTCTCAGTGCCCGGCACAGCACGCCCGGCACAGCACGTCTCCGCCGCCCGGCCGGAGGCGCGGGCGGCGGAGACGTGGACGGTGCAGACCGTGCAGAGCCGGGCCGGGGGAACACGGCCCTGCACGGAGACGGGGGGTGGTCAGTGGTCGCGCAGCAACGACCCGAAGCCGTGGAGCTTGTCCTCGATGCCGTTCTCGCGCAGCGCCATCCACCAGGTGGCGGCGTTGATCGCGATGACCGGCTTGCCCAGCCAACGCTCGGCCTCGTCGGCCAGCTCGGTCATGCAGAGGTTCGTTCCGCACTGGACGATCGCGTCGACGTCGGGTCCGTCCACCTCGATGATCGCCTCACGCAGCGTCTGCTCGCTGACGTGCGCGATCGCGACGGCGCTCTCGCAGCTGAGGCCCTTGATCTTGTCGACCTCGAAGCCGAGTTCGGTGAAGAACTTCCGGACGTTCTCGTCACCGATCGGGGTGTACGGCGTGACGATGCCGATCTTCCTGGCACCGTAGAGCTGGAGCGCGCGCTCGCAGGCCTCGGCGCCGGTGGCGACGCCGAGCCCGCCCGAGAGGTCCTGGATCTGCTGGACGAACTGGCGGTTGCCCTCGACGCCGTCCCAGAAGGTCTCGGCGCTCATGCCCATGACCATGTAGTCGGGCTCCATCGTCACGACGCCCTCGACGCAGTCGGCCATCGCGGCACGGATCTGGACGAGCAGGTTCTGCATGCCCTCGTCGTCGGCGATACGGCCGTCTCGGATGAGGATCCGTCCGTAGTGCGACGTGACACCGGGGACGCGCATCATGTCGAACTCGGGCTGGACGATCGTGTTGGTGCTCGGGGCGATCACACCGAACTTGCGGCGGTAGCCGAGGCGGTCGGTCATGAGAGGGAGGCTCCTTCGGGGACGGAGGGACGCTCGGCGTGCGGGAGCCGCCTGCTCAGGCGGAGCGCGCCGATGAGGAAGCAGAGCTGGACGCCGGAGTTCGTGAGCTGCTCGATCCACTGCAAGGCCTCGGTCTGGTTCGGCCGAGCGGCGAGCGGAGGGAGCACGAGGGTTCCGACGAGGTAGAAGATGAACAGCCAGCGTCCGAGCTGGTCGTCGTGGCGACGGGCGAGCGCCGAGGCCATGGCTCCGACCGCGACCGCGGAGAGGGCGGCGATGGCGAGCATCGGGGTGAGGTTGCGCGCGGCGCCGGAGATGCATGCACCGACGAAGGGCACGAGGGCGAACGGCGCCCAGGACACGACCTTGCCGACGTACACGCTGGCCAGTGCCCAGGCGATCGCGGAGAACCCGATCGCCAGGCAGGGGAAGAGCATCTGCTCGAGGAAGGGGATCTCCACGCAGGGGCCTGCGACGAGCAGCTTCCAGACCGCCTTGCCGAGGCCGCCCGCAGTGACGACGAGACCACCCAGAAGTGCGCCCACCCGTACGGCGGGAATCGCCTTGCCGAGCGCGTTCGCCAGGACGACCAGGCCCGCGCCGGCGAGCAGCACCGGCACGAAGTCCTCGATCGCCAGCGCCAGGCCGTACTCGGTGCACGGATCGATCGCCATCAGGCCACCGCTCCCGTGCTCGTGGCCGGGGACTCGTCGGTCGCGAAGATGTCCCGTGAGCGGAAGCCGGCGGTGAGGAACCGGCCCATCGCCTTCGACCGGGTCAGCCAGGCGACCCTTGTCCCGTTCTTGCTCGCGGCGAGCACGTGGTCGGCCAGCCACGGGGTGACGGTCTCGACCCGGTCACCGAGGATGTTGAAGATCTTGCGCGCCTTCTCGAACGCCTCGGGCTGGCCGTCGTAGTCGTCGACGAGCAGATCGGTCGCGACGATGCCGGGCGACAGGTAGCCGACTCGGACGTCGGTGCCCTTCGCCTCCTTGACCATCGCGGCGGTGAGGTAGGTGACCGCGCGCTTGCTCGCCCCGTAGACCGCCATGCCGGGTTGGAGCTGGCCGTCGGAGCCGAAGCCCTCCATGTTCCAGATCCATCCGCCGCCGGCCTGGGCCGACAATCCGGCGAGCGCGACGGCGCTGCCGTTGATGGCACCGACGAGATTGGTACGGATCACGCTCTCGACCGAAGCCGCGGGGATCTCCGGCAACGGACGGCGGGGCGCGGAGACGCCGGCGTTGTTGATCCACACGTCCACCCGGCCGAACGTCTCGGTCGTGTGGTCCCACAGCTTCTGCAGGGACTCCCGGTCGGTGACGTCGGCGGCGATCCCGCTCACGCGGTCACCACCGACGGCGCCGAGCTCGGCGACGGCGGTGTCGACCGCTGCCGACGACCGGCCGCAGACGACCACACGGCAGCCCCGCTCGAGGAGCTGGCCGGCGAGCCCGAGGCCGATGCCTCGAGTGCCGCCGGTCACGACGACCACCCGGGAGGCGCTCACGTCGCAGGCTCCCAGGTCAGCAGTCCGTGGACGAAGTGCGTCGTCCGCTCACCGCTGAGCAGCTGCCACACGATCGAGAGCTCTCGCGTCTGCGGGTCGAGGAGGAACTCACGACCGCGGATCTTCTCGACCCCGCGCGCGTCAGCCCCCATGAGGTGCTGCGTGGTGAAGAGCGCCCGGCCGTACGAGACCGCGTTGCCGAAGACGTCCGGCCCGTCGTACTGCACCCGCGCACCGTCGCGGTAGCGCTCCAGGGTGTAGGAGCGGTCGAGCGCGCCCTCCCACGTGACCCGCTGGCGGGCGCGCAGGAGAGAGAGCGGCTCGTGGTCGATGCGTACGTCGGTCTGGCCGACGGTCGTCTGCGTCGCGGCGTCCTCGACCGAGAGGCTGCCTGTCCAGGCGCCCGCCTCCTTGGTGGGGAGGACCTGAGGGATGGACCCGCGACGGGTCTCGGCGGCGATCCATTCGTCGACGAACGTCTGGGTCTCAGGGTTCGTCTCGTGGTCCAGCGTGCGCTTGTAGACGCCGTTGAAGACCGCACAGACGGCCCATCCGTCGTGGAGGACCGACGAGTAGACCTGAGTCACGCCGTCGGGCAGCACCTGGTTCCAGGTCCGCAGGTCCGCCTGCCAGCCGGGCGAGTAGTAGTTCGCCTCGACGAAGAAGCCGTACGGCTGACCCGTCCCGTAGAAGTCGGGACCGCAGTAGACGCGGTTCTGGTCGGAGTCGACGATGCCGAAGTCGAAGTCCGCGCCGAGCTCGAAGCGGTTGCGCAGCGCGCCGCTGCCCTCGAGGTTCGTGCGCATCCAGTAGCGGGAGACGCCGTCCTCGACGACGCTCGCGCGGACCACGTGCTCGTAGCCGACGTGGTTGCCCTGGGCGTCGAACAGCGACGGCCGGCCGTGCCACTCCCCCTCGATGCGCTGCTGCCACTCGCTGGTGGTGTCGGCTCCTACCTCGGGATCGGCGGTCGCCGTCACGCGCGCACCTCGTTGTCGAGCAGGTGCGTCCGCACGTCCTCGGCCGACTCCTCGCCGATGAGGCGCGAGATCTGCGCCCAGACCTTGTCGACCTCGGGGCTGAAGACCAGGGCCCGGCTGCGGGCGTCACGGGCCACCAGGTCGGTGTCCTCGACGTCGGCCAGCACCTCGGACGGCACCTCGGCGTCGAGCAGCCCGAACCAGTGCTCGAGGTAGGTGGTGACCGCACTCTCGATCGCCACGAAGGCGTCCGCATCCGCACGGTTGACCAGCATCCACGGCGACATCATCGCGTTCTGCCGGGGGCCGATCGCCGCCTTGCTCAGGCCCGACCAGGTCGACACCTCCTCGTACGTCTCCGTCAGCGGCTCGTAGGCCCAGTCGAGGTACGGGAGGTGGGTGCCCAGGTCGGCCCGAGGGATGAGGTCCAGGTGGAACGCGTACGTGCCCTGACCCTGCACGGAGTCGAGCGTGAAGTGCGGGATCGGCGAACCGCCGCGGGTGAACGCGAACACCATGTGGCTGTCGAGACCGATCATCTCGACGGCGAGGCCGACGTAGACGAGCTTGGCGACCGGCTCGGCCTCGTCCTCGGAGACGAAGACCCGCACCTGTCCCACCGGCTCGGGCGTCATCGGCGAGGTGAGCGTCCGCAGGGCCGACCCGTCGTCGGCGGTGACCTCGACCAGGCGGCGCTCGGTGACGATGCGCTCCCAGGTACGGCGGCACAGGCCTTCGGGCAGGCTGACCGGGGCCTCGGACTCGGTGGTGCTCATGCGGGGACCTCTTCTCCACGGGTCTGATCGGTCGACTCGGTCGTGCCGTTGGTGTCGGTGCGGGGGACGTCGCCGCGCGCCTCGCGCTCGACGCGCTTGCCGAGCAGCTCCTTGCTGCGGACCTCCTTGAAGTTCCACGCCGACGCCAGCTCGGGGACCTCCTTGCGGATGGGCGACGGGATCACGCGCGCCTCCACCCGGGCCGGCCCCTCGCCGACGATCGTGTTGCCCTCGACCGACCAGCCCCTGTCGATGAGCTCCTGGCGCCGACGGCGGTAGAGCACGGCGTTGTAGTCGCTCTTGACGTGCAGCTCGGCCGACAGGTCGAACGGGAGCAGCTCGGGTCGGACCGCGTTGACGACGGCCTCGTCCTCGTACAGGACCTTGAACACCCGGCGTCGGGCGTCACGGTCGGCCCACTTGCCCTTGAAGAACGTGCGCAGGGCGATGAACTTGACGAGCGTGGTCTCCTCGTCGATCGGGATGTTCACGTCGAAGATCTTGAGCGCACCCATGGGCGTGTCGATCTCGAGGAGGATCATGTTGGGCAGCCACCACGTGGTCGACACCGGGACCGGCGGGCGGTTCTTGAGGTCCTGCTTGTTGGGGTTGATCATCCCCCAGATGCCCTTGGAGCGCGGCGGGTTGAGCTTCACCGACACCTTGCAGTGCCACTCGGACTCCTCGACCTCGAAGTCGGGGACCTCCGGCTTCTCGCGGTTGCCGAAGACACCGCCGTGCACGAACGGCGTGTGCGCGACGTCGACGCCGTTCTCGAGGATGCGCTCGTAGTTGGACTTCCAGAGGAAGCTGCCGGTCACCGCACGATAGGTCTCGGTGTCGTCGATGGCGGACCAGTCGGGCAGCGGCGGACGCTCGGCCTCGGGCAGGTCACCCATGTAGATCCAGATGAAGCGGTGCTTCTCCTGAACGGGGTAGGAGTCGATGCGCGCCTTGCGAGGGATGCCCTTGTCGGGGTGCGCGGGGATCTTGCGCACCGAGCCGTCGGGCTCGTACTCCCAGCCGTGGTACGGGCAGACGAGGCAGTCGTCCTTGATCTCGCCACCGGACAGCGCGGCACCGCGGTGCACGCAGAGGTCCGACATCGCGACCACGCTGTTGTCGCTGGACTTGCGATAGATGACGAGCTGCTGCCCGAGGAGCTTCACCTTCTTGGGCTGCCCCGCCGGGAGGTCCTCACTGAAATCGACGGCGTACCAGAAATTCTTGAACATCGCGGGTCTCCTCCTAGCGTCGCCGGATCTCGGCGATCTCCGGGCAGGGCTGCTCCGCCAGCAGCTCCAGGGCGTTCTTCGCCTCGGCATCCCCGCGCAGGCTGGCGCGGAGGAACGAGGTGACGGTGGTGGCGAGCGCGTCGCGTCGTGCGGCGTCGTCGCCGGTCGGCGGGTCCTCGAGGAACCCGCGTGCGGTGGTCGGATCGTGGGGATGGGCGGCGAGCATGTGCGATGCGCCCGCGAGGTGGACGAGCCACGCCTCGGTCGTCGACGGGAGCGCCCGCTCCCAGGTGGCGGTCACCGGGTCGTGCGTAGGCGCGCCGGGCTCCTCGCCGTACCGGACGGCGCTGGCGGCGACGACACCGTCCGCCGTGCCGGCCAGCAGCATCACGGGGGCCTCGACCGGTGCCGGCAGCAGGGTGCGCGGCGGGTGGCCGAGCATCTGCGACGCCATCGTGTGCGCGCCGTAGGTGACGACGGCGCGCACCTCGGGGAACCACCGAGGGCTCGCCGACTGGAGCGCGACGGTGCCACCGGCCGAGTGGCCGAACAGGGCGACGGTGTCGACGTCCAGGAGGCCCGCGAGCGGTCCTGCCTCCCCGAGCGCGGCGACGGCGTCGAGCACCGGACGCAGCGCCGGGGTCGTCGGACCGCTCCCGTAGGTCTGCGGGCCGACGGTGGCGAGATCGACGCCGGGGGTGAGCCCGACGTCTGCGGGACCGTCCTTGCCGGGGAAGAGCTCCGCGACCCAGTCATAGGTGACCGCGACGAAGCCGGCCTCGACGAGCCGCACCGCCAACCACGAGTACGCGTCGGCGGCGACGTTGACGCCGGAGAGGATGACGGCCAGCGGGTACGGAGCACCTGCTGGGTCCGCCGGGAGGCGGCCGCTCATCCGCTCGGCCGTGGTCGTCGCCGGCAGGGCCGGGTAGCGCACGGTGACGTGCGCGGTGTCGTACGGGGCAGGAGCCCCGGGGACACCGACGGCGGTACGGACCGCGCGGACGAGGACGGCAGGGCTCATCGGGACCGGTGTGCCTCGTGCTCGTGGGCGCGCGGCAGCACCCGGTCGCCGCCCCACAGCGCGCGGACGAGCTGCTGGGTGGTCTCGGCCCCGAAGTAGCGGTCGCCCATCACGTTGGCCGGGTCGCGCTCGGCGATGTTGCGTCGGATGGCCTCGTCGTCGGCCGCGAGGGCAGCCTGCTCCTCGACCGGGACGGTCTCGGCCTGGTCGACCCAGCCGAGCCAGCGATCGAGGTGCTCCTCGGCCAGCTCGGTGACGAGGCTCGTCATCTCGTCGGCGGCGGGCGCCATGTAGCAGAACGCGGTCGGTGACAGACCCGCGCGGACGAACGCCGACCGGCTGACGAAGGGCTCCAGGAAGGAGTTCTCGTTGCGGACCTGCTCCCACCGCTCGTTGACCGGCTCGTAATAGCGGTCGAACGAGTCGGTGTCGGTGACGAGGTAGCTGCGGGGGACGGAGTCGAGATAGACCCATCCCTGCGGGAAGCAGCCCAGCGCCATCCCGAAGTGCGGGACCTTGACCTGGGGGCCGAGCCAGATCGTCAGGTGCACGTTGCAGAAGCCGGCAGCCGCGTTCTCCATGTGCGAGTGGACCATCCAGTCGATCTCCGGACCGGAGTAGGTGCGGACGCGGCCCCTGGCCCCGGTCTCTCCGCCGAAGTCCTCGAGGGCCTCCGACGACGGGTCGCGTTCGAGGGCGAACCGCTCGGACACGCGGGCCTTGAGCCGCTCCACGAGCGCCGCCCAGGTCGCGAAGGTCTCGCTGACGTCGGTGGGGCCCGACTCGTCGAGGTGCTCCTGCACGTACTTCAGACTCTGGCTCACGGGGGCTCCTTTAGGGCGTGCGACGTGGGTCACGTTGCTCAGACTATATATGATCTATTCCCGCGGCGGACAGGGTTCGAATGAGAATCTTGGCCCGTCGCGGGCGGCCGAGGACGGCCATGAGGGCAGCCGTGACCGAAACTTGATAGGGCGTCAGCTCGGGTACGCCGTCGCCGCCAACGCGACGCCGCCGGCCCTGAACGCGGCCGGCGCGTGGAGGACGCAGGTCTGCACGTGCTCGAGGATCCCCTCGTCGCCGTACTCCCTCCCCCACCCCGAGCGCTTCACGCCACCGAACGGCGCCCTCAGCGCCAGGCCGGTGCGGTTGTGCGTGTTGATGAAGGTGAACCCGGCATCGACACGCGCCCCGACGGCGAACGCGTGCTCCTCGTCGCGCGACCAGACCGAGGCGCCGAGCCCCAGGTCGCCGGCGTTCGCCCTCGCGACCACCTCGTCCTCGGAGTCGAACGCGAGGATGGGAAGCGTCGGACCGAACTGCTCCGTCGCCACCACGTCGTCGTCGTCGGCAGCACCGAGGACCAGGGTGGGTCGGACGAAGTATCCGCCCTCGAACGCGGTCGCGTCGTCGAGCGACCCCAGCTCGAGCACCTCGGCACCGCGGGCGCTCGCCCCCGCGACGAGCCCGCGCACACGCTCGGCCGAGGCCGCGCTCACGACCGGTCCCATCGTCACGCCGGGGTGGAGCGGGTCGCCTGTGCGCAGCACACGGGCCGCTGCTTCGCGGTAGGCGCCGACCACCTCGTCGTAGCGCGAGCGGTGGACGTAGAGGCGCTTCACCGCCATGCAGACCTGCCCGCTCGTCGCGAACGACGCCATCACGAGACGGTCCATGGCGCCGTCGTCGAGCGAGACGTCGGGGAGCAGGATCGCCGGGTCGTTGCCTCCGAGCTCGAGCAACGAGGGCGTCAGCGCCGAGGCGGCGGTCCGCGCGATCGCCCGTCCGGCGATGTCGCCCCCGGTGAAGGCCACCCGATCGACCCCGGGGTGCCCGACCAGCGCGGTCGCGGTGTCGGCGTGACCGTGGACGGTCTGGAGGAGCCCCTCGGGGAGCACCTCCCCCATCGTGGCGAGCAGCCGCTCGACCGCGAACGGAGCGAGGGGTGACGGCTTGACGACGACGGCGTTGCCGCCGACCAAGGCCGGGGCGACCTTGAGCATGGTGAGGACGACCGGTGCGTTCCAGGGGGTCACCGCCGCGACCACCCCGTACGGCCGGTGGCGGCGGACGAGCCGGCCCTCCGCGTCGTCGACGACGTGGTCGACGAGCAGGGCCTCCCCGCGGTCTGCGGCCCACCGCAGGACGGCCACGCCGAACCCGACCTCGCCGCGGCAGTCCGCGAGCGGTTTGCCCGTCTCCCGCGCCATCAGGACGGCGAGATCGTCGAGGCCAGGCTCGAGCAGGTCCGCCGCGGCGCGCAGCGTCGCGGCGCGGTCGGCAGGTGCCACGACGAGCCAGCCGGCCTGGGCGGTGCGGGCTCGGGCCACCGCGACGTCGACCTCAGCAGCGCTGGCGACCGGCGTCTCCCCGACGATCTCGGTGGTGCGGGCCGGGTTCTCCCGCGGCGTGGTGGCCGCACCGCTCACCGGGCGCCCCCGAGAGTCGGGTCGAGCGGCCGCAACGAGTCGATCATGGACGTCCGGCGAAGGTAGGCCCGCTCTGCGGCCGGGTCGGCTGCCAGGGCGCGGAGCTCGGCGTGGTGGGTGGCGCGCGCGGCAGGGTCCTGCTCGCGCAGCTGCTTCCAGTTGTCGTGCGTGACGGTGCGTACGTACGAGAGGGCGACGTCACGCCTGCGCTCCATCACGTCGTCCAGATCGGCGACGGTGGCGGTGCCGGCCAGCACGTCGGCAAGGGCCGTCGCGGCGAGCACCGCGTCGTGGACGCCGCTGTTCATCCCCATCCCGCCGAGCGGGTTGTTGACGTGGGCGGCGTCTCCGACCAGGAGCACACGACCGGTCCGGAACCGGTCGGCGACGCGCTGGTGCACGGCGTACAGCGACGCGTGGAGCACCGCCCAGTCGCGCCCCAGGTCGGCCACGCGCCGAAGCCGCTCCTGCACGCGGGCAGCGGCGACCTCGTCCTCCGCCGGGCTGTCGGGGTCGGTCGGGAAGAGGATGCGCCAGTGCTCCGGCGTCCGCAGCAGGACCAACCACTCCGACGGGTCGAACACGTAGTTGACGTCCGCGATCCCCGGGAGGGCGGCAGTGAGGTCCTCCGTCGTGGAGACCACGAGGAAGCGCTCGGGATAGGTGATCCCCTCGAACGCGGCACCGACAGCCTTGCGCACCACGGAGCTCGCGCCGTCCGCTCCGACGACCCAGCCGGCCGACCACTCCCGTCCGGTCGCGCTCGTCACGCGCACTCCGGCGTCGTCCTGGACGACGCCGGTCACCGGCTCGCCGAACTCGACCGTGCAGCCCTCGTGCTGAAGCAGCCGCTCGAGGAGGATGGGAGTCAGCTTGCTCTGCTCGCACTGCACACGGAACGGGTACGGGGTGTCACCGGCCAGCGCGCCGAGGTCGAGCTCGGCGATCGGACCCTCGTGCCGGTCACGATACTGGAAGAGCCGGGAGACGATGCCGCGCTCCATCAGCGCGTCGAGCACACCGAGCTGCTCGAGCATCTCGAGCGTCGGCGGGTGGTACGTGCTCGCGCGCGACTCCGCCGAGAGGGTCTCCCCCGCCTCGAGCACCGTCACCGGATGGCCGGCGTGAGCCAGCGTCAACGCCGCGGTGAGTCCGACCGGGCCTGCACCCACGACAACGACCGTGTCGGTCATCGCACGGTCACCTCCTCTGCATAGCGCTCCTCGAGCAGGAGCTGGTCATCGAGTCCGAGCAAGGCGGTCAGGTCGTCCCACGCCCAGCGCGGAGCCTCCCCGGCGCGTCCGGACCGCGCGATCGCCGCATAGACGTCGGCCACCGCGCGCGTCGCCGCGAGCAGGGCCGAGACCGGATGAATCACCAGCCGCACGCCGAGCGCGGCCAGGGTCGCGTCGTCCGGGACCTCGCCGTCGGAACCCGCTGCCTCCGAACGGTTCAGCACGAACGGGACAGGCGTGCCGAGGGCAGCACGGACCTCGGCCAGGTCGGCAGGTGCTGCACCCTCGACGAAGACCGCGTCGGCGCCGGCGTCGACGAACGCGCGCGCCCGTTCCACGACCGAGCCGATGCCCTCGACCGAGAGGGCGTCGGTCCTCGCCACGACCACGATGCCGGTGCGGGCGTCGACCGCCGCGCGGACGCGGCCTGCGGCCTCGGCGACCCCGATCACCGCCTTGCCGCTCATGTGACCGCACCGCTTCGGGGCCACCTGGTCCTCCAGGTGGAGGCCCGCGATGCCGGCCGCGGCATAGACACGGGTCGTCTCGCGCGCCTGGAGCGCGTTGCCATAGCCCGTGTCGGCGTCGGCGAGCAGCGGCACACCCCCCAGCGAGGGGACGACGTCACGAGCGCGCGCTGCGATCTGGCTCCCGTGGACGAAGCCGAGGTCCGGCAGTCCGAGCCCGACGGCCGAGGCCACCGCGCCGGAGAGGCACGCCGCCCGTGCGCCGGACGCGACGGCCAGTCGTGCCGTGACCGCGTCGTGGACGCCGGGCAGGTGGACGACCGCGTCGCCGGACAGGAGCTCGCGGAGCCGCTCGGCCGACGACCCCTCGGCGCTCATCGGCCGTGCAGCGCGAAGCTGCCTTCGACGCCGACGACGCGAGCCCCGGTGAAGCAGCGGATCGTCTCGATCGTGCCTTCCTCGCCGAGCCCGGACATGCCCCAGGCGGGTCGCGGCGTCATCAGGTGCAGGCTCATGATCGAGGAGCCGTTGACCTTGACCTCGCCCGCGCGGACGCGCCGTGCGAAGGCCAACGCGCGCTCGGTGTCGGTCCCGACGACGTAGCCCTCGAGCCCGTACGCCGTGCCGTTGGCGATCGCCAGCGCCTCCGCCTCGTCGGCGTAGGTGTGGACCGTGGCGATCGGCCCGAAGACCTCCTCGACGGCGTCCTCGGGCGCCACGCCCGTGACGAGCGCAGGCGCCAGGTAGTTGCCGGCGTCAGGAAGCGTGGTCGCGCGGTGGATCTCGCCACCGGCGGCCTGGAGGCTCGCAAGCGCACCCTCGAGGCGCGCGAGGTGGACCGAGTGGACGATCGGACCCAGGTCGGACGACTCGTCGAGCGGGTCCCCCGCCTTGAGCGCCGCGAGCCGCTCGAGCGCCAGAGCCATGATCGCGTCGGCCGACGTCTCGGGCAGCACGAGGCGGCCCAGCGCGCGGCACCACTGACCGTTGAGCGTCGTGAGCAGGTCGACGGCGGCGCGCGCGGCGACCTCCGGGTCGGCGTCGGGCATGACGACGAGAGGGTTGTTGCCGCCCAGCTCGAGCTGGAGCGCACTGAGGTTCTCGGCGCAGGCCACCGCGACCGCTCGGCCGCCGGCGGCACCCCCGGTGAAGGAGACGGCGCGGATACGGGGGTCGGTCACGACCGACCCACCGACACGAGGGCCGCCCTGGAGGAGCTGGAAGACTCCCCCGTCGACGCCGGCGTCACGGAGCACCTCCGCCACGGTCGTCCCGAGCAGAGTCGTCGCGTACGGCGCGTACTCGCTGGGCTTGAGGATCGTCGGGCACCCGGCCGCCAGGGCGCTCGCCACCTTGTGGGCCGCCATCGGTGCCGGCGCGTTCCACGGGACCAGGCAGACCGCCGGTCCGACCGGCAGCCGGAGCACCTCGACCGGCTGGCCGCTCGCGCCGGTGACCGGCGCCTCGACCAGCGCGCCCGAGCGGAGCATCTCCGCGGCGAGGCGGAAGGCGCCCGGCACGATCATGCCGACGATGGAGGTCTGACGGACAGGGACGCCGGTGGCGAAGGCCTCGAGAGCGGCGAGCTCGGGCTGACGCGCCTCGAGCGCGGTCGCGACGGCGTCGAGCAGGTCGGCCCGCTCGGCCGGCGAGGTCGACGACCACGTCCCCGTGGTGTGGGCGGCGTCGGCGGCGCGAAGGGCTCGCTCCACCGACTCCGGTGCACTCTCGACCGCGGGGCCGAGACGCACGGCACGGGATGGGTCCTCCAGGTACAGGTCGAGCGTGCCGGTCGCCGGGGCGACCTCCCCCGCCACGACCTCGACCAGCTCCGGCAGCGTCACCGCTGCCGGACCCGCAGTGTCCGCCGTACTCGTCATCCTCGTCCCGCCTCCGTCTTCGCCTTCGCCGCCGCATCGGCCGCGTCGGGGGTCGTGAGGCCGCTCCACGACTCGTCGGAGACGAGCAGCTGCGCGAGGTCGAGGCGTCCCCGCTCGGCGGGGAAGGCCTGGACCAGACCCATCGCGGTGTCGCGTACGGAACGACCGATCACGTTGTCGAGCAGTGCGCCCGACGTCCCGCACATCTTCAACGATCCGACCGCCACGGCGAAGGCTTTCTCGCAGATCGAGCCCTTGGCGAGCTTCCAGTTCTTGATGACCTCGGGCTTGGGCAGGATCGGCGGGTCGCTGGACTCGAGCTCCACCTGGTAGCGCAGCCACAGGTGCATGTCGGTCAGGTCGGTCTGGGCCTCGCCGATCAGCACCTGGTGCATCGGCGAGGAGGCGATCGGCTTGCCCGTGTCGGCGAAGCGCGCCTTCATCGTGCGCTCGAAGGCGTAGTCCCACGCCCCCTGGGCGATCCCGGCGTAGATCGCCGCGATCGCGATCTGGTTGCCCACCCAGGACCCGCGCGACATCGACGTCGCACGGGCGAACCCGGCGGGCACCGCCAACGCGTGGTCGGCAGGGACGAAGCAGTCCTCCATCACGAGCCCGAAGTTGTCGGACGCGCGCATGCCGAGGCCGCTCCACTCCTGCCGCGGGCGGATGCCCTCGGAGTCGCGGGCGACGAGGAACAGCGAGATGCCGTCGATCCCGTCGATGTCGGCGCGGCGGGCGGTCACCAGATAGAAGTCGGCCGTGCCCGACAGGCAGCCGAACGACTTCTCGCCGTCGAGGCGCCAACCGCCCTCGACCGGGGTCGCGGTGGTCGAGATGAGGACGTTGGCATTGCTGGCCTTCGCAGCCTCGCTCGCGAAGTTGGCGAGGCAGCGCTTGTCGGTTCCCATCAGGTGCAGGACGCGCTCGGCGAACCCTCGCACCTCCGCGACCTCGTCGTCCTCGTACAGGCCGGCGTCGAGCGCGGCCAGCGGCAGCAACCCACGCGAGGACGCCGAACAGTGGAAGAAGAAGGCGAGGGCGGTCGATCCGCAGACCGTGCCGAGCGCGTACGTCGTGGCGACCAGGTCGCGCAGGCCGCCACCGAGACCGCCGTACTCGGTGGGGACGACGAGCCCCAGCAGGCCGGCCTCGGCGAGGAGCTTCACGTGGCCCTCGGGGAACTGGCCGCGGGCGTCGGCCTCCTGGGCCGCGTCTCGGACGGCGGGGAGGATCGCCTCGACCCGCGCCGCCCGCTCGCGCTCGTCGGGAGTGAGATCGGTCAAGAGGTGTTCGGCGGTCAGCATGGCCGTCATCAGCTCCTAGAGAGTGGGGAGGGGGGTCGGTTCGGGAGAGGTGCTCGCGGTGGAGCCGTTCGGAAGAGAACCGTTCGGAGCGACGGCAGGAACCGCGGTGCGACCGCGGACACGGCGTGCGAGACGATCCAGCGCCACGGCGTCGGCCGGCGTGGTGACGTCGAGCGTGCCGAGCAGACGGATGAGGTCCTCGGTGGCGACTGCGCCGTCGAGACCGCCCAGCGTCGTGTCGAAGTGGTGGACGCCGGACTTCAAGGCGGTCAGCACGTTCACCAGGCCGAGCCGGTCGTTGTCTCGCAGCCGCAGCCGTAGCGGGACGGGCCGCGCGAGGCCGACGGCGTCCTGGAGGAGGGCGCGGACCTGGAGCGGGGTCGCGGCACCCTCGGTGTCGTCGAGGCAGATCTCGGTCGCGCCGGCGCTGGCGAGCAGGTCGATCGCGGCGAGCGGGTGGTCGCCCCCCGGCTCCGCGAAGACGTCTTCGAGGATCACCACCCGGCCGTGGACGTCGGGCATGGCTTCGAGCTCTCGCAGCAGCACCGCGGCGTCCTCGACCGAGCGCAGGTCGCGACAGTCGGCACGGATCTCGAGGACGGGGATCCCCCGCTCGACCGCCTGACGAGCCTGGACGAGCGACTCGACGAGCGCACTGTGCTCCTGGGGAGCCCGGGCACCGGCCTCCGGCTGACGGCCCGTCCACGGCAGAGCCTCGAGCGGCGCGTCCGCGGTGAGATCGGCGACGCGCACGCGGATGCCGGACCTGCCGACGTGGTGCGCAGTCTGGCGGACGGTGTCACCACTCTCGCCGCGGCTGATCAACGACGAGACGAGTCCGCTGTCCGCGAGCGTCGCGACGTCGGGGAGCACGTCGGCGAACTGCCCCCATCCTCGCGAGTGGAACAGCAACGGCGCCGTACGGCGGGCCGCGTGCCCTGCGAGCACCTCGCCGACGAAGATCGTGTGATCGCCGCCCGGATAGGCATGGACGATGCGGCAGTCCAGCCAGCCGAGCGCGGAGTCCAGCAGCGGGACCCCGGTCGCCGCGGTGGACCACGTCTCACCGTCGAAGCGGTCGCCCACGTCACCCGCCATGCCGGCGAACCGACGCGCCACCTCGCCCTGGTCCTTCGCGAGCACGCTGATGCCGAACACGCCGCTCGAGGTGAGGAGACCGTGGGTGTAGAGCCGACGGTCAAGACAGATGGAGACGAGCGGCGGGTCGAGGCTGACGCTCGAGAACGAGCTCGCCGTCATGCCGTGGCGCACACCGTCGACGACGGTCGTGACGACGGTGACACCGCTCGGCCACTGGGCCAGCACGTCGCGGAACGTCGACGACTCCACCACCGAACCACCTCCTCAGGTGGTAGAGAATATACAATATCAACTTGCGCCTGCGCCATCTTTACAACACGACAGTTCGGCTGCTCGCCAGTCGGCGTGAGATGCGCAAGAATCTATGATGTAGGGACAGCGCCGTACCCGGATCCGAGGAGCACCCGCATGGCACGACGAAGCCGGTCCGACCGGGCCACCCGCCCGATCGCCCACGTGTCGCTCGTCGACCGTGTGACGAGCGAGCTGAGGGCATCGATCCTCACGGGGGAGATCCAGCCCGGGTCGTCGGTGTCGATCGTCGAGCTCTGCGAGCTGTACGACGTGAGCCACATCCCCGTCCGCGAGGCACTGCGCCGCCTCGAGAGCGAGGGCATCGTCAGCCTGCGTCCCGGACGGTCCGCCCTCGTGGCAGCGCTGAGCCCGGAGGACCTGGCAGACATCTACCGCCTCCGCCGCCTGATCGAGGGCGACCTCGCGGTCAAGGCGGCCCGCAGCATGACCGAGGAACGCCTCGCCGACGCCGAGCAGGCCCTCGAGGAGTACGCCGCGATCGAGCGCGAGCCCGCGACTCTCGCGGCCGCCCACCACGCCTTCCACGAGACGCTCCTGCTCGATGTGATGGGCAACGTCGACAGGAACGTCCTCGAGCTCCTCTGGCACTCGGCCGACCGCTACCTGCACCTGCTCATGAAGGACCTCGACCACGCTCCCGAGACCAAGGAGCAGCGCATCGACGAGCACCGCGAGCTCCTCGAGCTCGCGCGAGACGGCAAGGCTGCCGCCTTCAAGAAGTCGTGGATCGCCCATCTCGACGCCAGTGAGCGGTCGCTGATGGCCGCTCTCGGCAGCCGCGACGTGGCCGACAGCGCCTGATCGACCCCGCCTGATCTGCCGCGCCCGATCTGGCGCCGGCGTCCTCGCTCAGGCTGACGCGCCGCTCACGCGGAGGCCTCAGCCAGGTCGTGCGGGCGGACGAGCGCGTCGGCCAGGGCCCACGGGCGACCGTCGACGACGTCGGTGCCGCGAGAGACGAAGCGGTTGACCGCTTGCTCGGGTCTCAACGTCGCGGTCGTCACCGAGCCGGCCGAGAAGACAGGCTCGGACCTGCTGATGACGCCGTCGAACTGCCATCCGCCGCTCCACAGGGTGAAGTCGGCCGACAGCGGGACGAGCATGCCCGCACCGTGCGTGCCCGGTCGGGAGGCGACAGCGAGATTGAGCCGGTTCTCAGCGGCCCGCTCGAGCAGCAGGAGATCAAGGTCGTGCGCGGCAGCCGTGGTGAACGGGACCGCGACCACGTCGGCATCCTGCAGTGCCGCGAGTCGGAAGGTCTCGGGATAGAGGGCGTCGTCGCCCACCACCACGGCCAGTCGGCCCCAGGGGAGGTCGATCACGTCGAGACCCTCGCTGAGCCTTGTCGCCCAGGCGGCGTGCCGCGCGCAGGTGTGCAGCTGCGGTTGCGAGTGCACCACGCCACCGGCACCCACCACCAGGCCGACGTGCCGGTCGTCGTCGACGACCGAGGTGACGGCCAGCGTCGTCGTACCGGCAAGGGCGTCTCGGAGCGCCTCCGTGGTGAGCTGCGGAGACGCACCGGGAGTGGCCACACCGTGCGCCCACCCGGCGAGCTCGGGGAGGACCACCAGCTCGGCGCCGCCGGAGGCCGCCTCGCGGACGAGGGCGAGGACGTCGTCGCCCTCGCGCGGGGCCAGCACGGCGGCCTCGAGCGTCGCCCTCCCGGCGGGCGCGCGACGACCTCGCGGCGCCTCGACGATCGCGCCGTACAGCTCCGGCCGACGTGAGGCGAGGAGGTCGGTGCCGTCGGGCCGTCGCTTGTCGTCAGCCTCGGCGACGTCGATGTCGGCGATCACGACCGCCTCACCGGTCCGGGGCCCGCGAGCGACGACGGTCCCGTCGGGGGCCACGATCTGGCTCTCCCCCGCCCCGTGGAGCAGCTCGGTCGGCACGCCCACCGCGGTCGCGACCGCGTCGATGCTGTGCCCGGGCACCAGCGGACCGACCTTGTTGGCCGCGACCACCCACACCCGGTTCTCGACGGCGCGCACCGGGACGTGCAACGACGCCTCGTCGAGCGCGAAGGAGTTGAGACTGTTGAGCAGGATCTGCGCCCCGCCGACGGCGAGCATGCGCGGCGTCTCGTTGATGACGCCGTCCATGCAGGAGTAGAGGCCGATCCTGCCGAGCGGTGTCTCGACGACCGGCGACGCCTCGGTGGCCGGGTCGAGGTGGTCACGCTCGCTCCCCATGAGGACCTGTTTGTCGCTGGTGGCGAGGACCGAACCGTCGGGCCCGAGGAGGACGTTGCTGCCGGTCGTCCGGCCGTCCTCCTGGGCGAGCGTGCAGTTGACGAGGAGATAGAGCTCGTGCTCGGCAGCGGTCGCGGCGAGAGTCCCGACGAAGGGGCCGTCCAGCGTCTGCGCCATCCGGCGCGCGTGGTCACGGTCGGCGTACCAGGAGACGTGATTGCCGAACTCCGGGAGCACGACGATCTGCGCGCCCTGGCCGGCGGCGGCCTCGACGAGGCGGACGGCACCGGCGAGATTGGCCTGGGTGTCCTCGGTCACGGCCAGCTGGATCGCGGCGACGCGTACGACTGTCATGCGTAAACCATATATCCTTCTACGATCGTCCCCTAGACTTTCACGAACCTGAATGCCGACGAGAGGACCCGGACGTGAGCGAGCCGAAAGAGCCGCCGGCGCTCGAGCAGGACGCGGTGCCTCCCCCGGCCGGCGCGAAGACCACTGTCCCGCTCGACGTGTTCGTGGGACGCCCCCCGGTCGACGTCGACCTGGCCCGTCCCGCTCCCTTCGGGTGGTGGCCGGCCATCGTGATCGCCCTCGTGGCGTTCATCGACCGCGTGGAGGTCAACCTCATCGCCGGCGCCCTGCCCGCCATCCAGGAGGAGTTCGGGTTCAGCGACACCATGGCCGGCGCCATCCCGACCGCAGCCGCCCTGGCCGGCGTCGTGCTCCTCCTCCCTGCCGGTCGGCTCGCGGACAAGGGTCGCCGGACGAGCATCGTCGCTCTCGTCGTGCTCGTCTGGGCGGTCTGCTCCGTGCTGAGCGGCCTCGCGACGACGTTCGCGCTGTTCTTCATGACGCGCATCATGCTCGGTGCCGCGGGTCAGCTCTACAACCCCCCGTCGTCCAGTCTCCTCGCCGACTTCTACCCGGGGACCTCCCGCGGGAAGGCATTCGGCCTGGAGCGGGCCGGCTACTACATGGGCCTCCCCATCGGCGTCGCCGTCGGTGGCGCGATCTCCGAGGCGCTCGACTGGCGGTCCGTGTTCTTCCTGGTCGCGGTCCCCGGGGTCCTCGTCGCGGCGCTCGTCCTCACGGTCCGCGAGCCGATCCGCGGGATCGGCGACCGCATCGACCGCCTCCGCGCCGCGACGGTGGCGGGCGCGGCTGCCGATCCCGACGGTGAGGCGTCGCCGCCGAGCCTCACGACCTCGATGTTCAGGGAGGCGCGCGCGGTCCTCGCCATCGCGTCGCTGCGGGGGATCACCATCAGCCTCGCGTTCCTCTACCTCGGTCTGGGAGGCCTCTTCTACTGGCTCCCGACGCTGCTCGAGCGCACCGAGGGACTGGCGAACGACTCCGCGGCGGCCATCACCGGAGGGATCGGCGGCGTCGGCATCGTGGTCGGCATCGTCCTCGGCAGCCGGATCGGCGACCGGCACCACGGCACGCGGTCGGGGTGGCGCATCCGCGTGAGCATGTGGTTCCTGCTCGTCGGCGCCGTGTCGATCACCGGCGTCGTCCTGCTCCCGGGCCTCGGGCTTCGGATCGCTCTCGTCGCGGTGGCGTGCGTGGGCTTCTCGGGAGCCATCCCGAACCTGACAGCCGCCTCCGCCGACGTCGTACCCGCCGAACGACGAGGCCTCGGTTTCGCCGTCGTGCAGTTCCTGCTCAGCCTCGGTGGCGCAGGCGGGCCGCTGCTCATCGGCGCCGTCTCCGACGCCACCGGATCGATCAACACCGCGTTCCTGGCGTTGGTGCCGCCGCTGTTCACCAGCGTCCTGATCCTGCGGTGGGCCGCTCGGACGTACGACAAGGACGCGGCACGAGCGCTGTCAGGACGCTGACACGACAGACGAGCCCCCCACCCGATGTCGGGTGGGGGGCTCGCGCTCGTTTCGGGACGTCGTCAGGCCCAGTGGCGGACGACCGCCGTGCCTTCACCCGAGGGAGCGGCTTCTCCGGCCGCGAGGTGCGCCCACCGTCCCAGCGCGGGCCAGTAGACATCGGCGTCCGTCGGGAAAGCGCCGAGGTCGGCGCCGTCACGCAGCTCCACCGATCCGGACAGCGCTCCTCCGCCAGGGCGTACGACGCCCGGCGCGAGGTCGGTGACGGCGATCGTTCCGGGCTCAGGGGCGACGCCCTCGACCCAGCCGCCGGCCGCCCCGCTGAACCAGACGAGCGCACGCGTCTCGTCCTCGACGCCCGTCTCGGAGCGGGTCGCACGCGGCTCCACGACGAGGATCTGCCCCGGACGGCACGTGCTGCCCGACATCGACAGCGCTCCCTCGAGCACCAGCATCTCCTCGCCGGCGGGCTGGTTGCCGGTCATGGCCCGTTGCCACCGTGCGGGGAAACGGACGAGGACGGTGCGGGAGGTGGCGTCGGCGGACTGGTGCAGCAGCACCATCTCCGCCTTCTGGTCGGCACCGGCAGGGGCGAAGCTCGCCCATTCCAGCGCATCGTCGAAGAGATCCTGCTCGATCACGGTACGGCTCCTTCTGAGGTGCGGGACAAGGATGGGGCGAGAAAGTGAGCGACCACGTCGCTCACCGCGACCACGTCCGCATACTTCGCGTCGAGGTCGAAGAGGTTGTGCTCGTGCACGTCCACGTCGCGGTCCCCACAGGCGTCGGCAGCGACGATCGGGCGGAAGCCGTGCTGGAGGGCGTCGACCGCCGTGGCGCGCACGCAGCCGCTGGTCGAGAACCCGACCACCACGACCGTGTCGACGCCCCACGCCGTCAGGGTGGAGGCCAGCGAGGTGCCGAAGAAGGCGGACGCGTACTGCTTGGACACGACGACCTCTCCCCGCAGCGGAGCCGGCTCGTCGGGGAACGCCGCCCACGGCGAGCCCGCCTCGAAGGCGGCGAGCGCCGGCACCTTGCGCCGGAACAGGCCGCCGTCGGCGCCGCCGGCCATCAGCCGTACCTCGGTGAAGACCACGGGGACACCGCCGGTCCGGGCCGCGTGGACGACCTGCGCTGCGGCCTCACGAGCCCGCTCGAAGCGGCCACCGCGATCGCTGAGCGGTGACTCCGGGTCGAGATAGGCGGTCACGACGTCGACCACGACCACAGCCGGACGCTCACCGAAGCCCAGGCGGCCGAGGAAGCCCGCCGCCGCGTAGTCGTCGCCGCGCTCCATCAGATGACGCCGGCCTCGGCAAGCGCCGCCCGCTCGTCGTCGGAGAGACCGAGCAGCGTGCCGTACACCTCGTCGTTGTGCTCGCCGAGCGACGGGCCCGTCCAACGGATGCTTCCGGGAGTGCCCGAGAGGCGCGGGACGACGTTGGGCATCGCGAGCGTGCCGAAGGTCGGGTCCGGGACACGGACCACGGCTTCACGCGCCGCGTAGTGCGGGTCCTTGAGCATGTCGGCGGCACGGAAGATGCGCCCTGCGGGGACACCGGCCTCGTGCAGCAGCACCAGCAGGGCGTCGGCGTCGTACTTCGCCGTCCAGTCGGCGATCCGGCTGTCGAGCTCCTCCTGGTGGGCCCCGCGCGCCCCGTGGCTCGCGTAGGACGGAAGCTCGGCGAGCTCCGGCTCCCCCATCGCCGCAGCCAGGCGTCGGAAGACGGTGTCCTGGTTGGCGGCGATGAGGATGGTGTGGCCGTCCGCGGTCGGATAGACGTTGCTGGGAGCGACGTTGGGCAGGATCGGACCGGTCCGCTCACGCTGGTAGCCGGCGACGTCCCACTCGGTCACCAGGCTCTCGGTCATCGCGAGCACGGCCTCGTAGATCGCGCTGTCGACGACTTGTCCCTCACCCGTCCGCTCCCGGTGCAGCAGCGCGGCGAGCGTCCCCACGGTCGCATGGGTCGCGGCGAGCGAGTCGCCGATCGAGAGCCCGGTCCGCGACGGCGGTCGGTCAGGCTCACCGGTGATGTAGCGAAGCCCACCCATCGCCTCACCGATGGACCCGTACCCGGCACGGCCGGCGTACGGGCCCGTCTGGCCGTAGCCGCTGACCCGGACGAGGACGATGCCGGGATTGCGCTCCTTGAGCCGGTCGTAGCCGAGGTTCCACCGCTCGAGCGTGCCGGGCCGGAAGTTCTCGAGGACGACGTCGGCGTGCTCGACGAGGCGCAGGAAGAGCTCTTGGCCCTCGGGTCGGCGGAGGTCGAGGGTGACCGAGCGCTTGTTGCGTGCCACGACCGGCCACCACAGCGAGTGGCCGTGCGGCTTCTCGCGGCCCCACTGGCGCATCGGATCACCGACACCCGGCGCCTCCACCTTGACCACGTCGGCGCCGAGGTCACCCATCAGCTGTCCGGCGAAGGGACCCGCGAGCAGCTGGCCCGCTTCTACGACACGCACCCCGGCGAGAGCGCCGGGCGTCTGCTCCATTGACATGGACAAGATCGTATATCAGATAGACTCCGACGCCCAGGGATCCCAGGAGGACGCGATGACAGCGAGCACCATGCCCCAGGCGGTCGAGATCGTCGAGGTCTCTCCCCGCGACGGTCTGCAGAACGAGGCCACGATCCTTCCCACGTCGGTGAAGGCCGAGCTGGTGCGCCGCAGCCTCGACGCCGGGGTGCGACGGATCGAGGTCACCGCCTTCGCCCGGCCCGACCGCGTCCCCCAGATGGCCGACGCCGAGGACCTCATGGCGGCGGTGCGCGACGACCCGCGACTGAGCGCGATCGGGCTGGTCCTGAACCGTCGTGGGCTGGACCGCGCCATCGCGGCGGGCTGCGACGAGGTCACCGTCGTCGTTGTCTCCTCCGAAGGCCTCGCCGTGCGCAACCAAGGCGTCGGGACGTACGACCAGGTGGCCGCGTGGCATGCCATCGCACCGGTCGCACGCGCCGCAGGACTACGGACGTCGGTGATCCTCGCCGCAGCGTTCGGCTGTCCCTTCGACGGCGAGGTCCCCACCAGCCGCGTGCGCGACGTTGCCGCCGCGGTCCTGGACGAGGCGCCGGACGAGCTGGCGGTCGCCGACACGATCGGCGTCGGGGTGCCGACCCAGGTGACCGAGCTCGTCTCCACGCTCGGCGACCTCGCGCCCGACGTGCCGCTCCGGGCGCACTTCCACAACACCCGCAACACCGGCTACGCCAACGCGCTGGCCGCGGTGCAGGCCGGGGTCTCGGTCCTCGACGCCTCGGCCGGCGGGATCGGCGGATGCCCCTTCGCTCCGGGCGCGACCGGCAACGTGGCGACCGAGGACCTGCTCTATCTGCTCCACCGCTCCGGCTTCACCACCGGTGTCGACCCGACCCAGGTCGCCGAGACCGGCGCGTGGATCTCCGAGCAGCTCGGGCTCCCCCAGGCTCCTGCGCAGCTCGGCCGGGCCGGCTGGTTTCCCTCGCGGGGGCAGTGACCTGTGGCCGTACGGCTCAGGCGCCGTACGGCTCAGGCGGCCGTGGACCTCCGGGCGGCGCGGACCCGACGGGCCGCACCTCAGAAGAGGTCGCGGATCTCCTTGGGGATCTCCACGTCGCCGTCGGGCTGCGGGGTGCCACCGAAGCCGAACGCCGAGGCGCCGTCGGCCTTGGGCTTGGCCGCCTCGGCCTGCGCCGCGGCAGCGCGCTTCGCCGGGTTGCCGGAGACGCGCTTGCCCTTGCCCTTGCCCTTCTTGGCCTGCTGACGGGCACCCGCACGCTTGCCACCCATGCCGGGCATCCCGGGCATCCCCGGCATGCCGGGCATCCCCGGCATCCCGCCGCCCTTGGCCATCTGCTGCATCATCTTGCGGGCCTCGAAGAAGCGGTCGACGAGCTGGTTCACGTCGCTGACCTGGGTCCCGGAGCCACGTGAGATGCGCGAGCGGCGGGAGCCGTCGATGATCTTGGGGTTGTGGCGCTCCGCCGGCGTCATCGACTGGATGATCGCCTGGATCCGGTCGATCTCGCGCTCGTCGAAGTTGGCAAGCTGGTCCTTGAACTGGCCGGCGCCGGGCAGCATCCCGAGGATCTTGCTGAGCGACCCCATCTTGCGGACGGCCTGCATCTGCTGGAGGAAGTCGTCCAGCGTGAAGTCGCCGCTCTTGCCGGCGAGCTTTTCGGCGGCCTTCTGCGCTTGCTCGACATCGAAGGCCTTCTCAGCCTGCTCGATCAGCGTCATCATGTCGCCGAGATCGAGGATGCGCGAGGCCATCCGGTCGGGGTGGAACACGTCGAAGTCGGTGAGCTTCTCGCCGTTGGAGGCGAACATCACCGGGCGGCCGGTCATCTGCGCGATGGAGAGCGCCGCACCGCCGCGCGCGTCGCCGTCCAGCTTGGACAGCACGACGCCGGTGAAGTCGACTCCCTGGAGGAACGCCTCGGCGGTCCGCACGGCGTCCTGGCCGATCATCGCGTCGACGACGAAGAGCACCTCGTCGGGATCGGTGGCGTCACGGATCTCCGACGCCTGCTTCATCAGCTCCTCGTCGATGCCGAGGCGACCGGCGGTGTCGATGACGACCACGTCGTGCAGGGACTTGCGCGCCTCCGCGAGAGCGTCCTTGGCCACCTGGACGGGGTCGCCGACACCGTTGCCGGGCTGCGGGGCGTACACGTCGACCCCGGCCCGCTCGCCCACCACCTGCAGCTGCGTCACCGCGTTGGGGCGCTGGAGGTCGGCCGCCACCAGCATCGGCGAGTGACCCTGGCCCTTGAGGTAGAGGCCGAGCTTGCCCGCGAGCGTCGTCTTGCCGGCGCCCTGGAGGCCGGCCAGCATGATCACGGTCGGCGGGTTCTTGGCCAGCCTGAGCCGACGGGTCTCACCACCGAGGATGCCGACGAGCTCCTCGTTGACGATCTTGATGACCTGCTGGGCAGGGTTCAGCGCCTGGCTGACCTCAGCACCACGGGCGCGTTCCTTGACCCGGGCGACGAACTCCTTGACCACGGGCAGCGCGACGTCCGCCTCGAGCAGAGCCACCCGGATCTCTCGGGCGGTGGCATCGATGTCGGCCTCGGACAGCTTTCCCTTGCCGCGGAGGTTGCGGAAGGTGGTCTGCAGGCGGTTCTGGAGTGTGTCGAACAAGACAGCCGTTCCTCACAGGTGTCGTGACAGCCGCGACGTGCGGCGTGCGCGGGTTCCAGCCTAACGGCTGCCCCGAAGCGACCCTCCGCCCGTACGCCCGTCGCGTCGTCGAGGGCGGATGCGCCCGTCAGAGCGGAAGCCCTCGCAGCCGTTCGACCAGCGCGTCCGCCTGCTCCGTGCTCAGCGTGGCGCCCGCGCCGTCGACGACGTAGAAGACGTCTCGAGCCTGCGGCCCGAAGGTCGAGAGGTGGGCCGAGCGGATGCCGTAGCCCTCCTGGGTGATGGTCCGCGCGACGGCCCACACGAGGCCGCGCTGATCCTGAGCGCGCACCTCGACCACCGCCGAGGTCGACGAGTCGTGGTGGAGCATCACCTGAAGAGGCTCCGTCGGCCCCTCCCCCGACGGAGCGAGACGGTCGTCCAGCGACAGCTGACCCTCCAGCACCTGCCGGATCCGGCGGACGAGACGTGCCTCGTCCACGTCTCGACCGGCCACCTCCCAGATGCTGGTCGTCGTCCCGTCGCGCTCGACCAGCCGCGCCGACCGGATCTGCTGACCGGCGACGCTGAGGGCGCCGGCGAGATCGGCGAGCAACCCGTGACGGTCGGGTGCGGTGACCTGGACCAGCGATCCCTCGTGGTGCCCGGCGACGTCGACCAGGAACGGCGCGTCCCCCAGCACCCTCGACGGGACCGCGAGTCCCGCCGGCCAGCCCTCGTACGAGGGGTCGTCCAGCGCCGCGGCGTCGCCGAGCACGACCCGCACCTTCGCCGCGAGCCCTCGGATCAGCCCGGACCGCCACGCGGACCAGGCCTGCGGGCTCGTCGCGCGGGCGTCGGACTCGGTGAGCGCGAGGAGGAGGTCGAGACGGTCGGCGTCGCCGACGAGCGCGGCGACGTTCGCGGCCGTGTCGGGGTCCTCGATGTCACGACGCGTCGCGATGGTGGGCAGGAGGAGGTGCCGCCGGACGAGGTCCTCGATCGTGTCGGCGTCGGCCTCCCCGAAGCCCCACCTCGTCGCCACCGCACGCGCGATCGGTGCTCCCACCTCACTGTGGTCGCCCTCGCGTCCCTTGCCCACGTCGTGGAGCAGGGCCGCCACCGCCAGGAGGTCCGGGCGTGCGACCGTGCGCATGAGGCCGGAGGCGACGACGGCCGTCTCGACGGAGTGCCGGTCGATGGTGAACCGGTGCACCGGGGACGACGAGCCACGCAGCCGCAGGGGCGCCCACTCCGGCAGCCAGCGGTCGACCAGACCCGCGAGGTCGATCTCGTCCCACACGGTGACCAGTCCGCGTCCGGCGGTCAGCCCCTCGACCAGCAGACGACGCGCCTCAGGGGGCCACGGTTCGGGCGGCACCGCGCCCCGGGCGAGCCGTGCCGCGGAGGCCGCAGCCAGCGGGAGGCCTCGCCGAGCGGACTCCGCCACGGCGTGCAGCGCCACGAGCGCGTCCTCGTCGGGATCGGGCGACCCCGTCAGCACGACCTCGTCGCCGACGACCGCCACCCCGGGCGCGACCGGGTCCAGGCGAGGACCTGGGGCGCTGCGGGAGCGCGGACGCTCCCCGAGCAGGGCATCGACGCGTCGCCACGTGCGGTTCGCCAGGTGAGCGGTGCGGCGGCCGAGGTCGCGCACGTGGAGGTCCAGCTGGTCGGGCGCGTAGCCCATCACGGACGCGACCTCCGGCACGAGGTCGGGTGTCAACCGGTCGGTGGGACGGGCCGCGACCTCGTGCAGGACGTCACGGACGTCCAGCAACGCCGCGCGGAGCGCCTCGAGCTCACGGTGCGGCACGTCGACCAGCCAGCTGGCGACCAGGGCACGCATGACCGTCCCGTCGCGCAGGCCACCCCCTGACTCCTTGAGGTCCATCACCGCCGACTGCGCGAGCCAGCCGAGCCGCTCGACGCGTTCGTGGGTGGCGCGCCCCAGCTCGGGGAGGCGACGACGGGCCGTACGGCGCCACGCGGTGAGGATCTCCGACCGCAGCGCGACCACCGCGGCGGCGTCACCCGCCACCGCACGCGCGTCGAGCATCCCGAGCGCGGCGCGGTAGTCCTCGTCGGCGGTCTGCAGCATCTGGCCGGCGCTGCGGACCGCGTGGTCCAGCGTGACGCCCCCGTCCCACAGCGGGTACCAGATCTTTTCGGCGACCTGCGCGACGAGCGCAGACGAAGCGCCGTCGCGATGGACGAGGACCACGTCGACGTCGCTGAAGGGCGACATCTCGGCACGTCCGAAGCCGCCGACCGCGACCAGCGCGAGGCCGTGCCGCTCGCCCTCAGGCAGGTCTGAGGCGGCCTCGGTGAAGCACTCACGCAAGCGCCGGTCCAGGGCGTCCGCCCTGGACCGGCGCCGTGCGCTGAGCTCCTCGGTCAGAGCGCCGCCTCGTCCGTCTCTCCGGTACGGACCCGGACGACGGACTCGACCGGGACGACCCAGACCTTGCCGTCACCGATCTTGCCAGTCGCGGCCGACTTCACGACCACGTCGACGACGTCCTTGACGTCCTCGTCCTCGGTCACGATCTCGACCCGGATCTTGGGGACGAGCGAGACGTCGTACTCGGCGCCACGGTAGACCTCGGTGTGACCCTTCTGACGGCCGTAGCCGCTGGCCTCCGTCACGGTCATGCCGGTGATGCCGAAGGTCTCGAGGGCCTCGCGGACCTCTTCCCACTTGTGCGGCTTGATCACCGCGGTCACGAGCTTCATGCCTTGGCTCCTTCGGGGGTGGTGGTCAGCGTAGCCGCCGTGACGGGACGGGCGACGCCCGACGCGGGTGCGAGGTCGTACCCCGACTCGCCGTGCTCGGCCAGGTCGATGCCCTCCACCTCGTCCTCCTCGGCGACGCGCCAGCCCATGACCGCCTTGATGGCCAGGCCGATGAGCAGCGTGAAGACACCCGACCAGAGGATGGCGAAGGCAGCGATCGCGGCCTGGACGACGAAGAGCTTGATGCCGTCTCCGTAGAGCAGCCCGCCCTCGACCGCGAGGAACCCGATGCCGAGGGTGCCGACGAGGCCGCCGACCAGGTGGACGCCCACCACGTCGAGCGAGTCGTCGTAGCCGAACCGGAACTTCAGGCCGACCGCGAGGGCGCAGAGGCCACCCGCGACGATGCCGAGGGCGATCGCGCCGATCGGGCTCAGCGCGCCACACGCCGGGGTGATGGCGACGAGGCCGGCGACGATGCCCGAAGCGGCACCGAGCGAGGTGGCCTTGCCGTCACGGATCTTCTCCACGACGAGCCAGCCGATGATGGCCGCCGCAGCGGCGACGGAGGTGTTGACCCACACGAGACCGGTCTCACCGGAGAACGCGGTGGCGTAGGCGATGGTGTTCTCGACGAAGCCCTCCGCACCGGCGCTGATCGGCTCGTCGGGCACCGACACGTACGAGCCCACGTTGAAGCCGAACCAGCCGAACCACAGGAGGCCGGCACCCAGCATCGTCAGCGGGAGGTTGCCCGGGCGGGTCGGCTCCTTGCCGAAGCCCCTCCGCTTGCCGATCAGCAGCACCAGGACGAGCGCCGCCATACCGGCGTTGATGTGGACGACCGTACCGCCGGCGTAGTCGATGGGGGCGATCGTCGCGGCGCCGTCGGTGGTGCCGAAGATGGCCGCGGCCAGGCCGTCGGCGCTTCCGGAGAGGAAGCCGCCACCCCAGACCATGTGCGCGAGCGGGAAGTAGGCGAGCGTGACCCACAGCGGCAGGAACAGCAGCCACGAGGAGAACTTCACGCGCTCGGCCAGCGCACCGCTGATCAGGGCCGCCGTGATGATGGCGAACGTCGCCTGGAAGGCGACGGTCAGGTAGTCGGTGCCCGAGACGTCGCGCAGCCCGAACAGGGTGAACGGGTTGTCGAAGAAGCCACCGATGCTGTCCTCGCCGCCGGAGGCGTAGGACATCGAGTAGCCCCACAACACGTAGACGACCATGACGACGCCCATGGCGCTGAAGGACATCATCATCATGTTGAGGATGGACTTGGTCCGCGTCATCCCGCCGTAGAAGAGCGCCAGGGCCGGCGTCATCAGGAGCACGAGCGACGCGGAGGTCAGGATCCAGGCTGCGTGGCCGGTGTCCATGGAACCTCCAGGGGATTAGGTATCTGAGACGTGACCGGCGCTCGAACGGCAGTGTCCGGGTCGGCTTCGTTGCGTTCAGATTCGCGGCGGTTCGTTTCCGGTCGAGCGACGCTGTGTTTCATGGAGGTGACACTTGACCAGGTTGTGTTACGCCTGAGTTTCAACGACGCTCCGTCCCACCCGGCCGCTCTTGTCGACCGATGAACCTCCGGCGGGTGAGGATGAGGGCATGGCCTTCTCCCCCTCGTCCGCCCGCCGTCGTGTGACCCTCGCCCTGGCCACCGTGCTGGGCGCCGGCGTGCTCGGCGCCTGCAGCGGCTCGCCGGCCGAGCCGGAGGCCGAGCAGCTCGCCGAGGGTCTCTCGAGCCTCGACCTCTCCGGCGTCGAGATCGACGACTCCGCCGCGGGCGCCGAGCTGACGCAGATCACCAAGGGCCTCGACGACCTCCGGCCGACCGTCTCGGTGAAGGGCGTCGCCGAGGAGGACGAGACGGCGACCGCCACCCTCGCCTACCGCTGGGAGTTCGGGCCCGACGTCGCCTGGGAGTACGAGACAAAGGCCGAGATGCGTCGTGCCGACGACACCTGGACGGTCGCCTGGTCGCCGTCGCTGGTCGCCCCGGACCTCGCCGAGGGCCAGCGTCTGCGCGTACGCACCGTGCCGGCGCAGCGCGGAGACATCCTCGGCGGCTCGGGGACCGTCCTGGTCACCGAGCGCTCCGTCCAGCGCATCGGGATCGACAAGACGGCCGTCCCCGCGGCCCGCCAGCAGTCGTCTGCCCGCGCGCTGGCGCGGATCCTCGGCATCGACGCGGACGACTACGCCGCCGAGGTCGCGGCGGCGGGTCCCAAGGCGTTCGTGGAGGCGATCGTGCTGCGTGCCGAGCAGCGAGCACCCAACGGGGACCCCGAGTCGGTCTTCGGAGCGAAGATCCTTGGTGACACGCTGCCGCTGGCGCCGACCCGGACCTTCGCCTCCGCCATCCTCGGCTCGGTCGGCGAGGCGACCAAGGAGCTCATCGACAAGAGCGACGGACGTCTGTCCACCGGCGACCTCACCGGTCTGTCGGGGCTCGCGCTGCGCTACGACGAGCAGCTGCGCGGTCGCGACGGCTACGTCGTCGACATCGTCAGCGACGCCGTGTCCGACCCGGCGAACCCGTCCCCGTCGATCAAGGACGTGCCGGCGTACGAGCAGGCGCCGGTCCCCGGTGAGCCGCTGCGCACGACGCTCGACCAGCGTCTGCAGATCCTCGCCGAGGAGGTGCTCGCCGGGACGAAGCCGGCCAGCGCGCTGGTGGCGATCAAGCCCTCGACCGGCGCTGTGCTGGCCGCGGCGACGGGCCCGGGTGCCGCAGGACAGGCGATCGCGACCACCGGGCAGTACGCCCCGGGCTCGACGTTCAAGATCACGACCGCGCTCGCCGCGCTGCGCGCCGGTGTCGACCCGACGACGACCACGCCGTGCCCCGCGACGACCGTCGTGAACGGCAAGTCGTTCAAGAACTACGACGACTACCCCAGCAGCTCGCTCGGCCGCATCCGGTTCACCGAGGCCTTTGCGCAGTCGTGCAACACGTCGATGATCGGGCTGCGGGACAGGGTGGCGCAGAGCGACCTCGCCTCCGCCGCGGCCTCGCTCGGGATGGGCGTCGACCAGGACCTGGGCTTCCCGTCCTACTTCGGCTCCGTTCCCACCGAGGCACCCACGACCGAGCACGCGGCGTCGATGATCGGCCAGGGCAAGGTGCTCGCCTCGCCGTTCACGATGGCGACCGTGACCGCGTCGGTCGCCGCCGGCCGTACGGTCGTGCCCGTGCTGCTCCCCGATCGCGAGGCGCCCAAGGTCGAGTCCACGCTCGAACCCGCCGAGGCCCGCCAGCTCCGTGCGCTGATGCGCCGCGTCGTCACCGACGGCAGCGGCCGCGCGCTCGCAGGGCTCGGCGGTGAGGTCGGCGCCAAGACGGGGACGGCCGAGTACGGCTCACCGGTGAAGACTCACGCCTGGATGGTGGCGACCAAGGGCGACCTCGCGGTCGCGGTGTTCGTCGAGACGGGCGAGTCCGGCTCTCAGACCGCCGGGCCCCTCCTCAAGCGGTTCCTCGCCCGCGCACGCTGACCCCGCCCCGTCCCGTCCCCGATTTGTGCAGTTGGTACGGGTTTGCGTCCCCGGATTCCTTGCTCAACTGCACAAATCGGGGACGGGGACGGGCGGTCGGGGACCGGGTGGGTCAGGACAGGAGCGCGTCCACGAACTCGTCGGCCACGAACGGCGCCAGGTCGTCGGCGCCCTCTCCGAGCCCCACGAGCTTGACGGGGACCCCGAGCTCTCGCTGTACGGCGATGACGATCCCGCCCTTGGCGGTGCCGTCGAGCTTGGTGAGCACGATCCCGGTGACGTCGACGACCTCGGCGAAGACCCGAGCCTGCGTCAGGCCGTTCTGACCGGTGGTCGCGTCGATGACGAGCAGCACCTCGGTGACCGGTGCCTGCTTCTCGATGACCCGCTTGACCTTGCCGAGCTCGTCCATCAGGCCGGCCTTGGTGTGGAGGCGGCCGGCGGTGTCGATGACGACGGTGTCGTAGCCGCCCTCCTTGCCGGTCTTGACGGTGTCGAACGCGACCGAGGCGGGATCGCCGCCCTCGGGACCACGGACGGTCGGGACACCGACGCGCTCGCCCCAGGTCTGGAGCTGGTCGGCGGCCGCGGCGCGGAAGGTGTCCGCGGCGCCGAGCACGACACTGTCGCCGTCGGCGATCAGCACGCGTGCGAGCCGCCCGACGGTCGTGGTCTTGCCGGTGCCGTTGACGCCCACCACGAGCACCACGCCGGGGGCGCCGTCGACACCCTTGGCGGCGATGCTGCGGTCGTACGACGGGTCGACCAGCGTCACGAGCTCCTCGCGCAGGATCGACCGGGCGACCGCGGGGTCGGCGACACCCTCGACCCGGATCCGGGTGCGGAGGCGCTCGACGAGCTCCTGCGTCGGCGCAACGCCCACGTCGGCGGTCAGGAGCGTGTCCTCGATCTCCTCCCAGGTGTCCTCGTCGAGACGGTCACGGCCGAGGAGTGCGAGCAGGCTCTTGCCGAGCGAGGACTGGGAGCGGGCGAGCCGGGTACGGAGCCGGACCAACCGGCCCGCGGCGGGCGCGGGCTCCTCGATCGCGGGTCCCGGCGCGGTCGGAGCGGTCGCGACGGCTCCGGGCTCGTTGCCGGTGTCGGACTCGTCGATCTCGCCCGGCTCGGGAAGCACGGGCTCCACCCCGTCACCGGTCGGTGCAGGCTCCTGCTCGGGGCGCTCGCGGAGGTCGTCGAGACGGCGGTCGACGGTGTCGGCCGGCGGCAGGGCCTTGCCCCGCGAGCCGACCACGAAGGCGGCGATCCCTCCGATCAGGAGGACGGCGACGGCGAGACCGATGAAGACGTAGAGCGTGGTGGTGTCAGACACGATCCCTGATCCTAGTGGGCTCGCCGATCCGGACGACGTGCGACGCGGCCGCGAGCGCTCGCTCGTCGTGGCTGACGAGCAGGATGGAGCGCTCCGGGGCGAGCGCGACGAGGTCGCGCAGCAGGGCCTCGGCGGTCGCCGCGTCGAGGTGCTCGGTGGGTTCGTCGAGCACGAGGACGCGGTGCCCTCCGAGCAGCAGCCGGGCCAGTCCCAGACGCTGCCTCTCCCCGCCGGAGAGGCGGCCGCCGTTCTCCCCCACCTCGGTGTCGAGACCGTCGGGCAGCCCTGCGACGAAGGCCCCGAGACCCGCCGCGTCGAGGGCGGCCAGGAGCGTACGGTCGTCGGCCTGCGGGTCGGCGATCCTCAGGTTCTCTCGGATCGAGGTGTCGAAGACGTGCTCGTCCTGGCGGAGGGTCGCCACCACCTGGCGGACCTGGTCACCGGTCAGCGCGTCGATCGGCGTACCGCCGAGGGTGATCGTGCCCGCCCTCGGTGCGGCGAGCCTCAGGAGCACCGCGGCGAGGGTCGACTTGCCCGACCCGCTCGGTCCCGAGACCGCGACGACCGCACCCTCTGGGAGGTCCAGGTCGAGGCCACGGACGAGATCCTCGCCCTCACCCCACCCGAGGGCGACGTCGCGCAGGTGGAGGTCGAACCCGGCGGGGTCGGGTGCAGGGTGCTCCGGATCCACCACGTCGTCGTGAGCGGCGACCAGCTCGTCGATGCGTCGCCGGGAGGCTGCCGACCGTTGCGCCTGCTGCTCGATCGCGCTCAGGCCCTCGAGCGGCTCGGCGAGCGCCACCGGGGCGAGGACGACCACGGCGAGCAGGACCGGGCTCAGGGCGCCGTCGGCGACGGCGGCCACACCCGCCCATGCGATCAGGCACGTCGCGACGCCGAGACAGATCCGGACGACCATGACGCCGAGTCCGTCGAGGAAGGCGGCACGGCGCTCGGTCTCCGCGAGCCTCTCCCCCGTGCGCGCGACCGTGGCACGGGCATCCTCGGCGGCACCGTACGCCACGAGGTCGCGCGAGGTGCGCAGCGTCTCCGCGACCTCGGCGGCGAGCTCACCGCGCAGCCCGGCGGTCGCCGCGTTGGAACGACTCCCTCCGGTCCGTACGGCGACGAGGACGCCGACCCACGCCACGACCACCGCCGCAGCCAGCACGAGGCCGCCGCGGGGGAAGATCGCGAGGACGAACCCGACCACGATCGCCGACGAGACCGCGGTCACGGCCCGCGGGATGGTCGCCCGGACGATCCGGTCCTGGATCGCGTCGACGTCGGAGACGATCCGAGCGATCCTCTCCCCGCGTCGGCCCGCGGCGAGCGTCGAGGGCGACAGCCGCTCCAGCCGCTCATAGACCGCGAGCCGGATCGAGGTGCCCACAAGCAGGGCGCCGTCGTGGGTGTAGAGCCGCTCGACGTAGCGCAGCGCGGCGCGCGCGATCCCGAACGCCCGCACGGAGACGATCGCGAGCATGAGATAGAGCACGGGCGGGTGCTGGGCCGCACGCGAGATCAGCCAGGCGGAGACGAGGAGCAGCCCGATCGAGCTGAGGCTCGCGAGCAGCCCGAAGAAGCCGCCGAGGACCAGCTGGCGGCGCGCGGTGGTCATGCCGCCATCCCCGCGGGCACGAGGGGTACGACCCGGTCGGCGTCGTCGACGAGTGCGCGGCGGTGCGCCACGACCAGCACGGTGACGTCGGCGGCGCGCAGCGCTCGTCGTACGTCCTCCTCGGCCGCGGTGTCGAGGCCGGCGGTGGGCTCGTCGAGCAGCATCACGGTCGCTCCTGCTCGGCGTACCCGCAGCAGCGCCCGGGCGACGGCCAGACGCCGCCGCTCCCCCGCCGACAGGTTGGCCCCGCCTTCGTGGACCTCGCGCTGCGGCGAGAGATCGGGCGCGCCGGCGTCGCGGAGCGCCTCGGCGACCTCGTCGTCGGAGGCGTCACGCGCCCCCAGACGGACGTTGCCGGCGACGGTCCCCGACAGCAGACCGGGCACCTGCGGCACCCAGGCCATGCGCGAACGCCACGAGGCGAGGTCGATGTCTGCGAGGTCGTACGTCGTTCCGTCGGCCGCACGGACGGTGACACGGCCGGTGGTGGGGGCGACGAATCCCATCAGCACATCGACCAGGGTGCTCTTGCCGCACCCCGACGAGCCGGTGACGGCGAGCACGCGTCCTGGTTCGAGCACCAACGACGTCGGCGCGAGAGCGGGTGTCGTACGCCCCGGGTAGGACACGGAGACGTCGTCCACGACGATCGTTGCGCCGCCGAGGTCCGGTGCGACGGTCCGGCGGACGGCGACGTCCTGGTCGTCGAGGATCGCGTAAACGTCGTCGGCGACCGCCTGCCCCTCGGCCGAGTCGTGGAAGTGGGCGCCGACCTGGCGGATCGGCAGGTAGGCCTCCGGCGCGAGCACGAGGACGAACAGACCAGTCATCAGCGAGAGGTGGCCCTCGACGATCCGCAGACCGATCGACACGGCGACGAGGGCGACAGAGATCGTTGCGACGAGCTCGAGCACGAACGACGACAGGAAGGCGAGGCGCAGGGCACCCATCGTCTCCTTGCGGTTGCGCTCGCCCACCTCGGCGATGCCCTCGGTCTGGTTGCGCGAGCGCCCGAAGACCTTGAGCACGACGAGTCCGTCGAGCACGTCGGCGAAGTGGTGGCTGAGCCGGACCATCGCGCGCCACCGCCGCTCGGTCCGGTCACGCGTCATGTAGCCGACCAGCACCATGAACACCACGATGAGCGGGAGCGTCACGGCGATCGTGATCCCCGACAACGGGTCGGCCACGAACACCGCGACGACCACCACCGCCGGCACGGTGAGAGCCAGCGCGAGCTGTGGGAGGTAGCGCGCGAAGTAGGTGTCGAGCTTGTCCATGCCGGGCCCGAGCAGTGTGACGACGTGGCTCGACTCCGGGCGAGCCCCGTGGTGGGGCGCACCGTCGAGAAGCCGGCCGACCACCTCCTCGCGCAGCTGCACCTTCACCCGTGCCGCCGCGCGTGCCGACACGACCGCGTGGAGCCAGCCGAGCACGGCGCGGGTGAGGATCACCGCAGCCAGTGCCAGCACGGCGGCGGTGACGACGTCGACCAGTCCCGACCGCTCGAACCCCTCCGAGACGACCCGGGCGATGAGCCACGACTGGCCAACGACCAGCGCCGCCATCGCCGTCGCGATCACGACGCTGGCGGCGAGGTAGGTACGGACCGCCCGCGACCGCCGGACGAGGCGGGGGTCGAGCGGCGGCGACGAGGCGGTCCGTACGTTCAGGGTTGTCATACCGGCGAGTGCAGGTGCTCGTCGTCCTCGACCGCGATCGAGTCGACGCTGATCCGCTTGCGGAACACCCAGTAGCTCCACGCCTGGTAGCCGATCACGATCGGGACGAACACCACGGCCACCCAGCTCATGATGGTGAGCGTCTTGTCGGTGGAGGCCGCGTTCTCCGTCGTCAGGCTGTAGGCCGGATCGAGGGTGGACGGCATCACGTCCGGGAACAGCGCCACGAACAGCGACATCACGGCGAGACCGATCGCGGCCATCGTCCCCATGAACGCCCAGCCGTCGCGCCGTGCCCAGGCTGCGAGCAGGCCGCCCACGAACGTCAGCGCCGCGAGCCCGGACAGGGCCCAGACCCAGACCTTGTCGTGGTCGAGGCAGGTCCAGAGCAGGAATGCGACGGCCAGCACCGCGGCGACGAGGCCGATCTTGAGCGAGAACGCCCGCGCCCGCTCGTGGATGATGCCGCTGGTCTTGAGGGCGAGGAAGTTGGCGCCGTGGGTGAGGAACAGCGTCAGCATGACCACGCCCGCCAGCAGCGCGTACGGGTTGAGGAGGTCGAAGAAGCCGCCGACGTAGTTCTTGTCGGCGTCGATCTCGACGCCGCGGACGATGTTGCCGAACGCGACACCCCACAGCAGGGCCGGGACGAAGGAGCCGAAGATGATCGCGGCGTCCCAGCGGCTCTTCCAGGTCGCGTCGTCGCGCTGGTGGCGGTATTCGAAGGCGACCCCGCGCACGATCAGCGCCACCAGGATCAGCAGCAGCGGGAGGTAGAACCCGCTGAACAAGGTGGCGTACCACTCGGGGAACGCGGCGAAGATGCTCGCGCCGGCGACGATCAACCAGACTTCGTTGCCGTCCCAGAGCGGGCCGATCGTGTTGATCATCGTGCGGCGTTCGCGGTCGTTGCGGCCGAGGATCGGCAGCAGCATCCCGACACCGAAGTCGAATCCCTCGAGCACGAAGTAGCCGATGAAGAGGAACGCGATGACGCAGAACCAGATGGTGGTGAGTTCCATGATCCCTCTCCTCTCAGTACGCGAACGCCATCGGGCGGTCGTCGGGCTGCTTGCCTGTCTCGTTGTCCGGGTCCACCTCGGGCAACCCCTTCTTGACGGCTGCCAGGAGCAGCTTGACCTCGATCACCGCGAGAACGCCGTAGACGAGGGTGAAGACGATCAAGGACGTGAGCACCGTGCCGGCGCCGACGTTGGGCGACACTCCGGCCTCGGTCGGCATCAGGCTGAAGACGATCCAGGGCTGACGACCCATCTCGGTGAAGATCCAGCCGAAGGAGTTCGCGAGGAGCGGAAGGAGCATCGAGGCGACGGCGAGCCAGATCGGCCAGCGCTTGTCGCCACGCGGCACACGACCCCCGCGGGTCGACCAGAGCATCCACGCGCCGATCGCCATCGCCAGACCACCGCACGTGATCATCAGGCGGAAGCTCCAGTAGGTGACGGGGATGTACGGCTTGTAGTTGCCGGGGCCGTACGTCTCCTCGTACTCGGCCTGGAGCGAGTTGATGCCGCGCACCTCACCGTCCCACGTGCCCGTCGCGAGGTAGGACAGCACGTGCGGCACCTCGAGCTGGTAGAACGGCTTGTCACCGCTGAGCGACCCGATGGTGAGCACGGAGAACGGCGCGGGCTGGGCATCCTCGTACAGGGCCTCTGCAGCCGCCATCTTCATCGGCTGCACCTCGGTCATGATCTTGCCCTGGATGTCGCCGGTGACGATCGTGCCAAGGCCCGCGACGAGCAGAGTGACCGCTCCGAGGCGCAGGGTGGATCGGAAGGCGTCGGCGTCCGCGGGCTTGCGGCGGATCAGCCACCACATCGACACCGCGGCCATCAGCCCGCCGGCGACCATGAAGGCACCGAACAGCGTGTGCGGGACCGTGATGAGCACGACCTTGTTGGTGAGGACGTCGGTGAAGCTCTCGAGCTCCGCGCGTCCGCGCTCGGCGTTGAACGTGTAGCCGACCGGGTTCTGCATGAAGGAGTTGGCCGCGAGAATGAAGTAGGCCGACAGCGCGGTGCCGACAGCGGCGATCCACATGCAGGCGTTGTGCAGCGCGGGCGAGAGCTTGTCCCACCCGAAGATCCAGATGCCGAGGAATGTCGACTCGAGGAAGAACGCCAGCAGGCCCTCGACGGCGAGCGGCGCACCGAAGATGTCACCGACGAACCGCGAGTAGTCGGACCAGTTCATCCCGAACTGGAACTCCTGCACGATGCCGGTCACGATGCCCATCGCGAAGTTGATCAGGAAGATCTTGCCGAAGAACTTCGTCAGACGGAGCCACTTCTCGTTGCGCGTGCGCACCCAGGCCAGCTCGAGGCCTGCGACGAGAAATGACAGTCCGATGGTGATCGGTACGAAGAAGAAGTGGTACACGGTGGTGATCCCGAACTGCCACCGTGCGATCTCGAGTGCTTCCATGGTGCCCCTCAAGGCTCGATCAATCGTCAGGCTAAATCCGGAGCCGGTGGGCGGCGAATCCGGCGAGTCCTCGCCAGACCGTCGACGACGCTCTGTAGGAGAAACGCTACTACGCAGTGTCGTAGATCAGCAGGTGGGGTACGACACAGAGTCGTAGCCCCCCGGTACCCTTGAGCCATGGCACGACTGGGCGAGCTCGAGCGCGAGGTGATGGACCTCCTCTGGGAGTCCGCCACCCCCCTGACCGGACGCGAGGTCCTGGACCTTCTGACCCCCCGCAGGGACCTGGCCTACACGACGGTCACGACGATCCTCGACCGGCTCGCCCGCAAGCGTGTCGTCGACCGTGACCGGAGCGGACGCGCGTTTACCTACGCGCCCACCGTCGGTCGTGACGAGCTCACCGCCACGCTGCTGCACGAGGTCCTGGCCTCGGCCGGAGACGACCGTACGGCGGCGCTGGTGCACTTCGCCGAGACCGCCAGCAACGACGACGCCCGAGCTCTGCGCGAGGCTCTCGCGCGCATCGAGGCGACGCAGCCTCCGGAGACGCCGGCCACGAGCTCATGACCACCCCGCTCCTGCTCGGGCTGATCGGTCTCGCGCTGGCTCAGCCCGTCCCCGCGATGCTCGCGCGGATGGACTGGCCCTATCGCGCGCCGCGGGCGGCCGTCGTCCTCTGGCAGGCGCTCGCGCTCGCCGCGATCCTCGCCGTCGTCGGCGCCGGGCTGTCCGCGTCGCTGTGGCTGGTCGTCCACGAAGGCGCCCCGAACCCCGAGCCCGGCGTGGCACGGATGGTGCTGCACGTCGCCTTCCTCGGGCTCACCGTCGTCGTCGTCGCCCGGACGGTGTGGTCGTTCCTCAGTGTGGCCGCCGAGGTGCGCACGACCCGCCGGCGACACCGCGCGATGGTGGATCTTGTCGGCACCCGCGACGACGCGGGCCGCTCGGTCCGCATCCTCGACGCCCACGAGCCCTTCGCCTACTGCGTCCCTGGCCTCGACGCGCGTGTCGTGGTCTCCCGAGGGACCCTCGACTCGCTCGACCCGGCGGAGCTCGACGCCGTCCTCGCGCACGAGCGCGCCCACCTCCGGGCACGGCACGACGTCGTGGTGGACACGTTCTCGGCTCTGCACCGGGCCTTCCCGCGGGTGCTGCGGACCGAGGCGGCGCTCGAGAGCACGCGTGTCCTGGTGGAGCTGCTCGCCGACGACCACGCGAGGCGCCGCGCGGGCACCACGCCGCTGGCGCGTGCGCTCGTCAAGCTCGGCACCCGCCCCGCCCCTGCCGGGGCGCTCGGAGCGAGCAGCACGCTCGTACGCCGGATGGACCGGCTCGAGAACGAGGTCAGCGCCGCCGCACCTGCGGGTCGCGTCGAGGCGCTCACCTGCTACGTCGTCGCCGCCGTCGTGGTGCTGGTGCCGACCTTCAGCCTGGCGGTGCCGTGGATCGCCTCAGCCTGGTCGACGCTGACCTGACGCGTCGGCGACCTCGGCGACCTCGGCCTCGGGGTGCCGACCGATGTCGAGCCGGTCCGCGATCGCCACGAGAAGCCGGTCGATGCTCTCCGCGCCCCACACGGACGACGGCACGTGCTTCCCTCGGTACGGGTAGGCGAGCACTGCGCCGAGCATGACGGCCGCTGCCACGATGATCAGCATGACGGGCACGATGACGACGACCGGCGACACAGGACGACCCCCAAGATTCGGTCTAAAACGGACTCGATCAGGCTCTCACACGAGAGGGGCAGCCGCGTCCTCGGACACCACGCCTCGGACATGACCTGCGTCACGTGGCGCCAACCGGGCACAGGTCGCGCCGGGCATCTCGGCGCGGCGTGGGTCGGGGTCCGGCGGTGAGAGGTGAGTCACTACGCTCCGCCCATGACGAGCACGAGCGACCCATTGGCGATGGCAGAGCACTGGCTGGACGTCGGCAACCCGCAGCGTTGCCTGGACCTCCTCGCCGAGGGCGCGTCGGAACCCGACCAGGCTCGCGCCTTCGAGCTCCGCTCGCTCGCGCTGATCCGCCTCGGACGTCGCCAAGAAGGGTACGAGGTAGCGCTCCGAGGCCTCGAGATCGACCCCGACAGCGGTCCGCTGCACTTCTACGCCGCGCAGGCCGCTGACTTCTCCAGGCGCCCCAAGGAAGCCGAGCGACACTTCCAGCGTGCTCTCGCCCTGTGCCCGTCCGACCTGGCGATACGCACCCGGTACGGCGCGTTCCTCGTCGACGAGAAGCGGCTCGCTGAGGCCGACCGTCAGGTCGCTCAGGCACGCGAGCTCGACCCTGAGGCTCTGGATCTCACCCTGCTGCGGGCGCGCATCGCGGTGGGCCGCAAGGCCTGGGAGGAGGCGCGTGATCTGGCGCGCCGCGTGCTCGCCGAGGAGCCCGACAACCCGGAGGCACTCCAGCTCGATGCCGTCGCCGCCTCAGCGCTCGGTGACCAGGAGACGGCGGTCCGCAGCATGCGCCGGGCGGCGGCGAGCAACCTCGACGATCGGGAGCTGGCCCTCGCAGCGCGGCAGGCCGCGATCGCGATGCTCCCCGTGATGTGGCCACTGCGACTGTTGAGCCGCTTCGCCTGGTGGCAGGTGTGGCTGGTCACCTACGTCGCCTTCGCGCTGGTCCGGGCGACGATGCCCGAGCCGGTTCAGATCACCGTGGCGGCCGTGTGGGTCGCCTTCCTTGTGTACAGCTGGGCGCTCCCGGCGGTCCTCACGGCCTGGGTGAAGAGGAGGGCGCGGTGACCACCTCGGGGCACGCGCGCATCACGGGACTGCGCGCCGCGCTCGAGGCCAGCCCGGACAACGAGACCCTCCTGCTCCTCCTGGCCGAGGCACTGCGCGCCGACGGCGACGACGACGCGGCACTCGAGGTGTACGCGCGCCTGCTCGCGGCGCATACCCTTCCTCCCGAAGAAGCCTTGGTGGCCGCCGATCTCGCCCTCACGCTCGGCCACCTCGGCGTCGCGCGCGGGTGCCTCGAGGTCGCGCGCGGCGGGGGCCAGATCGAAGGGCTGTCGGATCTCGAGTCGCGCATCGCGACGGCACTCGCCCCCTCCGGAGATGCCCCGGCCGAGCCGGCGGAGGTGGTCCGTTTCAGCGACGTCGGTGGCCTAGAAGACCTGAAGAAGCTCCTGCACCGCATGATCGTGATGCCCTACGTCCGGCCCGACCTCTACGCGAAGTACGGCCGACACGGCGGCGGCGGTGTCCTGCTCTATGGACCTCCAGGTTGCGGCAAGACGCTGATGGCGCGCGCGGTGGCCGGCGAGTGCGGGCTGCCCTTCATCCCGATCCGGATCGAGGACGTCGTCTCCCCCTACTTCGGGGCATCGGAGCGCAACCTCGCCGACGCGTTCGCCCACGCACGGGCGTTTGCCCCCTGCGTCGTGTTCATCGACGAGCTGGACGCCCTGGCCTACAAGCGCCACCGCGCGGAGGGAGACTCCGCGCGACGCTTGACCAACGTGCTGCTCCAGGTGATGGACGGGGTCGGCAGCGATACCACCGACATCCTCGTGATGGGTGCTTCCAACGCACCGTGGGACGTCGACACTGCGCTCGTCCGACCAGGCCGGTTCGATCGGCACGTGTTCGTCCCTCCGCCAGACGCGCGTGCCCGCGAGATGATCCTGGAACGACTGCTTCGTGATGTCCACGCCGAGCCGGGCAGCACCGCTCGTGTGGCCGGGCGGACCGAGTTCTTCTCCGGAGCGGATCTGCGTGCCCTCGTCGAGCGGGCCGCCGACCGAGCGATCGACCGTGCACTCGAGACGGGGGACGAGGCTCCGCTCGGTGCAGGCGACATCGAGCACGGGCTGGCTGGCCTGCGCCCCAGCACCCTCGACTGGCTACGCCGCGCACGCGACTACGTCGAGTTTTCCAACGCCGACGACCGTTGGGACGACGTCGCCGCCTACCTGCGGAGCCGGCCGATCCGAAAACGGCTCTGAGGCCCGCCACGCACCGCCTACGATCGCCCGGTGCCCCTCCCCCGTGTCCGCATCATCCAGCTGTCCCCCGAGACCCTCCGCGCTCTCGCCGACGGCGACCTCGACGCGGCTGACGCGACGGCGCCGGTCCCGCTGTCCCCGGCGTTCGTCAGCCCGACCTTCCGCAGGATCTGGGCGATGCGTGCCGATCAGGTCGTCACCGATCCCTCCAGCGCCGCGTGGGTCACCGGCGTCATGTGGGACGAGGACGCAGAGCGCGCGGTCGGCCGGGCGGGCTTCCACGGTCCACCCGACTCCGACGGGATGGTCGAGATCGGCTACGAGGTGGATCCGGAGCTCCGACGGCGCGGCTACGCGCGGGCTGCGCTCGAGGCGCTGCTCGCCCGCGCCGACGCGGATCCGAGGGTGCGCGTCGTCCGCGTCACGATCGGCCCGCACAACACCGTCTCGCGCGATCTCGCCCTGCCGTACGGGTTCGTCGAGGTCGGCGAGCAGTGGGACGACGAGGACGGGCTCGAGATCGTCTACGAGCGCGCGGCGATCAACCCCGCACCAGCGGAGCGACCGCCGCACGGATGACGTCCGGCACCGGGGTGACCGTCCGGTCGGCGCGAGTCACGTAGACGTGCACGAACCGCCCGATCGCCGCCGGCTCGGGAGAGGTGCCCTGGAACAGCCCGATCTCGTAGACGATCGAGGACGTGCCGAGCTTCTCCACCGCCAGGCCCACCTCGACGTCCTCGGGGAAGCCGAGCTCGCGCTTGAATCGGCAGCCCGTCTCGACCACGAGTCCGATCGCATCGAGCCGGCGGATGTCCGTGCCGGCGGCGTCGATCAGGTAGCCATTGACCGCGGTGTCGAAGTAGGAGTAGTAGGTCACGTTGTTCACGTGCCCGTAGACGTCCTCGTCCGACCACCGCGTGGTGATGCGGCGCAGCACCGGGAAGTCGTCGCGGCTCGGGCTCGAGGGACCTTCAGGAGTGGCGCTCACGCGCCGACGATAGCGGGGGCTAGGCGGGCTCGGCCTCGCGCATCCGCTGGCTGATCACCGCGGAGACGCCGTCACCGCGCATCGACACGCCGTAGAGCGCGTCGGCCACCTCCATCGTGCGCTTCTGGTGGGTGATGACGATGAGCTGGCTGTTCTCGCGCAGCTCCTCGTAGATCTCCAGCAGACGCCCGAGGTTGGTGTCGTCGAGCGCGGCCTCGACCTCGTCGAGGATGTAGAACGGGCTCGGTCGCGCCTTGAACAGCGCCACGAGGAACGCCACCGCCACCAGCGACCGTTCGCCACCCGACAGCAGCGACAGCCGCTTCACCTTCTTGCCCGGGGGCCGCGCCTCCACCTCGATCCCCGTCGTGAGCATCGAGGACGGGTCGGTGAGGATCAGGCGCCCTTCGCCTCCGGGGAACAGCCGGGAGAACACCCCCTCGAACTCGCGGGAGACGTCGTGCCAGGCGCTGGTGAACACCTGCTCCACGCGCTGGTCGACCTCGATGACGATGTCGAGGAGGTCCTTGCGGGTCTTGCGCAGGTCCTCGAGCTGCTCGGACAGGAACTTGTGCCGCTCCTCCAGCGCCGAGAACTCCTCCAGCGCCAGGGGGTTGACCTTGCCCAGGAGAGCGAGCGACTTCTCGGCCACGCGCAGCCGCTTCTCCTGCTCGGCGCGGACGAACGGCACCGGCTCCGGGTCGGGCTCATCCTCGTCCGCATCGACAGGACGGGGTACGGGGACGAGCGTCTCGGGGCCGTACTCGGCGACCAGCGTGTCGACCTCGACACCGATCTCGTCCAGCGCCCGCTGCTCGAGCGCCTCGATACGGAGCCGCTGCTCGGTCCGGGCGACCTCGTCACGGTGGACGGAGTCGGTCAGCCGCGCAAGGTCGACGGACAGGTCGCGGAGCCGACGGCGTACGTCGGCCAGCTGCTGGTCGCGTCCCGCACGCGCCTGCATGATCTCGTCGCGCGACTTCTTGGCCGCAGCGAGCGACACCGCCACGTGCTCCAGCACGACCTGCGCGGCCTCACCGACGGCACGCGCGGCAGCGCCCTCACGACGCAGCCGCTCGCGGCGTACGCGGTCGCGCTCGCGGGCGGCGCGCTCCTCGCTCGCCCGGCGACGCAGACCGGCCGCGCGGCCAGAGATCGCGCGAGCCCGCTCCTCGCTCGTCCGCAGGGCCAGCCGCGCGTCGGTCTCCGCGGCGCGGCTCGCCCGAGCCGCCTCGGCGAGCTCTTCCCTCGCGCTGTTGTCCGGCTCGTCCTCGGGCGCCTCCTCGGCGTCCGCGAGGCGCTGCTCGAGCTCGACGAGACCGGAGGCCGCGTCGTCGCGCGCCTTCTGCGCCGTCGTGATCGCGGCCGCGACGCGGGTCGCCTCGTCCTTGGCCGCCTTGACGGTCGACCCGAGCTGGGCGAGCTTCTCGGTCAGGGCGTTCGACTTCGCCTCCGACTCGCGGCGCTTCGCGACCGCGACGTCGAGGCGCTGCTTGGCCTCGTCGCGCTGCACCGTCAGGTCGGCGACCTCCACGTCCAGCTCGTCGCGACGGGCAGCGACCTCGCGGAGGCTCTCACCGGCGTGGTCGACCGCGGCCTGGACCTCGATGAGGCTCGGGACGTCCTGCGAACCCCCGGCCACGTAGTGGCCACCGACCAGGTCGCCGTCGCGCGTCACCGCGACGACCGCCGGCATCCGCTCGACCAGGGCGCGCGCCGCCTCGACGTCATCGACGACCGCGACACGGTCGAGCAGGCGACCGAGCGCCGCGTGCACCCCGGCCGGAGCCTCCACGACGTCGAGGGCGTACGAGGCACCAGAGGGCAGCGACGGCCACGACGTCCGGTCGCCGGCCTCGGCCGATCCGAGGACGAGTCCGGCGCGGCCGTCTGCGCCCTCCTTCAACGACGCGACGGCGCTGAGCGCGGTCTCCAGCGTGTCGACGGCGACGGCATCGGCGGCCGGGCCCAGGGCTGCGGCCACGGCCGTCTCGTACCCCTCCCGCACCGTCATGACCGCGGCGACCGAGCCCAGGACACCGCCGAGCCGGTCGGAGGCGCCGAGCACGGCACCGGCACCGTCCTTGCGCGCGAGACCCATCTCGAGGGCCTCCTTGCGTGCCTCGAGAGCTGCACGCTCGCGATCGGCGGAGTGGACCGCGTCCTTGGTCTTGGCAAGCCGCTCGGTCGCGTCGGCGAGCGCGGCCTCGGCGGCCTCGATCTCCGCGGCCAGGCCGGTCTCACCCGACCCGAGACCCGCCACCTGCGTCTCGGCGACCGTGAACTCGTGCTGAGCGCGCTGGGCGCGCTGCTCGGCGAGCAGGCGGTTCTCCTCGAGCCGACCAATCTCCTCCTCCGCGGCGAGGACCCTCGTGCGGAGCGTGTTGACCTGACCGGTGAGACGCGCGAGCCCTTCACGCCGGTCGGAGGCGGCTCGGACGAGGCCGGCGATGCGGCGGTCCTCGACCTGGAAGGCCTGCTCTGCCTCCTTGCGGGCGGCGATCGCGTCCTGGAGCCCTTTCTCGGCGGCGGCGACCTCCTCGGCGATCGCCTTCTCCTGGGCCTCGAACCGACCGGCCTCGTCCTCGAGCTCCTCGGGGTCGCGACCCCGTCGCTCGTCAGGAGGGAGCGCGGCGGCGTTGCGGACCCGCTCGGCGGCGAGACCGGCCGTGCCCTGGACGCGCTCGCGCATGCTGGTGAGGCCGTACCAGGTGTCCTGCGCCTCCTGCAGCCGCGGCGCGTCGGCACGCAGCGCGTCCTCGAGCGCCGCCTCCTCGTCGCGCATCTGATGGACGGCTCCCTCGACGGCGGCACGCCGGTGCTTGAGCGCCTCCTCGTCGGCGAGCTCCGAGCGCAGGACCTCGCGGGCACGGACGACGTCGTCGGCGAGCAGCCGCGCTCGGGCGTCGCGGACGTCGGCCTGGACGACCGCAGCCCTGCGGGCCACCTCCGCCTGGCGGCCCAGCGGCTTGAGCTGGCGACGGATCTCGGCGAGGAGGTCCTGGAGACGAGTCAGGTTGCCGTCGGTCGCGTCGAGCTTGCGGAGCGCCTTCTCCTTGCGCTTGCGGTGCTTGAGAACACCGGCCGCCTCCTCGATGAAGCCTCGGCGTTCCTCCGGCGACGCCCGGAGGACGGAGTCGAGCTGGCCCTGGCCGACGATCACGTGCATCTCACGACCGATGCCGGAGTCGCTGAGCAGCTCCTGCACGTCGAGGAGCCGGCAGTGGTTGCCGTTGATCGCGTACTCGGAGCCGCCGTTGCGGAACATCGTGCGCGAGATCGTCACCTCGGCGTACTCGATCGGGAGCGCACCGTCGGCGTTGTCGATCGTGAGGACGACCTCCGCGCGCCCGAGCGGCGCCCGACCCGCGGTCCCGGCGAAGATGACGTCCTCCATCTTTCCGCCGCGCAGCGACTTGGCCCCCTGCTCGCCCATGACCCAGGCGAGGGCGTCGACGACGTTGGACTTGCCGGAGCCGTTGGGTCCGACGACACAGGTGATGCCGGGCTCGAGCTGGAGGTGGGTGGCAGACGCGAAGGACTTGAACCCACGCAGCGTCAGGCTCTTGAGATGCAAGCCATGCTCCTTCACGCGTACGACAGGGACTGCGGGCAGCGGGGAAGGATGCCGCTCTCAGGGTAGGCGACCGACACCGGTCGCCCGTCGCGCCACGCCCGGGGCAGCGCCACGCCCCCGTCGGACCCAGAGGGGACCCGACGGGTCAGGAGCCGGCGGTCTCCAGCAGGTCGGCAGTCGACAGACGCACCTGGTCGAGGTCGGTCGAGGCGCTCAGCTCGTCGTTCTCGTGCTTGAGCCGGACCACCTCCGCCTCGAGATCGGCGATGCGTCGGCGAAGCTGGGTTTCGCGGACCTGCTGGTGGACGCTCGGCGTCGCCACGTAGCCGAGGAGAGCCTTGGCCATCGGATTCCTTCTCATCGGGACTGATGGGCGGGGCGACGCCGCATCCGGAAGGTCGAGCCGGCCTGTCGAGTGACCCTTGACCGGCGAGCCGTCGTGGGACGGACGACGCCGTCTCCTAGTGTCCCACCCGGGTCCCATTCGGGTCAATCCGGCTCCGCCGTCCACCGCTCGGGCCTGGGGCGCTTGACCGGCGGCGGCCCGTCCGATGGACTGACCGGGTGAGCGAGGGATGATCGCCGACGCCTCCGTACGCCGAGCCGCGCACCGGACCGTCCTCGGCGCGTTCGAGGGGACCTCGGTGCCCGGATGGTTGGCCGGCCTGGCCGACGACGGGCTCGGCGGGATCTGCCTCTACGGCAACAACCTCGCCGCCGACCCCCTCGAGGTCGCGAGCCTCGGCCGGGCGCTGGCCGCCGCGTGTCCCTCGCTGGTGCTGGCCGTCGACGAAGAGGGCGGTGACGTCACCCGGTTGCACTACGCCGACAGCAGCCCGTACCCGGGCAACGCCGTGCTCGGTCGCGCCGACGACCTGAGGACCACCGGCGCCGTCGCTCGCGCGATCGGCGCGGAGCTCAAGGCGGCCGGGATCTCGCTCGACCTCGCGCCGGACGCCGACGTCAACTCCAACCCGCGCAACCCGGTGATCGGGACCCGCAGCTTCGGCGCCGATCCCGCCCTCGTCGCCCGCCACACCGCGGCGTGGGTGCGTGGGCTCCAGAGCCAGGGTGTCGCCGCGTGCGTGAAGCACTTCCCGGGCCACGGCGACACCTCCACCGACTCCCACCTGGCGCTCCCCCGTGTCGACGCGGACCTCTCCACTCTCCTGAGGCGCGAGCTCGTCCCCTTCGTGGCGGCGAGCGCGGCCGGCGCCGCGACGATCATGACCTCTCACATCGTGCTGCCCGCGCTCGACCCCGAGCGTCCGGCGACGCTGAGCCCGAGGATCCTCACCGGGCTCCTCCGCGGCGAGCTCGGGTTCAGCGGCGTCATCATCACCGATGCCCTCGACATGGCGGGCGCGAGCGCCATGATCGGTGTCCCGGCGGCCGCCGTGGCGTCCCTCGCCGCGGGGGCCGACCTGCTGTGCATCGGGCCCTCGCTGCGTGGACGCGGGCGGGACGAGGTGCGCGACGTCGTCGACGCCGTCGTCGCCGCCGTCGGGGACGGGACGCTTCCCGTCGAGCGGTTGCACGACGCCGCCGCGCGGGTGGACGCGCTGAGCGCCGCTTATGCGACAGGCGCGAGGCCGGCCGACCCGACGCTGGTCGAGAGCGGGCGAGCCGCCGGGCGGCGCGCCGCCGTGGCGGTCGTCGGCGAGGTGGGGACCGTCGGCGACGGGCCACCCCTCGTCGTCCGCCTCGAGACCGGCGCCAACATGGCCGTCGGGGATGCGGCGTGGGGAGATCTCGGCGTCACCGGCGCCTCCGTCGTCTCGGTCGTCGACGGCCACCCCTCGGCGACCGACCTGCGGGGACACGACGGTCCGCTCGTGGTCGTCGCCCGCGCTGCCGCCTCTCATGCCGACAGCTGGGCGTGGCTCCGTACTCTCGTCGACGCGCGCCCCGACGCCGTCGTGGTGGAGCTGGGCTGGCCCGCGCCCGAGATCGACGCCCTCCCCCGCGTCGTACGAGGGTGGGGGGGCTCTCTGCCCCCGTCCCGGGCCGTCGGCGAGGCGATCGACCGCGCACGGCGGGCGACGGCACCCGCACCCGCACCCGCACCCGCACCCGCACCCGACGGTCCCCACCGAGAGGAACGATGATCGCCACCACCATCGGGTTGGACATCGGCGGGACCAAGGTCCATGGCATCGCCGCCGACCAAGCCCGTCCCGACGAGGTGCTGGCGGAGGCCCGCCTCCCCACGGCACCGGGCCCGGCCGGGGTCGTCGCCACCGCGCTGGAGGTGGTCGGGCGGCTGGTCGAGAGGCTGCCGAGCGGGACGACGCTCGTCGCGGCGGGCGTCGGGATCCCCGGTGCGGTCGACGCGGCCGGTGTGCTGACCAACGCCGTCAACCTCGACGTCCACCACCCGCTCGATCTCCGGGGCGTGCTCAGCCAGGCCCTGTCGATCCCGGTGACCGTCAACAACGACGTGAACGCGGCCGCGTCCGGCGCCGCCACCTGGCTCCGCTCGCGCGGCGAGCCCCAGGACCTCGCGCTGCTGTCTGTCGGGACCGGCCTCGCCGCGGGCCTCGTCCTCGGCGGGCGGCTCCGGCACGGCGCGTCGGGGCTCGCGGGTGAGGTCGGGCACCTCACCGTCGTCGAGGACGGGCCCCTCTGCACGTGCGGGCAGCGTGGATGCCTCGAGCTCTACGCCTCGGGTCGCGGACTCGCACGCCAGTGGCCGTACGACGGTCCCTCCCCCCAGCCGGTCGCGATGTTCGACGCCGCCGACGCCGGGGACGAGCGGGCGATCGCCGTCCGTGAGTCGTTCGTGGGTCGGCTCGTGGAAGCGGTCCGCATCGTGACCCTTGCGGTGGACCCGGCACGCGTGGTGCTGACGGGTGGCGTGATGCGGCTCGGCGACCGCGTGACCAAACCGTTGTTCGCGCGGATGGACGCCGACGCGACCGCCTCGGCGTTCGTGTCGAGCATGCGGCTGCGGGAGCGGACGCTCGCGCTGCCCGTCGACTATCCGGCCGCCGCGCTCGGGGCCGCCGCCCTCGGGTCAGCCGCCCTCGCGAGCGAGGGCCGGCGTGCGGGCGGGACGCCGTGACGCCGGCGCCCCGCCCGTCGCTCAGCCGAGACGCAGGCCGGTCGCCTTCGAGAAGACGTGGACGCGCTCAGGGTCGACCGTGAGGTGGACGACGTCGCCGATGGCCGGCGGCGTACGCCAGTTGACCCGGGAGACGAGGAGCTGGTCCTTGTCATCGTGCTTGGTGTGGCCGTAGGCGAACGCGTCCGAGCCGAGCTCCTCGACGACGTCGACGACGGTCGCGATCCCCTGCTCACCGAGCGCCATGTCCTCCGGGCGGACGCCCAGCGTGACCGTGGCGGCGTCGGCGTGCGCGAGCACCTCGCGCGTCACCGGCACGACGGTGTCGCCGACCTTGACTCCTCCCTCGGTGACCTCCACCTCGAAGAGGTTCATCGCCGGAGAGCCGAGGAAGCCCGCGACGAAGACGTTGTTGGGCGCGTCGTACGTCGCACGGGGGGTGTCGATCTGCTGGAGGACACCGTCCTTCATGACCGCGACCCGGTCGCCGAGCGTCATCGCCTCGACCTGGTCGTGCGTCACGTAGACCGTGGTGGTGCCGAGACGGCGCTGCAGCTGCGCGATCTGTGCGCGGGTCTGGACGCGCAGCTTGGCGTCGAGGTTCGACAGCGGCTCGTCCATGAGGAACACCTGCGGCGACCGTACGATCGCGCGACCCATGGCGACGCGCTGGCGCTGGCCGCCCGAGAGCGCCTTCGGCTTGCGGTCGAGGTACTCGGTCAGTCCCAGCATGTCAGCAGCCTCGGCGACACGTGACTTGATCTCGCTCTTGGACTTGCCGGCGATCTTGAGCGCGAAGCCCATGTTCTCGGCGACCGACATGTGCGGATAGAGCGCGTAGTTCTGGAAGACCATCGCGATGTCGCGGGACTTGGGCGGGAGGTCCGTGACCTCGCGGGTCCCGATGAGGATCCGGCCGGCGTCGACGTCCTCCAGTCCCGCGAGCATCCGCAGGGAGGTGGACTTGCCGCAGCCTGAGGGCCCGACGAGGACGAGGAGCTCGCCGTCGTTGACCTCGAGCTCGAGCTTGTCGACGGCGGGCCGCTCCTGGCCCGGGAAGACGCGCGTCGCCTTCTCGAAGGTGACAGATGCCATGACTGATACATCCCTTCAGCGGCAGGAACGTGCCGCACGATCCGAGTGAAGTGGAGACGACCCGGGACGGGCCTGCGGCTCATTGTTGCCCAGGACGACTTATCCGTCTACGGGGTGCGGTGATCCGAGGTCCGCGACGCCGGACCGGCGGGGTTCTGCCGACGGCCCCCGATAGGGTCGGAGCGTGGATCCGCTCTTCGCACCACCCGCCGAGACGTGGCACCCCGTCTCGGTCAAGCTGCGCACGCTGCACCGCCTCGTCCTGGTGCTGTGGACGGTGGTTCCCGCGGTCGTGGTCTGTGTCGCCCTCGCGCTCCTGCTCCAGTGGTGGTGGCCGGTCGCCGCCGTGGCGGGCGTCGCGGTCGCCGTTCTCGTCTGGGGCTGGTTCTGGGCGGCCCGCAACCAGGCGGCGTGGGGCTTCGCCGAGAACGCCGAGGACCTGTGGATCCGCCACGGAGTCGCGTGGCGCAAGATCGTCGCGGTCCCGTACGGCCGTGTCCAGTACGTCGACGTCACGGCCGGTCCGTTGGAGCGCTCGCTCGGGATCGCCAAGGTCTCGCTGCACACCGCGAGCTCCCACACCTCGGCCGTGATCCCCGGGATCCCCTCCGACGAGGCCGCCCGACTCCGCGACCGGCTGACCGAGCTCCGGAAGACCCGTGGCTCCGGGATCTGAGCACCCGGCGCTCCCCCCGCAGGAGGCGCTTCCCGCGGTCGGACAGCGGACGCACCCGGCGAGCGCGCTGGTGCGGGTGTGGCTGTGGGTCGCGGCCGGTCTCGTCGGATTCGGACGCGACGTCCTCGAGGGCGGGCCGGAGCGCAGCCTGCTGTCGGCACTGTGGATCGGGCTCGCCATCGTGGCCGCCGCCGCGGTCCTCGGGATCGCGTTCGGCTACCTGTCGTGGCGGTTCACGCGCTACTTCATCGACGGGCGCGAGGTCCGGGTGGAGAGCGGCGTCCTCACACGACGCTCGCGGCGCGCGCCGTACGAGCGGATCCAGTCCGTCGACGTGGCCGAGCCGTTCGCCGCCCGGATCTTCGGGCTGTGCGAGCTCAGGATCGAGCTGGCGGGTGGCGACGACTCACGTGTCTCGCTCCAGTACCTCCGGCGCGGCGAGGCCGACCGGCTGCGCGCGATGCTCCTGCAACGGGCGTATGAGGCAGGCTCGCAGGCCCTGCGGGAAACCGCGGCGGTCCCCGCGCCGGCCGCGCCCGGTGTCGCAGGCTCGGACGGGGCCGGCACTGCCCCGCCGGGTCCGCCACCGGTGCCATCTCTCGATCTCTCCCCGCCGATCCTCGTCGTACCCCCGACCCGACTCGTGGTGGCGACCGTCCTGTCAGCGGAGTTCCTGACCCCCGCGGTGTTCTTGACGGCACTCGTGGTCGGCGGAGTCGTGTTCCCCGGCCTGATCGTCTTCGGTGTGGTCCCCCTGCTGCTGTGGGCGGGCCAGGTGATCATGTCGCGCGTGATCGCTCAGTGGGGCTTCACGCTGCGGCGCGCTCCCACCGGGCTCCATGTCACGCGCGGGTTGCTCTCGCGGATCTCGCAGACAATCCCGTACGACCGGGTGCAGGCGGTCGTCTCCCGCCAGGCGGCGCTGTGGCGGCCGCTGCACCTCCACCGCGCCGAGGTCACCGTCGCCGGCGCCTCGCGCGACTCCGACGACTCGGGGAGCGCGACCCTCGTCCCGGCGGCGACGCCGGAGGAGGTGCGGCGTGTCCTTGCCGAGCTGTTCGCCGACGTCGATCCGTCGGCGGTGCCGAAGGTGCGGGCGCCGCGTCGGTCGTGGCTGCTCGCGCCCGTGGGCTGGCGATTCCGTGCGGCGGGGTCGGACGGGCACGCCTTCGTCGCCGAGCAGGGGTGGGTGACCCACCGGACCGACGTCGTCCCGCACGCGAAGACGCAGTCCGTGACCCTCTCGCAGGGGCCGCTGCAGCGTCTGCGGGGTGTCGCGGACGTCGCCGTCCACACGCCCGACGGGCCTGTCGCGGCACGCGGCCGCTCCCTCGATGCGGCTGATGCGCGTGCCCTCGCGACCACTCAGCTGGTTCTCGCACGTCGGGCCCGCGAGGCCCTCGGCGAAGCCTGACGCGCCGTCGCTCAGCCGCCCGTCCGCGTTTCGTCGATTTGCGGTCGGTTCTGTGCGCCCAGACCGACCGCAAATCGACGAAATGCGGACGCGGACGCGGGGTCACCCGAACCAGCGGAGCCACATCGCATTGAGGTGGGGGCGCGGCCCGTCGTACCCGCGGTCGCGCAAAGCGCCGTACACCCTCCAGACGACGCGCTCCATCGTGGGCAGGTCGTCGGCGAGCACGACGATGACGGTCCAGCCGAGGCGTTCCAGCCGCTCGCGCCGGGTCCGGTCGTACGCCCGTTGCTCCGGCGAGCGTTCGTGCCACACACCGTCGTACTCGACGACGACGTGCCACCGCGCGTACACCAGATCGCAGCGTGCGACGAAACCACCGGCACCGTCGGTGATGTCGCGGTTGCACTCCGGCTCGGGCAGACGGGCGAAGACGAGGGCGAGGCGGACGAGGCTCTCCATCGGCGACTCGACTCGCTCCCGGACCAGCGTGAAAGCTCGCCGGGCACGGACCACGCCGTGGAGGTGACAGCCGTCGAGGTACGACCGGAGACCGGCGAGCGTGGTGTGGCCGGCGTGGAGCAGGTGGTCCGCGGCCTGGACCAGCTCGACGAGCGACAGCACGGTCGCGCAGTCGACGTAGGTCCGATCCGGTCCCGTGCACGCGATGCGGTCACGGACGTACGCGTGCAGGCGCCCGCGACGCCGGTGCAGACGGATCTCGTCGCGGACCACGGCACGGGTGGTGTTCGTCGAGAAGTGCAACGGAAGGGGCGACCGGAGCGCCAGGCCCCACAGCCGGAGTGCGGTGAGGTGGCTCGCGAGCGCGTCCTCGGGCATCACCAGGAGGCCTGCTCGCACCCACAGCACCCACGTCATGGCCAGGTCGGCGCGCACGTGCACCCCACGGAAGAGCGCTCGGAACCGACGGCCACGCAGGCCGCGCGCGGACAGTCCGTGGCGCGCTGCCTCCGTGCTCGTGAAAGGACGGTCGTACAAGGGGGCGGGTATGGGCTTCACCCGGTCACGGTGGTTCCCGTCGGCCACCTTGGGGCGCAGGCCGAGCCCACCTGTGGACACCGTTCGCGTTTCGTCGACTTGTGGACGGTCTGCGGCGCAGAAAGCGACCGGAAGTCGACAAAACGGGGACGGGGTCCGCGCTCAGCCGCCGGAGGTTGCGTCCTCGGCGGCGGCGTCGATGTGGGTGACCTCGCGCGAGGTCAGCCAGCCGTCGGGCAGGGCGACCCGCTTCGGGCTCCCCTGCCGCCCGCGCGGCTTGCCGAGCTCGGCGACCGGGTACGGCTCGTCGTGGTCGAGGTCGGCGAGCAGCGCGTCGAGGGCTCCCAGCGAGCTGATCGTCGCGAGCGCGTGGCGCATCTCGCCCCCAGCCCGGAAGCCCTTGAGGTACCACGCGATGTGCTTGCGGAACTCGATGCACCCGCGCTCCTCGCCCATGTCGGCCGAGAGCAGCTCGGCGTGCCGCCGCATCCACCCCGCGACCTCTCCGAGCGACGGCATGGCCGTGTCCTGCTCGCCGGCGAACGCCGCCGCGAGATCGCGGAACAGCCACGGGCGCCCGAGGCAGCCACGCCCCACCACGACGCCGTCGGCGCCGGTCTGCTCCACCATCGCGAGCGCGTCGGAGGCCTCCCAGATGTCACCGTTGCCCAGCACCGGGATGTCGACGGCCTGCTTGAGCGTGGCGATCGACTCCCAGTCGGCACGGCCGGAGTAGTGCTGGGCCGCCGTACGGCCGTGCAGCGCGATCGCGGCGCACCCGGCCTCCTGGGCGATGCGTCCGGCGTCGAGGTAGGTCAGGTGGTCCTCGTCGATGCCCTTGCGGGTCTTCATCGTCACCGGCACGCCGTACGGTCGCGCGGCACGGACGGCCGCGGTCAGGATCTCGCCGAGCAAGGTCGACTTCCACGGCAGAGCGGCACCGCCACCCTTGCGGGTCACCTTGGGGACAGGACAGCCGAAGTTGAGGTCGACGTGCGCGACGCCGTACTCGTCGCAGAGGATCTGCACCGCGCGGCCGATATAGACGGGGTCGATGCCGTACAGCTGGACCGAGCGCACCGACTCCGCCGCGGCGAAGCTCAGCATCCGCAGGCTGATCGGGTCGCGCTCGACGATCCCGCGCGAGGTGATCATCTCGCAGACGTAGAGACCCGCGCCCTGCTCCGCGCACAGCTGCCGGAAGGCGGCGTTGGTCACGCCGGCCATCGGGGCGAGCACGACCGGTGTCGCGACCTCGAGGTCGCCGAGGCGCAGCGACGGGCGTACGGGAGCGGTCGTGGGCATGACGTCCATTCTCCCAGGCGCGGTCAACCGACCCGAGCGGCCAGGCACCGCCGGGCGTCGTGGGGCGTCCTCAGGACGCGTAGGTCTCCAGGAAGCGCGCGATCCGGCCGACGGCGTCCTCGAGGTCCTCGAGCCGAGGCAGCGTGACGATCCGGAAGTGGTCCGGCGTCGGCCAGTTGAACCCGGTCCCCTGGACCACGAGCAGCTTCTGCTCCCGGAGCAGCTCGTAGGCGAACTTCTCGTCGTCGGCGATCGGATACATCTGCGGGTCCAGCCGCGGGAACATGTAGAGCGCACCCCTCGGCTTGACGCAGCTGACGCCGGGGATCGCGGTGAGCAGCTCGTACGCCCGGTTGCGCTGCTCGAGGAGCCGTCCGCCCGGCAGCAGCAGCGCGTTGATCGACTGCCGACCCCCGAGCGCGGTCGCGATCGCGTACTGGGACGGCACGTTGGGGCACAGCCGCATGTTGGCCAGCATGTTGAGGCCCTCGATGTAGCTGCGCGCATGGTGCTTCGGGCCGGTGATCATCATCCAGCCGCTGCGGAAGCCGGCGACGCGGTACGCCTTGGAGAGGCCGTTGAAGGTGACGCAGACGATGTCGTCGGCCACCGACGCCATCAAGGTGTGCTCGGCGTCGTCGTACAGGATCTTGTCGTAGATCTCGTCGGCGTACACGATCAGCTCGTTCTCGCGCGCCACCTGCGCGATCTCCTCCAGCACCTGCGGTGCATAGACGGCACCGGTCGGGTTGTTGGGGTTGATCACCACGACGGCTTTGGTGCGGTCGGTGACCTTGGAGCGCAGGTCGTCGAGGTCTGGGTTCCAGTCCGAGGCCTCGTCGCACCGGTAGTGCACCGCGGTCCCGCCGGCGAGGCTGACCGCGGCGGTCCACAGCGGATAGTCCGGCATCGGCACGAGCACCTCGTCGCCGTCGTCGAGCAGCGCCTGCATCGCCATCACGATGAGCTCGGACACGCCGTTGCCGATGTAGACGTCCTCGACGTCGACGTCGCAGACGCGCTCCTCGTAGTGCTGCACGATCGCCCGACGCGCGGGCATCAAGCCCTTGGAGTCGCTGTATCCCTGGGCCTGGTGCAGGTTGGCGATGATGTCGACGAGGATCTCGTCGGGTGCCTCGAACCCGAACGGCGCGGGGTTGCCGATGTTGAGCTTGAGGATGCGGTGGCCCTCGTCCTCGAGGCGCCTGGCCTCCTCGAGAACCGGTCCTCTGATGTCGTAGAGGACGTCGGCCAGCTTCGTGGACTGCATCACCTCGCGCATGGGCCAAGCATGCCAGCGTGCCTCAGCCGACGGGCCAGGAGACCGGGCTGGCGAGATCGGACGTCCGTACCTGCACCGACTGCAGCGTCGCACCCTTCGGTACGAGCAGCACGAAGCAGCCCTTCCACGTCGCGCCCGGCTCGAAGGCCTTCGGCAGCGCACCCCCCGCACACCGCTTGTACGGCTCGCCCGCGAACGTCGTCGGGGGGAAGTAGGCCGGTGTCGAGTCGAAGCCGTACACGGGGACCGCGGCGCCACCGAGCGGGTCAGGACCGTCGTTGCGCACCTGGACACCGACGTAGTACGGGGTGGAGGTCGCCGACACCGGGTCGAGCACGTAGCCCGCAAGGTCGGCGATCTTCCCCGGCTTCACCGACGAGACGGTCACCGTGATCGCGCTCGCCGCCTCGCCGACGGGATAGCCGACCGTGGCGGGCTTGCCCAGCGCGACCTCCGCCCCGGCCTCGGTCAGCTCCACTCCGTCGGGGAGCTCCACCGCGGACGACGGCTCCGGCGTGGCGTCGGCCGACCCCTCGTCGTCGCCGCCGCTGCACCCTGCGAGGACCAGCCCCACGGCGACGGCCAGGGCGACCAGGCCGCCGCCCCGGGCCGTACGTCGTGTCATGCGCCGATCAGCCGCGCCGCGAGGTACGCGGGGACCTGGTCGAGCGCGACGCGCTCCTGCGTCATCGTGTCGCGCTCGCGGATGGTCACCGCGTTGTCGTCCAGGGTGTCGAAGTCGACGGTGATGCAGAACGGCGTGCCGATCTCGTCCTGGCGGCGGTAGCGGCGGCCGATCGCGCCGGCGTCGTCGAACTCGACGTTCCAGCTCTGTCGCAGCTCCGCGGCGAGATCGCGGGCGGCGGGGCTCAGCCGCTCGTTGCGCGAGAGCGGCAGCACCGCGGCCTTGACCGGCGCGAGGCGCGGGTCGAGCGCGAGCACGGTGCGCTTGTCGACACCGCCCTTGGCGTTGGGCGCCTCGTCCTCGCGGTAGGCGTCGACGAGGAACGCCATCATCGACCGGTTCACGCCCGCTGCGGGCTCGATGACGTACGGCGTCCAGCGCTCACCGAGCTCCTGGTCGAAGTAGGAGAGGTCGTTGCCCGAGTGCTTGGAGTGGGTGCCGAGGTCGAAGTCGGTGCGGTTGGCGACACCCTCGAGCTCGCCCCACTCCGAGCCGGCGAAGCGGAAGCGGTACTCGATGTCGACGGTGCGCTTGGAGTAGTGCGACAGCTTCTCGGCCGGGTGCTCGTAGAGCCGGAGGTTGTCGGCGGCCACACCGAGGTCGGTGTACCAGCGCATGCGCTCGTCGATCCAGTACTGGTGCCACTCCTCGTCGGTGCCGGGCTTGACGAAGAACTCCATCTCCATCTGCTCGAACTCGCGGGTGCGGAAGATGAAGTTGCCGGGCGTGATCTCGTTGCGGAACGACTTGCCGAGCTGGGCGATGCCGAACGGCGGCTTCTTGCGGGCCGCGGCCATCACGAGCGCGAAGTTGACGAAGATGCCCTGAGCCGTCTCGGGACGCAGGTAGTGCATGCCCTCCTCGGAGTCGACCGGACCCAGGAAGGTCTTGAGCAGACCGGAGAACTGGCGCGGCTCGGTCCACTGACCACGGGTGCCGCAGTGGGGGCACACGACCTCGGCCATCGGCACGTCGTCAGGGTTCTCGATGCCCTTCTTGGCCGCGTACGCCTCCTGGAGGTGATCCTCACGGAACCGCTTGTGGCAGTGCTGGCACTCGATCAGCGGGTCGGTGAAGACGTCGACGTGGCCCGACGCCTCCCAGACCGGGCGCGGCAGGATCACGGACGAGTCGAGGCCGACGACGTCGTCGCGGCGCTGGACCATCGCCCGCCACCACTGGCGCTTGATGTTCTCCTTGAGCTCGACGCCGAGCGGACCGTAGTCCCAGGCGGAGCGCGTGCCTCCGTAGATCTCGCCGCTGGGGAACACGAAGCCCCGGCGCTTGGAGAGGCTGACGACGTTGTCGATCACAGAGGCAGGCACAGGTGTGCTCCGTTTCCGGCTGGGTGTCGGCGGGCATGGGCGGTGCGCCGTGGCGGACCGCGCCCGAGTTGGCCGCTCCAGGCTACTCCCTCGCCGCTGACGGACGAGGGGCGCCTCCGAGCCCTACTCGCGTCCCGCGGAGACCCAGGTGGGGTCCGCGGAGCGGTCGCCGACCACGGCGGACGAGACGTCGTCCAGCATGGCCAGCGAGGCGGCGTCGAGGCGCACGGACACGGCACCGACGTTCTCGTCGACGCGCGTGGCCCGGCGTGTGCCCGGGATGGGCACGACGGGCAGTCCAAGGCGTCGCCCGTGCTCGTACAGCCAGGCGAGCGCCACCTGCGCCGGTGTCGCGCCCACCTCGTCGGCGACCCGGCGGACGGTCTGGACCACGACCTGGTTGGCGTCGAGCGCCTCCGCCCCGAACCGGGGGAAGGTGTGCCGCATGTCGCCGTCGGGCAGGACGTCGACCGAGCCCGCGAGGAACCCGCGTCCGAGCGGCGAGTACGGGACGAAGCCGACGCCCAGCTCGATCGCCGCGGGGACGACGTGACGCTCGACGTCGCGGCTCCAGATCGACCACTCACTCTGCACGGCCGCGACCGGGTGCACGGCGTGGGCACGACGCAGCTCGTCGGCGGTCACCTCGGAGAGTCCGAGGTGACGCACCTTCCCCTCGTGCACGAGCTCTGCCATCGCGCCGACGGTCTCCTCGATCGGGACGTCGGGATCGAGGCGGTGCAGGTAGTAGAGGTCCACGACGTCGGTGCCGAGCCGCGTCAAGGAGGCCTCCAGGCACTCACGGACGTACGGCGCGTCGCCCCGGGCGACGCGCTCGCCGGTGGTGATGTCGCCCGACACGCCGAACTTCGTCGCGAGCTGCACCTCGTCGCGGCGGTCGGCGAGGAGCCGGCCGATCAGCTCCTCGTTGGTCCCGTCGCCGTAGACGTTGGCGGTGTCGACGAAGGTGACGCCGAGGTCCACGGCGTGGGCGAGGGTCGCGAGCGCGGTGTCGGGGTCCGTCCCGCCGTACACCGCGGTCAGCGCCATCCCGCCGAATCCCTGCGCGCTGACCCGCAGTCCGTCACCCAGCTCGATGCTCATGAGGCTCATGCCTGTCGCCAAGGCGTCGCGCTGCTCACCTATTCCCGAGCGGCGGCGTGGCGTCACCGGCCACGTCGGCGATGTCGTCGTACGCGTCGGTGTAGGCCGCGGGCTCCTCGAGGGCCAACGCGTAGGGGGCGGCGGTGGCGACCTTCACGTCGTAGGCCGACAGCGCTCGACGGTAGGCCCCGACACCCTCCCAGCGCGTGGTGAGCGTCCACAGCGTCGCGTCGTCGAGGTTGCGCCCGACGAAGGCGTCGACGAGGCCGGGGCGGGCACGAAACGCCTCGACGACGGCGCGCAGATCGTCGGCGAAGACGTCGGCGCGTGCGGAGGGGACGCGGAACCGTGTGATGACCAGCACGCGCGCAGCGTATCCAGCGCCTCACCCGTACGGCAGGATGACGCCATGAGCGACCTGTTCGAACGGCTCCAGAGCTCCCGGGGCGCACGCGTCGCCGTCCCCGTCGCGGGGGCCGCGCTCCTCGTGGTCGGGCTGGCGGCAGACCCGTGGATCGGGGTCCCGGCCCTGCTGCTCCTCATCGTCTTCGTCGGGTGGATGGCGTTCCGGTCCCCCGCTCAGGACAGCGGACTCGCTCGCCTGAGGATGCTGGTCCTCGGCATCCTGGTCGCGCTCACGGTGGGCCGCTTCGTGACGGTGATGCTCGGGTGAGACGAGGCCTGCAGCAGAATCCGTTTTGAGAATGGTTCCCAACCGCAATAGGCTCTCCCTCATGCTCCGCCTCTTCTCGGCCCGTCGTCGGCTCTGCGCCCTCGCCGTCGCTCCGCTCGTCCTCGCTCTCGCCTCGTGCGGCGGTGACGACGCCGGCGGGTCGGACGACCCCGTCAAGGTGGTCGCCGGTGCGTACCCGTTCGCGTACGTGGTCGAGCAGATCGGGGGCACGATGGTGGACGTGGACAACCTGACGCAGCCGGGCGTCGAGCCGCACGACGTCGAGCTCACCGCCAAGCAGATGGCGGCGGTGACCGACGCCGACCTCGTCGTGTTCCTCCACGGCTTCCAGCCGCAGGTCGACGAAGCCGTGGACCAGAGCGGCCTGCCCGACGAGGCGCGGCTCGACGTGGCCGACGTCGTCGAGCTCCTCGGCGTGACCGACGACGGCCACACCGTCGAGGAGGGGGGCAAGGCAGAGGATGACCACACGACGGGTGACCACGAGGGCGACGACCCGCACGTGTGGCTCGACCCCGAGCGCATGAGCGAGATCGCCGACGCCGTCGCCGAGCGGCTCGCCGAGATCGATCCCGACAACGCCGACGCCTACCGCACGAACGCCGGCGCGCTCGACACCGAGCTCACGGCTCTGGACACCGAGTTCGACGAGGGCCTCGCGCAGTGCGAGACCCGCACGTTCGTGACCAGCCACGCGGCCTTCGGCTACCTGGCCGACGCCTACGACCTGACGCAGGTCGCGATCGCCGGGATCGAGCCCAACACCGAGCCCACGACGCAGCAGCTCGCCGACATCGCCGACCTGGTAGAGAGCCAAGGCGTCACCACCGTGTTCACCGAAGAGCTCACCAGCCCGCGCACGGCGGACACGATCGCCCGTGAGAGCGGGGCGACCACCGCCGTGCTCTCCCCCATCGAGGGACTCACCGACGACGACAGCGACGACACCTACCTGACGCTCATGCGTCAGAACCTCGCCGCCCTGCAGAAGGCGAACCGCTGCTCATGACAGCCTCCGCCTCCACCGATCCGCTCACCATCGACGACGTGCACGTCGTCCTGGGAGGACGCGAGGTCGTGCGCGGTGTCTCCCTCGCCGTCCACGAGTCGGAGTTCGTCGTGCTGCTCGGCAGCAACGGCTCGGGCAAGACGACCCTGATGCGGGCGGCGATGGGCGTCATCCCGATCGCGGCAGGCGAGGTCCGGCTCTTCGGCACCCCGCTGCGGCGGTTCCGCGACCGTCAGCGCATCGGCTACGTGCCTCAGCGGTCCACCGCGGCGGCCGGTGTGCCGTCGACGGTCCGGGAGGTCGTGATGAGCGGTCGGCTCTCGCGGCGACCGTTCGCCGGGCTCTCCTCCCGCGAGGACCGCCGCAGTGTCGCCGAGGCGATCGCGCTCGTCGACCTGGAGGCCTATGCCGACGAGCCGGCCAGCGAGCTGTCGGGCGGACAGCAGCAGCGCGTGATGATCGCCCGCGGTCTGGCCTCGCGCCCCGACCTCCTGGTGATGGACGAGCCCACCGCCGGGGTCGACGCCCGCAGCCAGCTCGCGCTCGCGGAGCTGTTCGGGCGGCTCCTGGGCGAGGGCCGTGCGATCTTCATGATCGCGCACGAGCTGGGACCGTTCGAGCCGATGATCGACCGGGCCGTCGTCCTTCGCGCGGGCCGCGTCTCCTACGACGGTCCGTGCTCCGGCGGCGACCCCGCCGCAGCCGCCGAGCCGCACAACCAGCACCATCCGCACCTGGTCGCCCCTCAGCCGCGGACCGGGATCGACGAGTCGGGGGTGTGGCCGGCGTGATCGACATCCTCTCGTACGACTTCATGCGGCAAGCACTGCTCGCCGCTGTCATCACCGGCCTGACGGCGCCGGCGATCGGCATGTACCTCGTGCAGCGGCGCCTCGCACTCCTCGGTGACGGGATCGGCCACATCGCCCTCACCGGAGTCGCCGCCGGCCTGCTCACCAACACCCAGCCGCTGCTCACCGCCGTCGTCGTGAGCATCCTCGGCGCCGTCGCGATCGAGCTGCTGCGCACGTACGGCCGCACGAGCGGCGACGTCGCCCTCGCGCTGCTCTTCTACGGCGGGCTGGCCGGCGGCGTCATGCTGACCAACCTCGCCGGCGGCTCGGCAGCAGCGCTCAACAGCTACCTCTTCGGGTCGATCACGACCATCGGCGCCGGTGACCTCGTCATCGTCGGCGTCCTGGGGGCGGTCGTCCTCCTCCTCGGGATCGGCCTGTCGCCGCAGCTGTTCGCGGTGTGCCAGGACGAGGAGCACGCGCGCGTCTCCGGCGTGCCCGTGCGGGCGTACGCCCTGCTGATCGCCGTGCTCGCGGCGGTGACGGTCACCGTGTCGATGCGGACCGTCGGACTGCTGCTGGTCTCGGCACTCATGGTGGTACCGGTCGCCGCGGCGCAGCAGGTGAGCCGCAGCTTCCGCGGCACGTTCCTCCTCGCGATGGTGATCGGCACCTTCGCCGCCGTCGCGGGCCTGCTCGGCAGCTACGAGATCAACACCCAGCCCGGCCCGACCATCGTCATCGTCGGCCTCGCCGTGTTCCTCGCCGTGGCGGTGGTGGGGCACCTCGCACGCTCCTGGCGACGGCGGGGCCGCCCGGCGCACGACCTCGCGGAGGAGGCCGCATGACCGAGACGCCTGTACGTACGACGCGCCAGCGGCGCGCCGTGGCCGCTGTGATGGCCGACCTCGACGGCTTCGCGAGCGCGCGCGAGATCCACGACGCGCTGCGTGACCGCGGCGAGTCCGTCGGGCTGTCGACGGTCTACCGCAACCTCCAGGCGCTGGTCGACGCCGAGGAGGTCGACCAGCTGCGCAGCGACGACGGCGAGGTCCTCTATCGCCGGTGCATGACCGACCACCATCACCACCACCTCGTCTGTCGTGAGTGCAACCGCACGGTGGAGGTCCAGGGCCCGGCGCTGGAACGGTGGGTCGAGCAGGTGGGTGCCGAGAACGGGTTCCGGCAGATGTCGCACACCCTCGAGATCTTCGGGACCTGCGACCAGTGCGCCTGAGGCTCGACGAGCGCGACTGGCGCGAGCGGGCGCAGCGTCACCGCGCCCGGGTCGAGCCCTACGTCACCGGCCGGGTGCGACGCCGGCAACGCGGTGAGAAGCATCCGGTCGACGACTTCCTCTTCGAGTACTACGGCTACTCCCCCGCTCGGCTGATGCGCTGGCACCCCGGCGCGGGCGTCGTGCTCGGCGGTGACGCGTCGGAGTACGCGCAGCTCGGGACGTACCGCACGTACGACGACGGCGTCGGCGCCGACCTGGGGCGGATCGCCGGCCGACGGGACGGCTTCGAGTGGACCCGCGGTCTGCTCGCGCTCACGGGCTCGCGTCCGGGCCGGACCGACTGCTTCGGTCTGCACGAGTGGGCCATGGTCTATCGCCAGGCTCCCGACGAGGTCCGCCATGCGTCGTGGCCCCTGCGCCTGGGCCCGGCTGGGACCGATGCCGTCGTCGAGGCCCACCAGCTCCGGTGCACCCACGTCGATGCCTACCGGTTCTTCACGCCGGAGGCGGCACCCCGCAACGCGTCGTCGCCGAGCCGTGAGACCCAGCGTGCCACGGAGCAGCCGGGCTGCCTGCACGCCAACATGGACCTCTACAAGTGGGCCATGAAGCTCGTGCCGTACGGAGACTCCGACCTGCTGGTCGACTGCTTCGCGCTGGCCCGTGACGTGCGCGAGCTCGACATGCGCGCCGCGCCGTACGACCTCTCCGCGCTGGGCTGCACGCCGGTGCCGATCGAGACGCCCGAGGGCAAGGCCGAGTACGTACGGCTCCAGCGCGCGCACGCCGAGCGCGCGGCCGGTCTGCGCGCGCGTCTGCTCGCCGACTACGACCGCGCCCTCGCCGCAGGCGCCCAGACACGCTGAGCGTCTCCTCGCGGAGAGGCACGCGGGTGGAGGGCCGCCGTCTGCCCTCCACCCGCACTCTCCCAGGGTGACCCGCCAGGGCGGGTCGTCGAAGGGTTGCGGTCACCTTGACGGCAACCGCGCCGACGTCCCAGCGGTCGAGAATGCTGCGCCGAGGAGCCCGCTGACGCTAAGGTCGCTCTAGTCGCCTAACTTTATCCACTTAAGTGGCTCCGCGATGACGCCGTGACGAAACGAGGGCTCGTGAAGACGTTCCACCAGGACAGCTCGACCGCCGGGCTCGTGCTTCGCACGGTTCTCCACCACGGGGTCGCCTTCCGGGACCAGATCGCGGACTCCACCGGTCTGAGCGCCGCGACCGTCGGTCGGCAGGTCACCGCCCTGGCACGGCGCGGGCTGCTGCGCGAACGCCCCGACTGCACGCGCAGCGGGCACGTCGGGCGACCGAGCATCCCGGTCGAGGTCGACGACAGGCGCCTGTCGGCCGGCGCCGTCCACATCGGGCGGCTGGTGACCACCGTCGCCCTGACCGACCTCCGGGGACGGGTCCTCGGCATCGCCCATCTCCCGACCCGGGGCAGCGACCGCGACCTCGCTACCGTCGCCGCTCGTCGTCTGGTCGGGCTCCGGGCCGGCATCGGCGACCGCACGCTCGTGACCGCGGCCGTCGTCGCACCGTGGGAGGCGCTGGACCGCTCACCGATGATCGCCGGGCGTGTGCTGCGCGACGTCACCGCGCTGCCCACCGCCACGGCCGACCACGTCGCCGCGGTCGCTGCGGCCGACCTCCTGTCGTCGCCGGAGCACGCCCAGGGCACGACGGTCTACGTCTACGCACGAGAGACCGTGGGCGTGGCCACGGTGCATGACGGCGCCGTCCCGTCGGGCGGACGCCGGACCGGCAGTGTCACCCACCTGCCCACCACCTCCGACGCCCCCTGCTCCTGCGGGGCACGCGGCTGCCTCGGCGCCACCGTCGCCGCGATCGGGCCGGCCGCGCACGCCGCGGGCATCGTGACCCGGCCCGACGTCGAGCTGGTGCACGCCGCGGGGCTCAGCGGGGACGCGACCGCGCACGCGCTGCTCATGGCGCGGGCCGACCACCTCGGGCGGGCGGTGGCGATCGTCCGCGATCTCCTCGACCCCCACAGGGTGGTCCTGGCCGGGCAGGCATTCACTGCCTATCCGCCCGCGGCGCCGGTCGTCCTCGACGCGTTCCGCCGGACGACCGGCCTCGGTCCGGTCCCGATCTCGCTCTCGCGGTTCGGCGCCGAGGTGCAGGCGGCAGCCGCGGGTGCCATCGCGCTCGGGCCTGTCTACCGCGACCCGATCGCGGCCCTCGACCGCTACGAGCGGCTCGCCCAGCGCTCCCTCGGCACGCGCCGCTCCCGACCGGCGGGCCCCACGGCGGCCCGCGCCGGCGGGACGGATGCCCGGCTCCAGACCGCCTGACGCGGGATACGTTCCGGATATCGCACCGCGACGCGGGCGGCCCCGACGTCTACCATCCGAGGGGCGAGACGCAGTGTTCCCTGCCAGGCTGATCGTGCGGGAAGATCGCCGCACTCACGAGCCCGAGGAGCGCCATGTTCCGTCAGACCGCGATAGGTATCGCAAGCCTTGCCACCATCGCCGCCGTGACCGCCCCGGTCGCCCCGGTCAACGCCACATCCGAGCCCACCGTCGCGTCGCCCCAGATCACCGCGAAGCACTGGGACAGCGTCCGCGACTTCGCACGCGGCACCTGGGAGGGCGTGATCCCCGCGCTCGACGGGAGCCTCGTCATCAGCCCCAGGTCGAAGCGGACGACCACCTACGCCGACCCGTTCGCGGCCGGCACGGAGAAGTCGTACGTGTACGGACGCTGGACGTCCCCGGTCGTCACGCCCGGCTACGCGATCGACGAGTCGATCACGTCCTGGAACGCGCGGACACCGACCGGCACGTTCGTCGAGACCACCTTCCGCGGCAAGCTGCCCGACGGCACGTGGACCAAGTGGTACGTGATGGGCCGCTGGGCCTCCGGCGACGACTTCGCGGCCGGCGACATCCACCGGACGTCGGTCGACGGCCAGGGCGATGCCAACGCCAACATCTGGACGGACACGTTCTCCGCCCGCACCGGCCGAGAGCCGGTCGCCTACCAGACGCGGGTCACGCTGCTCCGTCCTGAGGGCACCCGGAAGTCCCCGCGCCTCGACGGGGTCACGACCATGACCAACGAGCTGCTCGCCGGAGACGACGGGGTCACGAGCGACTTCACGCTCGGCCGCCACGTCGAGCTGCCCGTCCCTCGGTTCTCGCAGAACATCCACAAGGGCGAGTACCCCGAGTTCGGCGGCGGCGGCCAGGTCTGGTGCTCGCCCACGTCGACGACGATGGTGCAGTACTACTGGGGCAAGCGGTACCAGGTGCCGCGCCGAGAGCTCGCTGACATCGTCGCTCCCAACGGGGACCCCCAGATCGACTACGCCGCGATCAAGACGTGGGACTACACCTACGAGGGTGCGGGCAACTGGCCGTTCAACGCGGCGTACGCCCACACCTTCGGGCTCGACACCTTCGTCACCCGACTGCGGTCGCTCGCCGAGGCAGAGCGGCTGGTCGCGGCGGGGATCCCGGTGATCACGTCGCTGTCGTGGGACCTCGACGAGATGCCCGAGGCGGGCTACGAGACCAACGGCCACCTGATGGTGCTCATCGGCTTCACCGCTGACGGCGACCCGATCCTCAACGACCCTGCGTCGAGCAGCAACGAGGCCGTCCGCAACGTCTACACCCGCGAGAACTTCGAGAAGGTCTGGCAGGACTCGACCGGCGGAGTCTCGTACCTGTACCGGCCGCCGGGCAAGCGGCTGCCGGGTGGCGCGACCAACTGGTGACACGCTGACGCAGGACCCGACGATCACGCAGTACGGGGTGGTCGTCGGGTCCTCTCGTCGGTGCTGACGTCAGCCGTGGTGGCGCAACCCGTACGTGAACGCGTCGAGCAGCGCCTCCCACGACGCCTCGACGATGTTGTGCCCCACGCCGACCGTGGTCCAGGTCGATCTGCCGTCGGTGGTGCTGAGGAGAACCCTGATCCTCGCGTCGGTCCCGCCGGCCTCGTCGAGGATGCGCACGCGGTAGTCGTTCAGCCCGAACGTCGACACATCGGGGAACGCCTGCTCGATCGCCGTACGCAGCGCATGGTCGAGCGCTGAGACGGGACCGTTGCCCTCGCCGGTCACGACGTACCGACGGCCGCCCGCACGCAGCTTGACCGTCGCCTCCGACGGTGCCTCCTCCCCCGCCGCGTGGTGCGACTCGGTGATCACGCGCCACGACTCCACGTCGAAGTAGGAGGGCCGCCGGCCCTCGACGAGCTCGGCCAGCAGCAGCTCGAACGACGCGTCGGCCGCCTCGAACGTGTAGCCGGCCTGCTCACGCTCCTTCACGACCTCGGTCACGCGCACCAGCATCGCCGGGTCGTCGGCGAGGTGGAAGCCGAGCTCCTTGCCCTTGAGCTCGATCGTCGCCCTGCCGGCCATCTCTGAGACGAGGAGACGCATGTCGTTGCCGACGAGCTCGGGATCGATGTGCTGGTAGAGGTCGGGGTCGACCCGGATCGCGCTCGCGTGCAGGCCCGCCTTGTGCGCGAAGGCCGAGACGCCCGTGTACGGCTGCCGCGCGCCGGGCGGATAGTTGGTCACCTCGGCGATGGCGTGAGCGATGCGGGTCGCCTCCCGCAGGGAGCCCCGTGGCATGACCTTCTGACCCAGCTTGAGCTCGAGGTTGGCGACCGACGTGACGAGGTCGGCGTTGCCGGTCCGCTCGCCGTACCCGTTGATGCAGCCCTGCAGGTGCGTGGCACCGGCCTGGACGGCGGCCACCGAGTTCGCCACCGCGCAGCCGGTGTCGTTGTGGGCGTGGATGCCCAGCCGCGCTCCCGTGGTCGCGGCGACGTCGGAGACGATCTCGCCGACCCAGTGCGGCAGCATGCCGCCGTTGGTGTCGCAGAGCACGACGACCTCGGCGCCCGTCTCGGCGGCCGCGCGGACGACCTCCAGCGCGTAGGACCGGTTGGCGCGGTATCCGTCGAAGAAGTGCTCGCAGTCCAGGAAGACGCGCTGCCCCTCTGAACGCAGGTGGCGCACCGTGTCGCGGACCATCGCGAGGTTCTCCTCCAACGTGGTCCGCAGCGCGAGCTCGACATGGCGGTCGTGGCTCTTGGCGACGAGCGTCACGACCGAGGCGCCCGAGTCGCGCAACGCCCCGACGAGCGCGTCGTCGCCCGCGGCAGACCCGGCACGGCGGGTCGCCCCGAAGGCGGCGAGCGTCGCGTTCTGCAGCGACAGCTCCGTCCGCGCGCGGGCGAAGAACTCCGTGTCCTTCGGGTTCGAGCCCGGCCAACCGCCTTCGATGTAGCCCACGCCCAGCTCGTCGAGGTGGCGCGAGATCACGAGCTTGTCGGCGACGGACAGGTTGAGACCCTCCTGCTGGGCGCCGTCGCGCAGGGTGGTGTCGTAGACGTGGAACGTGGGGTCGGGTGCGGTGCTCATGGTGGAACTTCCTCGCGCGCGGGACAACAAAAAAGCCCCTCGGAGTACGAGAGGCTGCGCGTCGGACCCGGATCGCGGGTCAGACGCGCTGATGAATGATCACGAGGGTCATGTGATGCATGGGACCCACTCTAGACTGAGAGAACCATGACTTCCAGCGCAGCCTCAATGCCCACGATCAACCGCGCCGTGCGGCTCGCCAGCCGACCGCACGGCGAGCCCACGTCGGACAACTTCGTCCTCGACGACGAGCCGACGGCCGAGCCGGGCCCCGACGAGCTGCTCCTGAGGACGATCTACCTCTCCCTCGACCCCTACATGCGCGGTCGGATGTCGGAGGCCGAGTCGTACGCCGTCCCGGTCCCGGTCGGCGGCGTGATGGAGGGCGGGACGGTGTGCGAGGTGGTCGCCACCCGCAGCGACCTGTACGAGGTGGGCGACATCGTCCTCGCCCACACCGGCTGGCAGCAGTACGCCGTGGCCTCCGACAAGGCCGTACGTCGGATCGACCCGGCACGCGCCCACATCACGACGGCGCTCGGCGTGCTCGGGATGCCCGGGTTCACTGCGTACGCCGGCCTGCTGGTGATCGCCGACCCACAGCCGTCCGAGACGGTCGTGGTCGCCGCGGCCGCCGGACCGGTCGGCTCAGCGGTCGGCCAGATCGCAAGGATCAAGGGTGCGCGCGCCGTGGGGATCGCCGGCGGACCGGACAAGGTGGCATATGTCAAGGACGAGCTCGGCTTCGACGAGGCGATCGACCACCGCGCACCCGACTTCGTCGACCAGCTCGCCGCCGCGACTCCCGGGGGCATCGACGTCTACTTCGAGAACGTCGGGGGCAAGGTCTTCGAGGCGGTGCTGCCACGCATGAACGAGTTCGGTCGCATCCCGGTGTGCGGCCTCGTCTCGCAGTACAACGCGACGGGCACCCCCGAGGGCCCCGACCGGCTGCCCGCCCTCATGAACCGGATCCTCGTCCGCAGCCTCACCGTCCGCGGCTTCATCCAGCGCGAGTTCGTCAGGCTCCACTACCGCCCGTTCCAGGAGGAGATGGGCGACTGGGTCGCCCAGGGCAAGATCCGCTACCGGGAGCATGTCGTCGAAGGACTGGACAACGCGCCCGACGCCTTCGTGGGGATGCTCAAGGGCACCAACTTCGGCAAGCTCCTGGTGCAGGTCGGCTCGGACCCGACGACGTCGTGACGCGGCCCGTCCCGATCCCCCGCGGGGTCGCCGCGCTGTACGTCGTCCTCACCGACGAGCCGCTCGAGTCCGACTCCCCCGCTCCTCCGCTGCCGCCTGTGAGCCTCCTGCTCGCCCGGGGCTCGAGCCCCAAGGCGGTCCGCTACGCCGAGTCCTTGACGTACGCGACCGCCGTGTCCGCGGAGTCCGACGTCTCCGAGGCGTTGGAGGTGCAGCGACGCACCCAGGCCGAGGCGCGGGCGCTGGCCGCCGAGCACGTCGGCATCGTGGTGGACGCGGCCGTTCCCCGCCTGCTCGGACCCGAAGCGCCGCACCCCGAGGTGCTAAGGATCAGCGAGTGGTTCGTCCTGGAGCGTCCCGACGAGTCGACGACCACGACCCACGGCCTGGCGAGGTTCGGCCTGCCGGAGCTCGTGGTGCCGGACGCCGACCCCGATGCCCTGCCGATGTACGACGCGGTGCTCACGGGGATCGCCCAGCGTGTGACCGAGGAGTGGCCCGACAACGACCCGGTGGGGCCGGCCACCATCACGCTGCGCGACGTCGCCCGTGGCTATGGTGACGCCGGCGCCGGCGGCGACGACCCGACCCTCGCACGACGTGTGGACGTGACGCTGGCCTACGACGCCGACCGTGACCTCCTGGTGGTCACGCTGCACGACGACCCGGCTAAGGCTCTCTTCTCGGCGTGACGGCTCGCCCCAGGTCGGTCCCGAGGAGCCGGCCGAAGGTGAGTGCGGGGGTGACGAGCATCCCCGAGCAGAAGCTGTTGCCACAGGTCGCGCCCGCGCCGATGACCTCGCCGACGGCGTACAGCCCGGGGATCGGGTTCCCCGACTCGTCCCGGACCGCGAGGGATGTGTCCACGTCCAGGCCCTGGAAGGTCACCAACGTGATCGCGTGGTTCCGGACCGCGTAGAACGGCGGAGCGGCGATGGGCGCCGGGAGGAACGTCCGCCCGTGCGCCGGGTCGTGCCCGCTCGCGACCGCCTCGTTGTAGGTGCCGACGGTCTCGCGCAGGCCGGCAGCGTCGATGCCTGCGAGGTCCGCGAGATCGTCGAGGGTGTCGGCGGCATGCAGGCCGGGACGGGTGTTCATCATCGCGCGGACCTCGTCCGGCTCCTTGCCGACGACCATCTGCTGCGTCGTCCCGGACGCGGCCGACAGCGCCACGTCGTCGAAGACCGTCCAGAAGGTCTGGTCGGTGACCTCGGCGAGCGCGCGTTCCTTGAGGTCGATCGACCCCTCGTCCTCGGCCACCCACCGCCGACCGTGCCGGTCGACGTAGATCTCCCAGGGGGGACGCTCGCTGGTGAGCCGCTGCCGGTCGGACCAGTTGGCGCGCCCGGGGGTACGGGGATCGGGGAGTCCGCCGAACGTGGGAAGAGAGGTGCCCTGTCCCTGCAGCCGCGCGCCGACCGACATCCCCAGGTGGAGTCCGTCGCCGGTCGCGGTGCGAGCCGCGGCCGAGACCAGCGGTGCGCCCTCGAGCTCGGCGAAGAGGTCGGGGTCGGCGCCGTAGCCACCGGTCGCGAGCACCACGGCGGCGGCCGACACCGCGACGTCCCGACCCTCGCGATAGACGTCGACCCCGACGACGGCCCCGGACTCGTCGGTCAGGATCTCGGTCACGGCCGCGTTCGTCCACAGCACCAGGCCCTGCTCGGCGCACGCACGCTCCAGCTCGGGCCTGAGCACGTCGAGGACCGACACGCCCTCGTCGGTGCCGTAGCTGGTCCGCGGCGTCTCGTACGGCTCGTGCCCGTAGATGATCCGCGGTGTCTCGGGCGCGAAGGCGAAGCCGTGGTCGTCGAGCCAGTTGAGGGTCGCCGGAGCCTCGCGGGCGACGATCTGGACCAGATCGTCGCGCGCCGTCCCGCTGCTGATGCGGCGGATGTCGGCGAGGTGTGCCTCGGGGCTGTCCTCGATCCCCCGCTCGCGCTGGCGGCGGTAGCCACCGGCCGCCATATGTCCTCCGCTGAGGTGCAGCGTGCCGCCGATGCGGGTGTCCTTCTCCACGAGGAGCACACGAGCGCCGGCGTCAGCGGCATGGACGGCGCACGGGATGCCCGCGGTCCCGGCACCCACGACGACCACGTCGAACGTCTCGTTCATGCCTGGTCTCCCTGGACCTCGATCACCAGGTGCGGCACTCCCGACGGAGGGTGGACCACCGCCGCCCGCGTCTCGCCGAACGGCGCGAGCGTCAGACCGACCGTCTCCCCCGCCAGCACGCCCGCACGCTCTCGCACGCCGTCCAGGTCACCGGTGACGACCACCGCACCGAGCAGGCCGCGGCGTGGGGGGACGGCGCGCCCCCGCAGCGACGCACCCGCCTCCCCACCGCGCTCGACCACGTACCTGACCAGCCCGATGTACGGCTCGTCGGCGGCGGTCCCGACACAGCAGCCCTCCATCCTGACCCGCGTGCCAGCACCCACCAGGTCGGCGACGGACGCGCCGTCGACGACGTACTCGTGCACGACCTTCCAGCCGAAGACGTCGGCACAGAAGGCCTCGGCCGCGTCGACGTCGCTCACGGGCGCGGTGATGCCGAGGACCTCGCTGACCGCCCTGTCGGTCACCCGTACATAGGGATCGAGCGCTCCGGGCGCGCCGCCGAGCAGGGCCACCGTGAGGGTGTCGGCGCCTCGGACGTGTGCTTCTCTTAGCCCGGTGCCCGCCATGTCGTACTCACCGTCCGGCGCCGTCACGTCGAAGCCGGCCGCCGCGGCCTGGGCGGCCGCCGCCGCGAGGTCGGGCGCGTGGAAGTCGATGACCTTGAACGCGTCGCGGTCCAGCGGCGCAGCGGGATCACGGACCGTCTCGTCCGAGGGCGCCTCGAACCGGCACACCACGGCTCCCGCGACGGCTCCAGGAGTCTGCAGCGCCACGACGGAGGTCTCCCCCGCTCCAGCGCCGAGGAGGACGCCCGCGTCACGCGCGCCGAGCACGGTCTCTCCCCGCTCCTCCATCCCGAGCACGGACGCGAAGAGGCGGCGCTGCGCGTCGAGATCGCGCGCGGAGACGAGCGGACCGAAGAGGTGGGAGTCCGACGGTGGCACCGGCGCTCCTTCCGACGCGGCGTGCCGACCGGAGGGATCCGTCGTCACACCTGATGGAATGGTGTTCCATTATGGCTCAGCACACTTTCACCGAGGAAGAGGCCCTCCGATGACTGCACCCCGCCACGTCGACGCCGTCGTGCTGCGCCGCCGCCCCAGCGGACTCCCCCGGCCGGACGACCTCGCCCTCTCCGAGGTCGAGGTTCCCACACTCGGCGACGACGAGGTCCGCGTCTCGGTACTCGACCTCTCGCTCGACCCCTACCTGCGCTCGACGCTGGCGGGACGGCACCTCGACGACGCCCCCGTCGCCGTCGGCGACGTCGTCCCCGGTCGTTCCGTCGGGCGCGTGGTCGCGTCGCGCGCCGCCGACATCCCCGAGGGAGCGCTCGTGCTGGCCGAGACCGGCTGGCGGGCCGAGGCCGTCGTCGCCGCGAAGCAGACCACGCTCGTCCGTGTGCCCGCAGGGGTCCCCGCCTCCGCCGCGCTCGGCGCGCTCGGGATGCCGGGGCTCACCGCGTACGCCGCGATCGTCCGACACCTCACACCTCGGCCCGGCGAGACCGTGGTCGTCGGCGCGGCGACCGGGGGCGTCGGCTCTGTCGCCGGGGCGCTGGCCCGCGACCGTGGTGCGCGGACGGTGGCGATCGTGGGCGACGACGACAAGGCGGCGGACGCGATCGATCGGCTCGGGTACGCGGCGGCGGTCGTCCGCGGGCGCGACGGCTGGGAGGACGCGCTGGCAGCGGCGTGCGCGGACGGCATCGACGGCTATCTGCACATGGGCGACATGCCGACGCTGCACGCCGTGGTGCGCCGGCTCGCGCCGCACGCGAGGGTCTCGCTGTGCGGGCTCATGGACCAGTACAACGACGGGCCTCCCACGACGCTGCCCGTCGCCGCGATCATCATGGCGCGCGCCACGGTGCACGGGATGGTCGTGTACGACCACGGCGACCTCGTCGGCGCCCAGCTCGCCGAGGTCGCGGCACTGCTCGCCGACGGATCGCTGACGCTGCACGAGGAGCGCCACGAGGGTCTCGCCTCCGCGCCCGCGGCGTTCGCCCGGCTGATGGCCGGCCGCAACCGCGGCAAGGTCGTCGTCACCGTCGGACGCTGACGTCGTACGGCGAGGTCGGCGGCAGTCGCCGCCGACCACGCCTCATCCGATGCGGTGCATCCAGCCGTGGGTGTCCTCGGCGCGGCCGTACTGGAGATCGATGAGCGCCTCGCGGATCGCCATCGTCACCTTGCCGCCGTCGCCGTCGCTGCAGACCGCCTCGCCACCGTCCCAGCGCAGGGCACCGACCGGCGTCACGACCGCTGCGGTGCCGCAGGCGAACACCTCGGTCACCCGTCCGCTCGCGACACCGTCGATCCACTCGTCGATGGTGTAGCGACGCTGCTCGACGGTGCGACCCAGGTCGGCTGCGATCGTGCTGACCGCGTCGCGCGTGATGCCGTCGAGGATCGAGTCGCTGGCCGGCGTCACGATGGTGCCGTCGTCGTGGACGAAGTAGAGGTTCATGCCCCCGAGCTCCTCGATGTAGGTGTGCTTCTCGGAGTCGAGGAACACGACCTGCTCGCACCCGTGCTCGGCGGCGATCTGCTGCGGGAGGAGGCTCGAGGCGTAGTTGCCACCACACTTCGCCGCTCCCGTGCCGCCGGCGCCGGCGCGCGCGTACTCGCGCGTGAGCCAGATGTTGACGGGCTTGACCCCACCGGAGAAGTAGGCGCCTGCGGGTGAGGCGATCACGCAGTACGTGACGTGCTTGCTCGGTCGCACGCCCAGGAACGCCTCGGAGGCGAACATGAAGGGACGCAGATAGAGACTGGTCTCGCCGCCGGTCGGGACCCACGCGCGGTCGGTCTCGACGAGCGCATCGATGGAGCCGACGAACCAGTCGACCGGGAGCTCGGGGAGCGCGAGGCGGTGCGCCGAGCGCTGGAAACGCCGGGCGTTCTCCTCGGGACGGAACGTCCAGATCGAGCCGTCGTCGTGCGCGTACGCCTTGAGACCCTCGAAGATCTCCTGGGCGTAGTGGAGGACCGCGGTGGCGGGGTCGAGCTGGAGCGGACCGTACGGCTTGATCGTCGGCGCCGTCCATCCGGTCTCCGGCGTCCACTCGGCGGTGAACATGTGGTCGCTGAAGTAGCGCCCGAACCCGGGGTCGGCGAGGATCTCGGCGCGACGCTGCTCTGGCACGGGCGACGGGGTCGGCTCGAGCGCGAACGAGAACGTGGCGTCGGCAGAGGTGGTCATGGGTGGCACGGTACTGGACCTTTCAGAGGGGGACGAGAGGAGGCAAGGTCACACCTCCGGTACGTCACCGGCCACACGCGACGCGATGGCCTCCCCCACCTCCTTGGTGGTGCGCCGTCCTGTCCTGGCGGTGATGTCCGCCGCGATCGCGCGGTCGAGCTGCGCGCCGGCCTCGGTGAGACCGAGGTGGTCGAGGAGCAGTGCGACCGATCCGATGGCAGCGGTCGGGTCGGCGACGCCCTGCCCTGCGATGTCGGGGGCGGAGCCGTGCACGGGCTCGAACATGCTCGGCGCCGTACGGTCGGGGTTGATGTTCGCGCTCGCGGCGAGGCCGATGCCTCCGGAGATCGCCCCGGCCAGGTCGGTCAGGATGTCACCGAACAAGTTGTCGGTGACGATGACGTCGAAGCGGGCGGGATCGGTCACCAGGAAGATCGTCGCCGCGTCGACGTGGAGGTAGTCGACGGCGACGTCGGGGAACTCCGGCGCGACCTGGTCCACGATGCGTGACCAGAGGCTGCCCGCGTGGACCAGCACATTGGTCTTGTGGACGAGCGTCAGCTTGTTGCGGCGCGTCCGGGCCCGCGCGAAGGCGTCGCGCACGACGCGTTCGACACCGAAGGCGGTGTTGAGGCTGACCTCGGTCGCCACCTCGTGGGGAGTGTCGGCGCGCAACCGGCCGCCGTTACCGACGTACGGGCCCTCCGTGCCCTCGCGCACGACGACGAAGTCCACCTCGCCCGCGTCACGCAGCGGGGAGTCGACCTGCGAGTACGTCCTGGTGGGACGCAGGTTCACGTAGTGGTCGAGCTCGAAGCGCAGACGCAGGAGCAGGTTGCGCTCCAGGAGTCCGGCGGGGATGCGGGGATCGCCCGGCCTGCCGCCGATCGCTCCGAGAAGGATCGCGTCGTGGCCGCGGATCTCGGCCAGCGTCGCGTCAGGAAGAACCTCTCCTGACTCGAGGTAGTGCTCGGCACCGAGAACGTACGGCGTCTGGGTGAAGGTGATCCCGTGGACGCGCGCGACCTCGTCGAGGACGCGGGTCGCCTCGGCGACGACCTCGGGGCCGATCCCGTCTCCGGGGATCACGGCCAGGGAGAAGCTGCGTGTCATGGGTGCACTCTACTGGCGCCAGTCCCAGCATCTGATACCGGGATCTCGGATGATGGTCAGTTGTCGTCCGGTCGCGGGCCGCCGTTGTCACGGAGGTCGAGGGCGGTCTGCACGGGGTTGCGGGGACCCTCGCCGCGGGACTCGTCGGACCAGTGGCGGCTCGGGCCCCACTCGGAGTACTGCATCTGCGTCTCGGACATCGTTCTCTCCTCTTCGGGTTGGTGTCGGTCCTGGCCGATGGCGCTGGAAACCGATTCCCCGAACGGGAGGAGGGTCGTACGGTGCGGGATCCTCGCTGCGGGTAGTCGGCCAACGCCAAGCTCCGCGGCGAGGTGTCGGCCTAGGAGGCCTCGCCGCGGCAGCCGAGGATTACTACCTGCTTCCGCATGATGGGTCGACGGTACGTCGGACTCGCCCGCTCTGTCCCGATTTCCGCCGACGATCTCGCTGACTGAGACTCGTGTCCAGGCTGTGGCGTGTGACAGACTCGCGACGTGAGTGCCCCCACCGAAGTTCCGCCCCTTGTCGCGCGCGCCCTGGACCTGTCACGGCGCAAGGGCTTCATCACCGCGACCCGCAACGAGACCGGACGCCTGCTCGCCGCGCTGGCCGCCTCGCGCAGGGGCACGCTGGCCGAGCTCGGGACCGGGTGCGGCGTCGGATCCGCGTGGCTGTCGAGCGGGGTCTCCGAGGGTGCTCGGATCGTCAGCGCCGAGCTCGACCCGACGCTGGCCGAGGCGGTGCAGGACCTGTTCTCCGACACCCCGACGGTCGAGGTGACCTCCGGTGACTGGAGCGCCCTCGAGCAGCACGCACCGTTCTCGCTCCTGTTCGTCGACGTGCGCGACGTGAAGCGCGCCGTCGACCAGGTCGCCGACCTCATGGAGATCGGCGGGATCGCCGTCCTCGACGACTTCACGCCGTCGCACACCTGGCCCCCGATCTACGAGGGCAGGGTCGACACCGTCCGCGAGCAGTGGCTCACCGACGAACGCTTCGTCGCCGTCGAGGTGATGGTCGCGCCGGACGCGTCGGTCATCCTGGCGACGCGGGTCTGACCTCGCTCGGGCTCGCTGCAGGCTCAGGCTCCGGCATCCGGACCTGGACCAGCGGCAGGAACGCCTGCACGAGGGGCCCGATCGTCAGCGCGTAGAGCACGGTGCCGACACCCACCGTCCCGCCGAGCAGCCAGCCGATGGCGAGCACCGTGATCTCGACCGACGTCCGCATCAACCGGACGCTGTAGCCGGTGCGGCGAACCAGCCCCAGAAAGAGCCCGTCACGGGGGCCAGGCCCGAGGTGCGCCCCGATGTAGAGCGCGCCGGCAAGACCGTTGAGCACGACACCGGCCACCAGCATCACGACGCGCAGCAGGAGCGAGTCTGGCTGCGCGAGCAGCCACAGGCCCTGGTCGACGGCGAGGCCGATGAGGATCACGTTGAGGATCGTGCCGAGACCGGGCCACTGGCGCAGCGGGATCCACAGCAGCAGAACTGCGGCACCGACGAGGATCGTGACCTGCCCGAAGGTGAGCGGGAGGTACTTCGTGAGTCCTTCGTGGAAGACGTCCCACGGGTCCAGACCGAGGCCTGCCTCGATCATCAGCGCCATCGACCAGCCGTAGAGCATGAGCCCGAACACGAGCTGAGGAAGCCGGCGCCCGAGCTTTCCCGACCGAAGCTGGTCGAGGGATGACTGGGTGTCAGGGGTGTACGGGACGCGGGCCATGCCGTCCATCATCGTCGCGATTGGCCTACCGTTCGATAGCCAATCGTGACATGGTGGCTTACATGGCTCCCACATCGGTCCTGTCGGCGGAGCGTCTCCACGTCCTGCTCGACATCGAGGCGGACGACCCTCCCGGGTACCGCGAGCTGGCCGACCTCATCCGACTCCTCGTGCTCGACGGGCGCATCCCGGCCGGCACACGGCTGCCGAGCGAGCGCGAGCTCACCGCCGCCCTCCCCCTGAGCCGGACGACGGTGACCCGCGCCTACGCGGTGCTGCGGGATGCCGAGCTGCTGGTCTCGCGGCGTGGGTCCGGCAGCGTCGTCACCCTGCCTCGCGGTGCCCGTCCTCCGTACACGCCTCCCAGCGGATCGAGCATGGTGGGCTGGACGATCGCTGCCGGCCAGGCGGCCCCAGGCGTCGGGCTGGCTTACAGCCGCGCGCTGGAACAGCTGCCCGCCTACCTCGCGCAGACCGGGTACGAGACGGTGGGCGTCCCGGTGCTCCGCGAGCTCGTCGCGCAGCGCTACGCCGACCGCGGGCTGCCCACCGATCCCGACCAGATTCTTGTCACCTCGGGGGCCCAGTCCGCGCTCAACCTCGTCAGCCGGACCCTCGCCGCGAGAGGCGATCGCGTCGTGGTCGAGAGCCCGACGTACCCGAACGCCATCGACTCGCTGCGCCGGACCGGCCTGCGCGTCCTCGGCGTGCCGCACGACGGCCACCGCCTCGACCTCGACGCGCTCGCCGCGGCCGTCCGCGCGGCGCCCGTCGCGTGGGCGTACCTGATCCCGGACTTCCAGAACCCCACGGGCGCACTGATGGACGACATCATGCGTCACGAGGTGGCGTCGATCCTGCGTCGCTCGACGACGGTCCCGATCGTCGACGAGACCATGCTCGACCTCGCGCTCGACGTCGAGGAGCGTGCGATGCCGGTCCCGCTGGCCGCGCACCATCCAGGCGCGATCACGCTCGGCTCCGCGAGCAAGTCGTTCTGGGGTGGCCTGCGGATCGGGTGGATCCGCGCCCCGCACGCCGTCGTCCCGCGGCTGGTCGCGGCGCGAGAGACGTTCGACATCGGCACGCCGGTGCTCGAGCAGCTCGCGGTCGCGGAGCTCCTCCGCGTCCGCGAGGAGGTGCTCGACGAGCGCCGAGACACCCTGCGCGCGCGCCGGTCCGCACTCAGGACGGCGGTGACCGATCGGTTGCCCGACTGGAGTCTCAACTCCCCCGCCGGCGGGTTGTCGCTGTGGGTGCGCCTGCCGAGGCGGGCCTCGAGCCGGCTCGTCGTCGCCGCGGAGGCCCAGGACCTGTTGCTCACCGCCGGCCCACGGTTCTACGCCGACGGCGGTGGTGAGTCCGCCCTGCGCCTCCCGTACGACCGCAGCACGGGCGCCATCGACGACGCCGTCGACCGTCTCGCCCTCGCATGGGAGACCGTGCTGGCCGGGCGCCCCACGTCGGCGCCCTCGCGACGCGGCCCTGCGCTGACCGCGTAGCGGCTGTCACGATCGGCTACGCCCCGGACATGACGTGACGTGACGACGACACCAGACACGGCTCGCGAGGAGCGCTTCCGCGAGCTCTACACCGCCCACTTCGACGCGCTCCTCGCCTACGCCATCCGCCGGACGCGCCACCCTGACGACGCCGCCGACCTCGTCGCGGAGACCTTCCTCGTCGCCTGGCGGCGCTGGGACGCGATCCCGTCCGGGGACGAGAGCCGCCTCTGGCTGTACGGGGTGGCCCGGCACGTCCGCTCGAACGCCGAGCGCAGTGGGCGCCGCCGCGAGCGCCTCGGCGAGCGCTTGCGGCAGCAGCTGAGCGAGACCTCCGACGCCCACCCCTCCGACGACGTCGCGGAGCACAGTGCCGTCCGAACGGCGCTGCAGCGGCTCGGAGCGGCCGACCGTGAGCTGTTGATGCTCTCGGCGTGGGAAGAGCTCGAACCCCGCGAGATCGCACGCGTCCTCGAGATCAGTCCGAGCGCCGTACGGACCCGCCTGTCCCGAGCGCGTCGACGGCTTCGCGACGCCCTTGGCGACGACCGTCCCGAACCCGGACGCGTGATGAGCGTCCGCACCGTGCTCAGCCCTGAGGAGGGACGATGAACGACACCGACCTCGACCGCCGGCTCAGCGCCGCCGACCCGTACGCGCGGCACGCGGCGCCTGACCTCGGCGGAGCCGACCGAGCCCTGCTGGACGAGATCATGGCCGACACCGCTCGACGCCCTCAGCGGTCGAGACGATCGTGGCGCTTGCCACTGGCCGGAGCGCTCGCGTCCGCTGCCGTCATGGCCGCAACCCTCCTCGTCCCCGCTTGGGTGGGCTCGACCGACGACCCCGAGACGCCGGCCGCGCCTCCTGCCGCCTCCGAGCCGACGGTCGAGGCGCCCATCCGCTACGCCGCCGCCGTCGTCGAAGCCGCCGGCCGCCAGCCGCGGCTGCTGGTCGGCGAGCCCGGCTGGAAGGTGACCCACGTGTACGGGTTCGCCGAGGACGAGGGCACCATCGTGTTCACCAAGGGCGATCGCGAGCTCGAGTTCGTCTGGTACCGAGCCGACCAGTACGCCGGCTACTTCGAGGACCGTCTCGACGTCTCTGCTCCGCGACCGTTCTCGATCGACGGGCAGGATGGCAGCGAGTTCCGATACTCGACCACGGACATCGCCGTGATGCTGCGCCCGTCCGGCGGCACGTTCTCCGAGATCCGCACCGGCGGCGGCTGGAGGAATCGCGCCGAGATCGTGGCTGTCCTGCGAACGGTTCGAGCGGTCTCGGTCCCGGAGTGGCTCGCGGCGATGCCGCCGGAGATCGTCACTCCCGACAAGGCCTCGCAGGTGATCGACGAGCTGTTGGCCGGTGTGCCGCTCCCGCCGGGACTCGACCGTGCGTCACTCGACGACCTCGGCACCAACGACCGCTACCAGCTCAGCGCCCAGGTGCTCGAGCCGGTGGTGTGCGGCTGGGTCGGAGAGCTCCGGCGTGCCGAGGACGCGCGAGACGACCGGGCGAGGAAGGCCGCCGTCGAGGCGCTGGCAAGCGGGCGCCGCTGGCCGTTGCTCGCGCCGATGGACGCCGAGGGCGAGTATGCCGACGGGGTCCGGGCGGTGGCCGACGCGGTCCGCGACGGGGTTCCGACGCTCACGGTGCGGGAGATGTCCGGCTGCCCGTGACGGCAGGTGGGCGCGGGGAGGTCAGGCCCTCGGCCAGGTCTCCCCGCGCCACGACGCGTCCCAGAACATCCACTCGAATCGCGTCGCGCGCTCGTAGGCGGCGAGCATCTTCGTACGGCGCTCGGGCGTCGCCGTCGTCGCGAGGTGGTCGGCCCACCCCTCGGCCCGCGTGACCGCGGCGTCGAAGGCGGGGTCGGAGTAGGTGTCGATCCAGGCGCGGTAGGGATGCGCAGCGTCGGTCGCCTGCGCCGCGATCGCGCGCCCAACCTCCAGATAGACGCGGAAGCACGGCAGCACACCCGCAAGACCGACCTCGACCGGTGCGTACGCGGCGTCGGCGAGCAGCGTGCCGGCGTAGGCCTGACAGGTCGGCGTCGGCTCCGCCGCATCAGGCCCGTCCGGGTCGAGGCCGCGAGGCACGAGGAACTCCGCGTGCATCAGCCGCTCGGCCTCGACCGCCTCGGCGGCCGCGCGTGCGAGGCCGGCTGACAGCGCCGGGTCGCCCGCACGCGCGGCCAGCATCGCGAGCGTGCTGCCGTAGCGGGAGAGGTAGTGGGCATCGTCGAGCAGGTAGCGGCCGAACACGTCCTCCGGCAACGTCCCGGCGGCGAGACCGACCACGAAGGGGTGCTCGAGGATCGCGTCGTACCAGCTCGCGACGTGCGTCCACGCGGCCTCGGAGAACGTCCTCTCGTCCGTCACCTACGCGCCCTCCAGAGGTGGTCGACAGGTCCGTGGCCGCGACCCACCGAGTGCTCGGCGCCGCTGCGCAAAGCCCCGGTCAGGTAGTCCTTGGCCTCACCCACCGCCTCGCGCAGCGGCAGGCCGAGCGCGAGGCCGGACGCGATCGCCGACGCCAGCGTGCAGCCTGTCCCGTGCGTGTTGGGGCTGTCGATCCGCGGTGCACGATAGGTGCACGCACCCTCCGCGTCGACGAGCACGTCGATGCTCTCCGGACTCTCGAGGTGTCCGCCCTTGACCAGCGCGGCTGCAGCGCCCGCTGCGCGCAACGCGCGCCCGGCGGTCGCCAGCCCGTGGGGATCGGTCGCCGGCGCGGTGCCGGTCAGGACCGCAGCCTCCGGCACGTTGGGCGTGACGACGGCCGCCAGCGGCAGCAACGTCGTACGGATGGTGTCCACCACGTCCTCCCCGACCAGCGTGTCGCCGGAGGTGGCCACCATGACCGGGTCAAGCACGACGGGCACGTCCGCGGTGTGCAGGACGTCGGCGACCGCGAGCACGATCTCCACCGTGCCGAGCATCCCGATCTTGACCACGCTCACGTCCAGGTCGTCCAGCACGGCACGCACCTGCTCGGCGACGAACGCCGCAGGCACCGGGTGGATCCCGAAGACGCCGCGGGTGTTCTGGACGGTGAGCGCGGTCAGGGCCGCGGCGCCGTACACGCCGAGGGCGGTCGCCGTCTTGAGGTCCGCCTGGATCCCGGCGCCGCCTGAGGGGTCGGAGCCGGCGATGGTGAGCATGACGGGCACGGCGCTCAGGGCTGGACCTCCGAGCGTGCGGCGAGGGCGGCGTCGACGACCTCGCGGAGCGTGCGGGCGGCCGCACGCGGCTCGGGTGCCGAGCAGATCGCGGAGACCACGCAGATGCCGTCGGCGCCGGCGGCGACGACCGACGCGGCGTTCGATGCGGAGATGCCCCCGATCGCGACGAGCGGGAGGTCGTCCGGCGTTGCCGCGCGCAGGCGGCGTACGCCGTCGAGTCCCCACGGCGCGGTCGTGTCGGGCTTGGTCGGCGTCGCCCACACCGGGCTGACCGCGAGGTAGCTGCACGCGGCGAGCGCCTCGGCGTCGTCGAGCTGGGCCAGGTCGTGCAGCGACCACCCGACGACCGCGTCGTCGCCGAGCACCTCTCGCACTCGCGCGGGGTGGAGATCATCGGGCCCGACGTGCAGGCCCGCACCGGGCACGGCGCGCGCCGCCGCGAGGTCGTCGTTGAGCACGAACGACGCACGGTCACCGACGCGCGCGGCGATCCTCGTGGCCAGCCGGATGCGTTCGTCGGTCGACGCGTGCTTGTCGCGGAGCTGGACGGTCGTCGCTCCCCCGTCGACGGCGTCGGCGACGACGTCGACCAGGTCCGCACCGTGAGGCACGGACCCGGTGACGAGATAGAGACGGACGTCTCCGGCCGGGCCGACCATCAGCGCGCGACGACCTCGGCGACCGCCTCGGAAGACAACGTGGACAGCGCGTCCAGCAACCGCCAGCGCAGCGATCCGGGACCCTCGGCGAGCGGCGCGGCCTTCTCGATCGCGGCCGTCAGGATCGCCAGTGCGCTCGCCGACGCCTCGAACGCGTCGTCATGGACCGCGCAGGCCGCGGCGACCAGGGCGCTCGCGGAGCACCCGAGCGCGGTGATCATCGGGGCGCGCGCATCGCCGCCGTGGATCTCGGTCGTACGGGTGCCGTCCGTGACGACGTCGACGGCGCCCGTCATGGCGACGACGGTCTCCAGCTTGGACGCGAGCGCCTCGGCGTCCGTACGGACGTCGGCCGTATCGGCGTCGGCGTCGACCCCTCGCCCTGCTCCCGTCGACGTCGCGATCGCAAGGATCTCGCTCGCGTTGCCCCGGATCACCGTCGGGCGGTGCTCGATCAGGGCAGCGGCGGACTCGCGCCTATAGGTGGTCGCGCCGACCGCGACCGGGTCGAGGACCCACGGCTTGCCCGTGGCCGAGGCGACCTCGACCGCGGCGAGCATGCCGTCGACCCACGGCGGGGACAGCGTGCCGATGTTGGCGACGACGGCCTGGGCGATGCCGGCGAACTCCGCGGACTCGTGCGGGTCGTGGACCATCGCCGGAGAGGCGCCTGCGGCATTGAGCAGGTTGGCGGCGATGTCCATCGACACGTAGTTCGTGATGACCTGCACCAGCGGGGTCTGCGCCCGGAGCTGGTCGTGGACGTGGGCAGCGGTACGGGGTTCGAGCATCAGGCTCCCTCTCGCCGGTATGACCCGGATCAGGTTCGGCGGGTGTGTTCTCAGCCCTTCGGGCACCCCGGCCTTGCAACTGCTGGCGACGATAACAGAAGTGCCGGGAGCCCCTTCCGCGACGTCGCACCGGCCCGCTAGCGTTCGGGCAACCCACCCGACTCCTTCCCCCGAGGGGTATGCATGGCTTCCGCCCGTCGCGTCCGTCGCGCCTGGCGCCGCGGAGGGGTTCACGAGGTCTATCTCGCGTCCCGCCGCTGGCTCGCTCGTCTCATCTACCCCGGAGACCTCCCCGCGGCCCGCCAACGCCGACGGCGGTGAGTCCGGTCCCACGCCGTGATGCGCGTGGGACCGGGCTCACCGCCGGTCGGGACGTACGAGGGTCAGCGCGCAGCGGTGCCCTCGGTGTAGTCGTCGTCGCCGCTCTTGACCCAGGCCATGAGCTTGCGCAGCTCGCGGCCGGTGCCCTCGATCGGGTGCTCCTCGCCCTCGGCGCGCAGCTTCTTGAACTCTGCCGCACCGGCGTCCTGGTCGGCGATGAAGCGCTCGGCGAACGCGCCGTTCTGGATGTCGGCGAGGACCGCCTGCATGTTCTCCTTGACGCGCGCGTCGACGACCCGCGGACCGGAGACGTAGTCGCCGTACTCGGCCGTGTCGGAGACCGACCAGCGCTGCTTGGCGATGCCACCCTCGTACATGAGGTCGACGATCAGCTTGAGCTCGTGCAGGCACTCGAAGTAGGCGACCTCGGGCTGGTAGCCGGCCTCGGTCAGGGTCTCGAAGCCCGCCTGGACCAGTGCGGAGACGCCGCCGCAGAGGACCGCCTGCTCACCGAACAGGTCGGTCTCGGTCTCCTCGGTGAACGTCGTCTTGATGCCGCCGGCACGCAGGCCGCCGATGGCCTTGGCGTAGGAGAGGACCAGGGGCCACGCGTTGCCGGTGGCATCCTGCTCGACGGCGACGAGCACGGGGACGCCACGGCCCTCGACGTACTCGCGGCGGACGAGGTGACCCGGGCCCTTGGGCGCGATCATGCCGACGTCGACACCGGCCGGCGGCTTGACGTAGCCGTAGCGGATGTTGAAGCCGTGCCCGAAGATCAGGGCGTCGCCGTCGTTGAGGTTCGGCTCGATCGCCTCGGTGTAGAGGCTGCGCTGCGCCGGGTCGGGCGCGAGCACGACGATGACGTCGGCCTCGGCGCACGCCTCGGCCGGGGTGAGCACCCGAAGGCCCTCGTTCTCGGCCTTCTCACGGCTCTTCGAGCCCTCGGGGAGTCCGACGCGGACGTCGACGCCGGAGTCGCGCAGGGACAGCGCGTGGGCGTGGCCCTGGCTGCCGTAGCCGAGGACGGCCACGCTGCGGCCCTGGATGACGCTCAGGTCGGCGTCGTCGTCGTAGAACAGCTCAGGCACGGGGTTGCTCCTTCTCGTGGTGCCGTGTGGCACCGGGGTGGTGCCGCTCGGATCAGACGTACGGCCCGTATCGACCGTACGCTCAGGCGGTCTGGGTGGACGCGCCGGGGACCGCCCGCAGGGTGCGGTCGGTGATCGACCGTCCTCCGCGACCGATCGCGACGCGTCCGGACTGGGCGATCTCGCGGATGCCGAAGGGCTCGAGCACCTTCAGCATCGCCTCGAGCTTGCCGGGGTCTCCGGTCGCTTCGATGGTCACCGCGTCGACGCCGACGTCGACGACCTTCGCCCGGAACAGCTGGACGGTCTCCAAGACCTGTCCGCGCGTCCGTGAGTCGGCGCGGACCTTGATCAGCATGAGCTCACGCTCGACCGAGGTGGTGGGCTCGAGCTCGACGATCTTGAGGACGTTGACGAGCTTGTTCAGCTGCTTGGTGACCTGCTCCAGAGGCAGCTCGTCGACGTTGACCACGATCGTCATCCGCGAGATCTCGGGGATCTCGGTCGGCCCGACCGCGAGCGAGTCGATGTTGAAGCCGCGGCGCATGAAGAGGCTCGCGACGCGGGCGAGCACACCAGGGGTGTTCTCGACCAGGACGGACAGGGTGTGCTGGCTCATCACAGTTCCTCGTCACCGAACTCGGGCGCCATGTCGCGCGCGATCTGGATCATGTCGTTGCTGACTCCGGCCGGGACCATCGGCCACACCATCGCGTCGCGGTGCACGACGAAGTCGATGACGACCGGCGCGTCGGTGATGGACATCGCCTTCTCGATCACCGCGTCGAGGTCCTCGGCCTTCTCGCACCGCAGCCCGACGCAGCCGTAGGCGTCGGCGAGCTTGACGAAGTCGGGGATGCGGGCCTCGTCGGCGCCGGTCTGCAGGTCGGTGTTGGAGTAGCGGCCATCGTAGAAGAGCGTCTGCCACTGCCGGACCATGCCGAGCGACGAGTTGTTGATGACGGCGACCTTGATCGGGATGCCCTCGAGCGCGCACGTCGCGAGCTCCTGGTTGGTCATCTGGAAGCAGCCGTCGCCGTCGATGGCCCACACCACCTCACCGGCGCGGGCGACCTGCGCTCCCATGGCGGCAGGGACGGAGAAGCCCATCGTGCCCATGCCGCCGGAGTTGATCCAGCGGGCGGGGCGCTCGTGCTCGATGAAGTTGGCAGCCCACATCTGGTGCTGTCCCACGCCGGAGGTGTAGGTCGCGCCGGGGCCGGCGATCTGGCCGATGCGCTGGATCACCCGTTGCGGCGACAGCGACCCGTCGTCCGGCTCCTCGTACCCGAGCGGGTAGCGGGCGGAGAGCGCCTGCATCTGCCCGCGCCACGGGGTGTAGTCGGCGGGGTGCTCGGCGTACTCGGCCTGCAGCGCGACGACCAGGTCGGCGATCACCTCACGGCAGTCTCCGACGATCGGCACGTCGGCGGTGCGGTTCTTGGAGATCTCAGCCGGGTCGATGTCGGCGTGGATGACCTTGGAGCCGGGCGCGAACGACTCCAGGTGCCCGGTCACCCGGTCGTCGAAGCGCGCACCCAGCGAGATGAGCAGGTCGCTCTTCTGGAGCGCACCGACGGCCGCCACCGTGCCGTGCATGCCCGGCATCCCGAGGTGGAGGGGGTGGCTGTCGGGGAACGCGCCGCGCGCCATCAGCGTCGTGACGACAGGGATGCCGGTCATCTCGGCGAGGACCTTGAGCTCGGTCGAGGCGTTGGCCTTCACGACGCCGCCGCCGACATAGAGGACCGGGCGCTCGGCCGCCGCGATGAGACGCGCCGCCTCACGGACCTGCTTGTTGTGCGGCCTGCTGGTCGGCCGGTAGCCCGGGAGGTGCAGCTCGGTCGGCCATGCGAAGGTCGTCGCGGATTGCAGCGCGTCCTTGGAGATGTCGACCAGCACCGGCCCGGGTCGGCCGGTGGACGCGATGTGGAACGCCTCGGCGATCGCTCGCGGGATCTCCGCGGCATCGGTCACGAGATAGCTGTGCTTGGTGATCGGCATCGTGATGCCGCGGATGTCGGCCTCCTGGAACGCGTCCGTGCCGATCGCGCGGCTCGCGACCTGCCCGGTCACGGCGACCATCGGAACCGAGTCCATGTAGGCGTCGGCGATCGCAGTCACGAGGTTGGTCGCCCCGGGGCCGGACGTCGCCATGCAGACACCGACCTTGCCGCTGGCCACCGCGTAGCCCTGGGCCGCATGACCGGCGCCCTGCTCGTGACGGACGAGGATGTGGCGGACCTTCTGCGAGTCCATCAACGGGTCGTACGCCGGAAGGATCGCGCCGCCCGGGATCCCGAAGACGACCTCGACCCCGGCGTGCTCCAGTGCCAGGACGAGGCTCTGGGCCCCGGTGACCTGCTCGCTCATCGCTGTCCCTTCGTACGGACCGGTCTCGCCGGCGTGTGGTGGGCGGCTGCCCTCGTGCTGGGGCCTTCTCGGACGGTCTGGTGGCAACAAAAAACCCCTCGGCCCGAGCGGGCATTCGAGGGGTGACGCGGAACCGTTGCCGGTCGCGCGTCAGTGGGGTACGAGAAGGAGGTTGCGCACGAGACAAGAGTGCGCGACGGGCCCCCGAGGGTCAAGCCAGCGTCACTCGCGTCTCGCATCCTGAGATGTCCGTCCCACATGACGGCGCGCATCCTCCTCAGGCCTCAGCCCAGGACGGCCCCGTCCGCTGCCGAGCCGACGAGCTTGGCGTACTTCGAGAGCACGCCGCGCGGCGGCACGACGGGCAGCTTCGGCGTCCATCCGACCTTGCGCGCCTCGAGCTCGTCGGCGTCGATCTCCACGTCGAGGCGACGGTTCGCCACGTCGAGCGTGATGGGGTCTCCGTCGCGCACGAACGCGATCGGGCCGCCGTCGACGGCCTCCGGCGCGACGTGGCCGACGCAGAGCCCGGTGGTCCCGCCCGAGAAGCGGCCGTCGGTGAGGAGCAGGACGTCCTTGCCGAGACCCGCGCCCTTGATCGCCCCGGTGATGGCGAGCATCTCCCGCATGCCGGGGCCGCCCTTGGGCCCCTCGTAGCGGATCACGACGACGTCGCCGGCACCGATGGTGTCGTCGGCGAGCGCGGCCATCGCGGCCTGCTCACCGTCGAAGACCCGCGCCGTACCGCTGAAGACGCTCTCGTCGAACCCGGCGCTCTTGACGACTGCTCCCTGCGGGGCGAGCGTGCCCTCGAGGATCGTGAGTCCACCGGTCGCGTGGATCGGGTCGTCGAGGCGGCGGATGACGTCGCCGTCGACGGGCTGCACGAGCTCCGCGAGGTTCTCCGCCATCGTCTTGCCCGTCACCGTGAGGGTGTCGCCGTTCATCAGACCGGCGTCGAGCAGCGCCTTCATGACGACCGGGATGCCGCCGACCTTGTCGACGTCGTTCATCACGTAGCGGCCGAAGGGCTTGAGGTCACCGAGGTGCGGCACCTTCTCACCCACCCGCACGAAGTCGTCCAGCGTGAGGTCGACCTCGGCCTCGCGGGCGATCGCCAGCAGGTGGAGGACGGCGTTGGTCGAGCCCCCGAGCGCCATCACGACCGCGATCGCGTTCTCGAACGCCGGCTTGGTCAGGATCTGCCGGGCCGTGATGCCACGACGGAGCAGGTTGACCACGGCCTCGCCGGAGCGGTGCGCGAAGCCGTCGCGTCGACGGTCGACCGCCGGCGGGGCGGCCGAGCCGGGCAGCGACATGCCGAGAGCCTCGGCGACCGAGGCCATCGTGTTGGCGGTGTACATGCCGCCGCAGGCCCCCTCCCCCGGACAGATCGCGCGCTCGATGCGGTCGACCTCGTCACGCGAGATCATGCCCTTCAGGCAGGCGCCGACGGCCTCGAAGGCGTCGATGATGGTGACGTCCTTGCCGTCGACCTGCCCCGGCATCGTCGAGCCCGCATAGAGGAACACGCTCGACAGGTCGAGCCGCGCCGCGGCCATCAGCATGCCGGGCAGGCTCTTGTCGCAGCCGGCGAGGAGCACCGACCCGTCGAGCCGCTCGGCCATCATGACGGTCTCGACGGAGTCGGCGATGACCTCGCGCGACACCAGCGAGTAGTGCATGCCCTCGTGACCCATGGAGATCCCGTCGGAGACGGAGATCGTGCCGAACTCGAGGGGGTAGCCGCCCGCCGCGTGGACGCCGTTCTTCACTGCTCCGGCGAGACGGTCCAGCGAGAGGTTGCAGGGCGTGATCTCGTTCCAGCTGGAGGCGACGCCGATCTGCGGCTTCTGCCAGTCGTCGTCTCCCATGCCGACGGCACGGAGCATGCCGCGGGACGCGGTGCTCTCCAGTCCGTCGGTCACGTCACGACTGCGGGGCTTGATGTCGGGGGTCTCGGACGCCATAGCTCAAGATTACGGCGGACGAGGCGGGGTCCGGACGACGGTCCCGGGGGCTGGGACTCAGCGGCCGGGCGGGAGCACGTACGGGGCGAAGGCGAGGTAGGCGCAGGTGACCGCCCAGATCACACTGGTCATCGTCCCGATGATGAAGCGCTCGGCCGTCCCCGTCGTCTCGCCCCGAACCCCGGTCGCCGTGCCCATCTTGAGCTCCGGATAGCGGCCCAGTCCTTTGACGGCGAGCACGATGGCGACGCCCTCGGGCCACCGGGCCGCGAGCGAGCCGAAGACGGCGAGCCGCTCGAGCGCCCCGATCCACACCCCGCCGCGCAGGATGTCGGCCGCGGCGCTCATCGTCTGGCCGTGCGTGGTCGCCGGTGAGCGCGAGGAGTCGATGGTGTCGAAGACGGCGGAGGTCACCACACCGCCCCCGGCGACCGCCAGGACCATGGCGAAGAGGATCAGGATGTCGTGCTGGACACCGGTGACGGGCTCTCCGAAGATGCTCGCGACGACGGCGAGCGCGACCGCGAGACCGAGCACTGCGCCGACCACCTGGCGTCCGGGCTCGCTCTGGACGAAGGCCCATCCGACCAGCGCCAGGCAGGCGGCAGCGACCACCAGCACGTAGGTCGTCATCGGCCTCGCTCCTCAGTGATTCTTCTGCTCCGGGTCGCAGGCTGCCAGGAGGTGCGCGGCGAGCGTACGGCCTCGGCGCTCCTCGGTCCAGCCCGCGACGGCGAGGCGGCTGCTCATCGCCTGCGCCGTGATCCCCAGCCCTGCCGCCGCGGACCGCTGGGTCCCGCCGTCCGCCATCGCATCGACCGCCTCCCACCCGGCGCCGGTACGCCGGGACAGCAGGCCGGCGAGCAGCCACAACGCAGTCTCGGCATCCTCCGCCGGACCGGTGTCCTCGGCGCGGACGCACACCGGCTGCGGCTCGGACTTGGCACGCTCGACGGCCTCTCTCGCGTACACGTAGGCAGGGCCGCGCCCGGCCCGGGTCGTGTCGGGGAGCGGCCCTTCGACAACGCCGGCCCCGATCCCGATCCACCACCGGCGCTCGCGCAGGGCGTGCACGACGAGATCGGCGACCTGTCTCGGATCCTCCACCAGGCCCTGGACCTCGTCGCCGGCGGTGCGCTCGAAGGGGCGTACGGGATCGGCGATGCCCGCGAGGGTGACGAGGAGCTCGGGCACGGCGTCACGGTCTCGGCGGCTTCGCCGCTGGTCGAGCGTCATGACATACACGACGGCCCTCCATCAAGGTTGCAGAGTGGATCCTTAGAGATCAAGCCTGCATCTTTGATTGTATGATGTCAAGCGGTCAGGGTTGATGATCGCTCTGCACGTCACCTCAGACCATGGCCGCACGCACGCACATCACGTCGGGAAGGTGCGAGGCGACCTCCGCCCAGGTCTCCCCCTCGTCGGCGCTGGCGAACACACTGCCGTCGCGCCCACCGAGATAGAGGCCTGCCGGCAGTCCGTACGCCGGCGCGTCATCGGCACGGAAGGCGTCACGCATCACGGCCGCGTAGTAGGGGTCGGGCAGGCCCTTGCCGAGATCGCGCCAGGTCTCCCCCGCGTCGTCGGAGCGCCACACCCGCGCCTGCGCCCCCGGCGGCATCCGGTCGGAGTCGGCGACCAGAGGGAACACGTACACGGTGTCGGGCTGGGCGGGGTGCACCACGATCGGGAAACCGAAGTCGCTCGGCAGCCCGTCAGCGATCGACGTCCACGAGTCACCGCCGTCGTCGGACCGGTAGACACCGTGATGGTTCTGGGCGTACATCCGCTCCGGCCGGTCGGGGTGCGAGGCGACCTTGTGCACGCACTGCCCGAACTCCGGCCAGGGGTCGGGGAAGAAGTAGGCCTTGATGCCGACGTTATGCGGGTCCCAGCTCGTCCCCCCGTCCTCCGTGCGATAGACACCGCCCGTCGACATCGCGACGGTGACGCGCGCCGGGTCGACCGGGTCGGGCACCACGGTGTGGACGGCCTGACCGCCGAAGCCGGCGTCCCACTCCGTCCGGTGAGGGTGGTCCCAGAGTCCGCGCACGAACGAGAAGGTCTCGCCGCGGTCGGTCGACCGGAACAGCGCGGAGGGCTGGGTCCCGGCCCACACCTCGTCGGTCTCGGTGCCCGGCGTCAGCTGCCAGACCTGCTCCAGAGCGACCCCCGCGTCCTCGGGGAAGCGGATGCCACCGCCGGGGGTCTCCGACCACGTCTCGCCGAGGTCGTCGGACCAGGTGACCTGAGGACCCCAGTGCTCGCTCATCGTCCCGACCAGCAGGCGTGGCGCCTCCCTGCGGGTGTCGATGCACGTCGCGTAGACCGCGTTCATCCCGAACAGCGGCCCACGCAGCTCCCACCTCGAGCGGTCGTCCGAACGACCGATCCACAGTCCTTTGCGCGTGCCGATCAGCAGCATGGCCTCCATGACGTCCCACCCGGTCTTCTCGCTCGACGTGCTCACCAGTGTTCCTAATTGGAATACTGGCTACGCTAAGGACGTGCCGAGCGCCCTGTCAACGACCTCGTACGCTCTCCTCGGTCTGCTCACGCTCGACCCGCACGACGCCGCGGGGCTTACCGGCTACGAGCTCAAGCAGCGCTGCGACCAGACGCTGCGCTACTACTGGGTCTCCCCTGCCACCAGCCAGGTCTACACCGAGCTGGCACGGCTCGCGCAGAACGGGCTGGTCGAGGTCACCGACGCCCCGAACGGACGGCGGAGCACCCGCCGGTACGCGGTCTCGGAGGTCGGCAGGACCCACCTCCTGGAGTGGCTCGAGTCCTCCGAGCCGGCGTTCCCGGTCCTCAAGCACCCGGTGGCGTTGCGCCTGATGTTTGCCCACATGGTCTCGCCGGAGCACGTCCAGCGATGGCTGGACGTCTACATCGCCCAGCTCGAGGAGCGCACCGCCGAGCTCCGTGGCGTCCGCGAGATGCTCGGTGACGACCCCCGCCTGAGGTCGCCGGCGACCGTCGCCGACTGGGGGCTCGCCTACTTCGCGAGCGAGCGCGCCATTGCCGAGGACCTCCGCGAGGTCGGAGGGGACGTCCAGGGCTGAAGCACGGGTCGCGTACCGTCAGGTCGGCTGTTCCACCTCACGAAGGGATCCCCGTGGCTCGCATCGCCCTCGCCAGTTCCGCGTCCGACGTCGACGACGCCGAGGTCACGCTGCTGAGCGACGCGCTCGGCGCCGACGGCCACGACGTCGCCGTCGAGGTGTGGGACGACGACGCCGTCGACTGGCATGCCTACGCGCTCACCGTCGTGCGCTCGACCTGGGACTACACCCCGCGTCGCGAGGCGTTCCTCGAGTGGGCCCGGCGGGTGCCGCGACTGCGCAACCGGGCGGAGGTGATCGCCTGGAACACCCACAAGACCTACCTTCGCGACCTCGCCCAGGCCGGCTGCCCCGTGATCCCGACCGCCTGGGACGTCACCGACGAGGAGACGCTCGTCGCCCACGCCGATGCCTGGGCGATCCCGGTCGACGAGACCGAGTGGGTCGTCAAGCCTGCCGTCTCGGCGAGCTCGCGCGACACCGCGCGCTGGTCGGACGTCGACGACGCGCTGGCCCACAGCCGGTCGCTCGTGGAGGCGGGCCGTACGGCGATGCTCCAGCCCTACATCGCCTCGGTGGACGACGAGGGTGAGACCGCGCTCCTCTTCGTCGGCGGCGAGCTCTCGCACGCCGTCGTCAAGGGCGCGATGCTCCGCCGAGGCGAGGGGGTGCGTCACGATCGTGACGCGCGCGAGAGCATCACGCCGACCACCGCCACCGACGCACAGCTCGCCGTCGCCGCGCAGGCGCTCCGGGCGGCCACCCAGGCGCTCGGCGGCGGCCCCGACCTGCTGTACGCGCGGGTGGACGTCGTCACCGGTCGGGACGGGGCCCCGCAGCTGCTCGAGCTGGAGCTGACCGAGCCGTCGCTGTTCCTTCCGTCGGTCGACGGGGCCGCCGAGCGGTTCGCGGCGGCGATCACCTCGACGGTGAACTCTTTGGGACGCGTCTAGAGTCGACGCATGGGCGTACGCGACCGGCTCGGGCACGAGCTGTTCGCCCGCGTTGCGGGCGACGACGGGGCGCGTCGTCGCGTGCGCATCCATGGCGCCGACGGTCCCCGTCGGTTCGGACCGGACGACCCGATCCAGCGTGTGCACGGGGACGCCTCGATGTTCGTGGGAGGCATCCGTGCCCTCCTCCTCCAGTCGCTCCACCCGCTCGCGATGGCGGCCGTGGACCAGCACTCCGGCTTCCGCGGCGACCCGTGGGGGCGCCTCCAGCGGACGAGCGGCTTCCTCGCCGAGACCACCTTCGGCACGGTGGAGACCTCGGAGCGGGCCGTACGCATCGTCCGGGCCATCCATCGACGGGTGCGCGGGACGGCACCGGACGGACGGCCGTACGCCGCCGACGACCCCCATCTGCTGACCTGGGTGCACGTCGCCGAGGTGGACAGCTTCCTGCGGGCGCACGACCGGTACGGAGGATCGCCGCTCTCTCCGGACGAGCGCGACCTCTACGTCGCGCAGGCGGCCGAGGTCGCGCGGGCCCTGGGAGCCGACGATCCGCCCGCCGACACCGCCGGGCTGGCCGACCGGCTCCACGCCTTCCGGCCCGAGCTCGCCTCCACCGCCGCCGCGCGGGAAGCCGCGCGCTTCCTGCTGCTGACTCCGCCGGTGCCGTGGGCGCTGCGACCGGGCTACGCCGCACTGTCGGGCGCCGCGGTCGGTCTGCTCCCCCGCTGGGCTCGCAGGCCGCTACGGCTGCCGTGGCTCCCCGTCACCGAGACGCTCGCCTTCCGAACGGCCGGGTCGGCGGCGACGAAGACCATCAGATGGGCGATGCAGCCGGGACCGCCGAACGCGGTCAGCGGTGGAGCCGGACCTGGTTGAGCAGGTCCTCACCGGCCGCGAACCGCTGGAGCTGATCTCTGACCAGCGCGAGGATCCGGGGTCGCATCGCCGAGGTCCCGCCCGCGACGTGCGGCGTCAGGAGGAGGTTGGGCGCTTTCCACAGCGGGTGGTCGGCCGGCAGCGGCTCGGGGTCGGTCACGTCGAGCGCCGCGCGCAGGCGTCCGTCCTCGAGCTGGGCGAGCAGCGCCTCGGTGTCGACCACGGGGCCCCGTGCGAGGTTGACCAGCAGCGCACCGTCGCGCATCGCGGCGAGGAACTCCGCGTCGACCAGGTGACGGGTGGCGTCGGTCAACGGCGTGAGGAGGACGACCACGTCGGCCGTCGGCAGCAGCTCGGAGAGCTCCGAGGAGGCGTGCACCCCTTCGCGTGCGTGCCCGGCCACGCGGACGATCTCGACCTCGAAGCCGGCGAGCCGGCGTTCGAGAGCGTGACCGATGCTCCCGTAGCCCACGATCATCACGGTCTTGTCCGCCAGGGAGTCCCACCACCGGTACGGCAGCCAGTGCTGCTCGTCCTGTGCCCGAACGAAGGCGGGGATGCCGCGCAGGGACGCGATGATCGCGCCGACCCCGAGCTCGGCGGTCGCCGCGTCGTGGACGCCGCGCGCGTTGCACAGGGTGACGCCGTCCGGGATCTGCGCCGCGATGCCGTCGGTGCCGGCCGACTGCGCCTGGATGACGCGAAGCCGAGGCATCCTCGCCGCGATCTCGCCGACGGAGAACGACAGGTCGTACGGGAGCACCCACATCTCCGCCTCAGCCAGGACGTCGTCCGGGGGGAGGTTCGACGCATCTCCCGAGAACGGCACGACGGTCAGCCCTTCGGGCGCCGACAGCTCGTCGGCGCCGAACGGCGTCACCACCACGGTCATCGCCGTCAGCCGAGCTTGCTGAGGATCAGCTCGCGGACCCTGCCTGCGTCCGCCTGACCCCGCATCTCCTTCATGACGGCACCGATGAGCGCACCCGCGGCCGCGACCTTGCCGTCACGGATCTTGGCGGCGACGTCGGGGTTGGCCTCGATCGCGCGGTCGACGGCCGCGGTGAGCGCGCCGTCGTCCGAGACGACCTCGAGTCCACGCGCCACCACGATCTCCTCCGGCGTGCCCTCGCCCGCGACGAGGCCGTCGAAGACCTGGCGTGCGAGCTTGTCGTTGATCCGCTTGGCGTCGACGAGCGCCTGCACCTCGGCGACGTGCGCCGGGGTGACACCGAGCCCGTCGATCGGCGTGCCCGTGTCGTTCGCACGACGCGCCAGCTCACCGAGCCACCACTTGCGGGCGGCCGTCGGGGTCGCGCCGGCGGCGACGGTCGCCTCGATGAGGTCGAGCGCACCCGCGCCCACGACGTCGCGCATCTCGAGGTCGGAGTATCCCCACTCCCCCTGCAGGCGCCCGCGGCGCTGTGCCGGCGGCTCGGGCAGGCTCGCGCGGAGCTCTTCGATCCACTCCTCCGAGGGGGCGACCGGGACCAGGTCGGGCTCGGGGAAGTAGCGGTAGTCCTCGGCGTCGGACTTCTCGCGACCGGACGTGGTGACGCCGGTGTCCTCGTGCCAGTGCCGGGTCTCCTGGACGATCTTCTGACCTGCGTCCAGGACGCCTGCGTGGCGCTCGACCTCGTAGCGCACCGCGCGCTCCACCGAGCGCAGGGAGTTGACGTTCTTGGTCTCCGACCGGGTGCCGAGCACGTCGGCGCCCTTGGGCATCAAGGACAGGTTGACGTCGCAGCGCATCGAGCCCTGCTCCATGCGTGCGTCGGAGACGCCGAGCGCCTTCACGAGCTCACGGAGGTGCGCCACGTACGCCCGCGCGACCTGCGGGGCGTACTTGCCGGTGCCGACGATCGGCTTGGTGACGATCTCGATCAGGGGGATGCCCGCACGGTTGTAGTCGACCAGCGAGTAGTCGGCACCGTGGATGCGCCCGGTGGCGCCGCCGACGTGCAGCGACTTGCCGGTGTCCTCCTCCATGTGGGCGCGCTCGATCTCGACACGGAAAGCCTGAGGGCCCTCGTCGGTCTCGATCGTCACCTCGGTCCAGCCCTCGAAGCAGATCGGCTCGTCGTACTGCGAGGTCTGGAAGTTCTTGGGCATGTCCGGGTAGAAGTAGTTCTTGCGTGCGAACCGCGACCACGGGGCGATCGAGCAGTTGAGCGCGAGCCCGATCCGGATGGCCGACTCGACCGCCTTGCCGTTGACGACCGGGAGCGCCCCAGGGAGCCCCAGGCACGTCGGGCACACCTGGGTGTTGGGCTCGGCGCCGAACACCGTCGAGCAACCGCAGAACATCTTGGACGCGGTGTTGAGCTCGACGTGGACCTCCAGCCCCATCACCGGGTCGTACGTCTCGAGCGCCTGGTCGAACGGGACCAGCTCCGTATGGGTGGCGGTCACTTGCTCTCCTCCTGGGGCGTCGCGGCGAGCTCGGGTGCGCGGCTCAGCAGCGGCGCTCCCCACTGCTCGAGCAGCAGCCGCTCGAGCGCGGCTCCGACGTTGTACAGACGGTCGTCGGCCATCGCAGGCGCGAGGACCTGCATGCCGACCGGCAGCCCGTCCTCGTCGGTGACGCCGACCGGCAGCGAGAGGCCCGGGATGCCGGCAAGGTTGGCCGGGATCGTGGCGACGTCCTGCAGGTACATCGACATCGGGTCGTCGAGCTTGCTCCCGAGCGGGAACGCCGTCGTCGGCGACGTCGGGGAGACGAGCACGTCGACCTGCTCGAAGGCGCGGGCGAAGTCCTGCGCGATGAGCGTGCGGACCTTCTGCGCGGAGCCGTAGTAGGCGTCGTAGTAGCCGCTGGAGAGCGCGTAGGTGCCGATGATGATGCGGCGCTTCACCTCGTCACCGAAGCCGGCCTCGCGGGTGGCCGCCATCACCTGCTCCGCGCTCGGGTCGGGCACGCCCTGCGGGCTGACCCGCAGGCCATAGCGCATCGCGTCGAACTTGGCGAGGTTGCTGCTGGCCTCAGCGGGCAGGATCAGGTAGTACGTCGAGAGCGCATAGTCGAAGCTCGGGCACGAGACCTCGACGATCTCGGCTCCCGCCTTGGTGAGGAGCGCGACGGCCTCGTCGAAGCGGGCCCGGACTCCCGCCTGGTAGCCCTCTCCGCCGAGCTCGCGCACGACACCGATCCGAAGCCCGGACACGTCGGCGCGGCGAGCGGCCTCGACCACAGGCGGGACGGGCGCATCGATGCTCGTGGAGTCGAGCGGGTCGTGCCCGCCGATCAGCTCGTGCAGCAGCGCCGCGTCCAGGACGGTGCGGGTGACGGGACCGGCCTGGTCGAGCGACGACGCCAGTGCGATGAGCCCGTAGCGGGACACGCCGCCGTAGGTCGGCTTGACGCCCACGGTGCCGGTGACCGCGGCCGGCTGCCGGATCGAGCCACCGGTGTCGGTGCCGATCGCGAGCGGAGCCTCGTACGCGCCCACGGCGGCCGCAGAGCCGCCTCCGGAACCGCCGGGGATGCGGTCACGGTCCCAGGGGTTGCGGGTGGGGCCGTACGCGGAGTGCTCGGTCGAGCTGCCCATCGCGAACTCGTCCATGTTGGTCTTGCCGAGGATCGGCAGCCCGGCCTCGCGGAGGCGGCGTACGAGGAAGGCGTCGTACGGCGGGACCCAACCCTCCAGGATCCTGGAGCCCGCGGTGGTGGCGATGCCGGCAGTGGCGACGACGTCCTTGACCGCGATCGGCACGCCGGCGAGCGGGTGCAGCCGCTCCCCCGCGGCGCGGCGGGCGTCGACGTCGCGTGCCGTCGACAGCGCACCGTCGGCGTCGAGCGCCAGGAACGCGTTGAGGTCGCCGTCGACGGCGGCGATCCGGTCGAGGTGGTCCTGCGTCACCTCCGCGGACGAGACCTCGCCCGCGGCCAGCCTGTCGGCGATCTCCGCCGCACTCAGACGGATGGTGCTCATGCGTCCTCCCCGAGGATCTTCGGGACGGCGAATCGCTGCTGCTCCACGGCCGGCGCACCCGCGAGCGCCTGCTCGGGTGTGAGCCCCGGAGTGACGACGTCCTCGCGGAAGACGTTGGAGAGCGGCACGGCGTGAGAGGTGGGCGGCACGTCGGCGGCCGCCACCTCGGCGACCTTGGCGACCGACTCGAGGATGACCGTCAGCTCAGGCGTGAGACGGTCGAGCTCGGCGTCGGTGAGGTCGATGCGTGCGAGGTTCGCCAGGTGGGCGACGTCAGCGCGCGAGATCCCGTCGGACAACGGAGAGTCCCTTCGAGCGTGGGTGGGGATTACCGATCCATCCTAGGGCGTCGACCGAGAGGTCCGGTGCCCGCGCTCACCGGATCTGGCGCACCATCACCGACAGGTAGGTGCCTGCGCTGGAGCCGTAGGAGTCGAAGCCCAGCACGTAGCTCTTGAAGTCGCCCTCCTGACGGGCCGCGGCCGCTCCTGTGAACGCGGCACCGGACTCGTCGGTGAGACCGAGCGCGACCAGCTCCTGACCCACGACCGTGCGGCCCTGCCTCTCGTCGAGAGGTGCGTCGTACGACGAGCTGCGGACCGAGAGGTTCCAGGTGGTCGAGGTGGTCGACGTGGTCGAGGACTTCTGATCCATCCCCATCACGCGGATCGTCGCCGCGCCCTTCTCCTTGCCGCACGAGAGCGAGCCCAAGTCGGTCTGCTCGCAGGTGTAGCCCTGCGCCTCCAGAGTCGGCGTCAACGCCGTGGTGGTGGCCGGAGACGGCCCGCTCGCCGGGACCGCCGGAGCATCGGATGCGCGGACCTGGAGGCCGTCGCCGTAGGCGTTGAGCGAGGCCTCGGTCCCCAGGTCCTCAGGCCCCAGCGACGCCTCGTTCTGGACCGCGGCGACCACCTCGTCACCGCGACCCGCGAACAACGCGTCACCGACCAGACGGGCGACGGCCTCGGTGATCGAAGCCGGGTCGTCGACCCGGTAGGCGAGGAGACTGACGGTGTCGACGGCACCGTCGGCGAGGTCGATCCGCAACATCGCCCGCTGCGGCTCCTTTGCGGCGACGAAGTAGTGGCACCGCATCAGCGAGCCCGGGACCGAGGCGTAGCAGGACCACCCGTCCTGCTCGCCCAGCGCCGCCGTCAGGGCAGTGGCGGCGCCCTCGCTCATCGGCTTTCCCTCGCCCGAGTCGTCGGACGAGGACCCAACCTTCTCGGGCTTGCTGGCCGACCCGCTGGCGTCGTCGTCACCGCCGAGAACGGTCACGCCCACGAAGACCATCGCCACGACGAGTGCGACGACGAGGACGACGCCGCCGGTGACGAGCGCGATCGTCCGTCCACGGTTGCCGCTGCTCGTGACGCCCTGCGGCGCGGGGGCCCACTGCGCGGTGCCCTGACCTGGCTGTGAGGAGTAGCCCGGCTGCGCCGGATAGCTGCTCTGCCCGGGTGGCGGGCCGTACGGCGGCGGCGGACCCTGCGGCGGGCCCCAGGCCTGCGTCGGCGGGCCCTGATGAGGCGGAGGTCCCTGCGGCGGACCCCAACCCCCCTGCGGGCTCTGAGGCGGACCCCAACCCTGCGCCGGCGGGCCCTGACGGGGCGGAGGTCCCTGAGGCGGACCCGAGCCTTGCGCGGGAGGGCCCTGCGGCGAGGCCCACCCTGGTGGCGGACCCTGCGGTCGGTCGCCGCGGGCAGGCTCGCCATCGGGAGACGGGCTCTGAGGCGGGACAGGCGGCTGCGGGCCGTTCGGGTTTGACATCGGTCCTCCGGGGAAGGGTGCGCTCCATTGTGGACCAGCCACATCTCGTCGCCGACGCCGGAGGTCGACGACCGTCACGACCGATCTGCGGCCGTCCGTGCCGAGGACTCGCCGCCCTCAGGACGGGCGATCAGGCGTCTGCGGCCGGGGCCTCGTCGGCCGCAGGCGGCCCCTCGCGCAGCAGGTCGACGAACCCGGCCTCGTCGAGCAGCGGCACCCCGAGCTCCTCGGCCTTGGTGGCCTTCGTGCCGGCCGCCTCACCGACGACGACGAAGCTCGTCTTCTTGGAGACCGACCCCGCCGCCTTGCCGCCTCGGGTCAGGATCGCCTCGCGGGCCTCGTCGCGCGTGAAGCCTTGCAGGGAGCCGGTCACGACGAGCGTCAGGCCCTCCAGCGTGCGGGCGATCGACGCGTCACGCTCGTCGGCCATCCGGACACCGGCAGCAGCCCACTGATCGACGATGTCGCGGTGCCAGTCGACCCCGAACCACTCCACGACCGATGCCGCGATGGTGGGGCCGACCCCCTCGACGGCAGCCAGCGTCGCCGAGTCGGCGTCGCGGATCGCGTCCATCGTCCCCAGCTCCGCGGCCAGCCCTCGTGCGGCGGTCGGGCCGACGTGCCTGATCGAGAGCGCGACCAAGACCCGCCAGAGAGGTTGCTCCTTGGCGTTGCCGAGGTTGTCCAGGAATCGGCGTCCGTTGGCCGACAGCACCCGGTCTCCGGCCCCGGCCTCGCGCTCGGCCTTCTTGGCCGCTCGGGTGAACAAGGGGACGCGGAGGAGCTGCTGCTCGTCCAGGGAGAACAGACCGCCCTCGTCGGTCAGCACACCCGCGTCGAGCAGCGCGCTCGCCGCCTCATAGCCCAGCACCTCGATGTCGAGTGCGCCCCGGCTGCCCACGTGGAAGAGACGCTCGCGCAGCTGCGCGGGGCAGCTGCGGGTGTTGGGGCACCGGATGTCGGCGTCGCCCTCCTTGGACGGCGCCAGCGTGGTGCCGCACGAGGGACACTGTGTCGGCATCACGAATGCACGCTCGCTGCCGTCGCGCAGTGCGGGGACAGGCCCGACGATCTCGGGGATCACGTCGCCTGCCTTGCGGAGCACGACGGTGTCACCGATGAGCACGCCCTTGCGCTCGACCTCGGACGCGTTGTGCAGCGTCGCCATCTCCACCGTCGACCCCGAGACCAAGACGGGCTCCATGACGCCGTACGGCGTGACGCGGCCGGTGCGGCCGACGTTGACGCGGATGTCGAGGAGCCTGGTGTTGACCTCCTCGGGCGGGTATTTGAACGCGATCGCCCAGCGAGGCGCACGAGACGTCGACCCGAGCGCCCGCTGCAGCGCGATCTGGTCGACCTTGACCACGATGCCGTCGATCTCGTGCTCGACGTCGTGCCGGTGCTCGCCGTAGAAGGTGATGAACTCCTCGACCTCAGCCATCGTCGGCAGCACACGCACCCGGTCGCTCGTCGGCAGGCCCCAGGCGGCGAGGGCGGCGTACGCCTCGGACTGCCGCTCGGGCACGTAGCCCTCCCGGTCACCGATGCCGTGGCACACCATCTGCAACGGGCGGCTCGCGGTGACCCGTGGGTCCTTCTGGCGCAGCGACCCGGCAGCGGCGTTGCGCGGGTTGGAGAACGGCGTGTTGCCGGCCTCGCTCCACGCCGCGTTGAACTCCTCGAACGCCCGCGTCGGGAAGAAGATCTCGCCCCGGACCTCGAGCAACGACGGCACCGGGTGCTCGTCGGAAGCGGTCAGCCGGTGCGGGATGCCGTCGATCGTGCGGACGTTGGCGGTGACGTCCTCGCCGACCGTGCCGTCACCGCGAGTCGCCGCCCGAGTCAGACGGCCGGCCTCGTAGGTCAGGTTGATCGCGAGACCGTCGACCTTGAGCTCGACGAGGAAGTCGCTCTCCTTGCCCGCCTCCTTCTCGACGCGGGCCCCCCAGGCCGCCAGCTCCTCGAACGAGAAGCAGTTGTCGAGACTCTCCATCCGGCGCCGGTGCCGGACCGGCGAGAACGCCGTCGAGATGCCGCCGCCGACCGTCTGTGTCGGCGAGTCGGGCGTGCGCAGCTGCGGGAACGCGTCCTCCAGCTCGCGCAGCTCGACCATCAGCTGGTCGTACTCGGCGTCGGAGAGGGTCGGCGCGTCCTCGACGAAGTAGCGGGTGCGGGCCTGCTCGATGCTCTCGCTCAGCTCGGCATGTCGCGAGCGCGCGGCGGCCTCGTCCGGAGGGCTCTCGATGCGTTCGTCAGAGGTCGGCACGGACGCCAATCTACCGCTGCCCACGGACAGCCGTACGAGGTGAACCGGGCCTGGCCCGGAGGTCAGCGCACCCGTAGCGTGAACGCCTTCGACCGGTACGGGAGCACGTAGCCCTTCGGCCTGATCGCGACCCGCAGCCTCTGCGTGCCCCGACGGGAGGTCGGCATCTTCAGCACGACGCGCCCGCTGAGCTTCTTGGTCATCGCAGCCGACCGCAGCACCCTGCCTCCGCGGTAGACCGTCACCCGGCCCACGACCCGTCGGAAGCCCGGCGCCGTCGCCCGCACTCGCAGGACGACCCGTTGGCCGCGTCGCGCCGACCGGTCACTGAGCTTGCGGGTGACCCTGAGCTTGGCCTTCGCCACGGCCACCGTCCGGCGGGCGGTCGGGGCGGCGTTCAGACTCCGCGACCCGGCGTACGAGATCGTGAACGCGCGCCGCTTCGTACGGCTCGGGGTGAGCCTCACGTCGGCGACCCCGCGCGACAGAGCCCGGGAGCCCACGACCCGCCCGCCCTCGCGGACGACGACCGTGCCCGTCGGCGTCTGCCCGTTCGCCCAGGCCCGCACCCGGAGCACGGGCTGCGCCCGCCAGCGCGGGGCACCGACCCAGGCGTGCGACAGCGAGGAGCGGCCCTTCGCCACCCGGAGGGTCGCGGCGGGCGCCGTGGAGCCCGAGATCGCGTAGTGGCCGTCGTAGCGGGCGACGAGCCGGTGGGTGCCACCGGGGAGGTCGCGCCGCAGGCGTACCGTCGCGGCCGCGGCGTACCGGTCGCCCACCCGGGAGACGGTCGCTCGGCCGAGGAGCGTGGAGCCGGCGAGGATGCTGACCGTGCCGCGGGGCACCACATTGGCGCCCTCCACCGTGACGCGGGCCGAGACCTGGTCGCCGGACGTCACCGATGTCTTGTCGAACGTGGCAGCGGTCGTGGTGGCTGCCTTCGTGACGTTGACCGTGAACGGCGCCGCCTGCCGCCAGGCGACCGCCGCATCCCCGCTGTAGATCACCGCGAGACGTCGCGCACCGGCGTACATGAGCTTGGGGAGCTTGATCGAGGCCTTGCCCGACGCCAGCGTCGCTTGCCCCAGCACGTCTCCGCGCTGGGTGTCGACCACCTGCACGGTGCCGGTCGGGACCCGCCCGGAGGCAGCCACCGTGATCGCGACGTCCACCCGGTTGCCACCGACGGTGTAGGCGGTCGGCGCGGGGGTCGCGGTGATCGTGGGGGTGATCCCGGTGTTCTTCATCAAGGCGCCCACCCGCGTGCGGATCGTGCCCATCTTGGAGTAGAGGTTGCGGCCCGGGCACGCCGTCTGGCCGACGTCACGGTGCCCGACGATCTTGGTGCGCGAGACCTTCTTGCCGGTGTTGGTGGTGAAGGTCCGGTAGCCGGTCGGGATCACGTGGTTGAGGGAGAACTTCCACGCGATCACGCGGGAGATCGTCTCGACCACCGCCGAGGACGCCTGGGCCGACTCGAAGTTGCCGAGGACGGAGATCCCGAACGTCGTCGAGTTGTTGTTGAGCGCGTGCGCGCCGACGACGTTGCGCGCCAGTCCACCCCAGCGTCCCTCCCACGCCTGGCCCCACTTGTCGACGACCACGTTGTAGCCGATGTCCCGCCACTTCAGCGCCTTGGTGTGGTAGGCGTAGATCGCCCGGATCACGGCGGGCACCTCGCCACGCGAGTACGAGTTGGAGCCGGCCGTGTGGTGGACGACGGCGCCCTGGACGGACCCGTAGTCGGGCGCGGAGCGGTCCCGGATGCGCTCGTCGGCTCCCCAGGCCGCCCGCGACTTGATCGAGGGTCTCGGCGTCGCCGCCGACGCCGCCGCGAGGGGCTCGACCTGCTGCGTGGTCGTGGTCGTCCCGAGGTCGAGCAGGTCGACCTGGACGTCGTCGGGGACCGATCCGTCCGGCGTGGCCACGGTGACCTGGATGGCGTCGGACTCGCCGACGATGAGCGGGGCGGTGCCCCCGCGTGCCTTCGCCGCCTCCCGGGAGCCCGGGTCGGGGCCGTCGTCGGTGGCGTCGTCGAGCCGGTACCACTTCGTCCAACCGCTCGTCTCGCGCGTACGGACGTAGGTGACCACCTCGCCGTCGACCGAGCCCCGGTCCCACGTGACGCCCGCGACGCGGAAGTCCTCGGTCGGCAGCTTGGGCGAGTCGACCGCGGTCGCGACGGCGTGCGTGGGGTCCGGTGCCGGACTCCCGTCGGGCGCGAGGGCCCCGTCGACCGGCGGATCGGTGCTCGGCTCGTCGTCAGCGCCGGCGGTGTACGCCGCGAGGGCGTACGTGGTCGGGTCCGGCGTCGTGCCGACGGTCACCGTCTCGTTCCAGGTGACCACGGGAAGAACGACCAGTCCGGCCGCGACGGTCGGTAGGACGGCGAGTGCGATGGCGCTCCGAGATGTGCTCATGCTGACCCCCCAGGGGTGGTGTGCTCCCAGGCAGCGTACGTGAGCCACGTCACGGCGCTACTCGGAGCGAGATCAGAGTTTTGTCGTGGCCGCGACACCGCGCAGAACGCGGCGCGCGTCGTCCGGCGACGCGTCGGCGAGCCCGCAGGGCGGCGACAGGACGGTCCGTGGAACGGTCGCCTCCTCCCCGAACCCGAGCCCGCTGAAGAAGTGGTCGCTCGTACGCCGCATCGCGCTCACGTCGTCGTCGGCAACTCCTGGCCACAGGTCCACCCCGGACTCGAGCACCGAGGCGTACGCGTCGCGCTCCTCGCCGCTCACCAGGCCGAGGTCGAAGGAGATCGCCTCGAATCCGGCCCCTGCGAGCAGCGACAGCGGCACCCGGGGCGCACAGGTGTGGACCACCGGTCGCGCTCCCGCGCCACGCGCCGCGTCGGCGACCTCGCGCAGCGCGGCGTCCACCTCCGGGGGGTGCACCCGCCGGTGGTTCCCGGCGCCGCTCGCGGTCGGGACCTGCCCCTCGAGCACCGAACGCAGGCCCGGCTCGTCCACCTGGACGACGATCGAGGCCGCGGGGACGCGGCGACGCACCTCCTCGACGTGGGCGGCCAGACCCGACGCGAGCGACTGGGCGAGCTCTCTGCGGGCTCCGTGGTCGGCCAGCAGGCGGTCGCCCCGCGGACGCTCCATCGTCGCGGCCAGCGTCCACGGTCCGGCGACCTGGACCTTGAGGTCGCCCTCGTAGCCGTCCGCCTCCTCCTCGAGCACGTCGAGGTCGTGGGCCAGGAGCGAACGGGCACGTCGCTGGTCGAGGCCGGGACGGTCCGTCAGACGCCAGCCGGCCGGCTGGAGGTCCGCACCGAGACCGTCGAGGAGGCCGGCCGCCCGCCCGATCATCCCCGCCCCGTCACCGCGCGCCGGCAGCTCGGGCAGGAACGGCAGGTCGAGCGTCTCCAGGACGAACCGGACGACGCCACGGAAGTCCTCCCCCGGCATCGAGCCGATACCGGTCGCGCGCATGCCTGTGGCTCCTCCGTCGACGCTCATCGGACCGGCACCGCACCGGCGACCCGCCGGGTGGCGGAGATCGTCGCGGACCCGACCACACGCGTGCCGTCGTAGACGACGACCGCCTGCCCAGGGGCGATGCCGTCGGCGGGGTCGTGCAGGTCGACGTGCAGCCGGTCGCCGTCGAGACGGACGGAAGCGCGGTGCTCGTCGCCGTGGGCGCGCAGCTGGACCGTGCACGAGAGCTCGCCGTCGGGCGGCGCCCCGCACCACAGCGGCCGGATGCCCATCAGACCGTCGACCGCCAGGTGCTCGCGGGGACCGACCGTCACCGTGCCCGAGACGGGCTCGATGTCGAGGACGAAGCGCGGCCTGCCATCCGCGGCGGGACGGCCGAGCCGCAGCCCACGACGCTGACCGATCGTGAAGGCGAAGGAACCTTCGTGCTCGCGGAGGACCTCGCCGCCCTCGTCGACGACCACACCGGGACGGGTGCCGAGCTTGTCGTGCAGCCAGCCGGGCGTGTCGCCGTCGGCGACGAAGCAGATGTCGTGGCTGTCCGGCTTGTGCGCCACCTGCAGGCCCCGGCGCTCCGCCTCCCGCCGTACCTCGTCCTTGGTGTCGGTGCCGAGGGGGAACATCGAGTGGGCGATCTGGTCGGCGGTGAGCACGCCGAGCACGTACGACTGGTCCTTGGCGTGGTCGACGGCGCGGTGCATCTCGACCGTGCCGTCCGACGCGGTCTCGAGACGCGCGTAGTGACCGGTCACCACGGCGTCGAAGCCGAGGGCGAGAGCACGGTCGAGGACGGCGGCGAACTTGATCTTCTCGTTGCATCGCAGGCAGGGGTTCGGGGTGCGGCCGGCGGCGTACTCGGCGATGAAGTCCTCGACGACCTCCTCGTGGAACTCCTCGCTCATGTCCCACACGTAGAACGGGATGCCGATCACGTCAGCGGCGCGGCGGGCGTCGTTGCTGTCCTCGATCGAGCAGCACCCGCGCGCTCCGGTGCGGTACGACTGCGGGTTGCGTGAGAGAGCCAGGTGCACGCCGGTCACGTCGTGGCCGGCGTCCTTCGCGCGGGCTGCGGCGACGGCCGAGTCGACTCCCCCGGACATGGCGGCCAGGACACGCATCAGCGCCTCCCCGCCGTCGAGGCAGCACGTGCGCGCTCGTAGATCCCCGGGAGCGTGGCGAGCAGCCGGTCGACGTCGGCCGCGGTCGTGGTGTGCCCCATGCTGAAGCGCAACGACCCGCGCGCCGCGAGGTCGTCCAGACCCATCGCGGTCAGGACGTGGCTCGCCTGAGGCACCCCGGCCGAGCAGGCCGACCCGGTCGAGCACTCGATCCCGGCCGCGTCGAGGAGCATGAGGAGCGAGTCTCCTTCGGCGCCGGGGAACGTGAGATGGACGACGTGCGGCAGACGCGACTGCGGACCGGGCTCCGGGTCGCCGTTGACGACCGCCTCGGGGACCGCCTGACGCAACCCTTCGACGAGACGCCGCCGCAGCGCCTCGAGCCGCGCGGACTCGTCCTCACGGCGGGTGACGGCGAGGTCGACCGCGACCGCGAACGCGGCGATCGCCGCCGTGTTCAACGTGCCGGACCGCAGGTCGCGCTCCTGTCCGCCGCCGTGTACCAGCGGGACCGCCTCCAGCTCGCGACGGGCGACCAGGGCGCCGACGCCGGTCGGGCCGCCGACCTTGTGCGAGGCGAGAGACATCGCGTCGAGTCCGCTCGCGGCGAAGTCGACGGGGAGATGGGCGAGCGCCTGCACCGCGTCGCTGTGCACAGGGATGCCGTGCTCGCGGGCGAGCGCCACGATCTCGGGGATCGGCTGCACCGTGCCCAGCTCGTTGTTGGCCCACATGCAGCTGATCAGCGCGACGTCGCTCGGGTCACGCTCGAGGGTGGCGCGCAAGGCGTCGACGTCGACCCGGCCCACCGCGTCGACGCCGACGAGGTCGACGACCGCCCCCTCGGACTTCTCCAACCAGGCCAGGGAGTCGAGCACGGCATGGTGCTCGATCGCCGACGCGACCGCGCGGCGGCGGGCGGGGTCGGAACGGTGGCGCGACCAGTACAGGCCCTTGACGGCGAGGTTGTCGGCCTCGGTGCCTCCGGACAGGAACACGACCTCGCTGGGGCGGGCACCGATCCGCTGGGCGATCAGCTCACGCGCCTCCTCGACCCGGCGCCGAGCCCGGCGTCCGGACCCGTGGAGCGAGGAGGGGTTGCCTCCCTCGAGCATGGCGTCCTGCATCGCCGCGATCGCCTCGGGGACCATCGGCGTGGTCGCTGCGTGGTCGAGGTAGGAGGTGGTGGCGGGCGCGAGACTCATGACACCTCCAACCTAGTCGCCGGTGTTCTGTGCGTGCGTCCGGTGCCTGCGACGCTAGAGGGATGAAGCACCTTCCGACGGGCCGGATGCGCACTCACGACAAGCATATCGACCTCGTCTACAACCGGATCCTGCCGCTCGACCGAGACGACGCCTGGGCGGCGGTGACGGGTCCTGAGCCGCTCGGCGACATCGAGGTGACGGTGATCGGCGAGAGCGAGCCCGACCATCTCGCGGTTCGCCTCGACACCGGCACCGTGGTCGACGCCTACCTCCGCACACGCGAGGACAGCACGACCGACATGCAGCTGGTGATCCACGACGTCACACCGGCCGACGTCGGCGAGCAGGGCCCTCGCGGCGACTACCTGCTCGGAGTCCTCGGAGCGAGGATCGTCGACGAGCCCGAGCCTGTCTGGACCGACTACTACCCTGCAGGTCGGGCGTACTACGACACGCTCGCCGACCTCGAGGAGGACGACAGCGATGACCGTTGAGGGCACCAGCGCGACCACGTTCGACATCGACGGTGTGGGCACCGTCAACCGGCTGGGATTCGGCGCGATGCGCATCACCGGTCCGGGGATCTGGGGCGAGCCTGCCGACCGTGAGACGGCGCGCGCGGTGCTCCGGCGGGCCGTCGAGCTGGGAGTCGACTTCATCGACACGGCCGACTCGTACGGGCCCGAGGTGAGCGAGTCGATCATCGCCGAGGCGCTGGCGCCGTACGGAGAAGGTCTGACCATCGCCACGAAGGCCGGCCTCGTCCGCACCGGTCCGGACGAGTGGTGGCCGGTCGGCCGTCGTGAGTACCTCCGGCAGCAGGTCGAGATGAGCCTGCGTCGGCTCCGGACCGACGTGATCGACCTCTTCCAGCTGCACCGGATCGACGAGCGCACGCCCCGCGAGGAGCAGTTCGAGACGCTGGCCCAGCTGCGCGAGGACGGCAAGGTCCGAGCGGTCGGGCTGTCGCAGGTCACGGTGGCCGACATCGAGGAGGCGCGGACGTACGTGCCCGTCGTCACGGTCCAGAACCGCTACAACCTCGTCGACCGCTCCTCGGCCGACGTCCTGGCCTACTGCACCGAGCACGGCATCGGGTTCATCCCGTGGGCACCGGTCGATGCGGGCGAGCTCGCCGGGCCGGACGGACCCGTCGGCCACGCGGCCGAGCGGTACGACGCGACACCCGCCCAGGTCGCGCTGGCGTGGCTGCTCCAGACCTCGCCGGTGATGCTGCCCATCCCCGGCACCGGGTCGGTCGCGCACCTCGAGGAGAACATGGCCGCAGCCGCGCTCACCCTCGATCCCGAGACCGTTAATGAGCTGGACCGCGCAGGGTAGCGTCTAGCCATGCATGTCTCGCTCCACCTCCCCCGTTACGACGTCCCCGGTGGCGCGGCAGCGATCGCGCCGGTGTACGCCGAGGTGGGCGCGGTCGCCGACGCCGGCGGCCTGCGGTCCCTGTCGGTGATGGACCACTTCTTCCAGATGGAGGGCTACGCCGGTGGTCCGCGCGACCCGATGCTCGAGGCCTACACGACGCTCGGGTTCCTCGCCGGACGGACGGAGCGGGTCGGGCTCCAGGTCCTCGTCACCGGTGTCCCGTACCGCCATCCCGGGCTTCTGGCCAAGATCGTCGCGTCGCTGGACGTGCTGAGCGCTGGCCGCGCGACCCTCGGGATCGGCGCCGGCTGGTACGAGCGCGAGCAGCGCGGGCTCGGGGTGCCCGTGTGGCCGGCGGGTGAGCGGCTGGCGCGGCTCGAAGAGACGCTGCAGATCGTCACGCAGATGTTCGGCGACGACGACGGCCCGTACGAGGGGCGCTACTACCAGCTCGCGGAGACGCTGTGCGAGCCGAAGCCGCTCGGACCCGTGCCGATCATGGTCGGCGGAGGCGGCGAACGCAAGACGCTGCGGCTGGTCGCGCAGTACGCCGACGCCTGCAACCTCTTCGCGCAGGCCGGCGACGGGACAGACGGCGTGGCGCACAAGCTCGACGTTTTGCGCAGCCACTGCGACGACGTCGGGCGGCCGTACGAGGAGATCCGCAAGACGATCCTCTGGAACGGCTCGGTGCCGCTCGACGGCTCGTTCACGGACTCTCTCGCCCCGTACGCCGAGATCGGCGTCGAGGAAGTGTTCGTGACGCCGTCCGACGACGACCCGGTGGGGTTCGCCCGCGAGCTGGTCGACACCGTCGTCGAGCCGGTCGCTGCGTTGTAGCGGCGGCGCCGTGCCGGGTGGGCCGCGACGTCACAGCCCCTGCGCGGCCCTCCACGCCTCGAACGCCTGCGCAGACGTGTAGGCAGGCTCGTACCCGAAGACCGTCTTGAGCCGTGTGTTGTCGAGCACCGGGCGGAACTGGAGGAACTTCGTCTGCTCAGGGCCGTACTGCGTCAACCGCAGCGGCTTCGCGACCGTGAGCGCCCCGCGGAGCACGACCTCGGGGATCGCCAGCGTGCCCCGTCCGAGGCGCACCGCGATCTCGTCGATCGTCAGCGCCCCGTCGCCCGCGACGTTGAAGGTGCCCGTCACGTCGGCGGTGACGGCGTGCACGACGATCGCGGTGAGGTCGGTGTCCCAGACGAACACGAAGGGTGAGTCGGCCCCCGCGATCTTGAGGAGGCGCTTCTTGCGGAACAGGTCGGTGATCTGGTTGTCGACCCGCTCCCCCAGGATCGTCCCGATGCGGAGCACCGTCTGCTGCAGCTCCGGGTGGTCGCGCCGGGCGTCGGCCAGCATCTCCTCGACGAGCCGCTTGTGCCGGCTGTACGCGAAGGCGTCGTTGCCGCGTACGGGCTGATCCTCGGTGATCCACGCGGGATTGTCGTCGTGGTAGCCGTACGCCGCGCCGCTGGAGGAGACGACGAGCCGGCGTACGCCGTGGGTGAGGGCCGCGTCGAGGACGTTGCGGCTGCCGTCGACGTCGACCCGGTAGGCCACGTCGTCGGTCATGCCGGGGGGCGGGTTCACGATCGAGGCGAGATGGACGATCGTGTCGACCTCGTACGAGGAGACCGCGTCGGACACGGCGCCGGGGTCGGTGACGTCGACCGTCGCGTACTCGACGCCCGTGACCCGCTCGCGCGGCTCCCGCACGTCGGCGCTCACGACGAGCGCGACCCCGGGGTCGGCCGCGAGACCAGGGACGACGGACGAGCCGAGGAAGCCCGAGCCACCGGTGACGAGGACGCGACGACTCATGCCGGCACCTCGACCTTCTCCTCGCGGACGGGTCTGCGCGCCCACAGGGACGCCACCACGAGACCCGCGATGATGTCCCAGATCCCCCACCAGGCGGCGACCAGCGCCATGCCCCCGAGCCCGTCGAAGAACTCGAAGACCAGCAGCAGCCCGAGCCCGGCGTTGCGGATGCCGACCTCGAACGTCATCGCCCGTGTCGACCGGTCGGACAGGCGTGCACCCCGAGCGACGCCGTACCCGAGGGCCATCGCGAGGGCGTCGTGGAGGAAGACGGCGATGACGACGACGCCGATGTAGTCGACGAACACGCCCCAGTTGCTGGCGATGCCGACCAGGATGATGGCGCCGAGCGCGACGAACGCGACCTTGCTGACGATGCCGTGCGCACGCGCGGCGACCCGCGGCCACAGCCGCGCGATCGTGATCCCGAGGACGAACGGCAGGCCGATCACGAGGAGGACCTCGCTGAGCATGTCCCAGGGGCTCACCTCGATGTCGGTGAGGAAGTTCTGGCCGGTCGGGTGGAGGCCGCCCCAGAAGGCGAAGTTGAGCGGCATCAGGAAGATCGCCAGCACGTTGCCGACCGACGTCATCGCGACCGAGAGCGCGACGTCACCGCGGGCGCGGTGGGTGAGGATGTTCGAGACGTTGCCGGGAGGGCAGCACGCCACGAGGATCATGCCGAGCGCGATCGACCCGCGGACGTTGAGCAGCAGCGTGAGAGCGAAGGTGATCGCGGGCAGCAGGAGGAATTGCCCGGCGATCGCGACTCCCATCGCCAGGGGCTTGCGGGCGGCGGCACGGAAGTCCTCGAGCCGGGTGTCGAGGGCGATGCCGAAGAGGATCGTGCCGATGACGATCTTGAGCAGCGTCAGCGACGACTCGTTGAACGAGATGCTGATCGCGTCGACGTCGCCGGCGGCGAGGAACACGAGGTCGGTCACGAGAGCTCCTCGATCGCGGCACGGACCGCCGTACGGTAGGCGTCCTTGTTGACGTAGTAGCTCATGCGCTCCAGGCCGAGGTAACGGTAGCCGCCGGACAGGTCCGGCAGCGGGCCACGGGTCTTGGCGGCGAACGCCTCCGCCTGGGCCGGGCGTGTCCGCCGAGCATCGACGTACGACGCGATCAGCTCGGCCTGCTCGTAGCGGCCCTGCCAGCCGAGCCCCGACGCCTCGACCATGCCCATCACGAAGAGGTCGTCGCGCTCGGGAGTGAAGATGTTGAGGTAGAGCTGCGGCGACCAGCCGTTCCAGCGCAGCAGGGCCGGATCGATGAACGGGTAGTGCAGCGTGTAGCCCGTCGCGAGCACGATCGTGTCGTAGTCGCGGCTCGTGCCGTCACGGAAGTGCACCGTCGAGCCGTCCACGTGGTCGACATCGGGCTTGATGCTGAGGTCGCCGTGGCCGAGGTGGTGGAGGATCAGCGAGTTCACGATCGGGTGCGACTCGTAGATCTTGTAGTCGGGCTTGGGGAAGCCGAGCTTGACGGGGTCACCGGTGAAGAGCTTGAGCACGCGGGTGTCGATCGCTTGCTTGACCCGAGGAGGGAGCGGCTTGCCCTGGTTGAGCGTGTCCGCGGGCTTGCCGAAGAGATACTTCGGCACGAAGTAGTAGCCGCGCCGCACGCTCATGTCGACCGATGCGGCGTGGTGCACCGCGTCGACGGCGATGTCGCAGCCCGAGTTGCCGGCGCCGATGATGAGGACGCGCTTGCCGGCGAAGGTGGTCGCCTTCTTGTACGCGCTGGTGTGGAACACCTCGCCGTCGAACTGGCCCTTGAGCTGGGGCAGGTTCGGCTCGGACAGGGTGCCGTTGGCGATGACGACTCCGGAGACACGGTCGGTGCTCGTCGAACCTGACGACACCTCGCGGGTCGTGACCACCCAACCCCCGTCGGCGTGCGGCTCGACGCGGGTCACCTCCGTGCCGAAGCGATAGTGGTCGCGGAGACCGAAACGGTCGGCGTACGCGCGGAAGTAGCGCTTGAGCTCACGGTGGCTCGGGTAGTCGGCGACCTCGTCGCCCATCGGCATCTCGGCGAACTGGGTCGTGGTCTTGGAGGAGATCAGGTGCGCCGACTCGTACATCGTGCTGCGCGGCCCGTCGATGTCCCACAGGCCGCCGACGTCGTCATGGAGCTCGTACCCGACGACGTCGAGGCCGCGCTTGGTCAGTGCCCGGGTGGCCGCGAGGCCGGACGGGCCGGCGCCGATGACGGCGTACGGGAGTGCGGGCGGGGCAGCGCCACCTGATGTGATCTTGGACACGCGCCCTAGTGTGCCAGACGGATTGCGGCTGCTGGAGGGTATCCCAGAAGATCCTCCCGTTCGGCCGCCTTCCACTCATCGTGGGGCGAACGGGCGAACCGCCCCCGCCGGCCTCAGTGGAAGTCGCGCGACGTCGTCCGCATCGTGATGGGGAGGCGCTCGAGCCGGTCGGCGTGCAGGTTGGTCGCGCCGTCGCGCCGCTCGACGATCCCGCGGACGACGAGCGCGCTGGAGTCGCGGGCGATCCGCCGGTAGCGCGACCACAGTCCTGCCGTGCAGATGACGTTGAGCATCCCCGTCTCGTCCTCGAGGTTGAGGAACGTGACTCCCCCGGCCGTCGCCGGGCGCTGCCGGTGCGTGACCAGGCCGGCGACCTCGATGCGGGTCCCCGGCTCGACCGCCGCCAGGTCGGACACGCGCAGCGCTTCGCGTGCGCGCATCGCCTCCCGGACGTGGTCCATCGGGTGGCTGTCCGGCGCGATCGCCGTCGACCAGAGATCGGCCATCGTGATCTCGGCCTCGCTCATCCCCGGCAACATCGGCGCGTCGCTGAGCACCGTCGTCCCCTCGAGCTGCCCAGGACTCTCCTGCGCGGCAGGCCCCGAGGACCACAGCGCCTCGCGCCGCGACAGCCCGAACCCGTCGAACGCCCCTGCGGTCGCCAGCGCCTCGACCTGCGCCGCGGTCAGTGAGACCCGGCGGGTGAGGTCGGTCATCGAGGCGTACGGCCCACCGCGAGAGCGCTCCGCGACGATCCGCTCTGCCGCGTCCTTGCCCACCGAGGTGACCCCGGCCAACCCGAGCCGTACGACGAAGCGTCCGTCGCGGCGGTGCCACGCGTGGTCGAACGGCACGTCCGCGTCGAAGTCACCGACCGGTGGCTGATCCTGCTCGAGGCAGGCGTCGTGACCCGCGGACGCCAGAGAGGGACCCGCGGACGCCAGAGAGTGACCCGCGAGTGCCGGAGAGTGACCCGCGAGCTCGAGGTCGGCGCCTGCACCCGAGCGGTTCACGTCGGGGCGCAGCACCTCCACCCCGTGGCGCCGCGCGTCGGCGACCAGGCTCGCCGGCGAGTAGAACCCCATCGGCTGCGAGCGTAGGAGCCCCGCGAGGAACGCCCCCGGATAGTGCAGTCGCAGCCACGTGCTCGCATACACCAGCAGCGCGAAGCTGATCGAGTGCGACTCGGCGAACCCGAAGCTCGCGAACGCCTCGATCCGCTGGTAGATCTCGTCGGCCAGGTCGCCGGTGATGCCGTGCGCGGCCATGCCTGCGTACAGCGTCGCGCGCAGCCGCTCGATCTTCTCGACGCCGCGCTTGGACCCCATCGCCCGCCGCAGCAGGTCGGCCTCGTCCCCGGTGCAGCCGCCGACCTGCATCGCGATCTGCATCAGCTGCTCCTGGAACAGCGGCACGCCGAGGGTACGGCGAAGCACCGGCTCGAGCGCCGGGTGCAGATAGGTGATCTCCTCCTCGCCGGTCCGCCGCCGGATGAACGGGTGCACCGCGCCACCCTGGATCGGACCCGGCCGGATCAAGGCGATCTCGCACACCAGGTCATAGAAGCGTCGCGGCTTCAGGCGCGGCAGCGTCCCGATCTGAGCGCGGCTCTCCACCTGGAACACCCCGACCGAGTCGCCGCGGCAGAGCTGGTCGTAGACACCGGCCTCCTCCTTGGGGATCGACGCCAGGCTCCACTGCTCGCCGGTGTGCTCGGCGACGATGTCGAACGTGTGCTGGATGGCGCCGAGCATCCCGAGACCGAGCAGGTCGAACTTGACCAGACCCATCCAGGCGCAGTCGTCCTTGTCCCACTGCAGGACCGTGCGGTCCTCCATGCGGGCGTGCTCGATCGGGCACACCTCCCCCACCGGTCGGTCGGTGAGCACCATGCCGCCCGAGTGGATGCCGAGGTGGCGCGGCGCCTTGAGGAGCTGCTCGGCCAGGTCGAGCACCGGCTCGGGCACGTCCTCGGTCACCTCGTCGCGCGGCAGGCTGCTCCAGCGGTCGATCTGCTTGGACCACGCGTCCTGCTGCCCCTGGGAGTAGCCGAGCGCCTTGGCCATGTCACGGACCGCAGACTTCGGACGGTACGAGATGACGTTGGCGACCTGCGCGGCGTTGTGGCGGCCGTACTGCTCGTACACCCACTGGATCACCTCCTCTCGCCGGTCGGAGTCGAAGTCCACGTCGATGTCGGGCTCCTCCTCACGGCTCGCCGACAGGAACCGCTCGAACGGCAGGTCGAACGTCACCGAGTCCACCGCCGTGATCCCCAGGGCGTAGCAGACCGCGGAGTTGGCGGCCGACCCCCGACCCTGGCAGAGGATCCCGCGCCCCTTCGCGAACGCGACGATGTCGTGGACGATGAGGAAGTAACCCGGGAAGTCGAGCTCCTCGATCACCGCGAGTTCCGCCTCCAGGCGCTCGTAGGTGCTCGGCGGGCCGTCGCGATAGAGCTCGGCAGCCCCGCGCCGCACCAGCTCGCGCAGCCACGACATCGGGGTGTGCCCGTCAGGCACCTTCTGCTTGGGCAGTCGCGGCTTGGCCCGGCGCAGCTCGAACGCGAGGTCGGCGGCGATGTCGACGGTCCGCTCCACCGCGCCGGGATATCGGGCGAAGAGGCGGGCCATCTCGAAGCCCGAGCGGAGGTGCGGTGGCCCCGCCGCGGGCAGCCATCCGTCCATCGCGTCCAGGCTGCGACGCGCCCGGACCGCAGCGACCGCCCCCGCGAGACGGCGGTCGTGGGGCGTTGCCGCGTGCACGTTGCCGGTCGCCACGGTGGGAAGCCCCAAGCGGTCCGCGATCGCCGCGAGCGCGTCGTTGCGGACGGAGTCGTACGGGTCGCCGTGGTCGGTGAGCTCGACGAGGACCTGGTCCTCGCTGAACCGGTCGAGCAGCGCCCGCACCTCCTTCTCGGCGGCGAGCTCGTCGACCTCGACGCCGGTCGGACCGACCAACGCCTGGCGTACGGCGCCCTTGCGGCAGCCGGTGAGCACGACCGCGTGCCGGCCGAGGCGGTCGGCGAGGTCGTCGAGGTCGTAGAGGGGTCGGCCCTTCTCGCCGCCCGCCAGGTGCGCGGCGGTGAGTGCCCCGGCGAGGCGGTGGTATCCCTCCTGTCCACGGGCGAGCAGCAGGAGATGAGTGCCGTCCGGATCTGCGGCGCCGTTCTGAGGACCGCGCAGGTCCAACGACAGCTCCGCTCCGAACACGGTCGGCAGACCGTGCACTGCCGCGGCCTCCGCCATCCGCACCACCCCGTAGAAGCCGTCGTGGTCGGTGAGCGCCAGCCCGGTCAGCCGCAGCCGCACCGCCTCCTCGACCAGCGCCTCCGGGCTGCTCGCACCGTCGAGGAAGCTGAAGTCGGAGTGCGCGTGGAGCTCGGCGTAGGGGACGTACGGCTCGTCCGGCTCCGGTGACGACTCCTCGACGGCGCCCGACGGCTCGTACGGGGCACGTTTGCGGGAGAACGCCGGACCGTCGCCGCCGTCGGGGACGTCGAAGGCAGGCGACTGCTTCTCCGGCGGCAGCCGCCCCGACAGCCGCCGCTCGAGCTCGGACCAGGGCATGTCGGGGTTGTTGAAGCCCATCAGTCGGCCCCGGCCTCAGTCATATCGGGCCTCCACGCACCAGACCCCGTCGCTGACTCGCAGCAGCCACGCGCTGCCGTCGACCCCGACCACCTGGAACCGGGCCGCCCGCACCGCCTCCCGCGCGTCCCACCAGCGCTCGTCGACAGGCCACGGCCCTGCCCAGGCGGCCACCGGCCGGAGCTCGGCGTCGCTCGCGGCGAACCGCGCAGGCGCGGCCGTCACCATGCCCCGCTCGCTGACCCTGACCGGCTGTCCGGAGGAGCCGACCACCTGTGCCGGACGCGGTGGGTCGTAGACGGTGGCCGGCGCCGGTGCTGGCAGGCTGCCGGGCCACGGCGGTGCGGCCGGGCGCTCAGCTGAGAGCGGATCGCCCCACGGCACCAGCGTCCGTCGGTCGGAGGGACCTCGTCCGCCTCCGACGACCGCCGAGACCACGGCCTCCCGGCCGAGCATGCTCTGCACCTTGGACGCGGCCCGGTGGATGCGCACGTCGGGGCCACTCCCCCACAGGCCCTCGGCATGGTCGGTCACCGGCGCCACGTCCTCCGGGATCAGCTTCACCCCGGTGATCGGCGCACTGACGGCCGAGACGGCCGTGCCCGATCCCGACGACGCCTGCAGCTGCCAGCGGACCCGGTCGACGATGTCGCCGGCGTCGAACCAGCGGGGATGCAGCCACTGACGCTCGGCGATCTGCCCGTCGTCGGTGTGCACCTCGACCCACAGGCTGGTGCAGACCAGCTGCCGCTCGGCGTGACCGGTGACGAACGCCTCGGCCGTCCGCCGGACGCTGAACGCGACCGCCTCCGCATCCTCGAGCGGCGGCTCGAACGAGACCTCGCGCTCGAGGTCCGAGGGAGGGCGGCGCGCCGCGAACGCCCGGTCGTCGGCGCCTCGAGCGAGCCGATGGGCGAGTGCCCCGTCGGGCCCGAACCGGGTCAGCACGTCGATCGGACGCAGAGCGGCGAACGCCCCGAGCGTACGGAGCCCGAGCCGCTGCAGCAGGCTCACCATCTCGGGCCGGTCGAGGACGCTCACCGGCAGGTCGGCGAGGAAGGCGGCCGACTCCCCCGGGGGCACCACGAGACTGTCCTGCACGCTCGCCTGCCGAGCAGCCTGCTCGGCAGCGAACACGGCATCGGCGACACCGAAGCGCACGTCGTCGATGCCGTGCTCGACCAGCCTCTCGGCGAGGACCGCAGCCGCGTGCTGCTCACCACCGAAGTAGCGGCCGGGACCCGCCACGCGGACCGCGCAGGTCCCCGGACGCAGCGGCTGCACCCCAGGAGCGATCTCCTCGACCGCGGCGAGCACCGGCTCGAACGCACGCACGTCGAGCCCGGGGTCGTAGTCGAGCGTCACCAGGTCGGGACAGCGCGCCTGTGCGTCGCGCATCCGCTGGCCACGGCGCACCCCCTCGGCGCGCGCGGAGGTCGAGCACGCCCGGACCTCGCCGCGCTCGAACAGCGCGATCGGTGCCCCCGGCGGCAGCCCGGCGCCGGCACCGGTGTGCCGGACCGCCCGGACGGGCCAGTCGGGGCACCACGCCACCAGGGTGCGCGCCATCAGCTCGCCACCCCGTAGCCGAGCGCCCCGGGCAGCGCCACGACCGTGTCGTCCCCGACAGCAGCCGGCTCGACGACCGCGTCCAGCCACAGCCGGGTGCGGTGCGGCCGCCCCCAGCGACCGGTCGCGGTCACGGTGACATGACGACGGCGCAGGTGACCGTGCCCGTCGCCCATCCCGGTCCAGGAGCTCTCGGTGACCTCGAGCCGGCCGGCGGCACGGGGCCACACGCCCGGGTGGGGCGTCAGCGCGACCACCGTGGTGCCGTGCTGTCGCAGACGTGCCGTGATCCGCTGCGCGTCACCGTCACGGACACGAGAGGAAGGGCGTACGACGATCGCGTCCGTCACGTCGGCGAGCGTGCTCACCACGTGCTGCCAGTGCTCACCGGGCGCCGGGACGAGGATGGTCCGCTCGAGCGCGAGACCGAGCGAGGCTGCGGCCTCGGCTCCCATCTCGGGCACCCCCACCACGGCGCACCAGGCCCCGTCGATCGACGGGCCGGCGGCCAGCGCGAGAGCCAGGGCGAGGGAGTCAGCCACCTCGTACGTGGTGCCGCGCAGCAGCCCACCCGGCACCACCTGAGCCAACGCGGGCAGCGTCGGAAGGCGGTCCCGCACCTGCGGGGACGACCCCTCCATCGCCCGCATCCGCGCGGCAAGCTGATCGAGAACGGCTCCGGTCACCCCTCCATGTTCGAACAGATGTTCGAAGGAGTCAAACGGGTGTCCACCGCCTGGCCGAGGGTGTGAACAACAGCACCGCCGTCCCCCCGATCAGGGGGTACGGCGGCGCTGCGGCGTGCGCGTCGTGGTCAGGCCGAGGCCAGGAGGTCCCGTCCGGGGATGGCGTCGAGCAGCCTGCGCGTGTAGCCCTCGCGCGGGTTGTCGAACACCTCTCCCACGCCGGCGGCCTCGACGATCTTGCCGTCCTGCATCACCAGCACGTTGTCGGCGATCTGACGGACCACCGCGAGGTCGTGCGTGATGAACAGATAGCTCAGACCCATCTCGGCCTGGAGGTCGTTGAGCAGCTCCAGGATCTGAGCCTGGACCAGCACGTCGAGGGCGGAGACCGCCTCGTCGAGCACGACGACCTCCGGCTCGAGCGCCAACGCGCGCGCGATCGCGACCCGCTGGCGCTGTCCACCGGACAGCTCGTTGGGGTAGCGCCGCATGATCGACCCCGGCAGCGACACCTTCTCGAGCAGGTCACGGACCTTGGCCTCGCGCTCCGCCGACGAGCCGATCCCGTGAGTCGCCAGGGGCTCCTCGATCGACTTGAAGATGGAGTACATCGGATCGAGGGAGGCGTACGGGTTCTGGAAGACGGGCTGCATCTGGCGGCGCAGCGCCATCAGCCTCTTGCCCTTCAGCTGACCCGTGTCGTACCCATCGAAGTGGACCGTGCCGCCGGTCCGATCGAGCAGGCCGAGGACCATCCGCGCGACCGTCGACTTGCCCGAGCCGGACTCGCCCACGATCGCGGTGGTGGTGCCCCGACGCAGCCGGAAGCTGACGTCGTCGACCGCTCGGAGCTCGGTCTTGCGCCACGGACGGTCGCCCGGCAGCATGAACACCTTCGTGAGGTTCTCCACGACGATGATGTCGTCGTGGCCCTTGCCGACCTCACCCTGCGTCGTCGCGACCTGGGCCGCGATCTCGCCGGCGGTCTGCACCGCCTGCTCCCGGACCTCCGCGCGCGCCCGCACCGAGCTCAGGCGCTGCGACGCGATCGAGGGGGCCGAGGACACGAGCCGCTGGGTGTAGGGGTGCTCGGGGTTCTTGAGGATCTCCAGCGCCGGACCGGACTCCACGACCCGGCCCTTGTACATGACGACGATGTGGTCGGCACGCTCTGCCGCCAGACCCAGGTCGTGGGTGATCAGCAGCACCGCGGTGCCCAGCTCGTCGGTCAGGCCGTCGAGATGGTCGAGGATCTGCTTCTGGACGGTTACGTCGAGCGCCGAGGTCGGCTCGTCGGCGATGAGGAGCTTGGGACGTGCGGCCAGACCCATCGCGATGAGCGCACGCTGGCGCATGCCGCCGGAGAACTCGTGCGGGTACTGGCGTGCACGACGCTCGACGTCGTTCAGGCCGGCCTCGGCAAGCAGCCCGTTCACGCGGCGATCGGCGTCCTTGCCCTTGGCGATGTCATTGGCGACCAGGGACTCTTTGATCTGCGTCCCGACCCGCCAGAGCGGGTTGAGGTTCGACATCGGGTCCTGGGGCACGAGGCCGATCTGGTCACCACGCAGGGACTCGAAGTCCTTCGTGCTCGAGTGCGCGATGTCCTTGCCGTCGAAGAGGATCTCGCCGCCGGTCACCCGCCCGGTGCCCGGAAGCAGCCCGATGATCGCGTGCGCGGTCGTCGACTTGCCCGAGCCGGACTCACCGACGATGGCGACGGTCTGGCCCGGGTAGACGGTCAGGTTCGCCCCCTCCACGGCAGGGATGGCCTTCTTGTCGGCGTAGAAGGCGACGTCGAGGTTGCGGACCTCGAGGAGTGGCTGCTGGCTCATCGCTTCTTCGCCTTCGGGTCGAGGGCATCACGGACAGCGTCACCGAGCAGGATGAAGCTCAGCACGGTGAGCGCAAGAGCGGCGGCGGGGACGAACATCACGCCGAGCCGAGTGCCGGACCGGACCAGCCGCTGCGCCTCCGCGATGTCGTTGCCCCAGGAGACCACCGTGAAGGGCAGGCCGAGCCCGAGGAACGACAGCGTGGCCTCGGCGACGATGAAGATGCCGAGCGACACGGTCGCGGTGACGATCACGGGAGACATCGCGTTCGGGACGATGTGACGCCACAGGTTGCGCGAGTCCTTGGCGCCGATCGCGCGGGCGGCATCGACGAACTCGAGGTTCTTGACCTCGATGACCGAACCGCGCATGATGCGGGCGATCTGCGGCCAGCCGAAGACGGCCAGCGTCACGACGACGGCGGCGATGCCGCCCCAGAACCCGCGGTCAGGGAACGCGTTCGTGAGCGCCGAGAGGCTCACGATGGCTGCCAGGATCAGCGGGATCGCGAAGAAGATGTCGCTGATGCGCGAGATGATCGCGTCGGCCCAGCCTCCCTTGAAGCCGGCGATCGCTCCGGTGATGCCACCGATCACGACGACGAACAGCGTGGTGAGGACACCGACGGCGACCGAGGCACGCGCTCCGTACAGGGTCCGCGACCACACGTCGCACCCCTGGAAGTTGAACCCGAAAGGATGGCCGGGCGACGGGGGGTCGAGGCTTCGGCCGACCTCGCAGAATCGCGGGTCGGCGTTGGTGAAGAGTCCGGGGAACGCGATCACCACGGCCAGGACGGCCAGGAGCGCGGCGGAGATGAGGAACATGGGGTTGCGGCGGAGCTGCTTCCACGCCTCCTTCCACTGGCTGGAGGGCGCCTCGTCCACCTGGATCGAGTCGACCGCCGCGAGCGGGGTCTCCTCGATCGGGGCCACGTAGCGCTCCTGCCCCGCGAGCGTCGGCTTAGGCATAACGGATCCTTGGGTCGAGGAAGGCGTACAGCAGGTCGACGAGCAACGCCGCAATGACGTACACGAGGACCATGATCGTCACGACCGAGACGATCGTCGGTGTCTCTCCGCGGATGACTGCCTGGTAGGCCAGATTGCCGACGCCGGGGATGTTGAAGATGCCCTCGGTCACGATCGCGCCTGCCATCAAGGCACCGAGGTCGACACCGAGGAACGTCACGACCGGGATCAGGGAGTTGCGCAGGACGTGGCGTCGGACGACGGTCCCCTCGGGGAGCCCCTTGGCCCGCGCGGTTCGCACGTGGTCGGCGCCGAGGTTGCCGGCGACCGAGGTCCTCGTGAGTCTCAGGACGTAGGCGAACGAGACGAGTCCGAGCACGATCGCGGGAAGCAGAAGGTTGTAGAACGAAGCGTCACCGCCGACGGTCGCAGGGAACCACTCGAGCTTGACGCCGAAGATGAGCTGCAGCACGAAGCCGAAGACGAAGATGGGGACGGCGATGACCAGCAGCGACACGACGAGCATCGTCGAGTCGAAGAGCTTGCCCTTGCGGAGACCGGCGATGGTGCCGGCGATGATGCCGAAGACGGCCTCGAAGACGAGGGCCATCAGCGCGAGCTTGATGGTGACCGGGAAGGCGTCGGCCACGAGATCGATGACAGGACGGCCGGTGAACGACTGTCCGAGGTCGCCGGTGACGGCGCCCTTGAGGAAGAGGAGCCATTGCACGAGGAACGGCTCGTCGAAGTTGTACTGCTCCCTGAGCTGAGCCAGCGTCGCCTCGGAGACCGGCTTGTCACCGAACAGCGCGCGGACGGGATCACCGGGGCGAAGGAAGACTAGCGCGTAGATGAGCAGCGTCGACCCGAGCAGGACGGGGATCGTCTGCAGGATTCGCCGCGCGGCATACCACCACATGTCAGTGGCCTCCTACGGGATGGTCTCTCCGAGAGGAGAGAGATGGTTTCAGGGCCCGTCGGCGCCGGTAGGCACCGGGGACCCGCGCAGGCCGCGCGGGGGGCAGCTGGTGAGCTGACCCCCGCGCGCCCCGCATGCGGTGGTGGTGCGACTACTTTGTGATGTTCTGGTAGATCGGAACACCCTGCCAGTTGAACTTGACGTTCTTGACGCCCTTGGCAGCAGCACCGGTGGAGTCGGTGTACCACATCGACAGGCCCGGCAGCTCCTCCATGAGGATGGCCTGCGCGTCGACGAACGCCTGGTAACGATCCTCGTCGGTCTCCGCGCCTGCCGCCTTGGCGATGAGGGCGTCGAACTCCTTGTTGGACCAACGCGCGTCGTTCGAAGCCGCGCCGGTGCCGTAGATCGGGCCGAGGTAGTTCGAGATCGACGCGTAGTCCGGCTGCCAGCCGGCGCGGAACAGGGCACCGGTCTTGTTGTTGTCACGGTCGTCGAGGAACTCGTCGAACGTGGCGTAGTACTTCGGCTCGGCCTTGATGCCCAGAGTGTTCTTGATCTGGTTGGCCATCGCGTCGACCGACGCCTTGTTGCCGGCGCCATCGGTGTTGGTGGCGATCAGCAGCTTCTTGTTGCCCCAAGGCTCGATCTTCTCGGCCTCGGCCCAGCGCTTCTTGGCCTCGTCGGCGTTGAACTCGAGAACCTCGTTGCCGGGGATCTCGTCGGTCCAGCCCGGCATCGTCGGGGCGCTGAAGTCGAGCGCCGGGGTGCGGGTGCCGAAGAACAGCTTCTCGGTGAGCTCCTCGCGGTTCAGGGCCATCGAGACGGCCTGACGGCGAAGCTTGCCGGCCTCACCGGTGAAGCCGGGGAGGTCGACCGGGAACTGGAACGAACCGTTGACCGAGCCGGGTGCCTCGATGGGCTGGATGGCCGAGTCGTCGGCGAAGGTCGCCAGCGCGCTGTCCGGGACGGTGTCCAGGACGTCGAGGTTGCCCGACTGGAGGTCGGTGTAGGCGGCCTCGGTGTCGGTGTAGACCACGAAGGTCACGCCGCCGTTCTGGGCCTTGCGGGCGCCGTCGTACTCGCCGTTCGGGACGAGACGGATCTCCTTGTTGTTCTCCCAGGCCTCGAGCTTGTACGGGCCGTTGCCGACCGGCTTCTCGCCGTACGCCTTGATGTCGGCGAAGGCCGACTCAGGCAGCGGGTAGTAGGCCGAGTAGCCGAGACGCAGCGGGAAGTCGGACTCCGGCTGCTTCAGCGTGATCGTGAAGGTCTTGTCGTCGACGACCTTCAGACCCGAGATCGTCTGGGCGTTCTTGTCGAGGGTGCCCTCGGCGGTCGTGCCCTCGATCGGGTAGTAGAAGTACGAGGCGTTCTGCGCGTTCTTGCCCCCGGGGCCGGCGCCGTAGTTCCAGGCGTCGACGAAGGACTTCGCGGTGACGGCGGTGCCGTCGCTGAACTTCCAGTCCTTGAGCTTGATCGTCCAGGTCTTGTTGTCGTCAGAGGTGATCGACTCAGCGACCTCGAGCTCCTGCGAGCCGTCTTCCTTGTACGTGATGAGGCCCGCATAGAGCAGATCGATGACGTTGCCGCCGCCGACCTCGTTGGTCGCCTGCGGAACCAGCGGGTTCTGAGGCTCGGTCGAACGAGCGGTGATGACGGCGTCGGTCGAATCGCTCGAACCGTTGCCCTCATCTCCCCCGTCGCCGCCGCAGCCGGACAGTGTCAGTCCGATGGCTGCGAGCAGCGCCACGCCTCCAAGGCGAGTACGCCGGGAGAGTCGCATGGGAATCCTCCTGTTGTGTGTGGGAACGCGCAGAAAACTTTCCGCGGACCCATCGTTGCTCGGGATCTTCGACCAGAACAGGTCGGGAGCCAGACACTTATCGAAGTGTTACAACCGCCAGGCTCCTTGATCGTGACCACAGTATTATCAGATCCCCGAAATTGAGGTGCGCAGAGGGCCCCTGATGTGCCTTCGCGGGCCCTGTGGGACGCCAGAGCGAGGTTTCGAGCACAGCAAGACCGCCACGCCTCCCGGTTCGGGGGACGTGGCGGCCTGGGGTCGTACGGACCTGGTGCTGGGTCAGCCCTTGCGCTTGTTGACCTCGTCGGTCGCCTGCGGGAGGACCTCCTTGAGGTCGCCGACGACGCCGAAGTCGACCAGCTCGAAGATGGGCGCCTCCTCGTCCTTGTTGACGGCGACGATCGTCTTGGAGGTCTGCATGCCGGCGCGGTGCTGGATCGCTCCGGAGATGCCGTTGGCGACGTACAGCTGCGGCGAGACGGTCTTGCCCGTCTGACCGACCTGGAAGCTGTGCGGGTACCAGCCCGAGTCGACCGCCGCGCGCGAGGCGCCGACTGCGGCACCCAGCGAGTCGGCGAACGCCTCGACCTGCGAGAAGTCGCCGCCGGTGCCACGGCCGCCGGAGACGACGATGGCCGCCTCGGTCAGCTCGGGACGACCGGTGGCCTCGCGAGGCTTGGAGTCGGTGATCCGAGCGCCCTTGGCCACGTCGGACACGGTGACGGACACCGGCTCGAGGGTGGCGGCTGCGGACGCCTGCTCCGGGGTGACGGAGTTCGGCTTGACCGCGACGATCGGGGTGCCCGTGGTGACGGTCGCCTCGACGGTGAAGTTGCCGGCGAAGACCGACTGCGTCGTCTCCACGCCGTCACCGGCCGCGCGTACGTCGACCGCGTCGGTGATCAGACCGGACTGCGTCTTGATCGAGAGGCGGCCCGCGATCTCCTTGCCCTCCGCCGAGCTCGAGACGAGGACGGCGGCCGGCTGCTTGCTCGAGACGAGCTCGGCGAGGGCCTCGGCCTTGGGGGCCACGAGGTACTCGGTGAGCTCGGGGGCGTCGAGGACGTAAACCTTCTCTGCGCCGTACTGGGCGAGGTAGGCCTGCGCGGCGTCGGCGCCGGACCCGATGAACACGGCCGACGGGGTGCCGAGACGACGCGCCAGCGTCAGGAGCTCACCGGTGGTCTTGCGGACGGTGCCGTCGACGTGGTCGACCAGAACGAAAATCTCACTCATCTGTCGCTGCTCCTCAGACGAACTTCTTCGACGCGAGGAACTCGGCCAGCTTGACGCCGCCGTCTCCCTCGTCGGTGACGATCTCGCCGGCGCTGCGGGGCGGCCGCGGCGCGAACGAGAGGACCTTGGTCCAGGCGGCGTCGAGGCCGACCTCGGACGGATCGATGCCGAGGTCGGAGAGGGTGAGCTCCTCGACCGGCTTCTTCTTGGCCGCCATGATGCCCTTGAACGACGGGTAGCGAGGCTCACCGGACTGGTCGGTCACCGACACGACCGCCGGAGCGGTCGCGGTGATGGTCTCGGTCGCGACGTCGCCGTCGCGGCGGACGGTCACCGTCGAGCCGTCGACGCTGATCTCGGAGCCGTAGGTGACGGCCGGGAGACCAAGTCGCTCGGCGACCATGGTGGGGACGACGCCCATGGTGCCGTCGGTCGAGCTCATGCCGAAGAACACGAGGTCGTACTCGAGAGTGCCCAGGGCCTTGGCGATGATGAGCGACGTCGCCGCGGCGTCCGAGCCGGCGATGTCGTCGTCCTCGACGTGGACGCCCTTGTCGGCGCCCATCTGGAGTGCCTTGCGGACGGCGTCGGCGGCGTCGGCCGGGCCGACCGTCAGGACGGTCACCTCGCCGTCGCTCTCCTCCGCAGCCAGGAGCGCCTGCTCCACGGCGTACTCGTCGAGCTCCGAGAGGAGGCCGTCGACGCCCTCACGGTCGACGGTGCTGTCCGACGAGTCAAAGGACCGGTCCGCCGTAGCGTCCGGTACGTACTTCACACAGACGACGATGTTCATGGCCTGCTCGGCCCCTCCTGTGGAGTCGACTTCTTGGACACGGCGCTCGCACGGGACGCGCGTCGTTGCAGCCGCGGGCGACTGCGTGCCGGGTCGCGCTACGACCACGGCACCCCCAGGTTACCGACAGGTAACCTTTATGACGACTTCGTCACGGGTGGCGTGGGTCACACCACGGACCCTGCGACCCTCCGGCTTCCCGCAGCGGTGGCCCGTAGCCGGGGGGACTTCGAGAGGTCGTCAGCGCGGCACGCTGCGACACTGAGCCACATGTCCGAGCCTAGGGCACTGCCAAGGACGCTGACCATCCTGGTCGGGACGGCGGCCTTCGTGGTCGTCGTCGCCGGAGTCATGAGGATCCAGGGGATCGCAGGCCCCACCTTCCTCGCGGTGTGCCTCACCGTGACCGTCCACCCGCTGCGCGGAGTCCTCACCCGCTGGGGACTTCCTCGCTGGGTCGGGACCGTGACCTGCGTCGTCACCGTCTACGCGATCCTCGTCGTCCTCGCCGTGACCCTCGTCCTGTCCGGGGCGCGCTTCGTGCAGCTCGTCGGCTCGTACGAGGACGAGTTCGACCGCTGGGTGGCCGACATCAAGAAGGCGCTCGACAGCTTCGGCATCGGTCAGGGAGAGCTCAACCAGATCTTCTCCAGCGTCGACATCAAGAGCGTCGCGCCGTACGTCGCGGACGCGGTCTCCAGCGCCACCTCGGTGACCGGCAACGTGCTGCTCATCCTGATCCTCCTGCTGTTCATGGCCCTCGACGGCGGCATCTTCCCGCGTCTCTCCACCCAGGTCCCCGAGCGCCACCGGGCGACCCTCGAGGCGCTGGCCGACTTCGCCACCGGGACACGGCGCTACTTCGTCGTCGCGACCGTGTTCGGGCTGATCGTCGCCATCGGCAACGTGATCCTGCTCTACGCCCTGGGGGTGCCCGAGCCGATCCTGTGGGGCGTGCTGTCGCTCATCACCGGCTACATCCCCAACATCGGCTTCGTGCTGGGCCTCGTGCCGCCGGCGATGCTGGCGCTGCTCGACTCGGGCTGGGAGACCGCGTTCTGGGTGGTGGTCGGATACTGCGTGATCAACGGCGTCGTGCAGTCGGTCATCCAGCCCAAGATCGTGGGCGACTCGGTGGGCCTGTCGGCGACCCTGAGCATGCTCTCGCTGATCTTCTGGACGCTCGTCCTCGGCGCGTGGGGGGCGATCCTCGCGATCCCGGCCACCCTGCTGGTCAAGAAGCTCCTGGTCGACCGTGATCCCGAGACGCGATGGCTGTCGCCGTTCCTCGCCGGGCGCGAGGTCGCGGGCCCCGGGCGCGAGGTCGCGGACGCCGGTGGCGGCGACGCGAGATCAGGGGCACGAGATCGGCGGCGCGGGGCGGATCACCGGTAGCGTGACGGAGACCCCGTACCAGGAGGAATGATGTCCTACCAGCAGCCACCCCAGAACGATCCCCGCCGAGTGCCCCAGCCCGCTGCGGACGCCGACTCCGAGACACCGAGCGGCCTGACGGTGAACACGGGCAGGCTCTGGGCCGGCGGGGTCGCCACCGCGGTGGTGGCCGGCCTGGCCGCCGTGGTGGGTCTCCTCGTCTTCCGAGGGGTGTTCGACATCGCGGTGCTCGTGCCGTCGGGCGGGGGGCGGTGGGACGTCGTGTCCACGATCCCCTTTGCCCTGGTCGCGGCGGGCGGTGCCCTGCTCGCCACGGCGCTGATGCACCTCCTCGTCCTGGCGACGCCGCGGCCCCGGCTGTTCTTCGGGTGGATCATGGTGCTGGTGGGTGTGATCGCCGGCGTACTGCCATTCACCATCAACGTCGAGACCAGCGAGCAGGTCGCCAGCGCGGTGGTCGGTGTGCTGATCGTGGTGGTGATCGCGAGCCTCGTCTCGAGCACCGCTGATCGCGCCGTGACGGTCGCCCCTCCCGCCTACTGAGCGGGGACCTGACCCGTACGCTGCGGACGTGAGCAGCGAGGACGACGACACGAGACCTCAGATGGTGATCACCGGTGAGCGCACCGTGCCGGGGATCTGGCACGAGAACTACTGGTTCCGTCGCCACGAGGTCGTGTACGAGTCCCTGCGTGATCGCGTCCGCAGCGCCCGCGTGCTCGAGGCCGGCTGCGGCGAGGGGTACGGCGCCGACCTCCTGAGCCGCGCGGCGGGCTCGCTGTTCGCGCTCGACTACGACGAGTACGCGACCGGTCACGTCCGCACGGCCTACCCCGACGTGCCGGTGGTGCGCGGCAACCTCATCGCCCTCCCCTACGCCGACGCCTCGTTCGACGTCGTCGTCAGTCTGCAGACCATCGAGCACCTCTGGGACCAGGACGGGTTCGTCGCCGAGTGCGTGCGCGTGCTGCGTCCGGGTGGTGTGCTCGTCGTCAGCACCCCCAACACGCTGACGTTCCCGCCGGGTAACATCTACCACCCGAAGGAGCTCGAGCCCGGCGAGCTGCGCGACCTCGTGGCCCGGCACGCGACCGTCACCTCGCTCGTCGGCCTCCACCACGGGCCCCGCGTCGCCGCGTGGGAGCAGGACCACGGGTCCCTGGTCGATGCCCAGATCGCCACGCCGTACGAGGAGTGGCCGACAGCGGTCGCCGAGGTCGTCCGCTCGGTGCGCACCGACGACTTCGTGCTGCGCGAGGGTGACGACGCGGACCTCGCGGCCTCGCTCGACCTCGTGGTCACCGCGGTCCGCGACTGACGCTCCGGCACGGTCCCGGTCGTGCTGCCGAGGGCAGATCCGCTCTCGGACGAAGCACTGGATCGGCAGGACCCTCGCGGCGCACCGTAGGTCCATGACCGACACCAGAACACCCCTCTTCGACGCCGCGACGCGACAACAGCTGCTCGGCCAGCGCATCCTCGTGCTCGACGGCGTCCTCGACGACGACAACGGGACGCTGCTCACGACCCAGATCCTCACGCTGGCCGCCGACGACGCCGTCGCCGACATCGCCCTGTGGATCCACTCCCCCGGCGGGTCCGTGCCGGCGATGCTCGCACTGCGAGACGTCATGCGGCTCGTGCCGTGCGACGTCTCGACGCTCGCCCTCGGCCTCGCCTGCAGCGCCGGGCAGTTCCTGCTCTCTGCCGGGACGCCGGGCAAGCGGCACGCGCTCGCCCACGCTCGGGTCCTGATGCACCAGGGATCAGCGGGGATCGGTGGCAGCGCGGTGGAGATCGAGGTCCAGGCCGACGATCTCCGCCACACCCGTGACACCGTCCTCGCCCTCATCGCCGAGGACACCGGTCAGCCGTTCGAGCAGATCTTCGAGGACTCCCTCCACGACCGCTGGTACACCGCACCCGAGGCGCTGGCATACGGCTTCGTGGACCACGTCGTCGATCGCTTCGACCAGGTCATGCCCGCTCGTCGGCGCACGGTCGGGATCGGGGTGACGCGATGAGCCAGTACACGATCCCCAACGTGATCGCCCAGCACCCGCGCGGCGAGCGGATCATGGACGTCTACTCCCACCTGCTGACCGAGCGCATCGTCTATCTCGGGACCGCGATCGACGCCGGTGTCGCCAACGCCCTCATCGCGCAGCTGCTGCACCTCGAGGCCGACAACCCCGACGCGGAGATCAGCCTCTACGTCAACTGCGAGGGTGGCGACGAGACCGCGATGCTGGCCGTCTACGACACGATGCAGCACATCCGTTCCCCGATCGCGACCGTCTGCGTCGGGCAGGCGATCGCGGCCGGCGCCGCCCTGGTCGCCGGTGGTGCGCCGGGGCGTCGCGCGAGCCTCCCGCACGCACGCTTCGTGCTCCACCAGCCTGCAGCGCGCGGCCAGGGGACGATCCCGGACCTCATCCTCCAGGCCGACGAGGTGGTCCGGGTGCGCAACGAGATGGAGGCGATCCTGTCCGCGCACACCGGACAGAGCGTGGAGACCCTGAGGCACGACACCGACCGTGACCGGGTGTTCTCGGCGACAGCGGCGCGGGAGTACGGCCTCGTCGACGCGGTCATGGAGCAGGCGGTGCTCCCGCCCGCGGCGTACGCCTCATGATCAGGCGACCCCGGCCATCGCCTTCGGGCCGCGGCTCGTCGACGAGCTGATCACACGCGACGCGAGGTCGTGGTGGACGACGCCGGTGAGCTCGCGCAGCGAGGTCTCCAGCGCACCCGCGACCGCAGCGATGATCTCGCTCGACGGCTCCTTGCGGCCACGCTCGACCTCGGACAGGTATTGCACGGAGATGCCGGCGAGGCCGGCGACGTCGACGAGACGGAGGCCGAGCGCCGCACGACGCTGCCGCATCCGCTCGCCCAGGACCTCCCGCCAGAGCGGCTCGGGCTCGGCAGGGACACTCGGACGACGCAGCGGACGCGGCGGCTGCGGCCGGGTGGCGGGCTCGTGCGGCGCCGGGAAGCGGATCAGGTCGCCCATGTCCCGATGCTAGGGCGCCGCGCCGCGGTCGTGACCGGCGTTCCGCTCTCCGCAGAACGCCATCCCCCTCGCGACGACGACGTCCCGGTCAGACGGCCGGTCCGTCGCGCTGGTCGCGAGCCTCGGCCTGCTCGTCGGCGACCTCGGCGGTGTAGCGCTGGATCTCGGCCCACTCAGCCAGGTCGTCGCGGCGGCTCTTGACCACGCGGCCCGGGAGCCCGGCGACGATCGCGAAGTCGGGGTACTCGCCGCGTGCGACCGTGTGGGCCGCGAGCACGACGCCACGGCCGGTACGCGTCCCGCGGAGGACCGTCGCCTTGACCCCGATCCAGGAGTCGGGGCCGATACGGACGGGCGACACGACCAGACCCTGGTCCTTGATCGGCACGGCCAGGTCGAGCGTCACGTGGTCGAAGTCGCAGATGTAGGTCCAGTCGGAGATGATCGTCGACGCACCGATCTCGATGTCGAGGTGGGCGTTGACGGTGTTGTCCGACCCCATCACGACCTTGTCGCCCAGTCGGAGCGTCCCGTTGTGCGCGCGCAGCGCCGTCCGGTCGCCGAGGTGCACGAACGCACCGAGGACCACCCGGCCGTACGGGGGGTGGTCCTCGACGACGACGTCCTTGCCGAGGAACACCATCCCCTCCGTCACCACGTGGGGATAGCGCCGCTTGAACCTCCAGAGCCGCCAGTAGCGGACGACGTGGTACCACGTCCACGCGCGGTGGCGCCTCACCCAGCGGAGCGAGTCCAGGGTGAGGAAGCGTGCGGGCTGCGGAGCGGGCATCAGCCGACGGGCGTCATCGAAGGCGGGTCACGGCTTGGTCGCTGCCACCGAGACGTTGTAGTAGAGGCCCTTGGGCACGACCGGCGCGAGCGCCTTGTCGAGCGCGGACAGCCGCACCCACGAGCGGTAGGCGAACATCCGCCAGCGCGGGCCGAGCTTGTCCTCGGGGACCGCGGCCTCGAAGGTGCGTACCGGCCACCCGAACCAGGACGCGGTCAGCTCCTCGGTCTGCGTACGGACGTCGACCCCGCCCGCGCGCAGCACCAGACGCTCCAGGTCGGCGGGCTCGAACGTGTGCAGGTCGACCACGGCCTCCAGCGCGGCCGCACGCGAGGACTCGTCGAGCTCCTCGGCCGGACGCGCCCAGTCGCGCAGCGGACCCAGCCGGGTCGCGCGGGTCGCCGCCCACCAGGTCAGGCGCGACAGGCGGCGGGCCACGAAGTCGCCACGCGTGGTCGGCTCGCCGCAGATCACGATCCGTCCGCCCGGACGGAGCACGCGCAGCATCTCTCGGAACGCCTTCTCGACGTCGGGGATGTGGTGGATGACGGCGTGGCCGATGACGAGGTCGAAGGACTCGTCGGGGTACGGCAGCTCCTCGGCGTCGGCGGCCTGCCCGTCCAGCGAGAGGCCGAGGCCCTCGGCGTTGCGCTGGGCGACCTGGACCATCCCCGGGGAGATGTCGGTGACCGTGCCCTTGTCGACCACGCCGGCGAGCATCAGGTTGAGGGTGAAGAAGCCGGTGCCCGCACCGATCTCGAGACTGCGTCCGTACGGCCAGTCTCCCTCGCCGGCGACGGCGACGAAGCGCTCCCGGGCGTAGGAGATGCAGCGCTCGTCGAACGAGATCGACCACTTCTCGTCGTAGGTCTGCGCCTCCCAGTCGTGGTAGAGCACCTGGGCGAGCTTGGTGTCGGACCAGGCGGCCTCCACCTCGTCGGCGCTGGCATGGGGGTTGGGGGTGGCGATCGTGCTCATGCTTGCTGCTTACTTTCCTTCGAAGGTGGCCTTGCCAGGCCCGTTCTCGATGAACGACCGCATGCCGGTCTTCTGGTCCTCGGTCGCGAACAGGGCGGCGAACGCGTGGCGCTCGATCTCGAGCCCGGTCACCAGGTCGACCTCGAGACCGCGGTCGACGGCCTCCTTGACCGCCCGCAGCGCGAGGGACGCGCCGCCGACGAACTGGCGGGCCCACGCGACGGCCTCCTCGTAGACCGACGCGGCGGGAAGCACGCGGTCGACGAGCCCGATGGCGAGCGCCTCCGCAGCGTCGACCTGACGGCCGGTGAACATGAGGTCCTTCGCCTTCGCGGGGCCGACGAGTCGCGGCAGGCGCTGGGTGCCTCCGGCGCCGGGGACGATGCCGAGGAGGATCTCGGGCTGGCCGAGCTTGGCGTTGTCGGCGGCGAAGCGGACGTCGGTGCACATCGCCAGCTCGCAACCGCCGCCGAGGGCGTAGCCGGTGATCGCGGACACCGTCGGCTTGGGGATCGCCGCCACGGCGTTGAGCGCCGCCTGGAGCTGCTGGGCGCGCACGTTCATCTGCGGATAGGTGAGGTCGGCCATCTCCTTGATGTCCGCACCCGCGGCGAAGACGCGCTCTCCGCCGTAGACGACGACCGCGGCGACGTCGTCGCGCGCGGAGGCCTCGACGGCGCACTCCGCGAGCTCGGTCTGGAGCTGCGCGCTGATCGCGTTCATCTTCGGCCGGTCGAGCCGGATCGTGCCGACGCCGTCCGAAACCTCGAGCCTGACGAGCTCGCCCATGCGCGCTGCCTCTCTTGTGGGATGCCGGGTCCGGCGGAGCGTCGTGACAGTGCTGCTGTCGACGTCCGCCGTGGCTCCGAGGGTAGCGAACGCCACGGATGCGGGGCCGAGCGCGTGGTGGTCGTACCGCATGATGGGGCTCATGGCCGAGACCTGGGCGTACGAGCGTCACCCGAGCGTGGCGGGGAGCTGCCACCCCCTCGGCGCCCGGCCCGTCGTCGGCGGCACCAACTTCGCGGTGCACGCACCGCAGGCCCGCAGCGTGCGGCTCCACCTCCCGGGGGTGGGGACGTACGAGCTGGAGTCCCGGACCGGGTCGGTGTGGCACCTCGAGGTGCGTGGCACCGGTCCCGGGCAGGAGTACGCCTTCGAGGTCGACGGCACCCGGGTCCTCGACCCGTACGCCATGCACGTCCGCGGCGGGCTGGACGGCAATGCCTCCCGGTTGCGGGCGTACGTGGCCGAGACGGCGTTCGACTGGTCGGGCGACAGCGCACCGCGCACGCCCTGGGACCGCACGGTCATCTACGAGGCGCACGTGCGGGGCCTCACCAAGCAGGACCCCGACGTGCCGGAGGAGCTGCGCGGCACCTACGCGGGTCTCGCGCACCCCGCGACCCTGGACCGTCTCGTCGCGCTCGGTGTCACCGCGGTCGAGCTGCTGCCGATCCACCACTTCGTCACCGAGCCGACCGTTGCCGACCGCGGGCTCGTCAACTACTGGGGCTACAACAGCGTCTCGTTCCTCGCGCCCCACGCCCCGTACGCCGCGTCCGACGATCCGGTGCGCGAGTTCAAGGAGATGGTGCGGGCGCTGCACGCCCGCAACCTCGAGGTGATCCTCGACGTCGTCTACAACCACACCGGCGAGGGCGGCGACGGCGGGCCGACGATCCATCTCCGCGCCCTCGACGACGACGGCTACTACCGGCACTCCGACGGCCACTACTTCGACGTGACCGGCTGCGGCAACACGGTGCGGTCCGACTCCGGGCCCGGGTCGGAGCTCATCCTCGAGTCGCTGCGCTACTGGGTCCGCGAGATGCACGTCGACGGGTTCCGCTTCGACCTCGCCTCGGCCCTCGCCCGCGACGAGGCCGGTCGAGTCACCCTCGCCGAGTCGCTGATCGCCGCGATCGGCCGCGACCCGGTGCTGCGCGACGTCAAGCTGGTGGCCGAGCCGTGGGACGCAAGCATGGACGGCTACCTGGTCGGGGGGTATCCCCAGGGCTGGAGCGAGTGGAACGACGGCTTCCGCGACGACGTGCGCGACTTCTGGCGCGGGCACGGCGGCGGCGTCGCCGGGATCGCGACCCGCCTCGCCGGGTCGTCTGAGGTCTTCGCACCGAGCGGACGGCCACCGCAGGCGTCGGTGAGCTTCGTCACGGCGCACGACGGGTTCTCGCTGCGCGACCTCGTCTCGTACGACGACAAGCACAACGAGGCCAACGGCGAGGACAACCGCGACGGGCACTCCGACAACCGCTCGTGGAACTGCGGCGTCGAGGGCGAGACCGACGACGTCGACGTCCTGACGCTACGGCGACGCCAGTCGGCGAACCTCGTGGCGACCACGCTGGTCGCAGCCGGCGTGCCGATGCTGCGCGCGGGCGACGAGCTCGGTCAGACCCAGGGCGGCAACAACAACGCGTACTGCCACGACTCCCCCACCACCTGGCTGCCGCCGGTGCCGGAGGTCGGCTGGGAGCACGTCCGCGAGGTGGTCTCGCGGCTGACGACGCTGCGGGCCGAGCACCCGGCGCTCCGGACCACCCGCTTCTTCACCGGCGAGGTGTCGGACGAGACCGGCCGCGAGGACCTTCGCTGGCTCCACCCCGACGGGCGGCCGTGGGCCCCCGACGACTGGCACGACGAAGGCCTCCGCACGATCGGGATGGCGCTCGACGGCGGCGCCGACGCGGCGTGCGCGGTCGTGCTGCTCAACGCCGGAGACGAGCCGCAGGAGTGGGCGCTCCCCGACGGCGCGTGGGAGCAGACGTACGCCGTGGCGCTCGACACCGCCGATCTCGACCACGCCACGTCCTACGGTCCTGGTGCCGCGGTGCCGGTCGCCGCGCACAGCATGGTGCTGCTGATCGCCTCCTGAGGGGCCGCGTCGCGTCGGATAGCGTCGGGCCCATGTTGCGCATCCCCGTGATGGACGTGTGCCCTGTCGTCGAGAATGGCGCCTACGCCGCGAAGGCCGCCGTGGGGGAACCGTTCCCGATCCGTGCCCGGATCTTCCGTGAGGGCCACGACGCCCTCGGCGCGGGGGTGGTGCTCGCCGGCCCGGACGGACGCGACCGGCCCCTGCTCCCACTGCCGCACCTCGACAACGACCACCACGAGCTGTGGGTGACCCTGGACGAGGTCGGACCGTGGACGTTCCGGATCGAGACCTGGTCCGACCCGTTCGGCACGTGGCTGCACGACGCCCCGGTAAAGGTCGCCGCGGACGTGGACAGAGAGCTGATGCCCATCGAAGGAGCGGTCGTGCTGGAGCGCGCGGCGACGACGCTCCCCCGCGACCGGACGGCGGAACGAGCGGCGCTTCGCAAGGCGGCGAAGGTCCTCCGTGACCCGAGCCTCGACGCCGCCGAGCGGGTCGACGCGGCGAGGACGCCGGAGATCCTCGGCATCATGAGCCGGTTCCCGTTGCGGGACCTCGTCGGCAGCACCGGACCGTACCCCGTCTTCGCCGACCGCGAGCGGGCCCTCGCGGGCGCCTGGTACGAGCTGTTCCCCCGATCGTTCGGGGGTCTGCGGCCGGCGATCGACCAGCTCGACCGGGTGGCGGCGATGGGGTTCGACGTCGTCTACCTGCCGCCGATCCACCCGATCGGGCGGGTCAACCGCAAGGGGCGCAACAACTCGCTCCACGCCGAGCCGGGCGATCCCGGGTCGCCGTGGGCGATCGGTGCCGCGGAGGGCGGCCACGACGCGATCCACCCCGAGCTCGGCACCCTCGAGGACCTCGACGCCTTCGTGGCCGCGACGCGTGACCGCGGCATGGAGGTGGCACTCGACCTCGCGCTCCAGTGCGCTCCTGACCACCCGTGGGTGGCCGCGCACCCGGAGTGGTTCACGACCCGCGCCGACGGCACCATCGCCTACGCCGAGAACCCGCCGAAGAAGTACCAGGACATCTATCCGCTCAACTTCGACAACGACCCCGAGGGACTGCATGCGGAGGTGCTGCGAGTGGTGCGGCACTGGATGTCCCACGGGATCCGGATCTTCCGGGTCGACAACCCGCACACCAAGCCGGTCCCGTTCTGGGAGCGGCTGCTCGCGGAGATCCGTCGCACCGACCCCGACGTCGTGTTCCTCGCCGAGGCGTTCACCCGTCCGGCGATGATGCGGGCCCTCGGGACCGTCGGGTTCCACCAGTCCTACACCTACTTCACCTGGCGCGAAACCAAGGAGGAGCTCACCGCCTACCTCGAGGAGGTCACGGGCCGCAAGGCCGACGTGATGCGCCCGGCGTTCTGGGTGAACACCCCCGACATCCTCCCGGCCCACCTCCAGACCGGCGATCCGGCGATGTTCCGGCTGCGGGCCGTGCTGGCGGCCACAGGTGCGCCGACGTGGGGGATGTACTCGGGCTACGAGCTGCTCGAGCACACCGCGCTGCGTCCAGGCTCGGAGGAATACCTCGACTCGGAGAAGTACGAGATCAAGCACCGCGACTACGGCGTCGCCGACTCGCTGGCGCCGTTCGTGGCGAGGCTCAACGATGTACGGCGCCGGCACCCGGCACTACGGCAGCTGCACCGGCTCGCCGTGCACCCGAACGACTCCGAGCACATCCTCTGCTTCTCGCGCCGCCACCTCGGCGACACCCGCGACGACGCCGTGATCGTCGTCGCGAACCTCGACCCCGGCGCCGCCCACGAGACGATCGTCCGCCTCGACCTGCCGGCGCTCGGCATCGGCTGGGGTGAGCGCTTCGCGGTCCGCGACGAGCTCAGCGGCGAGGTGTTCGACTGGACCGAGGAGAACTACGTCCGGCTGGGCGGTGACGCCGAGGTCGCGCACGTGCTGACCGTGCTGCGGTAGGGACCTCCCCGAGTCGTCGCTCCCGCTCGGCTCCAGCTCAGCCGCCGGGCGGACGCTCGACCGGGGCGGGCCGTACGACCGGAGCCGGCTGCACGACCGGGGCCGGCTGCACGACCGGGGCCGGCTGCACCACGATGGTCGACTCGGTCGTCGACGGGACCGCCTCCGGGACGTCGACGGGAAGCCGAGCGGCGCTGGGGGTCCGGAGGAGTGCGTCGAGGTAGTGCATGGCGTCGATGAGCCGCATCGTCGTCCGGCGCCGGAGCACCTTGAGCGCGCGCCATCGTCCCCACCGCCGGCTGAGCAGCTCGCGCAGGTCGCCCGCGAGCGTCTCGTCGATCTCGGCGTGGTCGAGGTTGACGGCGTCGGCATATGCCTGGCCGAGCAGGCGACGCTCGACCGCGTCGGACCACTCCTCGATGCGGGCCTTGGCCTGAAGCAGCGACATGTCGGCGCTGGCGTGGAGGAGCCGGGTCGCCTCCATCTTGCGGCCCGACTCGAGCAGACGGGTGATCTCCGAGCGCGTCACCTCGTCGACCGGGCGGTTGCCGCGCGTCTCGAGCGCGGCCTTCTTGAGCTCGGGCGCGATCGGCGTGAGCTGCCGTCCGGTGATCGGCTCGGGCGCGCCCTGGCGTGCGCTCAACCACACGATGAGCGCCCCGATGGCGACTCCCGTGAGGGCTGCGGCGACCACGGCCAGAAGCATGGGAACAGCCTAGTGCCGCGACCTTCGGGGCTGTGGGAGGCCGTGCGAGGATGGCGCGCATGGACGCCCCCGTGCCCGTGCCGGGCTCCCCCACCGACCGGCGCGACGACGATCCGCTGTGGTTCAAGCGTGCCGTGTTCTACGAGGTTCTGGTCCGGTCGTTCCACGACTCGACCGGTGACGGGATCGGCGATCTCGCCGGCATCACCAGCAAGCTCGACTACCTCCAGTGGCTCGGCGTCGACTGCCTGTGGCTCCCGCCGTTCTTCCCCTCCCCGCTGCGTGACGGCGGCTACGACGTCGCCGACTACACCAGCGTGTCGCCCGAGCTCGGGACCGTCGAGGACTTCAAGACGCTCCTCGACGCCGCCCACGAGCGCGGCATCCGCATCATCATCGACGTCGTCATGAACCACACGTCCGACGCCCACCCGTGGTTCCAGGAGTCGCGCACCGATCCCGACGGGCCGTACGGCGACTTCTACGTGTGGCGCGAGGACGACGAGGCCTACTCCGACGCCCGCATCATCTTCGTCGACACCGAGAGCTCGAACTGGACGTACGACCCCGTCCGGGGTCGCTACTTCTGGCACCGCTTCTACAGCCACCAGCCGGACCTCAACTTCGAGAACCCGGCGGTGCACGAGGCGATGCTCGACGTCCTCCGCTTCTGGCTCGACCTCGGTGTGGACGGGTTCCGGCTCGACGCCGTGCCCTACCTGTACGAGCAGGAGGGGACCAGCGGCGAGAACCTCGAGCCGACCCACGCCTTCCTCCGCACGGTCCGTCGCTACGTCGACGAGCACTATCCGGGCCGCGTCCTGCTCGCCGAGGCCAACCAGTGGCCCTCCGACGTGGTCGACTACTTCGGCGACCCGGCCGTCGGCGGCGACGAGTGCCACATGTGCTTCCACTTCCCCGTGATGCCGCGCCTCTTCATGGGCGTGCGCCGGGAGTCGCGCTACCCGATCAGCGAGATCATGGAGCAGACGCCCGACATCCCCGAGGGGTGCCAGTGGGGCATCTTCCTGCGCAACCACGACGAGCTCACCCTCGAGATGGTGACCGACGAGGACCGCGACTACATGTGGAGCGAGTACGCCACCGACCCGCGGATGAAGGCCAACATCGGCATCCGCCGCCGGCTCGCCCCGCTGCTGGACAACGACACCAACCGCATGGAGCTGTTCACGGCGCTGCTGCTGAGCCTACCCGGCTCTCCCGTGCTCTACTACGGCGACGAGATCGGCATGGGCGACAACATCTGGCTCGGCGACCGCGACGGCGTCCGGACGCCGATGCAGTGGACGCCCGACCGCAACGCCGGCTTCTCCGTCGCCAATCCCGGCAAGCTGACGCTCCCGGTGATCATGGACCCCGTCTTCGGGTACCAGTCGGTCAACGTCGAGGCAGAGCGCGAGAACACCTCCTCGCTGCTGCACTGGACACGACGCATGATCCACATCCGCAAGCAGCACCCGGCGTTCGGCGTCGGCACGTTCCGTGACATCGGCGGCTCCAACCCGTCGGTGCTGTCGTTCCTGCGCGAGCACGAGGGCGACGTCATGCTCTGCGTCAACAACCTGTCGCGGTTCCCGCAGCCGGTCGAGCTCGACCTCCACGCCTACGCCGGGGTCCGCCCGATCGAGACGTTCGGAGGCGTGGAGTTCCCGGCCATCGGCGAGCTGTCCTACCTGCTGACGCTGGCGGGGCACGGGTTCTACTGGTTCCGCCTGGGCCGACCGGCCGAGACCGAGGGGGTCTGATGAGCACCGACCGTACGACGGGTGACCGAGGGACGGCCGATCGGAGGACGGCCGAGCGCAAGGACCTGCTCGACTACCTCGTCCGACGCCGCTGGTTCTCCGGGGAGGGCGAGGGCTGGGAGCTGGAGCGCGTCGCGCCGCTGGGCTGGCTGAGCCGGCCGGCGACCGGCCTCGGCGTCCGCTTCGAGCTCGTGACCGTGCGCGGCCCCGGCGGCACGCACACCTACAACGTGCCGCTCGCCTACCGCGCCGAACCGGTCGAGGCCAATGCGTACGGCTTCATCGGCACCTACTCCCCCGGGCTCGGCGAGACCGTCGACGACCTCTTCGTCTACGACGCGCTGCACGACCCGGAGGCGCGGCGGGTGATCATGCAGGGGTTCTTCGCCGAGGACACCGGGTCCGCGGCGACCTACGTGTCCCGGATCCCGTCCGACGACGACGGCACCTCGTCGATCGGCTCGGAGTCGGAGTCCGTCCTGCTCTCGGTCGAGCAGTCCAACACCTCCGTCGTCGTCGACGAGCGCGCGATGCTGAAGGTCTTCCGCAAGGTCGTCCCTGGCCGCAACCCCGACGTCGAGATCCACGACGCGCTCGCGGGTCCGGGTGAGGACGCGATCGCGCCCATGTGGGGATGGATCTCGGCGACACCGGCCGAGGGTGAGACCTCGTACGACCTGGCGATGCTGCAGAAGTTCCTCCGTACGGCCACCAACGGGTGGGAGGGCGCCCGAGCCAGCGTGCGCGACCTCCTCGCCGAGCCCGGCCTGGCGCCCGAGGAGGCCGGTGGCGACTTCGCCGCCGAGTCCGCCCGTCTGGGTGCGACCGTCCGGTTCGTGCACGCCCTGATGGCCGACCGCCTGCCGACCACCGAGTGGGCGGCCGCCGACCTGCAGGCGCTGGCCGACCGTCTCGACGCCCGTCTCGACCGGCTCGCCGAGCGCTGCCCCGAGGTGGAGGGCTACACCGAGGGCGCGAGGCAGCGCTACGGCGTCCTGCGCTCGCTCGACGGACCGGTCGTCGCCCAGCGGGTCCACGGTGACCTCCACCTCGGCCAGACGCTGCGCACGACGGCGGGGTGGAAGCTGATCGACTTCGAGGGCGAGCCGGTCGCGCCGCTCGAGGAGCGGGTGACCCTCGACTCCCGGCTGCGTGACGTCGCCGGGATGGTCCGGTCGTTCGACTACGCGGCCTTCTCCTACCTCCTCCAGACCGGCACGCGCGGCGAGGACGAGGTGGACCAGGCCCGCGCGTGGGTACGACGCAACCGGCAGGCGTTCCTCGACGGCTACCACGGGCAGCCGGACGAGAGTGCCGACCGCACGGGGCCGACGCGAGTCGAGGCGGCGCTGCTGCGGGCGTACGAGATCGACAAAGCCGTCTACGAGCTCGTCTACGAGCTCGACCACCGACCTGACTGGCGCGCGGTTCCCGAGCAGGCGCTGGACCAGCTGCTCGCCGACGACCGGACGTGAGGGGCCTCCGACCATGACTCGAGACCTGTGGCACGACCTCGGCTCACACCTGCGCCGCGGCGGCGTCGACTTCGCCGTCTGGGCACCGAACGCCCGTGACGTCCAGGTCCTGGGCGACTTCAACGGATGGGACGGCGGCGGCCACCCGCTGGTCCGCGGCGACGACGGCGTGTGGCGGGGTCGCGTCGAAGGGCTCGGTGCCGGTGCGCTCTACAAGTACGCCGTGCACGGCGCCGACGACGTCTGGCGTCAGAAGGCTGATCCTCTCGCCCTCTGGACGGAGGTCCCGCCGGCCAACGCCTCACGCGTGTTCGCGTCGGGCTACACCTGGGCCGACGACGACTGGATGGAGCAGCGGCGCGATCGGCGACCGTGGGCGGAGCCGATGAGCGTCTACGAGGTGCACCTCGGCTCGTGGCGCACCGGTCTCGGCTATCGCGAGCTGGCCGAGACCCTCGTCCCCTACGTCGCAGAACGCGGCTTCTCCCACGTCGAGCTGATGCCGGTGATGGAGCACCCGTACGGCGGTTCGTGGGGCTACCAGGTGACCGGCTACTACGCGCCGACCTCGCGATGGGGCGACCCCGACGACTTCCGGGCGCTCGTCGACGCCTTCCACGCCGCGGGCATCGGCGTGATCCTCGACTGGGTCCCGGCCCACTTCCCGCGCGACGAGTGGGCGCTCGCGCGCTTCGACGGCACCCCCCTCTACGAGCACGCGGACCCGCTCCGCGGCGAGCACCCCGACTGGGGGACGTACGTCTTCGACCTGGGCAAGGAGGAGGTGCGGGAGTTCCTTCTCGCCAACGCCTTCTGGTGGTTCGAGGAGTTCCACGTCGACGGCCTGCGGGTCGACGCCGTCGCGTCGATGCTCTATCTCGACTACTCGCGCGGACCGGGCGGCTGGGTGCCGAACGCGCACGGGGGCAACATCGACCTCGACGCGGTGACGTTCTTCCAGGAGCTCAACGCGTCGTGCTATGACCGCTTCGGCGCGATCGCGATGATCGCGGAGGAGTCGACGGCCTACGACGGCGTGACCCGCAACGTGACCCACGGCGGTCTCGGCTTCGGGTTCAAGTGGAATCTCGGGTGGATGCACGACACACTCGACTACTTCGCCGTCGATCCCGTGCACCGCAGCGGGGAGCACAACCGGCTGACGTTCGCGATGATGTACCACGACGCCGAGAACTTCGTGCTTCCCTTCTCGCACGACGAGGTCGTGCACGGCAAGGGCTCGCTGCTGGGCAAGATGGCGGGCGACCGGGAGCAGCAGCTCGCCAACCTGCGCTCGTTGCTGGCCTACCAGTGGTCCCACCCGGGCAAGCAGCTGCTCTTCATGGGCGGCGAGATCGCCCAGCTCTCCGAGTGGTCCGACGAACGCTCGCTCGACTGGTCGCTGCTCGACGATCCCGGGCACGCCGGCGTGCAGCGGCTCGTCACCGATCTGAACGCGGTCTACGGCGCGAACCCGGCGCTGTGGGCCAAGGACCACGACCCGGACGGGTTCAGGTGGCTGGAGGCCGACGACGCCGCCGGCAACGTCTACGCCTTCGTGCGGCGCGGCGGCGGTCGTACGCTCGTGTGCGTGGCGAACCTGTCCGGCCGCACCTGGCCGACCTACCGCGTCGGGCTGCCCCTGGCGGGCGCATGGCGGGTCGCGCTCTGCACCGACGACGCGGCGTACGGCGGCACGGGCGACACCCCCGGTCCCGAGATCGTGGCCGACGAGGTCGCGTGGCACGACCAGACGCACTCGGTCGAGCTCCGTCTGCCTGCCCTCTCGGTGACCTGGCTGGAGCCCGCCGATGGCTGACCTCACGCTGCGGCCGGTCGACGCCGAGACGTTCGAGGTCCTGGAGGACGGCCGCGCCCTCGGCACCATCTCGCTGCGTCTGGACGACGCGCGTACGGCGTCCCTGCGGTGGGACCTCGGGCCCACGGAGGAACCCCTGCGCTCCCAGGCGGTCAACCTCGCGATCACCCATGCGTTCGACGAGCTGGGCGTCACCCGGGTCCAGACCCTGACCGACGAGGACGCCGTGCCGGACCGCCGGGCCGCGGCGCGTGCGGGCATGCGACGCGACGGACTGATCCGCCACGTCGACGGTCCCGACCAGGAGCTGTTGTCGCGACTCGCCGACGACCCCCAGCCGCAGAGCCGCGAGGGCTTCGTCGCGATGCTCAACGCGGCGCTGCCCAAGAAGCGCGCGATCGCGCAGGCGCTCGTGTGCGACCCCGACGGCCGGGTGCTGCTGTGCGAGCTGACCTACAAGCGCGAGTGGGACCTGCCCGGCGGAGTCGTCGACCCCGGTGAGTCACCCGCCGACGCGGTCGTGCGGGAGCTCCGCGAGGAGCTCGGTGTCGAGGCACGGATCCGCGGACTGCGCACCGTCAACTGGCTGCCGCCGTGGAGCGCCTGGGACGACGCGGTGCTGTTCGTGTTCGACGTCGAGGCGTGGGACCCCGACGCCCCGCTCACGCTCCAGCCGACCGAGATCGCCGCGGTCCACTGGTGCGACCGCGACCTCCTGCGAGAGCGCGCCGCGGCAGCGACGATCGACCTGCTCGACAACCTCGACGCCGACCCGGACGGCACCTACCGCGAGGCGGGCCACGTCTTCCGGCCCTCGCCCGAGCGCTGACCTGGACGTCAGGGGCTCGCCTCCACCGGGCCGGTCTCCTCGACGTCGACCACTCCCCCGTACTGCCCGAGGACGCGGGGCAGACCGACCCCGCCCTGCGGCGGGACGTACATCAGCACCTGGTGGTAGTAGCGCAGCACGCCGGATCCCGTCATCGGGCTCCCGAGGTAGGCCTTGTGCTCCGACGCCTCCGGCCAGGTGACCGTCGCGCCGGGTGCCAGGACCCAGCCGTCCTGGCGCATCAGCGTCCCGAACACCAGCGCACCGCCGTCCTGCGTCCGCATGGTGTGCGTGACCGGCTGCGACGACCAGGTCCGGCGGAAGGTCGTGCCGGGCTTGGCGAGCCCGGCAGCCTGGGCGCGCATCTGGGTGACGAACGAGTCCGCGGTGACCTGGTCGGCGCGCGGCGAGCTCGGGTCGCCCAGGGCCGCCGCGTACGCCTGCATCGCGGCCGCCGGGCTCGAGACCAGACCGTCGCCGTCGTCGACGGGGACCGTCTCGAGCACCTCGTCGACCGTCCTCGGCACGGGGAGGACCGTGCTGAGGAGCGCCTCGGGGGAGGCGGTGAGCTCCCACTGCTCGGTGGACGACGCGCGTTCGAAGACCTGGATCCTCCGCATGCCGCGTGCCGCGTCGCGCGCGGTTACGACGAACCACAGAGGGTAGGCGTCCAGGCGCGGCGTGTAGACGTCCTCGATCTCCGCCGGCGCCACCGCTGCCCCGGTCGACGCGCTGCCGTGCACGCGCTTCGCCACGTCGATCGCACGTCCGTCGACCGCGAGCACCGGCCCGGTCTCGACGAGCGCCAGGATGTCGGGATCCAGCGCGCCGAAGGCGGCGGCTCGGGCCTTCTCGTAGTTGCGGTAGGTACGGTCGACCTCGTCGTGGTCGGCCGCGATCTTCGAGACCTCGGTGCTGGTCTTCTCGAGTGGCACGATGCCGCACCCGCTGACCAGCGCCCCGACGAGGAGTCCTGCAGCGAGCACCGCGCCCGGACGGCGGCCGCTGATCATGCGGTTGCCTTCTCGGTGAGGAAGTCGTCCCACGTGTCGGCGTCGGCGGGATCGGTCTCCAGCCAGGGAGCGTCCCACTCGTCGTCGGCGAACCCGGGTGCGTCGGCAGGCGGCGGCGGACGGCGTACGCCCGCGACGGCACCGAGGGCGACGAGACCCAGGACCACGGCTCCGAGACCGGCGAGCGTCGTCCCCACCGCCACCCCGAAGGCACCCGGCACCTCGTACGCACCGGTCAGGCGCAGGCCCGCGAGGTCGGAGTCGCCGACGGCCAGCACAGCCAGCGAGACGGTCTCGTCGGGCAGCCGGAAGCGGAGCTCGGCACCGCCGACGCCGGAGGCCTGCTCGAGCCACCAGTCGAGCGCGGTCGGTGCCGCGGGAAGCTGCGGCTCACCCTCGACGGCCCGGGTGCGCACCGACCACGGGACGCGGTAGCGCGTCAGCTCCAGGTGCGAGGTCGACGAGAGGTAGTCGGCGACGTCGAGGGAGTGTGCCAGTCCGACGAACACCGGCTTATCGTCCGGAACCTCGACGAGAACGCTGACCTGAGGGCCGTGGCGGGCGAGCACCGACGGGCTGGTCGCGACCGCACGCGAGTCGGTGTCGAGCGTGCGCGTCCCGGTCGTCATGCGGTCGTCCGGGCCGACAGCGAACGCGACCACAGCGCCCAGGATCGCCAGCAGGATCCCGAGCGTCAGCAGCCCGGCCCCCGCCACCCGTCGCATGGAGCCAGTATGCAGGGGCCGCCACAGCGGACGCCGGGGCCCGCGCTCAGAACAGGGCGGAGGCGAGCTTGCGGCGCGCCTGGGCGACCCGGGGGTCGTCCGAGCCGACGATCGTGAACATCTCGACGAGCCGCCCGCGGACCCGCTCGCGCTCGTCACCGGCCGTGCGTCGCACGAGGTCGATCAGGCGACCGAACGCGTCGTCGACGTGGCCGCCCGAGAGGTCGAGGTCGGCGACGAGCATCTGCGCGTCCAGGTCGTCGGGGTTCTGGGCGGCCGCCTCGCGCGCCGCCGTCAGGTCGGCGTCGGCCGTGCGGTCGAGAAGTCGGGCACCGGCGAGCCGCTCGGCTGCCTCGGTGTCGGCAGGGTTGGCGGCGAGCAGCTTCTCGTACTCGCTGATCGCGGTGGCGTAGTCGCCCTCCGCGAAGGCGTCGTCGGCCGCGGCGAAACGCGGGTCGTCTGCGGGCTCCTCCTCGGCAACCTCGGCCACGCCGCCGACCGGCGGGGCGGACCCGGTGACGCCGTTGGCCTGGGCGACGCGGAGCAGCTCGTCGAGGTACTGACGGACCTGCGCCTCGTCAGCCGTCCCCTGGAACAGCGGGACCGGCTGACCCTTGACGACACCGACGACGAACGGAACGCCCTGTGCACCGAGCATCTGCGCGATCTGCGGGCTGGTGTCGACGTCCACCCGCGCCAGAAGCAGCCGACCGCCGTAGGAGTTGGCGACGGTGGCGAGCACCCGGTTGAAGTCGTCACCCTGCGGGGCACGGGACGACCAGAGCGCCAGCACGACCACATGGTCGAGGGAGCTCTGGAGAACGTCCTGGAAGTTCTGCTCGGTGACGTCGAGCACCCACGAGGCACCCGCGGGTGCGGGGCCGCGTGGAGCGCCGGCCGGAGCACCGGGAGCAGCGTTCTTGAGGGCGGACAGATCGATCGCACCAGGACGGGAGAAGCTCACGGGCGGGTCTCCTCGAAGGCTCGGGTAGGACGGACGGTCAGCGGTGGGACTCGAGCGTCTTGCGCTCGGACGACGAGGTGACCGCCTTGCCCGGCGCCACGACGTACGGGAGGTAGCTCGGTGTCGTCCGGCGTGCCAGGAGGTAGCCGAAGACGGTCAGGACCAGCGCGATCCCCAGCGGGATCCCGGCGAAGATGAGGATCAGCTGGAGGGTCGTCAGCGACTGGGGGTCCTCCCAGCCGACCGGGACGTCGGCGGCGGCGGGTGCGGCAGCAGCGACCGCAAGCAGCGGCGACGCGACCAGCGCACCGGCGACGGCAGAACGGACAGCGGTACGGCTCCGGCTCAGCATGGCGACATTCTAGCCGAGGGGGGACCGCGTCTAGGCTCGGCGGTATGCCCGCTCAGCTCGGCACACCTCCCGCCTCCGCCCTCGCGCTGGCCGCCGCCTACCGCAGCGACCAGACCGATCCCGTCGCAGTGGTCGACAGGCTGCTGGAGCGGATCGGCGCTCTGGACGCGGAGGTCGGTGCCTTCGTGACCGTCACCGCCGACGAGGCACGCGCCGCCGCGCTGTCGGCCCGCGACGCGCTGCGCGGGTCCGGAGCCGACGCCCTCCCGCCGATGTTCGGGGTGCCGACGGCGCTGAAGGACCTCACGCCGACCGCGGGTGTCCGTACGACGTACGGCTCTGCCGCCTTCGCAGACCTGGTGCCGGAGACCGACGGCTCCATCGCCGTACGGGTCGCGTCGGCGGGGATGATCAGCCTCGGCAAGACGAGCACGCCCGAGCTCGGGCTCCCCTGCTACACCGAGCCGGACGTGGCACCGCCGTCCCGCACCCCGTACGACCTGAGCCGTGGCGCCGGTGGTTCGTCGGGCGGCGCCGCGGCAGCGGTGGCGGCAGGCCTCGTCCCCGTGGCCGTCGGCTCCGACGGAGGCGGTTCGGTCCGCATCCCCGCATCCTCGTGCGGACTGGTCGGCATCAAGGTGAGCCGGGGGTTGGTCGCCGGGACACCCGAGGAGATCGACGTCTCCGGCCTCTCCGTGCCCGGGACCCTCGCTCTCACCGTCGGTGACGCCGCGGCGATGCTCGACGTCGTCGCGCTCACCGGGAGCCGCATGCTCGACGCCTGCGGCCGGGCACCCGGTCGGCTGCGGGTGGCACGCTTCTGCGACCCGGTGATCAGCGAGCTGCCCCCCGACCCCGAGGTGGTCGCCGCGTACGAGGAGACCAGCCGCCTCCTCGAGCGCCTCGGGCACGACGTGGTCGACGTCGACCCTCCGTTCGGGCCGGACACGGTCTCCGCGTTCGAGACCGCCTGGTTCGTCGGCGCGGCCTCGGTCGACGTGCCCCCCGAGCGCGAGGAGCTGCTGCGACCCCTCACCCGCTGGGAGCGGGACCGTGGCCGCGCCGCCACCGGCGTCGAGTACGCCGCCGCGCTGCTCGCGATGCGCCAGGCCGAGCAGCGCACCCTCGAGGCCTACGCCGGCTATGACGTCGTCCTCACCCCCACGCTCGGCCAGCTGCCTGCCCTCGTCGGCTCGTTGCGCGACGATGCCGATCCCGTTGCCGACTTCGAGGCGCAGAAGGGCTTCACTCCCTACACGTCGGTCTGGAACATCGCCGGTGCCCCGGCCCTCTCGCTGCCCACCGGGTGGAGTCGGGCGGGCCTCCCGATCGGCACGATGATCGCCGGGAAGCCGGGCGCCGAGCCGCTCCTGCTGAGCCTCGCGGCCCAGGTCGAGCACGAGTGCTCGAGCCGGGGCAACCCCTGGAGGCGTCCGCGCACGGTGATGACCGACCGCTAACGTCGAGGGCATGCTCGTGACCGCCGACGCCACCGAGAACCCGTGCTGGGCGGACTCGGACAACACCATCTGCCGACTCGTCCACCGGTGGACCGACAACGACACCCTTGCCGAGCTCTCCGACCTGCTGCTGGCCAAGCCGCTGGCGATCCTCGTCCTCGTGCTCGCGGGGGTCGCGGCCCGGTGGCTCGTGAACCGCCTGATCGACCGCATCACCCGGACCGCCGCGGCCGGCACCGTCCCGGGTGCGCGGGCCGCCGAGGCGATCACCCCCATCCTGCACGAGCGGCGCGAGCAGCGCGCCCGGAGCATGGGCTCGCTGCTCAAGAACATCTCGACCATCGTGATCTTCACCGTCGTCGCCTTCATGGTGATCGCGACGATGGGCTACAACATCGGGCCGCTGCTGGCGTCCGCGGGGATCCTGGGTGTGGCGCTCGGCTTCGGCGCCCAGAGCCTCGTCAAGGACTTCATCTCCGGCATCTTCATGATCCTGGAGGACCAGTACGGCGTGGGCGACGTCGTCGATCTCGGCGACGCGACCGGCACGGTCGAGGCGGTCAGCATGCGCGTCACGCGGTTGCGCGACGTCAACGGGACGGTCTGGTACGTCCGCAACGGCGAGATCCTGCGCGTCGGCAACCAGAGCCAGAACTGGGCCCGCACGGTCCTCGACGTGCCGGTCGGCTACGACGTCGACCTGGGCGAGGTCCGCGCGACCCTGCACGAGGTCGCGCTCGCGCTGTGGCAGGACCCGGCCTGGAGCGGCGCCGTCCTCGAGGAGCCCGAGGTCTGGGGGGTCGAGCGGTGGACGCCCGAGGGTGTCGTCGTCCGCGTCGTCCTCAAGACCGCCCCGATGAAGCAGTGGGAGGTCGCGCGCGAGATGCGCGAGCTGATCAAGGAGCGGTTCGACGCGCTCGGGATCGGGATCCCGTACGCGCACGCAGCGGCGTACGGCGCCCCTCCCCTGCCCACGCAGGACCGGGACTCAGACCGGGACCAGGACGGGCAGCAGGACCCGGACCAGGCGAGCGACGCGGGCTGATCAGCGCGGCTGTGCCGGTCCGAGGTCCTGCGGCGCGTTGATCATGAACTGCGCGGCATGGGTGACGTACGCCCAGAACTCACGGTCGTGCTCGGGCGACAGACCGACGCGGTCGAGGGCCGCGCGGAAGTGGCGCAGCCAGTGCTCGGCGGCGGTCGGTGTCACGGCGAAGGGAGCGTGGCGCATCCGCAGGCGCGGGTGACCCCGGCGCTCGGAGTAGGTCGTCGGGCCGCCCCAGTACTGGACGAGGAAGTCCGTGAAACGCTCCTGCGCGGGGCCGAGGTCCTCCTCCGGGTACATCGGACGGAGGACCGGGTCGTCGGCGACACCCTCGTAGAAGGCAGCGACGATCGACGCGATCGTCTCGTACCCGCCGATCGCGTCGTAGAAGGTCTGCTGCTGCTCCGCCTGGTTCTGGCTCACGCCACCATTGTCACCGGTCGCCTCAAGCCCGGGCGAGGTGCGGTAGGAGATGGGACCTCTCGTGCTCGGTCAGCGGCCGCGACCGCTGCTCCCCAGGGTCGAACCCGACGATGACCGCGCGCGAGGTCACGAGGACCACCGGACCGTCGACCTCGGCCGGCTCGTCGTCGACCATCTCGGCACGGATCTCGAAGGACGACCGGCCGACGCGGGTGACGGCGGTGCGCACGGCGTACGGGCGCTCGCGGTGCACGATCGGGCGCAGGTAGGTCAGCTCGCTGCGCCCGATGACCCAGGGGAGCTCGGGATCGCGGGCACCGATCGACGAGACGAAGGCGACACGACCCTCTTGGAAGAGCTCGAGGGTGGCTGCCTCGTCTACCGCTCCGTCGGGACCGAGGTCGCGGGCCCGCACGAGCACGGGGACGTCCGTGGCGGGCCCCGACGACGGTGCGACCGCGGGCAGTCGTCCCCGCGTACGGACGAGCACGCTCCGGCCCCGGGCGTAGACCGTGCGGCCGCCGTCCTCCCGCAGGTCGATGATCTGCTGCTCCAGGACGGTGTCACCCCGGGTCCTCGACCCGAAGACGCTCGACTCGACCAGGACCGGCTCGGGACGGAAGACCAGCGGTGCGCGGTACTCCAGCTCGAGGCGGACGAGCCGCGCTCCCTCCCCGGCCGCCAGCCGGGCCTCGCGGAAGTAGTCGGCGTAGGTGACGTTGTTGACGTGACCTTGGGAATCCATGTCGGCCCAACGCATCGGACACGAGTAGACGTGGTGCACCCGACGATCGTGGCAGACTCGGCCCCCAGGTCTGGGGCGAACCGTGATGTGACCCTGTGTTTCGCCCCACTGCCATGCGGTACCTTGCTAAGCGACCGCTTAGCGGTACCACGAGCACTCACCCGAAGCCACGAGGAGAAGTTGTGAGCCAGCAGCGCACCGCCATCGTCACCGGCGCCGCACGCGGGATCGGCGCCGCCGTCGCCAGGCGGCTGTCGTCGGACGGACACGCCGTCGCCGTCATCGACCTCGACGAGGACGCGTGCGCGGGCACCGTCGACGCGATCACCACCGCGGGCGGCAAGGCGATCGCCGTCGGCGCCGACGTCTCGGACGAGGAGGCGGTCACGGCCGCCTACGCACGCGTCGAGGCCGAGCTCGGGGCTCCCACGATCCTGGTCAACAACGCGGGCATCATCCGCGACAACATGCTCTTCAAGATGAGCGTCGCCGAGTGGGACGCGGTCATGAACGTCCACCTGCGCGGCGCGTTCCTCATGTCCCGAGGCGCCCAGAAGCACATGGTGGACGCGAAGTTCGGCCGCATCGTCAACCTCTCGTCGACCTCGGCGCTCGGCAACCGCGGCCAGGCCAACTACTCTGCGGCCAAGGCCGGTCTCCAGGGCTTCACCAAGACCCTCGCGATCGAGCTCGGCAAGTTCGGCATCACCGCCAACGCGATCGCTCCCGGGTTCATCGAGACCGAGATGACCGCGGCGACCGCCGCGCGCGTGGGCGTCGACTACGAGGACTTCAAGAAGTTCAGCGCCCAGCAGATCCCGGTGGCGCGCGTCGGTCAGCCCGAGGACATCGCCGCGACGGCGTCGTTCCTCACCAGCGAGGAGTCCGGCTTCGTCTCCGGCCAGGTCATCTACGTCGCCGGCGGACCGAAGGACTGACATGACCGACCTCCCAGGCCTGGACCTGGACCGGCTGGGCACCTACCTCGAGGACTCGGTGCCCGGCCTGGTCGGAGGTCCGCTCACCGGATCCGTCATCCCGGGCGGGCGCTCCAACCTGACGTACGACGTGACCGACGGCGAGACCCACGTGGTCGTGCGTCGCCCGCCGCTGGGGCACGTGCTCGCCACCGCGCACGACATGCGGCGTGAGTTCACCGTCATCAACGCGCTCGGCTCGACGAACGTCCCGGTCCCTCACGCGTACGTCCTGTGCGAGGACACCGACGTCATCGGCTCGCCGTTCTACGTGATGAGCAAGGCCGAGGGCCGTGCTCTGCGGCGTGCCGGAGAGCTCGAGGAGCTGGGGCCCGAGCGCACCGCCGACATCGCCGGCCTGTTGATCGACACGCTCGCCGACCTCCACGCCGTCGACCCGGCCTCCGTGGGCCTCGAGGAGTTCGGGCGGCCGCAGGGCTACCTCGAGCGCCAGGTGCGCCGGTGGACCAAGCAGGCGGAGGCATCGAAGAGCCGCGACCTCGCCGGGTACGAGGAGCTACGTGACTTCTTGGGCACGCACGTGCCGACCCACTCCGACGCGACGATCGTGCACGGCGACTACCGTCTCGACAACGTCCTCGTCGACACCTCCCCCGACGGCAAGGACGCGATCACCGCGGTCCTCGACTGGGAGATGGCCACGCTCGGCGACCCGCTCTCCGACATCGCCCTCACGATCGTCTACCAGGAGATGGGCCGGTCGACCCGCAACAACGCGGTGGCCGACGCGACGGCAGCGCCGGGCTACCCGACGGTCGACGAGGTGCTCGAGCGCTACTCCTCCCGGAGCGGACGCGACGTCTCGACGATGGGCTTCCACCTGGCGCTCGGCTACTTCAAGCTCGCGGTCATCACCGAGGGCATCCACTACCGCTACACCCAGGGCCAGACGGTCGGCGACGGCTTCAGCCGCATGGGCGCGGCGACCGAGCCGCTGATCGCCGCCGGCCTCGCCTCGGCCCGCACCTGACCCCCGAGCAAGGAGCACCATGGACTTCGCGTACGACTCCACGACGATCGAGCTGCGCGAGCGGCTGCTGGGCTTCATGGACGAGCACGTCTATCCGGCCGAGAAGGAGTTCCACGCGGCGGTCGACGCCCACCCCGACCACTGGGGCCCGCCACCGATGATCGAGGACCTGAAGGCGGCGGCGCGCAAGCAGGGCCTGTGGAACCTCTTCCTTCCCGGGGACGGCGGCGCCGGGCTCACCAACCTCCAGTACGCTCCCCTCGCCGAGATCACCGGCCGCAGCTCCGCCATCGCGCCTGTCGCCCTCAACTGCGCCGCGCCTGACACCGGCAACATGGAGGTGCTCCACGCCTTCGGCACCGAGGAGCAGAAGCGCGACTGGTTGGAGCCGCTGCTCGCCGGTGAGATCCGGTCCGCGTTCGCGATGACCGAGCCTGATGTCGCCTCCTCCGACGCGACCAACATCGCGACGTCGATCGTGCGCGACGGCGACGACTACGTGATCACTGGGCGCAAGTGGTGGATCACCGGCGCGATGAACCCCAACGCCGCGATCTTCATCGTGATGGGCAAGACCGACCCGACCGCCGGACGGCACCGCCAGCAGTCGATGATCCTGGTCCCGCGCGACACTCCAGGCGTCGAGATCGTCCGCGGGATGCACGTCCTCGGCTACGACGACCGTGACCACGGAGGTCACGCGGAGATCGTGTTCACCGACGTGCGCGTGCCCGCGTCGAACCTGATCGCGGGCGAGGGCGACGGATTTGCGATCGCCCAGGCCCGTCTCGGGCCCGGCCGGATCCACCACTGCATGCGGGCGATCGGGATCGCCGAGCGCGCGATCGAGGCCATGTGCCGACGCGCCAGCAGCCGGGTGGCCTTCGGTCGGCCGCTGTCCGAGCAGGGCGTGGTCCGCGACTGGATCGCCGAGTCGCGGGTCAAGGTCGAGCAGCTGCGCCTGCTGACGCTCAAGACGGCCTGGCTCATGGACACCGTCGGCAACCAGAGCGCGCACGCCGAGATCCAGGCGATCAAGATCGCCACGCCCCGCACGGTGGAGTGGATCCTCGACAAGGCGATCCAGACGCACGGGGCCGCCGGGCTCTCGCAGGACTTCCCGCTGGCCGCCGCGATCGCCGGCATCCGTACGCTCCGGTTCGCCGACGGCCCGGACGAGGTGCACAAGAACGCCCTCGCCAAGGCCGAGCTCCGTCGGCACGCCTGACGCGGCGCCGGCTCAGAAGTCGGCGCGCAGCTCCTCGACCCGCTGCTGGAGCCGGTTCATGCCACCTAGCCAGCGGTCGGGGTCGGCTGCCTTCGCCCGCACGTAGTCGGCGACCTCGGGATGGGGCAGGATCAGGAACCGGTCGTCCTCGAGCGCGTCGAAGACCGTCGCCGCCACGCGCTCCGGCGTGATCGCGGTCTCGGTGAGGGTGACGTCCCCCGCCGGCCCGGAGTCGTCGAGCATCGCCGTACGCACTCCCTGCGGGCACAGCGCCTGCACGACGACACCCCGGTGCCGGTAGGTCGCCGACAACCACTCGGCGTGCGCCACGGCAGCGTGCTTGCTCAGCGTGTACGGGGCAGAGCCCAGCATCGTCAGCAGGCCGGCGGCCGAGGCGGTCGCGACGAACCGCCCCTCCCCCCGCTCCAGCCACTCCGGCAGCAGCGCCCGCGCGGCGCGGACGTGCGCCATGACGTTGACCTGCCACGACGTCTCGAAGTCGGCGTCGGTCGCCGTCGCGGCGTCGCCGCGGGCGATCCCGGCGTTGGCGAAGAAGACGTCGATCGACCCGAGGTGGTCGCGTGCAGCGTCGACGAGGGCCTGGACGCCGTCGGCCGAGGCCGCGTCACCGGCGACCGCCAGCCCTCCGACCTCCTCCGCGACCCGTGCGGCAGCGTCGCCATCGAGGTCGTTGACGACGATCCGCGCACCGGCTGCGACGAGCCGGTGCGCGATCGCCCGTCCGATCCCGTTGCCGCCGCCGGTGACGACGACACCCGCGCGATCGGGAAGCACGTCAGACCCCGCCGGTGAGGGTGAGCCCGCCGTCGACGACGATGTTCTGCCCGGTCAACCACCCGGAGTCGTCCGACAGCAGGAACGCGACCACGGAGGCGATGTCGGCCGGGACACCGAGGCGCTTCATCGGGTACGCCGAGGCCACCTCGTCCTCTCGACCCTCGTACAGCGCCGACGCGAACCGCGTCTTCACGACCGCCGGCGCGACCGCGTTGACGCGCAGCTGCGGGCCGAGCTCGACCGCGAGCTCCTGGGTGATGTGGATGAGCATCGCCTTGGTGGCTCCGTAGAAGCCGATCCCGGGCGCCGGCTTCGTGCCCGCGACCGAGGCGACGTTGACGACCGTGCCGCCGTGGGTCTCCATCCAGGCAGCGTAGGCCCGCTGCGTCCAGGACAGGGCACTCAGCACGTTGACCGCGAACATCTTCTGCGCCGCCGCCAGGTCGAGATCGATCATGCGCCCGTAGACGGGGTTGATGCCGGTGTTGTTGACCAGGTGGTCGAGGGACCCGAACACCTCCAGCGTGCGCGCGACCGCCTCCTCCTGGTGGGCAGGGTCGTCAGCCTTGCCCGGGACGCCGATCGCCACCTCGGGGCCACCGAGGTGGACCACGGCCTCCTGCAGCGCCTCGTCGTTGCGGGCAGTCAGGCACACCCGCCCACCCTCGTCGACGATGCGCTGCGCGATGCCGAGCCCGATGCCACGGCTCGCCCCGGTGATGATCGCGGTGCGGCCCTCGAAGCGCTTCGCGCCGCCGGTCACGACAGCCTCTCGAGCACCATCGCCATGCCCATGCCGCCGCCGACGCACATCGACTCGACGCCGAACTGCTTGTCGTGGGTCTGGAGCGAGTTGATCAGCGTCGCCGTGATCCGAGCACCGGTCATGCCGAACGGGTGACCGACCGCGATCGCACCGCCGTTGACGTTGAGCGTGTCGATGTCGATGCCGAGCTGCTGGGCCGAGCCGAGCGACTGGACCGCGAACGCCTCGTTGATCTCGAACAGGTCGATGTCGCCGAGAGCCATCCCGGCGTTCTTGAGCGCCTGCGGGATCGCCTCCACCGGGCCGAGCCCCATGATCTCCGGGGAGAGACCGGTCACGCCGGTGGACACGATGCGCGCCAGCGGGGTGAGGCCGAGCTCCTTGGCGCGGGTGTCGCTCATGATCACCAGGGCCGCGGCGCCGTCGTTGAGCGGGCAGGCGTTGCCGGCGGTCACGGTGCCGTCGGGTCGGAAGACCGGCTTCAGCTGCGACACCGCCTCGTACGTCGTGCCGGGGCGGGGGCCGTCGTCGACGGTGACCTGGGTGCCGTCGGGCAGCGTGACCGGGGTGATCTCCCGCTCCCAGAAGCCGTCCTTGATGCGCTCCTCGGCGAGGTTCTGGCTGCGCACCGCGAAGCGGTCCTGCTCCTCGCGGCTCATGCCGAGGATCTGGGCGACGTTCTCGGCGGTCTGGCCCATCGCGATGTAGACGTCAGGGAGCCGGTCGTCCTCGCGTGGGTCGGTCCAGGTCTGACCACCCTTCGAGAGCTCCTCGGTGTGCTGCGCGGCATCGGCGAAGACCGGGTTGGTGATCTCCTGACCCGGGATCGCGTCGCTGTTGCCCTTGACGAAGCGGCTGACCGTCTCGACACCGGCCGAGATGTAGGCGTCGCCCTCGCCCGCCTTGATCGCGTGGAACGCCATCCGGGTGGACTGGAGGCTCGAGGAGCAGTAGCGGGTCACGGTGGTGCCGGGCAGGAAGTCGTAGCCGAGGAGCACAGAGACGACGCGCCCCATGTTCATCCCCTGCTCGCCACCCGGCAGACCGCACCCGAGGATGAGGTCGTTGATCTCGCGCGGGTCGAGCTCGGGCACCTTGTCGAGCGCGGCACGCACCATCTGCGCGGTGAGGTCGTCAGGACGCATGTCCTTGAGCGAGCCCTTGAAGGCACGGCCGATCGGCGAGCGCGTGGTGGAGACGATGACGGCTTCGGTCATGAGGATTCCTTGTCTGAGGGGCCGAATCTTGTCGTGTGGTCAGAGCCCGAGGTCGCGACCGATGAGCTCTTTCATGATCTCGTTGGAGCCCGCCCAGATCTTGGTGACACGGGCGTCACGCCAGGCACGGGCGACTCGGTACTCGTTCATGTAGCCGTACCCGCCGTGGATCTGGACGCAGTGGTCGAGCACCTCGTTCTGGACCTGCGACGACAGCCACTTGACCTTGGCCGCGTCGATCGCGGTCAGCTCGCGCGAGGTGTGCGCGAGCACGGCGGCGTCGACGTACGCCTCGACCGACTCGATCCGCGTCACGAGCTCGGCGAGGAGGAACTTGTTGTGCTGGAACGACCCGATCGGCTGCTTGAACGCGTGCCGCTCCTTGGCGTAGGCGATCGTCTCGAGCAGGATCTGCTTGGCGTGCGCGACGTTGGAGACGGCGCACGACAGCCGCTCCTGCGGGAGACGCTCCATCATCGCGATGAACCCGCGGTCGACCTCGCCGATCACCTGGTTGTCGCTCACCCGCACGTCGGAGAAGAACAGCTCGGCTGTGTCGGACTCGCTCTGGCCGACCTTGTCGAGCTTGCGGCCACGGGTGAAGCCGTCCATGCCGGTCTCGACGGCGAACAGCGTGATGCCCTTGGCGCCCTTCTCCGGGCTGGTGCGGGCCGCGACCACCACGAGGTCGGCGGACCAGCCGTTGGTGATGAAGGTCTTGGAGCCGTTGATGACCCACCCGTCACCATCGCGCACGGCGGTGGTCTTGAGCGCGGCCAGGTCGGAGCCGCCCGACGGCTCGGTCATCGCGATCGCGGTGAGCAGCTCGCCGGTCACGAAGCGCGGGAGCCACCGCGCCTTCTGCTCGTCGGTGGTGAGCTCGACGAGGTACGGCGCGACGATGTCGGAGTGGATGCCGGTGCACGACGGGAGGGCGGCGTTGACCTTGGACAGCTCCTCGGCGAGCACGGCGTTGAAGCGGAAGTCGCGTGCCTCGGCGCCGCCGAACGCCTCGGGGACCTCGAGGCCGAGCAAGCCCTGCTTGCCGGCCTCGAGCCAGTAGTCACGCGGCAGGCCCTTGTCCTCGGCGTACGCATCGGCGTGGGGCAGGACGCTACGCTCGACGAACGCCGCGACCGATGCGCGGAATGCCTCGTGGTCGTCGTCGAAGATGGCTCGTTTCACGGAGTGCCTCCGGGTCATGGGGTCACGATCACCTAGAGTGTACTAAGCGATCGCTTAGCGCCAGGGGTCCCCCACCCCGCTGTCGAAGACCAGGAGCGCCCATGACCGAGGTTCCCGCACGCGAGCGGCTGATGGACGCCGCAGTCGAGGCGTTCGCCGAGCGTGGGTTCCACGCCACGACGACCCGCGACATCTCGACGCGGGCGGGCATGAGCCCGGCAGCGCTCTACGTGCACCACGCGTCCAAGGAGCAGCTCCTCTACGAGATCAGCTCGGCCGGCCACCTCAATACCCGCAACATGATCGCCGCCGCGTACGCCTCCACCGCCGACCCCGTCGAGCGGCTCGCCACCATCCAGTTCGAGTTCACGCGGTGGCACGCGGTCCACAGCAAGCGCGCCCGGGTGGTCCAGTACGAGATCTCTGCGCTCACGCCTGAGCACCGCAAGGAGGTCGCGGGCTACCGGCGCGACATCGAGCGCGTCTACCGCGACGCGATCGGCGAGGGCGTCGACAAGGGCGTCTTCGAGGTCAGCGATGTCCCTGGCACCGCGCTCGCCCTCATCTCCATGGCGATCGACCTCGTCCGCTGGTATCAGCCGGGTGGGCCTCGTACGCCCGAGGCTGTCGGCAACCTGTATGCCGACCTGGCGCTCCGAGCCGTGGGGGCCGTGCACCGCTGAGCACAGCAAGACGGCCGCCCCTGAGCCGTGGGCTCCAGGACGGCCGTCGTCGTCATCGACGTCCTCGGGACGTCGATGTCGCGTGCTACTGGGCGAGGACGGCCTCGCCGGTGATGATGATGCTGATCTTGTCGCCGATCATGACCTTGTCACCCTCGAGCGGGATGTTGAAGTCGATGCCGAAGTCCTTGCGGCTGATCGTCGTGGTGGCCTCGATGCCCACGCGCGTCCCGCCCCACGGGTCCTGACCCTCGCCGAGGAAGTCGACGGCCAGCTCGACCGGGCGAGTGACGTCCTTGATCGTGAGGTCGCCACGCAGGACGAACTCGGTGTCGGACTTCTCGACGACGCCGGTCGACGTGAAGGTCATCGTCGGGTGGGTCTCCACCGAGAAGAAGTCGGACGAGCGCAGGTGGGCGTCACGATCAGGCGTGCCGGTGTTGATCGAGACGAGGTCGATCGTGGCGGTGGCGGTCGAGTCGGTGATCACGGGGGCGGTGGTGATGCTGCCCTCGAACCTCTCGAACTTGCCGCGAACCTTGCTCATGAGGTGGCGGACGGTGAAGCCGATCTCCGTGTGGGTCGGGTCGAACGTCCAGGTGCCTGTGGTGATCTGTGCCATGGGTTGCATCCTCTTCGGGCGGGTTGTGCTCGTCGGTCTGGTCTGGCGCTGGCGATCCGCTAGGTTCCTGCGGTTTCAACCAACTGCCGTCACGATAGCACAACTGATTTAAGATCCAACTATTCCCGCGCTACACTTCTCGCATGACCTCGACCACGCAGGCTTCCCCCGAGACACGCTGGCTCGACGACGGCCAGCAGGCGATCTGGCGGTCGTTCCTGGGCGGCTCGACGGTCTTCTTCGACCAGCTCGACCGCGACCTGAGGCGCGAGCACGACCTCTCGATGCCCGAGTACGAGATCCTCGTCCGCCTGTCCGAGGCCGACGACTGGACGCTGCGGATGGCCCAGCTCGCCGACCAGGTCTCCCACTCTCGCAGCCGGGTCACCCACACCGTCGCGCGCCTCGAGCGCGCAGGGCTGGTCGTGCGCCGCTCGTGCGTCTCGGACGGCCGCGGGGTCAACGCGCAGCTCACCGAGGCCGGCATGGAGCGGCTGCGCGAGGCAGCCCACACCCACGTCGGCGGCGTACGCCGATATCTGTTGGACAACGCCACCGACGAGGAGTTCGAGGTGATCGGTCGGGTGTTCGAGCGCATCCGCAACGACCTCGGCGGCGCGCGCTTCTGACCGACCCTCGGTGGATCAGTCGCGGGTGAGGCGCCGATAGGTCAGCGCGTGCGGCCGTGCAGCCTCGGGGCCGAGTCGCTCGACCTTGTTGGCCTCGTAGTCGGCGAAGTTGCCCTCGTACCAGTACCAGCGGGCGGGGTTCTCGGCGTCGCCCTCCCAGGCCAGCGTGTGGGTGGCGACCCGGTCGAGGAACCACCGGTCGTGGGAGACGACCACGGCACAGCCGGGGAAGTCGAGCAGCGCGTCCTCGAGCGACTGAAGCGTCTCGACGTCCAGGTCGTTGGTCGGCTCGTCGAGCAGCAGCAGGTTGCCGCCCATCTTGAGCGTCAGCGCCAGGTTGAGGCGGTTGCGCTCACCGCCGGAGAGGATGCCGGCACGCTTCTGCTGATCGGGCCCCTTGAATCCGAACGACGCGACGTAGGCGCGGCTCGGCATCTCGAAGTTGGCCACCTTGATGTGGTCGAGGCCGTCGGACACGACCTCCCACACGTTCTTGGAGGGGTCGATGCCCGACCGGGACTGGTCGACGTAGGAGATCTTGACCGTGGTGCCCACAGTGAGGTCGCCGGAGTCAGGCTGCTGCTCACCGGTGATCATCTTGAACAGCGTCGTCTTGCCGACGCCGTTGGGACCGACCACGCCGACGATGCCGGCACGCGGGAGCGAGAAGTTGAGGTTGTCGATCAGCGTCCGCTCGCCGAACGACTTCTTGAGGTCGCGGACGTCGAGGACCACGTCACCCAGGCGGGGGCCCGGCGGGATGTTGATCTCGGAGAGGTCCACCGCCCGGCTGCGCTCGGCCTCGGCGGCGAGCTCCTCGTACCGGGCCAGACGCGACTTGCTCTTGGCCTGGCGCGCCTTCGGGTTCGAGCGGACCCACTCGAGCTCACGCTCGAGGATCTTCTGCCGCTTGGCGTCCTTCTTGCCCTCGACGACCAGCCGCTGCTGCTTCGTGTCGAGGTAGGTCGAGTAGTTGCCCTCGTACGGGTGGGTCTTGCCGCGGTCGAGCTCCAGGATCCACTGCGCCACGTTGTCGAGGAAGTAGCGGTCGTGGGTCACGGCGAGGACGGCGCCTGGGTACTTGGCGAGGTGCTGCTCGAGCCAGAGCACGCTCTCGGCGTCCAGGTGGTTGGTGGGCTCGTCGAGGAGGAGCAGGTCAGGCTGCTGGAGCAGGAGCTTGCACAGCGCGACACGCCGCCGCTCTCCACCGGACAGCTTGTCGACGAGGGCGTCCGGCGGCGGGCACCGCAGCGCGTCCATGGCCTGCTCGAGACGCGAGTCCAGGTCCCACGCGTTGGCGTGGTCGAGGGCGGTCTGGAGGTCGCCCATCTCCGCGAGAAGGGAGTCGAAGTCGGCGTCGGGGCTCGCGAGCTCCTCGCTGATCGCGTTGAAGCGGTCGAGCTTGCCCTTGATGTCGGCGACGGCCTCCTCGACGTTCTGGAGGACGGTCGCGCCGTCGGTGAGAGGCGGCTCCTGGAGGAGGATGCCGACGTTGGCCCCGGGATCGAGGTGGGCGTCGCCGTTGCTCGGCTGCTCCATGCCGGCCATCAGCTTGAGCAGGGTCGACTTGCCGGTGCCGTTCGGCCCGACGACACCGATCTTGGCCCCGTGGAGGAAGGAGAGCGTCACGTCGTCGAGGACGACCTTGTCGCCGAGCGACTTGCGGACGTTGCGCAGGGTGAAGACGTAGTCAGACATGATGGGTCAAGGGTAGGCGCTCCCCCGGCCGCCGCGTGAATCGGACCGTCGAGCGGCCTGCGGCCGCGACGGCCGGGACGGAAGCCGGGGGTCAGACAGCCACCGGCTCGCCCCGCGGAGCGGCCCCGTCGACGACGTGCGTGCTCTCGAACGCCGCGACCGCCTGACCCTCGCCGCCTGCGGGCTCGGGTGTCGCCGCGGGCTCGTTGCGGTGGAACTCGGTCGTCCCACGGTTGAGGTCGTGGCAGACCGCCGTCGCCTCGAGGACGTCGCGGCGGTGCTGCTCTCCGGTCTCCCGGTCTTGCCAGGAGTGGGTCCGGAGCCTGCCGATCACGACGATCGGGTCACCGAGGGCGAGGGAGGCAGCGGCGTTCTGGGCGAGAGCGCGGGTGGCCTTGACCGTGATCCACACGGTCTCGAGGTCGCGCCACCCGCCCTGCTGGCGGTCGTAGTAGCGAGGCGTGGATCCGACCCGGAACATCGCCCAGGCGAAGCCGTTGCTCTCCCTGAGATCCACCGGCGTGCCGAGGTTGCCGTAGACGGTCATCTGGTTGTCGCTCATGTGCTGCTCCAATCATCGGGGACATCCCGATGGTGGGGCCCGCCAGAGCGCGGCGGCAGCACGCCGCCGCCGGCTGTGGACGGCGGCGCGCTGTGCGCGACGTCAGATGCGGCGGCCCAGGGCCGTCGCGATGCCGCGGCGAACCTGGTCGTACGCGGCGAGCTCGTTGTCGACGGGCGCGAGGACCCGCTCGCTCGCGACGTCGACGATCGTCGCTCGGAGCGCCTCGTCGATCTCCTGCGCCCGGCGACTCGCTGAGGACTTCGCTGCCACCGTCGCGACCATCGCGAGCACCAGACCGATCACCAGCCCTCCGACCGAGAGGTAGACGGGCAGCCAGACTCCGCCGATCATCGGCGCCGCTGCGTCGCCGGTCACCTCCGCGCCGACCAGCGCGAGCAACCAGAGCAGACCCGCCACCGTCACCGCGAGCGCCGTCCACTGGACCGTCTTGACGACCGACCACCAGGTCGGCGCGCGGTCGAGACCCAGCCCGGTGCGGGACATCTCGTGGTCCAGCACGTCGGCCAGGTCGCGGTTCGGGACGACGACGGCGCGGCGTACGGACTGCACCCACGGCGGGGTCAGGCCGATCGTGGCCTTCTCGGCGACGTCGCGGACAGCCACGTCGACCGCCGGCCGCTGCACCCTCGCGCTCACGTCATCGAACTCGAGCGACCGCAGGGCCCCGCCCTCGGCGGCCGAGGGCCGCTTCGAGCGGCCGACGAACCGCAGCGGCGGCCACGTCGTCGCCGTGACCGCACGCGAGACGAGTGCCTTCTCGGCCGAGTCCGCGACCGCCGACACGCCCGCCGCCTCGGCGAGGGTCGCCACCAGCTGGTCGCGGTCGGAGTCGGTCAACCCGATCGCCGGCACGTCTCCGCTCATCTGCTCGAACGCCTTGGCGATGTGCTCGACGTCGGCACCGGTCCGCATCCCGGCGGCCTGCTTGTCCCGGATCTTGCGGACCAGCGCGCGCTTGAAGTCGTCCACGCCGTCGCCCCGCAGGGCGGACACCGCGATGAGCGGGACCCCCGCCAACCCGTCGTCGGCCAGGAGCCGGCGGACGTCCTGCAACGTCCCGTCCCACTTCTCGGGTGGCAGCCTGTCGATCTGGTTGAGCACGACCATGGTCACGCCGGCGTGGCGGGCCAACGGGCGGAGGTAGCGGTCGTGGATCGCCGCGTCGGCGTACTTCTGGGGATCGAGGACCCACACCAGGACGTCGGCGTACTGCACGAGCCGATCGACCTCGAGGTGGTGGCTCACCTCGGTCGAGTCGTGGTCGGGCAGGTCGAGGAGCACCAGCCCGTCGAGGTTCGTGTCGTCGGGGACGGTCCCGAGCGGGCTGGTCAGCGACATCTGCTGGCGCTCGGGGATGCCCATCCACTCGAGCAGGTCACGGGACCCGCTCTCGCCCCAGGCGACTGCCATCGCCCAGGAGGTGGTCGGGCGGCGCACGCCGACGGCCGACAGCTCGATGCCGGCCACCGCGTTGAACAGCGACGACTTGCCGGAGCCGGTGGCACCGGCGAGTGCGACGACCGTACGGTCGCTGGCCAGGCGCAGGCGGTCCGCGGCGCGACGGACGACGGTGGCGCCCTCGTTCACCAGGCCAGGGTCGAGCCGGCCGGAGGCGGCATCCACGGCGGCGGCGAGGCCGTCGACGCGCGCGGCGACGTCACCGCCATTCGTGCTGAACAGCGGTGCGGGTGGGGTGTCGTTCACGTCAGTCCCAGTCCTCGGGGATCAGGTCGGTGTGGCGTGCATCCTCGGCGGCCCGAGCAGCGGCTCGAATGCTATCGGCTGCCGAGGGTGCTGCGGCAGCCCGTGCGAGTACGTCGTAAAAACGCTGGCGTTCGTCTCGCAGAACGGTCGCGGCTCGCCGGAGAAGGTCTTCTTTGGCGAGGTCGAGCAGCTGTCGCGCCGTCGTCTCCCCGAAGACGTCGATGAGCAGCTCACGGGCCGTCGAGGCCCCGGTGGCGATCTCCTCGTCGCGGGGTGCGAGCTCGTTGATGACGCAGACGCCGAGCGTGACCGCGGAGCCGGTCGTGCCGAGGGCGAGGAAGCGGGACGTCATCCGGCGTTCGGAGCCCTCCGCGCGCACGATCTCGGTGCAGGCCTCGATCCAGTCGGCGGCGATCCGCTCGGCTCGCGGACGCAGCATGCGGTTGGCACGCTCCAGGTCGCGGCCGGCGTTGCGCAGGAGGATGGCGCCGGCAGGCACCTGCTCCCACAGCTGGTACGCCGCGTGGGCGCCGGCCTCGGCCTGCTCGAGCAGCAGCAGCTCGACGTTGTGGGACAAGCTCTCCTGCACCTCGTTGACGCGCGCTCGACGGCCGCGGACGCTGTCCACGATGCGGTCGCGCAGTCGCCCGATCTTGTCCTCGTTGCCGCGCAGCAGGTCGCCGGAGCCGGCGAAGTCGCGCCAGCGCGCGGCCAGCTCGCCGCGCATCAGCGTGCCGTCGGAGAGGCTCTTGGCGAACGCGGCCTCAGCGCCGTTGTAAGCGCGGTCCACGTCCTCGACGAGCCCGGTGAGCACCGTGCCCTGCTCGGCGACGGCGTCGGCGACGTCGAAGGCCCCGAAGACGATCTTGCGCACCGCGCCGTCGAGGGTCTGGGTCACGATCGACGCACGCACCTCAGGGTCGCCCGCCAGGTCGTGGAGCCAGTTGAGGATCGGGGCGACCGCGCTCGGCGGCAGAAGTCCGTCGTCGTCGACCTCGGCCTCCAGGACCGTGAACAAGGGCGAGTCCTTCAGGCCACGTGCGGTGAGCATGCGGGCCAGGTGGCCGCGGACCTCGCCCATCGACTGGTCGGGCGTACGGTCCAGCACGATCGCGACGGCGGCACTGCGCTCGGCGGCCTCGCGCAGGTAGTCCCACGGGACCTGGTCGGCGTACCGTGCGGCCGAGGTGACGAACAGCCAGAGATCTGCCGCGGCGAGCAGCTCGCTCGCGAGCCGACGGTTCTCGGCCTCGACGGAGTCGACGTCAGGGGCGTCGAGGAGCGCGAGGCCCTTGGGGACGGTGTGCGCGGGCACCAGCGTCAGCGCCCGGGTGTCGTGCGACTGGGTGGTCGCACGCGCCAGGTCGGGCAGGATGCGGTCGGGCTGGAACCACTCGGCGTCGGCGGGGTTGTGCACCAGCACCGCTGACCGCGTCGTGGGCCGCAGGACCCCCGAGGCGGTGACCCGGCGGCCGACGAGCGAGTTGACCAGCGTGGACTTGCCTGCGCCCGTCGACCCGCCGACCACCGTCAGCAAGGGCGCGTCGAGCTGCACCAGGCGAGGCAGCACGTAGTCGTCGAGCTGTGACAGCAGTCGGCGCTGCGCCTCGCGCCCGTCGGACGCCCCCGCGATCTCCAGCCCGAGAGCAGCACCGCTCAGCTCGGCGCGCAGCTTGAGCAGCGCAGCGAGCAGGGTGGCGGTAGAACCGTCCCTCGACACTCGGACCTCCGGGAGAGTGGGTGTGCTTGCCCCGGCCTCAGCGTAGTGGAGAGCACCACGCTTGACGCACCGGTGACCGGGGACGAGCCCGTCAGGTGGTCGCGGTCACTCTCGACGATGCGGCTCGGGGCTGTCAGGCCCCGGCGCGTTCGGGGGTACGTCGGCCGGTCGCGGCTGCGGCCGAGGGGCGTACGGGGTGTTCATCCCGTAGTGCGGCGCAGCAGGCCCAGGCGGGACGGACGGCGCCCGACCGTAGGGAGGGACCGCGTACGGGCCGGGACCGTGGGTCTGGCCGTAGCCCTGCCCGTACGGGCCGACCGGGGGCGAGGCGAAGCGCAGCGGCGGCGGGAGGACGGCGTACGGCCGGAGGATCCGCATCTCGGCGAGGAAGGCGTCGACGCGCTCCACGGCGTGCGGCTTGGGCATCCGGTCGATCACTCCCGCGTACAGGAACGCCATCGTGATCGCGTCGCGCTGGTAGCGCCGCGTCGCCTTGGCCGAGATCCGGCCACCGTGCGTCCGTGCGTGCTTGACCGCCTTGCGCCGGTAGGAGAGGGAAGCGATGAACGGGATCTCGTCTGCGACGAGCCATCCTCGGCGCGCGATGTCGGTCAGCGCACGCGTCAGGTAGCGGCCCTGGTTGCGTCGCGCGACGGCGGCGAGGACCACGGTGGCCGCGAGCAGGAGACCGGTGAAGGCGTACGCGATGAGGAAACCGCCGCCCCCCAGATAGCTCACGCCGCCGTTCCAGATGCCGTGCAGCAGGACGCTCCCGAGCAGACCCGCGGACCACAGGAGTGCGCGCTTGAGGCGGGAACGCTGACTCACGGCGAGACCGACCGCGATGCCGAAGGCGGCGGTGAACATCGGGTGCGCGAACGGGCTCATGATGCCGCGGAGGACGAAGGTCACGGTCGTGGCGCCGGCCCCCTCGATGCCTGTCTCGTCGATGCCGACGTACGCGCCGGCGTAGTAGCCGATGTTCTCGACGAAGGCGAAGCCCAGCCCGACGAGCCCGGCGAAGACCAGCCCGTCGATGACCCCGTCGATCACGCGTCGCATCCGCAGGAAGGTCAGCACGAGGAAGAGGCACTTGGCCGGTTCCTCGGTCACCGGTGCGATGAAGGTCGCGAGCACCGGGTCGGAGAGGTCGAACGTCTCGGAGACGAAGATCTGCGCCGCGAGCGCGATCGCGACGGCCACGACTCCACCCCAGACCACCGCGGCCAGCTTGTAGTGCCACGGCTCCGGCTCGTAGCGGTCGAGCCAGAAGAAACAGCCGAGCAGAGCGGGCAGAGGGAGCAGCGCGTACAGCAGGCTCAGCCCGCTCCCGGCCGCGTCGCCGCTCCCGACGGCGAAGAAGCCGGCGCCCACCACACCGATCACCGCGGTGATGAGCATGAGCACGACCAGCAGCGTGTGCCCCCGCTGCCACATGGGGTCGCGCAGCCGAGGAAGCGGCCCTGGCGGGACCGGCGACGAAGGGGGCTGCGGCAGACGCGCCGCAAACGGCGGGGACACAGGGAGAACCCTAGCGGCGAGCGCCGAGAGCGACGTCGCCGCTAGGGTTGGTTCCCGTGAGCGCCCGTAGCTCAGCTGGACAGAGCAGCGGCCTTCTAATCCGCCGGTCGCAGGTTCGAATCCTGCCGGGCGCGCTCAGCTCTCGAGAGCAGCGTCGAGCTCGATCTCCGGGACGGAGGCGAGCGCCTTGCTCACCGGGCAGTCCTTCTTGGTCTGCTCGGCGACCCCGGTGAACTGCTCGGCCGTCAGGCCGTCGACCTTCGCGCGGACGGTCAGCGTGATCGTGGAGATGAGCAGCCCACCACCCTCACGGTCGGGACGGACGGTGACGTCGGCCCGCACCGTAGAGGACTGCGGCGTGCCTCCGGCCTTCGCGATCCCGCCCGACAGCGCCATCGCGTAGCAGGCCGCGTGCGCCGCCGCGAGGAGCTCCTCCGGGCTGGTCACCCCCTCGGCCTCGTCGGCGATCCGCCGCGGGAACGAGACCTCGTACGATCCGGCTCCGGAGGTGTCGAGGTTGACCCGTCCTGATCCGTCCTGCAGCCCGCCGGTCCACTGTGTCGTCGCGGTGCGTGTGGCCATGGTGTCGCTCCCGTCGTTCGTCGGTGGTGTTCCTGCCCCACCGTAGAGACGCGACGCCCCGCACGCACAAGGCGTACGGGGCGTCGATCGCGATCGCTCGACCTGCGGGCGTCAGCCTGCCTTCGCGGCGGTCACCGCCGCCTCGAGGTCTGCGGGCGTCGGGATGTTGCCGCCGGAGCCGGTCACCGCGGTGCCGTCGACCCACACCGTCGGGGTCCCGGACACCTGCTGCCCCTCGGAGTCCTTGGAGGCGAACGCCTCGTCGGTGACCTCGCTCGTGCTGCCCGGCGGGTTGCCGGCCCACTCACGGAACGGACGACCCTTGATGCAGTCGGTCGCTGCCCCGGCGCCGACCTGGTCGGCCCACTCGACGAGCTGGTCCTCGTCGACGTCGGTGCTGGTCTCGTCGGGCTGGTTCTGATAGACGGTGCGCGTGTAGTCGACCCAGCCCTTGGCGCCGGCCTCCTCGAACACGCACATCGACGCCGCCAGCGCGGCGCCGGAGAACTCGTTGAGGAACGCGACCGGGCGGTACTCGACCTCGATCGCCCCGGCGGCGACCTGCTCGTCGATCCAGCCACCCGAGGTCTCCTCGAAGGCCTTGCAGACCGGGCACTGGAGGTCCTCGAAGATGGTCAGCTTGACCGGGTCCGGCTGGGCGGTGCCGCCCAGGTCCTCGGCGGTGACCAGCACGCCACCGTCCTTGGTGAGCCCCTTGGGAGTGCGGACCTCGTCACCGGCGGAGTCGTCCATCACCGACTTCACGGCGAAGCCCGCACCGGCGATGACGATGAGCACCGCGGCGACGACCGCCGCCGTGATGAGGGTGCGGCGACGCTTGTCCTGCCGCTCCTTCTCCTTGCGCATCTGCTCAGCGCGTTCACGACGGCTTCGCGAGCTCTCGGCTGCCATGGGTCACCTCGCCTTCGCGGCCGCGACGGCCTTCTGGATGTCGGCGAGCCCGGGGACGGTCGGCTTGCCGTCGGAGCCCTCGGGTCCGTTGACCGTGGCGCCGTCCACCCACACCGTCGGCGTGCCGGAGAGCTTCTCGCCCTCGGAGTCGGGCTGGTCGAACGACGCCTTGGTCGCCGGGTCGGTCCAGTCGCGGAAGGGACGACCCTTGATGCAGGTCGCTGCTCCGGGCGCTCCGGCCTGCTCGGCCATGTCGACGTAGTCCTTCTCGTCCAGGCCCGAGCCCTCCGTGGGCTGGCTGGCGAAGGCGAGCTTCGCGAAGTCGCGGTAGGCCTTGGACCCGCCCTCCTCGAAGACGCACATCGCGGCGCCCATCGTGTCGTGGGAGAAGTCGGACAGGAACGCCACCGGACGGAACTCCACGTCGATCGCACCTGCCGCGACCTGCTCGTCGATCCAGTCGCCGGTCTCGTCCTCGAAGGTCTTGCAGTGCGGGCACGCGAAGTCCTCGAACACCGTCACCTTGACCGGGTCGGAGGCGGCGGAGCCGCCGAGGTCGGTGGCGGTCAGCACCACGCCACCGTCGTCGGTCAGGCCGCCGGGAGCACGCGTGGGCTCGTCGGCGGAGTTGTCGACCGCCGACTTCACGGCGAAGCCTGCTCCACCGATCACGACCAGCACGACCGCGACGATCGCGGCGGTGATGAGGGTGCGGCGACGCTTGTCCTTCCGCTCTCGCTCCATGCGCATCTGCTCCGCGCGCTCACGCCGCGCGCGCTTGTCATCCCTGCTGGCCACCTGGCTCAACCATCCTTCGCCTACGGACACGTGTCCCCCGTCCAACGCGCGGCACAGCGTCGCACGTTCCCAGGGACAGCTACCAGGCTACCGGTCGGTGTCCGCCCTTCCCGCTAGGGTTGATCGTCGTGGACACGCTTGTATGGATCGACTGCGAGATGACCGGGCTCGACCTCGAGCGCGACGCGCTCATCGAGGTGGCCGCGATCGTCACCGACTTCGAGCTCAACCCGATCGCCGACGGCATCGACGTGGTGATCAAGCCGCCACGTGAAGCCCTCGACCAGATGAACGAGGTCGTCACGCAGATGCACACCGCGTCGGGCCTCCTGACCGAGCTCGATGCCGGTCTGCCGCTCGCCGACGCCGAGCAGGTCGTCCTCGACTACATCAAGCAGCACGTCCCCGAGGCCGGCAAGGCGCCGCTCGCAGGCAACTCGATCGGCACCGACCGCGCGTTCCTCCTGCGCGACATGCCCGAGCTCGAGGGCTACCTGCACTACCGGGTCGTCGACGTCTCCTCCATCAAGGAGCTCTCGCGCCGCTGGTATCCGCGCACCTACTTCAACAGCCCGGCCAAGACCGGCAACCACCGGGCGCTGGCCGACATCCTCGAGAGCATCGAGGAGCTGCGCTATTACCGCGCCGCCGTCTTCGTCCCCGAGCCCGGGCCGGACAGCGAGACCGCCAAGGCGCTCGCCGCAGAGCACTCCGGATCGCTCCGCGCGACGGTTCCAGCGGCGCCGGAGACAGACGCCGCGGTGGAGCAGGTGGACCCGACCCGGATTTCGGACGACGAAGGCTGACCCGCTACACTCGTCTGGCCGCACTCGGTACGAGCCGGGTCGCGCGCGGTGGGTGTAGCTCAGTTGGTAGAGCACCGGCTTGTGGTGCCGGTGGTCGCGGGTTCAAGTCCCGTCATCCACCCCGATGAGGCCCGGTCAGGACGATGTCCCGACCGGGCTTCTCCCGTTCCTGGGAAGCCTTGCCCCTCGTCGCGCGTTGACCCCGACGTCGACGCGTCCACGTCGGCGCAGTCGAGGAGGAGGTCGCGGTGCACGGCGAGTACAAGGTCCCCGGAGGCAAGCTGGTGGTCGTCGACCTCGAGGTGGTCGACGGCCGGCTCAAGGACGTCCGGCTGTCGGGCGACTTCTTCCTCGAGCCCGACGACGGGCTCGACCGGATCACCGACGCGCTCGAGGGTCAGCCGGCCGACGCCTCGGTGGGGTCGTACGCGAGCGCCGTCGAGGACGCGCTCGAGGACGCCACGATGATCGGCTTCGACCCGCGCTCCGTCGGCTTCGCGGTGGCACGCGCGCTCGGACGCTCGACCGCGTGGCACGACCTCGACTTCGAGCTCGTGGACGCCGGCCCGCTCCACCCCGCGCAGCAGATGGCGCTCGACGAGGTCCTCGCGACGCAGGTCGGTGAGGGTCTGCGCGCACCGGCGCTGCGCGTCTGGGAGTGGGCGTCCAACGCGGTCATCATCGGCTCGTTCCAGTCGCTGTCGAACGAGGTCGACCTCGACGCCGCGGCGCGGCACGACGCGACGGTCGTACGTCGCATGTCCGGCGGCGGCGCGATGTTCGTCGAGCCCGGCAACACGATCACGTACTCGCTGTACGTCCCCGCGTCGCTCGTCGAGGGCATGACGTTCGCCGAGTCGTACGCATTCCTCGACGCCTGGGTGATCCGTGCGCTGCGCGGGCTCGGCCTCGACGCGTCGTACGTGCCGCTCAACGACATCGCGACCCCGCACGGCAAGATCGGCGGCGCCGCGCAGAAGCGGCTGGCCAGCGGCGCGGTCCTGCACCACGTGACGATGTCGTACGACATGGACGCCGCGAAGATGCTCGACATCCTGCGGATCGGGCGCGAGAAGCTGTCGGACAAGGGGACGGCAAGCGCCGCCAAGCGGGTCGACCCCTTGCGGAGCCAGACGGGCATGACCCGCGACGAGATCGTCCGCGCGATGGTCGAGCACTTCGACGCCAGCTATGGGCTGAGGCCGGTCGCGCTCGACGAGGGAACACGCGAGGCGATGGAGTCGCTGGCCGCGGCGAAGTACGCCACCGAGGAGTGGACCGCGCGCGTGCCGTGAGCCGGCCCGTCTCGTCCCGGCCGGGCGGCGCCGAAGACGCTAGTCCTCGGGGAGGAGCGGCAGCGCGCGCTCGCTGACGAAGCGGCGCTCGGAACCGTCGACCGGGTCGGTGAACGCCAGCTCGCTCGCCAGCAGCTGGAGCGGTCGCGTGAAGTCGTCCAGGTCGACATCGAGGACCTCGGGATAGACCGGGTCGCCGACGATCGGGATGCCGAGGCCGTGGAGATGAGCCCGTAGCTGGTGGGTCCGGCCGGTCTCGGGCTCGAGGCGGTAGACGCCGTGCTCGCCGAGGCGGCCCTCGAGGACGACGCGGGTGACGGCGTTCACCCGCAGGTCCGGGACCACCGCCACCTGGAAGAGCCCGCGGCGCTTCACGAGGTGGTTGCGTACGGTCACCGGCAGGTCCAACCCGGGGTCCACCGGCGCGAGGGCCCGGTAGGTCTTGCGCACCTCCCGCCGCTGGAACAACATCTGGTACGCGCCGCGCCATCTCCGCTCGGTGGTCAGCACGAGGACGCCCGAGGTGATCCGGTCCAACCGGTGCACGGGCGAGATCTCGGGCAGGCCGAGCTCGTCGCGCAGCCGGACCACGACGCTCTCGCGCACGTGGCGTCCCCGCGGGATCGTCGCGAGGAACGGCGGCTTGTCCACCACCACGAGGCGCTCGTCGCGATGCAGGATGCGCAGCTCCCCCGGCACGGGGGCCTCCTCGCGCAGGTCCCGGTAGAACCACACGAAGGCGTGCGGCTGGTACGGGTCGTCGGCGGCCACCGGACTTCCCGCGTCGTCGACGAATCGCCGCGTCGCGAACATGCCGGCGACGTCGACCTGCTCCGGCAGCCGCCAGCGCAGCCACTCCCCCATCGTCGCCCAGGTCACCGCCTCGCGACCGCGGTCCGGCGTCCGCAACCAGACGGCGCCGAGGCCGTTCTGGGGTGGGAGCGGGGAGCGAGGTGGCACACGTCGATCGTAGGTGGGGCGCTCTACCCACCGCGCGCCACCGGCGCTCTACCCGCCGCGCGCCACCGGCGCTCTACCCGCCGCGCGCCACCGGCGCTCTACCCGCCGCGCGCCACCGGCACGACGTCCCCCGCCCCCATCCTCGCCGCATCTGCTGTCTCGTCATCCGGCATCGTCTGGCTCTCGCGCTCCGCGGCCACCCGCGCGAGATAGTGCTCGACCTCCCGGCGCACCTGCTCGGGTCCCCATCCGAGCGGGCCCGCCATGAGGGCGGCCACCTCGTCGGCCGAGTCGACACCACGGTCGAACGTCTCGATCGAGATCCGCGTACGGCGGGTGAGGACGTCGTCGAGATGGCGCGCGCCCTCGTGGGTCACGGCATAGACGATCTCGGCCCGCAGATAGTCGTCCGCGCCCGCGAGCGGCTCCGCCAGCGTCGGGTCGGCCTCCATGAGCTCGAGCAGCTCGTGCACCAGGGCGCCGTACCTCCGGAGCAGGTGCTCCACCCGCACCTCGTGCAGCCCGCTGCGCGCAGCGATCAGGCCACGACGGTTCCACAGCGCCGCGTACCCGTCGGCGCCGAGCAGCGGCACGTCCTCGGTCACGCACGCCGGGATCGCTCGCGACAGCTGGACACCGAGCGCGTCGGCGGCCGCGTCGACGGCGTCGCGCGCCATCACCCGGTACGTCGTGTACTTGCCGCCGGCGACCACGACCAGGCCCGGCACCGCGTGCGAGACCGCGTGCTCGCGCGACAGCGTCGAGGTCGCGTCGGACTCCCCCTCCAGCAGCGGGCGCAGCCCTGCGTACACGCCCTCCACGTCGTCGTGGGTCAACGGCGTCGCCAGCACGCTGTTGAGGTGCGCGAGCAGATAGTCGATGTCGGTCCGGCTCGCCGCGGGATGGTCCCTGGACAGCGACCAGTCGGTGTCGGTGGTGCCGACGATCCAGTGCCGCTTCCACGGGATCACGAACAGCACGGACGTCTCGGTCCGCAGGATGAGCCCGACGTCGCCCTGGATGCGGTCGCGCGGCACGACGAGGTGCACGCCCTTGCTCGCCCGCACGTGGAACTGGCTGCGCTCACCCACCATCGCCTGCGTCTCGTCGGTCCAGACGCCCGTCGCGTTGATCACCTGCGACGCACGGATCTCGAGCTCGTCTCCGCTCTCGAGATCGCGCGCGACCACACCGGTGACGCGTTCGCCCTCGCGCAGCATGCCCGTCACGCGCGTGCGGGTGGCGACGTGCGCCCCGTACGAGGCAGCCGTCCGCGCGAGCATCATCGTGTGGCGCGCATCGTCGACCTGGCCGTCGTAGTACTCGATCGCACCGACGAGCGCGTCCTTGCGCAGCGCCGGCATCCGCCGCATCGCCTTGCGCCGTGAGAGGTGACGGTGACGGGGCATCCCACGTGACTGCCCCGACAGCCACGCCATCGAGTCGTACATCGCGACCCCCGTGCCGGCGTACGCCCGCTCCCACCCGCGGTGCGTGAGCGGGTACAGGAAGGGGATCGGGCGGACGAGGTGCGGCGCGAGGCGCTCGACCAGCAGGCTGCGCTCGGCCAGCGCCTCGGCGACGAGCGAGAAGTCGAGCATCTCGAGATAGCGCAGGCCACCGTGGATCAGCTTCGACGAGCGGCTCGACGTGCCGGAGGCGAGGTCGCGTGCCTCGACCAGCCCGACCGTCAGACCCCGGGTCGCGGCGTCGAGGGCACACCCTCCGCCGACGACGCCGCCGCCGATCACGAGGACGTCGAGCGGGCCCTCCGAGGCCGTTGCGCGCAGCCGCTCGAGAGCCCCCCTGCGGGCTGCGTGGTCCAGCGCGACGGGCCGCACGTCAGTCGACCTCCACCCAGTCGAGGGTGCGTTCGACGGCCTTCTGCCACCCCGCGTACGCCGACTCGCGCCGCTCCTCGTCCCACTGCGGCTCCCAGCGCTTCGACTCCTGCCAGTTCTCCCGCAGCTCGTCGGTGCTGTCCCAGAAGCCCACGGCCAGTCCCGCCGCGTACGCCGCTCCCAGCGCCGTGGTCTCCGACACGACGGGCCGGCTGACCGGAGTCCCGAGCACGTCGGCCTGGATCTGCATGCAGAGCTCGTTGTCGGTGACGCCGCCGTCGACCTTGAGCACGTCGACGGCCACGCCCGAGTCCTCGCGCATGGCGTCGGCGACGTCCCGCGACTGGAAGCAGATCGCCTCCAGCGTCGCTCGCGCCAGGTGCGCGTTGGTGTTGTAGCGGGACAGGCCGACGATCGCGCCGCGGGCGTCCGAGCGCCAGTACGGCGCGAACAGCCCGGAGAACGCCGGCACGAAGTAGACGCCGCCGTTGTCCTCGACCTGGCGTGCCAGGGCCTCGGACTGGGCGGCCCCGGAGATGATGCCGAGCTGGTCTCGCAACCACTGCACCGCCGACCCGGTGACGGCGATCGAGCCCTCCAGCGCATAGACCGGGTCGGCGTCTCCGAGCTGGTAGGCCACCGTCGTCAGCAGACCCGCCTTGCTGCGCACGAGTTCGGTGCCGGTGTTGAGGAGGAGGAAGTTGCCGGTGCCGTAGGTGTTCTTGGCCTCCCCCGGCGCGAAGCACACCTGCCCGACGAGCGCCGCCTGCTGGTCGCCGAGGATGCCGGTGATCGGAACCTCGCCGTCGAGAGGACCGTTGTCGAGCGTGGTGCCGTACGCGTCGGTGAGCGACGACGGTCGGATGTCGGGGAGCATCGCGCGCGGGATGTCGAAGATCTCCAGCAGGTCGTCGTCCCAGTCGAGAGTCTCGAGGTTCATCAGCATCGTCCGGCTGGCGTTGGTCACGTCGGTGACGTGCACGCCGCCCCGGCGTCCGCCGGTGAGCTGCCAGACCACCCACGAGTCGGTCGTCCCGAACAGCGCGTCACCGCGCTCGGCGGCCTCGCGGACACCGGGCACGTTCTCGAGGATCCAGGCGATCTTGCCGCCGGAGAAGTAGGTGGCCGGCGGCAGGCCCGCCTTCTCGCGGATGACCTGGCCGCGGCCGTCGTGCTCCAGGCGGGAGGCGAGCCGGTCGGTGCGGGTGTCCTGCCAGACGATCGCGGGCCCGTACGGCCGTCCGGTGCGGCGGTCCCAGACGACGGTGGTCTCACGCTGGTTCGTGATCCCGAGGGCCGCCAGGTCCGACGACGAGAGGCCGGCCTTGGCGAGCGCGGTCTGGATGACGGCGCTCGTGCGCTCCCAGATCTCCAGCGGGTTGTGCTCCACCCAGCCGCTGCGCGGCATGATCTGCTCGTGCTCGAGCTGGTGACGGGCGACCTCGTTGCCGCCGTGGTCGAAGATCATGAAGCGGGTGCTGGTCGTGCCCTGGTCCACGGACCCCACGAAGTCGGCCATGCGACGTTTCTACACGCTCGCCCCCGCCTCCGGCACCCCGAGCATCGCGAGGAAGGCCGCTGCCGCCGGTGACGGGCGGAAGCGGCTCCAGGCGAGGTGCTCCTCGCGGACCGGGGCGTCGGTGATCGGGACCGTACGGACGCCGGGGAGCGTGGCCGCGTACGCCTCCGGCAAGAGCGCCACCCCGAGACCCTCCGCGACCAGACGTCCGGCGAGGTCACCGGTCGTGACCTCGAAGGCGACGTGCCGCTCGACGCCCGAGGCGGCGAAGGCCAGATCGGACTGGACGCGTCCCGGCGTCCCCGCCGTGAAGTCGACGAAGTCGCCGCCTCCCAGCTCGGCGAGCCTGGTGCGGCGCCGGCCCGCCAGTGGATGGTCCGGTGCGAGGACGGCCACGAGCGTGCCGCTACCGAGGAGACGCGAGCGTACGCCGGCGGGCTCGCGCCCTGGCGGAAGGCCGAGGAACGCGACATCGATCGACGCGCCCGCGATCCGTGCCACCAGCTCCTCGCTCCCGTCTGTCCGCAGACTCACGTCGACGCGCGGGTGCTCGTCGCGGAAGGCGCGCAGGACCTGGGGGACGTCGACGGCGGTGACGGTCGGGATGGCACCGAGACGCAGTCGTCCGCTCACGACGCCGGAGACGGCGGCCGCCTCCGCCCGCGCACGCTCGGCCGCGTCGAGAGCCTCCCGTGCCGCGGGAAGGAACGCCTCGCCCGCCGCGGTCAGCGCGACCCGGCGACTCGTGCGTTCGAACAGCCGGGCCCCGACCTCTCGCTCGAGCTTGGCGACCTGGTGGCTGAGCGCCGACTGGACGACGTGGCAGCGCTGTGCGGCGCGCGTGAAGCTGCGCGTCTCGGCGACGGCGACCACGTAGCGGAGTTGCTGGAGCTCCATCCGCCCATGGTGGCAGATCGATCTCAAATCGCGATCGCTGGCGTGACAAGCATGCGTTGGACTCATGCACCCTGACGGCTCAGGCTGGAGTCATGTCCGGCCCGCGCGACCTGCCCCGCTCCCTGCTCCTGCTCATGGCGCTGTCCACCGGGCTGTCGGTCTCGGCGAACTACCTCGCACTCCCCCTCCTCGACCTGCTCGCCGACGACCTCGGGATCAGAGACTCGACAGCGGGCATGATCGTGACCGCCGCGCAGGTCGGGTACGCCGTCGGCCTGCTCGCCATCGTCCCTCTGGGTGACCTCCTCGAACGGCGTCGGCTGGCGGTCTCCCTCCTCGGCGCGACGGCCGTCCTGCTGGTCGCGTCGTCGCTCGCGCCCGGCGGCCGCGTCCTCCTCGTCACCACCGCGCTCACGGCGCTGACGTCGGTCGCGGCGCAGGTCGTCGTCCCGTTCGCGGTGACGCTCGCCGAGCCGGAGCAGCGGGGCCGGGTGGTCGCTGTCGTGATGAGCGGTCTGCTCCTGGGGAGCATCGTGTCGCGGCCGATCTCGGGGGCGGTCGCGCAGCTCGCCGGGTGGCGGTCGGTCTACGTCGTGTGCGGGGTGCTGGTGGCGGCGGTCGCGGTGGCGCTTCGGGTGCGGCTCCCGACGCTCCAGACACCGAGCGGCCTTGCCTATCCCGCCCTCCTCGGCTCGACGCTCGCGCTCTTCGGGACGCAACCCGTGCTGCGCCGCCGTGCGCTCGTCGCCGCGTTGTCGCTGGCGTCCTTCAACACGTTCTGGACTGCGTCGACCTTCCTGCTCGCCACCTCGTACGGGTGGTCGGAGGCAGCGATCGGCGCCTTCGGTCTGATGGGGATCGCCGGAGTCGTGGCGACGCCGGTCGCGGGGCGGCTAGTCGACGCCGGGCGTGCCCGTACGGTCGCCCGGGCGTCGACGCTCGCCCTGCCGATCGCGTGGGGCCTGATCGCGCTCGGCGGAGGAGGCGGCGCGGCGGGGTTGACGTGGCTGCTGCTCGGCGTGCTGGCGCTCGTGGTGGCGCAGCAGATGCTGCTCAACGCGAACCAGAACGCGATCTATGCGCTCGACCCTGCGATGCGCAACCGGCTCAACGCGGCGTTCATGACGGCGTTCTTCGTCGGCGGGGCCGCAGGGTCGGCGGCGACGACCGCCGCCTGGGTGGCCGGCGGGTGGGCCGCGGTCAGCGCGCTCGGCGCCGTGCTCGCGGCCTCGACCTGCGTGGTGTGGCTCGAGGGACGGCGGGCGCCGAGGGATCTCGATACGGGCTCCGCTGGCGCTCCGCCCCACTCGACCAACGGGGCCCAACGCGGCGCCAGTGCCTCACGCGCCGGGCGCGGCTCCGCAGACGTCGCCGTGCGGCATCTCCTTCGCCGGGATCTGGCCGAACCGTCCCCTGCGGAAGTCCTCGTACGCCTCCATGCCTCCTGACGTAACAGGGAGACATGAGCGCGCAGTCCGCCAGGACGCCGGAGGCTGCTCACACAAAAGGCCCCGACCCCTCATGAAGAGGAGCCGGGGCCTTCAGGAAACGGTCAGTCGTCGGCAGACGTGCGCAGGTCGATCGATGGGACGATCGCTTCCGGCTTAAACGTGACCCGATAGTGGTTCGGGTCCGCGTACGCGCCTTCGATCTGCTCGACGAAGTACGAGACGTTGTCAGACAGCCCGAGGAAGTGCTTCTTGTAGGCGCCCTTCCCGACCTTGCACGTCACTTCGAGTTGCCCGCCATCGTCCTCGATCGCGCACCGGCCCTCGATCGTCAGAAGGTACTTGTCCGTGATCCCGTTGAAGAACACGACGCGGCGGTCGATCTCGAAGTTGTCGGCCGCCTTCGACAAGTTGTCGCTCACGACCACCGCATCATCTGAACACGCCGTCGTGAGTGTGCCGATAGCGGCGACACCAGCGAGCGCGGTGAGCGACTTCTTGAATCTCATGTGGCCTCTTAGGACGTCAGGGAACGATCGGGGAGGGAGTCCGCCAGGGCGCCGCGCGCTGCTCAGGGCAAAAGCGAAGCCCCCCGGACCCGAGTAAGGGTGCCAGGGGCCGGGGTCAGCGGATCGGGAGCGGGTCGCGGGTGTAGGGGCCCCGGTCCGCCGCGAAGGCCGCAGCCGTCGGTGATCGATCCGCCGCTGTGGGAGTCGGCGTGGTCGAAGACGCCATCGAGCATGTAGGTCACGGTCTCGAAGCCGCGGTGCGGGTGCCACGGCGTGCCCTTGGGCTCGCCCGGCGCGTATTCGACCTCGCCCATCGGGTCCATGTCCGCCCGACGGCTGGCTGGCTGGCTGGCTGGCTGGCTGGCTGGCACGCACTACTACTCGATCAACCAGCCTAGGCTGACCCGCATGACTCACGACGTCGTCATCGTCGGCGGGGGCCACAACGGCCTCGTCGCCGCAACCCTCCTCGCCCGCAGCGGCCTCCGTACGGTGCTGCTCGAACGCCTCGACCGGACCGGCGGCGCCGCCGTGAGCGAGCGCCCGTTCCCGGGGGTCGATGCCCGGCTTTCGCGCTACTCCTACCTCGTCTCGCTCATGCCGCACGAGTTGATCAAGGACCTCGGTCTCGAGCTCGAGCTGCGGGCACGCGACACCGCCTCGTACACGCCCTACGACGGTGGCGGGCTGCTCGTCGAGACGCGCGAGGGACGGTCGACAGCAGAGTCGTTCCGGGAGACGACGGGGACCAACACCGAGTACGACGCCTGGCGGGCCTTCTACGCCGACGCGCAGAGGCTGGCGCTCTCCGTGGCGCCGACCTTGCTGCGGCCGCTGCCCACGACCGAGGCGATCCGAGAGGACGTGGGCGAGGCCGTGTGGAGCGACCTCGTGGCGCGGCCGCTGGGCCACGCCATCGAGCGTCGCTTCACCAGCGACCTCGTCCGCGGCGTGGTCGCGACGGACGGCCTGATCGGGACGTACGCCTCGCTGCACGACCCGACGCTCCAGCAGAACCGCTGCTTCCTCTATCACCTGGTCGGCAACGGGTCGGGCGAGTGGCGGGTCCCGGTGGGTGGCATGGGCGCGGTGACCGACGAGCTGCGTCGCGTCGCCGAGGAGGCCGGCGCGGAGATCCGGACGGGGGTGACGGTCCGTGCCGTCGACGCGGACATCGACGGCGTCGTCGTCCACGCCGACGGCCTCGACATCGAGGCCCGCTGGTTGCTGTCGGGCGTGGCACCGTACGTGCTGGCGGGGCTGCTCGGTGATCCCCTGCCCTCGAAGCCCGAGGGGTCCCAGCTCAAGATCAACCTGCTCGTCGACCGGCTGCCGCGGCTGAAGTCGGGCGTCGCCCCGACGGTCGCGTTCGCCGGCACCTTCCATCTCGGCGAGACCTACGAGGAGCTCGAGCGGGCGTTCGCGACGCCGTCGCCCGACGTGGCCTGCGGGGAGCTGTACTGCCACACGCTCACCGACCGCTCGATCCTCGGTGCGGAGCTCGCGGGGACGGACGCGCAGACGCTGACGTACTTCGGGATCCACTGGCCGTACGCCGAGAGCAGCGATGACGCCAAGGCGCGCGGCTGGCGGGCGTTCGAGTCGGCGATCGACGCCTACCTCGAGGAGCCGATCGCGTCGGTGATCGCACGCGACGCGAACGGCGACCCCTGCGTCGAGGTCAAGACGCCGGCGGACATCGAGAAGGATCTCGCGATGCCGGGTGGCCACATCTTCCACGGCGACCTGCAGTGGCCCTGGGTCGAGCAGCTGGGCCGTACGCCGGCGGAGCGGTGGGGTGTCCAGACCGGGCACGCGCGCGTGCTGATGTGCGGATCGGGCGCACGGCGCGGCGGCGCGGTCAGCGGCATCGGGGGCCACAACGCCGCGATGGCGGTGCTCGACCACGAGGGCCGCGCAGTCTGAGCCGCCCCGTCCGCACCTCGGCGTGATGCTGGTCACGTTGCGGTCCTGCTGTCCGTTACGGGCGTCACATTTGAGCATGATGCGTCGCTGCTGAACGGGCTGTTGCGCGATCCGTCACGCTCCTCCACCGTGGGGGCATCACATCGATGCCCGCCGCGTGAAGGAGCTCCCATGACCGAGCTGATGGTCGGCCGCCCGGACTCGCTTCCCGAGCCGGAGCCGTACGACCTGCGTGACCGCTTTCGCGCCGGCTCGCCGCCGGTGCTGCTGACCGGCGTCCAGGCCATCGCGCGCCTCCTGGTCGAGCAGCGCGAGCACGACCGGCGTGAGGGCCGGCGCACCGCGTCGTTCGTGTCCGGCTACCAGGGCAGCCCGCTCGGGGGCGTCGACCGCATGCTGGCTGACATGCCCGACGTGCTCGAGGCGAACGACATCCGCTTCGTCCCCGGCCTCAACGAGGAGCTCGCCGCGACGTCGGTGTGGGGCACCCAGCAGCCGCTCGACCCGGCCGAGGCGGTCTACGACGGCGTCGTCGGCTACTGGTACGGCAAGGCGCCCGGCGTCGACCGCGCGACCGACGCGCTGCGGCACGCCAACATGTACGGCGTCGACCCCCGCGGCGGAGCCGTGATCCTCGCGGGCGACGACCCCGCCTCCAAGTCGTCCACCGTCCCCGCTGTCAGCGAGCGGACGCTGGCCGCGCTCGGCATCCCCGTCCTCTTCCCACGCAACGCCGCCGAGATCGTCACGCTCGGGCTCCACGCCGTCACGCTCTCGCGTGCGTCGGGCTGCCTGGTCGGGCTCAAGATCGTCGCCGACGTCGCCGACGGCTCGTGGGTGGTCGACCGCCCCGCCGACGCCTTCCGCCCGGTCGTGCCGTCGATCGAGTGGGACGGCAAGCCCTGGTCGTACGCCCAGGCGCCGATGATCGTGAACCCGGACGCGATCGTGGGGGCGGAGGCGCAGCTCGTCGGACCGCGGACGGAGACCGTCCTCGCGTACGCCGCCGCCAACCCGCTCAACGTCGTCGACATCGACCCGCCGCACGCGACCGTCGGCTTCGTCGCCGCCGGCACCACGTACGACGCGCTCCGTCAGGCGTTCCTCGACCTCAACCTCACCGACGACGCGCTGCACGCCGCCGGCATCCGGGTGCTGCGGCTCGGCCTGGTGACGCCCCTGGAGCCGGGGATCGTCGAGAAGTTCGCGACCGGTCTCGACGAGATCGTGGTCGTCGAGGACAAGACCGCGTTCATCGAGACGCAGGTCCGCGAGATCCTCTACGGGATGCCCGACGCCCCCCGCGCGATCGGCAAGAAGGACGCCGTCGGCCGTCGGCTCGTCCCCGCCGACGGCGAGGTCACCTCCGGCCGCCTGCTCGCACCTCTGCGCCACGTGCTCGACGGCCGCGTCCGCATCGAGATCCCGAGGCCCCAGACCATCCCGCTCCCCCTGCTGTCGACCTCGCGCGCGCCGTACTTCTGCAGCGGTTGCCCGCACAACCGCTCCACCGCCGTCCCGGAGGGCTCGCTGGCCGGCGGCGGCATCGGCTGCCACATCATGGTGTCGACGTCGGGCCGCGAGGACAGTGCCGTCACGGGCTTCACCCAGATGGGCGCCGAGGGCAGCCAGTGGATCGGCCAGTCCGGCTTCACACGCACCGGGCACATCTTCCAGAACCTCGGCGACGGCACGTTCTTCCACTCCGGCCAGCTCGCGATCCAGGCGTGCATCGCGGCCGGTGTCAACATCACCTACAAGATCCTCTACAACGACGTCGTCGCGATGACCGGTGCGCAGGACGCCCAGGGCGCGCTGACCGTCCCGGAGCTGACGCACAAGCTCACCGACGAGGGCGTCGCGCGCGTCATCGTGGTGGCCGACGAGCCGCAGCGGCACCGCAGGCGTTCGCTCGCCAAGGGCACGCTCCTGTGGCACCGCGACCGGCTCGACGAGGCGCAGCGGATCCTGCGCGACGTCCCCGGTGTCACCGTGCTCATCTACGACCAGCACTGCGCCGCCGACGCACGCCGTCAGCGCAAGCGGGGCACGCTGCCCGCGCGCAACACTCGCGTCGTGATCAACGAGGCCGTGTGCGAGGGCTGCGGCGACTGCGGCGTCAAGAGCAACTGCCTGTCGGTACAGCCGGTTGACACCGAGTACGGCCGCAAGACGCGCATCGACCAGACGTCGTGCAACACCGACTACTCGTGCCTCGACGGAGACTGCCCGTCGTTCGTGACGGTCGAGGTCGACCCGGATGCACGCCCGGCGCGCCGTACGACGCCGACGCCGCCGGCGGTCGCCGACCCCACCGCTCCCCCGCTCGCCGGCACCCACGACGTGCTGATGGCCGGCATCGGCGGGACCGGCATCGTCACGGTCAACCAGGTGCTCGCGATGGCGGCGATGCGGGCGGGCTTCGACGCCGAGACGCTCGATCAGACTGGTCTGAGCCAGAAGGCCGGTCCGGTGACCGGGCACCTGCGCTTCTCGCCGCGCACAGAGTCCGGAGCGGGCCTCGAGCCGTCCAACCGGCTCACCCCGCAGGGCGCGCACTGCGTCCTCGCGTTCGACCTGCTCGCCGCCACGTCCCCGAAGAACCTCGGGTACGGCGACCCGGCGACGACCGTCGCGGTCGCGTCGACGAGCAGGACGCCCACCGGTGACATGGTCTATGACGCGTCGGTCGGCTATCCCGAGCTCGACACGCTGATCGGCCGCCTGGACGCGGTCACGCGTGACGTGCACGCCTTCGACGCGCTCGAGGCGGCCGAGGAGCTGTTCGGGAGCACGACCACGGCGAACTTCCTGCTCGTCGGTGCCGCCTACCAGGCCGGCGCTCTCCCGATCCCGGCCGAGGCGATCGAGGAGGCCATCAGGATCAACGGAGTCGCGGTCGACGCCAACGTGGCCGCCTTCCGGTGGGGCCGTGTGGCGGTCGCCGATCCGGAGGCGTTTGCCACGGCCACGCGCCCGCAGACGAGCGCAGCTCCGCTCGTCGCCGTGCCGGCCGTCGACGCTGCCGGCTTCAGCGACGAGATCCGCGCCATGGTCGCCCGCCGGGCCAGCGACCTCGTCGGATTCCAGGGCATGGCGACGGCGCAGCGCTACGTCGCGAGGGTCGCCGCCGTACGCGACGCCGAGCGCGCCGTGACCAGCGACGACCGGCTGACGCGGGCCGCGGCTCAGTACCTCTTCAAGCTCACCGCCTACAAGGACGAGTACGAGGTGGCTCGCCTGCTCACCGACTCCTCGTTCGCCGACGAGGTCGCGCGTCAGGTGCCCGGCGGCGCCACGCTCACCTACAAGCTGCACCCGCCCGTGATGCGCTCGATGGGCCGCAGCTCCAAGGTCGGATTCACGCCACGCTCGCACGTGCTGCTGCGCGGGCTCGCGCGGATGAAGGGCCTGCGCGGGACACCGTTCGACGTGTTCGGCTACGCCAAGGTCCGGCGCCTCGAGCGTCGTCTCGCCGCGCACTACGACGCGCTGCTCGACACCGTGACCGCCGGCCTGTCGGCGGACTCGTACGAGCGTGCGGTGCGGATCGCCGAGCTGCCGGACCTCGTGCGCGGCTACGAGGACGTCAAGCTGCGCAACGTCGCGACGTACGTCGAGCGGCTGCGTGCCGAGGGTGTGCCGGTCGACGGACTGGTCTGACAGACTCGACCCGTGCCTCGCCTGGACCGCCTCGACGCCGAGATCATCGGGAGACTGACCCGCAACGCGCGTGCCGGCGTCGTCGAGCTCGCGTCGGCGCTCGGTGTCGCCCGCAACACGGTGCAGGCGCGCCTGAAGCGGCTCGAAGAGACCGGCGTCCTCCGTGGCTTCCGCCCGGACGTCGACCTCGAGGCGATCGGCGTGTCCGTGCAGGCGTTCGTCGACGTCGAGCTCGACCAGCGGCGGATGGCCTACGTGGTGCAGGCGATCTCGGAGATCCCGGAGGTGCTCGAGATCATCACGCAGGCCGGACGTGAGGACCTGCGTGTACGCGTCGGCGCGGTGACGCACGCCGAGCTGCAGGAGGTCGTCGTCCGCATCATCGACACCGACGGCGTCCGTCACACGACCTCGACGCTGGCGATCTCGACTCCTCTCCCGTACCGCGTGCAGCCGCTGCTGGACAAGCTGACCCGCAGATCCGGCTACGGCCGCTCCACCCCCGTGGTCGACTAGCAGCATGAGCAACGACGCGACAGAGCCCACCGCCCCCGCCGAGCCCACGGATCCGACGGAGTTCTGGGAGCAGCGCTATGGCAGCTCCGACCGCATCTGGAGCGGCAAGCCCAACCCGCTGCTCGTCCGCGAGGTTGCCGACCTGACTCCCGGCACCGCCTTGGACCTCGGCTGCGGCGAAGGCGCCGACGCCGTGTGGCTGGCCACGCAGGGCTGGACGGTCACGGGCGTCGACATCTCGCAGACCGCCCTCGACCGCGCAGCAGTGCACGCCGCCGACGCCGGGGTAGCCGACCGTACGACGTGGGAGCGGCACGAGCTGGGCGTCACCTTCCCCGACGGCTCGTACGACCTCGTCAACGCGCACTACCTCCAGTCCCCCGTCGCCCTCGACCAGGACGGCGTGCTCCGCAGCGCCGCCGAGGCGGTGGCACCGGGCGGCACGCTGCTCGTCGTCATGCACGGCGGCTGGCCCTCGTGGGCCGAGCCGCACGAGCACTCCGTGCCCCACGCCGTCTTCCCGACGCTCGACGAGGTCCTCGACGTGCTGTCGCTCCCCGAGGACGAGTGGACGGTCGTCACCAAGGAAGGCGTCGAGCGTGCGTCGACGGCACCCGACGGCCGTACGGGGACGCACGTCGACAACGTGTGGCGCCTGGAGCGGTCCGCCTCACGAGGCTGAGCCGAGTCGGGCCACGATCGCGCCGAGGGGCCGCTGCCCTTGTCCTGTCCTCGTACGGGTCTCGCTCACGGTGAAGCCGCTCGCCGCGAGGAGCCGGTGCAGCTCCTCGGGCGGCCACCGGTAGGCCGGCGTGACCGCGTGGTCGAACGCCTCGATCGATGGTCCGTCGAAGAAGCCGAGGACGAGCCCGCCTTCGGGCCGGAGGACACGGGCGAACTCGTCGAAGGTGGCGGCGATCCGGGACGGGTGATGATGGATCGTCGAGTACCACGACAGCACCCCGCCGAAGGACTGGTCGGGCTCCTCGATCGCGTCGATGCTGCCGATCCGGAACGGCACGTCCGGATAGCTCCGCCGAGCATGCTCCACGAAGGCGGGGACGAGGTCGATGCCGCGAACGTCGAGGCCACGCCCCGCGAGGTGGTGCGTCCAGTGGCCGGGCCCGCACCCCGCGTCGAGCACCGGCCCCGTCACGGTGTCGGCCCAGCTCTCGACGAGCTGCCGGTCGGAGGGGTGCACCGCCTCCATCGAGCCGAGGACGTGCGCGTACTCGGCGGCTCGGCGCGAGTACGCCTTGGTCACCGTCGTCACGAGGCGCGCCCCGATGCCCCGACGGCCTTCTCGATGGCGCGCGCGGCCCGCAACGTCGCGGCGTACGCGCTCGGGCTGACGCCGGTGATGTTGATGAAGGCATGGATGAGGTCGCCAGCGCGATCCAGCTCGACGGGGACGCCGGCCTCCTCCAATCGGCGGGCGTACGCGATGCCCTCGTCGCGCAGCGGGTCGAACCCCGCCACCGCCACGTACGCGGGCGCGGCGCCGGTCAGGTCCTCGGCGAGCAGCGGCGAGACCCGCGGGTGGACGGCGTCGGCGAAGTCGGCGAGGTAGTGCTCTCGGTACCAGTCCATCTGCCGCTCCGTCAGGAAGAACCCGTCGGAGAACTCCTCGTACGACGGGTGCTTGGTGGACAGGTCCGTGACGGGGAAGAACAGCACCTGCAGGCACGGCTCGACCTCTCGCCCGCGGAGCTCGAGGGCGAGGACGGCGCTGATGTTGCCGCCGGCGCTGTCGCCCGCGACGACGATGCGCGACAGGTCGAGGCCCCATACCGGTGCTTGCGCGACCGCGTAGTCCCAGGCTGACAGCCCGTCCTCGATCGCCGCGGGGAACGGGTGCTCGGGCGCGAGCCGGTAGTCGACCGACAGCACGTCCACGCCGGCGTGCAGGGCGAGGAACCGTACGGCGGAGTCGGTGCTCACGCGACTCCCGAGAACCCAACCACCGCCGTGGAAGTAGACGACGAGCCCACGCGACTCCCCCGCCTTGGCGCGGTAGCGGGTCGCTGGGATCACGCCGTGCGGCGAGGGGATGAGGAGGTCTTCCTCGACCGCGAACGGCGGGAACCTGTCGGCGAAGACGAGCGACTCCTCCTCGATCTGCTGACGCGCGGCGTCGAGAGGCTTGGTCGAGAAGTCCGACCCCGGGATGCGGTTGAGGACGCCCAACGCCGTGGCGACCTCGGGCGCGAGGCGCTCGCCGTCGCGGTTGACCGGGGCGCTCGCTCCCAGGCGTGCGATGACGGCCTGCGGGAGCCGGGCGAAGCCGCGGATCGCAGCCCGCTCGAGGCGCAGAGGCAGGGACAGGGGGCGCGACGTAGCCTGGCTCATAGGCGGACTCTCTCGGTCGATCGGAGCCGCATTCTTGCAGGTCGGGCGGTGTCCCGCGTCACACGGCGGGCCTCGATTAGGACTGCTTGAGGTGCCCTGCTAAAGTTCCTACTGCTTCGGACGACGGTCTAGGGGCACCACGCGCCATTAGCTCAATTGGCAGAGCAGCTGACTCTTAATCAGCGGGTTCGGGGTTCGAGTCCCTGATGGCGCACCAACAAGCAGGCCAGACACCCCTAGGGTTCTGGCCTTCTTCATTGCCCTCTTTGCTCCCTCCTGGCTGCCGGGACGGTTTCGCGAACTTGAGCGCGTCAGCAGCTTGGGAGTCGACCTTCCGCGGCGTCAAGTACATGTCCTGGCTCATAGACGGCCGCGCGTGGCCGAGCCGCGCCGACAGCGACGCCGCGAGGGTTTGGCAGAGGCATCCGCGACCACAGAGTGCGTTAGAGCGACCGCGACGCCGTGCACGGCCGCACCCTCGCGATGACCGCCGTACAAGTGGGCGGAAAACGAAAGTTCGTTGACACGCCCACATCACACGAGGAACGTGTAAGAGATGCACGGTCACCGTGCATCCCCGGACATGGAGGTCGGTTGAGACACCGACTTGACAGTACCGGGAGGACGGTTCAGGATGGCTCGGCGCACCGCACAAACCGCTCATGCCGGTGACCTCGCATCCGCGCAGAGAGATCGCGAGAGCGACAGCATCTGGTCACGCGCTCGAGCTGCCGTCGCCACGCTCAAAGGCGGCATCATCGCCGCCGGCGCCATCGCGACATCCATCGCCGCCGTCGCCGCCCTGATACCTCGTCAGGAGCCGGTGGACGTCCGGATCACGTCGCTGGCGGTTTCTCCGAGCCTCGTTCCGCTCGCGGACTTTCGACCGGTCGGGGACAACTTCGCAGCCAGCACGCACGGACATCGCGTAACGCTTCGACCAGTCGCGGCGCTCACATCTGCCGTCGTGAGTGGGCCCATACCCACTGACCCAACGTCTACGACGACCGACGGGACCGAGTCGACGGCTACCCCTACAGATCCGACCTCCACGACTCCCTCAACGCCCACGTCCGTGACCACAGCCGCGCCGCGGCGAGCATCGGAGGCACCAGCTGTGCCGCGCGCCTACGTGAGGAAGGTGTTGCGACGGGTTGGCGCCCAATATCGGGTGGACCCAGAGGCGGAAAGTGACGGGCCGATGACTTTATTCGTTCGGGCAAGCTCACGCGGTAGCGGAGGACGTCGACTTCCGGCCAGCGCGGCGACCGAGCGCGCCCTCGTCGTGCTCTCCCAGGTCCGGTCACGACCTGTCGGCAATGGGTCGGGAGGCAAGAGAGACTCACTGGGCGTGGTGGTGCGGGTGAACGTCCATCTGACCCACAGCGAGGGTCGAACTGTCGGGATCTCTTGGGAACTCATCGACGCAACTGACGGCGAGATCCAGTCCCTCAGCAAGGCGTGGCTAGGGGAGTTCGCCGCCTTAGAACTCCACGCGGACGAGGATCCTGACAGCGCCTTCTTTAAGCTGTGGGTGCCCTTGCCGAAGAAGCGTGGCGACTACATGATCTCGGTGATCGCGCGCACGGGCTCGGACGAAACTCCGCTGGTCGAGAAGTCTTCCGAGAGAGTCGTCCACTAGTCAGCACCCGTACACGGCGCGGCCCAGAGTCCAACTCGCCTCCCTCAAGCGTGTCGACGCGTGGGCTGGTCATTCCCGGACAGGACTGCCCGACCTCAGACGACAAGAACCCTTCAGAGGTCGCTTGGCGATTCGTGTCCTCAGAACTGCCGCTCGGGTGGCGGTATCCGTCGCACGGCAGTCGGCTACCCAGCAAGTCAAGCACCTACCCCGAGTCCTTAACTGGCGCTCGTGGCCCAATTGATAGGCCACGAACTACGACGACAGCAGCTTCTCACTCGCGTGGTCGCTTTCAGTCATCAGACCGAATCCCGGGACGACGTAGGCGGAGTCGATGATCGCTCGCTCGAAGCGGCGGTTTCTGGTGTTCCGAGCACCAAGCCGCTCTAGCGCCAAGAAGCAGAGGTGCAGAGTGCGGCGAACCGGATGAGTGGCCCTCTCGCGCACGGTACTCGCCATATGAGAGCCGCTCGCCCGGCCCATCGTCGGCGCCTGACCTAATGCACGATCTCTTCAGACCGATCATGGCCGTCGTCCTCTTCGTGCCAGCTCATCGGTGGTGTCCCGGACTAACCGGTCCGGGACACCACCTGGTGTCAGAGCACGCCTTGAAGGGCGCTATTGAGGATGTCGCGGTACGCACGGTGGCCGGGACCGTTCGGGTGCGCAGTCCCGTTCAGGTCGCCTTGGCGCCGCAGCGACCACTCGAACCGCGTGAACCATGTGCTGCCGCCGCAGTAGGGGTGCGGTTTGAACGGAGCAGTCAGGTCAGGCACCGCCCGCCAGCGGTACGGGGCATTGAGGTGGCGTCGCGTGGCGGTGGCGATGGACTTGTTGAGCGTCACACCGAGGCGGGCGATCGCCTTACCCTTTGAGCTGGTGATGCCGCGCAGGGCACCGCAACCACCGTTCTTGAACACGTACGCGGGATAGTTGTTCACGAGCACTCGCGCGGTGTTCGGCAACTGTGCCGCGATTTCCCGTGCCAGGTGGTGATACGACGCAGGGAGCCCCGCGAGGTTGCTCCGACGATCGGGCATCCGCAAGCAACTGGTGCCCGTCCAGAACTTCGCGCATCGCCTGATCACCCCACTGAAATAGAGGTCGTTGACGCCCGCGGACATCAGAATCGCATTGATCCGGCGCCCCCCACGCGTTGATTGAGGACCCACCAGGTCTGCGACCTGCTTCACCTGGGGCGGGAAGAGGAAGCCGGCCCCGGCAATCCCCGAGTACCTTCGGTGAGAGACATGTCGGATCTTGGCGCCAGAGCACGCCACACTGATGAAGGTGACCGACGAGTGCGCGTCGGCCCGCTCCACCGCCCGGGCGGCGCGAGCCGGTCCACTCCGTGCCGATCGGTGGCAGCGGCGGTCTCTCCACACGGCAGCCTTGGGAGGCCGCGCGCCGTAGTCACCCCGGACGTCCGGGTTGCCCTCCCCAGAGGCGAGCGAGTCACCCATCGAGACGATAAGGTGGTCCTTCAAAGTGGCGAGCTCGTGAACCTGTCTGCTGACGCCAACACTCGGGCGCCAGTTGGTATTGAGCGAGAGCCGCACGTCGTACCTGCCGAGAGACGGCAGGGCGTCGTAGCGTGCCTTGCAAGTGCGTGACCTGAAAGTTCGGGACCACGTGCTGCCGACCTTATTGATTCTGAAGACGTAACCGGTGATCTGGCGAATCGCAGTGGAGTCACATGCGTCAAGCCGGATGGACCAGGCTGCTGGTGTGACGAAACCGGGGCGGTAGGTGCCCGTGGCAGCGCGGTATGCCGCCCAACTGGCGTCGTATCGCTCCGGCATGCTCCAACTGAACTTCGGGTGAGCATCGGTGTCGAGTACCGGTTGATCGCCGGGGACGCTTGGCGCCGCCGAGATTGCCGTGGATGCAGTAGTGAAGGTGACGGCCGCCGCGACAGCGATGGTTACGATGCGGCGCCACTGAGACGAGATGGTCATGGTGTTCCCCTCGGGTGATGTACGAGGTAGCCCGGTGATGCCGACAGGGTCGGCTTGGCACCCTCGCGAAGGCTGTTCCTAACCTTCAGGCGTGACGCGGGTGTGCCGTACCTGTGCCGCCGTGCGTCCGCCGACAACTTCGTGGACCGCGGCCCTGGCACGCGCGACAATGGCGGGAAGGGGGTGCCCGGTGTGCACGGCTACGCGCGTTGAGTGCTGATGGAACCACGATCGAACCGGGGCAACGGCGGGCGCGCGCCCCGAGTCTGCGCGAGCGCGCGGATCGACCTGGGCCTGGGGACGACTGCGCTCGAGGTGGACGGGAACCTGGGGACGGCCCGCAAGCACTTCATGCGAGCAGCACTGACGGCCGTCAACAGCGAGGACGACGACCTCCTCGGTCGAGCAGTCCTCGGTTGGAACGGCCTCTGGGTTCACGAGAACCGGGGCGTTGTCGATGCCTTGCTTGTCCGGACCTGGCGTCAGCGGGCCATGCAGCGGCTCCCGTCGTCGTCCCAGACCGCGAAGCGGCTGGCGGTGCGGGACGCTGCCGAGGTTGATTACGGCGACGGATCAGTCGCGCGCGTAGGGCGGCTTTTGGATGAGGCGCAACAGACGGCCGACGTGCTGTTGGTCGCTGAGGCCCTTAACCTCTGCCACCACTGCATGCTCGGCCCCGAGCACGCGGAGCGCAGGCTAAGCATCGCCGACGAGCTGATCGCCCTGGGGGCCACGGAGGGTCGCAGGATCGACCTCCTGATGGGAGTCGTGTGGCGGACGGTCGACCTCGTCCTCCTCGGTGACCCTCACGCGGATCGTGCGGTGTCGGAACTGGAGCGGATGGCATCGCATCCGGACCACAGCGCGACGCTCTATCTGGTGTCCGCGCTTAAGGTCATGCAGATGATCCGCTCCGGCCACCTCGACGACGCTGAGCGAGCTGCGGCCGCGTGCTTCGAGCGTGGCGAAGAGGTCGGGGATGCTGACGCTCTGGGTTGGTATGGCGCGCAGCTATGCTCGCTGCGGTGGTATCAGGGGCGCAGCGCTGAGCTGATCCCCCTCATTTCTGAACTCGTCTCGTCGCAGACGCTCGCCTCTACCAATGAGGCATACCTTGCCGCTCTCGCCGTCGCAGCCGCCGACGCCGGAGAGCTGGAGGAGGCCTTGATCGCGTTGCGGCGTCTCCGTGGACCGAGCCTTTCGAACCTGCGCCCCTCGAGCACCTGGCTCGTCGCGCTGTTCGGCGCGGCGATTGCGGCTCACGAGTTGCACGACCGTGACGTCGCCGTAGAGGTCCGCGAACTCCTCGCCCCGTACGCCGAACGCCCCGTCATGGCCAGCCTTGGGGTGACCTGTTTCGGGTCAGCGCACTACCCGCTTGCACTTGCTGCACTGACACTCGGCGACACCGACGGCGCTCGCCTGCATCTCGAGGCAGCCATCCGACACAACCAGACCCTGGGAAACCTGCCGGCGACTCGGATCGCGCAGCGTCTGCTCGAGTCACACGTCGCCAGCCGGGCCGACGGTCGCCCCACGCCGGTCAGCTGCACGCGCGTCGACGGGCAGTGGCAGATCTCCCTGGGGACCCGCGATGTCCGCGTCCCTGACTGGTTGGGGATGCGGTACCTCGCGGTCCTGCTCGCTAGGCCCGGCGTCGAGGTCAGCGCAATAGAACTGTCTGGGCGACCCACCGACGCCGGCACGCCACAGCCCGTTCTCGATGGGCGAGCAGTTCTGGAATACCGGCATCGCATGGAGCGGCTCCGTGAGGAGATGGCCGACGCGGCAGATGACGACGCTCGGCTCGACAGAGCACAACGCGAGTACGACGCGCTTGTGGACGAACTGGCACGGGGCCACGGACTCGCGGGTCGTGCACGAAACTTCGCGAGCGCGGACGAGCGCGCTCGCACCTCGGTGCAGAAGGCGCTGAAACGGGTGCTGGCCAAGATCAGGGCCGACGATCCGGTTATCGGCGACATCATCGGTAGGCACCTGGTGACGGGATTCGTGTGCTGTTACCGGCGCTGAAGGCTCGGGCGGCCCCAGTGGCCGGATCGGAAGGAGCCTAAATTGAAGGTTCAACGGCCCGGCTCGCCGACGTGCTCGCCGGGCCGCGTGTCCTGCGTCGCGGTCGTGAGGAACAGTGGCTGCCGTCGCTGAGGCGTCGCGCCGGGCGAACCGGTCGCTGGTCGCGGATTCGAAGCGTTCCACTTTCGCGAGGTGATTGCCACATCGCGCTGACGCCATTCATACCCTCGGAGTCGACCCGGCGGACCGCTTCGCGTCCCCGACAGCAACCCGGCTGGGAGAAGCGTGGGCAACTACTACCTTCGACCGGCTCACCTCGGGCAGGGTTCACCGACAGGCCAGGGGCCCCTCAGACCGAGCCAAGCCGCCTGGGATCGCTCTGCCTCGATGAAGCTGAGGTGCCCGTCGGAATCGACGACGGACCGCCGTGAGATCGGCAACGTCTCGACCTCGGCCTCCGGGTGCGGGTGCCGTGTGGGTCTGCGCGCCGACGTGCGCCGACGTGCGCCGACGTGTAGTCGCCTGACGAGGAGGACCGCCGACACCCCTTGGTGGTCCCCAGCGATCGCCCCGGTACCAGTATCCGTCGGGCCTGTGGACGGAGGCGGAGGACGTTTCGCCATCCGGCGTGGAGGTCATCTCCACGACCGCGGTGCCGTACAGAGCGTTGATCACGTCGTGGTCGTCCGTTGAGAAACTGGCTGCCGCCATCGCGATGACGAACGGCGCATGGAGGTCGCCGTACGCCGAGCCCTCACGCCGGTCGACAGCCACAGCGCCATCCGCAAGTTGGGTCGAGGCCGTCGACATGGCCTTGATCGAGGGCTGCCTGACGGGGTCGCGCGGCAGCGCACACTGAGCGCAATGAGGTATGACCGCCCTCCTGACTCGGCGAACGCAGATTCGATGAACGAGCGCCAAGGTGGAGTTTTCCAGGCGCGGCCAGGTTCCCTCATTAGACACCGCGTGATTCGAGGACCTCCGCCGTGCCTCCAAGTGCACAGTCAGCGCCATCTCTTGAGCTACTCATTCGGAGGGCCGCGCTCGACTATGGACGAGCGCGGCCCGCCGATCAGACTGACGTCAGCGCTCGCAGGCGACGCCGTCCTTGTCCCTGTCCCTCTTGGCATTTAGGCGGTAGACCCTGGCGAACACCTCGGCGCCATCGCTGTGCTTGCGAGCCGCAGACGCCGAGCGGGCGACCCCGCGCGGGTAGTCCTTAGCAAGTGCTGAGCATCGCGAGTACGCCTTGACGGGCTTCTTCACCTTGAAGGAGCGGGCAGCGTTCGAGCCGAACCCGACACGGTTGCGGGCCTTCACATAGACCCGATCCTTGCCGTTGTGGAGCAGGCGGCGGGGAACCTTGAACGAGCGCCGCGATGCCGCGACGTTCTTGGTGTACAGCGTCTTGCTGCCCTTCCTCACCATGATCTGGTAGCCCTGGATACCCGCGCCACCGTTGCTCGACGGAGCCGCCCACGAGACCTTCCGCTTCTTTGCGTCGACCTGACTGGAAACCTTCAGCGACCGCGGCGCGCCGGGCTTCTTCGCGGTCGGGACCGGCGCGGCCTGACGGTTAACGGCGAAGAAGTTGTAGTCGCCCTCGGTGTAATAGTCGTCGCTCTCAGGGAGGTACTCCGCGTAACCCCAGAGCACTGTCCAGGTGCCCGTTACCGCCGATGCCGAGAAGGTCAGCGGGATCGACCCCGATGGCGCGTCACCGTAGAGGCTGCTCACCTCCCCAGTCGACACGAGGTTGTCGTTGCCGTCGTAGACCTCGTAGGACAACAGCCAGTCATTGTCAGGCGCGACCCAGTAGGTGGCACTGCGGGTCACACTCCCCGAGCGCGGAAGCGTGAAGTTGCCCAGGCTGACGTCGGAGTACAGCGCCGTCCCGGCCACGCCACTCGCCACGAGGTCTCCGGAAGGCTTCACGAACGCCTTCTTTGCCTCACGGCCGAGCTCGCTGGTGTCCGTTGCATTCGCGGTTCCGGCCAGGCCCACCATCAAGGCGAGGGCTGCCAAGAGGGCGACGGGTATCTTGAACAAGGGTCTCACTCCTGTTGTTGGGTCCCCCTTTGTATCGCCCGTACGGGTCAGCCGTGGGCAGAGTTCATGACCTCATCCGAGCGAGTCGGCATGCAAGACGAGTAGGGACCGAGAGTTGGGCCGACGAGTCGACTGCCAAGATGTGCTCGCGTGGCGAGATCGATGTTCCACATCGACGCGGGCGCCCGCAAACGTGCGGTGTTCAGCGACGCGCTGATGCCGCGACCAGTGCTTCCTTGCCATCGGGCGCGTCTTGTCGCCGCAATCGACCTTGCGCACCGGAGCGTGCGACGCGCCGCAGACACGGAACCTCCGGCTCATGCTCAACCGATCGAGCATCACCGGTTCGGGGTTGGAGTCCTTGACGGCGCACCACCCACGAAGGCCAGGCATCACGATGATGCCTGGCCTTCGTCGTACGCCCCCGCTGGTCGAGCGATCCCGTCCCGCCGCTGGCACGACGGGACTGCTCTTGGCTCACGCGTGCTGCTGGGCGCGAGCCGTTCCACGGTCCGGGGTGGTCGCCGACGATGCCGTGCGGGGCCAGGTCCAGGCCAACCGGACGATGAGGGCGAGAAGAATCAGCTCCAGGACGACGCCAAGGCCGAAGAAGTACAGCCAGGACTCGCCTGCCACGTTGAACGCCGTGACGGGGACGTAGACCGCGGCCACGACGAGGTTCGCGATACGGTTCGCCCGGGCCGGCAGCGTCGTCGACAGCACGACCATGAAGATCGGGAAGGCCATGAGGGTCAGCGCCGCGGTCGAAAAGGTCTGAGAGAGGTCGAACTCGAAGACCCTGCCGTCAAGGATGTCGTCGACGACGCCGGGCGTGAAGAAGTTCAGAATGTCCACGTAGGCGTACAGGAACATGAGGCTTGTCCACGCTGCGGCGAGCTTGACTCTCACCGGGATCGGCTGGTCTTCCAGCGCCGCGGTGGTGGGTTGACGCTTTCTCATCTTGGGCTCCGTTGGTGTGGTGCGGATCGGTAGCTCCACGCTCGCTGAGCCCGGCGGCGGGCGCCTCGGTCCAGAGGCCGGAGTTCACCTGGCCGATGGCATGGTCTCTCGCTCGTACTTTCGGCGGGTACGCCGAGGCGCGCGGATCCCTAGGCTGAGCCCGTGGTCACTGTCCGGCGCTCCCTCTGGCACGAGCCGCGGCCTGCTGACGCCCCACCCGTCGGTCGTCTCGACTGGCTGCTGGTGGGAGTGTTCGCGGTCGCGGCCTTGGTCGAGGGCATCGTTCGTCCGGACCTGACCTGGCGACCCGTTGTCACGGTGCTCGCCCTGGCGCTGATTCCTGCCCTGCTCTGGCGGCGGGACCGCCCTCTGACAGCCGCCCTGGTCGGGTGGAGCGTCGCCGGGCTGCTCTCGGTCCTCCAGCTGACTGCGCACGCCGGGGACCTCGGCCTCTACTCCATGATGGCCGTGCTGATCCTGCTCTACTCCCTGGTGCGGTGGGGCTCGGGACGGGAGATTGTCCTGGGGACGGCGTTCGTGACCTTCGTCGTCGCGCTGGGGATGTACGCCTCCTCCGTCGGCTGGGCCGACGTTTTCGGCGGAAGCGTCCTCGTGCTGTTGTTCGTCGCCCTCGCGGCGGTGTTCCGCTACCGCGCAGACCTCTGGCATCGCCAACAGCGCGAGATCCGCAATCAGGAGCGGGTGGCATTGGCGCGCGAGCTGCACGACATCGTGGCCCACCACGTCTCGGCCATCGCGGTGCAGGCGCAGGCCGGTGGCGTGGTCGCCGGCATCCAGCCTGAGAAGGCTGCCGAGATCCTGGCCGCGATCGAGTCCGAAGCGTCGTCGACCCTTGCGGAGATGAGATCCATGGTGCGGGTGCTGCGTGAGGAGGAAGCGGTCACCTACTCACCGCCGAGGGGTGTCGCGGACCTGCCTGCGTTGGCGCGCGCCGACGCGACACCCACCGTCGAAGTCTCGCTGGACGGTTCGTCAACCCGGCTGGCACGCCCCGTGGACGCTGCGCTCTACCGGCTTGCGCAGGAGTCGCTGACCAACGCCGTACGGCACGCGCGGAGCGCGACCCGCGTCGGGATCGACGTACGCCGGGAGGGCGACGCCGTCAGGCTGCGTGTCAGCGACGATGGACAGATCGAGCCGGGACCAGCCCCGGAGCCTGGGTTCGGCCTGCTGGGCATGGCCGAACGCGCCCAGCTCCTCGGCGGATCGCTCTCCGCGGGGCCGGGGCCGGAGGGTGGCTGGGTGGTCGAGGCCGTGCTGCCGGCGGAGCCGCTGGCATGAGCATCCGCGTTGTCGTCGCCGACGACCAGGACCTGGTCCGGACCGGGCTGGTGATGATCCTCGGCGCGCAACCCGATCTCGAGGTCGTGGGGGAGGCGGCAGACGGGCTCGAAGCGCTCGACCTGGCGACCCGGCTGCGACCCGATGTCCTCCTCGTCGACATCCGGATGCCCGGCCTCGACGGCGTCGAGGTGACGCGGCGCCTGGCCGGGCCAGACGTGACGGACCCGATGGCGGTCGTCGTGATCACCACCTTCGACCTCGATGAGTACGTCCTCGGCGCCCTACGCGCCGGCGCCCGTGGCTTCCTGCTCAAAGACGCCGGGCCGGAGCTCCTGGTGCAGGCCATCCACGCGGCGGCCAACGGGGACGCGCTGATCGCCCCCAACGTCACCCGCCGGCTGCTGGCGACCTTCGCCGACCAGGTGCCGGTGGTGCCGTCCCAGCCCATCGATCCGCTCACCGAGCGTGAGGAGGAGGTGCTCGAGCTGGTGGCACAGGGCCGGACCAACGCCGAGATCGCCACGGAGCTCTTCGTCGGCCTGAGCACGGTCAAGACCCACGTCGCCTCGTTGATGACCAAGCTCGGCGCCCGCAACCGCGTCGAGATCGCGATGTGGGCATACGGCACCAGACGCGTGAGAGCCGATTAGCGGTACAGATCGCAGACCGCCAGCTCGGGAACCCCGCTCGGCGACCGAACTCACTCCCCCGCCGGCACCTGGAAGGCTCGCACCTCGATCCGGCCGCCGAGGGCCTTCGACGCCCGGGCAGCCCAGCCAAGGGCTGCCTCCTCATCGGCGACGTCAATCACCCAGAAGCCCCCGAGGTACTCCGGCGCCTCCACGAACGGGCCGTTGACGGTGCTCAGCGACTCGCCGGTGTTGTCGACCGTGATCGCGCTCGAGGGCGGCATCAGACCACCCGCGAAGACGAAGGCTCCGGTCGACGTCAGCTCCTCGATGATCGCGCCGGTGGCCGCCATGGCCGCCTCGAGTTCAGCCGGGTCCATGGTCTCCATGGTCGGCTCCTCATCGGAGTCGTGCGGGACGGAAAGCAGGAATTGGCTCATGCGGTGTACGACCGTCCTCGACGCGGGGACTCATCGGCCCACGTACCGGCCCACGTACCGGCCCAGTCTTAATCATTCAGATTAGGAGTCAAGGCAGCACCCGCGCTGACGTGAGCCAGCTGACCACCACGGCCCGTCCGTGGCCGGAAGCCGGACTCGATGTCTCGCAGGCGGGAGACGCGCGCGGTGAGTCGTGCCGGCAGATGGCTACCTACACGGGTTCGAAGGCGCGCAGCTCCTCCGAGCCGCCGTGGACGATCACGCACGTCGACTCCGGGACCTCCCGCTACGCGCCGCGCAGGTCGCCGAGCAGCTCGGAGACCACGAGCCGGGTGTCGTCCGACAGTCCGTGCAGCGCCGCCGCAACCGATCGAACTGACGCCGCACCACACCGGCGAACCCGCCCGGTTCGTCCTCGAGCATCTCGGGAAAGCGGTGCTCCTGCCCCCGCCCGTCGACCGCCACCCAATAGCCCCCGGCCATCCTCCCTTCTTCGGGCGGGATTCCCTTGGAGCGTTCATCCTGCTCCTGGCTGATGGGAGGAAGCTCCGCGCGGATCGAGCACCACAGGCGCCCTCGGAACAGGACCGTGTGCTCCTCCCACAGCGCAGACCGTGTCGTCGCGAGGTCCTCCGTAGCCTGATCCCACCCGTGCTCGGAGACGTACCGGGCCCACTGGTCACTGGTCACATGGACCCACGTGGTGGGTTCGTCGAGCTGCTCAACCTCGATGGTCCCCGGACCGACCTCCCGCGCCACGACGGCCTCACCACTCAGATCGTCGAGCAGAGCGGCCCACCACTCGTCGCGCGTGGCGCCGTCGATGGCCGGAGGGAGTGTGCCCGCGACATCGGAGTCGCGATCGCGGACAAGACCGTAGATCCTCCCATCGAGCTCCCGGACGAGGTATGGCGCGAACACCGCCGGATCCTCATACCCGGCGTCGCTGCGCCACTGCCGATCGAACAGCACCTGCGACCGCACCTGCAACGGCCCGTCCGCACCGCTCCCGTTGACCTCAATATCGACGTCGACGTCGTCGAACCCATCCTCGTTGGCGACCACACGGAGGCCCGAAACACGCCATTCGCTGCCGTATCCGGTGAATCGATCGATGCCGTTTCCAGGGTCGTTCGCGTCGAAGATCCTCTGCAGCTGCGCCAGATAGGCGTCGTCGTCGATCACGGGGGCAGTCTGCACCCTCGATGTCCACCCGTCCACCATTCGGGTGGCTCGCCCGTTCCTCGAGCGCAGGCACTCGCGGCGCTGGTCAGCCGCCGGGGTCGAGCAGGTGACGGAGGGTACCGCTCGGGCGTCTCGAGGTATGCACGCCAGTGGCGTACGAGCTCGAGCTCCTCCCAGCGAGCGTCCCGCAGACCCCAGGGACCGACCTCGATGATCCGCGCGGCGGGAAGCGAGGCGAGGACCGGCGAGTGAGTCGCGCACAGCACCTGTGCGCCCGAGCGCGTGAGGTCGTCGAGGCGCGCCATCAGCCCCAGCGTCGACGCGAAAGACAGCGCGGCCTCCGGCTCGTCGAGCACGTAGAAACCCGTTGAGTTGAAGCGTGCCTCGAGCACCGCGAGGAACGACTCCCCGTGACTCATCGCGTGGAAGTCCGGACCGCTGCCCGGGTTGTCCTCGAGGAACGTGTACCAGCCGTGCATCGTCTCTGCGCGCAGGAAGAAGCCCCACCGCCCTGATCCGATGCCTCGCTGCAGCAACAGCGAGCCGTGCAGATCTGACTCCGTACGGCGCGTCTGGTGATGCCCGTAGGCGGTGCCACCCTCTGGCGACAACCCGTCCGCGACGGCGATGGCCTCGACGATCGTCGACTTGCCCGACCCGTTCTCACCCACGAGGAACGTCACGCCGGGTCCGAGGTCAAGGCCCTCGCTGAGGAGCTGCTTCACAGCGGGGATGTCACCGGCCCAGTCATCGGGCAGCGGCGCGCCGGGGTTCGCCGAGACTCGTACCACCGGCTGCTGGTCGAAGCTCACGCGACCACTGTCGCATCACAGGCAAAGGCGAGACCGCACGCGAAGCATCGCGATGGAAACACGTCGTGCATTCGGGATGGCCGACCCTGCCGGGCTCTGCCGCACTCCGTCTACCCCGGCCGACCGCGCCTCCCGCCCAGTCGGACAGCTGCGCGCAGCGACAGCCCACCGCGATCTTTCGTGCCCGCTCCCCCGCCGCTTCGCGGTTCGGCAGCTCCAGGACGGCGAACCCGCCGCTGAGTTGCCGACGGAGGTCCGACAAGAGGAATAGGTCGGCCACGCGGTCGAACGAAGCGACTACCTGCGCTGCTCGCTCAGGTCAGGGAAGCTCGGCCACCGATGGGCAGCCCACGTCAGCCAGGAGCCGAAGCCACGTGGCGGACTGGGAATTGGGCCGTCGTGGAGCTCGTCCGCTGACGGGCGCTCGAAGAGCGCCCGAGCCCGATCGTGGTCCGACTTCTGCAGGTCGACGGTCGTCTCGCGGCCGCTCGCCCATCGACGTGCAGCCCGGGCGCGGCGCTCGGCTTCCGGCAGGTCGACGACGTGCATCTCGAACCGCGCGTCCGCGTGCTCGGCGATCGCACGTACGGCCCATCGCTCGGCCGCCACCCAGCAACCGAAGTCCACGACGACCGACGCCCCAGCGCGGAGGACCTGGTGGGCCGTCCAGAGGAGCCGCCCTTCGAGGATGTCGCGCTTTCCGTCGGCCTCCGGGTCACCGAACAGCGGGATCATCCACTCGTCAGGGGTGAGGCGTACGGCTCGTGCAGTGTCTTCGAGGCCGCGAGCGACCGTGGTCTTGCCGACGCCAGGCAGCCCGACCATGAGGTGAAGGGTTGCTGTCGCGGTCACGGGGCAAGCCTGTCACGTCGCAAGCACGCAGACCCACGACTGACCCAGCCGGCCGCGAGCGACACCGATGATGGCCACCACGATGGGGCTTCTTGGGCACGAAGGTCGTGGTGACGCCACCTACGAAGACGACCACAGCCAGCAGACCTGTGGCGATCCACAGCGACACGCACATGTCGAGGTTCATGTCACGAAGACACCGTGTGACCACTCGTTGTGACAGGACGGCTTCCTCGACGAACGAGCCGTACGCCGCCGATCAGCTCACGAGCGGATAGTCGCCGAAGCGACCCCATGCGATGAAGGCCGCAATCGCGAGATAGAACCCAGTGAGTGCCACGAGGGCTGGCTGCCCCAACCGGCCATGAGTGATCATCGCCCCGACCATGAGCACCACCCAACAGGCGGCAGTGACGGGGGCCAGCACTGGCGCGATACCGACGACGGCGGGAACGATCAGCCCCACGGCGGCCAGGAGCTCCAGGACACCGAGCGTCTTGACGAAGCCGACGCTCGCATCAGCGGTCCATTCACCACCGCGCTGTGCAGCCAGCCTCTCCTTGGGGATGAAGGTCTTCGTGACTCCACCCACCACGGCGACCAGGGCCAGCAGGCCGGTGGCGATCCACAGCACCACGTTCATGTCGAGGTTCATGTCATGGAGACGCCGCGTGACCGCGTGCTGTGACACGAGGCGGCGTTCCCGCCCCGACCGAGTCGAGTGATGACTAATCCCGCCCTCCCCCGTCACACGTACAACGGGACACGAAAGAGGGAAGGATGACCGATGAGTACGGACACGCGGCTGGAGGAGATCGACATGAGCGATCTGGGCGGGAGCGGTCTCGGCATGCTCGACGAGCAGGCGTTCTCGGGACAGGTGGAACGGCACCGCCGTGAGCTGCACGTGCACTGCTATCGGATGCTCGGGTCGTTCCAGGATGCGGAGGACACAGTCCAGGAGACGTTCCTCCGCGCGTGGCGGCGGCGGGACACGTTCGAGGGCCGCTCCACCTTCCGCGCTTGGCTCTATCGCATCGCCACCAACGCCTCCCTGGACCTGCTGGCCAAGCGTCGCCCGGATCCGGCGACCGGCGGGGAGGTGCCGTGGTTGCAGCCGTACCCGGACCGCCTGCTGGACGAGATCCGAGCCGACGACGCAGACGAGCCGGAGAACGCCGCCGTCTCGCGGGAGACGATCGAGCTCGCGTACATCGTCGCCGTCCAGCACCTCGCGCCGCGTCCGCGGGCCGTGTTGATCCTGCGTGACGTGCTCGGGTGGCCGGCGAAGGACGTCGCTGAGCTCCTCGGAGACTCGGTCAACTCCGTCAACAGCGCCTTGCAGCGTGCCCGAGCCGGCATGCGGGAGCATCTGCCCGCCGAGCGTCAGGACTGGACCGGCGGCAAGGAGGACGCCGAGACCCGCGAGCTGGTGCGCCGTTTCACCGAGGCAAGCGTGGACGTCGACATCGACGCGCTCGCCGCGATGCTCAGCGACGACGTGAGGTTCTCGATGCCGCCGACGCCTGGCCTGCACGTCGGCCGCGAGGCCGTGCTGAGCGACTGGGTCGAGGACGGCTTCGAGAGCATGACGGGGCTGCACGCCCTGCCGACCGCGGTCAACCGCCAGCCTGCGCTCGCCGCCTACCTGTGGCAGGAGACCGAGAACGCGTACCTGCCATTGACGATCGACGTCCTGCGGATCAGCGGCGGGAAGGTCACCGAGATCACCATCTTCCACGCCGACCAGTTCCCGCTGCTCGGGCTGCCGGACCGCCTGCAGGCGGACGCATGAGGCGGCTCGTCGGCGTCGGCGTGCTCGCCACGCTCGCCGCGGTCGTCGTCACCACCCTCGCCGCCGCGCTCGCCCGTGCGGCAGGCGTGGACTTGGAGGTGTCGGACGGCGAGGCGATCCCGTTGGCCGGGATCTCGGTGGTGACCGGCTTCTTCTCGCTCGTCGGCGTCGTCATCGCCGCCGCCTTGTTGCGCTGGAGCGCTCGCCCCGCCGTGTGGTTCGTACGGACGACGGTGTCGCTCACCGCGCTCTCGCTCGTCCCGCCGTTCCTCGCCGAGGCGGATGCCGCCACCACCGGCACACTGGTCGGCCTGCACCTAGTCGCCGCGACCGTGATGATCCCGACGCTGGCGCGCAGCCTGCGCCAGCGGATCGCGTGACGGGTCGACGTCGCGGTCAGGGGAGGTCAGATCGGGGTATCTTCCTCGTCCTGCTGCCACGCACTGGTCTCGCGATCGACCCGCGCGCTCAACGCCTCGTACGCCCGTGACTGCGCCTCGATCCGTTCGTCGATGGCGAGCTTCGCAGGGTCCGGATGCTCATCGTCCAACGCCGAGCGCAGTCGCTCCGCGAGACGTTCGTCGAGCGGGTGCAGGAGGGCCTGTTCGGACAGCCGCATGGCGGCCAGGCCGTATCCGTCGAGGAAGCGGTTCGACGGCGAGGGCGCCTCGTCTGCCGTCATCAGAGCGACGGCTCGGTCGATGAGCTCGACTGGTCGATCACCCTCGCGGTACCTGCCGAAGTCGTCGATCTCGAGCAGTGCCGCCAGGGTGACGGCGGCGACGGGATCGTCCGCTCGCTCGGCTGCCGCGTGGGCGTAGCGACGTGCTCGGGCCAGCCGGCGTCGGTCGGCTTCCCACAACAGCGAGCCAGGATGCTCCCCGAGTTTTCGGAGGGGCGAGTGCGCGATCTGCCGTGCCCGGACGCTGAGGTACCAGCCGAAGTCACCGAGCGAGTCCTGCAACGGGTCGAGGATCTGGTCGAGGTAGACACGGACGTCGTGCTCTGCTGACTCGCTCCGTGACTCGTCGTACAACATGTTGAGGACACCTTCGGCGCGGTCGAGGACACACGGCCACGACGAGACGATCGCCTGCTTGACCCGGCTGGTCTCACTGCGAGCGTCCAGGGTGAGGATCCACGCATACGCGAACGCCAGGGCGGGGATGACGAGGGCGGCCCAGAGCTCGGGCGGTGGCGCCTGAGCGCTCGACCAGCCGTCGTACACGGCGCCGAGGACGGTCAACGCCACCATGGCTGCGGCGAACACCCTGACCGCACGCAGCTGCCACAGCGCGAGGGCCAGCTCCACCGTGAACTTGCCGCCGATGGCCTTCAGCCGCGCACCCCCGCGCTGCCCGAGGTCCTCGGCACGCTCGAAGCGCTGCGTACGCTCCGCGTGCAGCCGAGCGCGTTCCCGCTCCAGGTACCGGCGACGCCGCGCCGTCGGAGCACCCGCTTCGCCCGGCTGCCTCTCGAGCTCACGGTCGATCGCCACGACGCTGACGACCTCGTCCAGGTTGCCTTCAGTCCAGTCACCCGAGAAGCGTCGGTACCGCCTGCGTGCGGCCGAAGGGTCACGCTGGACGTCGCCGATCAGCACGGAGACCCCGAACGTCGACGCCTCGGCCTCATGGCAGATCGTGAAGAGGTCCGTGGTCGACACGGCCGCCGGATTGCCGTACACCGTGCGCAGGTTCTCCGCCCAGGTCTGGATGTCGGCGACTGCGCGGTCCGCAGCTCGACGCAGACTCGACTGGCCGAAGCCCATCACGAACACCAACGCCGTCAGGAGCAGGCCTTCCGCCTGGATCAGCGCCGCCGGGAAGCCGTCCGTGGAGCCCCGCGCCGTCCGCCACACCCACACCACCGGGAGGGCGAAGGCGAAGACCATCACTGTCGGCAGCAGCCAGCGGCGCCAGAGCGGTATCCCGTCGTCGTTCGACGCCATCTCAGTCACTTCCCCACCTCGTGCTGCCACTCCGGGAGCCGGGAACCTTCGCCCAGTCCAGGGGAGCATGCGCCCGGTCCACCTGGCGACCCTCTTGCAGAGTGCGCAGGCGGCGATCCGGGCCGGTCAGGTGCTGCCACAGACCCTGCGCATGTGCACCCCGCCCGTACGGGTCGTCCGCAGCCGCACGGGTGACCTCGAAGCCGTGCCGCCGATAGAACGCGAGGTTCTCGACCATCGTCTCGTGCGTGTAGAGGCGCACCTCGGCGTACCCGTGAGCCGCGGCCTGCACCTCGGCCCAGCCCAGCAGCGCCCTGCCGCGGCCCTGTCCCTGACGGCCTGGAGCGACTGCGATGTTCTCGATCAGGACATGGCCGTCTCCCCGTGAGTGACGATCACGGCGGCCAGTCCACCTGCGTCGCGCACGACGTCGACGACGCCGTGCGCGATGGCCTCCTCATAGTCGGCACTCATCGGTCCCGGCTCCCAGCCCATGCGCGCGACGTACGGTGCGTACGCGCTGCGCACGAGGTCACGCACTCCCATCGCCTCGGCGGGTAGAGCGGGTTCAGGTGTCACCTCGCGCATCCCGCCACGATCCTCCGCGCTCCCGCACCGCGCAACGCAAGCGCGAAGACGAGCGACCGCCCCCGGACCCTGAGGCCGGGGGCGGTGCGGTGACGCTCTCCTGCTTGAGTCAGCTGCCCGCGATGATCCGCGGCAGCGCAGCCTCGAACTGCTCGATGAACGTCGCGGCCGGCAGCACGTAGCTCCGCGGCTGGGCTGCAGCCGCGAGCTCGGCGCCCCACGCGGCGGCGCGCTCGCGCTGCAGCGGCGTCCCGTGGTGGCCGGGGCTGGCGAAGCTGCAGTCTCCCACCGTGTAGAAGCTCAGCAGCGCGTCGGTGACCCGCTTCTTGTTGAGCGCGAGGCCCTTCTTGTGCGTGCCGTAGTACGACGCCATCGCGTCGGCCATCAGCTCCGTACGGCGGGTGGCCGCCGCAGGATCGGACGGTCCGGTGTCGAAGGCGCCGAGCTCGAACTGGACGTGGTGGGCGAACTCGTGCGCCATGATCACCCGCGGACCGACGTCGCCGAGGCCGATGGCGTCGTACGCCTCGAGGATGCCGTCACCGAAGACCAGCTTGTCGGGGAGCGCCTTGAGGAAGGGATCGGTCTCGTCCTCGCCGCTGAAGGCAAAGGCGTTCAACGTCCAGAATGGATCGTCGTAGAAGTCGCCCTGCGCCTGCATGAAGGTGGCGACGGTCTCGGCCTCGCGCTGGATCTGCGCCGGCGTCAGCGGAGCGATCTGCCTGGTCGCGACCATGGCGGTCAGCGTGGCGGCGATGCGGTCGGCGTCGAGCAGCACGTCACCGTGCATGGCCATCAGCTGGATGTCGGCGGACTCGATGTCCCAGAAGCGCCGGAGGTCACGGAAGGTGTTCTGGAGCTGGTGCTCGTGGGACTCCAGCGCATAGTCCGGGTCACCGGTGGTTCCGAAGAAGAGCGCGTCGTAGGTGGGAACACTCGTCAGGACGTTGAGGTGGGCGGCCGCGAACCTGAGCTGCTCGGGCGTCCAGTCGGCGATCAGGCCGTCGACGTACGAGTCGAGCAAGGTGCTGCCGCACTCGCTGGGCGAGACGGCCCGCTCGAACGCGGCCTTGGCCGGGATCTCGACCAGGTCGCGGTCGGTTGATGTCGCGGTGGGCGTGGGGGCCGCGGTCGCGGTGGCGACCGGGCTGACCAGCCCCAGGGCCAGGAGAATCGTGGCGCCGAGCGCCACGAGCAAACGGGTGGATCTGTTCACGCGCGTCTCCTTGAGGTGAGACCCGGACGGCAACGCAGCCGGGTCGTGTGGTCCCGTCAACATAAGACGTCGCGGCGCGCTTGGCGAGAGGTACGAGGACGCCCGGTCAGGGCGAGGAGCGCACCTTGCACAGGTGCACCCGCCCGTACGGATCGTCGGCGGCGACGCGGGTGATCTCGAACCCGTGCCGGCGATAGAACGCGATGTTCTCGACCATCGTCTCGTGGGTGTAGAGGCGCACCTCGTCGTACCCGCGAGCCGCGGCCTGGGCCTCGGCCCACACCAGCATCGCCCGGCCGAGTCCCTGCGACTGCCGCGCGGGAGCGACCGCGATGTTCTCGATCAGGAGGTGGTCCCCCTCCCCCCGGGTGACCACGACAGAAGCGATCTCGCCGTCCTCACGGACGACGTGGACGTCGCCGGCCTCGATGGCACGCTCGTAGTCGGTGTTCATCGGCGCCGGCTCGCCTCCGACGGCCGCGACGTACGGCGCGTACGCGCTGCGCACCATCTGGCGGACGGCGCCCGCGTCCGCGGGCTCGGCGGGTACGGGTGTTACCTCAGGCACCGGCACCACGATCCTCCGTGCGACCCCGCGCCGCAACGAACCGGCCGGTCAGAACGGCGCGTGACCGTCGTCCCGCAGGGCCGCCTCCGTGATCACGAGGAGCATGACCAGGCCCGCGAGTACGGCGATCGCCGGGGCAGCCGTCTCGGTCCACGCGAGGCCGAGCACCAGCCCCACGACACCGAGCGCGGCCATGGCCAGACCGAGCCGGATGAACATCGGCGTGTGGAAAGCCCGGGCGAAGGGCAGGAAGTGCAGCCCGACGGCGAGCACGATGACGGCCGGGAGGACGTCGACCTTGTCCCCCGCGTCCAGCGCCATCTGTCCGACCTGGACCAGGGCGAGCATGCCGACGACGCTGGCCAGATAGATCCAGGGGGCACTGCCGCGGACCGGCTCGGGCTCGGGGAACCAGCGCGGCCTCACGAACACCGCCCAGACGTACGCCGCGAGGGCGCCCACCCACAGGACCACCGCAACGATCGAGGCCGTCGACGGCAACTCACCCCGGTTGGCATGGACGAACACGCTGGCGCCCGCGGCGCCGATGGTCGTGCCCCACACGCGCGGATCGCCCGTGCGCCTCAGCCCTCGATCGACGACACCTGCGGTCGTGACCGCCATCTGATCTCCCCATCGGCTCGTGCAGGCCTCCCCCGCGACGCCCCATCATCCACTGCGGCAGAAGCCGGTCGCAACGCGCGCCGCGTGTCGGCGCCGCGGCCGGATCCGGTCCTTCTGAGGTTGCCGAATCCCGGTGGCGTCAGCGCCTCACGCGCGTCAGCGGGGTACGGTCGGCGTGGCAATGAGGGGAGGCAGCGATGGGGATCGTCGACAACGCCGTGTACGTCGGTGGGGCACGCAAGGTGGAGCCGCCGACCCTCGAGGACACCTACGAGCTGTTGCGAGACGAGCACGGCATGGGCTGGATCGGCCTCTACCGTCCGTCGCGCGAGGAGATCGACTCGGTCGCCGCGGAGTTCTCACTCCACGAGCTCGCGGTAGAGGACACGATCCGTGCTCACCAGCGCCCGAAGCTCGAGCGCTACGGCGACGTCCTCTTCACCGTCCTGCGGCCGGCGCGTTATCTCGACGCCGAGGAGCGCGTGGAGTTCGGCGAGGTCCACGTCTTCACCGGCGCCGACTTCGTCGTCACGGTCCGGCACGCGGAGGCTCCGAACCTCGGACACGTCCGGAGTCGCCTCGAGGCAGCGCCGGACCTCCTCTCCCTCGGCCCGGAAGCCGTCCTGTACGCCATCTTCGACGAGGTCGTCGACGAGTACGGTCCGGTCGTCGACGGGTTGGAGAACGACATCGACGAGATCGAGTACCAGGTGTTCGCCGGCGACCCCGCGGTCTCGCGACGCATCTACGAGCTGTCTCGCGAGGTCATCGAGTTCCAACGCGCCACCCGCCCGCTCATCGGCATGCTCGACGCGCTGCGCAGCGGCTTCGAGAAGTACGAGGTCGACGAGGAGCTGCGACGCAACCTGCGCGACGTCGAGGACCACGTGATCCGGGTCGTCGAGCGGGTGGAGGGCTTCCGGCTGCTCCTCCAGAACATCCTCGCCGTCAACTCCACGCTCGTCGGCCAACGGCAGAACGAGGAGATGCAGCGTCTGACCGAGGCCAGCCTGCTCCAGAACGAGGAGGTCAAGCGCATCTCCTCGTGGGCGGCGATCCTCTTCGCGCCCACTCTCGTCGGCACGATCTACGGGATGAACTTCGAGCACATGCCCGAGCTCGGATGGCTGTTCGGCTACCCCTTCGCCATCGCGCTGATGGCACTGGTGTGCGCGACGCTCTACGTCGTGTTCAAACGACGTGGCTGGCTCTAGCCGACGCCGATGAGTTTCGGCGCGGAGCCGGTCTCCTCTGCAGAGAGTCGACCCAGCCCCGCGAGGAGATCAGCATGACCGCCAGCTACACGTTCGACATCGTCTCCACCCTCGACGGCTTCGGTTCGTACGGAGAGGGTGGCGACTGGGGCGGATACTGGGGCAAGCAGGGCCCTGAGTTCCTCGCCCACCGCCTCGCCCAGTACGAGGCCGAGCAGAGGATGGTCCTCGGCGCGAACACCTATCGGGAGTTCGTCGAGATCCTGGGCCCGAGCGCCGAGAGGACACCAGGGGCAGACCCGATCAACGACCGCATGGTGAGCATGCCGACGACCGTGGTCTCGTCGACCCTCACAGGACCGCTCGACTGGCCGAACGCGAGCGTCGCGAGCGGCGACGCCGTGGACGTCGTCGCCCGTCTCAAAGCGGAGTCCGACGTGCCGCTGCGCTCGCACGGCAGCCTGTCGATGAACCGCGCGCTGATGGCGGCCGGCCTCGTCGACCGCCTCCAGGTGACCCTCTTTCCCGTCATCAGCGGTCAGACGGGGACGGCCCCCATCTTCGGCGGCGCCGCCGACTTCGACCTCGAGCTGCTGGAGGCCCGTACCCTCGACGGCCGCACCCAGGAGCTCGTCTATCGCCCGAGCCCGCACCGCTGAGCCTGCCTCAGCCGTCGGTCCGGATGCCGGTCTCGTCGTCGTGGTCGCCGCGCACCCAGGCGATGTGGCGGGCGGCGGAGTACGCGAGAACGGCCTTCGCGTCACCGTCGATCGGGTTGCCGAAGTTGCCGATGATGCGGTCGAAGTCGAGGGTGCTCAGCCGGTCGGCGATCGCCTGGACGACGGTCGCCGACAACGGGATCTTGTTCGGATAGCTGCGCATGAAGCCCAGCGACCGCCGGTCGGGGTTCGGGAACACCGTGTCGCCGCAGAGCAGGAGACCTCCCCCGCTGGCGTCGCCGGCCCAGTGAGCGACCGCCGCGCCAGCAAAGTGGCCGCCGACGCGATGGAGGGTCAGTCCCGGCGCCAGCGCGTGGTCGTCATCCCAGAGCCCGATGCGCTCCGTACGACGTCCGACCCAGCCCTCGTCCGACGCGCACACCAGCACGGGAGCGTCGAGGGCGTCACCCCACGCGGTCTGGACGCCGAACATGTGCGGGTGGCTGGCGGCGACCGCCAGCACGGGACCACGATCGAGGATCCGGGCGGCGGTCTCGTCGTCGACGTAGCCGGGCGGGTCCCACAGCAGCGATCCCTGCTCCGTCGTCACCAGCTGCGCGGTCTGACCGATCCCCACCTTCGGGTCGGTGGTGAGCTCGGCACGACCTGGCTCGCGGTCGGTCCAGACCAGTCGCTGGCCTGCCGCGCCGAGCTCCGCCGTCGTGGTCCAGCGCTGACCGTCGACCGGCACCCACTGGCGCTCGTCGGCACATATCGGACACACCTCGGGGAGCGGCTCGCTGTACTCGACGCCGCACGTCGCACAGATCTGCATCGCAACCTCCCTACAGTGAGGAGCATGAACGACTCCTCTGGTTCAGAGCGATCATGGCACTGCTGCTGGTGACAGGAGCGTCGACGGGGCTCGGACTCGCGACCGCCACGACTCTCGCATCGGGCGGGCACGACGTCGTACTGCACGCCCGCAACGCCGACCGCATCGAGGACGTACGCGTCCTCGAGCAGATGTACGACGTCGTCTACGGCGACCTCTCACACCGCGAGGAGACCGTCGAGGTCGCGCGACGGGCTGACGCGATCGGCCGGTTCGACGCCGTCGTCCACAACGCCGGCGTCATGCGCGGCGACGACGTCCTCGCCGTGAACACAGTGGCACCGTTCGTCCTCACCGCGACGATGACGCCGCCGCAGCGGGCGATCTTCCTCAGCAGCGGGCTGCACCACTCCGGCTCACCGCAACGTCTGGCTCCCGACTTCGCGCGGCCCGGCCGCACCTCGTACGGAGACAGCAAGCTCTTCGTCACGGCGTTGGCCCTGGCGCTGGCTCGGCGCCTGCCGCACACCCTGTCGCACGCCGTCGACCCCGGCTGGGTGCCGACCCGGATGGGTGGCCCGTCGGCGCCGGAGAGCCTGGAGGACGGTCACCGGACCCAGGTGTGGCTCGCGACCGCCGACACGGACTCGATCGACCCGCGCACGGGCGGCTACTGGTATCACCAGGCTGCGCAGGCGCCTCATCCCGCCGCGTCGGATCCTGGGTTCCAGGACGCGGTGGTCGACGCGCTCGAGGTCCACACCGGCATCCCTCTCCCGGCCTGACCAGCCGTCAGCCCGTCGCACGGTCGAACGTCACATGGGTGCCGCCCCGTCCCCGATGTGTGCAGTTGGTCAAGGTTCTCGGCGGGGATTCCGGTACCAACTGCACACATCGGGGCGGGGACGGGATCGCGCGCCGCCGGTCGCCGTCAGTCGAGGTATCGCTGCGCCACCACGTCCTGCTGGTCCGCCGGCCGGCCGCGCTGCATCGACCAGGCCAGCCTCACCACGAGCCCGTGCGACCAGACCAGCGGCGTCGCGGCACGCGTGTTCTCTCCCAGCTGGCAGCACGGCCTGCCCGTCGGTGGTCGGCCGTCCCACACCTGCTCGGAGATCATGTCGCTCTCGTTGGCGGCCGCCGCCACCGCAGCGAGGTACGACGACGCGTCGCGCCCGGCGGCCACCTCCTGCTCACCCCGCTCACCGGTGAGGAGCGGCCAGGCCCGGCCGAGCGTGGTGGCCGTGCCCGGCTCGGTGATCTCCCACTGCCGGCCTTCGCGTGTCTCGCCGTACCCGTCGAAGCTGAACCGCCGCCAGAACGGACCGTTCGGCGTCTGCACCTTCAGCTCCTGGTCGACGACAGCGAGAGACGACGCGATCACCGGGTCGTTCGCGGGGAGGATCCCCCACCGGGTGAGGGCGAGGAAGCTCGGGTCGACCACCCGGCGCTGGTCGATGCTGACGGGTCCCCCGTCACCCATCTCGTACGGCGAAGCCGTGTCGGGGAGCCCGTTCTTGGTGAGCCGCAGGAAGTAGGGGCGCGTCGAGAGCGGTCCGTTCGTGGTGACCGTCCAGCCCTTGACCTGGGACGCCCAGCGGTCGGCGAGCCGGAGCCAGCGACGCGCGGACTCCTGGTCGCCGTTCCTGCGCGCGATGTCGGCGGCACACACCAGGCCGGCGATCTGCGCGGCGATCGAGTTCGGCGAGTAGCCGGACTGGTTCTCCCAGCGCTCCTGCGGTGAGAACGGCGCGGGACGCCCGGTCTCCTCGTCGCGGAAACGCTCGAGGAAGGTTGCCGCGCGCTTCACCCCCCGGTACGTCGCGCGGTCGGTCTTGCCGGTCAGCCGCGCGAGCACGATCGGCAGCGCCACCTCGTCGAGCTGGAGCTCAGACCACACCGGATCGCCTTCGACGTCGGAGTTCTGTGGGAAGGATCCGTCGGGCTTCTGCTGCACTCGGAACAGCCAGTCGACGATGCGTCGCGCCGCCGCCTTGTCCCCCATGGTCCACATCGCGCTGCCGAACTCGTACGAGTCGCGTGACCAGACGAGGTGGTAGGCGCCGGACGGCGAGGAGAGGTCGGGGACCTCGTCGCCCCACACCCACGGCGCGGACGGCGAGGCGACGACGGCACCGGGGTTGCGCTTGTCCTCGGCGGCGGCCAGCACGAGCGCGGAAGCGAGGTACTGCCGCCGGACCGGAGCTGCCGACGCGGGAACCCGCTTCAGCGAGGCGAGATAGCGGTGCCACCCGCGGTCGTACCGGCGCTGGATGCTGGACCACGCCGTACGGGCGCTCGCGGCGGCGGTCGCACGTGCTGCAGCCGGGCGTCGCCCGAACCCCAGGGTGAGCGTGGCGCGCTGTAGCCCCGGCAGACCAGTGACACGGCTGACGCGGGCGGTCTGGACGACGTTGCCGGGTCCGGCCGAGCGGTGGCGCCGGTCGAGGCGGTGGTCACGGCGCAGGTCACGCCACCCGTCGCTGGCACGACCGACGTACCCGTTGCTGCTCGCGCCGAGGCGCGGACGGGACCGCAGCGCGGTCGCGACCTGGCCGTCACTGGCGACCAGCGTCCGGCCGACCGTACGGGCACGGTCATCCATTCCGCCGTTGTTCAGGGCCGGGTCGTGCCGTACGAACAGGCGGTAGCGGCGCCCGTCCAGCGACTGCAGACGAACACGGACGACCAGGGCCGCGCGGCGCGGGTCGGTCGTCACCTGCTTGACGATGCGATAGCGACCGGCTCGCCCGCCGACCTGGCGGAACCGGAGGCTGCGTGCGTCAGGTCGCGTGGTGGCCGGACGCATGTCGACGGACTCGCGGTCGGTGAACCTCCTGCCGTCGGTGACGACGAGCTCGAGGCTCCGCACGCTCGGTGTCGACAGATCGGGATAGAAGACCTCGCTGACCCGGCCACGCTGGAGTGTGAACCACACGTTGCTGCGGCGGGCCCGAGCGGTGCCGAAGCCGGTCTTGTCGGCCTCGGTCCAGGTGCTCTTGGCGCCGGGGCTCCCGGGCGCGGGGCCGTCAGGTGCTGCGGCGGCCGGCGGAGCCGCGAGCAACGAGGCGCCGAGCAGCACCGCGGCCGTGGCGGCCAAGACTGCGGCGAGAGGACGTCGGGCGGGGCGGGGTGCGGGCATGGGGACCTCCAGAGCGCTGCGCTGTCCGTCTTGTTCCCTGTGACCTGCACCACAAACCCGCGTGTTGACCTCAACGTTGCTTGAAGTCCTACGGTCGTCGAATGACGACACAGCAAACCGCAGACGCCGACGTGACCGCGCAACCGGTCGCCTACTGGACCGGGGTCGCCTACGAGTCGGTGATCGCGTTCATCCGCGCGAAGCAAGCCGCGCTCGGCTTCACCCAGCCGCAGTTCTGGCTGCTGCGCAACCTGTCGAAGAACGACATCTCCTCCGACGGCCACGGCATGACCGTCCCCGACCTCCAGCAGGCCATGAGCTCCTACCTCAGAGTCGAGGACGACCTCGCTGCCGAAGCGGAGGTCATGCTGGACCGCGGATGGTTGACTCGCGATGCCGAGGGGAGGCTCTGGCTCACCGATGCGGGCGAGGAGGCTCGTGTCGCGTTCAAGCAGCACACCCCGGCGATCCGGGAGGCGATCCATCGCGGCATCGACGACGCCGACTATGCGACGACGGTGAAGGTCCTCCAGCAGATGATCCGGAACACGGCCGTCTGACGGCGCTTGTACGGCAGTCTGTTCCGCGACATCGTCATCGAGCTCTGAGGAGCACCCGCATGGAAACCGCCCCGATCGCCGCCTGGACCTTGCAGAACGAGATCCCGATCCCCGAGGACGTGAGGCCACTGCTGGTGCCGGGCGAGGAACCCGTCGCCGCCTTCAAGACCTTCCGCGACAGCGCCGTCTTCACGTCGAAACGCCTGATCGTGCGGGACGCACAAGGGCTGACCGGCAAGAAGGTCGAGATCTACTCGCTTCCGTACAACACGATCAACATGTGGTCGTCGGAGAACGCCGGCCGGCTCGACTGGAACTCGGAGATCGAGCTTTGGACGCGCGCCGGCCACATCAAGGTCAAGCTCAGCAAGGGCGCGGACGTCCGGCGGATCGACAGCCTGATCGCGTGGGCCGTGCTCGGCAACCACTGACACGGTCGCCCGACCGGCCTCAGCGCGCCAACCACCCGGCCACGAGTGCGCGGAAGGCCGCCGGGTCGTCGAAGAACGGGAAGTGGCCGGCGCCGTCCTGCACCGCGAGCTCTCCGCGCGGGAACAGGGCGGCGAGCTCCTTCAACGGGCCGACCGGATTGCCCACGTCCACGCTCCCAGCGAGGACGAGGACCGGGATGTCGAGCGCTGCCAGGGCGGCCCGCGTGGCTTCGGGCTCGAAGGCCCCGTCGGCGCCGAACTCCTGGGCTGCCACCGGGTTGCGAGCCGCGTCCATCTCGGCGTCGTACGCGGCGGCCTCGTCGTCCCACCGCCCGTAGGTGAAGGGGGTGATCGCGGCCCAGTCCGCCTCGTCGGGAGCGCCGGACTGGATGCGGTCGAGCGCGGCCGCCGCGTCGGCGTACCAGGGCTCGGCCGCTCGCGAGCGCGCCACCTCGGACCGGGCTTCGTCGCTGATCTCGACGCCGACGGCCCGAGTGCTCGGAGTGATCAGCACGAGTCGCTCGACGCGGTCCGGATACTGCTCGGCGTATCGGTAGACGACGTTCGCCCCGGCCGAGTGGCCGAGCAGCGCGAGCGTGTCCAGGCCGAGGTGCAACCGCAGCGCCTCGACGTCGTCGACCAGCCGGTCGCACCGGTACGTCGCGGGGTCGGCGGGCGCCTCGGACGCACCGGTCCCCCGGGGGTCGAGGAGCACCAGCTCCGCCTCGTCGCTGATGCCGCCCAGGTCGCCGAGGTAGTCGGCGGGCAACGCCGGACCTCCCGGGACGCACACCAGCGGCGAGCCAGCACCGACTCGGCGATAGCCGAGGCGAGTTCCGTCGGGGGCAGTGATGTTCATGGGGATCCCTTCAGATGCCGGGTCCTGGGCGTGGGCTCATCGCAGAGATCGGACGACCGCGTCTGCGAGGTCGTGGGGCGTGCTGTTGAAGGCGATGGTCGCCTGAGAGGCGTGACGCCTGACCAGGTTGACGACCGTTTCGAAGAGCTCGAGCTGGTCCTCATCCTTGCGGAGACCACCGCCGACGACAACACAGTTCCAAGGGCGCGCTCGAAGCGCACTGCTGACGCGCGTGCGGATGTCGTCGCTGCCGTCCAGCCCCACCAGACATGCCTCGGCGTCATGACCGCGGGCGGCCAGGTCGGCCATGCCGCTCTCGATCGCCTCGGCGACCGGCTCCGGATCCCACGGTCCGGGAACCCGGAAGGGGTCGAGGCCGATCACCAGGACCTGCAGATGCGCCGCGGCGTCGCTCACACCGCCACGATAAGGCCGCGCCGGTGTCAGGCCTCGGCTACGACAACGGCGGGGCATCCACGGCGTCCGGCCCGCCGCCACGGCGTACGACCTCGGCGCGCGCCCGGTCGATACCGCCGTGCTCGAGTGCGGCGAGGTGGGACTCGCCTTCCCAGACACGCCGTCCCCGGCGACGCACCGTCACCTGCATGGTGGCGCCGAGATGCTCGATCGCACCCGGCACGTTGCGCCGCTGCGCAGGGAGGGGAACGGGAAGCACGTGCGCGCTCGCCAGATTGCCCGAGCCCTCGATCTCGACCTGCCACTGGGCACTGCGCCCGCGCAGCGTCCAACGCTCGTCACTCACCTCCGCACGGACCGGCGACACGACCGGGTCGCCCAGCCGGACCAACCGGCCGTCGGGCAGGAGCACGACGACGGCGGTCACCGTGGTCCGGATCGGGCCGGCAGTCACCTCTCCGCCGGCGAAGGCGACGCACACCGACCGCTCGGCGAACCCTTGGGCCTGCCCCCACCACCAGGAGTCGGGGAACCCGCCCTTGCCCCAGTTCTTCTCGGCGTACACCGACCACCCGTCGAGGTCCCAGGTCTCCGTCCCGACGACGGCCTGGCCGTACGCAGACCCGCCGAGAAGCCACGGGTGCCAGTACTGGTTGAGACCAGGCACGGCCTGGAACACACTCGATCCACCCACGCTCCGACGCGGCCACGGCACCGGGGTCGTGACCCTGACGTCGAGCCGCGCGTCCGGGCCGAGATCGACCCGCAGGCTGTCCGGTGTGCCGTGGAAGGCCTCTCCCGACAGCACTCCCAGCCCGTCCGCGGCGGCAGAGCCCGCCGGGTGCGCCGTGGTGCGGAGGAAGCCGCCCGGGTGAGCCGCGAGTCCCAGCGTCGACCACGTCCCGTCGGCGGCCTGGTTCACCCCGTCGAGCGCGATCACGACGCGACCCGACGCGGGGTCGGTGAACCGCCAGAAGTAGCCCTCCATCGCGACCCCGTGCGCGGGCAGCGGGTCGCCGAACGGTCGGTCGGCACCACTCGCGCGGTACGCCTGCCGGACTGACGAGACGGCGGTGCGCACCCAGGAAGTCATCCCCGCACTATGGCAGAGCACCGGAGCCCGAAGGCGCCGAGTCGGCGGCCCTGGCCGGACCACAGACGCGTGTCGAGCCACTATGTTGACGCCCGTGGCCTTCCAGCGCAGCGGTGTGACCGCGTTCAAGACCGTGATCGCTCTGGTGATCGCGTCGTCGTTGCTCACCATCGCTGCTGTGATGGCGATCGATCGCCTCAACATCTTTGACGGCTTCAACCCCTTCGGCTCCGAGACGGTCGATCGCTCGGGGCCGACGATGCTCGAACGGATCCGTACGCTCGAGGAGTTCACCGCGGCCGAGGGCAACTTCACCCAGGACGTGGACATCGAGAACGACACGAAGTTCGTCCCCGGCTTCGTCTCGGGCCAACGCGTCGTCGCCATCGTGACCGGCTCGGTGGGTGCCACCGTCGACTTCAGCCGCCTCGACGCGGACTCCGTCGCGGTCGAGGAGGACTCCAGCACGATCAGGATCACCCTCCCGCAGCCGACGCTGAGCGGCGCCGAGATCGACGAGCAGTCGGTACGGATCGTCTCGCGCCAGCGGGGCGTCGCCGACCGCGTCGAGGACTTCTTCGCCGAGAACCCGACCGACGACAGTCCGGTCTTCCGGACCGCGAAGGCCCGGATCGACAAGGCAGCCGACGAGTCCGAGCTGGTCGACCGTGCGCGCGCGAACACCGAGCAGTGGCTCCGTACGTTCCTCGCAGCGGCAGGTTTTGAGACCGTGAGCATCACCTGGCAGTAGCGCCCGCAGCGGCTCGGCGGAGATGTACAAGAACTGTTGTCCAACTGCTCCACCGAACTTAGCGTCGCGACATGACGTCCATCGAGACACTGCGCGCCGTGATGCAGCCGACCCGGCGACGGATGATCGAGTACCTCTATCTGCACGGGCCGTGCCAGGTGAGCACGCTGGCCCGCGCGCTCGACCAGCAGGTCGGAAGCATCAGCCACCACCTCCGGATGCTGGAACGCGCCGGAGTCGTCTCCCAGGCGACGGAGCTGGCAACCGACGCCCGGACGAGCTGGTGGCGACTGGTGCAGAGCTCGATCTCCTGGTCGGTCGACGACTTCAACACCGACCCTGCTGCGCGGATGGAGGCGAAGGCCGCGGAGCGGGTCAACATCGACCACCAGCTCGCCAAGCTCGCAGCGTGGAAGCGGGCGTCTGACGGTGCGGGCGAAGAGTGGCGTCGTGCCGCGTTCAACAGCGGGTTGATCGCCTCCGCCACACCCGCGGAGCTGGACGCGCTCCACCAGGCCCTCGTCCGGACCTGGCGCGAGTGGCGCGGCGCGATCGACGTCGACGACGGCGAAGGTCGAGAGCCGGTCTTCGTCTTCACCCACGGCTTCCCCAGCGCGCCGTGACGACGACGTCGACCGTGCCGCCCTTCGCCCGAGATCGGATGGTCCACGGGTGGTTCGTGGTCAAGGGTGTCTCGGACGCCGGCGACGCCGCATGGATCATCGCTCTCGCGTGGACGGCGGTGCAGCTCGCGAGTCCCGCTGTCGCCGGCCTGGTCGTTGCCGCCGGCACGCTCCCCCGGGCCGCCGCCCTCCTGGTCGGCGGGGCGGTCGCCGACCGCTTCGACGTACGCCGGATCCTCACCATGACGACCGCGGCTCGTGTGCTCGTCCTCCTCGGCACCATCGCGGTCGCGGTCCTGGCAGGAGAGTCGATCGCCCTGCTCGCCGTCGCCGCGATCGGCTTCGGACTCTGCGACGCGATTTTCGAGCCGGCCGCCGTCACCCTCGGTCGTCACCTCGTGCGAGAGGACGACCTGTCCGCGTACGGAGGGGCGAGCCAGACCTCCGCACGTCTCGGCGCCATGACGGGCGCCGCGATCGGCGGTGGACTGGTCGCCTTCGGAGGGCTGACGGTCAGTGCCGCGCTCAACGCGATCACCTACCTCGGGGTTCTCGGCTATCTGGCGGTGGCGCTCCGCCTCCGGTTCCCCATGCCCCGGATGGATCCGGCCCCGGTGCTGCGCGCCATCGGGGAGGGGTTCGGGCACCTGAGGACCACCCGGACGACGAGGACGCTCGTGATCACCCTCTCGGGCCTCAATCTCGCCGTCGGGCCGGCGCTCGGGCTCGGTCTCGCCCTCCGCGTGCGCGACGCGGAGTGGGGCGCGGGGACGCTGGGCGTGCTCCAGGCCCTGGTCGCGTGTGGCGCACTCGTGGGCGGAGCCGTCATGATCCGCTGGCAACCCCACCGGCCCGCCCCACTGGCATTCACGCTGCTCGTCGTGCAGGGGCTCGCGATCGTCCTCCTCGCGACACCCACGGTCCTCGTCACGGCCACGTCGTGCGTGATCATCGGTCTCACTGCAGGAGCCGCCTCAGCGCTGCTCTATGCCGTCTTCGTCCGGAGCGTCGCGCCCCAGTTCCTCGGTCGCCTCGGCTCCATCCAGCGCCTCGGCGACGACTGCCTCATGCCGGCGGCGATGGCCACCTTCGGCGCGGTGGCAGGTGGTGTGTCGCTCGCGGGCGCGTTCGGCATCTTCGGAGGAATGATGTCGGTCCTGATGGTCGTGGCGCTCACGCGATCGCGCGTGGCTGCTCCCGCCGCGACGCCGTGCCGGCCCCTCGCGACCGGCGCCACCACGGGCGCGAGACGAGAGCGGCGAGACCTGCGCCGACGCTGTTGAGCAGGATGTCGTCGACCGAGGCCACGCGCCCCAGCTGGACGACGTACTGCGTGACCTCGATCAGCAGCGAGCAGAAGGCCGCGACGACCATGACCCGCGGGACCGAGGCGAGTGCCCGGAACCTCACGGGGATCAGGAGGCCGAGCACCGCGAACACCAACAGGTTCCCGACGACCTGGTACGGCGGCATGGTGACGACGTCCCGGAGCGGCACCAGGCTCACCGTGCCGGTCTCAGCGGGGTTGCCCGGCTCCATGGTGAGCCAGACCCACGGTGCCGTCCCGTACACGATGCCGACCTCGGTGAGCGACACCCGCCACGCCGATCTCGTCGGGCTCCCTGCGCGACGGCGTACGCGTGCCAGCGCCCACGCGACCACTGCTGCCGCCGGCAGAAGAGCCAGCATGACGAGGCCGATGCCGCCGTACCGGTCGATGATCACCGCTGCATCCTCGGGTCGTCGGTCGGGTCGGCGTAGGTCGGTGGGCAACCATGAGCCACGGCGTCGGTTCGCAGCTCATAGTGCCACGGCTCGTTGTCGTAGATCCGGCAGAGCCCGAAGGAGGCGCCGTGCTCGGCCAGCCATGCCGTGGCCGTCGACGGACCGATGTCGACAGCGTCCCCGGCCTCGTGCACCGAGGCCCCGGGCCGGGCGACCCACCGCCTGGCCTCCTCGTCCGAGCCGTACTTCTCCGCGGCCTCTCGGAAGAGCTGCTCCTGGTAGTCGGACGAGCGCCATCCACTGTTGACGGCGAGCTCGACACCGTCGTCGGCCGCATCGGTCGCCGCCCGGCGAAGCGCCGTACGGAGCCTTGGGTCGAGGTTCGTCACCGCAGGGATCTCGGCGAGGACGGACGCGCCCTCGGCGATCCTGCCGCTCGCGCCGACGGCACGGGTCTCCGCGGGAACGCCGGTCTGCGGGATGCCGAGAACGGTCACCCACAGCGCGGCGGTGGCGGCAGCCGCGGCCGCGACCGTGACCGTGAGGAGGATCGATCGGGTGCGGCGCGCTGCCGCTCGCGGTTCCTGGGTACGGGACATGCCGCCAGTCAAGGAAAGGGCGTGTTGTCAGGGCGTACGCAGATTTCGATACGGCGGCGATAGGTGCCCACTCCCTACCATCGGAGGATGCGCGTACTGGTCGTCGAGGACGAGCCGTTCCTGGCGGAGGCGGTCCGCGACGCCCTCCGGCTGGAGGCGATCGCCGCCGACATCGCGGGCGACGGTGACACCGCTCTGGAGCTGCTCAGCGTCAACGCCTACGACATCGCCGTGCTGGACCGTGACATCCCCGGCCCGTCCGGAGACGAGATCGCCCGGCGCATCGTCGACTCCGGGGCCGGGACACCGATCCTCATGCTCACCGCCGCCGACCGCCTCGACGACAAGGCGTCAGGGTTCGAGCTGGGTGTCGACGACTACCTCACCAAGCCGTTCGAGCTGAGGGAGCTGGTGCTGCGGTTGCGGGCGCTCGATCGTCGCCGCGCGCACAGCAGACCGCCCGTGCACGAGGTGGCCGGCCTGCGACTCGACCCGTTCCGCCGCGAGGTCTATCGAGACGGCCGCTACGTCCCGCTCACCCGCAAGCAGTTCGCCGTCCTCGAGATCCTCGTCCTTGCCGAGGGTGGCGTCATCAGCGCGGAGCAGCTTCTCGAGCGGGCGTGGGACGAGAACGCGAACCCGTTCACCAACGCCGTACGCATCACCGTCTCCGGCCTCCGCAAGCGACTCGGGGAACCCGGGCTGATCGCCACGGTTCCCGGCGTCGGGTATCGCCTCGACACGCAGACGCACGTGGGGCGCGAGGGAGCACGCGGTGGCTAGGGCGCCCGGGATGAGCGTGCGGCTCAAGCTCACCCTCAGCTATGCCGGCTTCTTGATGGTCGCCGGTGCCCTGCTCCTCGCCACGGTCTGGGTGTTCCTCCTGCGCTATGTGCCCGACCATGCGAACCTCGGCCCCGGCCCCTTCACCCCCACACGTTCCGACCTGCTGGAAGCCTTCGCACCGAGAGCTGCTCAAGCACTGGCGGTCCTGCTCCTGGTCGGTCTCGCCGGAGGCTGGTTCCTCGCCGGTCGGATGCTCGCTCCACTGACCCGCATCACCCTTGCCACGCGTCGGGCGGCGACCGGCGAGCTCTCGCACCGGATCGACCTCGACGGTCGACACGACGAGTTCCGTGAGCTCGCCGACGCCTTCGACACCATGCTGGGACGACTCGAGGCGCACGTCGCCGAGCAGCAGCGGTTCGCGGCCAACGCCTCGCACGAGCTGCGTACGCCGCTGGCGGTGACGCAGACGCTCCTCGATCTCGCTCGGAAGGACCCGAGCCGCGACACGGGGGAGCTCGTGGAACGTCTCTCGGCAGTCAACACCCGGGCGATCGAGCTCACCCAAGCCCTGCTCCTGCTCAGCCGCACAGACCAGGGCTCCTTCACCCACGAGCCTGTCGACCTGTCGCTGCTCGCCGAAGAGGCCACCGAGACCCTGCTCCCGCTCGCGGAACGGCGCGGCGTCAGCATCCAGACCTCCGGTGACGTCGCGACGACCAGCGGCTCGCCCACGCTGTTGCTGCAGTTGACCACCAACCTCATCCACAACGCGATCGTCCACAACCTGCCGGCGCACGGCCACGTGCAGGTGACCACGGGAGTCGAGCCCGCCAGCGTGCTGCTCACCGTGGAGAACACCGGCGAGCTGCTCAGCCCGCAGCTCGTCGCGACACTGGCCGAGCCGTTCCGGCGCGGCACCGATCGCATCCACGCCGACCACTCCGGGGTCGGCCTCGGCCTGGCGATCGTCCAGCACATCGCCCGCGCGCACGCTGGCACTCTGACCCTCGCCCCTCGGCCTGCCGGTGGGCTGTGCGTCACGGTCCGGCTGCCCCTCCTGCGGGGACAGCCTCACACGGACCGATAGCCGCAGACGCTCCCGTCAGTAGCCCAGCCCGTGCCCGAACGGGAACAGGTCGCCCGTGCCGTCCGCCCGCGGGATCGAGACCGGAAGCTTCCCGGTGGGTTCGAGCTCGCCGAACATGACGCGGACCAGTGAGTCCATCTGGTGCGCGGTGTACCCGTACGTGTCCAGCACGGTGGGCGCCGCGGGGAACGACGCGACGTCGTACGGGTTGCGGACCGCCACGGCCACGACCGGCGTCCCCGTCGCCAGCAGCGCCCGGACCAGCGCGGTCTGCGCCACCGCGGCCGCGGTCGGCTGGCCGGTGTCCGGGTTGAAGCCGTAGGCGTTGTTGGTCGTCACCACCACGAGGTCGGACGCTCGCGCTGCTGTCACGGCGTTGGCGATCGCAGTCGCCGACGGTGTCGTGCCGGACTCGAGCACCTGGGTCGTCGCCCCCCGCGCCGCCATCGTGCTCGCGATCGTCTGCGTCGTCCCCACGCCCCAACCGGTGACGAGCACCCGACGAGGTCCGGCCGTGAGCGGCAGGAGCGCGTCGTCGTTCTTGACCAGGGTGGTCGTCCGGTCGGTGATGGCCTGGGCGTCGGCCACGTGCTCGGGGGCTCCGACGACGTGGGTGGCCGCCACCGGGTCGACGTAGGGGTCACCGAAGATCCCGCGGCGGTGCTTGTGCAGCAGGATGCGGTAGACCGACTCGTCGAGACGCTGCTTGCTGATCTCGCCGCTGCGGACGGCGTCGAGCACGGCGTTGTAGGCGGTGTCCATCTGCGGCGGCACGAGCAGCTGGTCGGCTCCCGCGAGGAAGGCGCGGACGGGCGCGACGTCCGGCGGGTAGGTCGCGGTGGCGCCCTGCATGTCCAGCGCGTCGGTGACGATGAGGCCCTCGAACCCGAGCTCCTCGCGCAGCAGACCGGTCAGGATCTTGTGCGACATGGTCGCCGGCACACCGGGGTCGATCGCCGGCAGGACGATGTGCGCCGTCATGATCGACTCGATCCCGGCGTCGATCGCGGCCCGGAACGGCGGGAGGTCGATCGCTTCCAGCTCGGCTCGGTCGTGCGTCACCTCGGGGAGACCGAAGTGGCTGTCCTTGGCGGTGTCGCCGTGCCCCGGGAAGTGCTTGGCGACGGCGGAGACCCCGCCGGCACGGTAGCCGCGGACCTGGGCGGCGACCAGACGCGAGACCAGCCCCGGGTCGGACCCGATCGACCGGATCCCGATGACCGGGTTGTTGGGGTTGACGTTGACGTCGGCGACGGGAGCGTAGTCCTGAGTGACCCCGACGGCATCGAGCTCGGTGCCGATGACCTCGGCCGAGCGTCGAGCATCTCGTGTCGACCGGCCTGCACCGAGCGCCATGTTGCCGGGCATCTGGGTCGCGGGAGGCCCGAAGCGGGCGACGAGTGCACCGCCCTCCTGGTCGACCGAGATCTGCAGCGGGATGCGGGACGGCAGGGACAACGCGGCACGCTGAAGGCCGTTGGACAACGTCGCGACCTGCGCAGGGTCGCCGATGTTCTCGTCGTTGTTGCGTGTCGTGTAGTAGATGACGCCGCCGGGCTGGTACTTCGCGACAGCCTGGGCGGGGGTGTCCACGCCGTACATCCGCCGGTTGATCGCCTTGGCGGCATCGCTCGGGTTGTCGGCGTCGCGCCCGGCCACCTCGATGACGAAGAGCTGACCGACCTTCTGCTCCAGTGTCATGTGTCGCAGCTGCGAGATCACCTTGCCACGGTAGGGCGCGTCACCGGAGTGTCCCGGTCCGCTCGCCGTGGCCGCAGGTGGCCCGAACGCGGCGACCAGCGCCAGCGACAGCCCGATCGCCAGCAGCCGGAGCGGTGTCCGGACATGGCGAGTGGTGGATGTGGACCGAGCGGACATGTGAGCCTCCGGGTTCCCGACCTGTGACGAGGGTCACACGCACCCTAGACCCGCGCGAGGCGGGTTGGGAAGGCGAAAAACAGCGGCGCTGTGCGTCCGCCTAGGCCTCGCCCATCCGCGTCACCGTGTACGCCCTCGCCGACGTCTCCATGTGCGCGGCGCACGTGAGGAGGGTCGGAGGTCGTTCGCTCGCCTCGACCTCGGCCACCACGTGGGCCACCGCTCGACCCGCCTGGCCGACCTCGAGGTCGGCGATCCACCGGCCCTCTCCGACCTGACGACCGTCGACGAAGCGCACCGCCTCGGCGGGCAACGGCCCGTACCGCTCGTACGCCGCGATGACCGCTGCCTGGCCGTACGGCGGCGCTGACGCCACACCGCGCAGGTACGCCGGGACGACTGCGCCCGTGAGGTGGGACGAGACGATGTCGACGGCGTTGTCGGCATCGAGGTTGCCGTACGTCGTGCCGCCGGGCAGCACGATCACGTTGGCGGCGAAGCGGTCGCCGCCGATGTGCGAGCACTCCCACGTCTCCTCGGGCCAGCGCTCGGCGAGAGCCGCCGCGACGGGGCGACCGCGGACCGCGCAGCAGACGTCGTGCCTGCCGTGGGTGCACACCAAGAGGGTCGTCGGCGTCGGCCCCGTCGCCTCCGGGAGCGGCTCGCCGACGATGGCGGCGGCGTCACGGAGGTCCGCGCTGTCCCGCCACGTGCCCCACACCTGCTCGCGCCCCGGCTCGGTGTCCAGGACGGCCCAGCGCCGCTCGGCACCGACCACCTGACGTCCCGGTCTGCGGATCATCAGCAGCCGTGACCGCGCGGGACGGATCGCGGCAGCCAGCTCCGCCAGGACGTGCGGCTCGATCGCGTCGGACGCGAAGGCGTTGAACGGCCACGGCCCGGGGTGCTCGACGAGGAGCCAGCGGCGCGCGGGAGTCGCGGTGGCCGCGAGCGGGTCCTCACGTCGCCGCGCCGCCGTCGCACAACGGAACGGCTCGGCGGCCGGCGCCTCGGTCGGCACGGGATCAGCGGCCACGGACCACGACTGCCCGTGCCAGCAGACGGCGCGCGAGGTCGATCCCGAGCGTCCCGACCGGGATCTCCCGCGAGACCAGCAGCTCGCGGACCGCAGGAAGGTCCGCGGCATCGAGCCGGACCGTCCCCGCACGGCTCACAAGATCGGCGCCACCGTTGTCGCGCAGGCGCAGCTCTCCGTGCAGGTGCTCACGCAACGTCGCCACGTCGTCCGGCTGAAGCTGCTGCGAGGCTCGCAGCTGCGCGACGGGGCCGACGGGCGCGGGCCTGCCAGCGCGACGCGAGGCACCCTCGAGCCGACGAGCGACGGCGGCACGGTCGAGGTCTGCGATCGCCGAGGCCAGTCGGTCGCGTACGAGGTCGAGATCGTCACCGATCGCCTGCTCGTCCCCGAGATCGACGCCGACGTCGAGGGACGCGCGGATCGCGGGGTCGTCGGTGAGCGACCGGAGCACCGATTGGAGGACCTCACCGGCGAGCGCGTGCCGGGTCCAGGCATGGACGCCGAGCGTGAGGTGCGTGCTGACGTCTCCGAGCGCGGTGGCCGCGTGCAGATATCCGCGGGGCAGATAGAGGCAGTCGCCGGGCCGCAGGACCGTACGGATCAGCGGCGGCTCCTGCGCGGCGTGCGCAACCGCGGCGCGGCGCTCCGTCCACGGCTGATCACGCAGCGGCGCCTCGAGGACCGGAGGGCGGATACGCCACTCCTTCTCACCGCTGACCTGCAGCACGAACACGTCGTGAACGTCATAGTGGTCGTCGAACCCCTGCGCCTGCGGCGGGGTGACGTATGCATTGGCCTGCACGGGGTGGCCGAGCTCCTCGGCCAGATCTGCGACGAAGCGTACGAGCGGCGGCCACGTGCGGTGCAGCCCCTGGAGCACCAACGTCGCGCCGTCGCCGAAGAGCGTGCTCAGGCGGGAGTCGTCGACCTGGTCGGTGATGCCCGCACCGACGCCGGCCCCGGCGGTGAAGTCGCGGTTCGGCAGCGTCGTCCCGTCGCGCGCCACCCGGAGGAACGGCGTACGCAGACCGTGCTCGGAGAGGAGCGCGTCGACCGCGTCCTCGTCGAGCAGGTCCTCGAACCCGCCGTCGCGTTCGGCGGCCGTCGCCAGGAGCGGTTCACGGCCCCAGTAGGTCGACGCGAACTCCTCCAGCGGCCTGCCCAGCAGGCGTGCCACCGGGCTCGCCCACGCCGCCTCAGGAACGACAGCGGGGCGCCCCTCGGAGAGGGGCGCCCCGATCCGATCAGCTGTCATGCGCTGCCGTCTGCCCCACCGTCGTGCACACCGGGAACGCCCTCGGCGCCACCGTCGGCGGGACCCTCGGCACCGCTGTCGGCACCACCGTCCGCGCCACCGTCGTGCACACCGGGAACGCCCTCGGCGCCACCGTCGGCGGGACCCTCGGCACCGCTGTCGGCACCACCGTCCGCGCCACCGTCGTGCACACCGGGGACACCCTCGGCGCCACCGTCCGCGGGGCCTTCTGTCTCGGGATCGCGTTCGCTCATGTGGATCTCCTTCTGCCTACGCCGACCACGCCGGCGGAGTGCGGATGTGCTGAGACCGGGAGCCACGGAGGACTCCACCACCTCAGTCTTGCCCTCTTGCCGTGTGGGCGAAACCTTACGGCGAATCGGTCCCGGGTTCAGGTCACGTGCGATCCGAGCGGGATCATCGTGCGCTGTCACGTTCCGGGGTCGGTGTGCGTCTCCATGTCATACCCGCTCGCACAGGAGGTCGACATGAACGGATCACCCCGCATCGCCCCCGCCGAGATCACCGGCATCAAGGGCGCAGTCATCAAGCGGTTCGCGAAGAAGAAGCTCGGCCAGGTGCCGGCGTCGGTCGGCGTGTACTGGCACAACCAGAAGGTCATGATGGCCCTGAGCGGTGCCAGTACCAAGGTCGAGAAGTGGGACGCCTGCGACGAACAGCTGAAGTCGTTCGCGCACATGGCGGTGGCCGCCCAGGTGGGGTGCAGCTGGTGCCTGGACTTCAACTACTTCGAGACCTTCAACAAGAACCTCGACATCGAGAAGGCGCGCGAGATCCCGCGGTGGCGCGAGTCCGACGTCTTCTCCCCGCTCGAGCGCGAGGTCTTGGCGTACGCGGAGGCGATGTCGACGACGGAGCCGACGGTGACCGACGAGATGGTGGCGTCGCTCGTCGCGCAGCTCGGCGAGGCCGCCGTCGTCGAGCTGACCGCCATCATCGCCTTCGCCAACTTCACGACACGAGGCAACATCGCTCTCGGTATCGAGTCCGACGGTTTCGCTGCGGCGTGCGGACTCCCTCCTCTCGCAGGGCCGACCACAACCCCACCGACGGCCGTAGGGTCGTGAAGGTGTCCGACGACCCGTTCCTCGCCAACCGAGGTCTCCTCTTCACGATCGCCTACGAGATGCTCGGCTCGGCGGCCGATGCCGAGGACGTCGTCCAGGACACCTGGCTGCGGTGGGACGCGATCGGCGCCGACGCCCGCGCGGACGTGCGCCACCCGCGCCCGTTCCTCGTACGGATGGTGACGCGCAAGGCCTTGGACCGGCTCCGGGCGAACGCACGGCGGCGTGAGGAGTACGTCGGAGAGTGGCTCCCCGAGCCGCTGCTCACGGCGCCGGACGTGGCGGACGACGTCGCGCTTGCCGAGAGCGTCTCGATCGCCATGCTCACCGTCCTGGAGACGCTGACGCCGACCGAGCGCGCGGTGTTCGTGCTTCACGAGGTGTTCGAGACGCCGTACGGGGAGATCGCGGAGACCCTCGGCAAGACTCCGGCAGCCGTACGCCAGATCGGGCACCGTGCCCGTGAGCACGTCGCAGCGCGGCGGCCCCGGATGGAGGTCGGCCGTGCCGAGCAACGGCAGGTGGTCGAGCGCTTCCTCGCTGCGGTGTGGGAGGGCGACCTGCAAGGGCTGCTCGATGCCCTGGCACCGGACGTCGTGCTCGTGGCCGACGGCGGCGGCGTCGCTCAGGCCGTGGTCAACCCGGTGGCCGGCGCCAAGAAGGTCGCCAACCTCCTGAAGCCGTTCAGACGTCTGGCACCAGGGGCCGAGATCGTGCCCACCGTGTTCAACGGCACCCTCGGCGCTCGGGTCGTCGGCATCGCCGACGGGTTCGACACCGCGATCAGCTTCGTCGTCGAAGGCGGTCGGATCAGCCGCATCTACCTGGTGCGCAACCCGGCCAAGCTCGGCATGATCGACGTCGTGGCGACGCTGAGCCGCTAGGGCCGGCGTACGGGCGTCCCTCTCCATCGCGGTCGCCGGGTCCATCCCCGGCGGGATCCGCAGGTTGAGCCCGAGCCGCCGTCACCGCGAGAAAAGCGAAGCCTGAGGAAGGTTGACGACGCGCGTAGGGGGTACCTCCATAGCCTTGCACGCCCTCACCAGATCGCTCCATCCATGGAGCGGGGGTGCGCGGGCTCGCCAGGAGGCAGCGATGTATCTGCACGTTCAGCGACTCATCAACGAGATCATCCCGGACGAGCCGGACCCCGCAGCGGCCAACGCGCTGCAAGAAGGGCTCGGCGGCCAGTTCGGCGAGATGCGGACGATGATGCAGTACCTCTTCCAGAGCATGAACTTCCGCGGCCCGGACGGGAAGCCCTACCGGGACCTCCTCCAGGGGATCGGGACAGAGGAGATCAGCCACGTCGAGCTGATCGGCACCACGATCTCGCGCCTGCTCGACGGCTCGCCCCGATACAACGGGAAGAAGACCGACCCGCTCGACATGCCCGGCGCCAAGGGCAAGACTCCTCTCGACACGGCGCTCCACGAGAGCAACATCCACCACTACCTGGTGGCCGCTCAGGGCGCCCTGCCGGTCGACGCCGCGGGCAATCCGTGGTCCGGAAGCTATGTCTACAACTCGGGCAACCTCGTCCTCGACCTCCTGTACAACCTGATGCTCGAGTCCACCGGACGCCTGCAGAAGTGCCGGATCTACGAGATGACCAGCAACAAGACGGCGCGCTCGACGATCTCGTACCTGATCGTGCGCGACCAGGCCCACGAGAACGCCTATGCGCGCGCTCTCGAGACGCTCGGCGTCAACTGGGCATCGGTCCTCCCGATCCCCAAGACCAACGCCGAGAGGTACCCGGAGGTCAAGAAGCTGGTGGACCTCGGACTCCAGTCGAAGCAGTACACGTTCGATCTCGAGGGTGCCTCGGAGGCCGGACGCATCTTCCAGGGCATGTCACCGTCGAACGACGGGACGCAGCTCGACGCCACGGAGCAGGCGCCGATGGGGGTCCCTCTGACGATCGCCGAGGAGCGGTTCGAAGAGTTCTCGCCCGGTCTCGACCCCGAGCTCCTGTCGCTGATCCAGGCCACCGCGGAGATCGAGATGGCGGAGGCGTCCGACCCGCTCTTCGGGCCCACGACCAAGGCCTAGGACTACGCAGCGGCCCCGTCGCACCGCGGCGGGGCTGCCGTGTGCCAGCCTGACCACTCCGACGTCTCGCTTTATCATGTGTGAATGCCACGTCAGCAGGATCCCGAAGACCGGTTCGTCGAACTGGCGCGTTCGCTCAAAGAACAAGGCGACGAGAGCGAGACCCTTGACCATGCTCTCAAGATGGCGGTCGACATCATCTCGGGGTGCGACGAGGCGGCCGTCAGCCTGATCCGACGCGGGGGCCGCATCGAGACCCTCAACACCATCGGGTCGCGGGCGGCAGAGGCGGACCAGCTCCAGTACGACGCCGGTGAGGGGCCGTGCCTCGATACCATCGCCCACCACGAGACCACGCTCGTGCCCAATCTGGCCGACGAGGCGCGGTGGCCGCGCTGGAGTCAACGGGTCAACCGTGACCTGGGCTTCGGAAGTGCCCTCTCCTTCCAGCTGTTCACCACCGCCACCGACTACGGCGCGCTCAACATGTATGCCGAGCGCGCCGACGCGTTCGACGGCCATGACCAGATCGTGGGCCTGGCCATGGCCGCCCACATCGCCGTCGCCCTCGCCTCCTCCCGCCAGATCGACAACCTCGGACGGTCGGTGAACAGCCGCACGGTCATCGGCCAGGCGATGGGCATCGTCATGGAGAGGTACGGGCTCGACGACTCGCGAGCGTTCCGATTCCTGCAGCGAGTCTCCAGCATCACGAACACCCGGCTCCTCGCGGTTGCCGAGCACATCGTCACCACCCGGCGGATCCCCGAGCAGCACACGGCGGCCGGCTAGCGCTGGCCAGACCTCTCACGAGGTCTCGCGCAGAAGGTCCCCGCCGAGTCGGGTCAGGGTGTGCAGCACCGAGTCGCCGTCGCGGCGGCTGGTGATCAGCCCGGCCTCGCGCAAGGTGCGGGTGTGATAGCTGACGGTCGCGGCCGACACGCCCACCCGAGCGGCAAGCTCGGAGGTGGTGGCACCGACAGCACAGGCGGCGAGCGCCGTCGCGCGACTGCCTCCGATGAGGGCGGCGAGGGCCCGCTCAGGGGACACGGCGACGAGGTCCGCGGCGGTTCGCGACACGGGGTAGACGAGGACCTGCGGCAGGTGGGGATCCCTGAGGGTGACCGGTTGCCGCCAGCAGAAGTACGAAGGGACGAGGCGGAGCCCGCGACCCTCGAGGTAGACGTCGCGGTCGTCCACGTGGTCGACCACACCGAGCACCGGTGCATGCCAGACGAATGACGGACCGAGGCCCCGGAGCAGTCCGTCCACACCCCCGTCCAGCAGCTGCCGGGCGCGCAGTGCTCGCTCGCTCTCGAACAGGCTCTCCATCTGACCGGTGACCGGCGAGATCACCGTGGCGTGGTAGGCACGCAGGGCATCGGTCAGGGTCGAGCGCGAACGGGGCTCGGCCAGCGTGCTCAGCGGTGAACCGGCGCCCCGGCTCGGATCCACCCGCGCGATCTGCTCGGCGACGCGATGCTCGGGCGATTCGAGGATCGCGTCCAGCCCGGCATCGAGACCCTCCGCCGCGCTTCCCGGCGTGAGGAAGTCGGGGTAGTAGCGGGCGAGCGGAAACAACGGCAGCAGCATCGAACGAACCGCGCGTCCGAGGCCGGTGTCGCGCAGGTTGCGCAACGCATCCTCGTACCACCTCTCGTGCAGCCAGCGGCCCCCACGAGTCTGGAACCGGTGGAGGCTGGAGGCGATCTCCCACATGGGATCGGGCGCGGCAGCAACGCTCGTGAGAGCGAGATCGTGCTCGCTGAAGTGAATGCGCAGCACTGGCTTCCCCCTTGTCAGACCTCCCACAGGCTCGCACACGGGTAGGTCAGCGCTGCCTATTTCGATGCTCGTCGAAATGCCTGTCGTTCTGGTGCGCCCGGTCGACACGATCCCTTCGCCGAGGCGCCGTGCACGCAGCACGTCGACGCGCCAGGGCATCCATCAGCATCACCAGGGGGAAACATGAAGAGGAAAATCTACTCGGCCTTGGCCGCCGTCGGGCTCACCGCCGGCCTGCTGGTCACGTCGGGCGCGCCGGCCTCGGCCAGTCCCGGCTGCACCCACAAGGGACTGGCAGTGGCCAGCACCGGCAACATCGTCGCCATACCCGCGACGAGCAGCGGCGATGACCATTGCCACCTCCAGCAGGGCTACGCCTCTGCAGCGGTCCGCACTCTCCAGAACTCGATCAACTGGTGTTACCGAGGCCGGGGGGAAGCGGTCCTCAAGATCGCCGTCGACGGCAACTACGGCCCGGCGACCAAGGCCGCGGTCAAGCGGGTCCAGCAGATCGCAAAGATCACGGCTGACGGCGTGTACGGGCCGGCGACCAGGGACAAGATGCTGCACAGGCAGGCCGCGTGGGAAGAACAGGACCCCAACGTCTGCCGACGCCTCAAGTGACCGACGCGCTGGGCGCGCGGCCGGCATCACCGTGTTCAGGTCAGCTGGTCGACCCGGATCAGATTGCCGGACGGATCACGGAACGCACAGTCCCGCGGTCCCCACGGCTGGTCCATCGGCTCCTGCAAGACGTCGACGCCGCTCGAGCTGACCTTGTCGAAGAGGGCGTCCAGGTCGCTCGTGCTGAACACGTACGGGCCCGGACCGGAGCCCTTGGCGACGAGACGGTGCAGGGAGTCGCCGTCATCCTCGGACCGTCCCGCTCCTGGGTCGGAGAGGACGACGGTGACACCCTGCTGACCGGGGAATCCGAGGCTCACCCACCGGTGTCCGTCCGACTCGACGTCGTTGACCCCCTCGAGGCCGAGCACGTCGCGATAGAAGCCGATCGCGGCGTCGACGTCGTCCACCGTGATCGGGAAGTACTTCGCTCTGATGTCCATGCGCCTCACGCTACGGACGCGGCCACGCCGAGGCTTCTCCGATCCTGCTGAGCTGCCCTGTCCTCGGCCCTCCCCCGTCCTCAGCGAAGGGGCACAGGGCGCGTGAGCAGACGCGCGATGCAGGGAGGCATCGCCTCGACCGCGTCGTGGGGCCGCGCGCGATAGGTGCTGGGCGTCTCTCCCACGATGCGCGTGAACGTCGAGCTGAAGGATCCGAGCGAGGAGGCGCCGACGGCCATGCAGGCGTCCGTCACGCTGACGCCGGCGCGCAGCAGCGCCATCGCGCGCTCCACACGCCGTGTCATCAGGTAGCCGTACGGCGTCTCGCCGTACGCGCGTTTGAACTCGCGGCTGAAGTGCGCGTCAGACATGCACGCGCGTCTGGCCATCGCTGGCACGTCGAGCGCACGCGCGTAGTCGGCGTCCATCAGGTCGCGAGCACGACGAAGGTGCGCGAGGGTCTGCGGGCTCTGCGGTGGCACCTCCCGACGGTACCGCCCCGTCGGCCGCGCTCGTCGCGATCTGACCCACCTCTGCCGTGACGGTGATCTCCGCACCGTTGCGCACGTAGGCCGGGTCGCTCACCCGCGCGAGGATCATCCGCCGCGCGATGCGGTTCTCGGCACTGACGACGGCCTGGACGGCGGAGAAGTCCTCGCTCGGGACGTCGTGGACGACGGCGTCGATCAGGCGGGAGCCGAGACCTCTGCCCTGGTCGGAGTCGGCGACCACCACCGCGACCTCGGCCGTCAACCCGCCGCCGGCCGGTTCGCCGTCGCCCGTGCTCGTCGCGATCGGTGCCCACATGGCATGTCCGACGACAGCGGCGCCGCGGAAGGCGAGCACCGAACCGCCCACGGCACCGGGCCGGAGCAGATGCTTCGCGAGGGCCGGTGGTGTCTGGGGTCCGAAGCCGGTGAGAAAGCGCCGATATGAGGTGTCTGGCGACAGAGCGAGCAGGAAGGCTTCCATCGCCTCGAGGTCGTCGAGGGAACCCGCACGGAGCTCCACGTCGCTCGGCTCGACCGTCGCTGTCATAAAACCCCCCGAAAAGCAAAGACAATACGAACGATCGTATCATTTGTTAGGCTGTGGCTCTGCGCTAAGTTCGAGGAGACATGGAGACGGAGACCACTCTCGGCGACCATCCCGACGGGAGGGTGCGCCGCGGCAATGCGACGCGGCGGGCAGTGCTCCGTCGTGCCGTGGATGTGGCCTCCGTCGAGGGCCTCGACGGACTCTCCATCGGGCGCCTGGCCACGGAGCTCTCGATGAGCAAGAGCGGCCTGTTCGCCCTGTTCGGCGCGAAGGAGCAGCTCCAGCTCGCCACCATCCGGGCAGCGAAGCGGATCTATTTCGACACCGTGGTCCGCCCGGCGCTCGAGACGACCCCCGGCCTCGGGCGGGTGTCGGCCCTCCTCGCCGCATGGCTCGACTACTCGCGCGAACGCGTCTTTCCGGGCGGTTGTTTCTTCGCCAGGACGAGCACCGAGTACGCCGCCCGCGACGGCGCGGTGCGTGACGCCCTGACCACGGCGCACTACGAGTGGCTTCAGCTCATCGAGCGGTCGCTGATGGAGGCCCAGGCCCTCGGCGAGCTCGATGCCGCCGAATCAATCGACCAGCTCGTCTTCGAGCTGAACGCGTTCCTCGACGGCGCCAACCTCGACTCCCTGTTCGACCGCGGCGACACGTCCTACGACCGCGCCCGACGCGCCATCCGCGACCGCCTGCGCTTGGCCGCCCACGGTCACCCGACGACGGGCTGACGCAAGATCGTCCGCAGCGCGGACGAGTCCGTCCTGCGGGGATCGGAGAGGTAGATCTCGTGGTGGCGTCCGGACGGACGCAGCCCGTGCGCGGGAAGGAACTCCTCGTGGAGGCGTCTCAGGGTCGGACCCTCGTCGTCGTACGAGCCTCGATGGAGAATCTGCACGCTCCGGCCCTCGTCGTATCCTTCGAACCTGAGCAGACCCAGCGCCGGTAGTCCCTTCTTGCTCGCCACGGCCAACGCCTCGTCGACGATGTCGCCGGTGATCCAGTCCGGCTGAGCGATCATCATCGTCCAGTCCCACGCACTCTTGTCCCGCGTCTGGAACACCGACAGGTCGTCGGCGGTCCAGAGTCCTTCGAGCGGCGCCACCGTGTGTACCCGGTCCAGTCGCGTCTTCGCGATCGACCGGGCGCCGTACGACGTCGTGTAGAGCGCTTCGACCGCCTCTCGATAGGCGGGCGAGGTGTTGGGGTCACCGTGTCCGTCGATCATGAGGAACGACATCTCGGGGACGTCCACGACGACGAAGTCGTCAGCCTTGGGCGCGTAGAGGTCCTTGCGTTCCTTCTTGATGTCGTAGCTCGACACTGTCCGCTCCCCCCGGCCCGTGAACGACCGGCCCCTCCGGCATCCAGACGACCCTAGTGGCTGCGGGTCAGCTCACCGCGAAACGTCGCGCGGTAGGTGGTGGGACTGACACCGACCGTACGGACGAAGTGCCGACGCAACGTGGTGGCCGTGCCGAGGCCGCACCGGGTGGCGATCTGCTCCACCGACGCGTCGGTGCGCTCGAGCAGCTCCTGGGCGCGGAGCACGCGTTCGCGGTGGAGCCACCTCAGAGGCGTCAGCCCGGTCGCGGTGCTCATCCGGCGCGTCAGCTGACGTGCGCCGAGTCCGGCCTCGCGTGCCAGGTCGGTGACCGTGAGCGGCTGGTCGAGGTGTTCGCGCGCCCAGTCCAGGGCAGCACCCACGCAGTCCGGCCCGGTCGGGCTCACGGGTGCCGCGATGAACTGTGCCTGCCCGCCCGGTCGTTGCGCCGCCACGACCAGGCGCCGCGCGAGCCCGTTGGCGGCGGCGCTGCCGAAGTCGGAGCGGACCAGGTGCAGGGACAGGTCGAGGGCGGCCGTCTTGCCGGCGGAGGTGAGGACCTGCCCGTCATCGACGTAGAGCACGTCGGCACGCGCGCGTACGGCCGGATAGAGGCGCTCGAGCTCAGCGACGTGCATCCAGTGCGTCGCGGCCTCACGCCCGTCGAGCAGTCCGGCCGCGGCGACGACGAAGGCGCCGGTGCACAACGACGCGATGCGCGCCCCTCGCGCATGAGCCGCCCGCAGCGCGTCCACCAGGGTCGGGTCGGGCGCGGCGTCGAGGTGGTTCGTCGACGGGACGATGACGAGGTCGACCCCTGTCAGCGCGTCGTACCCCACGGTCGGCGCATCGCCGAGCCACGGCGCGGGTGTGCCGTCGGGGGTGGCGACGACGAGGGAGTACCACGCGCCGTCGCCCGCGAGGTCCGACCGGTCGACGCCGAAGACCTCGGCGGCAATCGCCGTCTCGTACAGCATCGCGTCAGCGTGCAGAGCCAGCCCCACGGTGACCATGTCGCAAACTGTACGACAGGCGTCGGTTCGGACACTGGCTGTTCAGCGGTGGCTCGCGATGGGATGGGGACATGACTTCCTCCTCCCCCGGTCCCGTCGTCGTGTACGGCGCGTACGGTCACACCGGCCGCTTCGTCGTCGACGAGCTCCTTCGACGCGGCCTCACTCCGATCCTCTCCGGCCGTGACGAGACGCGACTCGCAGCGATGACCGACGGGCGGCGCGACCTGGAGATCCGCCCGGCGCGGGTGGACGATCCCGATGCGCTGCGTACGGCGGTGGCTGGCGCGGCTGCCGTCATCAACGTCGCCGGCCCGTTCCTCGACACGGGCGTGATCGTGTCGGGTGCTGCGGTTGCCGCGGGAGCCCACTACCTCGACGTCACCGCCGAACAGCCTGCCGTCGAAGCCGTGTACGCCGCGCGCGCTCTCGATGCAGAGGAGGCGGGGGTCGCGGTCATCCCCGCGATGGCGTTCTACGGCGGCCTCGCCGACCTGCTCGCGACGTCCATCCTCGACGGGTTGACAGAGCCGGCCGCGCTCACGGTCGCGGTCGGGCTCGACCGTTGGTGGCCGACAACCGGCACACGACTCACAGGGAGCCGCAACACCGCACCTCGACGGACCATCGTCGACGGACGGCTGGCACCACTCGGCGAGTCCCCGCCGCCCGACCCGTGGGACTTCCCGGGGCTGGGCGAGCAGGTCGTCGTCGCCGTCCCGTTCTCGGAGCCGGTCCTCCTCGCGCGGCACCTGCCCGTCGACCGGCTCGACTCCTACCTCAGCGCGTCGGCACTCACCGACATCCGCGATCCAGAGACCCCTCCTCCCCCGGCGATCGATGACCGCGGCCGTTCGTCCCAGCAGTTCGTGGTCGACGTCGTCGCGCAGGCGGGGACGCAGACGCACCGGATGTCAGCCAGTGGCCGGGACATCTACGCCGCCACGGCACCGGTGATCGTCGAGGCAACGGCTCAACTGCTCGACGGCCGCGCTTCCGGTACAGGTGCCGTCGCACCGGGTGAGGTGTTCGACGCCGAGGACTTCCTGCGGGCGCTCACGCCTGACGTGCTGACCCTGCGGCGGGACGTCCGCCGCGCTCAACCGTCCGCTGCTGCCGCGCGCTCCTGAACCAGCACCGCGATCCCGTCCACCTCCGCACCGGGATCACGACGTCCGATAACCGCCAGCATGCAGTGCGGTGGCTGACAAAGATCTGTCTATGAGCATGTCAATTCACGCGCTGCCCGCCTCCGTCTCGATCACGCACGCCAGTGACTGGCTCGACACCGAAGGTGGTGCTCAGCTGCGCTGTTGCCTGCGCAACAGTCGAGCCGGCGAGCGAGTGCGCTTGGGGACCGTGACCCCGCCTGGCCCTCAAGGTGCGTACGCCGAGACCGGGCCGGTCTTCGTACACGCCGACGGTTGCGAGGGGCCGCAGTCTCCGGGCTATCCGGACGACTTCCGCTCAAGGACGGTGGTCTTCCGGGCGTACGACCAGCGTGGGCAGATAGTTGGTGGTGAGATCGTCGAGCCGGGCACCGGTCAAGAGGCTGTGGCCGAGCGGTTGTTGGCGGAGCCAGACGTCGCTTTTCTGCACGTCCGCAACACGGTCTACGGCTGCTACATGTTCGCAGTCCACCCGGCGGCGTGACTCGGATCATCGTCCACGCGCTGAGCGCCGACGAGCTCGGTCGTGTGCGTGAGCTGGGCGCAGGAGGCGGTCGATCTGGGGGGGTGCACGCACGGAGCGCGGCGTCGGGGCACCGGCTCGTGCGCGGTGAGGTAGCCACGGATCGTGGCAGGGAGCTGGAACGGTTCGAGTCAAGACAGGGGACTCTCCCCCGGCGAGAGGGATGACGCACCAACTGCCGTGAGGGCATCGACGAGAGGGCGCGGCACCCGGTCGAGGTCGAGCGCACCGACGAGCAGCCGCGCGTAGCGTGCCTTTCGTCCACTCGTCGTGCCGAGGAAGCGCCGAAGCACCTGGTCCTCCGGCCTGTCTCGGTGGAACGGTTGTCGGGTCAGCGTGCGCCACGCGCCGAGGTCGCCCGCCGACTCGATCACCTCGAGGACCCGCGGCACGCCGAGGCTGCGGATCAGCTCGTCCTCGAGGTCGAGGTCGCAGACGAACCTCGCGGTCGGGATGGCCTGGTGACGGGCGAGGGTCCGCTCGACGTACGGGGACTCGCGGACGTCGTGGAGGACAGCGACCAGCTCGGCATCATCGACGGAGTCGAGATGGCGGCCGAGGTTGGTCACCCCGCCCATCGCCACGACGGCCACCCCGGCGCCCGCGAGGTCGGTTGGCCGCCGACGCGCGAGCGCCCGCACGGCGACCTCGTCGCTCTCGCCCTCGACCAGCAGCAGCCTGCGCGGCATGGACTGACGATAGCCACGCCGGCGTCAGGAGCGGGGTCGTCCGGGTCGACGCCTCAGGCCGTCGTGTCGCACTTCCCTGTCGGCTCACACACCCGAAGGCCGTACGGGACGAAGATCTGGTGCTTGCGACCACCTGCCCGGTACGTGATGTCGAACCCGCGCGTCCGAGCGATCCCCTTCAGGGTCTTGCGGAGCTCCACGACCAGCTCCGGCGGGCTGCCTGCGCCCCCGCTGCACGGCGCAGACAACCGCGTCGTGACCGGCCGGCCATCGAGGTTCTCGTGCAGCGAGGCATTCTCGTCGACCACCACCCCACTGTCGCCGTTGGCGGCTCGCACGGGAGCCACGAAGCCGAAGTCGGTCACTGCCAGCCCACGGGCACGACCGGCGGCCGCAACGGCGAGAACGTCGACGGCCCCGTTTGCGTCGGCGCAGAGCGGGCCGACCGAGAGCGTCAGCCTGCCAGGGCCGGCAACGCGAGCAACGGCCGCGGCCGAGCCGTCTCCCTCGACGTCCTCGACCGGGGCTCCGCCGGTCACGAACGCGAGCGCTCCGATCGACGCAGCGGCGACGGCCACCACCACACCGACCGCCAGCGCAGCTCGGCGCGGCGTCTCGCGCCGCGTCTCATGGTCGTTCAACGCCGTCTCGCCATCAAGAGAAGGGGTGGTGCACCGATGGTGCCGCACGCCCGCACCGCTCGCTGCGGCAGGTCCAGACTAGGCGGCCACGTCAGCGAGCCGGGACGGCACACGCGTGCCCTCGGTGAGCAGCCGCTCCAGGGACCCCAGGTCACCGGTACGCGAGGCCGCGAAGAACGCCTGGAGGAGGTGACCGTGAGCATCGGCGTCGACTCGACGCGCACGGTCGCTCGAGAGGTGCTCCTGCCCTCGACGACTCAGCTGCCGAGCGTTCGCGGCGGTGGTCTCGAGCAGCCGGGCGATCGTCGCGTAGGGGTAGTCGAAACCCTTGCGGAGGACGTACGCCGCCAGCTCGGCCGCGGTCAACCGCTCCAGCAGGAGGTGAAGGACCTGCTCGACCTCACTGGCGCGCTCGACGTGCCCTGACGGGTCTTGGGCGGGGTCGGCGAGCCCGAGCACGGCCGGGCTGCCTGACCTCTCGTGCCGGTGGTGGGCCGACTGGATCACGTTGATCGCGAGGCGGGTGGTGGTCGTCGAGAGGAACGCAGCGGGGTTCGTGACCTTTGCAGGGTCGGTGCGCTGCCAGCGGAGCCACGCGTCCTGGACGACGTCCTCGGCGCCGGCGACGTCGCGGACGATGCGGTAGGCGACCCGGAAGAGGTGCGTGCGGTGACAGAGAAAGGTCTGGAGGGCGGCGTCGAGGTCGTGTGGGGACATGCGGGCTCCTGTGGGACCGGACCGACGGCACCCGAGTGCCTGGGAGATCCAGCCTCCGGTCGTCGCCCCGTGCCCCGCGCCCCGGAGATCCGTGGTCCGGTGCGTGGTCGCGCGCCTACGGACGAGCGGCCGTCCCCGACGTCAGCGCGTCGCGCAGATGACGCCGTGAGCCGATCCCGAGCTTCGCGAACACCTTGCGCAGGTGCCACTCGACGGTGTGCGGGCTCAGATAGAGCTCGGCGCCGATCTCCGGATTGGTCATCCCCTCCGCCGCGAGCGCGGCGATCTGCGACTCCTGGGGTGTGAGGGGGTCGTCCCGGCGGTCGTCGCGGGGACGGGCTCTCTCCCCCGTCGCGCGGAGCTCGCGGCGGGCCCGCTCCGCGAAGGCGTCGGCTCCCATCGCATGCAACAGCTCGTGCGCGGCACGAAGGTGCTCGCGCGCCAGCGCTCGCCTCTTCGTACGCCGGAGCCACTCGCCGTAGAGAAGGTGAGTGCGGGCGACCTGAACCGTGATGCCCTCGCCCCGCAGGTGCTCCAGCGCTGCCTCGTACAGACGGTCCGCCTCGTCCCCGGCCCGCAGCAGGGCCTCGCAGCGTGCTCGCATGCCCTGGGCCCACCCGGTGCCGACCCGAGCAGTCCGCTCGGTCAGGCGACGGAGCGACTCCGCGGCGAGGTCGTCCTCGCCACACCGGACGGCCGCCTCGACGTGCTCGGCCAGCGCCCAGCCGGTGAAGTTGAAGCCGTCGTGCTCGATCCCTGCGCGGGCTCCGTCCAGCGCTCGGTCGTAGCGGGCGAGCCCGTTGTAGAGGACCCCTTCGACATGTCCGCTGACTCCGAGGAGCGAGACCTCGCCGCGGATGGTCGCGCTCTCGCGTGCCTCGTCGAGGATGCGTGTGGCATCAGCCTCCTCACCCCGCCAGGCCGCGAGCACGAGCGCCGCGTACGTCAGCCGCGCGGAGCCGGTCGCCCTGCTGATCGCGTCACCCTCCGCGATCAGGCGCGCGGCAGCGGCGAGATCGCCGCGGTGGAGGTGCACCCCGGCTTCGAACTGCAGTGCTTGGGGCAGCACGCCGAGTGCGCCGACGTCTCGCGCGACGCGCACCATCCGGGCCGCCAGCGTCGTCCACGCCGCGAAGTCCCACAGCTGGTGGACGTAGGTCTCCTGCGCCACAGGGGCCAGCGCCAACCACCGCTGGGTCGCCCCCCTGTCGGTTGGTTCCTCGTCCGCGAACGGCCCGAGCGCTCGTCGCAGCAGCGGCGCCCCTTCGGGAAGCCCGTCGGCGAGCAGGGTGGTGACCCCCTCCAGCAGCAGGTCTGACGGGGCAGGCGGTGATGACGGCGCGCCGACAACGCCGGTCACGTACTCACGTGCGGCGATCGCCGCAGCCTGAGCACCCGCGGGCCCGTGGACCCGACCGGAGAACACGGTGGCGCTGATCGCCTCCAGGTAGGTCTCGCGCGCGAGGGGTGACCCTTCGCTCGCGAAGGCGGCGGCTGCGTCCAGGAGCAGTGGTGCGGCCTCGTCGCTGCGGCTGCGGGCGAAGAGGACACGCGCCCGCAGGCGTACGAGCCGCGCCTGGTCCTGCGCGCTCAACGGGCACAGCACGGCGACGCCGGCCAGCTCGGACGCGGCGTCGGGCGACGCTGCAGCGACGTACGCCTCCCCCGCGGCCAACGCGCGTCGCCCACGCCGTCGCGGATCCGGTGTCGACCGCGCTGCCTGGTCGAGGAGCGCGGCCTCAGCGGCCATGCCGCCCCTGAGCCGAGCGCGTTCTGCGGAGCTCTCGAGAGCGGCCGCGACCTCCTCGTCCGGGCCGGAGCCGGCCTTCGCGGCGTGCCAGGCACGCCGGTCGGGGTCCTGGACCGGGTCGGTGGCCAGCGACAACGCGCGGTGGACCTGGCGCAGGTCGTCAGGGAGCGCGTCGCGGTAGACGGCCGAGCGTGCCAACGGGTGTCGGAACCGGATCGACTCCCCGAACTCGAGCAGGCCGGCGGCCTTCGCCGGCGCTGCGTCCGCGGTGATGCCGACGTGCCCGGCGGCCCGCGCGAGAAGGCTCGCGTCACCGACCGGATCCGCCGCAGCGAGGAGCAGCAGCAGCCGAGTCGGCCGCGGCAGGCCCGCCAGCCTCTGCGCGTAGTCGCGCTCGACTCTCGTCGACACCGATCCTGCGTCCCCGATCTCGAAGCCGTACGCGAGGTCGGCGGCACTGCGGCCCCGCGGCAGCTCCAGCAGCGCGAGCGGGTTGCCGTGGGTCTCCGCCACGATCCGGTCGCGGACCTGGTCGTCGATCGGTCCGTGCACCGCCGAGGCCAACAGCTGCCGCGCCGCGTGGTCATCCAGCCCGCCCACCTCCAACGACGGGAGGTCGGCGAGGACCGGCTCACCCTCGGAGTGCCGCACGGCGAAGACGACGGCCACCGGCTCGGCCAACAGACGACGCGACACGAACTCGAGTGTCTGGAGTGAGACCCGGTCCAGCCACTGGGCGTCGTCGACGATCACCACGAGCGGCCGCGCGTCAGCCGATGCCGTGAGCAGGCTCAGCACCGCGAGACCGACCAAGAAGCGGTCGGGCGCCTGTCCGTCCACCAACCCGAAGGCGACCTGGAGCGCGTCGCGCTGAGGGCTGGGGAGGTCGCCGAGCTGTCCGAGGAACGGCGCGCACAGCTGATGGACGCCGGCGAAAGCGAGGTCCATGTCGGCCTGGACGCCCTGCGCCCGGACCACGGTGAGGTCAGAGGCGTGGACGGCGACGTGGTCGAGGAGCGTCGACTTGCCGATGCCCGCCTCGCCCCGGACGACGCAGACAGCGGCGGCGCCGTGTCGCGTCCGATCGACGAGGTCGCACAGGATCTCTGCCTCTCGCCGACGCCCGAGCAGCTGCGTGCGGGGGGTGGCGCTCATGGGCGGCTCCTGCAGGAACGCTCCGCAATGCCGGTGTCACAGATCGCGACGCTGCTCGGTCGGGTCGACGTAGGCCTGCATTCTATCGAGGAGCGACCGTGGTGCCACGAGAGAACCAGCTCGCCACGTCTGTCCTTGTCGTCGGGACGGGAGGGTCCGGCCTGCGCGCGGCGATCGAGGTCGCCGAGGCCGGTGTGGCGGTGCTGGCGCTGGGCAAGCGACCCGTCGCCGATGCGCACACCTCGTTGGCGGCCGGTGGCTTGGATGAGCCCGGTAGCGGGCCCGGATGGCTGCGGCGTGGTCCTCCTCGGGTTTTCTAGCGAGGGCGTAGTAGTGGGCGCGGTCGACGATGTAGTTGCACGTCTCGTGCTGGTATCGGCCGGGAGCGTCGAGTGACGGTTCGAGCTCCTCGCCGTCGTGCTCTGCTCCGAGCCCGCAGTACATACACACCGCCGGCATGGGCGTCGAGGTACTCACGACCGTCCCTCCCGGTTGGCGCCCCCATGCGTCGCCCCTCCTCGATCATCGGCTCCCTACTTCTAGGAAGGTGCCGACGCCCGCGCTTGCGTGACACGAACACGACCTGGCCCGGTGCTCGAGGACTTCTTCACGAGGGCCTTCCTCGGCTCTCCCCCGCGATCCCAGGACGGACGGTGTCCCGGCAGTCCCCCGGAAGCGGCGACGAGGCACCCCCGGGCTCGACGATCGTCCTGCGCATCGTCTGATCCAGCGCCGATCGGCTCGCGGCCGGGTAGGGCCGGCCCTAGGCTCAGAAGCTGTGAGCTACGTCGAGAGCGTCGTCTTCCGCGCGATCCCGGTCGCGATGATGGCGCTGTGCCTCGGCTTCGGGCTCTACGTGTGGAACGCCGGCGATGTGGCCGACAACTTCGTCGCGGGACACGTGGTGACGTTCCTGGCCGCCATCTGCCTGTGCCTGTTCTGCACGGCGGCGACGATCATCAGACAGCTCCTTCAGCGGTTCACCGCGCTCGACCGCGTCCTCTACCCCGTTCTCGGCTACGCGGTAGCGGCCGGAACGGCCTCGTACGGGGTGACGCTGTTCGCCGGAGCATCGGGCACGGCCCAGAGCCAGGAGTACGTGGCGGGGCACGTGGTCTTTGGCCTGGGCCTGATCAGCGGATGCGTCGCGACCGTGGCCACAGCGTCGACCAAGTTCACCCTCATCCCGGAGAACTCGAGCTTCGAGGTGGGTGACCACCACGTACGGCCGGAGGCGTTCGGCCGCCCGACCGCCCCGCTGCTGGTCGCGGTCCCGATCGTCCTCGCCGCGGTGGCGTGGGGGTTCGCCCTCGCGAACCTCTTCGGGTCGACGACCCCGGCTCGCTTCACCGTCGGTCATGTCATGGCCGGGCTTGCGTGCATCTGCACGAGCCTCGTCGGCCTGGTCGTCAGCATCGTCCGCCAGATCGAGAACAAGTACGTCGCCCGCGAGCGGATCCTCTGGCCGTGGCTCGTGGTGGCGATGGGCACCGTGAGCCTGGTCTGGGGCGTCGTGGTGCTGCTGGTGAACGACGAGCCGTACGCCCTGACGCCGGGGTTCGTGATGATCGGCCTCGGCCTCGTCTGCTACAGCATCCTCAGCAAGGTCGGCCTCCTCTCGCTCGTCTGGCGCCGGACGTTCGACCTCGCCAACCGGGTCCCTCTGATCCCGGTGACGACCGCCCTCGCGTGCCTGTTCCTCGCGGCCTTCGTGTTCCAGGCGGCGGTCGACGACACGAACCTCTTCATCGCTGCCCGCGTCCTCGTCGGCCTCGGGGCGGTCGCCTTCTCGCTGTACTCGATCGTCAGCATCCTCGAGAGCGGGACCTCCGGCCAGGCGCCCTAGAATGCGGCCGTGCCCTCCCCTGCCACCCCTCCGCCGACGCATGCCCGCAACCCGTTGGGGGCGCACGTCCCCGTCGGTCCGGGCCTGGCGAAGGGTGCCTGGCGCGCCATGCGCGATCTCGGTGGCGACACGCTGCAGGTCTTCACCGGCAACCCCCGCGGATGGGCCGCGTCCGCGGGCGACCCGGCGCAGGACGCCGCGTTCCGCGCACTCTGCGAGGCCGAGGGCGTGCCTGCGTTCGTCCACGCCCCGTACCTCGTGAACCTCGGCAGCCCGAACCCCGCCACGTACGAGAAGTCTGTGGCGAGCGTGGCCCACAACCTGGCCCGTACGCACGCGATCGGGGCACGCGGGCTCGTGGTCCACACCGGCTCGTGCGTCGACGACGGCGCGTACGACGCCGCGCTCGCGCAGGTCCGCGAAGGTCTGCTCCCGCTGCTCGACGCCCTCCCCGAGGAGGGGCCTCGACTGCTGCTCGAGCCGACCGCGGGGCAGGGGCGCTCGCTGTGCGCGAAGGTCGACGACCTGGAGCCGTACCTCGAGGCGCTCGAACGCCACCCTCGCGTGGGGATCTGCCTCGACACCTGCCACGCCTTCGCCGCCGGCGAACCGCTGGACGAGCCCACGGGAGTCGCCGCGACCCTCGACCGTCTCGTGGAGGTCGCCGGTCCCGGCCGACTCGCCCTCGTCCACGCCAACGACTCCAAGGACGTCCGCGGCAGCTTCAAGGACCGCCACGAGCGGATCGGCGTCGGGCACCTCGGCAAGGACGCGTTCGCCGCGATGCTCGCGCACCCGGCCACCGTAGGTGTGCCGTTCGTCCTCGAGACCCCAGGCGGCGCCGACGCGTGGCGCGAGGACCTGGCGCTCCTGGCCTCGCTCCGCCCGCAGTGAGCGCCGCCGACAGCGCCATGGAGCTGGCGCCCCGCTCGTACGGGGTCCTCGCCGCAGCCGCGCTGCTCGCCGTCACGGCAGCGTGGGGGTCCACGTTCTTCCTCATCAAGGACCTCGTCGAGGTCGTCCCGCCGGTCGACTTCCTCGCCGTACGGTTCGCGATCGCCGCCGCTGCCCTGTTCCTCCTGCGGCCGAGGACCGTGCTCGCCATCCGCGGGGACGGCCTGCGTCGCGCCGTGGTGCTCGGTCTCGTCTACGGCGGCGCCCGAGGTCATGGACATCTACCTGCGCGCCCGCGACGACGGGTCCACCGACCTCCAGCTCGAACTGCGGAGCGACCACACACCGGCCGTCGTGCTGGTCCACGGCGCCTTCGCCGAGTCGGCGAGCTGGTACCCCGTGATCGAGATGCTCCACGCCCGGGACGTGGAGGTCGTGGCCGCGGCAATCCGCTGCGAAGCGTGAGCGGCGATGCCGCGTACGTGCGTGACGTCGTGACCGGCCTCGACCGCCCCGTCCTGCTGGTCGGGCACTCCTACGCCGGCGTCGTCATCACCGAGGCCGCCTCGGCGGATCCCGCCGTCCTCGGGCTCGTGTACGTGGCCGCGTTCGCGCCGGACCACGGAGAGAGTGCCCTCGAGCTGTCGACGACGTACCCGGGCAGCTCGCTCGGCGAGTCGCTGCCGCCCTGCGCCACCAAGCCGCTCGGCGGAGGCCCGCAGCATCACCCAGCTGAGCGGGGCGTCGCACGCGGTGAGCCTGTCTCGGCCTGCAGCCGTCACCGACACCATCGTCGAGGCACTCGACGAGTGCTCCGTCGCCGGCGTCGCCTGAGCGTGCAAGGACGCCGGTGACCGGAGCGCATCTGGTCACCGGCGTCCTCTGCGTCTCAGGCCGAGACGCTGCGAGCGTCGGCCCAGGCGCGGTAGGTGGTCGCGCCCAGCTCGGCACCGTCGGCCGGGACGAGGCTGTCGTCGGCGACCTCGGTGCCGAAGTAGGTCGCGTGCTCGTCGGCGACGACCTCACGGTCGTCCCCGGTCTGCTGGAGCGCGTCGGAGATGAACTCGCTCATCCGCACCTTCTCCGGGCCGCCGATCTCGCGGACGCCCTCAACGGGTGGTCCGACCGCCGTACGACCGACGGTCGCGGCGACGTCGTCCGCGGCCATCGGCTGGAAGTGCGCCGGTGGGAGGTGGATCACGCCATCGACCGTCGACGCATCCGCGATGGCCGGGACGAACTCGAAGAACTGGGTCGCACGGACGATCGAGTACGGGATGCCCGACTCCTGGATGAGCTTCTCCTGGGCGACCTTGGCACGCAGGTAGCCGCTCGCGGGAAGGCGGTCGTCGCCGACGACGGACAGCGCGACGTAGTGCCCCATCCCCGCCCGCTTCGCAGCCCCGACGAGGTTGGTCGTCGAGGTGACGAAGAAGCTCATGACGTCGTCGTCGGCGAACGACGGCGAGTTGGAGACGTCGACGACCACGTCGGCGCCGACGAGCGCGGCGTCGACGCCTTCGTTGGTGAGTGTGTTGACGCCCGTCTGGAGCGCGGCGGGGACGGCCTCGTGGCCGTGTGCCCGGAGCCTCTCGACGATCTTGGATCCGATCAGGCCGGTTCCACCGATGATGGTGACCTTCATGACTGCACCTCTCTGGCTCGGTTGACGGAGGGCGTTGCCCTCGACGTAGTGACCTGACAGCAGGCCCGTCTGTGACAACGCGCTCTCGCCCCTCCTGCGGAGGTGCCCGGCGTCACCAGGTGGTGGGCTTCTCCGGCGTGTAGGCCCAGGTATCGAAGAACGCGCTCAGGTCCTGGCCCGAGATCGACTCCGCCAGCGCGACCAGGTCGCTCGTCGTCGCGTTGCCGTAGCGGGAGTCACGCGCCCATGCCTTCAGAAGCCTGGCGAAGGCGTCGTCGCCGATCTTCTGCTTCAGCTCGTGCAGCGTCAGCGCTCCCCGGTCGTAGACGGCTCCGGCGAACAGGTTCAGCGGGCCCGGGTCTGCCATCACCGTCGTCCAGAGACCGGAGGTCGCCGGGGTCGCGTAGACCGCGGCCGCGCGCGCCTCGACCGTACGACCGCCGGTGTGCTCGCCCCACATCCACGCGGCGTAGGTCGCGAACCCCTCGTTGAGCCAGATGTCGGACCAACGGTGGGGCGAGACCGCGTTGCCGTACCACTGGTGGGCGATCTCGTGCGCCACCGTGCCCTCGCTCGCCGAGCGGGAGTAGATCGCGCGCGACTGGGTCTCGAGCGCGTAGCCGACCGAGTCGTCGTCGACGATCGCGCCGGCCGACGCGAAGGGGTAGCGCCCGAAGTGGTCGCTGAAGAACGCGATCATGTCGGCCTGCTTGGCCAGCGACGCCTCGCTGGTGGCGCGGTTGGCCGGCGTCACGTCGCGATCGATCGCGTTGATGATCGGGATGCCGCGAGGGCCGCGGGTGGTCGTGATGTCGAAGTCGCCGATCGTCGCCGTAGTGAGGTAGCTGGCCATCGGGCTCGACTCGAACCACCGGTAGGTCGTGCGCCCGGCACGCGTCTTCGGCTTGCCGATCTGGACGCCGTTGGCGACGGCTGCCTTGCCCTTGGGCACCGTGATGCTGAACGTGTAGATCGCCTTGTCGTTGGGGTCGTCGTTGACCGGGAACCACGTCGGGGCGCCATCGGGCTCGTTGACGACCATCGCACCGTCGGCGGTCGAGACCCACCCGTACAGGGAGCCCTCGGCGTCGACCGGACGCCCGGTCGTCCCGCCGTACGAGATGCGCACGACCGCCCGGACGTGCTTGCGCAACGGTCGCCGCGGCGTCACCGTCAGCTCGCCGTCCTCGTGGGTGAAGCCGGCGCGTCGACCGTTGACGCTGACCGACGAGACGTCGAGCCCGCGCAGATCGAGGTTGAACGACGACAGCGTCGTGGTGGGCCGAAGCGTGAGCTGGGCGGTCGCGTCCAGGGTGCCGCTCGTCGCGTCGACCGGGTCGTAGTCGAGGTCGAGGTGGTAGGTCAGCGCGTCGTATCCCGTCGCGCCCATGGCCGGGAAGTAGGGGTCACCGGCCCAGGACCCGCCAGGCTGCCCGACGACGGGGGGCCGGGCGGCCGGGGCGGCACTCGCCGAGGAGCCGAGGGCGGCACCGGTCAGGCCGAGGACGAGAGCGGTGGCGACGGGGAGGGTGCGGTGCAAAGGACTCATGGGCAGACGCTAGCGCTCCTCAGAGGTCTCTACCCTTGTCTGCTATTTCGTCTTCACAATTGTTCACAATATCGGTAGCGTGCCTGGCACCTCACCCGAGGCATCCGTCGCCCGGCACGACCGCCCGACCCCCGAGGAGACCCCATGCACAGGTCGCCCACCCCCCGCGCTCCGCGCCCGCTCCGGCTCCTCGCCGTGGTGGCGGCGGTGATGCTCGCACTCACCGCCTGCGGCGGTGACGACTCGTCGGCAGGCGAGGACGGCACCACCGCCGTCACCGTGGGTGTGATCCCGATCGTCGACGTCGCACCCATCTATCTCGGTATCGACCAGGGCTTCTTCGAGGACGAGGGCCTCGATCTCACCCTCAAGACGGCGCAGGGCGGAGCCGCGATCGTCCCCGGGGTCGTGAGCGACGAGTTCCAGTTCGGCTTCAGCAACACGATCTCCCTCCTGCTCGCGAACACCCAGGGCCTCCCGCTCGAGGTAGTCAGCGCGGGAGTCTCCTCGACCGGCGAGGCGGGCAAGGACTTCGGCGCCGTCATCGTCTCCAAGGACAGCAACATCCAGACCGCCGCCGACCTCGCCGGCAAGAAGGTCGCCGTCAACACCCTGAAGAACATCAACACCACGACCATCAACGAGGCGGTTCGGCAGGACGGCGGCGACCCCTCGTCGATCGACTACATCGAGCTGCCGTTCCCCGACATCGCGGCGGCGGTCTCCAAGGGGACGGTCGACGCCGGGCAGGTCGTCGAACCCTTCCTCACCATCACCACCCGGCAGGGCGACCGGCAGGTCGTCTCGAACTACGCCGCCACCGACCCCAACCTCGAGGTGGGCATGTACTTCGCGTCGAAGGGGTACGCCGAGAAGAACCCCGAGGTCGTCAAGAAGTTCCGTACCGCGATGGAGAAGTCGCTCGAGTACGCCCAGGCTCACCCGGACGAGGTCCGCACCGTCCTCGGCACCTACACCGAGATCGACCCGGCGATCGGCAAGGCCGTCATGCTCCCCCGCTGGTCCGCGGAGATAGACGAGGACTCCGTCCAGAAGCTCGCGGACCTGGCCGAGCAGGACGAGCTCATCAGCAAGCAGCCCGACCTGGAGGAGATGCTTCCGTGAGCTCTGCAGTCGAGGAGTCGGCGGGCACTCGATCCACTCTCGTCGTCACCGCGCACGCGGGCGACTTCGTGTGGCGGGCGGGAGGTGCGATCGCGCTCGCCGCCTCGCGGGACCAGCAGGTGACGATCGCCTGCCTCACCTTCGGCGAGCGGGGAGAGTCCGCCCGAGCGTGGCGCGAGGGGCGTTCGCTGGAGGAGATCAAGGCGGTACGGCGTGCCGAGGCGGAGGAGGCGGCTTCCGTCCTGGGGGCGACCGTGCGCTTCTTCGACGCGGGCGACTATCCCCTCGTGGCTCGGCCCGAGCTCGTCGACGACCTCGTGGGCCTCTACCGGGAGGTGCAGCCCGACGTCGTTCTCACCCATCCTCTCGAGGACCCCTACAACGTCGACCACCCGGCTGCGGCCCGGATGGCGCTGGACGCCCGCGTGCTCGCACAGGCGGCCGGCTACCCCGCCGCCGGTGAGCCCTTGGGCGCCCCGCCGGTCTTCTTCTTCGAGCCGCACCAGCCAGAGATGTCCGGCTTCCGGCCCGAGGTCCTCCTCGACATCACCGAGGTCTTCGACACCAAGCGTGCCGCGATGGAGTGCCTGACGGCCCAGCAGCACCTCTGGGACTACTACACCGATCTCGCCACCCGGCGAGGGGTCCAGCTGCGGCGCAACGCCGGTCCCAACCTTGGTCTGGCGAGCACCACGTACGGCGAGGCCTACATGCGGCCCTACCCGCAGGTGACCGGTGAACTGGCATGACGCCGGTCGTCATCACCTCACCACCACGCCCGGACCCCGCGGCTGTGGCACGGCTGCGCGAGTACGGCGTGGCGACGGTCCACGAGGCGATGGGGCGCACCGGCAGCCTCGGTCCCGACGTGCGACCCATCCAGCAGGGTCTGACCGTCGCCGGCGGCGCGGTGACCGCCGTGTGCTGGCCGGGTGACAATCTCATGATCCACGCCGCGGTCGAGCAGTGCGGTGACGGTGATGTGCTCGTCGTCGCCACGGCTGCGCCGTCGACCCACGGGATGTTCGGCGAGCTGTTCGCCACCGCGCTCGCGCACCGAGGGACCGTCGCCGTGGTGATCGACTCGGGCGTGCGCGACACCGCCGAGCTGCGCGCCATGGGCTTCGGCGCCTGGTCGCGCCACGTCAGTGCCGAAGGCACGGTCAAGGCGACGGCCGGCTCGGTGAACGTCCCGGTGACCATCGCCGACCAGACGATCTGCCCCGGCGACGTGGTGGTCGCCGACGACGACGGTGTCGTGCGGGTCCCGCTCGACGACGTCGAGGCGACCCTCGAGGCGTGTCAGGCTCGGGTCGAGAAGGAGGCGGCGACCCGCGAGGCGTTCCGCGCCGGCCAGCTCGGTCTCGACCGGTACGGTCTGCGCGACGTGCTGGCACGGCTCGGCGTCGAGTACCGCCCGTACGACACCGCCCGCGACGCCCAGGGCCGGCAGTGACCTCGGACGGCGTCCGGTGCGCGCTGATGCGGGGCGGCACCTCCAAGGGGGCGGTGTTCCTCGCCGACGACCTCCCGCCCAGCGGCGCGGACCGTGACGACCTGTTGCTGCGCGTCATGGGCAGCCCCGACCGTCGTCAGATCGACGGCGTCGGCGGCGCCCACCCACTCACGAGCAAGGTGGCCGTCGTCTCCACCTCGTCCGAGCCCGACGTCGACGTCGACTACCTCTTCCTCCAGGTCGTCGTCGACAAGCCGGTCGTCTCCGACTCCCAGACCTGCGGAAACATGCTCGCCGCGGTCGGACCGTTCGCGGTCGAGCGCGGCCTCGTCGGGGCCTACGGTGGCGTCACCCCCGTCCGGGTCCGGATGCTCAACACCGGCGGACGGGCCACCCTGCACGTGCGGACGCCGGGGGGCACCGTGACGTACGAGGGGGACACCGACCTCGCCGGCGTCCCGGGAACCGCCGCCCCCGTCGACATCGAGCTCGCCCCGCCGTCCGCCCCCCTCCTCCCGACGGGCGCCGTCATCGATCGGCTCGCCGGCCTCGACGTCACGTGCATCGACAACGGGATGCCCACGGTCGTCGTCCGTGCCGGTGACCTGGGCATCACCGGGGGCGAGCCGCCCGACGAGCTCGAGGCCGACGACGCGCTGCGGGAGCGCGTCCATCTCGTCAGGGCCGCCGCGTCGGCGGCGATGGGGCTCTCGACCGATCTCGAGACGTCGACCGTCCCCAAGATCGTCCTCGTCTCCTCACCCGAGGAGGGCGGTTCGCTGCGCACCCGGAGCTTCATCCCGCACCGTGTCCACGAGGCGATCGGCGTGCTCGGCGGCGCCTCCATCGCCGCGGCCGCCGCACTACCCGGCACGGTCGCGTACGACCTCGCTGCCAGGCCCGGGGGGCGTGTCCGCCTCGAGCACCCGACGGGCTTCCTCGACCTCGCTCTCGACGTGGACCAAGCTGCCGGCGACACACCCCGCGTCAGCCGGACGTCCGTGGTGCGGACGGCCCGCATGCTGCTCGACGGCACCGTCTTCCCCGGCCCCGCTCGTCTCTGACCCCCTGCGCGAAGGAGCCACCATGCCCCCACCCCTCGGCGACATCGCCCACCTCGGCCACGTTGAGCTGCTCACCCCGGACGTGGACGGGACCGTCTGGTTCTTCACCGAGATCCTGGGCATGACCGAGGCCGGGCGCGAGGAGGGGTCCGTCCTCCTGCGGACCTTTGACGACTACGAGCTCACGAGCGTCGTCGTCACGGCGCACGAGACCGCGGGGATCCGGCGTACGGCACTGCGGGCGTCGAGCGACGAGGCGCTGCGCCGTCGAGTCCGCGCGATCGAGGAGAGCGGGCGCGACGGCCGCTGGACCGACGGACGCGCGGGCACCGGACCGACGTACGTGACGACCGATCCCGACGGCCACGAGATCGCGCTGTACTACGAGACCGCGTGGTACGACGCACCGGACGACCTCCGGCCGGGCCTCAAGAACCAGCCGCAGGCGAAGCCGCGCCAGGGCGTCGGCGTGCGTCGTCTCGACCACGTCAACTACCTGGCGGCCTCGGTGCTGCCGAACGTCGAGTTCGTCGAGCACACGCTCGGGGGCCGTCCGACCGAGCAGATCGTGCTGGACTCGGGCACCGTCGCAGCACGCTGGTTGACCTTCACCAACAAGTCGTACGACCTCGTCTACACGGAGGACTGGTCCGGGTCGTCGGGGCGTCTCCACCACGTCGCCTTCGCGACCGACACCCGCGAGGACATCCTTCGCGCCGCCGATCTGTGTCTCGACAACGGTGTCTTCATCGAGACGGGCCCGCACAAGCACGCCATCCAGCAGACGTTCTTCCTCTACGTCTACGAGCCGGGCGGCAACCGCATCGAGCTCTGCAACCCGCTCACCCGCCTCGTCCTCGCCCCCGACTGGCCGCTGGTCACGTGGACGGAGGCGGAGCGGGCGAAGGGCCAGGCGTGGGGACTCAAGACCATCGAGAGCTTCCACACCCACGGCACCCCGCCGCTCGCCTAGCCGGAAGCGAAAGGGCAGCGCGGGCCTGCGGTCAGACGGCGGCGGCCGTGGCTTCCGCCGCCTTGCGCATCGCCGCCATGACGCTCTCGAGGTGCCGGCGAACCGCGATGGCGGCCGCGTCGGGGTCGCGGGCACAGACGGCGTCGATGATCTGCAGGTGCTCGTCGAGCGAGACCTGCGGGCGCCCGGGTTGGGTCGCCAGCCGGAACTGGTGGCGTACGAGCTGCCCGCGGAGTCGGTCGAGGACGTCCGCTGCGGTCTTCTGCCCGCTCAGGTCGCGCAGGGCGCGGTGGAGCCGCTGGTTGAGCGCGGAGTAGCCGAACACGTCTCCTGAGGTGACCGCAGCTCGCATCTCGGTGCCGATCTGCTGCAGCATCGCGACGTCGGCGTCGTCGATCCTCTCGGCCGCCTTCGCGGCGCACAGCGCCTCCACGACCATGCGCACCTCGTAGATCTCGGTCGCCTCCTCCAGCGAGACCACCCGGACACGTGCGCCCCGGTTGGCGATCCGCTCGACGAGGCCCTCGGTCGCCAGGCTGAACAGCGCGGCACGCACGGCCGACCGGCTCGCGCGGAACTGCTCGGACAGGTCAGCCTCGACGAGGCGCTGGCCCGGGGCGAACTCCGCGCTCAGGATCGCGGCGCGGATGGCGTCGGTGACCACGCGCGGATCGCTCGTGGGACGCCCCTCGGTCGCGGCCATGCGTGCCCTCCCCGGGAAGCACTCGCGCCGGCTGCTGAGCTGCCGCCGGCATCGACGTCGATCATATCGGTGGTGCCGCCTCACCCAGGGGAAGCGAGGCAGCACCACCGGTCGGTCACCTGGCCAGGTCACCGCGCCGGGTGAGCCACGTGCGGGACGGACGGCAGACGAGCCTCCCGTCCACGGCCCGGCACCAGGTCTGGTAGTCGGACGAGTAGAGCCGCTCACCGACCCAGCGGTAGCCCGGTCCGGGCTGGCGGCGTGGAGTGACCGGCACGAAGTTGCGCGCCTCGTCGGTGCTGCCCGTCCCGTCGTACCGCGCCACCGTCGGGTACGGGAAGACGGGACGCGTCCGGGTGGACCCGTCCGCCGTCCGCGAGGCGGCGATCGAGCGGGGAGCACGTCCGCTCTCGACCCACGCCATCACCGGGGTGAGCACGTCGAAGGTGTTGGGCCCGGCCCCGTCGCTGCAGTGCGCGAGCCCGGGGAAGAGGAACAGCCGCGAGAACGACGCCGTACGCCGTGCGCCGAGGGTGTCCTGCACGGCGTCGTAGTAGGCCAGCGTGGACTGCGGAGAGATGTGCTGGTCGTTCCAGCCGTGCCAGAGCAGGAGCTTGCCGCCGCCGCGCCGGAAGGCGGACAGGTCGGGGTCGAGCGCTGACATGTAGCTCGAGGACTGCACGGTTCGCCAGAACGACGGCACGGTGAACTCGATGTCCTCGAGCTCGAAGTCCGGCCGAGGGTCGTTCGGCTCGGCGAGGTAGCGCAGGTAGGACAGGGCGAAGTTCTCGCTCATCGGCGTCTGCCCCTGACTGGCTGGGACGAACAGCGTCCACTCGAGCTCCGAGCCCCACTCGTGGGAGATCTCAGGTTCGAGACGACGACCACGGGAGTCGGTCGCGCCCTCGTGCAACCTGCGAACGACCCGCACCTGCGCCGTCGACAGGCATGTCGCCGTGTCCTGGCCGGGTCGGCACCGAAGGACGGCCGGGTCGAAGTCGCACGCGCGCGGGTCGTCGAGGACGCCGTCGGCGACGCCGTCGCGGCGGTCGCACCGGGCCATCACCGCGGAGTGGACCAGCGGCAGCTTGTCGGCGAGGAGGATGAAGCGTCCGTCCTCGTCCTTGTTGGCGAGGACGTTCCATGCGTGGTGGAAGGTGTTCTGGACGGCCATGTTGTTGGCTGGCGCACCGGCGGCGATCCCGTCGAAGTCGTCGGGATAGCGCTGGGCCTCCATCAACCCCTCACGGCCGCCGTCGGAGCAGCCGGTGAAGTAGGAGTAGGCCGGGCGACGGCCGTAGAAGGCGCGGATGATCGCCTTCGCGGTCTGAGCCGTCACATGGACGCCGCGGTAGGCGAAGTCGATCTGGGCCTGCGGGTTGCCGGCCGCCCAGGAGCCGTCGTTCTGACCCTGGTGCCCCATGTCGGTGGTCGCGCTCGCGACCGACCCGTCGGCGAGGACCGGGCAGCCCGCGGCCTGGCCGTAGTTGATGGTGGCGTTGCCGCAGAGACCGCCGCAGCCGGTCTGGACGTAGCGCTGCGTCCAGCCCTCGACCGGGAGCCGGACGACGATCGTGTCGGCCGGGGCGATGGTGCCGCGGACCTCGCAGTACGGCGCCGGGGTGCCAGCGGACACGACTGTCGCTGAGGTGATGTCCACAGGGGCGTCGGTCACCCCGGTCAGGTCGAGCTCGGCCACTTCCGCGCAGCCCATGACGGGAGCCAGGGCCTTGAGCCGGGCGAGGCCGTCGGGGGTGACCCCGGCGTGGGCGGATCTGCCACCGCCCCCGACGGCAGGGGCGGCCGTGGCGACGGCGACAGGGGCAAGCGTTGCGGCAGTGAGCAGGGCCGCCACGGTGACGGCTACACCGCGTGGTCGCTGCGGGCGGAGCCGGGGGATGAAGGGCCAGGGCATGTGCGCCTCCTCGTCGAGACCGAGGTGACGAGCGTCGCACAGATCGTCAACAATCCTCAATGCAATCACGTTGTCAATATCCGCCGGCCCCGATCCGCCGCCGACGTGATCGACGCCACTACAGTCCGGCTCATGAACGAGCACCCGGCGGACCGTCGCCTCTGGACGTGGGTCGTCGTCCTGGGCCTGACCGGCCAGCTGGCCTGGACGGTCGAGAACATGTACCTGAACGTGTTCGTCTACGACACGATCACCGACTCTCCGATGGCGCTGGCGACGCTGGTCGCCGCCAGCGCTCTCGCCGCCACCGTGGCGACGCTGCTCGCCGGAGCGGCGTCGGATCGCAGCGGGCGACGCCGCGAGCTGATCGCCGGCGGCTACGTGCTGTGGGGGGCCTGCACCGCAGCGTTCGGCCTGGTGAGCGTCGATGCCGCCGCGGCCCTGCTCCCGATGGTCGACGCCGTGACGGTCGCGATCGCGATCATCATCCTGCTCGACTGCCTGATGAGCGTCCTCGGCGCGGCCGCCAATGACGCCGCGTTCAACGCCTGGGTCACCGACTCCACCCACCCCGGCAACCGTGGCCGCGTCGAGGGCGTACTCGCCACCATGCCGCTGCTCGCGATGCTGCTGGTCTTCGGGGCGCTCGACCCGCTCACCCGGGGTGGGCACTGGGTGCTGTTCTTCTCGGTCGTCGGGGGCGCCACGGCGGTGGTGGGCGTCGTCGCGTGGTTCGGGCTCCGGGAGACCCGCACGCCTCGACCGAGCGGCAGCTATCTGTCGTCGGTCGTCCACGGCCTGCGTCCGAGCACCGTGCGTGCACAGCCGAGGCTCTACCTGGCGCTGAGCGCGTGGGCGATCCTCGGCACGAGCACGCAGGTCTTCCTCCCCTACCTGATCATCTACGTCCAGCGCTACCTCGACATCGAGGGCTACGCGATCGTGCTGGCGTCGGTCCTGCTCGGCGCGGCCCTGGTCAGCATCCTCGGTGGCCGTGTGCTCGACCGGGTCGGTCCGCCGCGGGCGATCCTGCCGGTCGCGGGGGCGTATGTCGTGGGTCTGCTCCTGATGTTCCCCGCGCGGGACATGCTCGCCGTGATCGGAGCCGGCATCGTGACGATGTCGGGATTCATGCTGGGTGTCGCCGCCATCTCCGCCACGGTCCGCAACCTGACGCCACCCGATCGCGCCGGTCAGGTGCAGGGCCTGCGGATGATCTTCGCGGTCCTGGTGCCGATGGTGGTCGGACCCTTCCTGGGCGCGGCGGTGATCGCCGGTGCCGACGAGACGTTCACCGAGCTGGGTGTCGTCAAGCAGGTGCCGAGCCCGTGGATCTTTCCCACGGCCGCCCTCGTCGTGCTGCTCATCGTGATCCCCGCCCGGATGCTGCGCACGATGGACTCCCGCCCCGCGACGCTGGAGCCGTCCGCATGATGACCACCTGGGGCGACGCCCTCGACCCGGACCGCGTGCTGCCGGAGCACCCGCGCCCCCAGCTCGTCCGCGACTCCTACGTCACCCTCAACGGTCGCTGGGAGCACACGTTCACCGCTGCGTCTGCCGACGCCGTACCGACCTCGTGGGACGGCGAGATCGTCGTGCCCTTCTCTCCCGAGGCGCCGCTGTCGGGGGTCGGCCGCACGCTGCAGCCCGACGAGGCGCTCTGGTACCGCCGTACGGTCCGGCTCCCCGACGGCTTCGTGCGTGACCGCGTGCTGCTGCACTTCGGCGCGGTCGACCAGGACTGCGAGGTGTGGGTCGACGGCACGCGCGTCGGTGAGCATCGTGGCGGCTATCTCCCCTTCACGCTGGACGTCACCGACGCCCTGACCGGCGACGTGCATGAGCTGGTGGTCCGCGTCCGCGACGTCACCGACACGTCGTGGCGCAGCCGCGGCAAGCAACGACTCGACCGCGGTGGCATCTGGTACACGCCGCAGTCGGGGATCTGGCAGACCGTCTGGCTCGAGTCGGTCCCGGCGCGGTGGGTCGACCGGCTCGTGCTCACGCCGCACCTGGAGAGCGGCGAGGTCGAGGTCTGCGTCGTCGCGGGCGGGCGCGGGGCGGGCGAGGCCGAGGTGTCGATCAGCGCGGCGGGCCGTACGGTCGTCGGCGCCGACGTGACGGTCGGCGTGCCGACTCGGCTGAGCTTGGGCTCGGGCGTGCGCCCCTGGTCACCCGAGGACCCCTTCCTGTACGACGTCGAGGTCCGGCTCGGCGACGACCGTGTCACGAGCTACGTGGGGATGCGCTCCTTCGGGACAGGCCCCGACGCGCACGGCTGTACGCGCCTGCTGCTCAACGGCGAGCCATACCTCCACGCCGGTCTGCTCGACCAGGGCTACTGGCCGGACGGCCTCTACACCCCGCCGTCGGACGAGGCGATGGTCCACGACATCCGGACGGCCAAGGACCTCGGCTTCACGATGCTGCGCAAGCACATCAAGATCGAGCCGATGCGGTGGTACCACCACTGCGACCGGCTCGGCATGCTCGTCTGGCAGGACATGGTCAACGGCGGCCGCCGCTATCACCCCGCGGTGGTCACCGCGCCCGTCGTGCTGCCTGTCCGGCTGGACGACTCTCGCTACCGCGTGTTCGGACGCGAGGACGCGGACGGCCGTACGGAGTTCCTGGAGGAGCTCGACGCGACGGTCGCGCTGCTGCGCTCGGTCCCGAGCGTCGCGGCGTGGGTGCCGTTCAACGAGGGCTGGGGCCAGTTCGACGCCGACGCCGTCGCCCAGCGGGTCACCACACTCGACCCGAGCCGCCCCGTCGACCACGCGAGCGGCTGGTACGACCAGGGCGGCGGCGACATGACGAGCAGGCACGTCTACTTCCGGCGCTACCGTCTCTCGCGTGCAGACGCCGACGACCCGCGCGCGGCCGTGCTGTCGGAGTACGGCGGCTATTCCCATCGGGTGCCGGGACACGTCTGGGGCGACAAGGAGTTCGGCTACCGCAAGATCGCCGACCGCTCGTCCTTCGAGCGTGCCTACCTGCGCCTCCAGCACACCCAGGTGGGACCCGCCGTCGAGCAGGGGTTGACGGCCTTCGTCTACACCCAGCTCGCCGACGTGGAGGATGAGACCAACGGCTTGATGACGTACGACCGGAAGGTGCTCAAGGTGGACGCCGAAGCAGTACGAGAATCCAACCAGCGGCTGCGGCAGCGGCACGACCACGCGGCAGGTGGATCTGCACGCCCGCTGACCGTCGTCGAGCGGGAGATCACGGCGCCGGTGTCCCTGACGCTGCCCGACGGTCGTCTCAACCCCGACGCGGTCGGGTGGACGCGCACGCCTCTGATCACCACCGACGGCATCGGCCGTGGCCGCCTCGGCAAGGGGCGCAACAAGCGCTGGGAGTACTGGGCGGTGACGACCCCCACGCACGTGGTCGCCCTCGTGCTCTCCGACATCGACTACGCCGCCGTGCACGGCCTGTGGCTGCTGGACCGGACCACCGGCGAGACCATCGCGTACGACGCCATCGGCATCCTCGGCGGGAGCGCCACCCTGCCCGGCACGCTGGGGGCCGGTCCGGCCCGTGCCCGGACCAACAAGGTGCAGATCGCTCTCGACGAGGTCGACGGCGGGACGCGTCTCCGAGCCCGGACCGAGCGGGTGCAGGTCGACGTCGTCGCCCATCGACCCGAGGGACACGAGTCGCTCGGCGTCGTCGTGCCGTGGAGCGACCGTCTGTTCCAGTACACGGTCAAGGACGTGGCGCGTCCGGCGACCGGCAGGATCCGCGTCGACGGGGTCGCCTCCGACCTTCCCGACGGCGAGTCCTGGGCGACGCTGGACCACGGCCGCGGTCGCTGGCCGTACGCGATGCACTGGAACTGGGGTGCGGGGTCCGGTCGCACCGGCGGCCGAGTGATCGGGATCCAGGTCGGTGGGAAGTGGACCGACGGCACCGGGTCGGTGGAGAACGCGCTGGTCGTCGACGGGCACCTGTCGAAGATCAGCGAGGAGCTGGTGTGGAGCTACGACGTCGAGGACTGGATGGCGCCCTGGCGGATCACCGGTGGCACCGTCGACCTCACGTTCACTCCCTTCCACCTCAAGAGGTCCGTCACCGACCTCAAGGTCTTCTCGTCCCGGACGCACCAGTGCTTCGGCCACTGGAGCGGACGCGTCCAGGACGACACCGGGACCTGGGTCGAGGTCGACGGGCTCGTCGGATGGGCCGAGGCCGTCCGCAACCGCTGGTGACGTCAGGACCCAGGTGACCGCTCGTTCACCGCCGCCGCTCCGAGCCGACACCACAACGCCGCCCACTGGGCCGGGGCGAGGTCGCGCGGCAGCGCCGCTCGGCCGACGGGCGCCTCGGCCAGCGCACGCCGGACGCCTCGCGCCGGCGTCCCGGTCACCCGTACGAGTATCTGCTCGAGTCCTCTCCCCCGGCCGGTGAACACCGCCCGCACGAACCGCTCGTACCGGGCGCGCTCGGTCGTCGGCACCAGCGGGTGCTCACGCCGCTCGACGGTGAGGATCCCGCCGTCGACACTCGGCATCGGGGTGAAGTGGCTCGCAGGCACACGGTGATGCAGATCGAAGGCGAACCACGGCGCGCTCTGCGCCGTCATCATGGTGCTCCCTCCGACACCGGACCTCTTGCGCGCCACCTCCCACTGCGTCACCAGGACGGCGTGCCGCCATCCCGGCGACCGCAGCAGGCGCCGCAGGATCGGGGTGGTCAGGTGGAACGGGACGTTGCCGACGACGACGGGACGGTCGAGCGGTACGTCGAGCGCGTCGCCCTGACGGACGGTGACCCCCGGCAGCCGCGCGCGAAGGCGCTCGACGCGACGACGGTCCAGGTCGACCGCGATCAGGTCGCGTCCGAGGCCGGCGAGCGGACGCGTGAGGGCGCCGTCGCCGCTGCCGATCTCGAGGATGGGGCCGTCCGTCGCACCGACGAGGGCGACGATGCGTTCGATGGTCGGACGGTGGTGGAGGAAGTTCTGGCCGAGCTCGTGCCGGCCGCCGTGAGGGGTGTGTGATCGCAAGGGAGCGCTCCAACCGCAGAGGAGTGGAGCACCCGGGAGCGGGTGGGGTCGCCGACGCGCTGCCGGGTGCGGGGCATCCGGAGGACGACGCGATCGAAGGTGAGGCGCCGCGCCGTCAGGAGCGGCGGGGACGGATCACGAGGGGGCACGCGAAGGCGAAGCACATGCGCGCCACCTTAGGAGGTCGGTGCGACCTCGTCACCCGGTTTTGGCGTCGACCGGCGGCCGGCGGTCGGGTGCCCAGGAGTCGCGCCCGTCACCCTCGATGGGGAGCGGCGGGCCGAGGACGACGTCGGGCCGCACGGTCGCCTCACCGAGCCCGCGGACCCGGGCGAGCAGCTCACGCACGTCGGCGCGCAGGGCGTTCGCGTCGCCGACGCCGAGGCCGTACGCCTCCAGCCCCGCGTTGCGGGCGAGGTCGACGGCCCGCGCGATGTGGAAGTCCTGCGTCACCACGACCGCGGTCGAGACGCCGAAGACCTCGCGAGCCCGCAGCATCGTGTGCCACGTGTTGAAGCCCGCGTAGTCGGTGAACACGTCCTCGGGCGGGACGCCGGCGGCCAGGACGGCGTCACGCATCGTGTCCGGCTCGTTGTAGGCGTGCGTGCCGTTGTCTCCCGAGACCAGGATCTTGTCGACCGTGCCCGCCTCGTACAGGGCCACCGCCGCGTCGACCCGCTGGCGCACGACCGCCCCGAGAGTGCCGTCGGGTCGCACCAGCGAGCCGGGCACGATCGCCACCTGGGCGTGCGGAAGGTCGTCGGGATCGTCGACGATCCACTGGTCGGTGCGTGCCAGCACGACGGCGTTGGCGGTGCCGAGGAGGACGATGCCGGTCAGTCCGAGGACCCCGAGGACGACGACGGCCCGACGCGTGCGGTTCATGTCGGTCAGCGTAGGGGGCGGGCCGTCGGCCGTGTCATCGCCCGAGCCCCGACTCGATCGCGTACACGACCAGCTGCGCACGGTCGCGGGCGTGCAGCTTGACCATCGCCCGGCTCACGTGGGTCCGGACGGTGTCGGGGCTGACGACCAGCTCGTCGGCGATCTCCTGGTTCGAGCGACCGGTCGCGACCCAGCCGAGGATCTCGGTCTCGCGCTCGGTGAGGTCGCCGAGGCGGGGATGCGGACGCGACGCGGCCGACGTGCCCGCGAACCGCGTGATGACGGTCCGCGTCACCGACGGGGCGAGCAGCGATCCCCCCTCCGCCACGACGCGGATCCCGTCGAGCAGGGCCGTCGGCTCGACGTCCTTGAGCAAGAACCCGCTGGCACCGTGCCGCAGGGCCTCGAAGACGTACTCGTCGAGCTCGAACGTCGTCAGCATCACGACCCGCACCCCGGCGAGTGCCGGGTCACGGGTGACCTCCTCGAGCAGCGCCAGTCCGTCGAGCACCGGCATCCGGACGTCGCACAGCACCACGTCGGGCCTCGTACGGCGGATCAGCGCGAGCCCGTCCCGACCGTCGGCCGCCTGCCCGACCAGCTCCAGGCCGTCCTCGGAGTCGACGAGGGTCGCCAGTCCCATCCGAACCAGCGGCTGGTCGTCGACCAGCGCCACGCGGATCACGCGGGGTCCGGGAGGGTCGCGCGGACGACGAAGCCGCTGCCGCTGTCGTCGGCCGGCGTCACGTCCAGCGTGCCGCCGAGCTCGGCGACGCGTGCCCGCATGCCGGAGATCCCCATGCCCTCATCCTGGCCCTCTGCGGGTGCACCGCGTCCGTCGTCGCGCACGCTCACGACGACCGTCCCCGGCTCGCGCACGATCGCGACGACCGCCCGGCTCGCGTCCGCGTGACGCAAGGTGTTGGTCAGCCCCTCCTGCACCACGGCGTACGCGACCTCACCGATCCGGTCGTCGACCGCGCCAGGCTCGCCTTCGCGGTCGACCTCGAGGCCACCCGCGCGCACCCGCTCGATCAGCGCGTCCAGGTCGCGCAGTCCGCGCGCCGGGCGGCGAGCCGCCTCAGACTCAGCACCCGCCATGCGACCGAGCTCGGTCCGCAGCGCGTCCAGCGACTCACGGCTGGTGGCACGGATCGCCTCCAGACTCTCGCGGGCCTTCTCCGGGTCGCGGTCGAGCAGGTGCAGGGCGACTCCCGCCTGCATGGCGATCACGGCCAGCCCGTGCCCGACGCCGTCGTGCAGGTCCTGGGCCATGCGCAGCTGCTCCTCGCTCGCCGCGCGAGCGGTCCGGTCGGCGCGCGAGGCCTCGAGCTGGCTCACGACGGTGGCGACGGCACCGGCCGCCGCGACCACGGCGAGCAGTCCGATGGCCTGCCACACCTCCTGCGTCCGCTCCCCGTCCGTGACGAGCATCCGGAGGACGAGCGCGGTCGCCGCGAGGACGGCGGCGGCGGTGGCCCACGGCACCCACCGGTACGACGTCGCCCGCAGCACGGCCACGAAGGTCACCGTCGGGAGTGCCAGGAAGATCGGGCCGTCCGCGAATCCCGCGCCGAAGTAGACGGCCGTGCAGACACCGCTGGCCGCGACGGCCACCTCGGGTCGCCACGGGAGCACGGCCGGAAGGACGGCGAGCACCGCGACGATCACCGCGGCCGCGACCGCCCCGTGACCGGGGTCGACGTCGCGGTTGGCCGCAAAGGTGCCGAGCAGCACGACGGCCACCATCGCCCACCAGCCATGGGCGTTCGCCAGGACGCTGCGCCGGTCGCTCACGGGCCCGACGATAGACCGGCTAGAGCCCTGCGGCGTACGACCACGCGAGGCTCCGGCGTACGCGGATCCGCGTACGCCGGAGCCGCGACGCAGCGGACGCGACGCAGCACGCGAACGACGACCGTGGTGCCCATGAACGATCTGGTGGTGCAGACACACGGGCTGACCAAGAGGTACGGCGATCGACTCGCCGTCGACTCGGTCAGCATGACCGTGCGGAGGGGCGAGGTCTACGGATTCCTCGGCCCGAACGGGGCCGGCAAGACGACGACCCTGAGGATGATGCTCGGCCTGATCCGGCCGACGGCCGGCTCGGCGAGCGTCCTGGGGCGGCCGGCAGGTCGCCCCGACGTCATCGCGCAGGTGGGCGCCTTGGTCGAGGGGCCGGGCTTCTACCCGTACCTGTCGGGCCGCGAGAACCTGCGGACCTTGGCGCGCTATCGAGGACTCGGCGACGCGGCCGTGGACGCGGCATTGGAGCGCGTCGACCTCACCGACCGTGGGGGCGACCGGTTCAAGGCGTACTCGCTCGGCATGAAGCAGCGGCTCGGCGTCGCGTCCGCGCTCATGGGCGACCCAGAGCTGATCGTCCTCGACGAGCCGACCAACGGCCTCGACCCCGCCGGGATGGCCGACATGCGGGCACTCGTCGTCTCGCTCGCACGAGGCGGGCAGACCGTGCTGCTGTCGAGCCACCTGCTCACCGAGGTCCAGGAGATCTGCGACCGCGTCGGTGTCATCAACGGCGGTCGGCTGCTCCGTGAGGCGCGCGTCGCCGAGCTCCGCGGGGAGGCGACCCTGCGGGTGCGCGCCACCCCGGAGGACACGGCGCTCGCGGTCGCGATGAAGGCAGCCGGTGACGACGCGGTGCACCGTACGCCGCACGGGTTGGAGCTCGACCTGAAACCGGCGGGCGCGCCGGCGCTCATCCGCGACCTGGTCGCGGCGGGTGTCGACGTCCACGAGGTGTTCCCCACCGAGCGCAGCCTCGAGGAGGTCTTCTTCGAGATGACGACGACCACGCAGACGACGCCCGCACAGACGAAGGAGACGGTGGCATGACCACGCTGATCGACAACCCGGTCGTCCGCAGCACACGAGCAGAGGTTCTCCGGCTGCGCAGGTGGCCGGCGGTGTGGGTGCTGGTCGCCGTCTGGGTGACCCTGGCTCTGGTGTTCGGCTACCTGTTCCCGTACCTGTCGTACCGGACGGGCGACCTCAGCTTCGCCGGTGACGGCGACACACGTGCGGGGCTGCTCGTCGAGATGCTGCCTCCCGCGCTCCCGGTCGTGCTCGTCCAGGGCCTGCCGATGTTCGGCGGCGCGCTGGCGCTGGTGCTCGGCGCGATCGTCGCCGGCAACGGCTATGGATGGGGCACGTGGAAGACCATCTTCACCCAAGGTCCGTCCCGTCCCGCCACGGTCGGTGGCTCGCTGGTCGCGCTCACGATCGCCGTCCTCGGCAGCCTCGCACTGACGCTGGTGCTGTTCGCCGGAGTCTCGCTCCTGGTCGCCGGCACCGAGTCGCAGGCCGTCACCTGGCCGTCGGCGGGTGCGCTCGCCGAGTCGTTCGGCGGTGGTTTCCTCGTCCTCGAGATGTGGGCGCTGCTCGGCTTCGCGCTCGGCACCGTGGCGCGCGGACCAGCGCTGGCGGTCGGTCTCGGTCTGGTCTGGGCCCTGGTCGTCGAGAACCTCCTCCGCGGGGTCGGCGCGCTGCTCGGCCCCGTCGAGGCGGTGACAGAGGTCCTGCCCGGGACGGCCGGCGGGTCGTTGGTCGGTGCGCTGATCGACGTCTCCGCCAACCCGAACGAGACCCCGGGCATCCTCGACGTCCTCTCGGGCGGCCAGGCGCTGACGACGGTGGCGGCCTACTGCGTCGGGCTCGTGGTCCTGGTCATCGTCCTGGTCCGTCGACGCGACGTCGCCTGAGCGGTCCTGCGTCCTGTGCAGGTCGTCCCGTACTCCCGGGACGACCTGCACAGGATCTTCACGAGTTCCCGGCCTCCCCTGCGCAGCGGCGAACCTAAGGTCGAGGCATGAACACGACGGCAGCACGCGTCCTGGTCGTCGAGGACGAACGCCTCATCAACCAGTCCGTCGCCGACCGACTGGTCGCCGAGGGCTTCGAGGTGCGTCAGGAGTACGACGGCCCGAGCGCCGTCGCGGCCGCGGCCGACTGGCTGCCGCACGTGGTGGTCCTCGACGTGATGCTTCCGGGGTACGACGGGCACGAGGTGTGCCGGCGCATCCAGGCCGAGCGACCGCTGCCCGTCCTCATGCTCACCGCTCGCGACGACGAGACCGACGTACTGGTGGGTCTGGGGGTCGGAGCCGACGACTACCTCACGAAGCCGTTCAGCATGCGGGAGCTCGTCGCTCGGGTCCGGGCGCTCCTCCGGCGCGTCGAGCGGGCGGCATCGCTCGCGGCCGGCGCCCCCGGTCCGCGCACGGTCGGACCGCTCGAGATCGACCACGCGCGCCGTCTGGTCCGCCGCGACGGCGAGCTGGTCCACCTCACACCGACGGAGTTCGACCTCCTGGTGTGCCTCGCGGCGACGCCCGGCACCGTCCTGACCCGTGAGCGGCTGCTGGCCGACGTGTGGGACTGGCCCGACGCAGCCGGCACCAGGACGGTCGACAGTCACGTGCGCTCCCTTCGCGGCAAGCTCGGCGCCGACGTCGTACGGACCGTCCACGGGGTCGGCTACGCCCTGGAGGTGACCTCGTGAGACCGCTCGACCGGTTGGGCTCGATCAAGACCAAGCTCGGCGTCCTCGTCGCGGTGACGGTCGCCGTCGCTGCCGTGCTCCCGCTCGCGGGCTCGCGCCTCGGCCTCGACCCGCTCGTGACCGTCCCCGCGACCGTCGCCGTCGCCCTGCTCCTCACCCAGCTCCTCGCCCGCGGGATGACGTCGCCGCTGAGGGAGATGACGGCGGCCGCGAGGACGATGGCAACCGGCGACTACTCCCGCCGGGTCACTGCGTCGTCACGTGACGAGGTCGGCGAGCTCTCCCGCGCGTTCAACACGATGGCCGCCGATCTCGAGGCCGTCGACCGACAGCGCCGCGACCTCGTCGCGAACGTCTCGCACGAGCTGCGAACGCCGGTCACCGCGCTGCGGGCGCTGCTCGAGAACCTCGCCGACGGTGTCGTCGAGCCTGACCCCGAGCAGCTGCGTACGGCGCTCGACCAGACCGAGCGGCTCAGCCACCTCGTGTCCGACCTGCTCGACCTGTCCCGCGTGGACGCCGGGATCAGTGCCCTCGACGCCCAGCCGATGGAGGTGCGGCCGTTCCTCGAGGACGCCGTCCGCGAAGCGACGTTGACCGGACGCCCGGTGCGATTCACGGTGCAGGTCGAGCCGTCCGATCTCGTCGTGCGCGCCGACCGTGCACGCCTCCACCAGCTCACCGCGAACCTCCTCGACAACGCAGCGCGTCATAGCCCGGACCAGGGCACCGTGACCATCCGGGCGCACCCCGGCGAGGGCGGCATGGTGCTGGAGGTCTCCGACGAGGGGCCGGGCATCGCACCCGCGCAACGTACGGCCGTCTTCGAGCGCTTCACGACCGGCACCGGCGCCGGTCAGGACGACGGCGGCACCGGCCTCGGCCTCGCGATCGCACGCTGGGTGACCGACCTGCACGGCGGCACGATCGAGGTCGCCGACACCACGACCGGATGCCGCATCCGCGCCTGTCTCCCGGAGGGACGACTCCCATGACCATCCCCGCCTTCCCCGCTCCTGCACCTCCCGCCAAGCCCACGCCCGCGTTCGACGTCTTCTTCGGTGACCTCTGGCCCGAGAAGTCGCTTGCGGCCCGTCCCCGGCTCGTCGCTGCGGTGGCGGCGGTGGGTGTGCTGGCCGCGCTCGTGCTGCCCCACCGGCAGCTAGGGCTCGGCACCTTCCTGGTCCTGGTGAGCGTGTGCGCCGTCGTCGCCCTCGCCGACCCGCACCTCCGTCGCCCGTACCATCTCGTCTCGGCCGCGCTGATCCTTCTCCTGCTGTCCACGCTCTTCCTGCGGGCCGCGGAGTGGCTCAGCCTCCTGTGCCTGCTCACGGCGTTCGTCGTCGGAGCCACCTCTCTCGGAGGAGCACGGTCGGTCATCGGGATCGTCGCGTCGACCGGTCTGGTTCCGATCGGCTCGGTGCGCGGGCTGCCGTGGGTGGGGAGGTCGGTCGCACGGGGTCGGGGCGCACGGACGTGGGTGCCGGTCGTCCGGACCGTCCTGCTCTCCGTGGTCGCCGTCGTCGTCTTCGTCGCACTCTTCGCCTCGGCGGACGCGCTGTTCGCCCGGTGGGTGGACGCTCTCGTGCCCGACCTGACGCTGGCTGACACGCCCGCCCGGGCGTTCGCCGGGCTGGCGCTGGCTGCGCTGACCCTGGCCGGCGTGTACGCCGCGCTCAACCCGCCGCTGGTCGAGCGCCTCGCGCCGCCGCCGGGACCGCCGGTCGCTCGGCGCTTCGAGTGGCTGGTCCCGGTGTCCCTGGTGGTCGCGGTGTTCGGCCTGTTCGTGACCGCGCAGCTCACGGTGATGTTCGGCGGTCACGGCTACCTCCGCCGGACGACCGGACTCACCTACGCCGAGTACGTGCACCAGGGCTTCGGCCAGCTCACGGTCGCGACGATGCTCACGCTCGGGGTCGTCGCGCTCACCGCGCGCAAGGCGTCACGTGCCCGGGCGCGCGACCGGCTGCTGCTGCGCGTCGTCCTCGGCGCGCTCTGCCTGCTGACGCTGATCGTCGTCGTGTCCGCGCTCTCCCGCATGCACGTCTACGAGGAGGCGTACGGATTCACACGCCTGCGGCTGCTGGTGTCGTTCTTCGAGGGTTGGCTCGGCCTCGTCCTCGCCCTGGTCGTCGCCGCGGGGGTGCGCCTGTCGGGGTGGTGGGTGCCGCGCGCTGCGCTCCTCTCCGGAGCCTCGGCCCTGGTCGTCCTGGCGGCGATCAATCCCGACGCCTACATCGCCGAGCGCAACATCGCGCGCTACGAGAGCACCGGCAAGGTCGACTGGCACTACCTCTCTCAGCTCTCCGACGACGCGACACCCGTGCTCGCGGGGTTGCCCGCCGCGGTCCGCGGTTGTGCCACGGTCCGGCCTCCGCAGGCGGGCGACTGGCTCGCGTGGAACCTCGGCCGGGCGCGTGCGAGCGAGGTCTGGACTCCCAGTCTCGACAGCGGCGTCGTCTGTCCGAGCTGACCGGTCACCCCTCGGTGCACCGGAATCCGGTCATGGCGGCTTGTAGATCAGATATGATAGACAGGCTGATCTCGGCCGGCGAAGGTCCCGATGCCGGCCGGTCAGGACGACGAAGGAGCCACCGTGAGCACGCACCTGAACATGGCGACCGGGATCCGCGAGTTCGGACGGGCGACACCGCGCCGGACCGCGGTCGTCGACGGTGACCGGTCGCTGACGTTCGCCGGGCTCGACGAGCGGTCGAACCGGCTCGCGTCCGGCCTCCTCGCTCACGGCCTGCGGCCCGGCGACCCCGTCGCCGTCCTCAGCGGCAACCGCATGGAGTACTTCGAGATCGCCGCCGCGCTCGCCAAGGCCGGTCTGCCGATGGTCCCGCTCAACCCGCGCAACCAGGCCTCCGACAACGCCTACATCCTCGGGCACTGCGAGGCGCGCGCTCTGCTGATGGACGATGCGCTCGCGGCCGGCGCAGGGTCGCTCGTCGAGGAGCTCGACACGGTGATCTCCTTCCACGGTGGCTTCGGCCTCGACTACGAGACCTTCCTGGCGGAGTCGCGTGCGGTCGACCCGCGCACCGCCGTCGACGAGAACGACATCTTCTGCATCACCTACACCTCCGGGACGACCGGGCTCCCCAAGGGCGTGATCCTCACCCACCGCGGACGCGTCCTCACCAACTACGCCTCGGCGATCGAGTGGGGTCTCGGGCCTTCCACGTCGACGATGGCGGTCGCGCCGCTCTACCACGGAGCCGGGTTCGCCTTCGCCTACGCCGGCCCTCAGCTGGGAGGGACCACCACGGTCCTGACGTCGTGGGACCCGGAGCGGTTCCTCGCCGGGATGGCCGAGCAGAAGGTCAGCACCGTCTTCCTGGTCCCGACCCATGCCCAGCAGATCCGGCGGATGGTCGAGGAGCCGACGCGCGCCTACGACCTGTCCGCCCTGCAGACGCTCTACTTCAACGCCGCCGCCCTGCCGATGGAGCTGAAGGCCTGGGTGCACGAGGCGTTCCCCGGCGTGGGCGTCCACGAGCTGTACGGGTCGACCGAGTGCTCGGTCGTCACCGACCTGCGTCCGGAGGACTCGCTGCGCAAGCCCGGAAGCGTCGGGCACCCGTGGTTCATGAACGAGGTCCGCCTCCTCGACGACGACGGCCAGGAGGTCGGGCCGGGAGAGCCGGGCGAGCTGTTCGCACGCTCGCCGCTGCTGATGAAGGGATACCTCAAGAACGAGGAGGCCACCCGGGAGGCGACGACCGACGACGGGTTCGTCACGGTCGGCGACATCGCGGTCCGCGACGAGGAGGGCTTCCTCTCGATCGTCGACCGCAAGAAGGACATGATCATCGCCGGCGGCGTCAACATCTTCCCGCGAGAGATCGAAGAGGTCGTCGCCCGGCACCCCGAGGTCGACGACGTCGCCGTCGTCGGCGTCCCCGACGAGGTGTACGGCGAGCGGGTGGCGGCCTTCCTCGTCGCGCGCCGCGGCACCACCGTCGACCTGGCCGGGCTCGAGAAGCACGTCCGAGCCGGCGTGGCGAAGTTCAAGGTGCCTCGCGAGTGGCACCTGGTCGACGAGCTCCCCCGCAACCCCAGCGGCAAGATCCTCAAGCGCGACATCCGCGACCAGTACCTCGCCCAGCAGGGCACGACCTCAGCGTGACGCTGCCTGGCAGGGTGGGGTCATGACCAAGGACGTGCTCATCGCCGGGCTCGCGGCGCGCCGCTCTCGGGCAGACAACGGTGCGGACGGCGTGACCCCCGGCCGGGTCCGCAACGCCTACCAGCAGGTGGCCGACCAGCTGCTCGACCTGATCCTGGACGGCACCCTCAAGGCGGGCGACCGGCTGCCCAACGAGGCCGAGCTGTCGTCGATCTTCGGGGTCAGCCGCAGCACCGTGCGCGAGGCGCTGCGGGCCCTGGCGTCGCGAGACCTCCTGGAGACCGCACGCGGCACGACCGGCGGCACGTTCGTCCGCCGCGTCGAGCTCCGCCAGGTCAGCAGCTATCTCGAGACCAGCCTCGGGCTCATGTCGGGCAGCGCCGACATCGACGTCGAGCAGATGCTCGAGGCGCGCGAGATCCTCGAGGTCCCGGCGGCCAGGCTGGCCGCCGAACGCCGGCAGGAGGACGACCTGACCGCGCTGAGAGAGGCGGTCGAGCGCGAGCGGCAACGACGCGGGCGCGGACGCCGCTTCGAGGAGCACCGCCACTTCCACGCGCTGGTGCTCCAGTGCTCGGGCAACGCTCTGCTGGAGGTGATGACGGAGCCGGTCTTCGGCGTCCTGCAGTCGACGTTCCTCGACCCCGACGTCGACCCCCACTTCTGGACCGACGTCGATCACGACCACGAGACGATCCTCGCCGCGATCGAGGCGGGCGACGCCGACGCTGCCGGCCGGGCGATGAGCGAGCACCTGGGGCGACTCCGCGGCAGCTATCGCGACCCACGCCCGGACCAGCGCTGAGCAACCGACGCCTTGACCTTTGAATCGTCTGACATTTAGTGTCCAGGCAGCACGCAACTTCGACCGAGAGGGTGACGATGAGTCACAAGCAGGGATGGACCGGACGATTCTTCGAGGACTTCGAGATCGGTGACGTCTATCAGCACCCGCTCGGCCGGACGGTGACCGAGAACGACAACACCTGGTTCTCGCTGCTCACGATGAACACCAACCAGATGCACTTCAACACCGAGTACGCCAAGAAGTCCGAGTTCGAGAAGCCGCTGGTCGTCTCCACGCTGACGGTCGCCATCGCGGTCGGCCAGAGCGTCACCGACATCACCCAGAACGCGTTCGCCAACCTCGGCTGGGACGAGATCCGGATGACGCACCCCGTCTTCGCCGGCGACACCCTGTTCAGCGAGTCGCTGGTGCTCGAGAAGCGGGAGTCGGCCAGCCGTCCGCACGCCGGCATCGTCACCGTGCGGACCCGGACCCTCAACCAGGACGGCGACGAGGTCTGCTCCTTCAAGAGGACCTTCTACGTCTACCGCCGCGGCGCCGAGCAGGTCGAAGACACGTTCCCCGCGGGCAAGACGCCGCTGTCGCTCGACACCGAGAGCGCTCGATGAGCCTGCGGATCACCTACCAGCCCTGGGGCGAGACCCTCGCCGAGCTGGTCGAGGCGGGGCGGCGGGCGGAGGACGCCGGAGCCGAGGTGCTGTGGAGCTCCGAGCTGCACCGCAGCGCGACCGTGACTGCGGCGGCACTCGCCACCGGCACCCGTACGGCACGCGTCGGCACCGCGATCACGCTCGCCTTCACCCGGAGCCCGATGATCACCGCCCTCGAGGCCCTCGATCTCGACGAGCTCTCCGGCGGCCGGTTCGTCCTCGGGCTCGGCACCGGTGTCCAGCGCCTCAACGAGGACTGGCACAACGTCACCTTCGGCAAGCCGGTCCCCCACCTGCGCGAGACCGTGCGCAACATCCGGCTGTTCTGGGAGAAGTCGACCAGCGGCGAGACGATGGAGGCCGAGGGCGACTGGGAGCCCATGCGGATCCGCGGCTACGAGCGGCCGTTCGCCGTCACCCGACCCGACATCCCCGTCTACCTGGCGGCGATGGGTCCCTTCATGATGCGGCTGGCGGGCCAGATCGCCGACGGGTGGATCAGCCACGAGCTGTGCTCGCCGAAGTACCTCGCCGAGCGGCTGCTGCCCGAGCTGGAGACCGGCATCGCGCGCGCCGAGAGCAAGACCCGTGACGATCTCGACGTCGTCGTGTCGGCGTGCTGCTCCGTCGACACCGACGGTGGCCGGGCACGCCGCCGGGCCGCCGGCGGCGTCGGGTTCTACGCCACCGTCAAGACGTACGCGGAGATGTTCGAGTTCCACGGCCTCGGCGATGCTCAGCAGCGGGTGATCGAGACCTTCCGCGCCGGGACCGGCGCCGACTACCTCGCCGACGTCGTCGGCGACGAGATGGTCGACGCGCTCACCCTCGCCGGGACGCGTGACGAGGTCGTCGCCCGGGTCGCCGAGTACGACGGCGTGGCCGACTCGGTCAAGCTCAGCCCACCCACCCACGGCATCGATGCTGCGGAGACCCGTACGGCCCAGGCCGCGATCATCGACATGATCGCCGAGTTCACAGGAGCACGTCGATGAAGCCGCTCGAGGACATCCGCGTCATCGCCGTCGAGCAGTACGGCGCCGGGCCCTTCGGCAGCGTCCATCTCGCCGACCTCGGTGCCGAGATCATCAAGATCGAGGACCCACGCGCCGGGGGCGACGTGGGGCGCTACGTGCCGCCGTACGCCGACGGTGAGGACTCGCTGTTCTTCGAGACGTTCAACCGCAACAAGCGCAGCCTCTCGCTGGACCTGACGACCGAGGCCGGCCGGGAGGTGTTCGAGGACCTCGTCAAGGTCTCCGACGTCGTCTACTCCAACCTGCGGGGCGACGTGCCGGCCAAGATGCGGATCACCTACGACGACCTCAAGCACCTCAACCCGGCCATCGTGTGCGTGTCGCTGACCGGCTTCGGGATGACCGGGCCGCGCAGCACCGAGCCCGGCTACGACTACATCCTCCAGGGCCTGGCCGGCTGGATGGACCTCACCGGTGAGCCGGACGGTCCTCCGACGAAGTCGGGGCTGTCCATGGTCGACTACTCCGGCGGGTTCGTCGCCGCCCTGTCGCTGCTCGCCGGCGTGCACGCCGCACGTCGCGACGGTGTCGGGATGGACTGTGACGTCAGCCTCTACGACACCGCGATCGCGATGCTGACCTACCCGGCGACCTGGCACCTCAACGCCGGCTTCACCCCGGAGCGCACCCGTCACTCCGCCCACCCGTCGCTCGTGCCGTTCCAGGTGTTCGAGGCCTCCGACGGCTGGCTGGTCGTCGGCTGTGCCAAGGAGAAGTTCTGGACGCGACTGGCGGCCGTCGTCGGACACCCCGAGTGGGCCGAGCACGGGTCGCCGTACGGGACGTTCGCGTCGCGCCGGGAGAACCGTGACGAGCTGGTGAAGACGCTCGAGGACATCTTCCGCGGCCGTACGGTCGACGAGTGGCTGCCCGAGCTCTATGCCGCGTCGATCCCCTGCGGGCCGATCAACGACGTGGAGGCGGCGCTCACCGAGGAGCACACCCGGGCGCGCAACCTCGTGGTCACCACCGACCACCCCCGCTACGGGTCGCTCGAGCAGCTCGCGTCGCCCGTCCGGGTCGGATCGGAGACACCCGACTACCGCCGGGCACCGCAGCGCGGTGAGGACCTCGACGCGATCGCCACCGAGATCCTCAAGCTGTCGGCCGCCGACGTCGCGGCGCTCCGGCGCCGTGGTGCCTTCGGCGACGAGCCCGAGGGGCAGGACCCGGACGCGACGGCGGCAGCAGCACGATGAGCACCGCTCGCACGCTCGCACGCTGGGGACTGCAACCTGTCGGCGCGCCCGGTGACGTCGAGCAGGCGGCCCTCTGCCACCTCCTCGACGGCCTCGGCGCCGCCCTCGCCGCCCGCCGGTACGGCAGCGTGGAGGCCGCGGTCGAGGTCGCCGCCGGCCTCGGCGGCCGCCCGGAGGCGAACGTCATCGGAGTCGCCGCGCCCGTCGGTGCTCCGGCAGCGGCGCTGGCCAACGGGGCGATGGTCCACGGTCTCGACTTCGACGACACCCACGCCGGCGGTCTCGTCCACGCCACCGCGGTCGTCCTCCCGGCCGCCTTCGCGGTCGGGCAGCAGGTCGGCGCGAGTGGCCGTGAGGTCCTGGACGCCGCCCTCGTCGGCTACGAGACCGTCTGCCGGGTGGCCGCCGCCGCGCCGCACGGGTTCCACGCGCGCGGCCTCCACGCCACGATGGTCGCCGGCGTCTTCTCCTCGGCGCTCGTGGCCGCGCGGCTCCTCGGACTCGACGAGGACGCGGCGACCGACGCCCTCGGCATCGCCGGCAGCCAGGCCGGCGGGCTCCTCGCGTTCCTCGGCACCGACGCCAGCACCAAGCAGCTGCACCCGGGCCTCGCGTCCCACTCCGGGATCCTCGCGGCGCGCCTCGCGGCCGCCGGCGCGAGCGGACCCGACACCGTCCTGGACGGTCCGCACGGGGTCTACGACGCCCTGTCCGCCGTCGAGGCCGATCCTGGGTCGGTCGTCGCGGCGCTGGGCGAGCGGTGGGAGACGGTCAGGATCGGGATCAAGCCCTACCCGGCGTGCCAGCTGATGCACGCCACCCTGGACGCCGTCGCCGACGCCGCCGCGACGGTGCCGTTCGACGCGACGCAGGTCGCCGCCGTCGTCGCCGACGTCCATCCGGACTCTGCTCCGACCGTCTGCGACGAGCGCCGTGACCTCGCTCGACCAGGGTCGCCGTACGCAGCGAAGTTCTCGCTCCCCTGGTCCACCGCGGCGATGATCGTCGACGGCGCGGTCGGCCTCGCGACGTACGAGGGCGACTCGCTCGCACGCCCGGAGGTCGCCGCCCTCGCGGAGAAGGTCTCGTGGCAGACGAGCGCGCGTGCCGGCCACGCGGCGGATGCTCCGGGTCGGGTCGTCGTCCGGCTGGTCGACGGCCGCGAGATCACGGGGACCGTCGCGGCCAGCTCGGGCACCACCGCGAACCCGATGTCGGTCCGGCAGATCCGTGACAAGTTTCTCGCCAACGCGGGGCCCGGCGGCGACGAGGTGGTCGACGTCGTCACCCACCTGGCCGACCAGCCGTCCCTCGATGGTCTGTTCGCAGCGCTCCACACCGCATCGGTCCCAGGAGGCCACCCATGACGCTCAGCGCCATCCGCCCACCGTCGTTCCCGTGGTTCCCGTACGAGGGGTTCACCTTCTGCCTGGGACTGGCCGAGGGCGAGACCGCGTGGACGTCAGGGCACACCGCCGCGTCGCACGACCCGGCGATCGGCAAGATGACGGTCGGCGGCAGCATGGAGCAGCAGGCGCGGACCGCGTACGAGAAGGTCCTGACCATCCTCGCGGGCGCAGGCCTCGGCCCCGGTGACGTCACCCGCATCACCGAGAACGTCACGCTGGCCGGGCTGCCTGATTACGAGGCGGCCGCCGCCGTACGGCGCGAGCTCTTCGGCGAGCACCAACCGACGCTGCGCACGGTCGTCGTCGACCGCCTCGTGCGGCGCGCCGCGCTCCTCGAGGTCGAGCTGCACGCGGTCGCCGGTGGCGGGAAGGAGCTGCGCGCCGCCAGCGAGGCTCGCGATGCCGGGACGTGGGCGGCCTCGCCCGTCCGCGAGGGCCACGACGGCGCGGTGTACCTGCCGACCATGATCCCGGTCGACGCCTCCGGAGAGGTGGTCGCACCCGGCGACTTCGTCGGCCAGTACCGCTACTGCCTCGAGCAGGCCGACGTGCTGCTGCGGGAGGCCGGGCTGTCGCTGGACGACGCCGTCACCACCTACGACTACTCCACGCCCGAGACCCGGTCGGTGTACCGGAAGACGCACCGCGTCCGCAAGGAGCTGCTCGGCGGCGCCGGCGTCTACCCGGGGGCCGGCGGGATCCTCATGAGCCGGCTGCACCACCCCGATCAGCTCGTCGCGATCGACGTCACCGCCTCCCGTCATCCGCTCGAGCTGGTCAACCCCGGCTGGTCGCGCTACGACACGCTGACGTACGCCCCGGGCGTGCGCGCCGGGCGCACCCTCTACATGTCCGGGTTCGCGGCGCTCGACATGGAGACGCAGGAGGCGCTGCACCCCGACGACATCGGTGCGCAGGCCGAGGCGACGTACGGCGCGATCCTCCACCTGCTCAAGCACGAGAGCCTCGACGCCACCCACCTGCTCGAGACCACCGAGTACTGCGTCGAGTCGGCCCTCCCGGACTACCGGGCCGTGGCCGCCGTGCGCGAACGCCTCCTCTCCCCACCGTGGCCCGCGTCGACCGGTGCGATCTGCGCGGGGCTGCTGCGACCCGAGTTCCTCCTCGAGGTGTTCCCGACCGCGCTCTACCCCGAGGAGGGCTGACGTGGGTCTGCTCACCGACGAGGTCCGGTCGCTGATCGGCACCCGCCGCGTCTACACCGCGCCGGAGCCGATGGGCGCCGCGGGCGGACGCTACTTCTCCCTCGCCGTCGGCGACGACAACCCGCTCTACACCGACGCGACGTTCGCCCGCGACCACGGCCTGCCCGGCGTCACGCTGCCGCCGACGCTGATCTGCGAGACGAACCAGTACGCCGGGCTGCCCGCGGACGCCGAGGGCTATGCCGGACACACCTGGGGACTGAGCGTCCCCGACACCCGTCAGGTCCGAGGCGGCAACCGCTACACCTTCGGGCGCCGCGTCCGACCCGACGACGTCGTCACGGCGACGTGGGAGATCACGGACGCGACCGAGAAGACCAACCGTGCCGGCGCGGACATGCTCATCGTCTCCTCGACGGCGACCTACACCAACCAGGACGGCGACTTCCTCGCCGAGAACACCGAGACGATCATCTTCATCGCCCTGGGGGCCGCATGAGCACGCCGACCTCTCCCCCGGCGGTCGGCCAGCCGGTGCCGCCGCTGGAGCGCACGATCACGCTGACCGACATGGTCGCCTACGCCGGCGCCACCTGGGACTGGCACCAGCTGCACTACGACCCCGCCTACGTCGCCGAGAAGCGGCTCCCGGGTCCGGTCGTCGACGGCCAGGTGTTCGGGGCGCTGCTGGTCGAGATGCTCCAGGACTGGCTCGGCCCGGACTCGTTCGTGCAGACGATCGACTTCACGTTCCGCAACCTCATGTTCGCCGGTGAGACGGTCCGGTGCGAGGGCCAGGTGGTCGCCGTCTCCGAGGACGCCGTCGAGGTCGCGATGAGCGCGACGATCCTCGGCTCGGACGGCGCCGACGACCGCTTCGCCGTGCGCCCCGCGTCGGCTCGGGTCCTGCTCGGCCGCGCCGACGGGACCGGCCGCCCGTGAGCGGCGTCGCGATCGTCGGTGCCGCCGAGTCCGACCTCGGCGTCACCGGGCTCTCGATCCTCGGCCTCCAGACCCAGGCGGTCACCCGGGCGCTCGACGACGCCGGCCTGACGCTCGCCGACGTCGACGGGATCGCGACGACCGGGGTGTCGCGCTTCTCCGCCACCCAGCTCGCCGACTACTTCGGCATCGTGCCGACGTGGACCGACTCCACGTTCGCCGGCGGCAGCGCGTTCGAGATGTTCGTCGCGCGCGCCGCCCAGGCGATCGAGGCCGGGCAGTGCGAGGTCGTGGTGATCTCGTTCGCGTCCAACCAGCGCTCGGCGCGCTCGCGCCGGCTCGGTGGCGTGCACGAGGCGTGGGTCCCCGAGGCTCAGTTCGAGGAGCCGTACGACGTCCTCTATCCGTTGTCGTACTACGCGATGGCAGCGCGGGCCTACCTCCACCGCTACGGCGGCACCCGCGAGCAGCTCGCGGAGATCGCGGTCGCGGCGAGGGAATGGGCGCTGCTCAACCCGAAGGCGTTCCGCTACGGCAAGGGACCGCTGAGCGTCGCCGACGTGGTCGGGTCGACGATGATCTCCTCGCCGCTGACCGCAGCCGACTGCTGCCTGGTCACCGACGGTGGAGGAGCGGTCGTCCTCACCTCGGCCGAGCGGGCTCGCGACCTGCGCCAGAAGCCGGTCCACGTGCTCGGCTACGGCGAGCGGACCACCAACACGTCGTTCACCGCCGTGGACGACCTCACCCGCCCCGGCGCGATCGGGTCCGGTGCCGACGCGTTCGGGCGCGCCGGGATCACACCGGCCGACGTCGACGTGCTCGAGGTCTACGACTCGTTCACGATCACCGCCGCCCTCAGCGTCGAGGCGCTCGGGTTCTGCGGACCCGGTGAGGTGCTCGACTACATCGCCGACGGCCGGATCCGGCCCGGCGGCGCCCTGCCGCTGAACACCAACGGGGGCGGCCTCTCGTACTGCCATCCCGGCCAGTACGGCGTCCTGCTGCTGGTCGAGGCGGTCCGCCAGCTGCGCGGGGAGTGCGGCGACCGCCAGGTGCCGGGCGCGGAGGTCGCGGTCGCCCACGGGACCGGCGGCATCCTCTCCACCCATGCGACCGTCGTCCTGGGAGTCGACCGATGAGCGAGCAGAGCCACTGGGTCCCCGCTGAGGTCCCGCCCGCCGACGAGGTCACCGGCCCGTGGTGGGACGCCACCCGTGAGCACCGCCTCACCGTCCAGGAGTGCGGCGAGTGCGGTCACCGGCAGCATCCGCCGCGTGCTCTCTGCACCGGGTGCTCGTCGACCCGGTCCCTGCGACCGGTCGACACCGACGGCACGGCAGCGGTCGACTCGTTCACCGTCGTCCACCGTGCCCCCCGCCCCGACGTCCCGGTGCCGTACGTCGTCGCCCGCGTGCGGCTGCCCGAGGGGCCGATCCTCCTCACCCGTCTCGACGGCCGCGACGACCCGGAGGCGTGGACGATCGGCGACACGGTCACCGTCGCGTGGACCGACCTGCCCGACGGCCGCGCCCTCCCCTGCTTCCGACCTATCGACCGCAACGAGGAGTCCCGATGAAGTTCGAGCTCGACGAGGACCAGCGTGAGTTCAAGGCGCTGCTGCGCCAGTTCGTCGACCGCGAGATCGTCCCGGTCGCCCGCGACTGGGAGCAGTCCGGCCGCTACCCCACCGAGATCGTCGACGGCATGAAGGACATGGGCCTGTTCGGCATCACGGTGCCCGAGGAGTACGGCGGCCTCGACCTCGACCCCGTGTCCTTCGCGCTCGTCTTCGAGGAGATCGCCCGGGGCTGGATGGGCGTCGCGGGGATCCTCGGCAGCCATTCGCTCGCCTGCCGCCTGATCGCGATGCACGGCACCGAGGACCAGAAGCGCGCCTATCTCCCCGACCTCGCCACCGGGAAGCGGCGCAGTGGCATCGGCCTCACCGAGCCGGACGCCGGGACCGACCTCCAGGGCATCCGGACCACCGCCCGACTCGACGGCGACCACTACGTCGTGAACGGGTCCAAGATGTGGATCACCAACGCCCGCTACGCCGACCCGCTCCCCGTGCTGGTCAAGACCGACCCGTCGGCGTCTCCGGCGCACAAGGGCATGAGCGTGCTCCTCATCGAGGCCGACACCCCAGGCTTCGAGGTCACCAAGGACATCCCCAAGCTCGGCTACAAGGGCACCGAGTCCTGCGAGATCCTCCTCGACGACGTACGCGTGCCGGTCGGTCAGCTGGTCGGCGGGGTCGAGGGCCGGGGCATGCAGCAGGTCCTCTCCGCCCTCGAGTGGGGCCGCGTCAACATCGCCGCACGGTCGGTCGGGATCGCACAGCGAGCACACGACGAGGCCCTCGCCTACGCCGGCGAGCGCAAGGCGTTCGGCAGGCCCATCGCCGACTTCCAGGCGATCCAGCTCAAGCTCGGCGAGCTCGGCACGCAGGTCCAGGCCGCCCGTCTGATGGCCTACTGGGCTGCCGACGCCGTCCGCAGCGGACGGGCCGACGGTGCCACCGGCATGGCCAAGATCTTCTGCTCCGAGGTGGCGCTGCAGGCGGCGATCGACGCGATGAAGATCCACGGCGGGTACGGCTACTCGACCGAGTTCGAGGTCGAGCGCCTCTATCGCGACTCCATCCTCATGAGCATCGGAGAGGGGACCAACGACATCCTCCGTACCGTCGTCGCGAAGTCGCTCATCGCCGGCGAGACGGTCGTCGGATGACCGCAGCTGCGGCCAGGTCGAGAAGCTGACCGCGACCCTCGCCGCGGTCGACCGCCGCGACCCCGATCAGACGGTGAGGAAGGCCTTGATCGCCCGGCGCTGATCCATCGCCTCGTACGCCGCCGCAGCGTCCTCGAGCGGGAGGCTCAGGTCGAACACACGACCTGGGTCGATCTCGCGTCGCCAGATCAGGTCGACCAGCTCGGGCAGGAAGCGGCGCACCGGTGCCGGCCCGCCGTGCAGGTGCACGTCGGCGAAGAAGAGCTCGTCCCCGGGCAGGCTCACGTCGTGCGAGACACCGACGTATCCGACGTGTCCCCCGGGCCTCGTCGATCGGATCGCCTGCATCATCGACTCCTGCGTACCCACCGCCTCCAGCACGCTGTGCGCACCGAGACCACCAGTGAGCTCCTTGATCCGGGCGACCCCCTCGTCGCCGCGCTCCTCGACGACGTCGGTCGCCCCAAGCTCGCGGGCGAGGGCCTGGCGGTCGGCGTGCCGGCTCATCGCGATGATGCGCTCGGCGCCCAGACGACGCGCAGCGAGCACACCCAGCAACCCCACTGCCCCGTCCCCGACGACGGCCACCGTCTTCCCTGGCGCCACCTCTGCCGCGACGGCGGCGAACCACCCCGTACCCAGCACGTCGGAGGCGGCCAGCAGGCTGGGCAGGAGCTCGGCCGGGGGCAGGTCGGGAGTCGCGACCAGAGTCCCGTCCGCAAGGGGGATCCTCGCCCGTTCCGCCTGAGTCCCGATCCCGCCCATCCCCACGGCGTGGACGCAGCGCGACTGGTAGCCCGCCGCGCAGATCTCGCAGGTGTTGTCGGAGGCGAAGAACGAGCCCACGACGAACTGGCCGGGCCGCACGTTGCTGACGTCGGGACCGACCTCCTCGACCACGCCGACGTACTCGTGGCCCATCGGCGCCGGTCCCTCGACAGTCTCGACCCCGCGCCAGGGCCACAGGTCGGAGCCGCAGACGCAGGTGGCCGAGACGCGGATGATCGCGTCGGACGGCTCGACGATCGTGGGATCGTCACGCTCCTCGACCCGCACGTCGCCCGGTCCGTACATCACCACACCACGCATGCCCGCTCCCCCCAAGGTCCACGACAACACCGACGCGGCCGCGCCTCCGTGGTGGAGACGCGGCCACGCGGATCGGTCGGTACGCGCAGGTCCTGCCCTCAGACCGCTCGTACCATCAAGCACCCAGGGTGCTCGCTCAGCAACCTCAGAAGCGTGCGAACGGACGCGGGGTCGCGTAACCGAAGGTGTCGCCCGCGCTGAAGGCGTGGACACGGAACGTCGCGTTCAGCGCCTGCGCAGCCGTCTTCGTCAGGGTGAGACGCACGACGCCGAGGCCGGGACGGCTCGAACGACGGATCTTGAAGAGATTGACACGCCCGGCGTTGCCGATGGAGCCCGAGACCTTGCCGCTGACCCGGAGGCGCTTCAGGTCGATGGTGAAGCGCCGCAGGGCGATCGTTCGCGACCCGGCGGTCAGGCTGATCCCGCCGCTGTGCTTGATCTTGAGCGTGCGGAGCGAGGCGTTGGTGATCGGGAAGCGCGCCGCCAGCGTGTTCTTGTAGGCGAAGGCCTTGGCCCCACCGACAGGAGCAGGCGTGATGCCGGCCCCGGCGACGAGCTTGTAGACGGCGGGTGCGACGGTGACCTGCGTGTAGCCCACCTTGGGCTTCTGCTCGGCTGCCTGGGCCGGCGTCGCCGTGCCGACGGCGACGAGCCCGAACGTCGCGGCGAACGCTGCGAGCGCGCCGGCGAGTTTTTGCTTCTTCATGGGAGTTCCTCCAGATCGATGGCGAGAATCGTGCCTACCCACTACTTCGTTGCAGAGGGAGGTTTGGATGCCTCGGGCGTGTAGTTCGCGCGCAGCACCGAGGTGATCGAGTGGCCCGGGTCGCCGTCGTCGCTCTCGAGGCTGACGTCCAGGGCGTGGTAGCGCTCGACGAGGTCGCGCGCGACCTCGAAGGCGGTGACGCCATCGGGGTCGACGACGCCGAGCGCGAGCATCTTGTCGGTCGCAGGCTCGAACAACCACGCGTAGTAGTAGTCGCCGCGCGCGGCTCGCGGGAGGTCGCGGGTGGTGATCGTCATCCGGACCGCGCCGGCGCCCTCGGTCATCACCACCCGGCCACGTGCCGAGCCGTCGACCGGCGCCAGCGCAGCCGTACGGCGGGCGGTCGGCGTGGAGCCTTCGGAGCCGCCCTCGACGAGGGGGATGACCGCCGCGCCCGCGACGACGAGCGCGGCCGCCGCCACCAGGACGGCCGGTCGACGCCACCGTGGTCGGGCGGGCGTCACCGTCAGCGGAGGGACCCACGGGGTCTCCATCGGCTCCCGGGGACGCAGCGCACGCATCGTGGCCGCCAGCAGCCCGTGCCCGGTCACCAGGGCGACGAGCTCGTCCCGGCACTCGTCGCACGCCTCCAGGTGACCGCCGAGCTCCAGCACCTCGGCATTGGTCAGCTCACCGCGCAGGAGCCCGACGTGGTCCGGGTGCTCGGCGCTCATCGCGCGGCCTCGTCGGAGGCGCGCATGATCTGGCCCAGCCGTCGGGTCCCCCGCGAGGCACGCGCCTTGACCGTCCCCAACGGCACGTCGAGCCGTACGGCGATCTCCCGCTGCGTCAGCTCGCGGAAGTAGGCGAGCTCGAGCACCGTGCGCTCGTGCTCGGGCAGCCGGGCGACGGCCCATCGCACGTCCGCGGCGTCCGCGAACCGGTTCACCGTCTCCCTCCCGTCGTCGCCGACGAGATCGCGGGCGAGGTCCATGTCGACGACGACGTGGCGTCGAGCCCGCAGCGTGTCGACCGCCCGACGGTGAGCGATGGTGAACAGCCACCCCGTGAACCGCTGCGCCGGGTCGTAGCGCGCAGCGCTGCGCCAGACGTCGAGGAACGTCCGCTGGAGCACGTCCTCGGCCTCGTCCCGGCCGACGAAGCCGGTGACATAGGCCAGCACCACGGGTGCGTAGCGTTCGTAGGCGTCCTGGAGCGCGGTCTCGTCGCGGTGTGCGAGGCGCAGACCGATCGACTGACCGACGACATCGGCGGCGAAGTCCATGCTCTTGGTTCGGAGCGGGTCGGCTGGTGGATGTGCGCCGAGGCTGAATTTCTTCGACTACCTGCTGGCGGCTACGGTCGGGGCATGGCCAGTGCTCAGCCGATCCGGCGCACCGCGACGCCGGTGATCGGGGACGCCGTCCGCTTCGCTGCGGCGGTGAGCGTGGTCGCCGGTGTCTTCGCCTACGGGGGCCTCGGCGGCGCGCTGTTCTTCTTCGTGCTGGGGGGCACGATGATCCCGCGAGCCCTGGGAGCCCCGGCAGCGCTCGACCTCTCCTACTGCCTCGCGATCCTCGTCGCGGCGTGGGCCGCCCAGCTCGACTGGTACGTCGCCGTGAGCTGGCTCGACCTGGTCGTGCACACCGCTGTCACGGGCCTGGTCGCAACGGTCGTGCACCTCGCCCTGGTGCGGCTCAACGCCGTCGCCCCGGTGGACGACCCGCAGCTGCGACGGGCACGCCTCGGCAGCGCGCTCGTCACCACGGCGCTCGGCGTGGCGCTCGCGACCCTGTGGGAGCTCGGAGAGTGGTTCGGTCACACGCAGATCGACGAGAGCATCCAGGTGGGATACCACGACACGCTCGGCGACCTCGCCGCCGGCACGGTCGGCTCCGTCGTGGCCGGGATCCTGCTCGCACGCGGCCTGCTGCTCGCCGGAGCGCGCCGGTGACCTCACAGGCCCCCAGGCTGTCCGCTCCGATCTCGGTGTCGGTCGTCATCCCCGTACGCGACGACGCCGTGGCGTTGGAGGAGTGCCTGCGGCGCCTGGCCGACCAGACGCTGCCACCGACGGAGGTGGTCGTGGTCGACAACGGCTCGAGCGACGACAGTGCCGCCGTCGCCCGCGCCCATGGTGCCCGCGTGGTGGTCGAGCCGAAGGTCGGCATCGCACCGGCGACGGCGGCGGGGTACGACGCGGCGACGGGTGAGATCGTGCTCCGCTGCGACGCCGACTCCGTCCCGGGTCCTCGGTGGGTGGAACGCCTCGTCCGCCACCTCGTCGACGACCCGCGACTCCACGCCGTCACGGGGCTGGGCAGGTTCTACGACCTCCCACGCGGCCTCGGGCGGATGAGCGCCGTCATGTACCTCGGTGCCTACTACCTCTTCACCCACCTGGCCCTCGGGCACACGGCTCTGTGGGGGTCCAACATGGCGTTCCGGCGCGCGACCTGGCAGGAGATCCGCGACGGGGTCCACCGTGACGCCGACGTCCACGACGACATGGACCTCGCCTTCGTGCTGGGCCCGGCCCGGAGAATCCGGCTCGTGCCGGTCTCGGTGGGCGTGTCGGGACGCTCCCTGCGCGGGGGCAGGCAGCTACGACGCCGCCTGGACCGGGCACGCACCACGCTCGCGCTCAACTGGAGCGTGCAGCCCCCGTGGCTGCGCTGGCGCGACCGCTACCAGCCGATCGCCGCGAGGATCAGCAGCTGGGTGACGAGGAAGCCGGTCAGGTAGTTCAGCCAGAGGAACCGGCGCCACCCCGCGTTCGCGCGCTCGCAGTCGACGTCGCTCAGAGCGTGGTACGGGGCGGCGTTGACGAGGTAGGGCACGACCAGCACCGCCGCGAGCGTGTAGGGCCACGGGAGCGTGAGGAGCAGCAGGCCCGAGACCACGTAGGCCCCGAGCGCCACGCGGACCGTCCCCGCAGCACCGAGCCAGGTCGCCGTCGACGCGATCCCGCCGGCGCGGTCGGCCACGATGTCCTGAACCGCCCCGAAGGCGTGCGACCCGATGCCCCACAGGAAGAACGCCAGCAACGCGGCGACCACCGTGGTGGAGAACGAGGCTCCCGCCACGGCGACTCCGAAGCACGCCGGCCCGGCGAAGTGGGTGCTCGACGTCAGCGAGTCGAGGAACGGGCGTTCCTTGAAGCGCAGCACGGGCACGGAGTACGCGACCACCGCGAAGACGACGACCGCGAGCACCGCCGAGGACGCCGGACTGCCGAGGACGACGAGCGCGACGAGGAACGGCAGGTTGGTCACCGCTGCCGCCACGATCGTCGTGCGGTGGACCGCGCGGTCCAGCACGACCCCCTCCACACCGCCCTTGCGCGGGTTGCGCACGTCCGACTCGTAGTCGAAGACGTCGTTGACCCCGTACATCAGCAGGTTGTACGGCACCAGGAAGTAGAGGACGCCGAGGACCAGCGTGAGGTCGACCCCGCCGCCGGCGAGCAGGTAGGCGGCACCGAACGGGTAGGCGGTGTTGACCCAGCTCAGCGGACGCGACGACGCGACGACCTGGCCGAGCACGCGCTGTCGCTCTCGTCCGGAGCCGACGGTGGCGGTCACGACTCCTCCCCCGGGTCGCCGAGGAGGAGCGCGAGGCCGGGCAGCGCCAGCGCCGCGACCACGGGCCACGTCAGGTCCTCGACCGGCGCGAGCCAGATCCGTACGCCGGAGATCTGGCCGTCGCCGTAGCGGAAGAGGTCGGCGGCGATCATGATGCTGTCGAAGACGACGGTGAGCACCATCAGGACGAGCATCGTCAGCCCCGTCGCCCACCACCAACGAGCCGTCGGCCGACGTCGGAGCACACCGGCAGCGAGCACCGCCAGCGACAGGGCGATGAAGGGCACGGCAAGCTCGGCGTGCGTCATCGTGCGCTCTCCTCTCGCACCCGGGCGGCGACGCGGGGAGCCGGCGCCAGCACGCGCAGGAGCAGCCGGTGGAGCACCATCGTCAGGTAGCAGAAGAAGACGACGAAGAAGATCTCCTCCAGCGGGAGCTCCGGCAGCACCTCGAGGCCCGTCATCGCCGGTGACCCGCCGCGCTCGTAGATCCCGGCCTCGATGGCGGCCAGGTCCCAGCCGAGGAAGAGAGCGGCGCCTGCGCCGACCAGGGCGAGCGCCCGTCCGGGCCGGCCTGCGAAGAGGAACAGCCGCCAACGCCGGTCGACCAGTCCCATGCAGAGCATCGACACGACGACCGCCACCAGGTAGCTCAGGCCCATGGTGCCTCCGTCTCTGCGAGGGGGGCTGTCGACCGGTCGCCCCGCACGCGCTTGATCACCAGCTCGGCGCTGATGAGGCACATCGGCAGACCGACCCCCGGGATGGTCCCGGCACCCGCGTAGAGCAGCCCCGAGACCTTCTTGGAGGAGTTGCCGGCGCGGAAGAACGCACTCTGCCGCAGCACGTGCGCGGGCCCGAGGGCGCCCCCCGACCAGGCGTTGAGATCGGTCGAGAAGTCGCCCGGCCCGATCGTCCTGCGAACCACCACGCGCTCGGCGAGATCGGGCACCCCGGCCCACGCGGCGATCTGGGCGATCGCCGCGTCGGCGGTCTTCTCGACCATCGGGTCACCGGAGCCGTCGACCCCTCCCCGCCCGATCGTCGGGTCGGCCGGCACGGGGACGAGCACGAAGAGGTTCTCGTGCCCGGCAGGCGCGACCGAGGGATCGGTCGCCGACGGCTTGCACACGTACGCCGACGCGGGGTCCGGGACACGGGTGGGCTGGTCGAAGATGTCACCGAAGTTGCGCGACCAGTCGCGGGTGAAGAACAGCGAGTGGTGGGCCAGCTCCGGCAGCTCGCCGCGCACGCCGAGGCACGCCAGCACCGCGCCTGGGCCTGGATCACGCTCCGCCCACCAGTCCTCGGGATAGGTCTGCAGGTCCGGGGGGACCAGGCGGGTCTCTACGTGGTGCAGGTCGGCCGCCCCGACCACGAGGTCGGCCGGGAGAGTCCGGCTCCCCCCGTCATCGTCGCGGACCGTCACGCCGCTGACCGACGGGCGGCGCCCCGTCCGGTCGACCTCGACGGCCGTCGCTGTGGTCGACGTCGAGATCCGGACACCCGCGCGGGTCGCGATCCCCTCGATCGCGTCGATCAAGGTGGTGAAACCGCCCTGCGGGTAGAGCACGCCCTCGTCGAGGTCCATCGAGCTCATCAGGTGGTACAGGCTGGGTGCACGGTCGGGCGCGGTCCCCAAGAAGACCGCTGGATATCCGAGCACCTGCCGCAGCCGGCGGTCGGAGAACCGCGCGGCCACGTGCGACTCCAGCGAACGGGTGAGCAGGCCCGCGAGGCGCGGGCCACGGCGCACGACGTCCGGGGCCAGCAGCGACGCCTTCGAGGCGAACGTCCCGTACAGGAACCGGCGTACGGCGAGGTCGTAGGCCTCACGCGCGGAATCAAGATACGCGTCGAGTGCCCGGTCGGCGCCTTCCTCCAGCGATCCGAACGTGGCGAGGTTCGCCGCTCGGTCGGACCGGATCTCGAGCGACTCGTCCTCACCCTCGAAGAACACACGGTAGGCCGGGTCGAGGCGCACGAGGTCGAGCTGCTCGGCCGACGAGGTGCCGAAGAGCCGGAAGAAGTGGTCGAAGACCTCGGGCATGAGGAACCAGGACGGTCCGGTGTCGAAGGTGAACCCGTCCTTGCTCCACTGCCCTGCGCGACCACCGACACGGTCGTTGCGCTCGACCAGCTCGACGCTCCATCCCTCGCGAGCCAGGAGGGCCGCCGACGCGAGACCGGCGATGCCACCCCCGATCACGACGGCGTGACCGCCGCTCACCGCCCGCTCCTGGCGAGGGCTCCGGCGACGACACGAGCCTTCACCGGCGCCGACAGCCTGACGCGCTGCTCGCGGATCTGCACCGCGGGCGTGCTTCGTAGGCGCACTGCCAGCTCGCCGAACAGCGCCCGCGCGACATCGACGGCTCGGCGGCAGTCCGCCGGGAGGCCGGCGATGGCGGCCGCAGCGACGCGAAAGTCGTCGTCGATGTCGTCGAGGATCGCGTCACGCTCGCCGTCCGACAGGGACGACGGGTCCAGGCCCGGGAAGTAGGAGCGCCCGAGGTCGTGGTGGTCGGCCGCGAGATCCCGCAGGAAGTTGATCTTCTGGAACGCGGCCCCGAGCCGTCGAGCGCCTGGGGAGAGCCCGTCGTAGGCAGCCTGACCATCGGGGACACCGCGGAGGAACGCACGCAGGCACATCAGTCCCACGACCTCGGCGGAGCCGTAGACATAGGTGGCGAAGCTCTCGGGGTCGTGGGTCACCGGCTCGAGGTCGACGCGCATCGACGAGAAGAACGGCGTCACCACGTCGAGCCCGATGCCGCACCTGTGCGCGGTGCGCGCGAAGGCGTGCACCACGAGGTTGGCGCTGTGGCCGCGCTCGAGTGCTACCTCCGTCTCCGCCTCGAGCGCGTCGAGCAGGGCTCGGCGCTCCTCCGCGCGGGCGCCCGAGCGAGGGGCGTCGACCACCTCGTCGGCGATGCGCACCAGGGCGTACACGTTCTTGACGTCGGTCCGCACCCGGTCGCCCAGAAGGCGGGTCGCCAGGGCGAACGACGTCGAGTAGCGGCGGATCACCAACGCTGCGCTCTCGTCGGCGACCGAGTCGTAGAGGTCCGAGGCCGAGACACCGGACGGCGACCCCGAGACCAGCGCGGTCACGCCGCACCGACCTTCGGGCGCGCAGGGACGCTGGCGAGCCACGTCAGCACGGGCGCGTCGACCCCGATGTCCGCGGCCTGCTCGAGCCCTGCCCGGAGATGGTCGGCGGCGACCTGCTCCACGTAGGCGCGGGACCCGCAGGCCTCCAACGCCGACCGGACGAGCGCCGCGTCGTCCTCGGTGATCTCCAGGTTGCCCCAGTAGGGCTCGACCTGGGACCACGACGAGGTGCCGCGGGCGTGGACGAGCAGCAGCGTGCACTTCCCCTCACGAAGGTCGGCCGTACGACTCTTGCCCGTCTCCCCCGGGTCGCCGTACGTGCCGGCGAGGTCGTCGTAGAGCTGGAAGGCGATGCCGAGCAACCGACCCGCCTCGCACACCTGCGCCACCACGTCCGGCGCTGCACCGGCCAGGACGGCCCCGAGCTGCATCGGGAGGACGAAGGAGTAGGCCGCCGTCTTGTGCTCGGCGAGCTCGAGCGTCTCGACGACCGTCGGCCACTCACCACCGACCGACAGGCGTACGTCGGTGAGCTCGCCGGCGGCTGACGCGGAGGACGCCTGGCTGACGAGGTCGAGCACCTGCTGTCGGACGTCGGAGGGTGCCGGCGTGGTGGCGATCGCGCGGAACGCCGCGCTGAGTGCCAGGTCGCCGGTCAGGACGGCACCGGCGAGCGCGTACGTGTCGGCCCGCTCAGGGGGCGAGCCGGCATCGCGAGCCGCGCGGCGGAATCGTCCCGGAATGCTCGGGCGGCCTCGACGCACGTCGTCGCCGTCGATGACGTCGTCGTGGATCACGAAGGCCGTGTGGAGCAGCTCGACCGCCGCAGCGGTCTGCGCGACCGCGGCATGAGCGCCGCCGCCGAGCGAATGGTGCACGCCTGCGAGGAGGTGCGGGCGGAAGCGCTTGCCGCCGGTCACGGCGTCGTCCAGCGCTGCTCGGAGCGCGTCCCCGTCGACCCCGCCCGAGCCGCCTGACCAGAGCTCGGCGAGGTGCCGGGCCACCTCGGCGTCGAGTGCGGACGAGAACTCTTTGGCTCCGCCTTCGGCGCTCATCGGGTACGCACCCACGGCGACCGGTCGGCACGGTGGAGCTGGTCGACCTGCGCGACCATCCACGGGCTGACGGTCCACGGTGCCACCGCGACGACCTCGAGAACCTCGTCGAGGTGGACCCACCTCCACTCCTCGACCTCGGCGGGATTCGGCTCGATGTCCCCGTCGCAGACGGCGGCGAAGACCGGGCAGAGCTCGTGCTCGACCACCCCGGCCGGATCGACCGCACGATAGACGAAGTCGTGGAGCAGAGGTGTCAGCTCGCGGATCGGGACGCCCAGCTCGTGGTCGGCGTAGCGATGGACCGCCGTCTCGATCGCCTCGTCCGGTCGCGGATGCCCGCAGAAGGAGTTCGTCCACACGCCCGGCCAGCTGCGCTTGCCGACGGCTCGGCGAGTCATGAGGAGGCGCCCCTCCTGGTCGAACAGGTAGCAGGAGAACGCCAGGTGCAACGGCGTGGAAGCATCGTGCACCTCCGCACGCGGGGCAACACCCGCTGGTTGATGATCCTCGTCAAGGAGGACGACCAAGTCGGCCCAGTTGCCCATCAAACTCCCGTTCGTCGATTACTTGATAGATAATCTAACTAATTGTGCCTCCATTTTCCATCGTCGTCCGAAACCTGGGAGCCCGCACCACGCCACGCCACGCTGCTGCCCACGGCGCGCGGGACACCGACGCCGATGCGCTGCCGCTCAGCCTCCCTGCTCGAGACCCGCGACGCCGAAGGCCACCACGGACGCGAGCACAGCCGCCCCCGTCGTGACGACGTACGCCGCCACCCGGCGTGCGCGGCGGTTGCGCTCCTCGTACAGCGCGGCGGCCTCGTCCACGGACAGAGTGTCCTTGTTCTCCATCGTCACCTCACCTCCTGTGCGGATGTCGATGAGACGCCGTTACCCATCCCGTACTGCGCCAACCGTGAGGCGCCGACAATGAGGCGCCGACCGTGCCGCGCCCTCGTGCGTGGGCGGCCGGGGTCGTGGGTACCCAGCCGTCATGAGCACTCCCACCGCCCCTCCCCGCCCGCTCGGCGTCGTGACCGGCGCATCGAGCGGCATCGGGCGCGCCCTGGTCGACGAGTTCGTCGGCGCGGGCTTCGACCTCATCGCGGTCTCCGACGAGGACATGACCGACGACATCGCCCGGTCGGGCCTGGGCGAGCACGTGCGGCCGCTCACCGCCGACCTGGCGACACCCTCCGGCAACGACGACGTGGTGGCTGCCCTGGTCGCCGACCGCCGACCGGTGTCAGCCGCCGTGCTGAACGCGGGGGTCGGTGTCCACGGCCGCTTCGACCGCGCCGACCTTGCCGACCACCTGCGCGTGGTCGGCGTCAACGTCGTCTCACCGGTCTGGCTCGCGCACCACCTGCTCTCCGGCATGGTCGCCCGGGGCGAAGGGCGCTTGATGGTGACGTCGTCGATCGCCGCGGACGGGCCCGGGCCCTTCCAGTCGACGTACGCCGCGTCGAAAGCCTTCCTCTCGTCCTTCGCCCAGGCTCTGAGGTATGAGATGCGAGGAGCCGGCGTCACGGTGACGTCGCTCGAGCCTGGCCCCACCGACACGCGCTTCTTCGCCCGCGCCAAGATGGAGGAGACCTGGCTGGCACGCGGGCCGAAGGCGGACCCGGCGACGGTGGCACGGGAAGGCTTCGCCGCGATGATGGCCGGCAAGCGGCGAGTCGTGAGCGGGTCGAAGATCCTCAAGGTGCAGAGCATCGTCACAAGACGCCTGCCGGGGGCGGTCTCGGCCCGCTTCCAGGCGCCCCTGGCCAAGCCGCGCGGAGATCGCTGAGGTGGCCACGCCACCAGATCCCCCCACCGGGCGCCCGACGGCGTATCATCGTCACCGAAGCAGCTGTCCGGAGATTCATGAGGACATCGACATTCGTCGTCCCTCACCCGTCGCACGCACTCGCTCGACGGTCTCCGCCGCCCACGGGCGGATACGGCACCGCGGCAGCACGACCGCCTTCTGGCGGCTTCGTGCGTGACCGCGGTCGCCGGTGCCAGGGGTCGCGCACGGCGGCCCCGTTCCAGAGGAGGATCGTTGGCTCGACCGACCCAGCGTCGACCGGACCCGCGCCGCAAGGGCGGGGCTCGGCGGTCGACCCGTGACCGCAAGGTCGACGCCGACAACGTCGGCATCCTCCCTCTGCTCGCCCAGGCAGTACGCGAGGTCGAACGGGCGGTCCAGCGCGGGACGGCGACGTCCTCGACGCGCACCGCGTTCCAGGTGATCGCCCTGCTCGTCCGCGAGGAGCGGGCAAGGATCAAGCAGGAGGACATCCCCGAGGCGCGCCGGGCCGAGCAGCTGAAGCGCCTCGACGGCATCGCGACGATCCTGGCCACGACCGCGGCTCGAGACCCTTCCCTCTTCACCCTGCTCGCCGACGACGCCGTACCCTCCCCCGCTGCCAGGTCGCTGCGGCGCGAGATGCTCACGGCCGCCGGCATCGAGGTCGAGGAGGAGCCGGTCGCGGCTCCTGAGGAGGCAGGACCGGCGCCCGACCGCCAGGTCGTGCCGCAGTCGGTGGTCGCGCGCCAGCTGGCCAACCCCTTCCTCACTCCCGACCTCTCCGCTGCCAAGCCCCGTCGCACCGGCGCGGGACGCCTCGCGAACTGGGAGCTCATCGAGCCGCTGCTGCGGTCCTTCGAGCAGGGCGGACCGGCCTCCAGCATGGAGCTGCCGACGCCCACCACCCTGCGTACCCGCGACGGCCGCGACCTGATGCCGCACCAGGCGCAGCTGGTCGCCTCGGCCGCCGACGGCCACCGCACCTTCCTGCTCGCCGACGAACCCGGGCTCGGCAAGACGGCGCAGGCGCTGCTCGCGGCCCAGTCGGCCGACGCCTATCCCCTGCTCGTGGTGGCTCCCAACGTCGTCAAGATCAACTGGGCGCGGGAGGCGCAGCTGTGGACCCCGCGGCGCACCGCCACCGTCATCCACGGTGACGGCACCACGATCGACGGGTTCGCCGACATCGTCGTCGTCAACTACGAGGTCCTCGACCGCCACATCGGCTGGCTCGGTGAGCACGGCTTCCGCGGCATGGTGGTCGACGAGGCCCATTTCATCAAGAACCGCAAGTCCCAACGCTCCCAGCACGCGCTCGAGCTCTCCGAGCGGATCCGCTCCCGGACCGCCCGGCCGCTGCTCATGGCGCTCACGGGCACGCCGTTGATCAACGACATCGAGGACTTCCGGGCGATCTGGCAGTTCCTGGGCTGGATCGACGACCGCAAGCCCGAGGCCGAGCTCATGGCGGCGCTGGAGGAGACCGGACTGGAGCCGGGCGAGCCCGGCTTCTACGCCGCCGCCCGCAGGTGCGTCGTCGACCTCGGTATCGTCCGCCGCCGCAAGATCGACGTGGCCGCCGACATCCCGGCGCGTCGCATCGCCGACATCCCGGTCGAGCTCGACGGCGAGACGGGACGTTCTATCCGTGAGGCCGAGCGCGTGCTCGCCCGCCGGATGGTCGCCCGGTACGACAACGCGCTGGAGCACCGCGCGGCCGGCAAGGTCGTCGACGGGATCGACCGCGAGCTCGTCCGTCTCGTCGCCAAGTGGGAGCGCGAGGAAGACACGAACGAGACCGGCAACGTGTTCGGGATGATGCGCCGGATCGGTCTGGCCAAGGCGGGTCTCGCCGCCGACTACACCGCGCAGCTCGCTCGCAGCGTCGGCAAGGTCGTGTTCTTCGCCAAGCACCTCGACGTCATGGACGTCGCGGAGGAGACGCTCGCCAAGCGCGGACTCCGCTACGCCACCATCCGCGGCGACCAGACGTCGACGCAGCGCCAGCGCGACATCGACGCGTTCGTGAACGACCCCGACGTCGCGGTGATCGTGTGCTCGCTGACCGCCGCCGGCGTCGGCGTCAACCTTCAGGTCGCGTCCAACGTGGTGCTCGCCGAGCTCTCGTGGACCGACGCCGAGCAGACGCAGGCGATCGACCGCGTGCACCGCATCGGTCAGGCCGAGCCGGTCACCGCGTGGCGGATCATCGGCGCACAGACGATCGACGCGAAGGTCGCCGAGCTGATCGACTCGAAGGCCGCGCTGGCCGCGACGGCGCTGGACGGCGAGGCCCTCGACGAGAAGGCGTCGGCCGACGTCCAGCTCGAGGCTCTCGTCGGGCTGCTCACCGACGCGCTGGAGGAGCGGGGCGACTGACGGCCGTACGAGCGTGACGTCGTAACGCTGGGTGACACGTTGCTTGTCGCCCGGCGCTACGACGATCTAGACTCCGTCTACCGCAACGAACGACTCGCTCCGCGCGCGGGGCGACGCCTCTGGCACGGACGACCTCCGCGGCCGGTCACCACCGAAGACCCAGGCCCCTCGCCACCGCGCAGGGCCCCTGCGGCTCGGGCTCTGCGTCCCAGACCGCCCTCCCTCTCGAACGCCGGCGCCCCGGCGAGCGACGCAGTCGGACGTGCTTCACAAGCCACCGACACAGGAGCGAGTCCCATGAAGCGTTCGAGACCCTTCTTCCCTGCCGGCCGAGGCGGCCGATTCGTCGCCGCCGTCGCCGCGCTGACCCTGCTCGGCGGCCTCGGCACCGCCGCTCCGGCAGCAGCCGACGACGAGGTGGTGTCCCGAGGGATCACCATCCCCGCCTTCTACAACCCGCCGAGCTCCCTGCCGTCGGCCGACGGAGCGCTGATCCGTACCGCGCCGCTGAAGCTCGGGCTGAGCCTGCCCGGCCTCAACGGCCCGCTCCCGGGGACGGCGACCCGCCTGATGTACAAGTCGACCGACTCCAACGGGCAGCCCGTCGCGGTCACCGGCGCCTACATCGAGCCGTCAGCGCGGTGGACGGGCACCGGGCCTCGTCCGCTCGTCGTCCTGGCGCCCGGCACGCTCGGGCAGGGCGACCAGTGCGCGGCCTCTCTCGCGCTGGAGAACCCGGTGGCGCTCAACCTCACCGAGGGCACCGTGTCGGTCGGCTACGAGAACCTGGCGACGTACCGCCTGCTCGCCAAGGGCGTCGCGGTCGCGGTCACCGACTACGTCGGGCTCGGCGCCACCGACCGGCTGCACACCTACGTGAACCGCGTCGACGAGGGGCACGCCGTGCTCGACGCTGTGCGCGCCGCTCGTGGACTCGACTCGGCGTCGGTGACCGACGCCTCGCCCGTGGGTCTGTACGGCTACAGCCAGGGGGGCGGAGCCACGGCCGCCGCGGCGGAGCTGCAGCCCTCGTACGCCCCGGACGTCACCCTCTCCGGCGTGTACTCCGGCGCGCCGCCGGCCGACCTGGTGAAGGTGCTCCCCGGCATCGACGGGAGTGCCCTCGCGGCAGCCGCCGGATGGACCGTCAACGGTCTCGCCCAGAGCGAGCCGGCGCTGCGGCCGATCATCGACGCCTATATCAACGACAAGGGCCGCGCCGCACTGGAGGACGTGTCGACCCGGTGCGTCGGGGACGCGATCTTCGCCCACGGCTTCACCAAGACCAGGAGCTGGACCAAGCAGGGCATCTCGCTCGGCGACGTCGTCGCGCGTGAGCCGGCGGTCCAGGCGGCCATCGACAAGCAGCGCATCGGCCGGCTGCGCCCGACCGCCCCGGTCCGCGTCGCCACCGGCGTCGCCGACGACACGGTGCCTCACCGTCAGGCTCGACAGCTCGCCGTCGACTGGTGCGCCAAGGGCGCCAATGTCACCTACGAGCCTGTCTACCTCCCGAACCTCGGCAACAAGCTGGTGCTCCCCAACCACTTCTTGCCGATGCTCGAGGATCAGGGCCAGGCCATCTCGTGGGTGACCGACCGCCTCGCGGGCAAGCCGGCGCGGTCCAACTGCCGGTTCCTGCCGATCATGCCCTGATCCCCTCCCGTCCCTTCCCGTCCCCGATGTGTGCACTTCATCCTGGTTCTCGGTGCCGGATTCCTTGATCAGCTGCACACATCGGGGACGGGGCGGAGGTCCAACCGGACCCGATCGGTCCCCGCCGCGAGCGGGTACGAGAGGTGCTGGTGGACCAGCAGCCACCGCCCGTCCCTCCGGCGGAAGACACGGGTCGCACGCGACCAGGTGGTGGCCTCGTCGTCGTCACCATCCTGCGTGACCGCGACCCGGTCCAGGGACCACACCGCTGCGAGGTCACCGCGGACGACGATCTGGGGATCGACCACGTCGAAGTCGATCCGGCCGGCTGTCGCCTCCAACCCGCGACGACAGCTCTCACGGACGTCCTCCAGCTCGCGCAGCAGGAGAGGCTCCTCGAGCTCGTACGACGTCACGTCCTGGGCGATGCCAGCCATCATCGCGTCGAGATCCTTGGCGGCGGTGTCCTCGTGCCAGCGCCTCAGCACGGCAGCGACCTCGGCCTCCCCCTCCGAGTCACGACGTCCGCTGTCCTCGGTGAACGAGTGGTGCTCGTGGGCGATGAGCCATCGTCCGTCGACCCTTCGCAGCCCGAGCGTGAGGCGGAGCCGCTGGTCTGGGTGCTCGTCGTGGGATCCTCGCGCGCGGCAGAGCACGAGACCGTGCGCGAAGGCGACGTCGTCTCCCGCGGTGACCTCGAGCGACTCCAGCACGAACTGGCCGTCGCCTCGCTGCCAGGCCAGGAAGTCGCTCCACGACGCCTCGTACGCCTTCATGCCCCGGACGCCCTCGTACGGCGGCGGGACGTCGAACATGACGATGTCGTCGGTGTGGTCGGCCAGCACCGCCTCGAGATCGGTCCCGCGGTCGACCGCGTCGATCCAGCGGGTGATCACGGAGCGGATGTCGGATTCGTGTTCCATCGGTTGCCTCCGGTCTGCAAGTCTGGGTTCGTGGAAGGAACCCCGGCGCAGACCGGAACTCATCGCGCCGAGCCCGACACCGACCTCACGAGCGCGCGTGCCGGCGACGCCGACGCGTTCGCCAGGCTGGTCGCGCCGTACGACCGCGAGCTGCTTCTCCACTGCTACCGGATGCTCGGATCGACCGCGGACGCGGCGGACGCCCGGCAGGAGACGCTGCTGCGCGCCTGGCAGGGTCTCGGCCGGTTCGACGGCCGGCACCTGCGGGCCTGGCTCTATCGCATCGCGAGCAACCGGTGTCTGACCATGATCGACCGGCGCGGTCGACGTGAGCTTCCGATGACGCTCGCCACCGGTGACGCCGAGGTGTCCTGGCTCGAGCCGCTGCCGGGGGGCTGGCTCGGATCGACGCCCGAGGAGCAAGCGATCGATCGGGAGACCGTACGGCTGGCATTCGTCGCTGCGCTGCAGACCCTCCCTGCGGCACAGCGCGCCGTGCTTCTGCTGCGTGACGTCCTCGCCTTCAGGGCGGCCGAGGTCGCCGGCATCCTCGACCTCAGCGTGCCGGCGGTCACCAGCCTTCTGCAACGCGCCCGCGCAGCGGTCGCCGACGGGTTGCCGGCGCCGAGCTCCACGAGCGACGACGCCGGTCTCGACGCGTTGGCTGAGCGCTACACCCGCGCCTGGGAGGCCGGCGACGTCGACCAGATCGTCGCCCTGCTCGCCGAGGACGTGCGCTACGCCATGCCGCCTGAGCCGCGCTGGTACCTCGGCTCAGCCTCGGTCGCCGCCTTCCTGCGAGACGGTCCCCTCCAGGCGAGGTGGCGGTTCCTGAGGACCGAGGCCAACGGTCAGCTCGCCTTCGCGACGTACATGTTCGACGCCCAGCACGGAGACTTCCGACCCGCAGGGCTGGACGTCCTCAGCGTGGCGGACGGCTCCGTACGGGAGGTCGTCAGCTTTCTCGATGCGGACTTCGCCGCGTTCGGCCTGCCGACGACGCTCCCCGCGTGAGCCCGCACGCAACCGTCCCGCCCGCGATTTGTGCACCTCATCAAGGTTTCGGATGGAACTACCTTGACCAACTGCACGAATCGGGGACGGGACGGGAGCTGGAGCGGACCGGCGGGCTACTTCTTGAAGGCGTCCTTGACGTTCTCGCCGGCCTGCTTCAGGTCGCTCTTGCTCTGGTCGGTCTTGCCCTCGGCCTCCTGGGACTCATCGCCCCGCGCCTTGCCGGCGGCCTCCTTGGCCTTGCCCTTGGCGTCCTCACCGGTGTTCTTCAGCTTGTCGTCGAGACCCATCGAGGTCATCCCCTTCGGTTGATCCTGCTCGGTCCTCCCATGGTGCCCCGTGGGAGGCGGTCTCACACATCGCGCGAGGTCCCCTCCGCGTACGCGGCCAGGTTCGCCAAGGACGAGGCCAGCCCGGCGCGGTGGTCGGCGGCGGAGATGCCCGCCGGCACGTCGTCGGCACGAACCTCGACGCGCGTCCCGCTCCCCGTCCACGCGATCGTCCAGGTCATCGTCATCGTCCCGGCGTACGCGGGATCGTCCGACGGGAACTCCACGGCCTCGACGACTCGCGCACCCGGCACGAGCTCGACGAAGCGGGCCTCGACGACGTCGGAGTCGGCGGTCGCCTTGCCGGTGACGGTGGTGACGTCGTCGTAGGTCAGCACCATCCGGTAGGACCCGCCCGGCCGGAGGTCGTACCGGTCGATTCGGGCGGTCATGCCGTCGGGCGGGAGCCACGCGACGCGCGCCTCCGGATCGGTCAACGCGTCATAGACCCGCTGCGGCGGTGCCGCGACAGTGCGAGAGGCCGAGTCGGTGCGTCCCATGGTCTCAGCCGGCCGTGTGCTCGACCTCGACCGCGACCCGGTCGGGATAGAACGCCACGTGCCCGCGGATGCTCGCGACGGCGCCGTACGGCTCGGGGTACGTCCACCCGCCGTCCTCCACGATGCCTTCGGGAGTGGTGATCGAGACATAGCTCGCCGTTCCCTTGAACGGGCAGTAGGTGGACGTGTCGGTCGGAGACACCACCGACGCGTCGAGGTCGGACCGAGGGACGTAGACGACCGGCGGGTAGGTCGACTCCCGCAGCGTCAGAGCGGCGGTCGTGTCGGCGACGACGGTGTCACCGACCAGGACCCGGACCCGTGAGGGTGTCGGTTCCACGGAGATCGGATGAAGAGCATCGGGAAGACGGCGTCTGCGGCTCATCTCAGCGCCAACCGCCAGTACGACCGGCGTATTCCGGTCGAGCCCCGGTCAGACCATCGGAGGGAGGGCGCGCGTCTGCACCAGCATCTCCGCGACCCTGCGCAACCGGAGGTTGTGGTGCTGCGAGTAGCGCTTGAGGACCTCGAACGCCCGCGGCTCGTCGAGACCGAACCGCTCCATCAGGATCCCCTGTGCCTGACCGATCAGCTTGCGGGAGTCGAGCGCGAGCTGCAGGTGAGCCTCACGGTCGGCCCGGACGAGGGCTACCGCTGCGTGCCGGGCGAAGAGGTGCGCCAGCGCGCTGTCGTCCTCGTCGAAGAACCGAGGAACGCAGGAGTAGAGCGAGACCACACCGATCCGGCGTCCCTGGATCGGGAGCCCGACGGCGAGCAGACTCTTGAAACCGCGCTCGGACAGGCCGGAGGTCCAGTCGCGCCACCGCGTCTCTTGACCCAGGTCGCCGACACGGAGGGTCTGGTCCCAGTCGGAGCTGAGCCACGGGCCTTCCTGGCACTTCTCCTGGATCTCGTCGACCTCCACGACCAGGTCGCTGGTGGCGGCCACCGTCTCGAGGCGGCTGTTGCCGCGCAACAGCGTCACGCCCGCCGCATCCATCTCGAGTGTCTCGCAGAGGTACGCGATGACCTGCTCGGCCGTCTCCTCGAGGGAATCAGCGGCATGCAGCTCCTCGACGATCTCGACCAGCTCTTGATGGTCGAGGCGCGCATCTTCCATACCGCAGCCGCTCCTGAACAGACTTGTCCCCGGGATCTGCCTGGCAGTCTAAGCAGCACATATTTTCTATCACCTTCCCCGCGTCGCGTCGTCATCGGCACGCGGCTCCGGAGGCTGGCGCTGGGGTCAGGCAGGGTCGGCCGCGTGCATGTGGCCGTAGGCGTACTCGCCTCGTCGCAGCAGCATCGCGACCAGCATGAAGAGGGGCATCAGCACGTGCCCCAGCATCATCAGACCCATCTCGGCGAGCACACCGGCCCACAGCAGCGGGAACAGCACCCAGAACCCGGCGTACATGGCGAGGGTCATCTCCACGACGAGCTGGAGGCGGGCGCGATGGAACCGCATCCACGCCACCATCGTGATGCTCATCGCCGTCGCCATCGCCGTCGCGTCGACGTCGGGGCGCGAGGCCCACGCGGAGACGGCGGTCGACCCGGCCAGGACGCTCCACAGGGGGTAGAGGGCCGCCATGCCGACAAGCATGGCCACGATCATCTCCAGGTAGTGACGGGTGAACGTCCAGGCCGGACGCCGCCACCACGAGAGCGGGCGCTCGGCTTCGGCGGTGACGGACGCGCCACCGTGATGCTGGGACGTCATGAGGATCCCCCCTCAACTCGTACGCGTGTGTACGAGATCAAGGTAACACCAACTCGGACACATGTGTACGAATTGTTTCTGGGATGGCACGCACCGACCGCCGTACGTCCGTACGGCGACTACTCGACGTCGGCGGGAAGCTCGCGCGTCCTGATGAGCTCGTCAGCGATCTCGCGCAGCGGGACGTCGTGGCTCGTCGACGCACGGCGCAGGACGTTGAACGCCTGGTCGGCCGAGAGGCCGAAGCGTTCCATCAGCATTCCCTGCGCCTGCCCGATGGCGACTCGGGTCGCCAGCGCCGACCGGAAGCTCTGCTCCTTGCGGGTCGACGAGATCACGACCGCGATCTGGGTGGCGGCGAGATAGCCCAGCTCCCTCGCCTCGTCGTCGAAGGCGTCGACCTCTTTGCCGTAGAGGTTGAGCGCTCCGATCGTCTCGTCGCTGGTGAAGAGGCGATAGCTGACGATGCTGCGGACACCGAGGTCGTGCACGACGCTGCCGGCCCACAGCGGCCACCGGGGGTCGTGTGCCAGGTCGGCCGCGTAGACCGTCGGGGTCTCGACCACGGCATCGAGCGACGGACCCTCGCCGAGCTCGGCCTGGAGCTGGTCGGCCCGCAGAGCCAACGAGTCGCTCTCGGCGAGACTCTCGAAGGACTCTCGGCCGGCGAAGGTGATGCTTGCGGCCGCACAGCCGCCGATGTAGGTCGCGACGAACTCGACCGACTGCTGAGCGACGGAGTCGACGGTCTCGGCCGCGTCGATGTCGCGCGCCGCCATAGCCAGGTCGCCGAGAGCGCCCGAGGGGGTGTTGGAGAGCACGACTCAGATTACTCCGTGCTGTCATCGCCCCGGTAGACCGTGGTCTGGCGACATCGGAATCTGTGTCCGGACCGTTGTGGAGCAGAGACGCCAGGACGCACGCACGTGTGACCGGACCCATACCCGCCGGCCGCCTCATCCCGCGGGAGCCGCCATCACCGCAGGCCAGCGCGTTGCGACGGTGCCCGCGTCGTACTTCGCCATGAACAGCGGCTTTACCGCGCGATGAAATGACTGCTATACAGGCGGCCGAACGCGCGTGCCGCAATCGGAGTCGGCCGTGCAGAAGGGAGCTTCGCATGACCGACGTCGACACAGCTCTGAACGAGGAGACGCCCTACGCGCGCGTTGGCGGTGGAAGTGCTGTCCGCGTGGTGGTCGATCGTTTCTACGAGCTCGTCATCGCCGACCCGCAGCTGGCTCCCTACTTCGCCAACACCGACCTCCCCACGCTGAAGCAGCACCAGGTGCACCTGATCTCCCACCTCCTCGGTGGACCGGTCGAGTACACCGGCCGTGAGCTGCGGGACGCACACGTCGGCCTCAACATCACCCACGAGGCGTACGCGCTCGTGACGAAGCATCTGGTCGCGGCCCTCACCGAGGCAGGCGTCCCCGACGACATCATCGCGACGCTCGGCGGCACGCTCGTCGCGGTCGAGCCGGACATCGTCAGTCAGGAGAGCTGACCGGCGTGGATCCAGCAGCACTCAAGGAGAGCTGGGCGTACGTCGCCAAGCACGGCGACGACGTCCCGCTCTTCTTCTACTCGCACCTCTTCCTGTCCCACCCCGACGTCCGGTCGATGTTCCCCGTCTCGATGTCCGCGCAGCGGGACAAGCTCGTGACGGCGCTCGGCACCGTCGTCAGCAACGTCGACAGCCTCGAGAACGTCGTGCCCGTGCTCGGACAGCTCGGGAGCGACCACCGTCGCTTCCGGGTCTCCCCTGACCAGTACAACGCCGTCGGCGGCTCCCTCCTCGCGACCCTCAAGCACTTCCTCGGCGAGCAGTGGACGGACGAGCTGGCGGCGGACTGGGCCGCGGCGTACGGCGTGATCGCCAAGACGATGGTCCAAGGAGCCGAGGAGTCGGCCAAGACCACGCCTTCGTGGTGGGACGCGGAGGTCGTCGACGTGGAGCGACGCACGCTCGACGTCGCGGTCGTCCGGCTCCGGCTCGACCAGCGTCTCCCGTACCGGCCTGGTCAGTCGATCGCCGTCGAGGTTCCCCAGCGTCCTCGTCTGTGGCGTTACTACAGCCCGGCGAACGCGCCGCGCGACGACAGCTCCATCGATCTGCACGTGCAGATCGTCGACGGCGGGCAGGTCAGCAGCGCCATCGTCAAGGACCTGCAGCGTGGTGACACCGTCCGGATGAGTGCTGCCGTCGGTGTCGCTCTGACGCTGGAGGATCCGACGCGAGACCTCCTCCTGGTCGCCGGAGGCACAGGCCTCGCCCCGATGAAGGCGGTCATCGAAGAGGTCGACGCCTACTGGCGCCAGACGGGACGTGGCCCGAAGGTCCACCTGTTCCACGGTGCGCGCATGCCGTGGAACCTCTACGACGACGAGGCGATGCGCGAGATGACGAAGCGTCCGTGGTTCTCCTACGACGCAGCCGTCTCCGACGACACGACCTACCGGGGCCAGCGTGGCACCGTGGGCCACGTCGCGGCGGCGCGCGGCGGCTGGCGAGGCTACCGGGCGTTCGTCTGCGGGTCACGCGGGATGGTCGAGAACACCGTCCCTCAGCTCGTCTCCGCGGGGATCCCGCCCAGCGACATCCGTTACGAGGACTTCGGCGAAGGCGGCTACCGACCGCGCGACACGGCAAAGGACGGGTAACAGCCATGACGACCCCCACGGATACCAGCAGAATCTCGTCAGAGATCCGTCAAGCCACCTTCACGGTCCGTCGGCGCGGGCTCGACGAGCAAGAGGTCGGTGACTACCTGAGCCAGCTCGCCATGGCCGTCCAGCGCCTCGAGGAGGACAACGCGAGGCTGCGCGCCGACCTCCGCACCAAGGAGGAGGAGAAGCACAGCGAGCCGATCAGCGCCCAGGCCGTCATCATGTTCGCCGAGGCCCAGAAGGTCGCCGACAGCCTCATCGACGAGGCGGTCACGCACGCGCGCGACCTCATGATGTCGGCACGGGCGCAGCAGCGCGACATCGTCCGAGACGCGCACGACGCCGCGACCGAGGCCGTCCGCAAGGTCGAGCCGCTGGCACAGACGACCGAGGGCACCCGTTACGACCACCCGATCCCCGAGATCGAGTACGTCCGCACGTTCGCGAAGGTCGCGCAGATCCAGCTCCGGTCCGTGCTCGACGCGCTGACCGAGCAGGTCGACGCGCTGGGCGAGATGCCGAAGCTCGAGACGACGCAGAAGCGTCTCGAGCCACCGGTCGGACCGTGACTATCCGGGCTCGCCGGAGCCGAGGGCGTCGGCGAGCCCGCGCATGCCGGCAAGCAGTCCACCGTCGACCCGCAGGTCGGTGCCGGTGATCCAGCTCGCACGGTCGGAGAGGAGGAAGGCCACCGCGTCCGCGACGTCCTGCGGCACGCCCACCCGCTGCAGCGGGTACCAGCCGGTGGCCTCGTCGAGCGCGTGGGGATCGGCCGCCAGCTGCCTCCGGCGTACGGCGTTGATGACCGTCCCGGGTGACACCGAGTTGACGCGGACACCGTGCGGCCCGTACTGGACGGCGAGGGTACGGGTGAGGTTGAGCACCCCGGCCTTGGCTGCGCTGTAGATGTCGGTGCCGAAATAGGCGTGCCCGTTCACCGAGGCGATGTTGACGACCGAGCCACGACCGGCCTCGCGCATCGCCGGGAGCAGTGCCTGGCAGAGTCGGAACGTCCCTCCGAGGACGACGTCGAGGTCCTGTGACCAGGTCGCCTCGTCGATGGTCTCGAAAGGCTCGCCGCTGCAGGTAGCCGCTCCGTTGACGAGGCGGTCAGGAGGCCCGAGGCGCCGGACCAGGTCGGAGGTGACCTGGCGGACCTCGTCGGCGGACCGCAGGTCCAGACCGACGGCCTCCGCGCCGTCGAGGTCGTCAGCCACCGCCTGGACCGTGTCGAGGTCACGGTCGGCCAGCACGACGTGCGCGCCTTCGGCCGCCAGGGTCCGGGCGATGGCCTGCCCGATGTCGCTTGCCGCACCTGTCACGATCGCATGTGTCATGACGGAACCCTGTCGGGTCGTGGTCAGAAGGGCAACCGTCGCGGACGTGGGGACGTTCGTGGAGCGGTGATCAGGAGCGTGCGAGGGTGTCGAGGTCGCGCACCGCGTAGCGGTGGTGCTCGACCTCTTCGCCGAGCACCACTCCGAGGCAGCGCCGTACGACGTACTCGCCGTCGGGGTACGGGTCCGCGGGCTTGCGCCGGCAGACCCGGTCCAGCTCGGCCTCGGTCAGCCCGTCGACGAGGCGCCGCACCGAAGCCATGCGCTCGGACCGCGCAGCGAGCACCTGGTCGAGCGACGGCGTGGCGTCGAGCGTCAGCCCCAGCGCGGATGCGACATCGGCCGGCATCCCGCTGGAAGGAAGCCCCAGCGGATGGTACGGCGCCTCCTGCTCGAGCACGGCGTTGCCGAGCCAGGCATCCGTGGCGAACAGCAGGTGGCGCTGAGTCTCGACGAACGACCACTCACCATCGACGCGCTCGTGCAACGCCGACTGCGGCATCAGCCTGGCGCGATCGACCGTCACAGCCCACATCGCCTCGATGGCGTCCCAGGCGGCCTGGTAGTCGGCCGGAGTGACGGCGCCCCGGGCGAGGACCCGCTCGGGCTGCCGCTCGTCGAGCTCGCCCTGGACGTACGCGGCGACGTCGACGTCGTTGACGACGATGCGTGTGAACTGACCGCCGACATAGACGTCCTCCCCGTAGCAGTCGACGATCTTCAGCCCATCGACCGCGCAGTCGCGGACCTCCAGACCGGAGAGGTCGGACTCGGAGATCCGGGCGCCACGGAACTGGTCGCTCTTCTCGTACTCAGCAGCCACCGAGCAAGTCTTGCGCAACGGTCTTCCGTTCCACAAGGCGCGATGCGGGCTACGACTGGAGGGGCTCCCCCGTCTCGAGCAGCGTCTTGAGCCCGGACAGGACGGTCATCCAACCGACCCCGGCCACACTCCTCGCGGTGCCCGGCGACCGCTCCAGCTGGTCGTGGACCACCGTCAGCAGGCACACTCCGGAGTCTCGTGGCTCGATCTCCCACGTGACGCGACTGAGCGGCTCCGACGCGAGCTCCGGGTCGTACGCCGACGTCCAGCCGTGGACGAGACGTCGTGGCGGATCGAACACCATCACCTCGGTGTCACCCCACGACGAACCGTCGGAGCCGTAGGCCTCGTAGCCCTCCGGCGACACGGAGATGCGCGCGCCGTAGAAGTACTGCGCGGTGAACTGGGGCGAGACGAGCGCCTCCCAGAGCTTCTCGGGGGTCGTCTTGACGAGGATCTGATAGACCTGCACGGTCGTCGCCTGCGCGTCCTGCGTGTTGCCGATGGTGCTCATGTGCCCTCCTGCGAACGGTTGTCTTCGAGCCTGGCCTTGAGGTCTGAGAGAGCGGCGACCCGTTGCTCGGTGAACTTGTCGATCCAGCGGTCGTGGACCAACCGGATCGGCACCGGGTTGAGGAAGTGCAGGGTGGAGCGTCCCTCCTTGCGCGTGACGACCAGGCCGGCCTCCACGAGCACCTTGAGATGCTTCATCACACCGAACCGGGTCATCTCGAACTCTTCCTCCAGCTCCGTCAGCGTGCGCCCGTCCCGCGCGAAGAGCAGGTCCAGCAGGCGCCGACGCGTGCCGTCGGCCAGGGCCCGGAACACCACCTCGTCGATGTCGTCGTCTCTCACGCTTCCGACGTTATGTGACCAAATGGTCACATGTCAAGCCTGGGCCAGCGAGCCGCCTCGCTCGGTACGGCGTGGACCCGCATGAGATCTTCGAGAGGGGATGGTTCGGCAAGCGAAGGAAGAGACATGCAGCAGGTGAAGGCAGTGGTCGCACGCGCCAAGGGCGAGCCGGTCGAGGTGACGACGATCAACGTCCCCGATCCCGGACCCGGCGAGGCGGTGGTCGCCGTCCAGGCCTGCGGCGTCTGCCACACCGACCTCCACTACCGGGAGGGCGGGATCAACGACGAGTTCCCCTTCCTGCTGGGCCACGAGGCGGCCGGCGTCGTCGAGGCGGTCGGACCTGACGTGACGAGCGTGGCCCCCGGAGACTTCGTGGTCCTCAACTGGCGGGCCGTCTGCGGCGAGTGCCGTGCGTGCAAGCGCGGCGACCTCCAGTACTGCTTCGACACGCACAACGCCACCCAGAAGATGACGCTTGCCGAGGGCCCCGACGCGGGCACGGAGCTGACCCCCGCGCTCGGCATCGGCGCGTTCGCGGAGAAGACCCTCGTCGCCGCCGGCCAGTGCACCAAGGTCGACCCGTCGGCTCGTCCTGCCGCCGTGGGCCTCCTGGGATGTGGGGTGATGGCCGGCATCGGTGCCGCCATCAACACCGGAGGTGCCACGCGGGGCCGCTCGGTGGCCGTCATCGGGTGCGGAGGTGTCGGCGTCGCCGCGATCGCCGGTGCGGCGCTCGCCGGCGCATCGCCCGTCATCGCCGTCGACATCGACGCCAAGAAGCTGGAGGCTGCCCGCAGGCTCGGCGCGACCCACACCGTGGACTCCTCGACGACCGATCCGGTCGAGGCGATCCGCGAGATCGTCGGCGAGGTGTACGAGGGTGCCGAGGGAGCCGACCTCGTGATCGAGGCCGTCGGTCGTCCCGAGACGTGGAAGCAGGCGTTCTACGCTCGCGACCTCGCCGGCACCGTCGTCCTGGTGGGCGTGCCCACGCCCGACATGACGCTTCCTGACATCCCGCTGGTGGAGATGTTCAGTCGCGGCGGCGCGCTGAAGTCGAGCTGGTACGGCGACTGCCTGCCGTCGCGCGACTTCCCGATGCTGGTCGACCTCTATCGGCAGGGCCGGCTCGACCTCGACGCGTTCGTCACCGAGGAGATCGGGATCGGCGACGTCGAGGCCGCCTTCGCCCGCATGCACGACGGCGACGTGCTCCGCTCGGTGGTGATCCTCTGATGGCCCGCGTGGACCACGCCGTCTCGTCCGGCACCTTCAGCCTGGACGGGGAGACCTTCGAGGTCGACAACAACATCTGGGTGGTCGGGGACGATCGGGAGTGCGTGGTGATCGACGCCCCCCACTCCGTGGAGGACATCCTCGCCGTCGTCGGTGACCGGACGGTGACCGCGATCGTGTGCACCCACGCTCACGACGACCACGTCCGGGTGGCCCCCGCCCTCCGCGAGCGGGTGGGCGCCCCGATCATGCTGCACCCGGCCGACCGGCCGCTCTGGGAGCTCACCCATCCCGACACCACGTGGGACGTCGATCTCGCCGACGGCGACACGATCACGGTCGGCGGGACCGAGCTGCGCGTCCTGCACACGCCGGGACACGCACCCGGCGCCGTCTGCCTCTACGCCGAGGACATCGGCTGCGTCTTCACCGGCGACACGCTCTTCCAGGGCGGCCCCGGCGCGACCGGACGGTCGTACTCCGACGCCGACGTCATCCGCGAGTCGATCCGATCCACGTTGTTCACCCTCCCGGAGGACACCGTCGTGCACACCGGCCACGGTGACGACACGACGATCGCCGCCGAGAAGGCAGGGATGAGCGACTAGGTCGCGTCGCGCACCCGCTCGGCGAAGCGGACCGTGCGCTCGCGGAGACCGGCGACCCGGCGAGCGACGAACGCGTCCGGGTCGCCGGCTCCCTCGGCGCGGGTCGGCCGACGCCTCGCGTGCCCGGAGCAGGAGAGGTCGGCATGCACGAGCGTGCCGACGGTGTTGCCGTTGCGACCCGACGACCCCGACCGCTTGGCGACGTAGAGCACGACGTCCTCGGTCGCCTTGACGTCCTCGCACCACGTGCAGATGGCCGGCCGATGCCCGGTCGTCTGGGCCGTCCGGAGCAGCAGGCCGACGAGACCCTCGGCGGTGGGGACGACGGCGTAGGCGCGCCGTGGCGCCTTGGGATCGACCCAGCCGAGGAAGTCGCGGGAGTCCCAGTCCACCTCGTCGAGGGACGGAGGCACAGGCGCCTGGGTCGCCTCTCGACGCGAGGCGTTCACGAACGATGAGCGGATCTCGGACTCGGTGACGGGATGCATGACGGACTCTCACGGCTGGGGGCGGGGGACCACACACGATCGTGCGTCGGCCCGGCCGTCAGATCAAACCCGTTTCGTCGGCTCCGTCTCCGGCTCAACCCACACGGTCGAGCAGCGCACGCGAGCGTTGTACGGCGAGCGCGGTCGCCTCGGCGTCGTAGGTGGGCAGGGTGCTGTCGAGGAAGAGGTGCGTGTTGCCGGGATAGAGGAACAGCTCGGCGAGGTCCGGCCCGACGGTGTCGACGATCCCGCGCGCGGCCTCCACGTCGCCCTCGTGCGCGAAGATCGCGTCGTCGTCCTTGCCGTGGATCTGCACCGGCACCCCGTCGGGCCAGGGTCCGAACGCCCACTCCCCCGTGATGGGGAGGCACCCCTCGTACAGCAGAGCTCCCCGAGCACCGGGCCGGGTCTGCGCGAGGCGCTGAGCCTCCATGATGCCGAAGGAGATGCCGGCGAAGACGAGCTCGGGCGGCAGGCCGCTCAAGGCCGCATCGACCCGCTCCCGGACGACGTCGTCGTCGATCGACTGGGCGAACGCCATCCCCTCCTCGAGACTCGCGGGCGTCTCCCCGTCGAACAGGTCGGGGGTGTGCACGGTGCGCCCGCCTTCGGCGAGCTGGTCGGCGAAGGCTCGCACCCCGTCGGTCAGTCCCTGCACGTGGTGGAACAGGACGACGTCGGTCACGATGTGCTCCTCTCGCCGCGGATGTCGGCGCCGACGACTTTAGGGCGGCGAGAGGGGCCGGTCAACGGCCCGATCCGGACGAGGGAGGGCACGAGACGCCGGGCGGTGTCGAGCTCGTGGTGGGTCAGGCCGTCCGGTACCCCCGTTCGCCCGCTGCGTGCGCAGCGGGCGACGAGCTGACCGTGGACCGGCGGGAGATCCCCGGGTGCTATGCCCTCCCGCCGGTCCGCGGAGATCAGAACCGCGAGAACGGCTTGGGCGTGGCGTACCCGAAGGTGTCACCGGCGCTGAACGCGTCGACACCGAACGTCGAGTTCAGTGCACCTGCGGCCGTCGCCGTCAGCCGCAGACGGACAGCTCCGTACCGAAGACGGTTGGAGAATCCGATGGTGAACAGGTCGGCGCGGCCGACGTTGCCGATGGTCCCCGAGACCTCAGCGCTCACCCGGAGGCGACCGAGGTCGATGTTGAAGTTCTTCAGCGCGATGGTCGACGACCCGGCAGTGAGGCTGAGGCCGCCGCTGTGCCTGATCCGCAGCTTGCCGAGGGTGTAGCCGGTGATGGGGAAGGACGCCGAGAGCGTGTCCCTGAACGGAGCAGCCTTGGCGCCCTCGATCGGCGCCGGCGTGATCCCCGCTCCGGCGATCAAGGAGTAGACCTCCGGCGCGACGACCACCTGGGTGTAGCCGGTCCGCGGCCGGGTCTGGGCCTCGGCGGGCGCTGTTGCCACGGCGACGAGCCCGAAGCCTGTCAGGAGAGCGACGAGCGCTCCGACCAACCGGTTCCTCTTCATGAGTCTGCCTCTCTGTCGAGTGTGCCGGTCACCCGGCCCTTCACTAGTACTTCGCCCGACAGCGGCGTACGGATGCCAAGGATCAGATCTCCAGGCGAGAATCTTCCAGATCGAGGTCCTGCAGGATGCGGTTCGCGACCTCGTTCGAGATCTCTCCGTCCCCTCGGAGGCGCAGCAGCGCGAGGCGCTGAGCGTCCAGGACGGCTCGAACCATCCGCTGATACGACTGCGACCGGTCCTCGTACCCCTCGTCCTCCCACTTTCCCGCGCGGGCGGCGAAGCGGGCCTCGCGGTAGCGGTACATCGCTCGCATCCGTTCCACCGAGTCGGGGCGGGTCCAGTCCTGGTCCTCGAGACGGTCCATCTCGGCCAGCGCCGCCCTCGCCGCCGCAAGACGGCCTCGGACCTCCTCCGCCTCCTCCTCCCCCGCCGAGGTGATGCCGAGGCGGCGGATCAGCGTGGGTAGCGTCAGGCCCTGCACGACGAGCGTCACCAGGATGACGGTGAACGTGAGGAACACGATGAGGTCACGGCTCGGGAAGGCGTCGCCGGTGTCGGTGGTCAGCGGGATCGCGAGCGCCACCGCCAAGGAGACGGCTCCGCGCATGCCGCTCCATGCCAGCACCAGACGGAGGCGTGGGCCCACCCGTCGGGCACGTTGGGACGGCCGGCGGTCCACCACCCGGATCAGGTAAGGCACGGTGAAGAACCACACGAGCCGTACGCCGACGACCGCGCCCGCCACGGCGAGTGCATAGCCGGTCAGGGCCGCGGCGGAGTAGTCCCCCAGCGAGTCCACCACCGTCGGGAGCTGCAGGCCGATGAGTACGAACAGCAGCGCGTTGACGAGGAAGTCGAGCAGGTCCCACACGAAGAACCCCTGGAGCCTCGTCCTCGACTCGGGGAGGATGCCCGGTGCACGGATGCCCACGTAGAGACCTGCGGTGACCGTCGCCAACACACCCGAGGCGCCGAGCGCATCGGCCGGGACGAAGGCCGCGTAGCCGGTCAGCAGGGAGATCGTCACGCTCACCTGTGCATCGGAGATCCGGGCACGGATCTGGGTGGCGACCCACCCGATCGCGAGCCCGATGAGCACTCCACCGAGAGCACCGAGCACAAACTCCGCACCGGCCTGCCCCAGGGAGAACGTGCCGACCACGACCGCCGCGACGGCGACCCGGTACGCGACGAGAGCCGTGGCGTCGTTGAAGAGCCCTTCGCCCTCGACAGCGCTGACCAGGCGTCGCGGCGCCGAGAGCCGACGCATGATCGTGGCCGCGGCCACGGGATCGGTGGGCGACACGATGGCGCCGAGGACGAAGGCGGCGCTCCAGGGCAGGTCGGGGACCACCGCGTGCGCCACCCAGGCCACCGCACACATCGTCACGAGGACGAGGGCGACGGTGCTGAACGTGAGCGCGCGCATGTTGGCGCGGAAGTCACCGAAGTTGGCGTAGATCGCGGACTTGTAGAGCAGCGGCGGCAGGAAGATCACCAGCACGACCTGGGGGTCGAGGCGCACCTCCGGCAGGCCGGGCACGAACCCGACGAGGGCACCCCCGACCACGAGCACGATCGGGTACGGCACGGAGATCCGGTTCGCGAGCGCTCCCAGACCCGCGACGGCGACGAGCAGACCGAGGATGAGGATCTCGAAATCGCCCATCGCCCCACGATGTCAGCCTCGGCTCGCGTGCGCGCGTCATCTCACGTCCCGCCTGCTGGGCACCCCTGCCAATCGGTTGTGCACAACTCAATGTCGCGCTAGACATGAGGCATGGCCATGCCGACCCTCGACGAGCAGCTCTGCTTCGCGCTCTATTCGGCGTCGCGCGCGATGACGGCGACGTACCGACCGCTGCTGAAGGGGCTCGGACTCACCTATCCGCAATACCTCGTGATGATGGCTCTCTGGGAAGAGGGCCGGACCACGGTGGGTGAGCTGGGCGAGCGGCTGCAGCTCGACTCGGGGACGCTCTCGCCGCTGCTGAAGCGACTGGAGGCACACGGATACCTCCGCCGCCAGCGCTCGACGAGCGACGAGCGGGTCGTCGAGGTGGTCCTCACTCCGGCGGGCTCCGACCTCGAACGCGAGGCGCGCGGCGTTCCGAGACAGGCGTTCTCGGCGACCGGCATGACCGCACACGAGACCGCGGACCTGCGCGAGGCGGTCCGCCGTCTCAGCGAGGCCCTCAATGCATCACGACGGAAGGAATCCGAGTGAAGACGCTCTACACCGCAGAGGCCCTGTCCACCGGCGACGGACGCGACGGCCACGCCAGCAGCTCCGACGGCCGGCTCGACGTCGAGCTCGCCATCCCCGCAGAGATGGGAGGGAGCGGCGAGGGAACCAACCCCGAGCAGCTCTTCGCCGTCGGGTACGCCGCATGCTTCCACTCCGCCCTCCGTCAGGTGGCACGCCAGGAGAAGGCCGACATCTCGGACTCCGCAGTCGGTGCCCGGGTGTCGCTCGGCTCCAACGGAGACGGTGGTTTCGGCCTGGCCGTGGAGCTCGAGATCACGCTCCCCCACATGGACGCCGCAACCGCCGAGGTGCTCACGGAGAAGGCCCACCAGGTCTGCCCGTACTCCAACGCCACCCGCGGCAACATCGACGTCACGCTCGTGGTCAGCGACGACTGACCGACCGCACGTCCTCGAGTGCGTCGCTCAGCCGAGGTTCTTCCGGAGCCCGACGAGCACGCCGCGGTCGAACCGTTCGACGGCGACGCACTCGAGGCCCGCGTCGCTCGCCGCAGCGTCGACGAGCGACTCGGCCTGGGCGCCCGGACCCACCTGGACCACGGCGTGGCCGCCGTCCAAGAGGTGGTGCCCGATCAGCGCGATGCTGTGCCGCGCGAGACCGAGTCCGTCGACCCCTCCGTCGATCGCCAGTGGCGGGTCCTCCGGGAACTCGCCGATCTCGTCGGTCGGGACCCACGGCGGGTCCGCGATCACCACGGCGAACCGCTCGTCCTCGTCGAGGACCGCCTCCGGGGAGCCGCACCGGATGTCGACGCGAGCCCCCGCGGCGTCCGCGTTCGACCGGGCGAAGGCGCAGGCGCGCTCACTCAGGTCGACCTGGACGAGGTGGCGCTCCATCATCGATGCCGCGAGCAGACCGATCTGCCCGGCGCCGGAGAAGATCTCCAGCACAGAGCCCTCCGGGGACCGTGAGGCGAGCTCGACCGCGAGCTCGGACTGACGTGCGGTCCAGGGGCGCGGACGCAGGACCGAGTCGTCGAAGGCGATCGTCAGGTGGCCGAACGGAGTCGTCTCAACACGTCGTGGGGTCACGCCTCATTCTCCGTGAGCCGATCCCGCCCCACCGATCGGCCCTGCCCGAGACAACGGCTCGCGGCACGCTCTTGGACGCCGCCGCCTCTGCTGCCGCGCCAATCCAGACGCTGCCGACCTCGGCGACTCCGGTGAGCGCGGCTCGACCCGACGTCACGGGATGACCCGACGTCCCGCACAGGGATGCCGGTGGCCGTCCGGTCAGGAGGGCGCCGCAGCACGCAACTTGTCCAGCAGCTCGCCAGCGGCCGAGTGGAGGAACTCCTCCTGCTTCTCGTCACCGATCTGCACCAGCGCGACGTCGGTGAAGCCGGCCTCCCAGTACGCCGACACCGCCTCGACCACGGCATCCAGGTCCGGCCCGCACGGGATCGACGCCGCCACGTCGTCCGGTGTCACGAACGCGCTCGCCGACTCGAACGCCTGAGTCGTCGGGAGGTTCGCGTTGACCGGCCAGCCCAGACCGAACCACCGGAACTGCTCGTGAGCCCGCTCGATCGCGGCGTCGCGGTCGGTGTCCCAGGAGATCGGGATCTGGCCGATCTTCCGCGAGTCCGGCAACGGCGTTCCCGAGCGCGCTCCGTTCCACTGCTCGATGATCTCGCTCTTGGGCTCGGTGGAGATCAGGTGGTCGGCCACCGGAGCGAACTGCTCGATCGACTTCGACCCCGACACGGCCACACCGATCTCCACGGGGTCGGAGGGAAGATCCCACACGCGGGCGGAGTCGACCTGGAAGTGCTGCCCGTCGTAGTCGACCAGCTCACCGCTGAACAGTTCCGTGATGATCTCGACCGCCTCGTACAGCATGGCGTGACGTTCGCGCGTCGCGGGCCAGCGTTCGCCGACCACGTGCTCGTTCAGGTTCTCTCCGGCACCGAGGCCGAGCGTGAAGCGCCCGTCGGAGAGCAGGCCCAGGGTCGCGGCCTTCTGCGCGACCACCGCGGGGTGGTAGCGGACGGTTGGGCAGGTCACGTACGTCATGAGCCCGACCCACTCCGTCGCGTGGGCGACCGCCCCGAGCATGCTCCACGCGTACGAGGCGTGCCCCTGCGTGTCGAGCCACGGGAAGTAGTGGTCGCTGGCCACCTCGAAGTCGAAGCCGACCCTCTCCGCCCTCACCGCGTAGTCGACCAGTGCCTTCGGTCCGGACTGCTCCGTCATCAAGGTGTAGCCGAACTGCACGAGATCCTCCTGGTGGTCCGATGAGGCGCCTCGAGGCAGCGCGCCGCCGTGAAGACGCCGGTACCCGAGGCGGTGGGGGTCAAAACCACGCCGGCCCGACGCCGCCCCTCAGCGCGCCGGCGTCGAGAGCCACGCGACGACGACGTCCCCGATCATCGAACGCAGCCTCGGCCGGGTGCTGTCGGCCAGGAGGTCGACGTCGAAGAGGTAGCCGAACGTGTACTGGTTCGCGACCTGGAACACGCAGTAGGCGCTGATGAGGAGATGGACGTCGAGGGCGTCGACGTCCTCACGGAAGCTCCCGTCCGCCATACCGCGCGAGAGGATCGTCTCGAGTACCTCCATCGCCGGCTTGCCCAGGTCGCGCAGCACCTCGAGCCGACGGATCCCGTCACCTCGGTGGATGTTCTCGATCGCGACCAGGCGCATGAAGTCCTGGTGCTCCACGTGGTGGTCGTACGTCAGCTCGGCAAGACGACGGATCGCGTCCACGGGCCCCAGGTCTCCGACCTCGAGGTGCTCCTCCGCGTCGCGGATGCCGCGGTAGGCATGCTCGAGGACGGCGAGATAGAGCTGCTGCTTGCCGCCGAAGTAGTAGTAGATCATCCGCTTCGTCGTGCGGGTGCGCTCCGCGATGTCGTCGACGCGCGCCCCCGAATAACCGTCCTCGGCGAACGTCCGGGTGGCCACCTCGAGGATCTCGGCCTTCGTACGCTCGGGGTCGCGTTGTCTCGGGACGGTGTCGTTCACGGCCATCAACTTACCCTCGCCAGGCTATGTACGAACTGGTACGTTCTGACGGTGCGCACCTCGATCGCCACCGTCTGCATCAGCGGAAGCCTCGTCCCCAAGCTCCACGCCTGCGCCGAGGCCGGGTTCGACGGGGTCGAGATATTCGAGCCCGACCTCGTCACGGCGTACGAGTCGCCGGAGGAGATCAGGACGCTCGCAGACCGGCTCGGGCTCTCACTCGACCTCTACCAGCCGTTCCGTGACGTCGAAGGCGTCGACGAGGTGGTGTTCGCCGACAACCTGCGGCGCGCGGAGAGCAAGTTCCGGCTGATGAACCGCCTCGGCATGGACCTCATGCTCGTGTGCAGCAACGTCGCCACCGCGACGATCGACTCGGACGAGGTGTCGGCCGAGCAGCTGCGCGCGCTCGGCGACCTCGCCGCGGCATACGGGGTGCGCGTCGCCTTCGAGGCACTGGCCTGGGGAAAGTACGTCGACGACTACCGGCGGGCCTGGCGAATCGTCGAACGCGCCGACCACCCGAACGTCGGCGTGTGCCTCGACTCCTTCCACATCCTGTCGCGCGGCCACGACCCCAGCGACATCGAGAAGATCCCCGGCGACAAGATCTTCTTCCTGCAGCTCGCCGATGCTCCAGCCCTCGACATGGACGTCCTGTCGTGGAGCCGCCACCACCGGCTGTTCCCGGGTGAGGGCAGCTTCGACCTCAGCGGCTTCCTCGGTCACGTCCTCGCCGCGGGATACACAGGGCCGTTGTCTCTCGAGGTGTTCAACGACGTCTTCCGCCAGACCGACGTCCGCCGTACGGCTGCGCACGCGCACCGCTCGCTGGTGTGGCTCGAGGATCAGGTCCGGCGCCTGGACGCCCCGGAGCCGCTGCGCCCCCTGACCTCCGTCTCTCCCCCGCAGGCCTTCGACTTCGTCGAGCTGCGCGGCTCGGGCCTGGACGAGGTAGACCTGGTGCTCGAGCAGCTCGGCTTCACCTTCCGCGGACGGCACAGGACGAAGCCGGTGCGGCTCTGGTCCTCCGGTCGCGCCCGGGTGATCCTCAACGAGCAGCGCGACAACGACCGACCCGCCCACCTGGCCGCCTTCGGTCTTGAGGTCGCCGACGCCGACGCGGCGCTGGCACGCGCGCGCGAGCTGGCCGCTCCGCCGGTATTCCGCCAGACCCACGCCGGTGAGCAGGACCTGCCGGCGACGGCGGCGCCCGACGGCATGCAGATCCTCTTCAACGACAACGGGCCGGACCCCCGCTGGCTCGCGGAGTTCACCTACGGCGATCCCGAGAACGACGACGTGGCTCGCTCGATCGACCACGTCAACATCACCCAGCGCTGGCAGGACTTCGACGAGGCCGTGCTGTTCTACCAGAGTGTGCTGGGTCTGGAGGCCGAGCCGGCACGCGAGGTGGCGAGCCCGCGGGGGCTGGTCCGGAGCCAGGTCATGCGCACGCCCGACGGCTGTGTACGGCTCCCGCTGAACGTCGAGCCGCAGGCAGAGGAGCAGCGTACGCAGCACGTGGCGTTCTCCTCCACCGACGTCGTCGGTCTCGCCCGCGCCGCCCGCCGGCGAGGGCTGTCGTTCCTCCCGGTGCCGGACAACTACTACGACGACCTCCGCGCCCGCTTCGCTCTCGACGACGCGTTCGTCGCGCAGCTGCGCGAGCACGACCTGCTGTACGACGAGGACCCCGACGGCGGGTTCGTGCACTTCTACACACGGACCCTCGGCGACCTGTTCTTCGAGTTCGTCGAGCGCCGCGACGCGTACGACGGCTACGGCGCCGCGGCCGACGCGCCGGTCCGGCTCGCCGCACAGCGCGCTACGGCCCAGCACCCCGGCACCTGAGCGCGTCGCCTCACCGCGGGGCGACGGGACCCGTCGAGCCGCGCAGCACCAGCCCGGCCGGCACCACCAAGCGAGGCGGTGTGCGCCTCGAGCCGCTGGGGCTCGTCCGGTCGAGCAGGAGTTCCACCGCGGCGCGTCCGACCTCGACGTGCGGGCCGCCCAGCGTGGTCAGGCTCGGGGTGCAGAGGTCGGAGGCGAAGATGTCGTCGAACCCGACCACGCTCACCTCCTCGGGGACGCGCACTCCGCGCTGCGCCAAGCGCTGGACGACGCCGATCGCCAGGAGGTCGTTGTGCGCGACGACCGCGCTCGCGCCGGTGGTCAGAGCGCTGTCGGCCGCGGCGCCACCCTGTGTCACCTTCGGCGTGAACGGCCCGACGCGCTGGGCGTCGACGCCGAGGTCGTCGGCTGCCGTCCGCAGAGCCGACCAGCGCATCGATGCCATCCACGAGTTGCGGGGACCGGCGAGGTAGACCAGACGCCGGTGCCCGAGCGAGACCAGGTGCTCCACGATCTGACGGCACCCTTGCACGTGATCGAGCACGACACTGGGGAGCCCGGTGAGCTCGCGGTTCATGAGCACCACCGGGCGCTGGGCCGCGATCTGCTCGAGGTTCTCGTCGGGAAGCCGGCTCGCGGCGAGGACGAAGCCGTCGACCGAGCTGACCAGGCGCTGGATCTGGTCGTACTCGATCCTCGGCGACTCCTCGGCATTGACCAGCACGAGCGTGTACTCCGACGCCTTGGCTCGTAGCTCGGCGCCACGGATCAGCTCGAAGTAGTGCGGGTTGGTGATGTCGGAGACGACCATCGCGACAGTGTGGTGACGCCCGGACAACAACGCTCGCGCGTGCGGGTTTGGCCGATAGCCGAGCTCGGCAGCCACCGCGAGGACGTGCTCGCGGGTGGACGCGTTGACCCGGCCCGGGGTCGAGAAGGCGCGCGAGACGGTCGAGGTCGCCACTCCGGCGACGGCAGCGACGTCGTAGATCGTCGGTACGGGCACCCGCTCACTCAAGCCGGATGGCAACCGGATGGCAACCCCTTGCCATCCGGTTGCCGTTCTCCCTAAGTTCGCCTGCTATGACCGAAGTCACACCGCAGCCGCAGGGCTGGGGACGGGGGAAGGCGTTCTTCGACGCCCCGCCGCGATGGCTCGCCCGCACGATCCGCGCCGCCACCGCCATCGAGCTCGCGATCGGCATCGCGGCCCTGCTGCTGATCTTCTTCCTCGTCATGGCGCAGGCCGCCCAGCGCTACCTGCCCGTCGACGGCTGGCCCTGGACCGGCGAGCTCGCCCGCTTCTGTCTCGTGTGGCTGACCTTCGTCGTCGCGGGCGTCCTCGTCACGACCGACTCGCACATCGCGATCGAGATGGTCGACGCGGTTGGCAACGAGGTCGTACGCCGGCTGGTTCGCGTCATCTCGTGCCTCGTCGTGGCCGCGGTCGGGATCGGCCTCACCGTCGAGGCGTGGTCGCTGATCGAGAGCCAGGGCATCCTCAAGTCCCCCGCGATGCGGATGCCGATGTCGTGGTTGTACGCGGTCTCGCTCGTCGGCTTCGTCAGCATGACGGTGCGTGCCACGGTGGCGGCGGTCCAGTACGCCGTCGTCGGCGTCCCCCAGGACGAGACGCAGACGGAGGCACCGGTCGCATGAGCCTGCTGGTCCTCGGCCTCCTGATCACGCTCCTGCTCGTGATCCGGGTCCCGATCGCCTTCGCGTTCATCGGCCCGTCGATGCTCTATCTGCTCACCAACGACCTGTCGGTCGGCCTTGCGCTGCGGCTCGTCGCCCAGTCCACGGCAAGCTTCCCGCTTCTGGCGGTGCCGCTGTTCATCCTGCTCGGGACCCTGGCCAACCACGCAGGGATCGCCGATCGCCTCTTCGACTTCGCGCTCGCCCTGCTCGGCCGGGTCCGCGGCAGCCTCGGTTACGTCAGCGTCGGGGTGAGCGTGGGCTTCTCCTGGATGAGCGGATCGGCCGTGGCGGACGCCGCTGCGCTCGGCAAGGTCCAGATCCCGGCGATGCTGCGCGCCGGCTACTCCAGGAAGTTCGCGCTGGGTGTCACTGGCGCCGCGTCGCTGATCGCGCCCGTGATGCCACCGAGCATCCCTGCCGTCGTCTACGCCGGGCTCGCCGCAGTCTCCACCGGTGCACTCTTCGCGGCATCGGTGGTGCCGGCGCTCCTGATGGCCGTCGGGTTGTGTGTCGTCGTGTTCCTCTGGGTTCGTCGTGACCCCAACATCGAGCGCACGCAGTTCAGTGGGGCGCGCGTGTGGGAGACGGGCAAGCGCGTCATCGCTCCGCTCGGCGCGCCGGTCATCATCCTCGGCGGCATCCTTGGCGGCGTCTTCACCCCGACCGAGGCCGCCGCCGTCGGCGTCGCCTACATGGCGGCCCTCGGCTTCGCCTACCGCACCCTCACGGTGCGGGACCTGCCGAAGGTGCTCACCGAGGCCGTCCTGACCAGCGGCGCGATCATGCTCATCGTCGCCTCGGCCAACCTGCTCGGTTACATCTTCGCCCGCGAGGGGGTCGCGAAGGACCTCTCGGCCTGGGTCCTCGACCTCACCTCGAGCCCGACGGTCTTCCTGCTGCTCGTCCTGCTGCTCTCGCTCATCCTCGGTACGGCCCTCGACGCCATCGCCGTCCTCACGCTCGCCGTCCCGATCCTTCTCCCGATCGCCGCGGTGTACGACGTGGACCCGATCGCGCTCGGAGTCCTGATGATCCTGTCGCAGATGATCGGGCTGCTCACTCCGCCGGTGGGCACGGTCATCTTCGTCCTCCAGGCGATCGCGAAGGCCCGCATGTCGGAGGTCTTCTGGGGCGCGCTGCCGTTCATGGTGCCGTTGCTCCTTCTCTGCGTCGCCATCATCTTCTGGCCTGACGCGATCCTCTACCTCCCTCAGAAGTTGGGGCTGTGAGGTCTCGTGCGGCTGATGGCCGCGAGTCGGTCCTCGTCGCGCTCCTTGGCCAAGGGGTCGGTCCGTCGCTGACACCACCGATGCACGAGCGCGAGGCCGACCGGCACGGACTGCGCTACGTCTACAAAGTGGTCGACCTCGACGACCGGCAGGTGGGCGCCGACCACCTGCGGCAGCTGCTCGACGCCGCGGTCGAGCTCGGCTTCGACGGTCTGAACGTCACCCATCCGATCAAGCACACGATGATGCCACTGGTCGATGAGCTCGGGCCCGAGGTCGAGCGCATCGGCGCCCTCAACACCGTCCTGGTGCGCGACGGCCGCACCGTCGCCCACAACACCGACCTCACCGGGTTCACCCGCGCGTTCCGCGAGGGGCTCCCGGACGCCGACCTGACCGACGTGGTGCTGCTCGGAGCGGGCGGAGCAGGGACGGCGGTCGCGCATGCCCTCTCGGACCTCGGCGCCATCACACTGCACGTCGTCGACCCGGACCTTGCTCGCGCCGACGGTCTGCGGGCGTCGCTGACCGCGGCGGGCAGCGGTCTCGACGTGCGGACGTCGGATCCCGGCGCGTTGGAGTCGGTGCTGACCACCACATCGGGAGTCGTCAACGCCACGCCCGTCGGAATGGCCCACCACCCCGGCTCGCCCGTGCCGGACACGTTGCTCACCCCGCGGCTGTGGGTGGCCGACATCGTCTACCGCCCCCTCACGACCGAGCTGCTCCGTACTGCGCGAGCACGCGGCTGCCCCACCCTCAGCGGTGCCGGGATGGCGGTCAACCAGGCCGCCGACACCTTCGAGCTCCTCACCGGCAGACCCGCTCACCGCGAGGAGATGTTCCGCGACTTCGACGAGATGGTCTCGTCCGAGGTCGCCGACACCCCCGTCCCACCGTCTCGGGAGACCTCCGGAGAAAGGAACCCATGACCATGTCCGCAGAGAAGCTCCGCCGAACCACGGCACTCGCCGTCTGGGCCGTCGTTCCCGTCCTCGCTCTCACCGCCTGCGGTGGAGACGGGGACGAGGGCGGCGGTGACGTCGAGCTCACGCTCGCCCACAGCTACACCGAGAACCAGCCACAGCACCGTTGCGGTGCGCAGGTGATCGCCGACGAGGTCGAGAAGTCGGACGTCGGCCTCACGATCGCGCTGCACCCCAACAGCGAGCTCGGCGGTGACGCGGACCGGATCAGCTCGGTCGTCTCGGGAGACATCGACATCGACATCCAGGGCGCATCAGCACTCGGGGCGGTGTACGAGCCGATCGCGGTGCTCGACGCTGCCTACGCCTTCGACGACGCCGACCACCTGGCGACGTTCTTCGAGAGCGACGCGTCCGGGGACGTTCTCGACGGCTTCAAGGAGGAGACGGGCGTGTCCACGCTCGGCGCCTGGTCGGCCGGGATGCGTCAGTTCACCGCCAACGAGCCGATCCGCACACCCGATGACCTCGAGGGTCTGCGCATGCGCTTTCCCGCGTCCCCGCAGTTCCTGATGAACGCGAAGGCGCTCGGGGCGAACGCGACCGAGGTGGCGTACGAGGAGCTGTTCCTCGCCCTGCAGCAGGGCACCGTCGACGGACAGGAGAACCCGATCGTCAACATCGACGCGGTCAGCCTGGACGAGGTGCAGGACTACCTGAGCATGTCGTCGCACCAGGCCAACTCGAACCTGGTGATCGTTGGTCAGCGGTGGGACGAGCTGTCCGACGAGCAGCAGGAGGCGCTCGAGTCGGCGGTCGACGCCGCGGTCGAGCAGGTACCCGGGTGCGTCGAGGAGGACGAGCAGAAGAAGCTCGCCGAGTGGAAGGAGAGCGGTTCGCTCAAGGTCGTGGAGGACGTGGATGTCGACGCGTTCCGTACGAAGGCCGACGCCTACCTCCGCGACAACTTCGACGACGAGCAGCTCGCCGTGTACGAGGCGATCAGGGGCACGGCTGGATGACGGGCGAGGGGGAGGTTCAGACGTTCGCGGGCCCTGTGGCGGTGGAGGACCTCGGTGTCACGCTGATCCACGAGCACGTCTTCGTGGGTCACCCGGAGCTGGACCTGAACTTCCCCCACCCCGAGTGGGACGAGGCCAGGTCGGTCGAGGTCGCCGTCGCGGGCTTCGACCGGCTCTGGGACCTCGGGGTACGGACGGTGGTCGATCTCACCGTGCTCGGTCTCGGACGCGACGTGGCACGGGTCGCCGCGGTGGCTGCGCGGACGCCGGTGAACCTGGTCGCGTCGACGGGCTACTACACCTCGGACGCCCTGCCACCCTTCTTCCACACCCACGGTCCCGGCCTGCTCGTCGGCGGGCCCGATCCGCTCGTCGAGATGTTCGTGCGCGACATCGAGGAGGGGATCGCCGGGACCGGGATCCGGGCGGGCATGCTCAAGGTGGTGACCGACCGCCCGGGGCTGACGCCGGACGTGACCCGGGTGATCACCGCCGCCGCAGTGGCGCACCAGCAGACGGGAGTGCCCGTCACCACCCACACCAACGCCGCGTCGCAGAACGGCCGTGAGCAGCTGGCTCTGCTCTCTCGGCACGGGGTCGCTCCGGAACAGGTGATCGTCGGCCACTGCGGGGACTCCGAGGACCTCGGCTACCTCCGCGAGCTTGCCGACACGGGCGCCACCCTCGGGATGGACCGGTTCGGGATGGAGCACGTGCTGGAGGACGAGCGTCGTGTCCGGACGGTCCTGGCGCTGCTGGAGCGCGGCTACGCCGACCGTCTCGTGCTGTCGCACGACGCCGCGTTCTTCAGCCGCGTGACACCGCCGAGCTGGAGAGCGCGGCACGTGCCGAACTGGCACATGGAGAACCTTCCTCGGCGGATCCTCCCGATGCTGCGTTCGGGCGGGGCGAGCGACGAGGACCTGCACCAGATCCTCGTCACCAACCCCGCCCGGCTGCTGGCAACCGGCCCCCGCCTTCCCGCCAGGCGACCGTCTCACGGGCGGTCACGCGAGCAGGAGCATCAGGCCCTCGACGAGGAGGGCAGGCACGGTCGTGAGGACGCAGGCGACCAGCGCAGAGCGTGACGCCATGGCGCGGAGGCGTCGGTCTGCGGAGCCGCGCTCCTGGTCGCACCCCGTGAGGTGTCAAGGACGGAACGGGGGGTAGTGGGTGCGTACAGAGAGCACGACAAACGGAAGAGGAAGATCATGACGAACCAACCGGCAGGCAACCGCGCCCATGACGGCGACTCCGACGCCAAGACCATCCGCACGCTGACGATGGTCGTCGCTGCTGTCTTCCTACTCATCGGCATTCTCGGCTTCATCCCGGGGATCACGACGAACTACGACACGATGACCTTCGCCGGGCACGAGAGCAACGCCAAGCTCCTGGGCATCTTCGAGGTCTCGATCCTGCACAACATCGTTCACCTGCTGTTCGGCCTCGTGGGGCTCTGGGCGGCGCGTGCCGCGCGGACCGCGGTCCTGTACCTCATCGCCGGCGGCGTCATCTACCTTCTGCTCTGGATCTACGGGTTGGTCATCGACCACGACGACAGCGCGAACTTCATCCCCGTCAATGACGCCGACAACTGGCTCCACCTCGTCCTCGGCGTCGGGATGGTGGCTCTGGGGCTCTACGGGCGACGCGCGCTCGACAGCCACAGGGGAACGAGCCCTCGCACCACCGGCCGGTGACTCGTCGCGGTGCGTTCGACCCTGCGGTCAGTCACGCAGGGCCGAACGCACCGCGTCCCGCGTCCGATCGACGAGGGACGCGAGCGGGCCGGTGACAACGTGCGCCGCCGGCGACTCGACTCCCGGGTGCGGCCGGGTGGGGGCGATCTTCTCGGCAGCCCGGACCGCCCCCGCCATGCGGCGCAGCTCGTCAGGCTCCACGTGCCGGCGCAGCAGCGGAAACTCCTTGCGTTCCTCGTTGCCGGCGTGGTGCAGCACCATCTCGTGCAGCATCGCGAACCTGACCCGGAACTCGGGGTCTGTCACGTCCATGTCGTCGAGCCGTGCCAACAACTCCTTCGACTCCCTCTCCTCCGCGAGGCGATCGCGAGCAACGGTCTCGCCCTCATCGCTCTGCCGCTTGGCGAGCGGGTGGACGATCATCTCCTCGGCGGTCTCGTGGACGGCGAGGAACGCCCGCAGCTCGTCGAACCGCTCCTTGCGCGTGCCGTCGCCCGAGACCTCGACCTCACGGAAGAGCACGCGGATCCGATCGTGCTGCGCCAGCAGCAGGTCGACGACGTCCAGCTCGGTCTCCTCGGCGGCCATGGCGTCCTCCTCGTCTCGGTGGGACCCTCCGGTTCCCCTGGTGCCCGTGGTCATGCGCGGGCCGCGTGTCGGGCGATTCTGTCCCGCTGCCCTGGGTACCGGGCCCGGGAACGCCATCGACTGCCGAGCCGAGGAGATGCCCCATGAGCGACGAGACGTTGGTGGCCGACTTCCTCGTGGAGCGGTTGCGCGCATGGCGGGTGCCTCGCGTGTTCGGCTACTCGGGGGACGGCATCAACCCGTTCATGGGTGCGCTGCGACGGGCGGCGGGAGACCCTGCGTTCGTCCAGGCGCGGCACGAGGAGAACGCCGCGCTGATGGCCGTCGGCCACGCGAAGTATGCCGGCGGGGTCGGCGTCGTCACGAGCACACAAGGCCCCGGGGCCGTCCATCTCCTCAACGGCCTGTACGACGCCAAGCTCGACCACGTGCCCGTCGTGGCGCTGGTAGGACAGCAGCAGACGACCGTCCTCGGATCGGAGTACCAGCAGGAGATCGACCTCCAGGTGCTCTTCACCGAGGTCGCGCGCGACTTCGTCCAGACCGTCATGTCGCCGGAGCAGGTGCCGGTCGTCGTGGACCGGGCGTTCCGCACGGCACTCGAGCGACGGTCGCCGTGCGTGGTGATCCTCCCCCACGACGTCCAGACCGGCATGCTTCCTGCCGAGCCGCCGCAGGAGCACGGAATTGTCGTGAGCGCACCCCGCTGGTCGCCCGCCCGCGTCGTCCCTGAGGATGTGCAGCTCGCGGCCGCGGCGGAGGTCCTCAACGCCGGAGCACGGGTCGCGCTGCTCGTCGGCCAAGGTGCCCGCGACGCCGGTGACGAGGTCCGCGCCCTCGCCGAGCACCTCGGAGCGGGGGTGACGACCAGCCTCCTGGGCAAGCCGTGGTGGGACGAGACCCTCCCTTACAGCTGTGGCGTGATGGGACACCTGGGCACCACCGCCTCGGGATGGCTGATGGAGCAGTGCGACACGCTGGTGATCATCGGCTCGGACGATCCCTGGAGCGAGTTCTATCCCCCGCCCGGCGCCGCCCGAGCCGTGCAGGTCGACATCGACGGCCGGAACCTCGGCCACCGCTATCCCGTCGAGGTGGGTGTGCGGGGCGACGCGGCCGAGACGCTGCGGCGTCTCCTCCCGATGCTCGAGGGCCGTGCGGGCGACGATCCGTGGCGGAGCAGCGTCGCCGAGCAGGTCACCCGCTGGCACGACATCCGGCAGCGTCGTGCGGCCCGTCCGGCCGACCCGCTCAACCCCGAGGCGGTCGTCCACCACCTCAGTGCGCACCTTCCCGGCGACGCCCTCGTCAGCGTCGACGTCGGGTCGGTGACGTACTGGTACGCCCGCCACCTGATGTTGCCCCACGGCGTCCCGGCCCATCTCTCCTCCACCCTCGCGAGCATGGGATCGGGTCTCCCGTACGGCCTCGCCGCCAAGCTGGACCAGCCAGGACGACCGGTCGTCGCTCTCGTCGGTGACGGCGCGATGCAGATGAACGGGATCAACGAGCTCGTCACCGTGGCTCGGTCCTGGCCGGAGTGGGATGATCCGCGGTTCGTCGTGCTGGTCCTGCACAACGGGGATCTGGCCGAGGTCACGTGGGAGCAGCGCGAGACCGAGGGCGAGCCTCGGTACGAGGCCAGCCAGTCGCTCCCCGACTTCCCGTACGCCGCCTACGCGGAACTCCTCGGGCTGGAGGGCATCCACCTCACCTCGCCCGACGAGATCGACGCCGCGTGGGAGCGCGCTCTTGCCGCAGACCGGCCCGTCGTCATCGAGGCGATGGTCGACCGCGACCAGCCGCTGCTGCCTCCGTTCCCTGGTGGTCGCGAGAAGCTGGACAGCTTCCGGCGCGGTCTCCACGCGGAGGGCGAGTCCGGTCGTCACGCCCGGGAGCTCCTGGAGCAGCAGGTGGCGGACGAGGAGTGACCTACGGGAGGCGGTCGATCGCCCGCTGCGCCTTGGCCTCGGCGCGTTCGGCCGCGGTCCGGGCCTGACGCGCCTCTCTCACGTCGCGCTGGGCGGCGGCGATGTCGTGGTCCAGCCGAGCGAGCTCGTCCTGCAGCGCCGTACGCCGCTGCTCGAGGTCGTCGAGCGCTCCGCGGGCCGATGTCGTCTGTTGCTCGGCCTGCTCGATCGCCCGGCGAGCAGCCACCAGGCGGTCCTCGGCGTCCGACCTCCTGCGTTCGGCTCGACGTCGCTCCTCCGCCGCCCTCGCGGCTGCCTTCTCCTCGGCCTTGGCTGCAGCCTTCTCCGCCGCCGTGTCCTCGACCCTCTCCTCCGGTTCCTCGCGCCGGGCCGGCTTCTTCTTCTTCTCCGGCGGCGCCTTCCTCGGCCTGGCCTTCCTGGTCGGCGCGGGCTGCGTCGGCGACGGCGCGCGACGAGGGCGCTCGGCGACCTCTCCGACCGACTCCGGCAGCGCCACCTTGCCGTCGAGCTCCACCGGCTCGAGCCCGGTCGCCACGAGCGCGTCGACCAGCAGGCCGGTGTCCAGCGCCGCCGCGGCGGCGGCGTCGGTGAGCGCGGCGTTCAAGGTCTGTGCGACCTCGTCCGCCCCCGGACCTCCGAGTGGGTCGCCCGCCTCGTCCGCGAGACGGCGTGCCTCGGCCACCAGGTCGGCTACCAGATCACGCCGGCGCGAGGCGAGGGCCCGCAGCTCCGCGCCGGCCAGACGGTCCTGCGCGGACCTGAGCTCCGCGCCCAGGGCCTGCAGCGCGTCGAGCCGTCCGGGATCGGCACGGACGAGCAGGTTGGTCGCCCACGCCGACTTCGTCGGTTTGCGCAGCCGCCCGATGCGGCGAGCCGACGAGGCGTCGCCGTCGGCCCGGGCCTCCTTCGCGTACGCCGTGCGAGCGCCCACGAAGTCGGCGGGCAGCGTCACGTACAGTGCCTGCGCCACCTCGTCGACGTTCACTCCGCCACCATGGCACGAGCCGACCCGGCAGCGTCTGCTTGCCGGGATCGCAACCGGGTCAGACGGCCGCTGTCGCGGCGATCACGCGCGTCATGAACGTGCTGTTCGGGTCCTCGCGGTAGGAGCCGAAGGGGTCGCACACGACGAAGCCGGACGAGGCGTACAGCGCGCGGGCAGGCGCGAAGAACTCCATGCTCCCCGTCTCCAGCGAGATCCGTCGGACCCCCCCGGTCACGCGCGTCGGCGAGGAGGTGCGTGAGGAGACCGCGGGCCACTCCCCGGCCGCGGTGGCGGGGGTCGGTCCGCATGCTCTTGAGCTCCTCGTGCTCGGGCTCGAGCTCCGCGAGCGCTGCCGTCCCGACGATCTGGTCTCCGTCGCACGCCACCCACATCCGCACCGACGGCCGCCTCAGACCGTCGAGGTCGAGGGCGTGCCGGCTGCACGCAGGGGCGGTGGGTGCAAGGTCGTCGAGGTGCGCCTGGAGGAAGGCGGAGAGGCCGGGGTCGGCGAAGTCCGCACGATGGATCTGCGTCGTCACCGGCTCATGCTCGTACGCCGATGTTTCCGTCGCGTGAACTCCCGCCGAGCACCGTCCGGAGGTAGTCGTCGACCGCGCTCAGGTCCGCCGCGTCGACCCGGTGACCGAGGTAGCCGTCGGGGCGGACGAGCAGCTGCGTGCTCCGCCTCGGATCGAGACCCATGCCTTGGCGCAGGCCCTCCGAGACATTCAGCTGACGAGCGCGGACCATCCCTGGCCAGCGACTCTCCAGTGCCCGCACCGCAGGCGTGGCCCAATGGTCCCCAGGCCCGCACAGGAGGAGCGTGAAGGCCGTCGGCGACAGGCTCTGCTGGAGGCGGAGGGGCCGACCGTCCACGACCACAGGGCCGTCCGGCAGCGGACCGTTGCGATAACCCACGTCGAGCTCGGCAAGCGCCCGGAACGCCGCTCGACGGATCGCCGGGACCCTGGTCAGCAGTGGCAGCACCGCCGTCGCGACACGTGGCCGCAAGGCGCGCACCGGAGCCTCGAGGAGGTCGCAAGACGGAAGGCGCGGCCTGTCGTTCGCAGCACACCGCGGCGACCGGGAGGCGCTCGTCGGCGTAGGAGTCCAAGAGCGCCTCGCCTGCCTCCCCCCGGCACACGAGCGCCAGCTTCCAGCCGAGGTTCACCGCGTCCTGGATCCCGGTGTTCATGCCCTGGCCCCCGCCGGGCTCTGGATGTGCGCCGCATCGCCCGCGAGCAGGACCCGACCGTGGCGCAGGCGGTCGACGCAGCGCTCCGAGATCGAGACGTCGGTGAGCCAGGCCGGGTCGCGGACGACGACGGCCACGTCGACGTCAGAGCCCGGCTCGGGATCGCTCATGGCTCGAGACTAGGTCCGTCAGGTCGGCGTGCCGCAACCTTGTTCGTCGCTAGGCTGACGACTCCACGCGACGGAGCGGAGTGGACCGATGGCCGGACGGATCGAGGACTACGCGATCATTGCCGACACGAAGACGGTCGCCCTGGTGGAGCGTGGCGGGTCGATCGACTGGTGGTGCGTGCCGCGGATCGACTCCGGGGCGTGCTTCGCCGCTCTTCTCGGTGACGAGAGCAACGGGCGGTGGTTGCTCTGCCCGGACGAGGAGATCGTCTCCGTCCGGCGCTGGTATCGCCACGACACCCTCGTCCTCGAGACCGAGTTCGAGACCGCGAGCGGAACGGTTGCGGTCGTCGACTTCATGGCCCCACCCGACGAGCAGTCCCGGATCTTTCGCATCGTCGAAGGACGTGACGGAACAGTGCCGATGAAGATGGAGCTCGTCGTGCGCTTCGACTACGGGTCGATCGTCCCATGGGTCAACCACGTGCCCGGCGGGCAGACGCTCGTAGCGGGCAGCGACGGTCTGCGGTTCCACGCGGGAGTGCCGGTCAAGGGCGAGGGCATGAAGACGGTCGCTTCCTTCTCGTGCCGTGCGGATCAGCAGGTCGGGTTCTCTCTCGCCTGCTATGACGCGCAGACCTCGCCTCCGCTCCCCCTCGACGCCCATGCCGCGCGCGCTCGGGCCGAGAGCTGGTGGCGCGACTGGGCAGGACGCTGCACGTACGACGGCGAGTGGGGCGACGAGGTGCTGCGTTCGCTCCTCACCCTCAAGGCCCTCTCGTACTCACCGTCGGGCGCGATCGCGGCGGCCGCCACCACGTCGCTGCCCGAGCTCGTCGGCGGCGTCCGCAACTGGGACTACCGCTACTCGTGGTTGCGCGACGCCTCCTTCGCACTGCAGGCCCTCGTGCTCAGCGGGTACGCCGAGGAGGCACAGGCGTGGTACCGGTGGCTGCGCCGTGCTGTCGCCGGCAGCCCGGGTGACTTCCAGATCATGTACGGCGTCACAGGAGAGCGCCGGCTCACCGAGATCGAGCTCGACTGGCTGCCGGGCTACGAAGGGTCACGTCCGGTCCGGGTCGGCAACGCCGCGAGCTCGCAGGTCCAGCTCGACGTCTACGGTGAGGTTCTCGACGCCACCTGGACGGCGGTCCAGGCCAACCTCGTGACCCATGCCGAGGACCTCCCCGTGCTGGGGCACCGGCAGGACGCGATCCTTCCTGCCCTGATGGAACACCTCGAGCGGGTGTGGGAGGACCCCGACGACGGCATCTGGGAGATCAGAGGGCCACGCCGTCAGTTCGTCCACTCCAAGGTCATGGTGTGGGTGGCGTTCGACCGGGCGGTCCGTATCGCCGAGCACCTCATGCTCGGCGACGCCGTCCCGCTCGAGCGGTGGACCGAGCTCCGCGACACCGTGCACGCCGACATCTGCAACAAAGGATGGAACGCCGACAAGAACAGCTTCGTGCAGTTCTACGGCGCGGACGTCGTGGACGCATCCCTCCTGATGCTGCCGCGTGTCGGGTTCCTCCCTCCCGACGACCCGCGGATCCTCGGGACCATCGACGCCATCCAGGCGGACCTGCTCGTCGACGGAGTGCTGCTTCGCTACCCGACCCGAGCCGCCGACACCGTCGACGGGCTGCCGCCGGGCGAGGGGGCGTTCCTCATGACGACGTTCTGGCTCGTCGACGCCCTCGCGCTGGTCGGTCGGCACGAGGAGGCTCGGGCGCTCTTCGAGCGGCTGCTCGACCTGCGCAACGACGTCGGTCTCCTGTCGGAGGAGTACGACCCCAAGGCGGAGCGGATGCTCGGCAACTTCCCGCAGGCGTTCTCCCACCTCGGTCTCGTCGTCTCTGCCGCCAACCTTTCGTCGGGCGCGGCGGGTCCGTTCGGCGACCTCTGACGGCAGGGCCGAGGCCCACCCTGTCGCTCAGCACCTGCCGACGAGGGTGAAGGCGGTCTTCTCGGCGCCGGGGCGCGAGAGACTTCCCTGTCCGAACGCGTTCAGCGTGCCATTGTCCGAGACCTGGACCGACGCGACGTCGCCCTCGAACTCGATGCCGCCGGTGACCTTGACCGTGCCCGTACCGCCGCTGATGTCGGCGGTCACCGTGGTGCCCTCGTCGGTGAACGTCACCGTCAGCGTCGCGTCGTCGGGGCTCTGGCACTCCGAGGCCCGACCATCGACGTCGACGGAGTCGTCAGTGGTGTCGAGCTCGAACTCTCCGGCCTCGTCCTCCGACTCGAGGGTCGCGGTCGCGGTCGCGCCCGGGGACGGCTCCGTCGTGTCCGTCGCGGTCGCCGTGGGCTGGGCCTGGTCGTCAGGATCGTCGTCGTCGTCGCTGCACGCGGCGGTCGCGAGAAGGACGAGTACGGCGGACGCCGCGGCAACGGCGCGAGACATGGACATGGAGCCTCCTGAGCGTCGTGCTGTGCAGGACCCCTAGCCTCGCCGACGGCACGTCATCGTGCATCCGGAGCCGGCGGGGCGCCGAGGTAGCCGAGACAGAGCCGCACCAGCTCGTCGAGGAGCGCCTCCCGAGGGATCGGCGGGCGGTCGAGCACCCACCGGACGGCGAGGTTCTCCAGAGCCAGCACGAGCACCCATGCCACGACGGTCGGTCGTCGGTCGAGAGCCGGGCCCGCACGTGCGGCCAGGTACGCACCGACGAGATCCTGCACGCGTCGCTCGAGCGTGGTGCGTCGTGCGGCGTTCTGCCTCGCCGGCAGCTCCTCGAACACCAGCCTCAGCAGCTCGGCGTTCTCCTCGAGGGCGGTCAGCAGAGCGTCGGCGCACGCACGCACCATCGACGGACCGACCTCGCCGAGCCGGTCCGCCAGCGCGGCGGCCACCTGGTCCGAGACCTCGTCGGCGTAGCGCTCGACGATGGCGGCGACGATGGCGTGCTTGTTCGGGAAGTACTGGTAGAGCGAGCCCGGGCTGATGCCCGCCGCGTCGGCGACACGGTTGGTCGAGAAGGCGTCGTACCCGTCGCGCAGGAGCACCGCCCGACCGGAGGCGAGGATCCTGTCGACGGTGGCGCGAGATCGCGCCTGACGCGGCTGCTTGCGCGCCTGGAGCACCGCGTCGGCGGATCCGTACGCCGGAGGTCCGGAGGCAGCCATGCCCGCATCGTAGGCGCTGACGCGACTGGTATGCGAGTTGTAACTCGCGTCACGATGGGAGCATGACGACGCTCGAGAGCACCGCCGCGGGTCCCGACTCCCCCACGTTCCCCAGCCGCTTCCGTGAGGCGGAGGAGCGCGGGGCCCGCATCGCGCGACCCTTGCGACTGTTCGGACGGGTGGCGGCCGTCGACGAGGCGCTGATGACCCGGATCGGCGCGGGATTCCTCGAGCGCGACGAGGTCGGTCAGCGGCTGGCCGAAGCGATGCGGATGCGAGCGGGTGATCCACGACGGGTGTCGATGAGCGACTTCCACGCCCGTCTCCGCGACCCTTCCGCCGTGCCCGACGCTCCGGAGGCGCTGACGGACTTCTTCTCCCGCGTCGAGGCGACACCGGACTGGGTCGACCACGAGCTGATCGCGCGGGCCGGGCGGTTGCAGCGTCGCTTCGGCCGCAACGCCGCGGACGTCCTCCTCCAGCTCTCGCTCATCGGCGGGTACCGCTTCGGCGGGCCGACCGACCTCCTGGTCGCCACCGGCGGGCTGACCGGCGAGATGACCCGGCGCCGGCTCGCGGAGACTCAGAAGTGGGCCGTCGCCCTGGCGCAGCCCGACGCACTCCTTCCCTACGGGGAGGGCTGGCGCCTCACCGTGCACGTCCGTGCGATGCACGCCCTGGTCAACCACACGTTCGAGCCCACCTGGGACGTCCCTCGCTGGGGCCTGCCGATCAACATGACCGATCAGGCGGCCACGCTCGGCCTGTTCGACGGTGTCCTCCTGATCGGCGTGAGAGCGCTCGGAGTCCCGGTGACACGGGACGAGGCGCACGCCGTCATGCACCTGTGGAAGTACGTCGGTTGGCTCATGGGCGTCGACGAGGCCTGGCTCGTCGACGACGAGCGCGAGCGTCACCGGCTGAACTACCACCTCGTACGGGCGCAGGCCGACATCTCCGAGGCCGGGCCGCAGCTCGCGCAGGCGATCAGCGGCGCTCTCCGCGATCTGCCGAACGGCGCCTTCCGCCGCGAGCGCACGCTATCGATGCTCACCGCGTTCCTCGGGGTCCGCAGCATGCGCGAGCTCGGTCTCCCCGTCCGTCCCCCGTGGGCGACGGCCACGACCATCGCCGCCAACACCGTCCGATACCGGCTGCTCGGCCGCGGCGAGCGCGGCCACCGTCGCCTCGAGCGCTGGGGAGATCGTGTCGCGGCCGGCCTCCTCCGTGACTACTACGGCGCAGACGCCGACCACGAGCTCGGCGCTCTGCGCTGAGGCCCGCCCGAGCGACGACGCAGGGGCACGCGATAGAACGGCACGGTGGACGCTGCACGAGGAGATCGGCCGCCTCGCCCTGACCCGGCGGAGGTCGCGGCCGCCGACGGACGGACGATCCCGGACTGGGTCCGGCCGGACCTCCGCGTGCTCTTCGTCGGGTTGAACCCGGGCCTCTACTCCGGGGCGACGGGGCTCCACTTCGCTCGCCCCGGCAACCGCTTCTGGCCGGCTCTCCACCTCTCCGGGTTCACCGACCGTCGGCTCGAGCCGTGGGAGCACGAGGCGCTCCTCGCACGTCGCCTCGGCATCACCAACCTGGTCGCACGGGCGTCGGCACGCGCTGCCGAGCTGTCCCGCGAGGAGCTGGTGGCGGGTGGCCGGACGCTCACCGAGAAGGCAGACCGCTGGCGTCCGGCGTGGGTCGCCGTCCTCGGCATCACCGGCTACCGTGCTGCGTTCGACGATCCACGGACGACGGTCGGCCCGCAGGATCGCCGCCTCGGGCCGTCCCGCGTGTGGGTGCTGCCCAACCCGAGCGGGCTCAATGCCCACTACACGTTGCCGCGGTTGGCCGAGGAGTTCGCGCGGCTCCGCGAGGCGGCCGAGAGAGACAGACCGGACGAAAGCGAATGACCCGACGTGTCGTTTGAGCCGAGAATCATGATGACGGAGCGGCTCGCGCTGCGGGCACTCGATGCGGGAGATGGTTCGCTGCTCGCCGAGTTGTACTCAGACCCAGAAGTTGCCCGCCACATCGGCGGTGACGGACTTGATCGGGTTGCTGCGGAGCGCCAGGCGCAGAAATTCGCATCTGTCTGGGATCAGCGGGGTTACGGGCAGAGCATCGTGTGCGATCGCTTCACCGGCACGGTCATGGGCCGGGTAGGCCTGCATCCGTGGGAAGAATGGGGCGAGGTCGAGCTCGGTTGGGTGCTGGCGCGCTGCTACCAGGGCCGCGGCCTCGCTCATGAGGCTGCTCGAGCCTGGCTGGAGTGGGGTCGCCGGGAGGGGGTTGCGCAAGCGCTAACCGCCGTCATTCAGCCCGGTAACGCAGCAAGTATCCGCCTGGCCGAGCGGCTGGGGTTCCGGTTCGAGCGGTCGGACCAGACGCCGTGGAACCCGGTTTCGGTCTATCGCTACGACTTCGCCTGACCACCCGGGATCGGTGCCCGTCGCGCCCGGCGTGCGCTGGGAGCGGCGCCCCGAGCATCACGGTTGCGGCCGTCAGGGGCTTCTCCGATTAGTGCGAGGCGCTGTGGCGTGCCTGCTGGCCATCGTCACGGCGGTCCTGAGCGTGACGGGGGTCATCTTGGCCAACACCGCGGACGCCAGTCGCGTGGCTCCTGTGGTCGTCATGGTGGCCGGCTATGTCGGCTTCCTCGTGGTCATGGTCCTTGCCATGGCGGTCGGCAACCGGGCTGTCAGATCCTTGCCAGAAGGTCGGGCCCCTCGTGCTCTGAGCGAGGCACGGAGTTCGGCACGCCGCCATCGTCGTCACCCGCGAGAGGGCTGACCGGTGGGCGGGCAGCCGGGATCTCGCTCGTCCTGCTGGTCGCGCTGAACCGTCCTGCTCGTCCTCCCCGCTCTGGCTTACGTCTACCGCCCACCCAGGCCGAGCCGAGCGACGAAGACGGAGGAGTGACGACGGGTCATGGCGGGTACCTGCCTGACTGACGACCAGCGAAAGGAAGCCTCATGCGAGCGATGGTGTATCGCGGGCCGTACAGGATCCGCGTCGAAGAGAAGGACCGCCCCAAGATCGAGCATCCGAACGACGCGATCGTCAAGGTGACGATGGCCGCGATCTGCGGCTCCGACCTGCACCTGTACCACGGGATGATGCCGGACACGCGGGTCGGCCACACCTTTGGCCACGAGTTCATCGGCATCGTCGACGAGATCGGCCCCTCGGTGGAGAACCTCCAGGTCGGTGACCGGGTGATGGTGCCGTTCAACATCTTCTGCGGCACCTGCTTCTTCTGCGCGCGCGGCCTGTTCGCCAACTGCCACAACGTCAACCCGAACGCGACCGCGGTCGGGGGCATCTACGGCTACTCGCACACGACCGGCGGGTACGACGGTGGTCAGGCCGAGTACGTCAGGGTGCCGTTCGCCGACGTCGGCCCCTCCCGGATCCCCGAGTGGCTGGCCGACGAGGACGCGGTCCTGCTCACCGACGCCGCGGCGACCGGCTACTTCGGAGCCCAGCTGGGAGACATCCACGAGGGCGACGTCGTGGTCGTGTTCGGCGCCGGCCCGATCGGGCTCATCGCCGCGAGATCGGCCTGGCTGATGGGCGCCGGCCGGGTGATCGTGATCGACCACCTGGAGAACCGGCTCGAGAAGGCGCGGACGTTCGCGTTCGCGGAGACGTACAACTTCGTCGAGTACGACGACATCATCGTCCACCTCAAGAAGATCACCGACCACCTCGGAGCGGACGTCGCGATCGACGCGGTCGGTGCCGAGGCCGACGGCAACCTGCTGCAGCACGTCACCGCAGCGAAGCTCAAGCTGCAGGGAGGGTCCCCTGTCGCGCTGAACTGGGCGATCGACGGCGTGCGCAAGGGTGGCACGGTGTCGGTGATGGGGGCGTACGGCCCGATCTTCAGCGCCGTCAAGTTCGGTGACGCCATGAACAAGGGTCTGACGCTCCGCATGAACCAGGCTCACGTGAAGCGCCAGTGGCCTCGCCTGCTCGAGCACATCCGCAACGGCCACCTCAAGCCGAGCGAGATCGTCACCCACCGCCTCCCGCTCGAGCACATCAACGAGGCCTACCACATGTTCTCGGCCAAGCTCGACGGCTGCATCAAGCCGCTCATCATTCCTGATGCCGCCTGAGGAGGGCACCACCATGACTGCCACCACCCCGTCCGACATCCCGACGTACACCGAGGCGAAGCCGCCACTCCCCCGGCCTCTCGACGAGATCCGCGCGACCATCCCGGGATGGGGTGCGGACCTCGACCCGGCGGACCGCCCGTCCTTCCCCCGCGAAGTGCCTCAGCCGGACCACTCCGGCGCCCACTGGTCGTTCCCGGACCGGCAGCCCGAGACCTATCCGCGGGAGCGCTCGATCGAGCACGCGTTCCTCACGCCGGTCTTCGGGACCTCCTGCCCGCCGCGTGGACTCTCCGGCAAGGTGCGGCGCCTGGCCTACGCCCGCTACAGCGAAGGTCGGGCGGCGCACTGGCTCCTGCTGATGGCGGCCGACCGGATCGACGTGAAGGAGGCGATGCTGCGATCGTTCGTCACCCTCCGCCCCGACAACCCCATCACCCAGACCGGCATCAGCAGCGAGCTGAAGCGGCACGGTGCGAAGTCCCGGTTCGGCCGCAACCGCACCGACGTCGTCCACCAGGCGCTCGACCCGGTCATCGTCGCCGGCCCCTGGGTGCTGGGAGGCTGGCTCGCCTACCGAGCCGCGAAGCGCGTCCTGGGCTGAGTTGCACCTGACTCACTCCGGGTATCGCATGGCGGTATGACCTTCTTATCCCGGTTCCCGATGGGCGTCGCGACTGCCACAGCCGTCGCTGTGGCACTCGCGACGCCGACCGCCCTTGCCCCCTCGGCGCCCCCCTCGGCTTCGTCCGCCACCGTCCAGCCGGCTTCGCAGGCCCGGGCCGCCGGCGCCACGACGGTCCGCGTCGGCTCGTACAACATCCACAAGGACGCCAAGCCGCTCCCGTGGACAGCGAAGCGGCGCAACCGGGTCGCGTCCCAGGTCCTGCGCAGCGGCTTCGACGTCGTCGGCCTCCAGGAGGCCAACGGCAACACGAACTTCCCGTCGCTCTACCGGAAGGTGAAGCACCGCTTCGCCTCCACCGCCCGGTGCGCCAAGATCAAGGGCACCGCCGTTCGTGACGCCCGCTCGCGCATCCTCTACGACCGCACGCGCTTCTCGGGGTCGCGCGCGATCTCGGGTCGCATCCGGCTGGACCGCTCCTACTCGGTGAGCGCCGACTACGGGTGCTACCAGCTGCTCACGGAGAAGGCCACGGGTGCGCGGTTCCTTGTCGCCTCGGCTCATCTCGTCAACGGCCCTGGCGTCGCGAAGGACCGCAAGCGCTACCGCCAGACCCGCAATCTCATCGCCGACACTCTCGCGGTGCGCCGAGCGCACGGCGCGTCCTGGCCGATCGTGTGGGCCGGCGACTACAACTCGTCCGCGTCCCGCAAGTACACCTTCGACGCGCCTCGCCGCGCGATGCGCCAGGCGGCCGGTGCTCGCGACGCGTTCGCCGTGGCCCGGACCCGCAAGTTCGGCAGCTACAACAGCGCCAACCAGCTGCGGCGGCGGCCGTGGCGCACGCACCACCACGTCGACCACGTCTATGTCTCACCGGGGATCGGCGTACGCCAGTTCCGGGTCATCGTGCGCCTGAAGGGGAAGCTGTACCGGACGCCCTTCGCCTCGGACCACAACCCGGTCCGTGCGACGCTGCGCATCCCCTACTGAGAGGGGGATCGGGCCCCGGATAGCCTCGAGAGGGGCCGTCAACAGAAGGGTGCACCAGGTGTCGAGCATCGACGAGAAGCTGCAGGACGTGTACGACGAGGTCCTTCGTCGCAACCCCGGAGAGGCCGAGTTCCATCAGGCCGTCCGTGAGGTCCTGGTGAGCCTCGGTCCGGTGGTGTCGAAGCGGCCGGAGTACGTCGACGCCGCGGTCATCCGTCGGATCTGCGAGCCCGAGCGTCAGATCATCTTCCGCGTGCCGTGGGTCGACGACGCCGGTCGCGTCCAGATCAACCGCGGGTTCCGGGTGCAGTTCAACTCCGCGCTCGGCCCGTTCAAGGGTGGCTTGCGCTTCCATCCGAGCGTCTACCTGGGCATCGTGAAGTTCCTCGGCTTCGAGCAGATCTTCAAGAACTCCTTGACCGGTCTGCCCATCGGCGGCGCGAAGGGCGGCTCCGACTTCGACCCCAAGGGCCACTCCGACGCCGAGGTCATGCGGTTCTGCCAGTCGTTCATGACCGAGCTGATCCGCGACATCGGCGAGTACACCGACGTCCCCGCCGGCGACATCGGCGTAGGCGGCCGTGAGATCGGCTACCTCTTCGGTCAGTACAAGCGGATCACCACGCGGTACGAGTCCGGGGTCCTGACCGGCAAAGGCCTCACCTGGGGCGGCTCCCAGGTCCGCAAGGAGGCGACCGGCTACGGCACCGTCTTCTTCGTCTCCGAGATGCTCCAGGCCGCGGGCGAGTCGTTCGACGGCAAGCGCGTCGTCGTCTCCGGCTCCGGCAACGTCGCGACGTACGCGATCGAGAAGGTGCACGAGCTCGGCGGCACCGTCGTCGCGTGCTCGGACTCCAGCGGCTACGTCGTCGACGAGGACGGCATCGACGTGGACATCCTCAAGGAGGTCAAGGAGGTGCGCCGCGGGCGCATCGCCGACTACGCCGAGCTGCGTGGCGGAGACGTCCGGCTCGGGCAGGCCGGGTCCATCTGGGACGTGCCGTGCGACATCGCGCTGCCGTCGGCGACCCAGAACGAGCTCAACGGCGCCGACGCGGTCACCCTCGTCAAGAACGGCGTGACCATCGTCGCGGAGGGCGCCAACATGCCGGCGACCCCCGAGGCCATCGCCGTCTTCGACGAGGCGGGTGTGCGCTTCGCCCCGGGCAAGGCGGCCAACGCGGGCGGCGTCGCGACCAGTGCACTGGAGATGCAGCAGAACGCCTCGCGCGACTCCTGGACCTTCGAGCACACCGAAGAGCGCCTGGCCGAGATCATGCGCAGCATCCACGACCGGTGCGCCGAGACCGCCGACGAGTTCGGCAGCCCCGGCAACTACGTCGCCGGGGCCAACATCGCGGGTTTCGTCCGCGTCGCCGACGCGATGCTCGCACTCGGCGTCATCTGAGCGGTGGCTCAATCCCCCACGAGGTGAACCGGCGTCGGCGCACACTGGCGAGAGGGGGACGCCATGAGGATCGCATCGTTCAACGTCGAGAACCTGTTCGCCCGGCCGAAGGCCATGGCGGAGGAGCAGGGTGACGCGGCCACGCGCAAGAAGGTGCTCGCGGCTCACGCACGACTCTCCGCACTCCTCGACCGGCCCAGCTACGCCGGCCGCGAGGCCGACATCCTCGGGCTCCTCGACACGCTCGGTCTGCTTCGCTCCGACGACGCACCGTACGTGCGGATGCGCACGATGCGCGGCCGCCATCTCCTGAAGCGCCCGCGCAGCGGACCGGTCGTCCTCGCGGCTGCCGGGCGTCCCGACTGGGTCGGATGGCTGGAGCTCAAGACCGTCGCGGTCAACGTCACGGCGACCGAGAACATCGCGCGGGTCCTCGACGAGGTCGGCGCCGACGTCGTCACCGTCGTCGAGGCCGACGACCGTCCCGGGCTCCAGCTCTTCTCGGAGTCGCTGCTGCCGGCGGTCGGCGGCACCCCGTACGAGCAGGTGATGGTGGTCGAGGGCAACGACGAGCGCGGGATCGACGTCGGGCTGATGGCGCGCGCCGACTACCGGCTGGTGCAGATGCGCACCCACATCTTCGACACCGACGGTTCTGGGACCGTCTTCTCGCGGGACTGCTGCGAATACCACCTCGACACCCCTCTCGGGAACCGCGTCGTGGTGCTCGCGAACCACTTCAAGTCCAAGGGCTACAGCTCGCCAGGTGACCCGCTCGGCGGCAGACGCCGTCGCCGTCAGGCAGAGCGGGTCGCACGCATCGTGGCGGCGCTGCGTGACGAGGGCGTCGAGATGTTCGCGGTGACCGGGGACCTCAACGACGACCCGACCAGTGACGCACTGGCTCCGCTGCTCGAGGACGGCACCCTCGTCGACATCAGTGCGCACCCGGACTTCGACTGGAACCACCGCAAGGGGACGTACGGGTCGGGCAACGAGACCGCCAAGATCGACTACATCCTGCTCTCGCCGGCGTTGTTCTCCCACGCGCAGGGGGGTGGGGTCTTCCGCAAGGGCGTCTGGCGGGGCCCTCGGACCAAGGACCCGTGGGAGATCCTTCCCACTCTGACGTCGAAGGTGGAGGAGGCGTCCGACCACGCCCTCCTGTACGCCGACCTGACCGGGGTCTGACCGTCCCGCGCCGTCAGGCCCGGCGAGCGGTGACGAGCAGGTACTCCCACTGCATGGCGCCGTCCCGGACACCGAACCGGTCCGCCAGGTCTGCCAGTGCGCCGTCGAGCGCGGCGACCTTGTCAGGATCGTCAGCGATCGCCGCGTAGACCGCGATCATCGGACCGTACGTCGCCTTGAAGAAGTCCCGGAACTCCTCCCCGTCGACGAAGCGGTCCACCGCGAGCGTCTGCGTCGTGGCCTCGACGTCGGTGACTCGGTCGCCGAAGAGTGCCCGGACGTGCTCGACGTCCCCCCACAACGGCGGTGGTTGCGCGCCGGGCGGTGGCGGCGGCGCGTACGGCTTCATCGTGGCGAACATCTGCCCGATGAAGCCCTGGGGCGTCCAGCTCAGCAGCCCGATCGTGCCGCCGGGTGTGCAGACGCGCGCGATCTCGTCGGCGGTCTCCTGGTGGTGCGGCGCGAACATCGCTCCGATGCAGGACATGACCACGTCGTACGAGGCGTCCTCGAGCCCCAGGTGCTCGACGTCGTCCTCACGCCACCCGAGTGTGAGCCCTTCGTCCGCGGCCGCCGCGCGGCCGACGTCGAGGAGCTCGGGCGTGAGATCGCTCGCCGTCACCGTCGCTCCGGTTCGCGCAGCGGGGATCGCGGCGTTGCCGGAGCCGGCGCCTACGTCGAGGACGGTCGTCCCGCTTCCGACTCGGCAGGCGTCCACGAGGACCGGTCCCAGGTCGGCCACCACCTCCGTGGCCACGGCTGGGTAGTCCCCCATCGCCCACATCGCCCGGTGCTTGGCCTTGATCACGCCGTCGTCCACCGTGACCGGTGCTGCTGTCGTCTCGCTCGTCATGATGAGTGTCCCTTCGTTGTGCGTGCTCTCGACGCTAGAGATGCAGAGACAACGGGCCTAGTACGAGATCTGTACCGGGCGTACGCTGCACGGATGGGGGCGCCGTACCGCCAGTTCTGCCCGGTCGCGAAAGCCATGGAGCTGCTCGACGAGCGATGGACGATGCTGCTGGTCCGGGAGCTGGTGACGGGCAGCCAGCACTTCAACGACCTGCGACGAGGGCTACCACGGATGTCGCCGACCCTGCTGTCCAAGCGCCTCCAGCAGCTCGTGCGCGCCGGGATCGTCGACAAGGAGGTCCACGGTGCCGAGGTGCGTTACGTCCTGACTCCGGCCGGCCGGGAGCTGCGGACGGTCGTCGAGTCCGTCGGCACCTGGGGCGTGCGGTGGATGGGAACGCTCGGCGACGAGGACCTCGACCCCAAGCTCCTGATGTGGGACATGCACCGCAACATCGACCACTCCGCGGTGGACGACCCGCCCGAGGTCGTCAACTTCGTCTTCGACGACGTCACCGGGGCGGCGCGGCAGTGGTGGATCGTGATCGAGCGCGACGACGCCGACGTGTGCGACATCGACCCGGAGCGCCCCGTCTCGGTCACGGTGACCGCAGGGCTCCGCGCCCTCACCCAGGTCTGGAGAGGCGACACGACGTGGGCCGGCGCGCTGCGGGCGGGCACCGTCACTGTGGACGGACCCTCCGCAGCGCGCCGCGCCGTGCCCACCTGGTTCGCGCCGACGGGGCTGGCCCGCGTCGTACGCCCAGGCTGAGGAGACTCTCAGCGAGAGCCCGAGTCCTGCTCCGGCTCGTCCTGACTCGTCGTCTGGCCCCTGCTCTGGCGCAGGCGCCGCCCGCGCTCGACGTCCTTGTCGTGCTTCGCGGCCGCCTTGTCGCTCTTCTTCGTGTCGCGCGGTGGCAGCTGGATCTTCTCCTCGGCGGGGATCCCGCCCTGGAGCTGACGCCCGCGTTCGAGCTCGGCGTCGAGCTCCGCGCCGAACAGCAGCGCGAGGTTCGTGATCCAGAGCCACAGCAAGAACACGACCACGCCGGCCAGCGAGCCGTACGTGCGGTTGTAGTTCGAGAAGTTCGCGACGTAGAACCCGAATGCGGCCGAAGCCACGATCCAGGTCAGGATCGCGACGACCGCACCGACGCTCAGCCACCGGAACTTCGGCTGCCGGACGTTCGGTGTGGCGTAGTACAGGATCGCCACGACGAACATGACGGCGATCAGCATCACCGGCCACTTGGCGATGTTCCAGACGGTCACCGCCGTCTCACCGAGCCCGATCGCGTCCCCGACGGCCTGAGCAGCCGGCCCGGTGAGGACCAGCGCCAGAGCCACGAGGGCACACAGAACCACGGTGATCAGCGTGACCAGCAGCATGACCGGCCGGAGCTTCCAGATCGGACGACCCTCGTCGATCTCGTAGACCCGGTTCATCGCCCGCCCGAACGCGCCGACGTAGCCCGAGGCCGACCACAGCGCCACGGCCAGGCCGACCACGAACGCCAGTCCCGCACCGCGACCCTCGCTCAGCTGCACCAGCGTCGGCTCCACCGTGTCGGCCGCGGAGTTGGCACCGACGTCACGAAGGACGCCGAGGAGCGTGTCCACGGTCTCGCGGCCCTGGCCGAACAGGCCGACCAGGGAGAGGAGCGCGATCATCATCGGGAACAGCGCAAGCACGGAGTAGTACGTCAGGGCAGCAGCGAGGTCGAGGCACTCGTCCTCGGAGAACTCGCGTACGGCCTTGCGTGCCACGTACCCCCACGACGGCTTCGTGATGTCGGTGGGAGAGTCTGGCTTGGCGGGGTCGTCCGGGTGCGGGGCACGCCCGGGGCGGGCGTCGGTCATCCAGCCTGGCCCGACGGGCGGCTCGAGGCGGGCGAGCCGGAGGTGGCGGCGCTGCTGCTGCCGCCGGCCGAGCGGCTGCCGGTCGAGCTGCTGCCGGTCGAGCCGCTGCCGGTCGAGCCGCTGCCGGTGGAGCTGCTGCCGGTGGAGCCGCTGCCGGCGTGGCTGCCGGGGGTGCTGGTCGATGTGCCACCGGTGGAGCTGCCGAGGCCGCTGCCGGAGGACGTGCTGCTGCCGGTGCTGCTGCCCGTGCTGCTGCTGCCCGAGGTCGGCGCGGCGTGGTCGCCACCCTCACCACGGTTCGTCACCTTGCCGACGGTGTCCTTGGCCGTCTGCACGACCTTCTCCTGGACCTCGGGCGCCTTCTCGGCGGCGAAGCCCTGGGCATCGCTCACCTTCTGCTGCACCGTGGGGTCGTTCCAGAGGCTCTGCGCCTTGCCCTTGATCTGCTCGAAGCGCTCGCGACCGTCACGCGTGCCCAGGACATAGCCGACGGCCATGCCGCCGAGGAGTGCCAGCTTTCCCTTCATGGGAGTTTCCTTTCGTCGAGTACCGGTCCACCATTGGTACCCGATCCTGGGACGATCAACAGATCGCGAGACCAGTTGTTCGCCACGTCGTCGGATCCGGGGGCCTTCGCACCCCCCGATGGGCCACGAGAACGGGCAGACTATGCCGCCGTGTGAGGAACAACGCGTCGCGCAACTAAAAAGAAGCGTGAGCCGCGGCTTCGGTGACCGAGAGGTCGAGGTGCAGCCCTGGACGTCTGGCGTCGACTTCTGGGCCGACCTGTTGATCGTCGACGGTCGAGAGCTTGGAGTTCTCCGTTCGCCGCGGCACGAGTTGCTGGAGACCTCCTACGAGGGGGTCGTCGATTTCGGCGCCGTCCTCGAGGTCGAGGGCGAAGCGCTGAGGTTGATGGCTGTGGGCGGCGTGCCCGTGCCGGAAGCCCTGGCCGTGCATCGCGCGGCACCGGCCGATGGTCCCTCGTGGATGCTCCAGCAGCGGGTCCACGACGACACGTCTGCTGAGGTCCCGCTGCGTGAGCTCGGCCGGATGACGCGGCTGATCCACGACATCCAGCCGACGAGCGATCTGCTGAGTCCTCCGGCGGCGTGGGCAGACACTTTTTGGCGCCGGCTCGAGCAGCGTCTTCGCGCTGCGGCGCCATACTGCGACGGGCTCGACGTCGCCGTCATCGCCGGCGTCTCCGGTTTGCTCGAGGGGCGGGCGTCGGCGGCCACGAGCTTGCTGCACATGGATCTGCGGAGCGCCAATATCTGCGTGCAGGGCACCAGGATCGTCGCGATCATCGACGCCGCCAACTGCGTCGTCGGTGACCCTCTTCTGGAACTCGGCCGCATCCGCGCCTACGGCTACCTCGACGAGGAGTTCCTTGCGGGCTATGGACGCACAGGGTGGTCACCGGCCGATCAGGCACTCCTGGACGTCTACGAGCTCGACACCGCAGCGCTGCTCACGGTCGTGGCGAGGGAGGAGATCGACGACCCGGAGCTGCACGCTCGGCAGCGAGATCGTGTGCTCCAGCTCCAGGACGCCATCGTGGGGACCTGAGCCGCGGAGGACGCCCGCGTACGGGCGACGACGTCTAGCTACAGCTAGCTCTCCGGCTTCCGCTCCCCCGCGTACTCCGCGGGCATCGCGTCACCCTGGTCGGTCGGGATCAGCTCCGCCTCCGGATCCACGACGTACCACGCCTCCTGGCCCGCGGCCGCGCCACCGAGGATCAGCACGTAGCCGTCCTGGTCGGGCTCGACGTCGCTCCACACCTGGTTGGCGTACTCCAACGGTCCACCGAACGTCACCACCATCGCCATGCCCGAGAGAGTAGTACCGATCGCGCGGTCGCACCCTCTCAGTGAGAAACTCGGGGCGGCGACGACATGCTCCAGCAGCCGTACGAGGAGGGCCGATGGCCGACGAACGACCCGGGCCTCCCGCCGGCCCGCGCACGTCCAGGAGGGGCGCCAAGATCGCGGTGTGCGGCGCGGGCTCGGTGGGCAGCACCGTCGCGTACGCCGCGCTGCTGCGGGGGCTGGCCGGAGAGATCGTGCTGTACGACATCGCGTCCACGCTCGTCGAGGCGCAGGCGCACGACCTCAACGACGGTGCCGCGTTCGCGTCGCCGACGACCATCGTCGGGAGCGACGACCCAGCCGCGTGCGCCGGCGCAGACCTGGTGGTGATGACCGCAGGAGCCCGGCAGAAGCCCGGGCAGACCCGGCTCGACCTCGCAGGGGTCAACGTCGGCATCACGCGCGACGTCCTCGGCGCCGTGCGCGAGGTCGCGCCCGACGCGGTCTACGTGCTGGTCACCAACCCCTGTGACGTGCTGACCTACGCGGCGATCGGCTTCCTCGACCTCCCGCCCGGTCGGGTCTTCGGGTCCGGCACCGTCCTCGACACCGCACGGCTGCGCTACCTGCTGTCGCGGCGCCTCGCCGTGTCTCCGCGGAGCGTCCACGCTGCCGTCGCCGGTGAGCACGGCGACTCCGAGATCGTCTTGTGGTCGTCGGCCAACATCGGCGGCGTCCCGATCGCCGAGTACGACCTCGAAGGCCGTTCGCTCGACCCCTCCGAGTACGCCGCGATCCGCGAGACCGTCGCCGGCTCCGCGTACAAGGTGATCGAAGGCAAGGGGGCGACCAACTTCGCCATCGGTCTCGCTGCCGCAGACATCATGTCGGCCGTGCTGCGCGACGAGCACCGGTTCCTTCCGGTCTCCACCCTCTTCACCGGGCAGTACGGCATCGACGACGTCTGCCTCTCCGCCCCCTGCGTCGTCAGCGCAAGCGGCGTCGCAGGCCCGGCGGAGCTGCCCCTCGACGAGACCGACCTGGCAGGACTCCGCTCATCCGCAGCGACCCTGCGCTCGCAGATCGACAGTCTCGGCCTCGCGTCACCGGTGTTCTGATCAGCGCCCGGTCGCCAAGGCTCGGTCGACCTGGGCCACCGTCCATCCGGTGGCATAGAGGAGGTCTGAGGCGATCGAGCGGACCTGCGCGACGACCGCGGCGTCGTTGATCGTGGCGGCCTCGGGCAGCGCCTTGGTCGCCATCCTGGCCGCCTCGATGAGCTGGCGACGCGCCTCGTCGTACGCGTCCTTCTCCGCGATGTCGTCGGCGAAGACCTCGACCGCCTCCCGCAGCAGCCGGACGGCCTCGGGCATGCCGGTGAAGGAGTGCTCGCCACGGCGCAGCATGGTGTGCACCCGCCGTGCGAGGACGCGCGTGTCGCGGATCGCGTTGTCGACGTCGCGGACCGCGACCACGTACCGCTCGACGTGGCCGCGCTGTCGCCACCGCAACGGCGAGTAGCGGGCGATCTCATCGGCGTTGGAGACGGTCGTCGTGAGGCTCTCGATCGCCGGCTGCAGGCCGCGAACCTGCTGCAGCGCCGTCCATGCGGGACCGGCGTCCTCCAGGCGCAGGGCCAGCTCGATGCGACGCAGCGCCTGACCGAGCGTCGTCAGCACCGGCTGCATGCCACGGTTGACACGTCGGACCGGGTTGCCGGGGATGAGCAGCGCCATGGCGAGCCCGACGAGGCCGCCGATCACGGCGTCGACGAAGCGCGCGACGGCGGGGTTGCCGGGCATCACGGGGACGATGGCGGCAAGCAGGCTGGCCGAGGTCGCGGCCTGGTTCCGGGCGAGACCGCGCAGACCGAGGAACGTCGCGGCGGTCGCGGCCAGCGCGACGATGACGCCGAGCTGCCACCACCCGCGGCCGATCACCGAGATGAGACTCTCTCCGATGAGGACGCCGACCGAGACGCCGATGAAGAGCTCGACGGTGATCCGCCGCCGCCCGCCGGTGCCCGCGAAGATCACGAGGATCGCGGCGACGGGGGCGAAGAACGGCTGCTGGTGGCCGACCAGGTCGTGCGCGATCACCCAGGCCAGCGCCGCACCGACCGAGATCTGGACGATGCTGGTCATCTGCGCGCGCACCCATTGCGCCCGGGTGTGCAACGACACCGGCATCGGGACACCGCGCGCATCGTCACCGCTGATGCGATCCAGGAAACCCTGTCCGCTGACCATCAGGGGCCTACAGGTAGAGCCCGGTCTGGTCGTGGTCGATCCGCTCGGCCGCGACCGCGTGCAGATCGCGCTCACGCAGGAGGATGTAGTCCCTGCCGCGCACCTCGACCTCGGCCCGCTCGTCGGGGTCGAAGAGCACCCGGTCGCCGACCTGGACGGTCCGGACGGTGCTGCCGACGGCCTCGACCCGGGCCCACGACAGCCGGCGGCCCAGCTGCGCGGTGGCCGGGATCACGATGCCGCCGGACGAGCGGCGGTCACCGTCGTCCGGGTCGACCGACACCAGGAGGCGGTCGTGGAGCATCCGGATCGGAAGCCCGTCGGTCATTCAGTCGCTCACGATCTTGCGGATCACGACGACGAGACCGATGAAGGCGACGAGGCCACCCACCACCGGGACGATGGTCTCCATCCGCGGCTCACCCGACGGGGTGACGAACCTGGCCTTGACGTCGGCGAGGCCGCGTCGTGCCACCGTCTTGGGGCTCGCACGGTAGACGAGCTGGTCGACGTTGGAGGCAAGACGGTTGCGAACCTCGTCGATCTGGGTGACGAGCTGGTCAGGTGTGCCCGTGATGGTCGTCGGGACATCCGGCCTGAAATCGTTCGTCACGTTGTCTCCTCGCTCGGCGCGGTCACCTGTCGTGACCACCGTACCGATACGCAAGGATAGGACCATGACCACGCGACTGCAGCCAGGTGATCAGGCGCCCGACTTCACGCTCCTCGACGACCACGGCAAGGAGGTCACGCTCTCCGACCTGCGCGGCGGGAAGGTCATCGTCTACTTCTATCCCGCCGCGATGACGCCGGGGTGCACCCGCGAGGCGTGCGACTTCACCGCCGAGCGTGAGACGTTCGACGCGTCGGGATACACCGTGCTGGCCATCTCTCCGGACAACACCGACAAGCTGGCCTCCTTCCGCGAGAAGGAGGGTCTCGACATCGCGCTCCTGTCCGACCCCGACCGCAGCGTGCTCCGCGCCTGGGGCGCCTTCGGCGAGAAGAAGCTGTACGGGAAGGTCATCGAGGGCGTCATCCGCTCCACGTTCGTCGTGGACGAGGAGGGCAAGATCGAGGTCGCGCAGTACAACATCAAGGCGACCGGTCACGTCGAGCGCCTGATCCGTCAGCTCGACCTGGCCTGAGCCGTACGGCGGTGGTCGCCGCCTAGACTGTCCGGCGGGCCGGTGTGGTGGAACTGGTAGACACGCAGGATTTAGGTTCCTGTGTCGCAAGACGTGCAGGTTCGAGTCCTGTCACCGGCACCCGAGACGGCCGTCTGCCTGTCGTCTCGTGCTCAGTGCGGCTCCCCGCGATACGTGCCGAACGACCACGAGTTGCCCTCGGGGTCCTCGGCGATGAAGTCGCGGCTCCCGTAGTCGGTCGTCGTCGGCTCCATCGTGATCGTCGCTCCTGCCGCCTTGGCCCGGTCGTAGAGGGCGTCGGGGTCGGAGCACACCACGTACGCCCCGAAGGTCCCGGGCTTCTGCTGCCAGTTCCCTTCGTGCTTCTCCGAGCCCATCATGATCCCGCCGCCCTCCGGCCACGCGAGCTCGGCGTGCTGCACGAACCCGTCCTCCGCCATCACGACGACGGGCCGGAAGCCGAAGGCGCGCTCGAGGAAGTCGATCATCGCCAGTGCGTCGCGCGCGGCGAGCGCGGGCCACACGGTGGGGGCCGGCGGCTCGGCCGTGCGGTTCTGGTCCTGGTTCTGGTTCTGGTTCTGGTTCTCAACAGTGCTCATGGACCTCACGATGCTCCGTTGCGGTGCCCTCCCGCTTGGAGGTTTCGGCGCTCCTCCTCGACCCACCCCGTCGGAGTGGTCCCCGACAGCGTCCGGAACTCGTGCACGAGATGGGCGTGGTCGGCGTAGCCCGCCCGCGCGGCGACGTCGCTCAAGGACCCCGTCTCCGGCGCGACCGTCTGGTCCCGCACCATCGCGACCGCCCGCTCGAAGCGCACGAGCCTGCTCAGGACCTTGGGGCCGAAGCCGAGCTCGTCGACGAACACCGTCCGCAGACGCCGTGGGCTCAGGGCGACATGGGCTGCGAGGTCGTCGATGCGACCGTTGCCCCCGCGGGCGACGATCCAGCGCCAGCCCTCCACGACCTCCGGGCGGGGTCGCGCCGCCGCCGCGCCGGACGCCGTACGCGCACGCTCGGCGAGCAGGCCGCTGACCGCTGCGAACCGCTGTCCCCAGTCGTCGGTGTCGCCGATCCGCGCGCGCAGGGCGTCGGCCGGGGCGCCGAGGACGTCGCGAACGTCCAGGGCCAGACCGGTGAGCCGGCTCGCCGGGACCCCGAAAAGCCATCGGGACGCGAACGGGTGGATCGCCAGCTGCACCCCCTCCTGCGCGGAGGGCTGGTCGATGAAGGCGGGCCGCGCGGCGAGCGGGCCGAGCATGCCGTACGCGGACACCGGCTCCGGGTCGTCCTCACGCTCCCCGACGACCACCGGGTTGTCGAGCGAGACGACGAAGGTGAGGTACGGCGAGGGGAGGCCGCGGTGCAGGCGCTGCTCGATGTCGCGCTGACGGTATCCGACGAGCGAGACGACGGCGCCCGCGTACGGACCACGCGGGTCCGCGCGTACGAAGTCCGTCGAGGTCACGTCCCGAGTATCCGCCGATCCGGGCCTGTCGTCATCAGCGATAGCCTCAGACGATGTTCCGGATCCTCTACTACGAACCCCGCATCCCGCCCAACACGGGCAACGCGATCAGGCTCTCGGCCGCCACGGGGGCTCAGCTCCACCTGGTGGAGCCGCTCGGATTCGACCTGTCCGACGCCCAGCTCCGCCGGGCCGGGCTCGACTACCACGACCTCGCCGACGTCTCGGTCCACGGTGACCTCGAGGCGGCGTGGAAGGCGCTCGACCCCGCACGCGTGTTCGCGTTCACGACGCGGGCGACCACGTCCTACGCCGACATCGCCTACGAACCCGGAGACGTCTTCCTGTTCGGTCCGGAACCGACCGGTCTCCCCGACCACGTGCTCGCCGACCGTCGCATTACCGATCGGCTCCGCATCCCGATGCTGCCGGCCCGCCGCTCGCTCAACCTCGCGAACTCGACCGCGATCGTCGTCTACGAGGCCTGGCGCCAGCAGGGGTACGCCGGCGGCACCTGAGTCCCCGATACGGCGACGCTCACCGCGGTGTGAAGGCCGGGTAGTCACCGAGCCCGACCGACCGGTCCACGAGCGCACCGCTCCCGACGGGTGCGAATACGGCCTTGCCGTCGGAGACCAGCCGTACGCTGCGGATCACGCCGCCGCTCGTCACCGAGCACACGATCTGGGCCATCGCCCGGATCTGCTGCTCCGCGGTGAGGCGGGCGAAGCCGGTCGGGACCTCGACCTGAGCGACGCTGGACGCCACCGTCACCTGGCTCTCCTCTGCGCTCTGCGGCACGTCGGTCGTCAGCCCCGCGCGACGCTCGCCGCCCGTCGGCCCCCGGGCGAGCGAGCGCAGCGCGCTCGCCACCCCACCTGCCGCGGCAGTCCGCCCCACGCGGCGGAGCCGGCCGCGTTCCAGCAGGCACACCTCGACGTCCATCGCACGCTCCCGGCCGACTGTCGGTCCGTACGCGGGCAGGCGCGGAGCGGTGACTGCGGCGTCGCGAGGTGCGGGCTCCGCACCGATCGCGCACGCGCCGAGGCTCAGAGCCAGCACGGCCGCGGCCCCCAGCCGCGCAGCCCGGCTCACCGGCCCCTCCCTCGGCCGACCGGGAACGTGACGAGGAATCGTGCCCCGCCGACCGGCGAGTCCTCGGCTGCCACCCGCCCGTGGTGCTGTCCGACGTGGCGCGCGACGATCGCCAACCCGAGACCGACGCCGGAGTCCTCTGCCTCATCACCGCGGTTGAACCGCTCGAAGATCCGCTCCCGCCGGTCGATGGGGACACCGGGACCGGCGTCATCGACGGCGATCTCGACCGTCGAGCCGTCACACCCCAGCCGGACCGTCACTCCGGTGCAGCCACCGCCGTGACGCTCGGCGTTCTCCACCAGGTTCGCGATCACCCGCTCGAGCCGGCGCTTGTCGGCCAGCATGATGACGTCCGCTGCCTCCGGCTCGACCATCGTGACGGGACGCTTGGCGGCCTCGTCCGCGGCACGCTCGACAAGCTCACCGATCGCCACCGCCTCCGACGTGGCGCTGGACTCGTCCTCTGCGCGGGAGATCTCCAGCAGGTCCACCACCATCCGCCGGAACCGCTCGAGGTCCTCCGCGAGCAGGTCGAGCGGCTCGCGCACCTCCTCAGGCAGCCTCGCGCGCCGGTTCTGGAGCACCTGCACGGAGTTCAGCATCGTGGTCAACGGGGTGCGCAGCTCGTGGCTGACGTCGCCTGCGAAGCGTGCGTCCGCACGAACCCGCCGCTGCAGCGACTCGACGGTCGCGTTGAACGACCGGGCGAGCGGCGCGAGGTCGGGGTCGCCGCCGGTGTCCATCCGTGCGGTCAGCCTGCCGGAGGCGACGGCGGAGGCGACGTCGTTCAGCTCGGTCAGCGGGCGGAGCGCCCGGCGGCTCGCCGACCGGCCGAGGACCAGACCGCAGACGACCGTGAGCAGCGCGGCACCGGCCAGGCTCGCGGACAGCACCCGGAAGGTTCGGTTCAGCTCTGTCAGGTCGTAGACCGCGAAGTAGGCGTTGCCGCTCGGTTGCAACGGCATCCCCACGGCGAGCAGCGGCCGCCCGTCGATCTCGATCCGCTGGGTGCTCGCCGTCCCGGCCTCGACCCGTTCCACCAGCGCGGCCGGCAGGTCGGACGGGGTCGGGTCGAGCGAGGTCGCGTACCAGGCGTCGTCGTAGCGCAGAACCGCCGCCGAGGCGCCCGACCCCACGGTGTCGAGAGCGCCAGACACGTCGACGGGCCGGGCGTCGATCTCGCGCTGGAGCAGTCCCGCGTCGACCGCCGTCTCCGCAGCCGCGCTGGACTCGCGCTGTGCCACCAGGAAGTGCGTGACCAGCGACCAGCTGAGCACGGCGAGCAGCAGTGACAGCGCCAGCGCCAGCAGGCCGAAGAGCAGCGTCACACGTCCGCGGACCCCGAGCCGCATCCTCCACCTCCTGGGGTCGGACGGGCGTCGGGTCGTGGCCACGGTGGATCCTCAGCCGGCCAACCGGTAGCCCAGCCCGCGCACGGTCAGCAGGTGGCAGGGGGACGCAGGGTCGTGCTCGACCTTCATCCGGAGCCGCCGCACGTGCACGTCGACGATGCGGCTGTCGCCGAAGTAGCCGTACCCCCAGACCTTGTCCAGGAGGTGCTCGCGGCTGCACACCCTGCCCTCGGCGAGGACGAGCTCGGCGAGCAGCTTGAACTCGGTTCGTGTCAGGGGCAGCTCGACGCCGTCACGCACCACGACCGCATCACCGAGATCGATGCGCAGGTCGCCCAGTGTGAGGTCGTCGCGTGGCGCGGCCGAGGGCCCCGCGGTGGCCCGACGCAGCAGCGCGCGGATCCTCGCCGACAGCTCTTTGGCCACCAGCGGCTTTGTCACGTAGTCGTCGGCGCCCGCCTCCAGCCCTGCCACGACGTCGTGGGAGTCGGTACGGGCGGTCACCATGATCACCGGGACGGCACTCTCCCGCCGGAGCTCGCGGCAGACCGAGAACCCATCGGTGTCGGGGAGCATCAGATCGAGCAGCACGACGTCCGGTCCGCGCTCTCGCAGCATGTCCAGCGCACTGGCGCCCGTCGACGCCTCCACGACGGCATATCCCTCGTCCTCGAGCGCCAGGCGCAGCGAGCGACGTACCCGCGGGTCGTCCTCCACCAGCAGCACGCTGCGCGTCATGCGTTCACTATGGCCCGGCAGCTGCTCGGACGGGAGTCAGCGAGGACGACACGCCGACGTTCGTCATCGGCCTGCCACGGAGGCGTCACGAGATGACAACCGCCGTGACAGCTCCATGGCAGTCCCGTGTCGGTCCGACTCGGAGCCTGGCCGCCCACTGGCCGGGAGCCTAGCGTCGCGTCGTGCCAGGCCCTTCCGGGCTCCGGCGCAGGGAGCCCGTGATCCGCGGGCACGGACCAGGAGGAACGATGGTGCGAACGAGACGATGGCTCGCCGCCGGGGCCGGAGCGGTCGCGGCGGCACTGGTGGTCACCGCGTGCGGCAGCGGAGAGGGCTCCGGCTCAGGGCCGGGCGACGAGGGCGAGCCCGTCAAGGGGGGCACGCTCAACATGCTCGGCGTCGGCGATGTCGACTACATGGACCCCAACATCAGCTACTACTCGGCGGGATACACCGTTCTCCGCCTCTGGAGCCGGCAGCTGTTCACCTATCCTGCGGTCGAAGGCGGCACGACCGAGGAGGTCCCGGACCTCGCGACCGAGATGCCGACCACCGACAACGGCGGGATCAGCGAGGACGGCAAGACCTACACGATCCGCATCCAGCCCGACGCCGCGTGGAACACCTCACCGAAGCGCACCGTCACCGCCGACGACGTTGTCCGGGGCGTCAAGCGCACCTGCAACCCGGCCCAGCCCTTCGGTGGTCTGCCGAACTACGTCGACCTGATCGTCGGGCTGGCGGAGTTCTGCAGCGGGTTCGAGAAGGTCGACCCCACTCCGCAGGCGATAGCGAGCTACATCGAGGGCAACGACGTGGCCGGTGTGACGGCCAAGGACGAGAAGACGGTCGTGTTCACGCTGGCCCATCCCGCGCCGTACTTCACCGGCATCCTCACCCTCACGGCGATGTCACCCGCGCCGAAGGAGTTCCTCGAGTACACCCCCGCGAGCGCTGAGCTCGGTCAGCACACGATCTCCGACGGGCCGTACAAGATCGACTCGTACCAGCCGACGAAGGAGATCACGCTCTCGCGAAACCCTGCCTGGGTGGCTTCGAGCGACCCCGTCCGCAAGGCGTACGTCGACAAGGTCGTCGTCAGCGAGAGCGGCAACCAGAACTCGATCCTCCAGCAGCTGCAGACGGGCACGCCGAGCGCGGACATGCAGTTCGACATCGCCGTGCCGCCGGCGCAGCTCCCGAAGCTGGTGTCGGCCAAGGACCCCAACCTCACCCTGGGTGTCACCAGCAGCTCAGGCCCGTACGTCATCTTCAACACGGTCTCGCCGAACAACGCCCGTGCACTGAGCAAGGTCGCGGTGCGGCAGGCCTTGTCGCACGCGATCGACCGCAGCCACCTCGTGCAGGTGCTCGGCGGCGAGAAGGTCAATCCGCCGCTGACCCACGTCCTGCCGTCGACGCTGCTCGGGTCGGAGGAGTTCGACCTGTATCCCCACGACGTCACGAAGGCGAAGCAGCTGCTGGCGCAGGCGGGCTACCCGAACGGCCTGACCCTGACGGTGCTCTACCGCAACAAGAGCGAAGGTCAGAGCAAGGTGTTCCAGACGCTCCAAGGCGACCTGAAGGAGGTCGGCATCACCGTGAAAGGGCTCCAGGCGCAGCAGGCCGACTTCTACACGAAGTACCTCCAGGTGCCTGCCGTGGCCAAGCGCGGCGAGTGGGACATCGCGATGTCCAGCTGGGGCTCGGACTGGTACGGGAACGCGGCTCTGTCCTTCTTCAAGCCGCTGTTCTCGGGCAAGTCGTCGTTCCCGCCGGTCGGCAGCAACTTCGGGTTCTACGACAACCCGACGACCAACGTGCTCATCGACGAGGCCTCGAAGGCGGCGACCGACGAGGACGCGAAGAAGCTGTGGGCGGCCGCGGACAAGCAGACGATGAAGGACGCGCCGATCTATCCGATCACGAATGCGCTGTGGCCGACCTACAAGGCGTCGCAGGTGCACCACGGCGTCTACATCCCCATCCTGCAGAGCCTCGACCCGGCCAACGTCTGGCTGGAGAAGGGCAAGCAGGGCGGGTGATCTCGGGCGAGGTGGCGGCCACGCGGATCTGCGCGGTCGCCACCTCGCTCCCCGCCTCGTCCCCTCTGCCTGGAAGGAGCCACCGATGACGCTGCTCGAGGTCACTGACCTGCACGTAGGTTTCCCGACTCCTGACGGCGTCGTGCACGCCGTACGCGGCGTCTCGTTCGCCGTGGAGGCCGGTCGGACGCTCGCCGTCGTCGGCGAGTCCGGCTCCGGCAAGAGCGTTGCGACCCAGACCGTCACCGGCCTCACCCGAGGAGCGCAGATCTCGGGGTCCGCCGTGTTCGACGGCGAGGACCTGCTCACCGCGACGACGAAGCAGCTCGAGGCAGTGCGCGGGGCGAGGATCGGGATGATCTTCCAAGATCCGCTGACCAGCCTCCACCCGTACTACACGGTCGGCTGGCAGATCGTCGAGATGATCCGCGCGCACGACCGCGGCATCTCCCGTCGAGCCGCCCGACGTCGTGCCGTCGAGCTTCTCGCACTCGTCGGCATCCCGCAGGCCGATCTGCGGGTCGACGACTACCCCCACCAGTTCTCGGGCGGCATGCGCCAGCGCGCGATGATCGCGATGTCGATCGCCCTGGACCCCGCGCTGCTGATCGCCGACGAACCGACGACGGCGCTCGACGTCACCGTGCAGGCGCAGATCATCACCGTGCTGCAGGACGTGCAGCGTGAGCTCGGCACCGCCATCATCCTGATCACCCACGACCTCGGGGTGGTCGCGGAAGTAGCCGACGAGATCGTGGTGATGTATGCCGGTCAGGTGATGGAGCGGGCCGCCCGCCACGAGCTCTTCTACCGGTTCCACCACCCCTACACCGAGGGCCTGCTCGCCTCGCTCCCCTCGCGAGCACCGGGCCGGGGGCGGCTGACCCCGATCCCCGGCTCACCGCCGAGTCTGATCACGCCGCCGGAGGGCTGCCCGTTCCGACCGCGATGTGCCTACGCCTTCGACCGCTGCACGCAGACGCCGTGGCTGGCACCGGTCTTCGGGCGCTCCGACCACGAGTCGGCCTGCTGGCTGCCGAGCGACATCGCCTCGCGCGACGAGCGTGTCGCCTCACGCGAGGCGCGCGTCACCTCACCACACGAGCAACCCGCATGAGCACCGCTGCCGTCGACGCCTCGGGCAGGCGCGAGCATGACCTCGCTGCACCGCTCCTGGTCGCCTCCGACGTCGTGAAGGAGTTCCCGGTCGGCGCCTCAAGCCCGTGGCGGCGCAGCCGCGAGGTCGTGCACGCGGTGAGCGGGGTCTCCCTGGAGATCCGGCGTGGGGAGACCCTCGGGCTCGTCGGCGAGACCGGCTGCGGGAAGTCGACGCTCGCGCGCTGCCTCGCCCGGCTCTACGACGTCACGTCAGGTTCGATCAGCTTCGACGGCACCGACATCACGGCGTCGAGCCGGCGCCGCCTCCGACCTGTGCGGCGGGAGATCCAGATGGTCTTCCAGGACCCGTACGGCTCGCTGAACCCGAGGCGACGAGTCGGCTCCATCATCGGAGACCCGCTGGCGATCCACGGCGACACCGACGGCCGGTCGATGTCGGCCAAGGAGCGCGCACATCGGGTCCAGGACCTGATGGAGCTCGTCGGCCTCAACCCCGAGCACTACAACAGGTTCCCCGCCGACTTTTCCGGAGGTCAGCGCCAGCGCATCGGCCTTGCCCGCGCGCTCGCGCTGCGCCCGAGGCTCCTGATCTGTGACGAGCCGGTCTCGGCGCTCGACGTGTCGATCCAGGCTCAGATGCTCAACCTGCTGATCGACCTCCAGGAGGACCTCCACCTCACCTACCTCTTCATCACCCACGACCTGTCGGTCGTCCGGCACATCAGCGACCGGATCGCGGTGATGTATCTGGGGAGGATCGTCGAGACCGCCCCGGCCGACGAGCTGTTCGAGGTGACTCGGCACCCCTACTCGAAGGCGTTGCTCTCCGCACTCCCCGTGGCAGATCCGCAGGAGGCCGAGGCTCGGGAGCGGATCGTCCTGGTCGGAGACCTCCCGTCGCCGGTCGCGCCACCGTCCGGCTGCCGTTTCCACCCACGCTGCCCGAAGGCACGACACGACTGTGTGTCCGTCGACCCTGACCTCGTCCCGGTGCTCGACGACCCACCCGAGCACCGTGCCGCGTGCCTCCACCCGCTGCGCGTCGGCGAGGAGCTGGTGGGGCAGGTGCCGGACCTGGATGCGCAGGACAGCGAGATCGTCGCCGAGCGGGTCACCGATCCTGGAGGTGCGTGATGAGCCCGGAGGCCACCGAGACCGCTGCTGCTGGTGAGATCAAGGGCCGCAGCCCATGGGCGCTGTCGTGGCATCGGCTCCGACGTGACCGCGTGGCGATGCTCTCGTTGACGGTGATCGCCGCAATCCTCCTGATGGCGGTCTTCGCCCCGGTCGTCGCGGCGGTCACCGGTCATCCGCCGAACACGCAATACCACAGCGCTGGACTCACTCCGGACGGGTTGCCGCGCGGTCCGAACAGCACGTTCTGGCTCGGCACCGACGACCTCGGGCGCGACCTGCTGGTCCGGATCGCCTACGGTGCCCGCGTCTCACTGCTGGTCGGCGTGGCCGCGACCGCGCTCGCCGTGCTGGTGGGGGTCGTCGTCGGTCTGGCTGCCGGATTCTTCGGTGGCGTCATCGACACGATCCTCGCCCGTTTCGTCGACGTCGTGCTCTCGTTCCCGTTCCTGCTGTTCGCGATCTCGCTGGTGTCGATCACGGGACCGAGCCTCGGCATCTCGATCCTCGTGATCGGGTTGTTCAGCTGGGCGTCGGTCGCGCGGATCGTCCGGGGGCAGGTGCTGTCGGTGCGTGAGCGGGAGTTCGTCGAAGCAGCACGATCCCTCGGCGCGTCGAGCTGGCGGATCATGGTGATCGACATCCTGCCGAACGTGCTCGCGCCGGTGATCGTCTACACCTCGCTGCTCATCCCCGTCGTCATCGTCACCCAGGCGACGCTGTCGTTCCTCGGCCTCGGCATTCCCCCGCCGACGGCCGACTGGGGCGGGATGATCGCCACGGCCCAGAACTACTACACGACAGCGTGGTGGTACATCCTCTTCCCCGGCCTCGCGCTGCTGGTCACGACGCTCGCGTTCAACCTGTTCGGCGACGGTGTCCGTGATGCCTTCGACCCCCGCGCCCGACCGACGCTCTCGATGAGACCAGGGAGACCGTCATGATCCGGTTCGTGGTGCGACGCACCCTGCTCGGCGCCGTGGTGATGTGGCTGATCACGCTGCTGGTGTTCGGGATGTTCTTCATCGCGCCCAACAACGTCGCTGAGACGCTCGCCGGGAAGCAGGCGACCCCTGAGACGGTCGCCCTCATCTCACACCGTCTCGGGCTGGACCGTCCGCTGCTCGAGCAGTACGGGGACTTCCTGTGGAACGCCCTGCACGGGAACCTCGGCTACGACTACTACCACGGCCAGTCGGTCACCTCGATGCTGGCTGCGGCCGCGCCGGTGTCGATCTCGCTCGCGCTGGGCGCCGCCGTCATCTGGACGCTCCTCGGAGTGACGAACGGCGTTGTCTCGGCCGTGCGCCCGGGCTCCGCCGTGGACCGCGGGCTGACGTTCTTCGCCCTGTTCTTCTACTCGATGCCGTCGTTCCTGCTCGGCCTGCTCCTGCTCACGGTCTTCTACTACCGGTTCACCCTCGCAGGACTGGACTGGTTCCCCGCGGCGGGCTACGCGCCGTTGTCGGCGGGGGTCGGGGAGTGGGCGCGGCACCTGGTGCTGCCGTGGATCGCGCTGGCGATGCTGTCCGCGGCGATCTACACCCGGCTGACACGAGGCGCGATGCTGGACGCGCTCGGCGAGGACTACATCCGGACCGCCCGCTCGAAGGGCATCACCGAGCGCCGCGTCGTCCTGCGGCACGGTCTGCGGAGCGCACTGACCCCGGTCGTGACCCAGCTCGGGATCGACCTGGGCACAGTCGTGGGTGGTCTCGTCGTCACCGAGACCGTGTTCGGTCTGCCGGGTCTGGGCAAGACGAGCGTGGACGCGATCAACAACCAGGACCTGCCGGTGATCATCGGCGTGGTGCTGGTGACCTCAGCCGCGGTGGTGATCGCGAGCATCGTCGTCGACATCGCCTACGCGGTCCTCGATCCTCGGGTACGCCTCAACTGAGCGGCGGGACCCCGTGCTGCGGCGGAGTCGCCTGCCCACCGGAGGAGCCGGGCCGTCGGAATGCGCGTCGCACCAGCGCGACCAGGACGAGAGCACCGGCGAAGATCCACCACGCCGCGGGCTGCTCGACGTCGAAGGCCGGGGAAGCACCGACGACGGACGCGTACGCCGCGACGGCGCACGCCCCGGCGACCGTGACCAGCATGGACGGCACCAGCATCGTGACGAGCCCGACGACCAGCGTGACAAGCCCGGCATCTCGGACGTCGTCCTGGTGGACGTACCACCAGAGCGCGTCCGCGGTCATCCCCTCCTGCGCCGGCATCCCGGTCGAGCCGAACTCACGCCACGCGGCGACGAACGCGACGACGAACGAGCCCAGCGCCGCGATACGCAGCAGGGCAAGAAGGGTGCGCACGGGCTCAGGCGAGCAGGGCCACGAGGTGCGGGACCATCGCCCGCAGGGCCTTGCCCCGGTGGCTGATCGCGTCCTTGTCGGAGGGCGTGAGCTCTGCGGTCGACACGTCGTAGCCGTCCGCGGCGAACAGCGGGTCGTAGCCGAACCCGCCGTCACCCGTCGGCTCCCACTGGATCCGACCCCGCATCACGCCCAGCTCGACGACCTCGGCCCCGCTCGGCAGCACCAGCGCCATCGCGCACCGGAACTCGGCACCACGCCGCTCGTCCGGCACGTCGGCCAGCTGGTCGAGCAGCAGCGCGTTGTTGCGCGTGTCGGCGGACCGCTTGTCACCCTGCGGCTTGCCGCTCCACCGTGCCGACAGGACGCCGGGCATCCCGTTGAGCGCGTCCACGCACAACCCGGAGTCGTCGGCCAGCGACGGGAGTCCGGTGGTCTTCGCGGCGGCGCGCGCCTTCAGCAGCGCATTGCCCTCGAACGTCGGCTGGTCCTCGACGGGCTCGTCGAAGTCGCCGATGTCGTCGAGACCGAGGACCTCGATCCCCGGCACGTCGGGCTCGAGGATGCGACGCAGCTCGACCAGCTTGCCGGGGTTGTGGCTGGCCAGGACGACTCGTCGCGCACTCATGCGGAGGGCCCGTCCTGGAGCGCCGAGGCCTGGATCGCCGTGAGGTCGGCACACCCCTTCTCCGCGAGCGCGAGCAGCGCGTCGAGCTCCGCCCGGTCGAACGGCGCACCCTCGGCGGTGCCCTGCACCTCGACGAACGACCCGGAGCCCGTCATCACGACGTTCATGTCGGTCTCGGCGCGGACGTCCTCGTCATAGGGTAGATCGAGCATCGGGGTGCCGTCGATGATGCCGACCGAGACGGCGGCGACCGAGTCGGTCAGCGGCTCCGACAGCAGGGCACCCCGCTCGCGCAGGTAGGAGACGGCGTCGGCCAGCGCGACGTACGCGCCCGTGATGGCGGCGGTCCGGGTGCCTCCGTCGGCCTGGAGCACGTCACAGTCGATGACGATCGTGTTCTCGCCCAGGGCCTTGTCATCGATCACCGCACGCAGCGACCGGCCGATCAGGCGCGAGATCTCGTGCGTACGTCCGCCGATCCGCCCCTTCACCGACTCGCGGTCGGAACGCGTGTGCGTGGCGCGCGGCAGCATCGCGTACTCGGCGGTCACCCAGCCGAGCCCCGAGTCTCGCCGCCAGCGCGGGACGCCCTGGGTGACGCTGGCCGCACAGAGGACGCGCGTGCGGCCGAACTCGACCAGGACCGATCCCTCGGCGTGGTCGAGCCAGTTGCGGGTGATGGTGACGGGACGCAGCTCGTCGTTCGGGCGGCCGTCCGCTCGGGTGGTGGGCATGCCGACGAGCCTAACGGCCTAGACCTCGTAGACCCCGCCCGCCTCGACGAGCTCGCTCGGTCCGGCGAAGGCGGCCTTGGCCTCCGACGCGACGAGCTCGTGATCGGTCCAGGTCGGGACGTGGGTCAGCAGCAGCCGCCCGACGTGGGCCTCGGTGGCCGCGGCCCCGGCATCGGTGCCGGTGAGGTGGAGGTGGGGCGGATTGTCCGGGTCGTCGGTGAACGACGCCTCGCACAGGAAGACGTCCGCCCGGTCCGCCGCCTCGACGAGGGCCGAGGTCGGCCCGGTGTCCCCGGAGTAGGTGAGGACGCTGCCGTCGGCCTCGATCCGCAACGCGTACGACTGCACGGGATGGTCGACCAGTCGCGGCGTCACCGTGAACGGTCCGAGGGTCACCGGCTCGCCCTCGACCCACGTCTGGACCGCGAGCTCGTCGGTCATCCCGGGGTCGATCGGCAGCCCGTACGCCTCCGCGAACCGGTCGGCGCTGCCCGACGGACCCCAGAGCGGGATCCGTGGGAGCGGACCGCCCGGGACGTACTTGCGGTAGACGTACATCCCGCAGATGTCCATGTAGTGGTCGGGGTGGAGGTGTGAGATCGCGATCGCGTCGATGTCGGAGAGGGCGACGTACTGCTGGAGCACGCCCAGCGCACCGTTGCCGAGGTCGATGACGAGCCGATAGGTGCGCCCCTGGTGCGCCGCCTCCAGCAGATAGCAGCTGGCCGGGGAGTCCGGGCCCGGGTACGACCCCGCGCAGCCGACGACGGTCAGCCTCATACGCCCACCCACGAGAACTGGTCGACGTGGTCGATCTCGGGACCGAGAAACCGGCGCCCGAGGGTGCGGAACTCCTCAGGCTGCCCCGTGGTCAGGAAGTGGTGCTCGGGCGGCGTGGTCACCGTCCGCTCGAGGCCGTGGCGCACGAGCAGCGCGTAGACGTCCTTGGCGGTCTCGTCCGCGCTGGAGACGAGCGTCACCTCCTCGCCCATCACGTAGGCGATCACGCCCGTGAGCAGCGGGTAGTGGGTGCAGCCGAGCACGAGCGTGTCGATCCCGCTCTCCTGCAGCGGCGCGAGGTAGTCCCGCGCCACCTCCAGGAGCTCGGGACCTGCGGTCACCCCGGCCTCGACGAACTCGACGAAGCGGGGGCAGGCCCGGACGGTCAGCTGGACCGACGGGTTCGCGGCGAACGCGTCCTCGTAAGCCATCGACGTCTTGGTTGCCTGGGTGCAGATGACACCGACGCGGTGGTTGCGGGTGGCGGCGACGGCCCGTCGGGTCGCCGGCACGATGACCTCGACCACCGGCACGTCGTACCGCTCTCGCGCGTCGCGGAGCACCGCTGCGCTGGCGGAGTTGCAGGCGATCACGAGCGCCTTCACGCCTCGGTCGACCAGGTGGTCGAGGCACTCCAGCGCGTACTCGCGGACGTCGCCGATGGGTTGTGGCCCGTACGGCTGACGGGCGGTGTCGCCGAGATAGAGGACCGCCTCGTTCGGCAGCTGATCGATGACGGCTCGGGCGACGGTCAGACCGCCGAAGCCGGAGTCGAAGATGCCGATGGGCGCGTCGTTCACCCGAGCGAGCCTAGTGTGCGATTCACACCCACGAAACACAATGCGTCCGACGCCACAGGGCGAGTCGCGTGGGACGCGGCTCGGCGTCACCGGCTGAAGCGCTCCACGAGGGCCGTGAGCCGCAGCTCGACCAGCGCAGGGTTCAGCCGTCCGGTGGCGGCGAGCGTCACCAGACCGTGCAGGCAGCTCCAGAAGACCTCGGTGAGCGCGTCCACGTCGGCGTCGGCGTCGGCGTCGTCGCCGACGTACGGGCGGACCACCTCGCGAAGCGCACCGAATCCCTCGCGCATCGGCGCCGGGGTGGACTCCTGTGCGAACTTCAGCTCGACGGCCCGGCTGAACATCGCGTCGTACAGTGCCGGGTGGCGTGCACCGAAGTCGAGGTACGCCGTGGCTACGTCGGCGAGGCGCTCCGAGGGAGACACCTCCGGTGTACGGACGGCTCTGAGCAGCGCCTCGGCGATCTCGGTGAAGCCCTCCATCGCGACCGCTGCCATCAGAGCGCCCATGCCGGCGAAGTGGCTGTAGAGCACGGGCTGGCTGTACTCGACGCGCTCCGCGAGTCGTCGCGTCGTGACCGCCTCCCACCCTTCGGCCTCGGCCAGCTCGCGCGCGACGTCGATGATCAACCGCTCACGTGCTTCGCGTTCGCGTGCCCTGCGCTCGTGGATCGCCACGCAGAGATCCTAGCACCGCTAGACATCAGGCTCATGCTCGCATAGCGTCGCACTTGTTTCTAGCATCGCTAACAAGGAGTTCTCGTGCTCATCACCGTCGCGTACGTCCTGGCCGCCGCCCTCTGCCTCATGGTTCTGTTCATCGGCGTACGGTTCCTGACTCACCCGATCCCGGCAGCCGCCGGCTACGGCGTCCCGGCCAAGCCGGACGGCGACGGCGCGTACCTGACGGTCAAGGGAGTCCGTGACTCCACGTTCGGCGTCGTCGGCCTGACTCTGCTGGCCTTCTCGACGCCCGGAGCAGCGGGGTTGTTCATGATCACCGTCTCGCTCGCGCCATTCGGCGACACGCTCGTCGTCCTCCGCAACGGAGGAACGAAGGCGGTGGCCTTCGGCATCCACTTCGCCACGGCCGTCATCGTCCTCGTCAGCGCCGCGCTGCTCTTCGCGGTCTGACACCGCGGTCGGGCATGCTGTCTCGATGAGACGCGTGCCCTTCACCGGCGACGAGAAGGAGAGCCTTTACACGGCTCTCGACCGCCACCGTGATGCCATCCTGTGGAAGATCGACGGACTCTCGGACGAGGACCTCCGGCGGCCCATGGTGCCGTCGGGGACGACGCTCCTCGGGATGGTCAAGCACCTGGCGTCCGTCGACTACGCCTGGTTCTGCTCGACGTTCGGCCGCGAGTCGCTCGAGGTCCCGGCCGACGAGGACGACTGGGACGCCGACTGGCGCATCGAGCCGTGGGAGACCACCGAGGGTGTGCTGGCCTACTTCGCGATGGCCCGCAAGGCCGCCGACGCCGTGATCGACGACCTCGACCTCACTGACACCGGCACCGCGTGGTGGGGTCAGACGGTGTCGCTCCGGTGGGTGCTGATCCACATGGTCGAGGAGTACGCCCGTCACGCCGGGCACGCGGACATCCTCCGCGAGCTGATCGACGGGGCGACCGGCCCGTTCGAGGGCTACCCGACCTGATGGCCGGGGCGAGCCGCTCCCGGACGAGCGGGCTACGCCCAGAGCTGGCCCTCGAGCCGCTCCTCCGCCTCGTCGACGGTGCCCTCGTACGCGCCCGTCGAGAGATACTTCCAGCCGCCGTCTGCCACCACGAAGACGATGTCGGCGGGCTCCCCCGCCTTCACGGCCTTCGAGGCCTGGGCGAGGGCGGCGTGCAGGATCGCGCCGGTGGAGATGCCGGCGAAGATGCCCTCCGACTCGAGCAGCTCGCGCACCCGTCGCACGGCGTCGCGAGGTCCGACCGAGAAGCGGGCGTCGATGTACTGCGGGTCGTACAGCTCGGGTACGAACCCCTCATCGAGGTTGCGCAGCCCGTAGACGAGCTCGCCGTAGCGTGGCTCGGCGGCGACGATGCGGACCTCCGGCTTGGCCTCGCGGAAGAAGCGTCCGACGCCCATGAGCGTGCCGGTCGTGCCGAGGCCCCCGACGAAGTGCGTCACCTCGGGGAGGTCGGCCAGGATCTCCGGGCCGGTGCCGCGGTAGTGCGCGTCGGCGTTGGCGGCGTTGCCGTACTGGTAGAGCATCACCCAGTCGGGGTGCTCCTCGGCGACCCGCTTGGCGACGCGGACGGCTTCGTTCGAGCCGCCGGCGGCGGGCGACGACACGATCTCGGCACCCCACATGCGCAGCAGCTGCCGGCGCTCCTGGGACGTGTTCTCCGGCATCACGCACACGATGCGGTAGCCGCGCAGCTTGGCGACCATCGCGAGCGAGATGCCGGTGTTGCCCGACGTGGGCTCCAAGATCGTGCACCCCGGTCGGAGGACACCCTCGGCCTCGGCGCGCTCGATCATCGCCAGCGCAGCGCGATCCTTGATCGAGCCGGTCGGGTTGCGGTCCTCCAGCTTGGCCCATAACCGGACCTCAGGGGACGGGGACAGCCTCGGGAGCCCGACGAGCGGGGTGCCGCCGACGGAGTCGATCAGGTTGTCGAAGCGCATGGACGGGTCCGGCCTCGTACGCGAGGTCAGCGCGCCCCGCCCGCGACGGCGGGCAGGATGACGACGACGTCGCCGTCGGACAGGGGCGTCTCGAGGCCGCCCGAGAAGCGGATGTCCTCGTCGTTGACGTAGATGTTGACGAATCGGCGCGGCTGGCCGTCCTCGACCAGGCGGTCCTTGATGCCAGAGTGGTGAGCCTCCAGGTCCTCGATCAGCGCGCTGACCGAGTCACCGGCGGCGGAGACCTTCTTCTCGCCGTCGGTGTAGGTACGGAGGATGGTGGGGACACGGACCTCGATGGCCATCAGACGTCAGCTTCCTGGTCGATCGGTGGGATGAGTGCTCGGAGCCTGGACGGAGTCGCCGCCCGGGCCCTCCTCGTCGTAACGCTCGACGACGCGGACTTCTTCCTCGCTGACCTCGCCGTCGACGATCCGGAACGAGCGGAAGTCGACAGGTCCGGACGCGTGGGCGCCGTCGCGGGTCGACACGAGGACGTAGTGCGCGTTCGGCTCGCCGGCGAGGTTGACGTCGGTGCGTGACGGGTAGGCCTCGGTGGCGGTGTGGGAGTGGTAGACGACGACGGGCTCCTCGTCGTTGTCGTCCATCTCCTGGTAGAGCCGGAGCAGGTCCGTCGAGTCGAACTCGTAGAACGTGGGCGACATCGCCGCGTTGACCATCGGGACGAACCGCGTCGGCAGGTCCGAGCCGATCCGTCCGGCGACCACGCCGCACGCCTCGTCCGGGTGGTCCCGTCGAGCGTGCGCGATGATCGCGTCGTACGTCGCCTGGTCGATGGTGAGCACGCTTCCAAGGTACGGGGTGGCACCCGGCTCAGAGGGTGGGTCCGCCATCCGAACGGCGTCCGTGTGGGCCGCGCCACTCCGTGCCACTCCGCGTCAGCCGAGCGGGCGGGTGAGGACGACGCGCCGCCGGCGAGGGTCGTCGTCGGGTCGCAGGGAGACGAGCGACACCTCGTCGAGCGTCACGCGCGTCCCGACCCTGAGAGCCCGGCCACCCTGAGCCGACACGTGCGGCCGGAAGGCGTCACGCACGTGCCGCATCCGAGCGACGTCGACACCCGCGTCGGCGAGGGCGCCCAGCAGCGCCCGATGGAGCGCGTCGAGATCAGCGGTCCGTGCCAGCTCGGTCACCCGCACGTCGTGACGGCTGCCGAACCACTCCTCCCCCGCCGCTTCGGTGGCTGCGGGCGCACGACTCTCGGCAGCACGGGTGAACGCCTCCACGGCCTCGGCCTCGTCAGCGTCGAACGGCGGCACCCAGGTGACGTGCAGCGGCCACGCCTCACGTCCGAACTCCTCCGGCGCGTCCTCGACGAAGGACACGACGCAGAACCTCACGGGCAGAACCTCATGGGCTCAGTCGAGGGCCTGGACGAGGGACTCCTGGACGAAGCCCAGCCACTCGTAGATGTCGACGACCACCGCCACGGAGGGATCGTCGCTCTCCGCGGCCGCCTCGGCATCCTCCTCGGACTCGATGCCGAGCCTGACCGCGAGGGCGAGCCGTACGTCGGTGAGCGACCGCAGCCACGCCTGAGCACCGCGCTCACCGAGCTCGACCTCGATGGGGTCCACGGACTGCTCCGGGTCGTCCAGGTCGAAGCCGCCCGCCGCGAGCGACGCGACGAGCGCCTGAGCGTTCTCGACCTTGGCCGTCGACAGGCTCCGCTCGGTGAAGCGACGGAAGTCGGCCGCCGAGTCGTCGTCGTCGCGATAGGCGTCGGGCAGGAGCCTCCGGAGCACCGGGTCCTCCGGAGGCAGCGAGGACGCGGTCGTGCCGAGCTGACCGAACAACGGGTCGGGCGACGACTCCTCGGGGGCGTTGCGGTCACGCAGCAGCTCGATCACCTGGCCCAGCAGGTTGACGAGCAGCTCGGCCTCGGCCCGCTCGAACTCCGCGCGGACCCGGTCGCGCTTGCGTCGCTCGAACGCCCTCATCGGATGCTTTCCGCGCTCATGCGTCGTCCCGCTGCAACGTCGCCCACAATCCGTACTCGTGCATCGCCTGCACGTGCCGCTCCATCTCCTCGCGGGGCCCGGTCGCGACCACGGCCCGCCCGTCGTGGTGGACCTTCATCATCAGGTCGTTCGCCGTGGCGTCGTCGTAGCCGAAGTAGGACTTGAACACGTACGCGACGTAGGACATGAGGTTGACCGGGTCGTTCCAGACGATGGTGACCCAGGGTCGGTCGAGCTCGGTGACCTCGTCGGTCGCCGGCTCGTCGACCTCGATCGGGCTTGGCGTGCTCACCCGGCCCATTGTGGCGTACGCGCAAACTCACCGGCCCGCCCCTGCCCGGTGGAGTTCCACGGTCCGCCGGCCCGCCACTACGCTGACGCCGTGACCTCCACCGCGCTGCTCACCGACCACTACGAGCTGACGATGCTCCAGGCGTCGCTGGCAGACGGCACGGCCGACCGACGCTCGGTCTTCGAGCTGTTCGCACGCCGGCTCCCGGACGGCCGGCGCTACGGCGTCGTCGCAGGGACGGGCCGCGTGCTCGATGCGATCGCCGACTTCCGGTTCACCGACGGCGAGCTCGCGTTCCTGCGCGCGAACGAGATCGTGGACGGGCCGACGCTCGACTGGCTCGCCGACTACCGCTTCCGCGGCAACGTGTGGGGCTATCCCGAGGGCGAGACCTACTTCCCGAACTCGCCCATCATGATCGTCGAAGGCACCTTCGGCGAGGCCGTCGTGCTGGAGACCCTGCTGCTGTCGATCCTCAACCACGACTCGGCGATCGCCTCCGCCGCGGCCCGGATGACGGTGGCCGCCGGTGACCGTCCGTGCATCGAGATGGGGTCACGGCGGACGCACGAGCTCGCGGCGGTCGCCTCGGCCCGGGCCGCGTACGTCGCCGGGTTCGCGACGACGTCGAACCTCGAGGCCGGCCGCCGGTACGCCATCCCGACCGCCGGCACGTCCGCCCACTCCTTCACCCTGCTGCACGACACCGAGCGTGACGCGTTCACCGCCCAGGTGGAGTCGCTCGGCACCGCGACGACGCTGCTCGTCGACACCTACGACGTCGCCGAGGCGGTGCGCGTCGCGATCGACGTCGCGGGCACGGGACTCGGCGCCGTACGCCTCGACTCCGGCGACCTCCCGCTCCTCGCGGGCCAGGTCCGACGCCAGCTCGACGAGCTCGGTGCGACCGGCACCAGGATCACCGTGACCAGCGACCTCGACGAGTACGCGATCGCCGGTCTCGCCGCCGCTCCCGTGGACGGCTACGGCGTCGGGACGTCGCTGGTGACCGGATCCGGGCACCCGACGTGCGGCTTCGTCTACAAGCTCGTCGCCCGGGCCGACGGTCTGGAGACCGACGCCGCGATGATCTCCGTCGCGAAGACGAGCGTGGACAAGGTGTCGATCGGCGGCCGCAAGTACGCGCTGCGTCGCCTCGACCGTCACGGCACGGCCACGGCCGAGGTGATCGGCATCGGCGAGCCGCCGGAGAGCGACGACAACGACCGCCCGCTGCTCGTCCCGCTCGTCGAGAACGGCGAACGGGTCCACGACGAGACCCTGGAGACCGCCCGCGACCGGCTACGGGACTCGCTCGCTGAGCTACCGTTGCGGGCCCGGCAGCTCTCGCGGGGGGAGGCCGCGATCCCGACGGTCTTCGAGGACGTGACGAGCGGAGGAGCACGATGAGCAGGGCACTGGTGGTCGTCGACGTGCAGAAGGACTTCTGCGAGGGCGGCTCGCTCGCCGTCTCAGGAGGCGCCGCGGTGGCCGAGCGCGTGGCGCGCCTGGTCGCCGACGGCGGCTACGACCTGGTGGTGGCGACCAAGGACCACCACATCGACCCGGGCGCCCACTTCAGCGACCAGCCCGACTACGTGGACTCGTGGCCGCCGCACTGTGTCGTCGGCACCGATGGCAACGAGCTCCATGCGCCGCTGACGGCGGACATGTTCGCGGCGGTGTTCGAGAAGGGCCAGTTCGACGCGGCCTACTCCGGCTTCGAGGGCAAGGCCACCACCGGCGACGGGCTCGAGGACTGGCTGCGCGCGCGCGACGTGGACACGGTCGACATCGTCGGCATCGCCACCGACTACTGCGTGCGGGCCACGGCTCTCGATGCTGCGGCACGCGGTTTCGGCACGCGTGTCCTCATGGATCTCACCGCTCCGGTCGCTGCGGCGAACCTCGACAAGACCCGGAGCGACTTCGACGCCGCAGGGGTCACGGTGGCCTGAGCCTCACCCGTACGCCACCGACCGCACCACCTGCGCCGGCGAGCCTGCCGCGACCGAGAACGCAGGCACGTCACGCGTGACGACGGAGTTCGCGCCGATGACGCACCGCTCCCCAATCGTCACGCCGCTGGTGACGACGACGTTGGCGCCCAGCCAGCAGTTGTCGCCGATCACCGTCGGCCCCTTCGACGTGAACCCCTGCCACGGGACGGGCACGTCTGGGTCGTCGTAGCGGTGCGCCGAGTCGGTCACGAGGCAACCGTTCGCGAGCATGCAGTGGGCGCCGATCTCGACGCGGTGCGACGCGGAGACCATCACGTCGAGGTTGAGGAACGTGCCCTCACCGATCACGATCTGCGCGTCCGATCCGCCGGTGATCCAGACCCCGGGCTCGAGGAACACCTGCGGCCCGAGGTGGAGACGCCCGTCGCGCAGCATCTCGAGCACGTCGCCGTGCACCACGCCGCGGGCGTACGCGCGCCGCCGCGCCAGCTCGACGCTGAGCCGCGCCCGGTTGAGAGGCCGGTAGGCGCGGCCGTACCAGCGCTGCTTGCGCCACCACTCGCGCGCGAGCTCGTACGTCGACGGCTCGTCAGACATGCGTCCCGAGATCCTCGATGCGATAGCCGCCCGGCAGGTAGGTGCGGATCGCGCCGCGGTCCTCGGGCCGGGACGGTGCGACCCGCGGAGGGGCGAGCCGGAGCGCGCGACCGCGCAGCCGCAGGAGTCCTCGCGACAGGGCGACGACGGCGCGCGGCGGCGTCGCGTACCCGAACGCGTCGCGCACGTGCGGGTCCATCACCGACCGGGAGAAGACCTCGACCGCGGGCCGCAGCAGCCGAGGGTAGTAGGAGCAGAGCAGCGCCAGCGTGGCGTCGGCGACCTCGCGCGAACGGTCGTCGTAGGCGAAGTGGGTGCGCTCGTAGGCGTCGAGGAGCGTCTCGAACTCCGCGTACGAGGCGGGGATGTCCTTGATCCCCATCAGCTCGCCCATCCGCTGGTACGACCGCGTCGCCGCGTCCACCTCCGCAGGGCCGAGCGGCCGCCACCCGTAGTCGGCGAGCCACCGGACGGGCGTGACGACGAACGTCGCGAGGACGTAGCGCAGGTCGTCGTTGCTGATGGCGTAGGCACCGTGCATCTGGTTCATCCGACGCACCGCAGCACGTCCGGGCGACGACTCCATGCCGTCCTCGACGATCGCGTCGAGGACGAGCACCGTGTCGTCGTGGCGCTTCTGGGTGCGCTCGGTGAACTCCTGCGTCTCGTGCAGCAGCACCCCGATCGACGGCACCGCGAACGTCCGGAACAGCGCGAAGCTGAGCGCCTGCTGGATGTCCCACGGGAACTCGAATCGGGTGTCGACCGCCGAGATGATCTCGTAGTCCGTCTCCGGGTCGAGGGTCGCGATCACCCGCTGCCACGCATCGCGGCGCCAGCGCTCCCGTCCCCGGGGAGCGGCGGGCAGGACGCGTGTCATGCACCGGACGCTACCGTGCTCCGACGGTCGGCGTCTGCACTAGATTCGGAGACATGAGCGCCCCGTACCTCCGAGATCTCGTGGCCGACACGTCGTACGAGGCACCGGCGGCACACGGCCTGCGCGAGCGCGTGAAGGCGTACGCCGCGCGCCGCTCGACCGCCGAGGATCACGGTGACGTGCTCGGCCCGCTCGTCGTGCCCGACACGGAGCTTCCGCTGGTCCAGGGCACGGTGGCCGCCCTCGGCGCCGACGAGATCGATGTCGTCGTCGCTGTCACCGGAGGTGCGGGGGCCATCGAGCCGGCGGTGCGGTGGGCGACGCGGCAGGAGCGCCTCCGTCTGGTCGGCCTCACCGCGGCCGTCCGCGACCTCGACGACCTGGCCCGCGGCGCCCACCGGGTGGTGGCGATGGTCGGCCAGCTCGAGGCGGAAGGGCTGCTGGAGGACGTCGATGTGCAGGTCGGGCTCCCGCTGCACGCCCGCACCGAGGGCTCGCTGCGCTGGCAGCACGCCCTCGACACGTTGGCGTCCCAGGACCTGCGGCTCGTGCTGCGGACCGGCGGGGCCGACCCGGAGGAGGTGCCGTCGGCCGAGACCCTGGCGGGTGCCGTCGGCGACGCGCTCGACCGCGAGGTCGCGTTCTCGTGCCGAGGCGACCTGGCGCACGCGGTGGCCTGGCGCGAGCCCGACACGGGTCGCGTGCGCCACGGGTTCCTCAACGTGCTCCTCGCCACCCGCGCGAGCCTCGACGGGGGTGACGTCGGCGCGGTCGCCGAGCGCCTGGCCCTGACCGCCTCGGAGCGTGTCGTCACCGAGCTCGGGGTCATCGGCGAGTCCTCGCTGGAGTCGGCTCGGCGGTGGTTCACCGGCGTCGGCTCCGAGGACGTCGACGCCTCGCTCGCCGACCTCCGCGCACTCAGCCTGCTGGGTCCGACAAACTGATCCGACGGACCTGCCGGAGCATCCGTCGCGTCGCGAGGACGTGGAAGCGCGTCCTGATGACCATCGTCTCGTAGACAGCACCACGCACACCGGGGAAGACCGCATAGCTGCGCGCGGAGAGTCGCGTCGCCGGAGCGTCAGCCGCGGGCACCTCGGCCAGAGGTGCGTCGGCCAGAGGTGCGTCGGCCAGCCTGAAGACCAGGCGGTAGACGGAGAACCGGTGTCTCCCGGCGAGGTCCAGCCGCTCCCCCGTGACGACGTCGTCCACGGCGAAGCCGCCGGGCGGGTCGGTGCCGAGGAGGCGAGCCATCGCCCCGTCGGCCGCCGAGAGCAGTGACCTGTGCACGAAGGCCTCGAGCGCGGTCCACACCTGCTGACGCGGCCGCGCGATCGTCAGCGCGTGCTCGTCGATCAGCGGCAGATCCTCGACGGTCATGTCCCCCACCACCTGCCTCGATCGGACGTACGACCTCACCCGCGGGAGGTCACCCGGCGGACGAAGGTGACGATCTCGGCCAGCGCACGCGGTGCCGACGGCGAGATCCCCGGAAGGCTGATGTAGCCGTGGACGGCATCGGCGTACTCCGTCAGCGTGACGTCGCCGCCGTTGCCGCGCAGCGCCTCGGCGTAGAAGACACCGTTGTCACGCAGCGGATCGTGCCCCGCCACCTGGATCAACGCCGGCACGGCCGCCCCCGACAGCGTCCCGTGCAAGGGCGCCGCCGTGGGCGCGGACGGGTCGGCGCCGTCGAGGTAGAGGCGCGAGAAGGCGCGCATCTGGCGTGAGGTGAGCACCGGGGCGTTCGCGTGCTCGCGCTCGGACGGGAAGACCTCCTCCATCTCGACCGCGGGATAGACGAGGACCTGACCGGCGAGCGCCGGTGCACCCGCCTGACCCGCCAGGTCGGCGACCACGGCGGCCAGGTTGCCGCCGGCGCTGTCGCCGGCGACGACGATGCGCGCCGGGTCGGCCGCGAGCTCGTCGGCGTGCGTCACGACCCAGTCCAGCGCGGCCCAGGTGTCGAGGACGGCGGCAGGGTAGGGATGCTCGGGAGCCAGCCGGTAGGCCACGGAGACCACGACGCACGGCGTGTCGACCGCGAGATGGCTGGCCCACCACTCGTCCTGCTCGGGATCACCGAGGACCCAGCCTCCGCCGTGGAAGAGCACCACCACCGGCGACGGCTCGGGCCCCGGTGTCGGCGGCTGGTAGATCCGCAGCCGCAGCGTCACTGGCTGAGTCTCCTGCGGGAGCTCGCCGACCGTCACCGGCTGGAGCTCGACGAGGCGGTCGGTGACCTGGGCGTCGGGATGCGGTCTGCCCGACACGGCGCGTCCCAGCGGCGAGCCCAGCAGCTTGGCCCGTTGCGTACGGCGAGCAGGGAGCTCCTCTCGCGGCACCTCGTCGATCGGTCGGTTGAGGAAGCGCTCGACGAACGTGAACAGTCTGGTGCGGATCGGCAAGGGGGCGGCCATGGCCGCCAGACTAGATGACCTTCCCGGGGTTCAGCAGACCGTGAGGGTCGAGCGCGTGCTTCACGGCGCGTTGGACCCCGAGTCCGACGGGCCCGAGCTCACGCTCGAGCAGTGTCCGCTTCAAGACGCCGACCCCGTGCTCCCCGGTGATGGTTCCGCCGAGGTCGAGGCCCAGGTGCATCACGTCGTCGAAGGCCGCGTGCGCCCGTTCCGCCTCGTCGAGGTCGGCACCGTCGAAGATCACGCACGGGTGGAAGTTGCCGTCACCGGCGTGCCCGACGACCCCGATCACCACTTCGCGCTTCGCAGCGATCGCGGCGACCCCGTCGACGAGGTCGGCGATCCTCGACCGCGGGACGCAGACGTCGTCGACCATCGTCGTCCCCATCGACTCGAAGGCCGTCAGCACCTCGCGCCGAGCGGTGAGCAGGAGCGCGGCCTCCGCGTCGTCGGCGGCGAGCACCACGTCGTACGCTCCCGCGTCCCGCAGGTGGGCCGCCAGGGCGGCGATCTCCTCCTCTCCGGCGGCACCCGGCGCGTCGGACTGCGCGAGGACGAGCGCCCCCACCTCGGCGTCGAATCCGAGACGGTAGGCGTCGTTGACCGCCCGGAGGCTCGTGGCGTCCATCAGCTCGAGCAGGTTGGGGACCACGCTCGAGCGGGCGATCGCGCCGATGCCCTCCGCGGCCGCGTGCACGGTGCCGAAGGTGGCCGCGAGGGTCCGAGGGCGGTGGGCGGCGGGCCGCAGCCGCAGCGTCGCCTCGGTGATGATGCCGAGCGTCCCCTCCGAGCCGACGAACAGGCGCACCAGGTCGTATCCGGCGACGCCCTTGACCGTACGCCGCCCCGTCCGCAGCACCTCTCCGCTCGCGAGGACGACCTCGAGCGCGAGGACGTAGTCGGTCGTGACGCCGTACTTCACGCAGCAGAGGCCGCCGGAGTTCGTGGCGAGGTTGCCGCCGATCGTGCAGAACTCCCACGAGCTGGGGTCCGGTGGGTAGAACAGCCCATGCTCGGCCACCGTGCGCGACAGGACGGCGTTGAGCACGCCGGGCTGGGTCACGACGAGTCGCTCGTCGGTGTCGACCTCGAGGACCTGGTCCATCCGTTCGAGCGTGATCACCAACCCGCCCTCGATCGCGTTGGCGGCACCGGAGAGGCCGCTCCTGGCGCCCTGCGCCACGACCGGGATCCCGTGCGCGGAGGCGAGCCGCATCGCCGTCGCGACGTCGCCTGTCGCCCGGGCGAGCACGACCGCGCACGGGGTGCCCGCCTCGCAGAACATCGCGCGGTCGGTCCGGTAGGAGACGAGGCGGTCAGGATCGGTGACCACCACGTCCGGCCCGAGAGCGGCGACGAGCTCGGCGACGAAGACGTCGGTGTCCATGCCTCACCCTATGCTGACCGGATGCCTGCGATCGACGACCTCGATGCCCAGATCGCCCGCCTGTTCCTCGCCGAGCCCAAGATCGGGGTCCTCGAGGCCTCGCGGCGACTCGGGGTCGCCCGTGCCACGGTTCAGACGCGGCTCGATCGCCTCGCCGAGCGCGGCGTGATCGCGTCCTGGTCACCGACGGTCTCTCCGGCGGCGCTCGGCTATCCCGTCACCGCCTTTCTCACGCTCGAGGTCGTCCAGGGCGAGGGTCGGGCCCCCGTCGCCGACCACCTGGCCTCCATCCCCGAGGTCCTCGAGGCATGCACCATCACCGGTGCCGGCGACCTCTGGTGCCGCGTCGTCGCCCGCTCCAACACCGACCTCCAGCGGGTCCTCGACGCCGTCGTCTCGGAGCCGTCGATCGTGCGCGTCGCCACGGTCATCGCGCTGCAGACCGAGCTCGCGCCCCGGGTCGCCCCCCTGCTCGACGCCGCGCTGGGCCTCGACACCGCGGCGCCGCCCGCGCCATAGTGTGCGCGTGAGCACCGCAGCCGGACTCGCCGGACGACGCGTCCTCGTGACCGGCGCCGCCCGTGGGATCGGCGCGGCGCTCGCGGTCCGTCTGGCCGAGAGCGGCGCCCGTCTCGCCCTCCTCGGCCTCGAGCCCGACGGCCTCGCGGCGACGGCCGCCCGTGCGGGTGACGCGCCGTGGTTCGCCTGCGACGTCACCGACCGGTCGGGGCTCGAGAGGTCCATCGAGGCGGCTGCGTCCGCGCTCGGTGGCCTCGATGTCGTCGTCGCCAACGCCGGGGTCGCCGCGCAGCTGCCGATCGTCGGTGGCGACCCGTACGTGTGGGACCGCACGCTCGCGGTCAACCTGACTGGCGTGTACGACACGGTGCGTCTCGCCGGGCCTCACGTGAGCCACCCCGAGGGCTACGCCCTGCTGGTCTCGTCGCTCGCGGCTGCCGTGCACCTCCCGATGCTCGGCGCGTACTCCGCGTCGAAGGCCGGCGTCGAGGCGCTCGGCGACGCGCTCCGCCTCGAGCTGGCGCCGAGCGGCGCCCGCGTCGGCGTCGCCTTCTTCGGCGAGCTCGACACCGAGATGACGAGCCGAGGTTTTGGCACGGAGGCGGCCACGATACTGATGCGAGGCACCCCGATCGGGCGCGTCGCTCCGCTCGAGGACGCGATCACCGCGCTCGAGCGCGGCATCGCCCGCCGGGCCCGCGTCGTCACCTCACCGCGCTTCGTCAGGGCCGCGCTCCCTGCTCGCGCCGCCGTCCAGCGCGCCGTCGAACGCACCCTGCGTCGCTCGCGCGTACGCCACGCGCTCGAGATCGCACGCCGGGAGGGCGCGGGCCTGACGACACCGCAGCCGACCGCCGAAGCGGCGCCAGACGGTCCTCGGGATGCCGCGTGACCGAGCTCCCCCGCGTCCCCCCGGGTGACCGGCGCGACCTCGGCCTCGTCAACGCCGCGCTGGCCCGTGTCGCCTCCCGCGTGGTCGGGGTCCGTGACGTGCACGTCTTCTCCGTCCTCGGCCGGACGCGTGGGCTGTTCCGAGGCTGGCTCCACTACTCGGGGCGCCTGATGCCGTTCGGGACGCTCCCCCGCCGGCAGGCCGAGCTCGTGATCCTCCGTGTCGCCGCGCTGCGCCGATCTGCCTACGAGCTCGACCACCACCGTCGTCTCGGTGCGCGGGCCGGTCTGAGCACGGACGAGATCGAGGCGGTCACCGATCCGGCCACGACGTGGCCCTGGTCGGCTGCCGACCAGGCGCTCCTCGACACCGCCGACGCGCTGGTCCTCACGCGTGACGTCGACGACAGCACGTGGGAGTCCTTGGCAGCGCGCTTCCCACCCCGCAGCCTGGTCGAGATCGTCATGCTCGTGTGCCAGTACGACGGGCTCGCGACGACGCTGCACACGTTGCGCGTGCCCTTGGACGAGCCCGCCGCCCCGGCTCACGCTCAGAGCAACGGCCGCGACCGCCGGAACAACCAGGCGTCGAAGAATCCGTCGAGCTGACGCCCGCTGACGTCCTCGGCGAGCCGCTCGAACTGCGTGGTGGTCCCGTGGCCGTCACGGCGCTCGCCGACCCACCGCCGCAGCAGCGCGAAGAACGCGGCGTCGCCGATCTCGCGCCGCAGCGCGTGGATCGTCATCGCGCCTCGCACGTAGACCCGGTTGTCGAACATCCGGTCCCGTCCCGGGTTGCCGACGGGCAGCCGCCAGAACGCTCGGCCGCCATGGTCGTACCAGTAGTCGAACTCGCTCCGGACCGACCCGAGTCCCTGCGACTCGTCCCACATCCACTCGAGGTAGGTCGCGAGCCCTTCGTTGAGCCAGATGTCACGCCACCGGCGCAGCGAGACCGAGTCGCCGAACCACTGGTGAGCGACCTCGTGCGCGACGACCGAGGTGTTCTGGCCGGGCTGCAGGCCCGCCCCACGGCGGAAGAAGGCGGCGTCGTAGACGGGGCGGGCCTGCGTCTCCAGCGCGAAGCCGAGGTCGGCCTTCGTGACTACGCCACCGTGGTCGCCGTACGGATAGGGGCCGAGGTGGCGCGCGAGGAACCGCGTCACCTCGGGCGTACGGCGCAGCGAGCGCACCGCCCGCCGGCGCACGCCGGCGCTGAGCGCACGGTCGTAGGCGTAGAGATAGCGGACACCACCGGCCCGACCGCGGACGACACGGAAGTCACCCCAGGCCGCGAACGCGAGGTAGGTCGCCATCGGCCGCCGCATCACCCACCGCCACTGCACGAGGTCACCGACGCGCTTGCGTCCCGCGAGCCTGCCGACGCTGATCGCCTCCCGGCCGCGCGGGACCCGGAGGCGGATGTCGTACGTCGCCTTGTCGCTGGGGTGGTCGTTGCTCGCGAACCACCACGGGGCGGCCTCGGGCTGGCCGACGACGATCGCGCCCGCCCGCGTCGTGACGAAAGGCCGGGCACCGCGGTGGCTGATGCTCGCGGGCCGGCCGGCGTACGCGACGGACACCACGAAGCGATCGCCCTTGCGGATCGCCCGGCGCGGGGTGACGACCAGCTCCCTGCCGCGCTGGCTGAACCGCGCGGGGCGCCCGCCGACCCGTACCGACGAGGCGGCGAGGACGAGATCGAGGTTGAAGCGCCGGAGCCGCTGGCTCGCCACCGCCCGCAGGCGGGTGCGTCCGACGAGACGCTTCTCGGCAGGCTGGTACGCGGCGGTGACCTGGTAGTGCCGTACGTCGTAGCCGCCGTTGCCGTGGCCCGGAAAGTATGCGTCGCCGGCTCCCGGCCGACCGACGCCCGGTGCGGCCGCCATGCCCGCACGCACCGCGGTGTTGGTGCCGGCCTCGCCCGCCTCAGCCGCGGCGGCCGCACCTGGTGCAACGGGCAGCAGCCCGGTGAGCAGGGTGGCAGAGGCGATCGCGACGGCGAGACGCATGCTGTGACACTACGACGTCAAGAGGTCGGTCGACCGGCCCATTCGCGGATCTTGTCGATCCGCGCCCGCAGGTCGTCGACCGACGCGCTCGCTGCCGTAGGTCCCCCGCACTCCTCGCGCAGCCGGTTGTGCACGACACCGTGGGGCTGACCCGTGCGGTGGTGCCACGCGCCGACGAGTCCGTTGAGCTCGCGCCGCAGCAGCGCACGCATCTGGTGCGTGCTCGGCTCGTCGGGCCGCGTCGCCGGCCCAGGAGAGCCGGTCGCCCCCGCCTGGGAGTCGGCGGGCTCCCCCCGCTCGGCTGCGGCTGCGACACCCCGTTGGGTGCGCCGGGTCCGCGCGTGGCGGAGCAGCTCTCGCACCTGGTCGGGCTCGAGCAGGCCGGGGATCCCGAGGAAGTCCATCTCCTCCTCCGACCCGGTCGCGACCTCGCCTTCGTGTCCGAACTCGCCACCGTCGTAGAGCACGCGGTCGAACGAGGCCTCGCTGCCGAGAGCCTTGAACTCGAACGGCTCGAGATCGGCGGTGGACTGGGTCGCCTGGGCGGCCGCGATCAGCTCGTCGTCGAGAGCCAACGGATCGTCGTCGTCACCGCCGGCGCGACCGAGCACGTGGTCGCGCTGCACCTCGAGGTCGGAGGCGAGCCCGAGGACACGGGGGACGCTCGGGACGAACACGGTCGCCGTCTCGCCCCGCTTGCGGGCACGGACGAAGCGACCGACCGCCTGGGCGAAGAACAGCGGGGTGGACGTCCTGGTCGCATAGACGCCGACCGACAGCCGTGGCACGTCGACGCCTTCGCTGACCATCCGGACCGCGACCATCCACCGCTCGTCGGACTCGGCGAACGCGCTGATCCGCGCGCTGGCCTCCTTCTCGTCCGAGAGCACGAGAGCGGGTCCGTCACCGGTCACCTCGCGGAGGATCTTGGCGTAGGCCCGTGCGGTGTTCTGGTCGCTCGCGATCACGAGCCCGCCTGCGTCGGGCACGTGGCGCCGGACCTCGGACAGCCGGGTGTCTGCCGCGCCGAGCACCGACGGGATCCATGAGCCGGCCGGGTCGAGCGCCGTACGGAGCGCCTGCGCGGTGAGGTCCTTCGTCATCGGCTCGCCCATCCGCGCCGCGACCTCGTCGCCGGCGCGCGTACGCCACCGAAGGTCACCGGAGTACGCCATGAACAGGACAGGGCGGACCACGCCGTCGGCGAGCGCCTCCGCATAGCCGTACGAGTAGTCGGCCACGCTCCGGCCGATGCCGTCGTCGCCGGGAGCGTAGGTGACGAACGGGATGGGGTTGGTGTCGGACCGGAACGGGGTGCCGGTCAGCGCCAGCCGGCGCGTCGCGGGCTCGAACGCCTCCCGGACCGCATCACCCCACGAGAGGGCGTCGCCGGCGTGGTGCACCTCGTCGAGGATCACCAACGTGCGGAAGCGCTCGGTGCGCAGCCGGTACGCGGTGGGGTTGGTCGCCACCCCGGCGTAGGTGAGGGCGAAGCCCTTGAAGTCGGAGGCCATCGCGCCACCGCGTCCGCTGAACGACGGGTCGAGCGGGATGCCCGCGCGTGCACCGGCCTCCGCCCACTGCGTCTTGAGGTGGTCGGTCGGCGCGACGACCACGATGCGTTCGACGATGCGGCGCTCGAGGAGCTGGGCGGCGACCGTCAGCGCGAAGGTCGTCTTGCCGGCTCCCGGGGTCGCGACCGCCAGGAAGTCACGCGGGTTGCGTTCGGCGTAGCGGGAGAGAGCGTCGGCCTGCCACGCGCGCAGCTTGGGAGCGGTGCCCCAGGCTGCGCGGTCGGGATAGGCCGGTGAGAGATGCGCGGCCCCGGACATCAGCGGCGATACACCCGCCAGAGCTTGCGCATGCGTTCGATCTGACCGGGCGTGAAGTGGTGCATGCACCGGTCGTAGGAGTAGTCCATGAAGTTGTGGATCGGATCCTCCCCCGGAGACGGACAGGTGTCGCGTCCCCGTGGGCACTCGAAGCTCGGGATCCGCTCGCGAGGGGTGTCGTGCACGCGGTCGTTCTTTTTGCCGCAGCCGCCCTGGAAGGTGTGGTAGAGCCCGAGCCAGTGCCCGGTCTCGTGCACGGCGGTGTCGCCCTTGTTGTAGCCGCGGAAGCGTCCGCCCGGCATCGAGTCACGGTGGATCACGACACCGTCGGTCGCGAGCTTGCTCTTGGGGCGCTGCGGGAACGTCGCGTAGCCGAGGACCTGCAGGTCGCCCCGCTCGGTCGGCGCCGCGATGTAGAGGTTGAGATCGCGCTTCTTGCCGCGGTGCAGCGCCTTGCGCATCGCCCGGGACTCACGCGAGCCGAGCCCGGCGGTGTACCACGCGCGGTTGACCGTGTAGTCGGTCTTCTTGAGCACGAACCGGAAGCGGGTGCTGCGCGCGTCGCGCCACTGCTTGCCCGCGAAGGCGCGGTTCATCACCTTGATCTGGCGCCGCACCTTGGCGCGGCTGACGGTCTTGCTCGTGGAGGACGGCTTGATGACGTGGGCGTACACACGGATCTTGATCCGCCGGGGGCCATCGCCCTGCGCGCTGCGCCGGTCGCTCGCGGCGCCCACCCCGCCGACGCGACGGGCGAGGTCGCGCTCGTACGCCTCGACGGTCGCGTGCGAGGGCTCGGGCGCCCGCACGACACCGTCGAGACCGTTGAGCGTCCGTGCGCCGAGCGTCTCGTCGGGAGTGCAGTCGGTCGCGGCAGCCGCAGGCCGTGCCGAGGCGGGCGCTGCGGAGGCCGGCACGACCGCCGAGGCACCCGTCAGCGCCGCGATGCTCGCGACGAGGGCGGTGCCGATGAGCACCGCCCCCAGGGCATACGAGCGCGGCCGCCGCCGCGGCCGATCACTCATCGTCACCGGAGCCGCCTGCCTTCAGGGACTCCCAGATCTCCTTGCACTCCGGGCACACGGGGAAGCGCTGCGGGTCACGGCTCGGCACCCACACCTTGCCGCACAGGGCGACGACGGGCGTGCCCTCGATCATCGCCTCGGTGAGCTTGCCCTTGGGCACGTAGTGCGAGTAGCGCTCGTGATCGCCGTCGTCGAGGCGCGGCTGCGTGCGCACGTCCGACGACGTCTGGGATCCGGGACTGAAGGTGGTCGACACCCCTTCAGTCTATGCCAGAAAGAACCGTCCCCCTAGCCGGTCAGTTGAGCTGGGGATCGTCCGGATAGGTCGAGAGCATTGCGAGATCGCTGCGTTGACGGCGGAGCACCTGACGCCACAACGCCTCGGGATTGGACGAGAGAAGGTCCTCGTCGAACGCGTCCACCACCACCCACGAACCCTCGGCGATCTCCTCCTCCACCTGCCCCGGGCTCCACCCCGCGTACCCGGCGAAGACCCGCATCCCACGCAGCCCCGGCTCGACGCCGTGGGCCGGCAGGTCGAGGTCGATCAGTCCCACGCGGTCGTACATCTCGCGCCAGCCGGTCGGCGGCCGGTCACCCGACCGCAGGACGCCGAGCGCGAGGGCCGAGTCGGGCGAGACGGGACCACCGGAGAAGAGGGCGGTCGGGCTGGACACGAGTGTCGACCACTCCGGCAGGACCTCGGCGACCGTGGCGTCCAGCGGCTGGTTGAGGATCACGCCGAGCGCTCCCCCGGCGTCGTGGTCGAGCACCGCGACGACCGCGCGGAAGAACGGCCCGCCCACGAGCAGCGGAGTGGCCACGAGAAGACGGCCTCGGCACGACCGGTGACGCGGCGAGATGCCGGCGGGTTCCTGGTCGGTCATCGCCCCTCCTCGCTCGGCGCCTCATCGGCTTTCAGCGTACGCCGTGGCGCCCTCTCGCGCGGGTACCCAGGCCGTAGGATGACCGGACCGCGAACCCGACACGAAGGACGAGATGGCCGACACCGCCAACGAGGACGAGCTCACCGTCGACGAGCTCGCGGCACGCGTCGGGATGACCGTGCGCAACGTCCGCGCGTACGCCAGTCGTGGACTGCTCGCACCGCCGCGGCTGGAGGGACGCACCGGCTACTACACGCGCTCCCACGTCAAGCAGCTCCAGCTCGTCCGCAGCCTCCTCGACCGCGGTTACACGCTGCAGGCCGTCGAGAAGGCGCTGCAGGACAAGACCTCCACGACGGCCGACTACGCACTCGACCTGATCACGGTGCTCGACTCGCCGCTGGCCCGCGAGCCCGAGAGCGAGCTCATGTCACGCGACCGGCTCTCGGCGATGGCAGGCATCGACCGCGACACCGACCTCGCCCAGAAGCTCGTGGACCGCGGCCTGGCCACCATCGTCGACGACGACACTCTCGAGGTGAACCGTCCCGAGGTGGTGCGGGCCGGAGCCGCCGCCATCTCGCTCGGCCTGGCCCCGGAGACGGTGCTCGAGCTGCTCCCGGCGCTGTCGGGGCCGTTGCGCACGGTCGCCGACGACCTCGTGGGCCGCGTGCGTCGCGACATCTGGCAGCCGTTCGTCGGCGCCGGCATGCCCGACGACCAGTGGCAGGAGGTCGTGACCTCCATCGCCAACCTGCTGCCGGTCGCCGCGCAGGCGGTCGTCGCGGTGTTCCGCGACGAGCTGGCGCACGCGATCGACGACGCCCTGGGCGAGGAGCTCGCGGCGCTCGGCGACCAGCGACCCGCTCCCGACGCCTGACGCCGGCGTCTCCACAGACGGCTCCCCCGGAGGCGGAGAACGGCCCCACCCGACGCTGGAGGGAGGGACCCGCCGGGTGGGGCCGAAACCCTGGTGCCGATCGTAGGGGAGCGCGCGCGCCGAACCGAGGCCGCCTGCTGTGACCTTCCTCGCGTCAGCGGGACCGGACCGTCACGCCACCGGCGCCAGCCGGCACGAGCTCGACGAAGACCTTGCCCCGCTCGAGCGTGACCGGCTTGCCCCCGGCAGTCAGCTGGATCGGCGCCGCAGCGCTCTTCTTGCTCCAGCGGGCGTTCAGCATCGTGCCGCCGTTGAGGACGACAGCCCGGCCGCCCCCCTTGAGCACCGTCTCGGGGACGGGATACCCGGCCGGGTCGCGGTAGCCCGCGTCGACCTGTCGGGTGAAGAGCACGAGGACGGTGTCCGGCTTGAAGTCCTTGCCCTTCTGGGCGTGGCCGTTGACCCGGCGGTACGCGCCGCCGGAACCGAGCTGCCACCGCGTCGCGGAGCTGCGGGAGAAGCGGACGTCGAACGACGTCGCCTTCGTCGAGCCGGGCGTCGGGCTCGCGCCGAACGGCAGGTACGGCGGCGGCACGGCGGCCTTAGCGGACCGGTGCTGGTCGGCGTAGGCGGCAAGGTTCAGCAGCCGGTCGTACGGGGCCTTCTTGCCCCGGTCGATGGCGAGCGTGAGGTTGCCGGTGTCCTCGCTGTAGAGCTTCACACCAGCGGCCTTGATCTTGCGGATGGTCACCTTCGCGCCGCCCGAGGCGATCAGCTGCCCACCGGTCGGCTTGACGAGGGCGATGTCGGTGGTCCGGGTCGAGCGGACGTGCCCGACCTTGGTCGGCGTCTGCGAGTAGAAGAACGCCGCCAGCCTCGTCAGACCACCCTCGACCAGCTCCTCGACGACGAGATCAGCCTGCGACAACCCGTACTGCGGGGCTCCGGCGGCGGTGTTCTCGACCTTCACCAGGAAGGCGGGGTGATCGGGCAGACCCTTGGCCGCCGCCTCGCCGGTGAACGGGTTGGCGCGGTTCAGGGTCGCCGCCTTGCGCGCGGCGTCGGCGCTGGTCGGCGTCGGCTTCTCCGGGGTCTTCGGCTCGTCACCACCCGAGCACGCCGCCGCGAGGACGAGTGCGGTCGCGACGAGGGTGGCGCGCAACGCGGTACGGGGCTTCTGGCTCACGTGCATGCTCCCATGGTGGAGCAGGGCCGGTACCTCAGGAGGCACCGGCCCTGCTCTTCGTGGTGGTGTCGCTGTCAGCGCAGACGCATGGTGCCTGCGGACCAGCCGCGGGTCCAGATCCGCTCGACCTTCACGCGGCTGCCGGAGTACGGCGCGTGGAGGATGCGACCCTTCCCCCAGTAGATGCCCACGTGGTACTTGCGGGACCCACCGAAGAAGACGAGGTCGCCCTTGCGGATGTTGCGCTTCTTGATCTTGCGGACGTGCCGGTACTGCGAGTTCGCGGTCCGCGGCAGCTTCATGCCTGCCTTGCGGAACGAGTAGGAGGTGAGGCCGGAGCAGTCGAACGCGCGGGGGCCGGACGCGCCGTAGCGGTACGGGTCACCCTTCTGGCGCGCGGCGACGCGGGAGGCCTTGACGATGCGACCGGCGCGACGCTTCTTGGCGACGACGCGCTTGGCCTTCTTGGTGGCCTTCGCGGCGGCGAGCTTCTGGGCGGTCGCGGTCTTCGCGGCGGCCGTGCTCGTGGACGTGGAGGCGGGGGCTGCGCTGGCCTCGTTGGCGGTCGTGACGACCATCGCGAAGGCAGCGGAGAGAGCGATCGGCAGAGCCATGAGGCGCTGCGTCCGGGGGGTCGCGAGCATGATGAGCGTGGTCCCTTCCACGCCTGCGAAGTGAGCTGTCGGATTAGGGCCGAAGGATGGCCCTGCCCTGTCTTAGGGCTTCACCCCGAGCACGCATGACCCGAAGGACTTCGTGCAGAGTTGGTTCCTCCGCTCCTGCCCGTCGGTGACGGTCGATGATGGGGGCGTGTGCAGGCGGGCAGGATTGGGCGTTTCCCACACACGATGTTCAGTTGTCCGGCAGGACCCGGTCGCGTCCCGGTCCTGCCCGTTATGGGGGGTTGTGGGGCCTGTTGTCAGGCCGCGGGCCACCATAGACACGTCGATGGACCCGCTCAAAACACCAGACGTCACCACGGACGAGGTTTGGACGCTCGTCCAGGTCACCTGCCCTGCCGTCGCAGTGATCGACGGGGGGCTATGTGACCCTTGTCATATTTTGACCGGTCTTGTCCCAGGACCATAACAAAGCTCTGCGCGGATGCAAGGGTCCACCGCACCCGCGGGCGCGCCGGCGACGGTCAGCCGGCGAGCGACCGGACGGCTCGCACCGCGGTGACGACGGCCCCGGCGGCACCCTCGAAGTCCGCCGGCGACGCGGCCGTGAACCGCACCGCCGTACGCGCCACCTCGGGATCGATCCCGAGCGCCAAGAGGACCTCCGAGGGCTCGTCGGAGCCCGCGGCGCACGCCGAGCCGCTGGAGCACGCGATGCCGTGATCCTGCTCCAGCCCCAGGAGCACCGCCTCCCCCGACGTGCCCGGGAAGCAGAACGACGCGTGACCGGGAAGCCGACGGCGCGGATGGCCGGTGAGGAAGGCGCCCGGGGCAGCGGAGAGCACGTCGTGCACGAACGCGTCGCGGGCCGCGGCCAGGGCCTCGACCGGACCTCGCGGACGCGGTCCCCCGGGCGTGGACCCCACCGCCGACGTGATCGCCGCGGCGAGACCGACGGCGGCGGCGACGTTCTCGGTGCCCGACCGAAGTCCACGCTCCTGGCCGCCCCCGTGGATCAGCGGCTCCAAGGGCACGCCTCGGCGGACCCACAGGGCCCCGCTCCCCTTCGGCGCACCCACCTTGTGCCCGCTGAGCGAGAGGGCGTCGACGCCGAGCTGCGTGGGATCCACGACGACGGACCCGACGGCCTGGACGGCATCGGTGTGCACGAGCGCCCCCCGTGCGCGTGCCAGGGCGGCGACCTCGGCGACCGGCTGGACCGTACCGACCTCGTTGTTCGCGAGCATGACCGACACCAACGTGGTCTCGGCGCCGATCAGTCGTTCCGCCTGCGTCAGGTCGACGACGCCGTCACCGTCGACGTCGAGCAGGTCTCTCCGGAACCCGTGCAGTCTGACCAGGTGGTCGCACGCCTCCAGCACGGCAGGGTGCTCGATCCGGGTGGTCACGAGGTGGCGCCCACGCGGGTTCGCCAGTGCCAGTCCCTTCACCGCGAGGTTGTCGGCCTCCGTCCCACCGGAGGTGAGCACGATCTCCGCCGGTCGGGCACCGACCGCGGCGGCGACGTCCGCGCGTGCGCGCTCCAGCGCCCGGGACGCGACGTCTCCGAGACCGTGGCGGCTCGACGGGTTGCCGAACTCGCCGGTGAGGAAGGGCCACATCGCCTCCAGCACCTCGCGGCGAACCGGCGTGGTCGCGGCCGTGTCGAGGTAGCGCACCCTAGACCGCCACCTCGACGTCGAGCCCCAGGTCGAGCGCGGCGACGCTGTGCGTGAGGGCCCCCACCGAGATCAGGTCGACCCCGGTCAGCGCGATCTCACCGACCCGAGGGAGCGTGATGCCGCCGCTGGCCTCCACCAGCGCCCGCCCGGCGACCTTCTCGACACCGGTACGGAGGTCCTCGAGCGTGAAGTTGTCGAGCATCACGGTGTCGACACCGGCCGCGAGGACGGCATCGAGCTGGTCCAGGCGGTCGACCTCGACCTCGAGGTGCACCGTGTGCGGGAGCGCCTCTCGCGCGGCTCGCAGCGCCGAGGTGACGCGCTCCGGATCGTCGCCGAGGACAGCGAGGTGGTTGTCCTTGGCCATCACGGCGTCCGACAGCGAGAACCGGTGGTTGTGCCCGCCGCCGCACCGCACGGCGTACCGCTCGAACGCCCGCAGCCCCGGCGTCGTCTTGCGGGTGTCGACGATGCGCACACCCGTCCCGGCGACGGCCTCGACGTACGCGCGCGTCTGTGTGGCGATGCCGGACATCCGCTGGACGAAGTTCAGCGCGACGCGCTCGGCGCGAAGGACGCCCCGGGCGGGACCTACCACGGTCGCGACGACCGTCCCCGGCTCGAGCGCGTCACCGTCTGCCCGCTCGAGCCGGACCGAGATGGCGGGGTCGACGGTCGTGAAGGCCACGTCGACGACCCGTCCGCCGGAGAGCACTCCGGCCTCCCGGGCCACCATGCGCGCGGTGGCGACCGCCTCCGCCGGGACCAGCACCTCCCCCGTGAGGTCTCCCCACGGCGAGTCCTCCTGGAGTGCTGCCTGCACCCCTGACCTGATGAGCGTGTCGGTCAGCATGCGAGTGTTCCCTTCCGCACCCACGACAGGTGGCGGTCGAAGGCGGGGTCACGGTCGGGACGGTCGGACCGGAAGTGGGCGCCGCGCGACTCCTCCCGGGCCAGCGCCGCCGTCACCACCACCCGCGCAACCTCCAGCAGGTTGGCGTCCTCGTACGCCGCCGTGGTCCCGTCGACGGTCGGGGACCACCCGGCGATGGCGTCGGCCGCCGCCTGGAGGGTGTCGCCGTCGCGGACGAGTCCCGCGGCGGCCCACATCGTCGTCTGCAGCTCGTCCCGGTCCAGGGGTCCTGCGGTGGGCCCACCGGTCGTCACTCCGACGGGCTCGGCGGCGTACGGGGTGGGCTCACCGTCCCACGCGGCCGCTCCGGGCTCCTGGAGCGCGGACACGCAACGCCGTGCGGTCACCGCGCCCTCGAGGAGCGAGTTGGAGGCGAGACGGTTCGCGCCGTGCAGGCCCGTGCACGCGGCCTCGCCGACGGCGTACAACCCGGGGACGCTCGTGCGCCCGTCGAGGTCGGTCCGGATGCCGCCCATGAAGTAGTGCGCGGCGGGCGTGACGGGGATCGGTCCCTCGTCCCAGCGCAGCCCATGGGCGCGGCAGCGCGCGTCGAGGCCCGGGAAGCGTCGGGCGAGGAACTCCGCACCGAGGGCGGTGGCATCGAGCAGGACCGGCTCACCGCCCTGCTCGTGCATGACCCGAGCGATCTCACGGGCCACGACGTCGCGCGGTGCCAGCTCGGCGTCGCGGTGGACGTCACGCATGAACCGCCGCCCCGCCTGATCGCGGAGCACGGCTCCCTCCCCCCGGACGGCCTCCGAGATCAGTCCCCCGCCGGGCACGGCCAGGCGGGTCGGGTGGAACTGGTACATCTCCACGTCCGTCGCCACCGCTCCCGCACGCAGGGCGAGGGCCAGGCCGTCACCGGTGGAGCCGACGGGGTTGGTGGTGTGCGCGTAGAGCTGTCCGGCTCCCCCGGTCGCGAGGACCACGGCATCCGCCTCGAGCGTCCGGGGGCGCCCGCTCGGGGCGCCGACCCAGGTGAGGCCCACGACCGCGCCGTCGCGGAGGCTGAGGTCGGTGACCATGGCGTGGTCGTGCACGGCGAGCGCGCCCGTCTGCACCTTCGCGGACAGCGCACGGACGATCTCGGCCCCGGTCGCGTCGCCGTCGGCGTGCAGGATCCGCGGCGCCGAGTGTGCCGCCTCCAGGCCGAGCGCGAGTCGCCCGTCCTGCCGGTCGAACCGGGTGCCCCACCGGATGAGCGCCGCGACCGCGTCGGGTCCCTCACCGCACACCACCTCGGCCGACGCACGGTCGACCAGTCCGGCACCTGCGGTCACCGTGTCCGCGACGTGCGCCGCGACGGAGTCCTCGACGCCCGCTCGCGCCGTAGCGTCGAGGACGACCGCGATCCCGCCCTGCGCGTACCGGGTCGTCGCCTCGCCCAGCGCTCCCTTGGTGAGAAGGACGACGTCGTGGTGAACGCTCGCCTCGACGGCGGTCGTCATCCCCGCGATCCCGCTGCCGACCACGACCACCCGGAGGCGTCGGGGCCGAGCACGGCTCGTCATGCTGCCCGCTCCGGCGGGCGGGCGGCCAGCATGCGCTCGAGCGCGACGCGGGCACCGTCGGCGACCTGCGGGTCGACCTGGATCTGGTTCTCGACCCGTCCTTCGAGGAGCCCGTCGAGCACCCAGGCGAGGTAGCCGGGGTGGATCCGGTACATCGTGGAGCAGGGGCACACGACCGGGTCGAGGCAGAAGATCGTGTGCTCGGGGTGCTCGACGGCGAGCCGCTGGACGAGGTTGATCTCCGTCCCGATCGCGAACGTCGTCCCAGCCGGCGCAGACTCCACCGCCTTGCGGATGTAGTCGGTGGAACCTGCCTCGTCGGCGGCGTCGACGACCGGCATGGGGCACTCCGGGTGCACGACCACGCGGACGTCCGGGTGCGCTGCGCGCGCACTCTCGATCTGAGCGACGGTGAACCGCTTGTGCACCGAGCAGAAGCCGTGCCACAGCAGAACCTTCGCGTCCCGCAGCGTCTGCTCGTCGTTGCCGCCGAGCGGCTTGCGCGGGTTCCACATGGGCATGGCGTCGAGGCTCACGCCCATCGCCTTCGCCGTGTTGCGACCGAGGTGCTGGTCGGGGAAGAAGAGCACACGCTGCGCTCGCTCGAACGCCCACCGCAGCACGGTCTCGGCGTTGGACGACGTGCACACGATGCCGCCGCGGTCGCCGCAGAAGCCCTTGAGGGCCGCCGAGGAGTTCATGTAGGTCACCGGGATCACCGGGAGCCTGCCGTCGGCGTCAGGCTGGGTCCCGTAGACCGCCTCGAGCTCGGCCCACGCCTGCTCGACGGAGTCGATGTCGGCCATGTCGGCCATCGAGCACCCGGCCGCGAGGTTCGGGAGGATCACGGCCTGCTGCGGACCGGAGAGGATGTCGGCGGTCTCGGCCATGAAGTGGACCCCGCAGAACACGATCGCCTCGGCGTCGGGGCGGGTCAGCGCGGCGTTCGCGAGCTGGAAGGAGTCGCCCACGAAGTCGGCGTGCCGGACGACCTCGTCACGCTGGTAGAAGTGGCCGAGGACGACGAGCCGGTCGCCGAGGGCGTCCTTGGCGGCGCGGATGCGGGCGTCGAGCTCGTCGGCGGACATCTGCGTGTAGGCCGCCGGGAGGACGCCCTGGCGGGGCGCCGCCGCGGGGATCACGTCGCCCATGGAGGCGCCAGGCCCGTACGAGGGTGGTGCGAGGTCCACGGTCCACGGGCCGTCGGCCAGGCTCGGGTCGCAGGTGGCGCCGGGTGCGCTTCGGACGACGGTGTCGACAGAGGACATGGTGAGGGCCTTCCTGGAAGGAGCCGGCACCGGCCGGCGAGAGGTGTCGTACGACGGGACTGTGGTGGTCACGGCCGGGTCAGGGGTCCGTTGTCCGCGAGGTCGCTCGCCTCGCGATGTCGATAGAGCCTCGGGGGTCGGTGGCGGCCGCCGACGAGGTAGTCCCCCGTCGGCTCGACGGCGCCGCTCGCCTCGACCTGGCGGCGGAAGTTGGCGGGGTCGAGGGTGCGCTGGAGCACCACCTCGTACACGTGGCGCAGCTCGGCCAGCGTGAACGTCTCACCGAGGAATGCCTGGGCGATCCGTGAGTACTCCATCTTGGTCCGCAGCCGCCAGAGCGCGTACTCGACGATCGTCGAGTGGTCGAAGGCGAGCTCGGGGGGCTCGTCGGCGGGTCGCCACGAGACGTTGTCGTCCTCGATGCCGCGCTCCGCCTCCTCGGGACGCACGAGCGCCCAGTAGACGACGGAGATGACCCGGGGACCGGGCACCGGCTGCGGAGCGCGCGCGACGTGGCCGAACGTGTAGAGCTGCTCGAGGTACTTCGGGCTGAGCGCCGTCGTCTCGACCAGCGTCCGGCGCGCGGTGTCGGACAGGTCCTCGTCCTCGGGGACCGGACCGCCGGGGAGCGCCCAGCTGCCCTTGTACGGATCTTTGACGCGGCGCACGAGAGGCATCCACAACGAGGTGCGGTCGGTCCGGTCATCGTGCCGCAGCGCGAAGATCACCGTGGAGACCGCAATCTCGATCCCGGACATCCGGTCCCCCCTCGCTGTCGAGTCACCAGTAAAGGTCTGGGTGACCTGAACACATAATAGTCATCATCACCTTTACTGGCTACCCCGGCATGCGTGACCGCGCCGGAACGGCTCAGGCGACCGCGCCGGAACGGCTCAGGCGACCGCGCCGGAACGGCTCAGGCGACCGCGCCGGAACGGCGACGCTTGTCCTCGTACATCCGCGCGTCCGCCACCGCGTACAGGGCCTCGGAGGAGAGCCCTTCGCTGCACGTCGCGAGGCCCATGCTCAGGCCGATGCCGGGCTGTTCGACCCATGGCTTCAGCGAGACGACCCGCGCGGCGAGCTGGAGACGGTCCATGACCAGCTGGGCCTCGACGGGATCGGGAGAGGAGAGCACGATGGCAAACTCGTCACCACCCAGCCGGGCCGCCCGGTCCTCGCTCCGGGTGTTGGTACGGATCAGCTCGCCCACCGTCTTGAGCGCGTCGTCACCGACGGCGTGGCCGTAGGTGTCGTTGAGCTGTTTGAGCCGGTCGATGTCGACGAGAACCACACAGACCTCTGTGCTCGACACCGCCGCGTCGGCGATCCACTCGTCGAAGGCACGACGGTTGCCCAGACCGGTGAGCGCGTCCTCGCGCGCTGCCTGCACAGCGGCGTCGTGCGCCCGCGAGCGTTCGTACCCGGCGATCGCCGCACGCATCATCTCGAGGTCGCTGCGGTGCTGCTGGCGCCACGCCCACGACACGCTCCGTCCATAACCGAGACCCGCCCCCGCGGACGGATAGCCCATCGCGTCGGCGACCCGCAACGTCGCCCACCGGACGTAGCGCTGAACGTTCAGGTCGTCGATCCCGTCGAGCCGGATCAGCGCCCTGCGCGCCTCGCGCTGGGCCTGGGCGATCTCCCCTACCTCGACATAGGCCACCGCCAGGAGTGCCGTCGCCTCCATCTCGAAGCCCACGTGGGCCTCGCTGAGGTTGCTCCGGCACACGTGGAGCTCACCGATCCACCGAGCGGGGTCCGTGGGCCAGCCGGCTGCCGCGCGCAGATACCGGGCCAGTGGGAAGACCGAGCCCTCGACGTGCTCGGAGTCGGCGAGCGTCAGCGAGCGCTCGGCCCAACGCACGACCTCCACGCGACGCCGCTCGACCTCGGACTCGAGGTCGGGCTCCATCAGCATGTCGAGCTCCTTGGCCCAGTGGTAGTTCACCGACGCGAGGTTGCGCGCGTCGATCGCGCGGGAGCCCGCGAGGTCGAGGAGGCGGTCCTCGATGGCCATCGCCGCCTCGTAGTGCGGCACCGCGAGCTCGAACAGGCCGAACCTCTCGTAGGCCTGGCCGAGGTGGGTGTGAGCCCACCCGCGCAGGTCGTCCCGGCGCGAGTCGCGCAGCTCGTACTCGGCACGTACGAGATCCTTCACCGCGTCGGCGGGGCGGTCGTCCTGGAGCACCGCGATCGCACGCGTGGCACAGCCGATCGCCACCCAGCCGGGCTCGTCGAGCGCCAGACCGACAGCCTGGCAGGCGGCTGCCGCCCGCGAGGCCTGCCCGCAGGCCCCGGACTCGACGGCAGCGATCACGAGCACGTACTCCGCCGCTGCGCGCAGCTCCGACGGATCGTGCCCGAGGTCACGGAGCAGGGTCTTCATCGCGGCGACGGCGGAGTCGTTGTCTCCGGCCCTGATCGCCCCCAGCGCGGTGGTGAGGCGCGCCGCATGCGACGACGTGATCGATGAGGTCATCGCGCTCCTTCCCGAGTACACGCCATTATGGTCGCTATCGTCCGATTCGATGCCTGCTTTCAGTGAACCGCGTCGCGGGTTCACGGCCGGGTCGGATGGCACGACGTGGCCGACTACCCTGGGCCGCATGAGCGCAACCCTGGTGACGCGGCGTCGTCTCGCGCTCGGGCTGGCCGCGGTCCTCATCCTTCCGGCATGCGGCGAGTCGGCACCCCGGCCCGCCGCCGAGGCCTCGGCGACGACGACGACCACGCCCGCCACGAGTGCACCCTCCGAGCCCAGCCCGTCGACACCCAGCCCGTCGGCACCCAGCCCTCCCGCCGTGACCGGACTCACCCTGCCTCAGGTCGTCGGCCAGGTGTTCATGACCGGCACGTCCCCGTCGGATGCGGAGAGCGCCACCCTCGACTCGATCCGCGACCACCACGTGGGCAACGTCATGCTGCGCGGCCGCAGTGACGACGGGGTCGCGACGACCGCCCGCGTGGTACGCACGCTGCGCGACGAAGTCGGGTCAGACAGCACGGGCTCGGTGCCCCTCCTCGTCGCGACCGACCAGGAGGGCGACCAGGTCCAGGTGCTGCGCGGTCAGGGGTTCACCGACCTGCCGAGTGCGGTCTCGCAGGGCGGATGGTCTGCAGCGACCCTGCGGAGCCGGGCGACGACCTGGGGGCGCGAGCTGCGGGCAGCCGGCGTGGACCTCAACCTCGCCCCCGTCCTCGACACGGTGCCGAGCGCTGCGTTCGCCCCCAAGAACGCTCCGATCGGCGCCTTCGACCGGCAGTACGGATTCACGCCGCAGGCCGTCTCCAGCAAGGGCCTCGCGTTCCTCGGCGGGATGGAGGACGCGGGCGTGATCGGCACCGTGAAGCACTTCCCCGGCCTCGGCCGGGTGACCGCCAACACCGACACCAGCGACGACGTGCACGACTCGCAGACGACGGCGACCGACCCGTACCTGCGGCCGTTCGAGGACGCGATCGCCGCTGGAGCGCGTGTCGTGATGATGGCGACCGCGACGTTCGACCGCATCGACCCGCACGAGCCGGCAGCGTTCTCCCGACCCATCGTGACCGGGCTGCTCCGTGAGCGGATGGGGTTCGACGGCGTGGTGATGTCCGACGACCTCTCGGCGGCGCAGCAGGTCAAGGACCGCACGCCTGCCGAGCGCGCCGTCGACTTCCTCCGCGCCGGCGGCGACCTCGTGCTCGCGATCGATCCGGCGCAGATGCCCGAGATGACTGCGGCAGTGTTCGCGCGGGCCAGCCAGGACCCGGCCTTCCAGGCCCGGGTCGAGGAGGCGGCCGCGAGGGTGGTCGCGCTCAAGCGCGACCACGCCGCCCGCTGAGGCCGCCCTCAGGTGCTCAGCGGTCGCGCCGCCGCCCGAAGACGTTCGTCCGGGCCAGGTCGACCACCTCGTCACCCCGACCGGAGAGCACGGTCCTGAGTGCGTAGAGCGTGAAGCCCTTCGCCTGCGAGGCGGTGACCGTCGGGGGGATGGCCAGCTCCTGACGGGCCACCATCACCTCCACGACGGCCGGTCCGGGCGCTTCGAACGCCTCGGAGATCGCGTGCGGCAGCCGGTTCGGCTGGTCGACCCGCTCGCCGTGCATGCCCATCGCCCGCGCGATCGCGGCAAAGCTCGGGTTGGTGAGACCGGTGCCGAAGTTCACGATGCCGGCCGCCTTCATCTCCAGCTCCACGAAGGCCAGGGACGCGTTGTTGAGGACCACGATCTTCACCGGGAGCTCCTGCTGGACGAGCGTGATCAGGTCGCCCAGGAGCATCGACAGCCCTCCGTCACCGCAGAGGGCGACCACCTGCCGGCCCGGGTACGCCGCCTGGGCGCCGATCGCGTGCCCCAGGGCGTTCGCCATGGTCCCGTGGGTGAACGACCCGACGATCGACCGCTGCCCGTTCATCTCCAGGTAGCGCGCCGCCCAGATCACCGGCGTGCCGACGTCGCAGGTGAAGACCGCGTCGGCGCTGGCCATCTCGGAGACCGTCCGCGCGACGTACTGCGGGTGCAACGGCCCGTCACCCCCCGGGCCGGCGAGCTCGTCGAGTTCCTTGCGGCTCCGGGCATAGTGCGCGAGCATCTTCATCAGGTGGCCGTCGTCGCTGCGCGGGTCGAGCAGCGGGGTCAGCACGCGCAGGGTCTCACCGACGTCGCCGACCAGCCCGAGATCGATCGGCGTCCGCTTCCCGAGCTGTGCACCGCGCACGTCGACCTGGATCACCGCCGCGTGCTCGGGGAAGAACTGCGGGTAGGGGAAGTCGGTGCCGAGCATGAGCAGCACGTCGCACGCCTCCATCGCGCGGTACCCGGAGGAGAAGCCCAGCAGCCCGGTCATCCCGACGTCGTACGGGTTGTCGTGCTCGACGTACTCCTTGCCGCGCATCGTGTGCACGATCGGAGCCTTGAGCACCTCCGCGACACCGACCAGCTCGCCGTGAGCCCCGGCGCACCCCGCGCCGGCGAGGATCGTCACCCGCTCGGCGGCGTCGAGCAGGGCGACAGCGCGCAGCAGGTCGGTATGGGCCGGGACGACGACAGCGCGGCTCGCCTGGATCGTCGACGGAGGACGGCGCCCTGAGGCCTCGGCCAGCATCACGTCGCTCGGCACCACGACGACCGCGACGCCTCGCTCGGCCACGGCTGTACGGAACGCGATCTCGAGGATCCGTGGCAGCTGCTCGGGCGTCCCTGCCATCTCGCAGTAGACGGAGCACTCCTGGAAAAGCTGCTGAGGATGGGTCTCCTGGAAGTAGCCGCTGCCGATCTCCGAGCTCGGGATGTGGGAGGCGATGGCGACGACAGGCACCCGGCTGCGCTGGGCGTCGTACAGACCGTTGATGAGGTGGAGGTTGCCGGGCCCGCAGCTCGCGGCCACGACGGCGACCTCGTCGGTCAGGTGCGCCTCCGCAGCGGCAGCCAGCGCGGCCACCTCCTCGTGGCGGACGTGCACCCACTCGAGCGTTCCGTCCTTGCGCAGCGCGTCGGTGAAGGCGTTGAGCGAGTCGCCGGGCAGGCCGTACACCCGCTTGACACCTGCGGCCTTGACCGTCTCGATCATCACCTCTGCTGTGCTCGGCATCGTCACTCCCCGGTTCGGCGGCCGTGCTCCGACTCTGGCCATCGTCACATCGCCCGGGTGGACCGGCAGGAATGATCGACCCTGCCGGTGTCGTTGAGCTTGCTCGTGGACACCACCGCGATCGTCGAGCGTCTCGAGCGCCTGGAGGAGCTGCTGGCCGCGCTGCGCCGCGACCATGCGGCGATCGTGGCGGCCTCGGAGTCCTCCAACGCCGACGACGAGCACGACCCCGAGGGCTCGACGATCGCGTGGGAACGCGAGCAGATGTCCGCGCTGATTGCTCGTCACGAGGCTGAGCGTGAGCAGCTCACCGCCGCACTCGGTCGTGCCGCCGCCGGAACCTACGGGGTGTGCGAGCGCTGCGGGCGACCGATCCCGGCCGAACGGCTCGCCGTACGACCGGCCGCACGCACGTGCGTCGGGTGCGCCTGACTCAGCCGGCGCGGTGGGCGGCGACGCGGCTGCCCAGGAACGACGTGTAGGCGACCAGCCCGACGGTGGCGAGCTTGCGGGTGCGGCGCGAGAGCAGTCCGAGCCCGAGCGCCACCTCGGTGGCTCCGTTGCGCTTGATCCACTCGCCGGTGTTCTCCGGGAACGCCGCCTCGTTGATCGACGCGAAGGTCTGCGGGGTGACGAAGTGGGCGGCGCCGGTGGCGGCGATCAGCGTTCCGGCGAGCGGGGCGAGCTTGGACATGCTTCTCCTCGAGTAGGGGTCGACGTGACCGTACCGACGACCCGTACGGGTGACAAGGGCACGCCTCGGCCAGTGGCTTGACCTCCAGTGAACTTGAGGTGTGACGATCTCGCTCATGCCTGCCTCCGTCCGCTCGGACACTCCCTCGAGCCTGTGGGATCCCCGCTGCCTGCCGTTCGTCGTCGGAGCGCTCGCGCTCGTCACTCTCGGCGCGTTCGAGAACCGCGCGACGGTCGCGATCCTACCCACCGTGGCCGGCCACCTCGACGGGATGGCGCTCTTCGGCGCGGCTGCCGCTGCACCACTGATCTCCTCGGTCGTCGCGACGGTCGCTGCGGGCCTCTGGTGCGATCGGCGCGGGCCGACTCCCGCGCTGGCGACCGGCCTGCTCGTCTTCACGTTCTCCCAGCTCGTGATGGGAGCCGCGCCGGGCATGACCGTGCTGCTCGTCGGACGTGTCGGCACGGGGGTGGCCGAGGCGCTCCTCGACGTCGCCCTCACCGTACTGGTCGCCCGCGTGCTCCCGAGGAGCCTTCGTCCGAAGATGTTCGCGGCCATGGCGACCGCGTGGATCGTCCCTTCGCTGATCGGGCCGTTGATCGCCGGGGTGCTCGCCGACCTGGTCGGATGGCGGTCCGTCTTCCTGGTCGCGATCGCCCTCACGGTGCCGGCCGCACTCGCCCTGCGGCCGTCCTTGCGGACACTTCGAGGTGCGGACGCCGCGGAGCCGTCGACGGCACCCCCGGACACGCGTCAGATCCTGGTCTCGGCTGCCGTGGTGTCCGCCGGTCTGGCTGCCCTGACGCTGGGCGGCCCGGGCCTCGAACACAGCGCACACAGCGGGTCGACGGCGATCGTCGGAGGTGTCGCCGTGGGCGCGGGACTCGCGCTGATCCTGATCGGCGCACGGCGCGTGCTCCCTCGTGGCACCGCCCGGTTCGCCGCCGGACTGCCCGCCGTGGTCGCGAGCCAGGGCCTTCGGGCGGCGTCCTTCGCCGGCGCCGGCGCCTTCATCCCGCTCATGCTGACCTCAGTCCACGGGCTGGGACCGGCAGCCGCGGCGAGCAGCCTCACGATCACGGGGCTGTCGTGGGCCCTGGGCTCCCAGGTGAACGGCACGTCCGCGGTCCAGCGTCGGACGACCGTGACCGGACGCGTGCGGGCATCGTTCGCGCTCATCTGCCTCGGCATCCTCGGTCCGGCCATGGTCGCGATCGACCGGCTCCCCGTCTGGGCAGGGCTCGCACTGTGGGCTGCTGCCGGCATCGGCATGGGTGTCGGCTCCCCGACGCTCACGACCCATCTCCTCGCGCTCGCTCCGGAGGACGAGCAGGGCCGGCTCACGGCCGCGTCCATGCTCGCGGCGACGATCTCCCAGTCGATGCTGATCGCGGTCGCAGGGGCGGCGATCGCGATCGTGGGGACGCCCCTGCCCGGCGCGGTCCTGGCCGGGATCCTCGCCACTGCGGCCGCGCTCGCGCTGTGCGGCGCGGCGGCCGCCTCGCGGGTCGAGGCACGCCCGACCGCGTCGATCACGTAGCCGACGTCTGCTGTGCCCGACGTCTGATGCGCCCGGGGTCAGATCTCGTCGTCGACCAGCGCGCCCTGCCACGAGCGGACGGCGACGACGATCCTCTCGACCGCGCTCGGGAGGTCCGCGACCGGCTCGAAGACCACACCTCCCCGAGGCTCGGGCGGCGTGACCTTGGCCCAGCCCGGACCGCCGATCAGGACGAGAACCGGCGACAGCGCGGACTCCTGGAGCGAGAGGAGGAGACTGGGGTCGGGACGACGCATCGAGGCCCACACGAACGCGACCTTGGGCCGAGACCTGACCAGCTCGTCCACCATCGCCGGGAGAGGAACCCGTCCCCCGAGCGATCGGCTCGCCGTCCCCGCCTCGGCGAGCGCGGCCTCGAGGGCGGCGACCGGCAGCGAGTGCTGCTCCTCCTCAGCGCAGGCGAGAAGGACTTCTCCATCGGCCGACCCGCGAGTGCGCTGCTCGGCCCGGGCAGTCGCACCGTGCAGGGTCGTCATGACGATCTCGGTCGTCAGGTGCTCGCCGGCGATCCCGAACGCCGGGTCCCGCCAGCGCTCGCCCACCGCCTGGAGCAGTGGGACGAGGACCTCGTCCCACGCGCGCGCGACCCCGCGCTGGGTCACCGCGCGCGACACGTGCCGACGGATCGCCGCGGTGTCACCGCGGGCGGCCGCCGCCAGGAGGACCGACACGAGCTCGCCGCTGATCTGCTCCTGCGCCCGACCGAGGCCCATCGGGGACACGTGCGGGTCGGCGCGTACGGCCGCGACCGCGAGCTGGGGGGACATGCCGTCCGCGACCAGCCGCGCCACGACGGCCAGCCGGCCGACGTCCTCCTCGGAGTAGCGACGGTGCCCACCCGCGCTGCGGCCTGAGGGAGCAAGTCCGTAGCGGCGCTCCCACGTGCGCAGGGTCGCCGCCGGCACGCCGAGGCGTACGGCGACATCGCGCACGCTCATGCCTTCAGAGGGTGCCATCCGGTGCCTCTCTAGTCGGGCGGCGTCTGCGACAGAGTATAAACCTGCTCACGATTCGTCAGGCTTGAACTGGTTGAACGTGGACGCTTCGGAGGCCGATCGCTGGATCTACAGCGATTCTGACCAAGAAAATTGGTTCAGGGATTTGACAGGTGAACAACTTCGCGTGCTACGTTTTGGCTCCCGCCGAGAGCAAGGAGTCACCGTGAGGACGAACGAGCAGACCGTACGGGTCCGCCGTGGTCGCAGCATCACCACGGTGCTGTCCCTGCCGCGACACCGGTCCTTGCTCGCCCTGCAGGAGGAGCTCCTCCAGGGAATGACCGGAGTGGCATCCGCAGGCAGTGTCATCCGTGCGACGCACCGCGCCGCAGCACGGACGCACGCCGCCGATGACACCACCTGGATCGAGCAGGTTGGGCGGCTCTCTCGCGACGAGCTCGCCGCCGCCGCCGGCCTGATCGATGACGCGGCATGACCACGTCGCTGTCCCGCCCCTGGCTCCAGGGTCGCCTGACGATCGACCGTCTGATCGGGCGGTTCGCCGAGGCCGACCTCTCCCCCGCGCACGCCGCACGCAGCACGATCTCGGTGCGAACGATCAACAACGACTGGTTCGCACCCACCCCGACATGAGACATCCGGTCACCGCGACCGCGCACGACTTGGCACCACATAAGACCAGCACGATTGAGGAGCAGTAGACATGAGCAGCAGTATCTCCCGCCTCCCGATGCCCCTGATGGACGAGTACGAGTGGCAGTTCCAGGGCGCATGCAACGGCGCCGACACGTCCATCTTCTTCAGCCCCGAGCACGAGCGTGGCAAGAAGCGCCACGACCGTGAGGCCAAGGCCAAGGCGTACTGCGCCGTCTGCCCGGTGGTCAACGAGTGCCTCAACCACGCACTGCGCGTCCGGGAGCCCTTCGGCGTGTGGGGCGGCCTCAACACCGGCGAGCGCAACGCCCTGGTCGAGACCGGCACCGAGCGCCGCGCCAGCTGATAACGTCCGACACATGGGGGTCTTCCGCAGCAAGGGCGTTCAGGACGAGGTGAAGGCCTCGACCTCAGGACAACCGCGCGATCCTGAGCACCGCGCCGTCACCGAGATCGTCACCACCCTGACGAGCGGTGTCACCTGGCGGATCGACCCGGTCCCCCCGCAGGACGGGACCGACTCCGACTAAGAGCAGCACCCCGTACGAAGGGTCTCCGTCCATCCGGGCGGAGACTTTCGTACGTCCGGGGCCCCCGCCCCGCCCCGCCCCCTCTCCCGGATTTGGTGAGGAGATCGGGGTTTTCCGCCGAGGATTCCCGATTCCCTCACCGAATCGGGCCCGTCGAGCGTGGTCGGCGGCACGACAGTGAGCGTGCCGAGGTGGCGGGCCATGGATACCGTCGACTGTGATGGTTGCGCCGCACGCTCCCAGCCGCTCCGTCGGCCCACTCGGCCTGACCTTCGTCGTCGTCGGCGGCGTGGTCGGATCCGGCATCCTGTTCGCCCCGCTGTTCGCTGCCCAGCAGGCCGGACCCGCTTCCATCATCGCGTGGCCGATCGCGAGCCTGATGCTGATCACGGTGGTGCTCGTCTTCGCCGAGGTCTCTGCCATGCTGCCGGTCGTCGGGGGCCTCGGGCTCCTTCCCACCTTCAGTCACGGACAAGGCGTCGGCATCGCGATCGGTTGGGTCGCTTGGGTGGGGTACGTGACCGCGGCGCCGATCGAGACCCAGGCGATGCTCGAGTACGCCAGCAACGAGGCGGCCTTCGACTGGCTCTTCGTCGCTGAGACCTCCTCGGGCGGCGAGAGTCCGCTCAGCCTCCCGGGCATCGCGGCCGCAGCCGTCGTCCTGGTGGCCTTCACGGCCCTCAACGCGTACGGGGTGGCGCTCTTCACCCGGGTCAACACCGCGCTGACCTGGGTGAAGCTGCTCATCCCGGTGGCCGTCACCGTTGCTCTCCTCACTCAGTTCTCGTCCGCGCCGATCCGCGAGACCGGCTTCGCTCCCGAGGGCGTGGCCGGAGTCCTCGGGGCCCTCACCACGGGTGGCGTCGTCTTTGCGTTCCTCGGCTTCCGACACGCGCTCGACCTCGCGGGCGAGGCACGGCGGCCGCAGCGGACCATCCCGGTAGCACTCGTAGGAGGCATCCTCATCTGCACCGCGCTCTTCACCGCCCTCCAGGTCGGCTTCGTCGGCGCGGTCGACCCAGGGGACCTCGATCGTGGCTGGGCCGGCCTCGATAGCGGTGGGGCGAACGGCCCGCTCGCCGCACTGCTCACCGGCCTCGGCATGGCCGTGCTCGCCAAGCTCGTCCTGGCCGACGCGGTGCTCGGGCCGTTCGGCGCAGGTCTGGTCTCCACGGCTTCCACCGGCCGGCTCGCAGTGGCGGTGGCACAGAACGGCCTCTTTCCACGGACCGTGTCGGTCTTCTCGCGTCACGGCGTCCCGCTGCGTGCGATGGTCCTCAACCTCGCGGCCGGGCTCCTGCTGCTGCTCGTCTTCCGTGACGGCTGGTCGGAGCTGCTCGCCTTCAACTCCGGCGCCATCGTGCTGTCGATGTCGCTCGGCCCGGTGACCGTCGTCGCGCTGCGTCGCCAGGTGCCTGACCGCGTACGGCCGTTCCGCCTCCGCGGGCTGCCCGTGCTCGCACGCGTCGCCTTCGTCGTGGTCAGCCTGATCGTCTACTGGACCGGGTGGGACACGATGATCAAGGTGACGATCCCGATCGCGGTCGGCATCGCCGTGCTGGCGTGGCGCATGGTCCGGGACCCCGAGCTGAGGCGAGCCCTGGCGCTGCGCTCGCTCGTGTGGCTCGGTCCCTACTACGTCGGGCTGCTGACCCTGACCTTCGTCGGGAGGTTCGGCGGGGGCCGTGAGCTGCTGCCGTCCGGTGTCGACATGGTCGCCGTCGCCCTGTTCGCGCTGGCGTTCTTCGAGTGGGGCGTACGCTCGGCGCTGCCCGCCGCCGAGGCAGCCGCAGCGGTCGCCACCGTCCGCGAGGTCCGGACCGGAGACTCGGGGCGTGACGCGGCTGGTCTGCATGAATGACGCATGCGGGTCGGAGGGATCCGCGCGGAGACATGACGCCGCGCTGCAGACAGCCTGAGAGAAAACACAGAGGCGCTCCCGGCCGGTGGCCGGGAGCGCCTCGTGGTGCGGGGACTGCATGTGGTGGAGCTGGCGGGAATCGAACCCGCGTCCTTCAGCGCAGAACCAGGACTTCTCCGAGCGCAGACTGCTATGTCGTTTTCTCAGCCCCGACGCTCGAGCAGACGCGTCGTCGACAGGCTCAGTCGCTGTTGATGTCCCCTGTCAGTCCCGCGACCGGACTAACAGAGCAAGCCTCCTAGCTGAGGCCGGTGACTGGGACGGAGGCGTTCCCAGGCCGACCCTTCACCTAGCTCGCCTCAGGCGGCGAGGGCGAAGTCAGTGCGCTTAGAATTGGCACTTATTGGTTTCCAAGGAACGTTTACGAGATGACCCTGGATTCTCGGCTCGCTTCTCCTGCTACGTACGACCAAAGTCGAAACCGATCAGCCCCGCTGTGATGTTGTCAACTGTGACGCCACGCGACCGGCTCTGAACCGCTCGCGCACGACCACGATACCTGGTCCAACCTTGCAGCGACGACCGGCATTCCACAGGTCACCTCAGGCGTCGAACAGCCGCAGGCCGTTGTGCCACAGGACGTCGCGCAGCCACGCGTCCCCCAGGTCGAGTCGTGCGAGCGCCTCCACCTGGTGCGCATAGGCGTACGGGATGTTCGGGAAGTCGGTCCCGAGCAACACCTTGGGCTGGAGATCGCGCAACCGAGGCAGCAGGTCACGCGGGTACGGAGCGGTCTCCTCGGTGAAGTCGGTGAACACCATCGTCGTGTCGAGACGGACGTTGACGTAGCGCTCGGCCAGCCCGAGGAAGTCCTCGTACTCGGGGATCCCCATGTGGGCGACGATCATCGGCAGGGTGGGGTACGCGGCGAGGACCCGGCCGATCAGCTCAGGCCCGGTGTAGGTCCCAGGCGCCGGCCCGGATCCCGCGTGCACGACGACCGGCACCTGAGCATCGGCGATCGCGCCCCAGACCGGGTCGAGGTACGGGTCGGTCGGGTCGAAGTCGCCGACCTGCAGGTGGGTCTTGAAGATCTCGACGCCGTCGGTGATCGAGCGTCGGACGTACGACCCGGCCTCAGGCTCGGGATAGAACGTCGCGGACCGCAGCGCGTTGCCGAAGCTGTCGGCGAAGCCCGCGGCCCAGTCGTTCAGGAACTCGGAGATCCCGGGCTTGTGCGCGTACGGGAGAGCCGAGTAGCGGAGGACGCCCATCCGGCCGAGCTGCTCGACGCGCTCGTCGACGGGCTGGCGGTAGCGGATCGGCCACGGCCGGCCGGTCAGCGGTCCGACGGAGTCGAAGTAGGACCAGACCTTGTCCATCACCCGCGGCGGGAGGAAGTGCACGTGCACGTCGAAGAACCCCGGGATCCCCAGTGCGTCCGCCAGAGCAGGCAGGTCCTCGTCCCGCAGGTCTTCGCCGGCAGAGGCGATCCCCGCCAAGGTCATCCCGGCATGCCCTTCACCCGGCGCCCCACCTCGGCCTGCACCTCGCGCGTGGCCTGGCGCTCGGCGATCGCCTGGCGCTTGTCCCACGCCTTCTTGCCCCGTGCCACCGCGATCTCGACCTTGGCCCGCCCGGAGGAGAAGTAGAGCGAGAGGGGCACGAGCGTCACGCCCGGCGTCGACACGGCCTTCTCGATCTTCTCGATCTCACGGCGGTGCAGCAACAGCTTGCGCTTGCGGCGAGCGGTGTGGTTGGTCCAGGTGCCCTGGGCGTACTCGGGGATGTGCACCCCGTGGAGCCACACCTCGCCGCCCTCGATGTCCGCCCAGCCGTCGGTGAGGTTGGCCCGCCCCTCACGCAAGGACTTGACCTCGGTCCCGGACAAGACCATGCCCGCCTCGTACGTGGCGTCGAGGTGGTAGTCGTGCCGCGCCTTGCGGTTCTGCGCGATCAGCTTGATGCCGGTGTCCTTGGCCATCTGACCATTCTCCCAGCGTCGTCGACCAGTTTCACGGGAGGGAGGTGATCGATCCGCGTACCGGCCCGTGACGGCGTACCTTCGGACGGTGACGGACGCACCTCGGGACACACGCTGGGGCGCACTCGTGGTGTGCCTGACCGCCGGATTCATGACGTTGCTCGATGTCAGCATCGTCAACGTCGCGCTGCCGTCGATCCGCAGCGGGCTCGAGGCGTCGGACTCACAGATCCAGCTGATCGTCGCCGGCTACTCGCTCGCGTTCGGCATCGTGCTCGTCCCGGCGGGGCGGTTGGGTGACGCACTGAGCCGGAAGGTGGTCTTCTGCATCGGCCTGGTCGTCTTCACCACGTCGAGCGCGCTGGCGGGCGCGGCGTCCGATCCCGCGTGGTTGGCGGCGGCCCGGATCCTCCAGGGGGTCGGGGGCGGTCTGATCAACCCGCAGGTCTCGGGGTTCATCCAGACCATGTTCCGCGGCGACGAACGAGCCCGCGCGTTCGGACTGTTCGGTGCGACGGTCGGCATCTCGACCGCGGTCGGCCCTCTTCTCGGCGGCGCGCTCGTCACCCTCGGCGGCGCCGAGCACGGGTGGCGGTACGTGTTCTTCGTCAACGTCCCGGTCGGCATCGTGGCGTTGGTCCTCGCCCTGCGCTGGCTCCCCCGGTCCGAGCCCGGGCCACGGGAGTCGCTCGACCCGGTCGGTGTCCTCCTCTTCGGCGGAGCCACCTTCCTCGTGCTGCTGCCTTTGGTGGACGGGGCGCGGGGCGAGGCGCTCTCCTCGCGCCCGTGGTGGATCGTCGGCGTCGCCCTCGCGCTGCTCGTCGCGTTTGCCGCGTGGGAGCGCTGGTGGGCCCGCTCCGGCCGGGCGACGCTGGTCGACCTCTCGCTCGTACGGATCCGTTCGTACATGCTCGGTCTCGGGCTCGGCACCCTCTACTTCGCCGGCTTCACCTCGATCTTCCTGGTCCTCACCCTGTATCTGCAGAACGGCCTCGGCTACACCGCCTTCGAGGCCGGTCTCACCCAGATGCCGTTCGCGCTGGGCGCGGCGGTGGCGGCGTGGCTGGGTGGTCGGCTCGTCAACCAGTACGGTCGAGCGCTCGTGGTGAGCGGCCTCGTCCTCGTCATCGTCGGGCTGGTCGGCGTCGACCTGCTCGTCCCCCACCTCGACGACCGCGTCGGCCTGTGGCTGGCCCTGCCGCTGGTCGTCGCCGGCTTCGGTGGTGGGCTGGTGATCTCCCCCAACGTCACGATCACGTTGTCGGAGGTCGACGTCCGTCACGCCGGTGCCGGGGGTGGCATGCTCCAGACGGCGCAGCGCGTCGGCAGCGCGATCGGGGTCGCGCTGGTGCTCGCGCAGTTCTTCAGCCAGCTCGAGAGCACCGACGGCGACTACGTGGCGTCGATGACCCTCGCCCTGCGGACCACGGTGGCCTTCGTCGTCGGCGCGCTGGTCCTCGGGCTCGTCGATCTGCTCACCGACCGTCGCCGGCGGCGCTGATCGAGAACCGCCCCCGCCGTCAGAGCCACTTCATGGGATTGGTGGTGTCACCGTCCAGCAGCACCATGAAGTGCAGGTGGCACCCGGTCGAGTAGCCCGTCGACCCGACATAGCCGATGACCTCTCCACGCTGGACGCGCTCGCCGGGCCGCGCCGAGAACCGCGACAGGTGGTTGTACGTCGTGGCGACGCTGTAGCCGCGGTTCTGACCGTGGGCGATGATGACGCGGTTGCCGTAGCCGGCGTTGAAGTAGCGGTCCACGACCCGCCCCCCGGCCGCCGCTCTCACAGGCGTCCCGCAGGCAGCGCCGAAGTCGGTCCCGTCGTGCAGCTTCCAGTAGTGCAGGACCGGGTGGAAGCGCATGCCGTACGAGGACGTGATGGGGGCGCTCACGGGGTACGAGAGGGGGTTGCCCGAGGACGAGCCGCCACCACCGCCGCCGCCCACGCCCCCGCCACCGCCGCCACCGGAGTTGCCGGAGTCGCCGGACGCCGAGCCGCCGCCATTCCCACCACCGCCGGAGCCGTCGCGCTTCTTCTGTGCCTCCTTGCGCTGCCGCGCCCGCTCGCGCGCCTCCGCTCGGGCCAGTGCGGCGCGCTCCGCGGCTGCGATCGCCTTCAGCCTCCCGGAGATCGAGGAGCGCTCGGACTCCAGGGCGGCGAGCTGGGCGGCGTCAGAGGATCGGGCCTGCTGCGCGGTGGTCTGGGCGACCGCGTTGGCCTGGACGAGCTGGGCGACCTCGGCCTCCTGCTCGCGCGCATCCTTCTCGAGCCGCTGCTGCGTCGCGAGGTTCTCGGCTGCCTCCTCGCGCTTGACCTTGACCTCGTCGCGAAGCTTCTGGACCTTCTCGCGGTGCAGGTCGAGGACGATGCTGGTCGCCTCGAGCGTGTCAACCTTGGCGAGGCGGGCGTCAGTGACGGCCTGGTCGAGGCTGACCTGCTTGCCGTACGCCGCCGGATCGACGCCGTTGACCAGGGCAGAGAACGCCCGCAGGCTGGGCGACCCGCCCTGCAGGGACTCGACGGTCATCCGCTCGACCACACGGGAGGCCCGGCGCTGGCTCCGGCGTCCCCTCTTCGCGTCCTTCTTGGCGACGACCAGCTCGGCCTGCGCCTTGAGGAGCGCTGCCTGCATCGCGGCATCACGTGCCTGGGCCGCCGCGAGCTGGACCCGCGTGGTCGCCAGGGACGTCTGCGCCGACGACAGGCTCACCTGAGAGCTCTGCAGCGTCCGGGTCGCGGCGGCGAGCTGGGCGCTCGACTGGTCGAGTTCGGCCTGGGCTCCCGAGATCTCCGACTGGACCTGGTTGCGGCGGTTCTTGAGGTCGTCCTTGTCGTCACCCAGCGTCGGGCTCGCAGCCGCTCCGGTCAGCGCGATCAGCAGGCAGAGCACGAGGGCGGTGCGGACGCGCGTGCCGGCACGCCGGGGAATGACGAGTCGCACCACGGGCCTGCCTCTGGTCGGGGAAGTTCCGTGGGTGACGCTAGCCCGTCATTCGGGACCTTCCGCGCATTTCGACGCGCCCGGGCGTGCCGCAACCGTTGGTCGAGACCAACGACTCGGTTAGACCTTCAGGTAGCGGCGCGTCATCACGACCGTCGGCACCAGGGCCAGCAGCAGCGCCAGCACGGTCGTGTATCCCATGACCGTGAGCGCCTCCTCCCAGCGCACCCAGGTGGTGAGACCGGCGAGCCGGTCACGGAGGAACCCGTACACGACGAAGTGCATGAACGCCGCCAGGCCGGCGCACGCCAGCACGGCCGAGATCACCGCGGCGACCAGCGACTCCAGGAGGAAGGGCAGCTGGATGTGCCAGGACGACGCACCGACGAGGCGCATGATGCCGATCTCGCGACGACGGGCGTACGCGGTCATCCGGATCGTGTTGGAGACCTGGAGGACGGCGGCGACGATCAGGAGCAAGGACGTCCCGAGCGCGGCCCACCGGAGCTTGGAGAGCACCTCGAAGAGCGGGGCGAGGAGGTCGCGCATGCTGACCACCGAGTTGACGCCGTCCATGCCGCTGATCTGGCTCTGGACCCCTTCGAACTGGTTGGGGTTGCGCAGCGTCACCATGTAGGACGTGCCGAACGACTCCGGGCCTAGCGCCTCGAGCTGCTTGCGGTCCTCCTCGTTCTGGCCGAGCCACTCCTGCGCCTGCTCGTAGTTGCGCTCGGGGCTCCAGCGCTCGACGGAGCGCACCTCGGGGTTGCCGTCGAGCGCAGCCGCGACCGCCTGCTCCTGCTCCTCGGTCGCCCGCCCGCCGACGCACGTCTCCGCGGAGGAGTTCTGCGTGCAGAGGTTGACCTGGATCTGGAGCCGGTCGCCGAAGTACTTCTCCGTACGGTCGGCCTGCGCCTGCAGGAGAAGCCCCAGAGAGGCGAGGACCAGCGACACGCTCATCGTGACGACCAACGAGACCGTCATCGAGAAGTTGCGCCGCAGCCCTGTCGTGAGCTCGGAGAAGATGCTTCCCAGTGCCATCGGTCCTCGTCAGTTCTCGTAGTCGTAGGCGCCGCGCGACTGGTCACGGACCAGCACGCCACCGCTGAGCTCGATGACCCGCTTGCGCATCTGGTCCACGATCCCCGCGTCGTGCGTCGCCATCAGGACGGTGGTGTCGGTGCGGTTGATCCGGTCGAGCAGCTTCATGATGCCCACCGACGTGACCGGGTCCAGGTTGCCGGTCGGCTCGTCGGCGATCAGGATCATCGGTCGGTTCACGAACGCGCGCGCGATCGCGACGCGCTGCTGCTCACCGCCGGAGAGCTCGTCGGGCATGCGCTCGCCCTTGCCCTCCAGGCCCACGAGCTCCAGGGTCTCCGGCACGACGCGCCGGATCTCCGAGCGGGGCTTGCCGATCACCTGGAGCGCGAACGCGACGTTCTCGGAGACCGTCTTGTTGGGCAGCAGGCGGAAGTCCTGGAAGACGGTGCCGAGCTGGCGCCGCAGCTTGGGGACCTTCCAGTTGGCGAGGCGGTTGATCTCCTTGCCGGCGACGTAGACGCGGCCGGTCGAGGGACGGGTCTCGCGAAGGATCATGCGGAGGAACGTCGACTTGCCCGAGCCCGACTGGCCGACGAGGAAGACGAACTCGCCCTTTTCGATCTCGAGGCTGATCTTCTCCAGGGCCGGTCGCGGCTGCCCCGGATAGGTCTTGCTGACATTCTCGAAGCGGATCACCGTGCGAGTGTACGCAAGGCTACGGAGTGCTTCCCTCAGCGCCACGCCGCCACCGGATACCGGCCTCGACGAACCCGTCGATCTCGCCGTCGAAGACCGCCTGGGTGTTGCCCGTCTCGTAGTCGGTCCGCAGATCCTTCACCATCTGGTACGGGTTGAGGACGTACGACCGCATCTGGTCGCCCCACGAGGCGTGGACGTCACCGCGCAGCTCGTCGAGGTGGGCGCGCTCCTCCGCCTTCTTGAGCGCGAGCAGCTTGGCCTTCAGGATGACCATGGCGCTGGCCTTGTTCTGGAGCTGGCTCTTCTCGTTCTGGCAGCTCACGACCGTGCCGGTCGGGATGTGGGTCAGCCGGACGGCGGAGTCGGTCGTGTTGACGCTCTGGCCGCCGGGCCCCGAGGAGCGATAGACGTCGACGCGGATCTCGTCCTCGGGGATGTCGATCTGGTCGGTCTGCTCGAGAACGGGGACGACCTCGACCGCGGCGAACGACGTCTGACGTCGCCCCTGGTTGTCGAAGGGGCTGATCCGGACGAGCCGGTGCGTGCCCGACTCGACCGAGAGCGTGCCGTACGCGTACGGCGCCTTGACGGCGAAGGTCGTGGACTTGAGGCCCGCCTCCTCCGCGTACGAGGTGTCGTAGACCTGGACGGAGTACTTGTGGCGCTCGGCCCAGCGGATGTACATCCGCTGCAGCATCTCGGCGAAGTCGGCGGCGTCGACGCCGCCGGCGCCGGAGCGGATCGTGACGAGGGCGTCGCGGGCGTCGTACTCCCCCGACAGCAGCGTGCGGACCTCGAGCGCCTCGACAGCCTTCTCGATCCGCTCGAGCTCGACGTCGGCCTCGGAGAGGACGTCGGCGTCGTCAGCCTCGCGGCCGAGCTCGACAAGCACCCTCACGTCGTCGATGCGCTGCCGGAGGCTGATGACGCGCTCGGTCTCGGCCTGTAGGACCGACAGCCGCCCGGTGACCTCTTGGGCGTGCGCCTGGTCGTCCCACAGGTCGGGTGCGGACACCTTCTCCTGGAGCTCGGCGATCTCTGCCCTCATCGTGTCGAGGTCGAGAACGGCCTCGATCGACGTCATCGTCGCGTCGAGGGACTTGATTGCTGCGTCGAGATCTCGTCCTGCCACGACAACGAGCCTACCCGCCGGACCCTGGCCCGATGATCCGAGGGCGAGCGCGGCGGGCCCAAGCAGGGCTCAGCGTGTCAGCGCGACGCAGCCTGCGCCCTTGCAGTCCTCGTACGCCTCGAGCCGCCGCTGGAGCTCCTGCACCACGGGATCGCTCGGCCGGAACAGGTTGAACCGCTCCCAGGCACCCGCGCGCGAGAGGCCGCGGTAGTACTCGTACGTGTGGCCGGCCTCGGCGCCGTCCTGCGTGTCGTAGCGGACCAGGAGGGTATCGGCGGACCGGACGGCGATGTACGACGGGATCGCCCCGGTCAGGCCCTCACCGTCAGGGTCGTCGGCGGACCTGGGCGGTCGGGTGTGCTCGATGAACGCGTACCGCGACCCAGCGGCGCGTGGATTGCGCAGGATCGACATCAGCGAGCGCCCGTCACGGACGGCCGACGGTTTGATCCCGGCGATCTGCTCCAACGTCGGCGCCACGTCGATGTTCTGCACGACCTGGTATCGAGGCCCACGGACGACACCCGGGCCGGCGATCACGAGCGGGACACGGATATCCGTGTCGTACGCGCTCGACTTTCCAGGGCTGAGCCGCCGGTGGCCGAGGTGGTAGCCGTTGTCGCTGGTGAAGACGATGTAGGTGTCAGGCCCGACCGTGCGCATCACGGCGCCCACGAGGTCGTCGACCGACTGAGCCATCCGGACGCGGTTGCGGTAGTGGTTGCTCATCTTCTTGACCTGCTGGCGGTTGAGCCTCTTGGTCTGGCCGAAGGACGGCGCGATGCGGCCGTCGGCATAGCGCGGCCGCGAGGTCCCGCGGCTGGCGTTGAAGCTCGGGTGCTTGCTGACGTCGACCCGGTCGCAGCGCACAGGACCACAGTCGCCGTAACGCAGCCGCGGGTTCTTCTTGGCCTTCTTGCCGGTGCGGGGTCGGTCGCGCACCGCCGGCGGATACTTCGCGTCACCCTTGCGCGCCGCCTTGACGTTGCGGTGGTGCACGCCCGTCGGGGCGATCTCGACGAAGAACGGCGTGTTCTGACGCTCGGCGGCCTGCAGGTGTCGCACCGCCATGCGGCGCAGGACATCGGTCGAGTACTCGCTGTCCTTGGTGCCAAAGCGGCGGTTGGTCAGGACCCGGTCGCCAGCGCGGTTGCGGGTCACCGAGGTCATCGTGTAGTTCCACATCGCGTACATGTTGGTGGTCAGCGCGTTAAAGGTGTGCCAGCCCGGTGGCGGCGGGGTCCCGGGCGTGCCCGGATAGCGGTTGATGTACTTGCCGAAGAAGGCAGTGCGATAGCCGGCGTCGGGGCGCGTGATCGCGTAGGCGAACGTCTTCGTGTCGTTCTTGGCCTTGACCCAGGCCGGATAGCCACCGACCGGCTTAGCAGCGTCACCGCCAGGGATGTTGTTGTAAACCTTCGAGTTGTGCGGGTACATCCCCGTCAGGAACGAGGCGCGGGACGAGCAGCACAACGAGTCGACGACGAAGTGCCGCCTGAAGTCGGCGCCGCGCGCCTGGAGCTTCTTGACGTTGGGCATGTACTTCACGAGCGAGGAATCGAGGTCATCGGCGACGATCGCGACGACGTTCGGCCGGTAGCGCGCCGTCCCCGCAGGGACGGTCGTCTCGGCAGATCCTACGGCGCTTCCCGCCGCGGCCGAGGCTCCTGCGGCGTCGGCCGAGACAGGGAGCGGGTTGTGGACGCCGGTCACGCCGACTACGCCGGCGCCGACCACGACCGTCGCCGCAACCGCGGCCACGACCACACGCCTGACTGTGAAACGCACGCAGAATCCTCCTCGAGCAAAAGGGCGGAGGCACGAGTGTACGACGACGCCTGACCGCGTGCCCCCCGGTCGGCGTGTCACCCCAGGTCAGGCCTTTTCGAGCGCCGCGATCCGTTCCTGAGCGTCCGTGGTGTGCTGCGGATCAGCCCCGAGCGCACGGTGGAACCACTCCAGAGCGTCCTGTGTACGGCCGGCTTCCGCGAGCGCATCCGCATACGCGTACCGAAGGCGAGCCAGCCACGTCGTGGGGCTCGAGTTGTGGAGCGGCTCCTGCTGCAGGAGGGCGATGGCCGCGTCGACCTGGCCCAGGTCACGACGCGCACCGGCGGCGACGATCGCGGCCTCGACCCGGACGTCGATGTCCGTGATCTTCTCGCGCGCATCGGCGATGACCCGTAGCGCCCGGTCGGGACGCCCGAGCGCACGCTCGGCGTCGGCGATGAGGGCGATGTGGTCGTAGCCGCCCGTCATCCGCTTCGCGGCGCGCAGCTCCGCGAGGGCATCGGCCCACCGGCCGGCCGCGTACGCCGTCTCGCCGGCAGCCTCGCGGATCACGCCGATCCGGGGCGCGAGCTCACGAGCAGCGCGTGCATGCTTGTAGGCCAGGTCAGGATCCTCGTCGATCAGGATGCCTGCGGCCACGAGGTGGGACGCGACCGAGTCTGCCTTGCCAGGGGTGAGCGACGTCAGGAGCCGACGGATGCTCTTGTCGAGCTGGTCGGGGTGGACGCCGTCCGGAATCGGTGGGCCTTCGACCCGGCGCGGAGCACTCTGCCGGTCGTCATCACGGCGCGGACGCGAGCGGTCACCGTCACGAGAGGGACGCGAGCGGTCGCCGTCGCGAGGGGGACGTGAGCGGTCGTCGTCACGTCGCGGTCCGCGAGAGCCGCCGGCAGATCCGCCAGGCCTCCCACCCGAACGCTGGGGACCAGTGCCACGGCTCGACGGGCCACCCCGCCGGTCGCCCTGACCGCCGCCACGGCTCTGGTCGCTCCCCGGGCCGCCACGGCCCCGGTCGCTGCCACCCTGACCGCTTCCGCCCTGACCGCTTCCGCCCTGGCCGCCACGGCCTTGACCGCTGCGCCCCTGGCCTCCTCGGTCCTGACCGCCCCGGTTGCCACGCTCGCTCATCGTGATTCCTTCCGCGCTGTATGCGCTCAGTCTCGCTCATCTCTGCACCCGGGCGCGGGATCTCCGCGCTCCGGACGCACAAATGGGTCGTGGGGGGGGG